>JANQLU010000081.1 GCA_028280445.1 Pirellulaceae bacterium | reverse complement strand
GGAATTCTCACAAAAAATCGGAGCGTCGCGGTGAAACTGCCCTGCGGCAAACGGAAGTTGGGAAGATCGTCTCGCAAAGACTCACAGATTCTACGTCTGGAGTAGCTTGTGCGAATAATCCCCTTTCGAGATTGGCAGAAACATGAGTATTCTCGGTGGCCTATTGCTGGACCGATTTGACAAATGATTGAAACGCTTCTGTTTTTCGGATGGCTGAGAAGTCGAAATTGTCTAACGCGCGGAGGTTTTGGGGGTTGGTGAAAAAGTTGTCGGTTTTGGCTTGTTGGAGCCATTTGATGAGCTTGGTTTGATAGTCGTTTTGCAATCGCTTTTTTTGTTCTGCATCCAGTGTCTTGTCTTTGGCGACTGCTTTGATGGCCTGGCCCATCAGGCGCGCTCCGATATAACATGCCTGTCCAACCTCAGATTCGGCTTCGACGAGAGTATCGGCAACAGATACAGCCGTTTCGTGGTCGCCGGCTTTGTTTAAACTCCAGGCACGTTCCATTCGGATCAAACGGTGGTGTTGTCGAGGAGCCACCTTTAGTGCTTGCTGCCAGTCACTTGCTGCACCCCGATAATCGCCCAGACGGTTCAACACGCGCGCTCGCCCCCAACGAATGCTGAGGACAAATTTTTGCGCCTGAAAATGCGACGGCTCTTGCTCCAGAATGTTGTCAGCGAATTCGAGCGATCGGGTATAAGCGGATTTTGCGTCGGTATGTTTTCGCAACCGAGCCCAATTGGCGCCCAAATGGTTGTGACTGAGACTTAACCCCAGTTGCGTTTCGAAATCGTGTGGAAATTTTTCCGCCAGCTGTTTCCATAGCTCGATGGCTTCGTTGAGAACTTTGACTGATTTTTGCGACTGCTTTTGATCATTCAGGAGTCCGCCAAGATTCGTTTTGACAATAGCCAGCCAACGAACATGAGGCAGATAGGATTCGTCACCCGAGTCGAGCAGACGTTCGGCCAACTCGATCGCTTTTTCATATTCCAAGCGGCCTTTTTCCAATTCCCCTTGCCGGACCCAATGCAATCCGAGATGCATTCGCAGCGCCACATTCGATTTGATATTGTCAACGACATTCGGAAAATCTTCCAACAATTTTTCACCGATTTTTTCTGCTTCGTCGAACGTTTCTTGCGCTTTCTTGTACTGCCCCTGCATACTTTGAAAATTCCCTTGCATGGTCTGGACATTTGCCAAGTGCCGTTGATAACGAGGTAGATCGGGAGAAAATTTGACCAACGAGCTGGCAACATTGGCTGCGCGATCGATTAATTTTTTGGCTTCACGATCATGACCCGCTTGTTGTTGAGCCCGCCCCAACTCATAAAAGGCTGATGACATTCGATATCGATGCTTGATGATTCGCGGGTCATCCGGAGACAGTTTTTTCCAGTCCGCAATCACACGTTCGTAGGCGTCGACGGCATTTTTTGTTTGGCCTGTCGTCAAATAAAGATTGGCCAGCGTCAATTGAGTTGTCGCCCAATTACATTGGTAAACAGGAATCTCATCGAATTCCTGTTTGAGTTTTTCAGTAATTGCAACCGCTGTTTTTTGACTTTCCAAAGCACGATCGATTTCGCCAACCGCGTGCAAGGCGACGGTCAAATTGTGATGCGTCATCGCCAATCCATTTTGATAAACGCTCATATCTGGAAAGTCTTCAGACAGCCGGACGCGATGTTTGAGCGCCTGACGAAACGCGACAATTGCTGCGCGAGGCTGGCCACGGCTCATTTCCAAAACACCGCGGTTAGTTTGAACACTAGCGAGTTGGGCGCGGACGTCTCGAAGTGATTCGTTTTTGTCCAACAGTTCGGTCAAAGTTTGTTCGGCCGACTCCAAAGACTCTTGGGAACCATCGGTATCCTGCAGCGCCATCAACGTGACACCGAGATGTTCGAATTTTTTGGCCAGTTGCACTTGGTATTCGTAAACCTGCGGATTTTCTTTGGCCAGTTGCAACGTAATATCTTTCGATCGAATCCTCGTGGCACTGGATATGCGGAGCGCACCTTGTTGTTGTTGCAGAGAAGCAAGTCCGTCCAACGCAAAACTCAACTCCAATTTGTACTTTTGAATATTAGGGTGACCAATCAGTTGGTCGAGTTGTTGCGTGGACTGGTCGTACGATTCACCCGCCTGTTTCCACTGTCCGACTTCGAAATACAGCTGACCCAAGCTTCGGTAGCTGCGCGCCATGACAAACCGATGTCGATCACTAACTTCGGTGTCTGATAATGCACCTTGGCCAATCGAAATCGATTTTCGAAAAGCCTCAAACGCTGCGTCGACATCGCGATGTTGACTCAGCATGCGACCTCGCAGTCGATAGGCGTCCGTCAGAACTTCGATGGCTGGTTTGAAATCGGGAGTTGACGCTCGCGTTTTCTCGGCCAGATCAATGGCTTCCAGGATCAATTGACCTGCAGCCCGGTCCTGACCTGTTCGAAATTTGACAATTGCCAATCCGCTTTTGGCCTTGGCCAGCGACAGACCAATTTCCAAATTATCTTTTTGCTGTTTCAACAATTGCTGATGTAAATCGATCGACGTTTCATAATGCCGCGCCGCCGTATCCATCGATCCAAGTACCAATTGAATCCTGGCAATTTTGGCATGCGCGCTGGCTAAATCGAGATTCAACTCAGAACGCTCGCCGTATTGTTCGACCAATTGTTCGTAGTAGCGCAGCGCGGTTGACAATAACTCTTTGCGTAACTCTTGAAACCCCGGCTGTTCCAGCAAAACTTCTTCACTGGTCAACGTAAAATACTGATCGATCGCCAACCTGGCTTTTTCCAGGGCCAATTCAGAACGGCGGTTTGACTCGACCGCTTCGCGCCATTTCCAGGTAATTCCCGCAACACCGGTGATGAAAGTCAACGCCAGAGCAAATGTTAAAGTTGCGACAACAGGATTTCGTTTGCACCAGCGCCAACATTTGATGCTGCGACTGACAGGTCGCGCGACCACGGGCTGCCCGTTTTGAAATCGCTGCAAATCATCTGCCAAATCTTCGGCGGTCGCGTAACGCCGCGGCATTTCTTTTTCCAAACATTTCAAGCAGATATTTTCAATGTCATCGGGCAGACTCGGTTGCAGTTGTTTCGGCGGTACCGGTTGCCGATCGCGAACCTGTTCCAAAGTTTCGAAACTGGTTGGCGCCAAAAATGGAGGCCGGCCGGTTAACATTTCGTAAAGGATCGCGCCGAGTCCGTAGACGTCGGTTGCTGGACCAATCTGTTTCGTCTGTCCGGTCGCCTGTTCGGGAGACATGTAACTGGGCGTCCCCATCACATCGCCCGTTTTTGTAAACTGCCGATCCTCGTCCATGCGTTTGGCGATGCCGAAATCAGCGATTTTGGGAATGACTCCCGACCATTGGCTAAAATTCGTTTTGGAAGGAATGTTTTTTCGAGTGCGATGCGGTTTGTCCGTTTCCATCAACGGCGGTAAGTCGATTTTTTCATCTGTTTGCAACAGGATGTTAGCAGGTTTCAAATCGCGGTGAACGACGCCTTGCTGATGCGCGTAATGCACAGCGCGGGCGACTGTCTCGATAATTCTTGCGGTGGCCTTGGGGTCTTGCGGTCGACCGCCGATTTTCTCTCCCAGATTTTTGCCTTCGACGAATTCCAACGAGACATAAGGCTGTTTGAAATGGCGGCCAACCTGGTGGACCTGGACAATATTGGGATGTTTGAGCCTGGCAACCGTTTCCGCCTCTTGTCGAAACCGCTCATGTTGTTGAGACGTGGCGTATTTTGAATCCCGGATCAGTTTGAGTGCAACGACTCGCGACAACGATGTTTCGAATGCTTTGAAAACCACGCCCATCCCGCCAGCTCCAAGGTACTCGCGGTATTCGAATCCAGGGATATCGGGCCAGTATTCCTGCGGAGATTCATCGATGGTTTCGCTGCCGGGATCCGTTTCGACATTCAACAGACCGTACATTTGTTCCAGTGCTTCGACCTGCGGTCGGATTTCATCGATCAATTCACCACAACCGGAACACAATGTCGCTAAATCAACATTTTTGCCTTCACGACGTTGTTGATCCCATTGAATCAAGATTTGTTCAATTTTATCGTCACGATTCATGGTACTGGAGCTTGGAACTGGCTGTTACAAATCGTTGTCTTTGTCCTTGCGAACACTGGACGACGAATGTGACAAATTTTTTTCAGAAAATAATACTCCGTGCAATTTCAAACATGCCGCTTGCCACCGACGAATCACCGTTCGACGGCTGACATTCAACATTTCAGCCACCTCGACCTGGGACAATTGGTGATACCAAACCAAATCAAAAACTTCGCGCTCGGCCTCCGGGAGTTTCTCGACCTCCGAATGCAATTCACTCCAAACCGCCAGCGATTGCGGATCGTTGGTTTTTTCAACGGGTTCAGAACGTTTTAATTCCTGCGAGCCGTCTGCGTCATTGAGTTGCGACGCGTGTTTGGCTCCCAGCCCATATTGACCATAGTATTTTCTGGCGAGATCTTTCAATTCTCGGCGGATCTGCAACGCTGCCAAACGGAAAAAATGCAACGGCGATTCAGGGGTCACCGATTCCAACGAACGGTGCAGTCGCAACATGGCACTGGAAAAAACGTCGTCGGTTTCTTCCCAGCGACGAACACGGGAATACCCTCGAAACATGTTGCTGGCCAGTTGTTTCAATCGCAAACACGCGCATTCCAGCAACTCCTCGCGGGCCGAAGCGTCACCGGCTCGCATCCGATCGAGACATCGTTTGACATGAGTCGTTACGTTTGCGTCCACCGCCAGCCGCTATCTTTCGATTTGTCGCAAGTCCTTGACTGATAACACTTTACGTCCTGAACCGTGGCGTCATTTTCCACTGCTGAAAATCGCCAAAAAAATAAGTGTCACATTCCGCCAAATTCCTCGCAAGGACATCTGAGTTCGATGATCTTCGAACCAACATTATAGCTCAATTGCCAATCTGATTTTCACCATCTGGAGAAAAAAATGACTCGCAAAGTCCTTTCCACCACGTTGTCTCTCGCGATCGCACTTGTGGCCTCGATAAACGTATCTCAAGTTTTTTCGTTTCAAAATAACAACCCGATTCCCGCCCCAATTCCACTGGACAGCAACAAACCACAGAAATTGGACCGCGATCTGTTTTTAAATGCTGTTTACAAAAATGATCTGAGAACGGTCAAAGCGGGTTTGCAACAGGGTTTGAATGCCAACCTCGTTTCTCCCAAAGGGCACACTTGTCTGTCGATGGCAACCATTGGTGGACATCACCAGATGATCGAATTGCTGTTGGATTTTGGGGCCGACGTTGATCAAAAATCGAGAAACGTTACCGCTTTGATGTACGCTGCGGCACAAAACAAATTTGAATGTGCACGGTCGTTGTTGAATGCCGGTGCAGACACCGAGGCTACAACGGCGGCTCAAAAGGTAGCATTGCACTACGCGACCGCTCAAGGCCACGAAAAAATGGTTCAGTTGTTGCTGCAATTCGGCGCAAATGTCGATGCAACAGATCGCGACGGCAATTCGGCTTTGCTAACAGCGGCCCAAAAAGGCAACAAAAATGTCGTGTCCATGTTGTTGAAACATGGCGCCAACAAAAGCCTCAAAAACAAATCGAGGCAAACGGCATATCAGATCGCCAAATCATCAAATCCCACCATTGCCAAACTGCTTGCCAGCGACCGACAAACCACAACCGATTCGCAAAATCGCAAAATGGTCGGGGATGCAAAACAATTGGCGGCCGCTCTCAATTCGGCAAACGATGGCGATGTTCTTCAACTAAAACCCGGCAGCTATGACGGCGTGTTGGTCCTGTCTGGCAAAAACGTTTCGATCATTGGCAGCACGGACAACAAAACAACACTCAAAAACAACAACGGTAAAAAACAATTTGTGATCCTCGCTCGCGATGGAGCAAAACTGACGATTAACAATATTGAATTTGAATTCAGTGGCAGCAAACAGACTGGCGTTTGGGCAATCGATAGTCAAATCTCATTGAACAACTGCACATTCAACAACAGCACCAGCCACGGTTGCTACGGAAAAAATTCTGACATTCAATTGACCAACTGTCGCTTCGAAAATTTTGGCTCGATCGGCGTTTTCGTTCATGGCAAATCGAAAAAAATCGTTGCCCGTCGTTGCCATTTCAAAAATGGTACACGCTCGGCGCTCCAAGTCGAATCTGGCGCCAGCCTCGAAGCGACGAATTGCAAATTTGATCACATCAAAACGGTTGGCACGATTGCCTTGGGTGCTCCTAACGTTCGCATCACCGGATGCCAGTTTCAAAATTGTGATCGAGGCATCTCCGCAGGACGCAATTCGCAAAACGTGTTTGTCAACGGTTGTCAGTTTGAACAAACCAGAATTGCAATTTACGCTCGTGACGTTACTAGTCTCGCGCAGTTGCGTCGCAATACTGTCAAAAAGGTCGATGCCAAGGGACAGTCGATTTATCTTCAAAACGCCAATCGCGCCATTGTGGCAGACAATTTGTTCGATTCCGGTAAAACTGGATTCTCGTTGGTAGGAACATTCAATCATCCTGTCGCCATCAATCGAAATCGCATGCTGGGGGCGAGTTCGGGTCAAGTTTGGGTCAAAGCTCAAAGCAAAACTAACAAAAACAACACGGTCGCTCGATTTTCGCACAACGTGGTGGCGTCCAGCACCGCTTATGGAGTCGTTGTCGATTCATCGTCGCCAACCGTTTTTTCAGCAAACACAATTTTGTCCGCTGCCGATACCGCGCTGTCGTTGCAGCGAAATTCGCAAGCTGTGCTCAATGGCAATTGCATTGCATCAAAAACATGGGCGATCAATTTCTTTGAAACCGATGCAAACAAATCGTATTTGATCGACGAACAGATCTACGGTCGCGCCAGTCGACCAGGTCGTGCCTTGCAAAAATTTCAATCCACACAACGCCATTGCGCAGTGACTTCGCTGGCAGCGAATAACAAATCGTTTCAAAAACTGTTGGACGCTGTCCTGAACAATATTCCGCAAGCCATCTCTCAATCTTCCAAATTCAACGACTCCGTTTCCGCGCTGAATCAACATCTGTCGAAATCACGGCTCAATGCCAATCAATTGCTCGCCGTGACACTCAACATCGAAGACATGACAGGCCGCCGCCGTTCGTCGGAATTCATCATCTACAATAGTGCTTCGGCGGCAGCCGGCAGCCAGTACTACGTGGCCAGCGATCTGGTGGATGCCGAAAAGCTGTTGGAAATATTGAAAGATCCCAACTCTCCGTTGGGACACTGCTCGTCATTGGCAAAATCTGAAACTGAAACCACGCTGTCATCCAGCGAACCAGCGGAAATCGTGTTAGCCGAACTCAATCGACTGATCGATAATCCAAGCTTGTTTGAACGAAAACGTTTTGAACCTGTACTAACAGCGGTCTTATGCAAACACTACGAGAAACATCGCGTCGACCCCAAACAAATCGAACGCGTTCGTCGTCGCAATCGCGAATTGCTAGACCGCGCGTTTCCAAAATTGTTAGTCTCAGCCAAAGCGATCGCATTTTCGGCCAACGGTTCGGCGTTTCTCAACCCAGGAGCGTATTGGATTGTTTCAAAAGCCAACCGCAACTTGATTCAAAACATCTCCATCAAAACCGATCGCGATGCGGACCGAGTGATCAAACATGCCAATGCTGTTTGGCTCGAAGTTCAACCGACGTATGACGGCAAAAAGAATTTTTGGGATCTCTTCCAACTTCGCAAACCAGAACAAATGCGAGCGGAAATCGCTGGCATTCGGCAGCCCGGCAACTGGCTAACCGGATGTTACGACATTGATTACACGCTTCGTTCAACAGCGACCGACGAACAAATCAAACGCGCACATCAGCTGGCAACCAAAACACTGCCTTTGGTTTTGATGACCAGCGACGAAGCGGAGAAAATCGACCCGACATTTAAAGGCGTCAAATTCATGGACAGCCGACTGTACGTTCGGCGAATTTTGGCCATCGTAGGCACACCCAAAGATGCTCAGGTGATCGCCGAACATCTGCCAAAAATCAAAAGTGCACCTTGGATTCACCATTGGGTCAAGGTCATTGCCGCCATCGAATCTCGCCATGGCAATCTCGAAAACGGATTGCTGGCCAAATTGGCAAAGGAAAAAAATCGCAACATCGCGGTGGTTGCCGCCACACGTTTGCACCTCAACGGCATCACTGAATTTGATCAAGTGTTGTGGGATTATCTCAACGATCCGAAAGATGTTCAGCTTGCCACTGCCGCTGCATACACGCTGTTCGATGACGATAACCCCAAAACGCTCAACGCAATGAAATCGTTTCACAACCATCTGTTGTTGATGCAAGATAAAAAACAAAAAGGCTGGTATCCCAACCTCGCGATTCCCACAAGCATCTATCTGTTGGCTTATGGAAACGCAAACGAAGTGCGATTTGCCAGCTTGACACCATTTGCATCACAGCACCTGTTTTACCTGTCGGCCTTGGTCGCTGATCCGTTGCAACCAGCCGGCCATTTGATCAAAGCTCACCGAATCGATGACGCACGTCAATTGGCTGTCGGATTCATGAATCGAATCGGTGGTGATTCGCTGTACCATACTCTGAATGCCAGAATCATTGCTCACGAAAAATCGCGATACAACAACCGCATGCACAAACAGTGGATCGCGTTTCGTACCGATCAAGAAAACGAACTTTACGCTTCGTTTTATCGACCGTCGGCGATGACATCAAAAGTTATCGGTGAATTCGCACCGGTGTTTGCAAAACTCGATGCCCGCGCCGACATCTATCCGACGTTGCAAAGCAAAATGATTTGGTATCCAGGTCGCAAGCACCTGAACAACTACGTCAAAAACTGGCTTGCCAAATACGACACCTATCGCGACAAATTCTGTTACTTCACGATCGAGGAAATTGAGCAGGCCATCAAAGCCAACGGCGGAAAAAAACCGGCTGCGTTCGAACTATTCCGTGCGGCTCATGCTATTTGCACACACGTCGGAATCGACCGACAAAATTGTTTCCCCGTCGGTATGGATCGCCGATCCTATATTTTCTATCAACCGAAAAACGCCAAAGGATATCGTGGCGGTCTCAATGGTGTCATCGAATTGCGTGTAGAAACCACTGGTGGCAAAACCCGATTCTTGATTCGCCAAAAACAACGCGGTTATTACCACGACATGGGCTCGTTGGCCTCGACCATCGACGGCCACAACAAACCGGAACACTGGCCGGTATACAAATACATTCGTGGCGGCGGTCGCAAACTCATCGAAACCATCCAGGTTCGTCAACGCGACAAAAAAATCGAAGTTCGCGACACCGGCAAAATCGAAGATGGTTTTTTGGTCTTCGAAGCTGATCTGAAAACCCCTGCTAACAGCGAAGGCTACCTGGATTTGAACCTGAACTTCTTTGATCAAAAAACAACCATGACCTTTCCACTTCACACTGGCGAAAACGCTCGTCGGCTCAGAACTAAAAACTAACTACAGCCAGGAGTAGCCACCATGATTCAATCAAAATTTCAAACCATTCACCTCGACTCAAATCCGAGATTTACCATGAAAACAATCACCTCAACCATCGTTGTCGTTGCACTCACCTGTTGTTTGACCTCCGGCTTGATGGGTCAAGGAGGACTCTCAGGCGGACTCGGCGGACCCAAAAAGAAAGATGACAAAGACGCCAACGGTAAAAAATGGAACGAAGCTGATCCGTTCGACAAAGACAAAAAAAAACCGTCAGCTTCCAAACCAGATGGTTCGACTAAACCACCCAAGTCGCCATCCCAAAAACCACCGTCACTCGATCAGCGCATCGATCGACTCCAAAAGAAACACGACAAACTTCAGTCCAAACGCAACTCGACGCAAATTATCGATCACATCAAATCGCTCGACCAAGCCGAAAAAACAGCGGCGCGTTATCGCGATCTGATAGATCGGGAAAGACAAAAACGGCCCAAGAGAAACACTTGGAAAGGTCCCGGGTTACCGCCTCCGGGAAAATCGGGCGGCAACCCCGAACCGTGGCGCGACGCGCTGCTGGACGAACTCGATGCTCAATGGGAACAAGCTCGAAAACTGATCGAAGAATTCAAACGCAAAAAATTGAAACCGGGCAGTATGGCCGAGCGAGTTGCACTGAACCAAATCAATCGAGAATTGTTGGATGTGTACCTGACCGCCATGCGATTGCGATTGTTGGAATTGAAATGGGAACGTGAACTCAAACAAAAACCACTCAAGCTCCAGTTGAAAACCAAAAAAGCGACCATCGATTTTGTTGCCTGGGAAAACCAACCGATGCTGGACAAACTGCCACGTGGTGGCGGAGGAATCGTCCCCAAACTGAAACAAATCAAAAAAATGATGGACATGAAATACGGCAACAGTTCGCTGTTGGCGACACTTCAAATCAAAGTCAAAGCTCACCTATGGAGCTTTGGCCATCGAAACTATGAACTGGCCATCGATCCCACATCGTCACCTGCGCCTCACATCCCCGACGGAATGCGGAAAAAAGGCCAGTTGCGGTTGGAAGCAACTTCCATCTCGCACGGTTTCCGTGATTTCGTCATTCCGATTACTCCCGATCACTTGCAGACCATTCGAGAAAAAGGATTCGTCGATATCAACCTCGCCGACGTTCGACCCGTTCGTCGCGCTCGCCATTGGATATTGGTCGGCGCAAACAATGTCAAAATACGTATCGTTGCAATCAACCACACGCCCACCAACCCGCCAAAACCTACGAGCGGAGATGGCGACGGTTCGTCAAATGATGGTTCGACCGGCAATGGTTCATCAAACGACGGTTCGAATTCGGATGACGGCAAAGATCATTCCAAGGAAAACTCTGACAACAAATCCGATACGGATGGAAAAAGCGACGGTAAAAAATCCGATTCAGATTCCGATTCAAAAGGAACAGGAAAAAAGGACAAAGACTCCAAAGGCAAATCCGACCAGAACGATGAAACGGGAGACGACGAAGACAAAGACAAAAGCGATTCCGAAGTCTCGTACGATTCCGAAAAAGGCAAATCGGGGCGGGAAAAAAATTCCAAACCCAATACCAGCGACAACCAATCTGACGCTGACGATCTGTTGTCGTCCGACGCCAACCCAAATACCAAACCCAAACCATCGAAAAAACCAGCCGCGAAGAAACCGTCGCCAACGAAAAAACGTCCATCGGGCAACCAAGGCAGTTCTAGCTCCGCGAAAGTTTCACCCGGCAACTGGCTGACAATGAAAGAGGTCAAAACACTGCCGGTTCGCCAAGTCGGCGGTTTTTGGAAAGATAAACTCAGTGGCGAAGTCGTTTGGTTTCAGGTCGCTGGAAAAAAATTGTTAGTTCGCGCCGCCAGTGATCGCAAAAACACACTTGGAATTGATGCCGACCAACGCGGCAATTCACGCCGCTATTTCGGTGAAGCTTATACCGTTCCCAAATCGGGCAACTGCACCAAATACGGTTACTGGCAACCTTGTGCATTGGCAATCTCTGGTGGCGAAGCTTCCGGTGAATGGCGAGGCAAGAAAACCGACGAGAAAACTTGCAAACTTGGAGACGAGCCGGATAGTGGCAAACTGCGTTTTCAACGGATGCAATTGGTCGCTTTCGCACCTCTGGCGCATGGCAAACTGATGCACATGACAGGTTCGCCCGCGGTCGGCAATCAACAATCGCAATTCAAGGCAACAGCCAAAATCGGCGTCCAACTCGATGGCACCCATGCATCCAAAGTCAAAATCACATTGAACGGCGTTTTGCTCAACAGCAGCGACGGCGGAAAAACTTATGACTTTATCACCACGCGATCCGGTCGACATGAACTCAAGCTCGAAATTATCGAGAACGATGGCGGAATTCTCCATCGTGAAAACATTCGTATCGACGTACCCGGTATCCGCGGGATCGGTCGCTAGTCCAAACGACAAAAAACAAGTGTGTGATTACGTGTTGGCAAGGAAAATCGCAACCCGAAGCGTCAGCGAAGGACCAGATTTCTGGTCTCAGCCAACATACTTCACACTCACACCCTCAAAACGACTTATCAGACAAATCAATAGGAAACCAACCATGAACCATAAACTCACTCACACTATCTGCCTGTTACTTTCGGTGTCCGTCGCTGTCACCCAAATCGGTGCTCCCGTCCACGCCTGGCAAAACACGTCAGAAAGCAGCCTCCGGGTCACTGTCGAAACAGAAGCAGAAAATCAACTCAGCGATTTGTTAGGTGTGATCGACGAATATCAATCGACGTTGCGTTATAGCGAATCTCAATTCGAATATTGGGACAAACAACTCGCTGGCAATCCTTACAAAATACTAACATTTGTCAGCAGCCAAACATCCTTGATTCCCTATCGAGGCAGTCTCAAGGGAAGTCGTGGAGTGTTGATGGACCGCCGCGGCAATAGTCTCGATCGCTCCGTTTTGTTTGCCGAACTCTTGCGACGCGGCAAACTCCCGGTGCAATTGTGCAACACAACGCTGTCCGACGAACAAGCAAAAATCCTGGTCGGCCAAACGCGCCGTTTCAACTCAAAACGACTGCTTGCCCGTCAAGACATGGAATCCAAAAAACGAAAATCACATTTCAAGAAAACTGCGAAACATGCCAAATTCGCGCTGGCCGATGACACGGTTTCGACAAAATTGCATCGAGAACGACTCGACGGCGCTGTCACGCGATCAGTTTTCCAAGCCGGTAGTTTGTCCAAATTGGTCAAAGCGGACTTGACGACAAAAATCGCCGCAGACCAACAGGCCATTGAATCACTGCGTGACCATTGGTGGGTGCGTTTTCGCGACGGCGACGAGTGGATTGAACTGGACCCCACGGGACTTGCCGAAGATTTGAAACTCAAAGCGACGAAAACCATTGCAATCGATAGCAAAAAAATCGCAGATCAAAGCATTCCCAAGTTGTTGCAACATCGCATTGAAATCCGCGTTGTGATCGAACAATGGAGCGAAAACAAATACAAAAATCATGTTGCACTTCGCCACGAAATTGTCCCTTCGCAGACCATGGACCAACCCATCGTTTTGTATCACGCTCCGAGAAAATGGCCTCTGGGTGCAGCGATGCCAACGGTGTCAGATCCCTTTGGCAGTTTAAACGAGCAACTTGCCAAACAAACTGAATGGGTTCCCATCCTGGCGATTGGGCAAAACCCGATCATGCAAAAAGCGTTCGATCACCGCGGCTACATTTTGGCCGAAGCGAAACCTTCGCCTTTCGGCCAACTGGGGGAAGGATTAACCAGACCGTCTCAACCGGCAGGCATTTTGGTCGGCGAGTGGATCGAATACGAAATTCGAGTTCCCGGCCAAAAACCGCGCGTTGAAAAACGAGAAGTGTTTCGTTTGGCCGACGCCGATCATCGCAACAACAAAAAAGCTCCCCAATGGTCGGACACGAAAACAACGAAACGCGCATTGTCGCTGACCGATTCGATTGAAATGTACCCGCAAGTCTGCAATCTCGATCCCGCTTACGTAGAACGTGTTTTCCTGGATTCGATGTTGGCGAATCGTCAATCGTTTTTGTCACTGGCGCCTGCAAAAAAACGCAGCGTCAGCGAATTGCGAAAATCACTCAAAAGTTTTGCCCCGATGCCGTCGATGGCGCTGGCGTTGGCAGCTGTTCGTTCGGAGCAGCTGAACGTGATTCCCGAAGTATTTTTAAGTTCACCGAACTTGATCACGTTTCACCAAAAAATCAAAACGGCTGACAACAAAAAACTGAAAACCTGTTTGGGAATGGACATCGTTTTCAACCAAGTGGATGTGGTTCCCGGTACAAGGTTGCCACAAAAATCTCGCGTTCAAGTGGGTGTAATGGACACCAACCTCGAAGCACTGATGTTGCGGCCGTGCAGCAAAATTGAAAACACGGCAGAGTTATACGCCGCGTCAGAAAAGCAAAAAATTGGCTGGACCGTCATCAAGACATCGGGACAACTCGACGCGCAAAAAATTCCTGCCGAAATCAAAAGCCGCATGGCCGATACCCTTGGATCCGACTATGCGATTATCATTCCGAAAAAAGCCATCGAGTTTGACGACAAACCGACATACGGCTGGTGGCGAATCAATCTGAAAACCGGCGAAACACTTGGCATCGGTCAATTGGGTTGGGGCCAAGCGATGACTGAGCGGACTGCGCTGATGACCAATGTTTCAAAACGTGGCGAAGGTCTGATTGAATACGTAATCGTGCTCAGCACGATTATGATCTGCGGAATCGTTAGCGCTATTCGATCGTTGCCATCGTGGGTCGCACCAGCCGAATCCGTCAGACGCACCACCAACCGTTACCGGATTTGCGTTAGCCTGCCTGATCATTAGGCATGAAATCGCAAGCCAACTCGGGAGCCTCGCCCTCACGAAATGGCACGGAAAAACTTAAAAATCCGTCCTTTGCGATGGCAAAAAACGGTAAAGGATTTGGCTGTAAACGCCTGCGAACCGGCGTTTAGCTCGATTTAGGGCTATTTTCCGCAGTTTTCAAGGAAATTTCTTGCGCGCAAAAGAGCAGATTTTTTCGGTTTTTTTGTGGAAAATTACTGTTCCATTGATGTTAAGTGCGTCTGATTACGCTTATTATAGTCCTTTGAGAAATAACACACACATGCATTGATTGGCCCCGGAGATATTAAATGTCACGGCATTCCCTCGCTTTTGCCTTCGCCCTTTTATGTTCTTGCTTTTGCGTCACCAACCTGTCTGCACAATTCGTAAACATCACCGACGGTACTTCTTCGTACTTTTGGGATCCAGATGCACCACAAACAACCAATTTGATCGATCAAACCGCTGGTGACATCTCATTTGAAGATATGTGGATTATCCGATTCACCGATAGCAGTGGTCTCGGCGGTGATGAAAAAATCTATCAACTCGATGAAACGCAAGATAATTTCGGAGTTTTTTATCAGGGCTCGGTTAACTCAGGGGACAGTGCTGTTTCAACTTGGAATATCTTTGGCCAAGGGGGCGGACCGACTTTGTTCACCGTGACACTAACACATACTATTTCGACGAATGCCGATGGTGTTGCTGTCTTGACGCACGCCATGGAACTTTCAAATTTCACGGCGACACCGAACATTGCTCCAAATTCCGATTTAGACATTTTTTACTTTAATGACTTTGATATGTTGCCTGACTTTGGAGACAATTCGGCAGGCCACACGTTCAAAGGCCCGCTGCGCGACATCGGAATGTCCAGTAGCGGTGGCTTCACTGCATCTACACGTGCCGACGCAACGAACTATCAAATGCGAGCGGTTGGTGCTGGCACACGATTGTCGACAGCGGTATTGAACGGATCGATCGTTGACTTGTCCAACAGTGGCGGCCCCCTGTTGAATGTTGACATTAATGGTATGTTCCAATGGGATACGACTGTTCCAGGTGCTGGATCTGGTTTAAGTCGATTTGCAAATGTCACCACCAAAGCGATTCCCGAGCCAAGCTCCATGGCACTGCTGGCCATCATCGGTGTTGCCGGATTGTGCGTTACCCGCCGCCGCAAATAACCGAACAATACACAATGAGCCCGGTTTCAGCCGGGCTTTTTTTATGCAATCAATGCTGACTACCAGATTTGGTCGGACATCAATCAATCTGAAAACAGAAAGCCGTTACTAAGCCAGATCGATCAGGTATCGGGCGCGAGCCAGATGATAGTCATCGTGTTCGGCAGCAAAGAAACACAGATCAACGACTCTCATCGGTTGATTCAGTCGTGGGTGCAGCGACGCCATGGCAAACTGCTCGATCGTCAGCGGCGTGAGCAAATTGATAAACGACTCTCGTATTTCTGTAACATCGCGCAAAACATCGTCAATTGTTCGCGCGTTGTGCTGAGCCTGGGTTGTATTTGTGTTGGTCAAATCGGCCTCGCGCATCACCTCGGCACCGGACAGAATATCGTTGACGCGATTCATCCACAGCGGTTCCAAATCAGCCAGGTGGGCAATGTTTTCCTGAACCGACCAGGTGTCATCGCTTTCGGCTCGTGTCAAAACGTCTTGTGCTAGTCCGCTGACCAACTGACTAGCACGTATCGGAGTACCCCTCAGTCTTTCCAGGATGTCGAATATTTTTTCTGGCGGAAAACTGAAATCAAATTTGCGATCGAACCAAGTCCATTTCGGTTGCATACAGAACCTCCAAGATTTTCCTAGCCTGTGGCACGGAATGTAAATTTTCTGAGACGTTTTTCGACGATTATATCACAATTGAATTTGATTGCCCGATCGCACAGTTGCTTCAGCTGATTGCGAAAAACGAAAATTGAGATTGGCAATTTTTAGAAACTTGTTCCCAAACCTCGGTCTGGACAACAAACTAGCCTTACTTTCGTTTTAATTTTTTACTTGACATTGCCCACATCTCCTAATAAATTAGGAGGAAAGTCCTAAGTTTTTAGGATTTAAAAGTGGAACACGGCTCGCGGTTGGCATTATTGATAGGGGCCGGTTCCCACCGGCCGTTTTTTTGTCGAATTAATCGCCCCAATTGTTCGCGTCCTTCGCCGACTAGGAAACTTCATGATTTACTTCGAATCTTCCATGCACGAAGCGCGAGCGCGTGGTTCGACTGCGCAAAACCACTCGCTGGCGCTTCGCGCGTGTAACAGACGGATGAAACAACTTTCCTACGGCGCAACCTCGAAATAGCTATGGCGAGAAAATCGAATATCGTATTAACGAGACTGGAAAACGAAGTCATGTCGGCAATCTGGGATGCAGACGATCAGCCCGTTTGTGTTCGCGATGTTATGGACACCATCAACGCGACTCGAAAACGACTTCGCCAAAAACAATTGGCTTACAACACCGTCCAAACCGTTGTCACATTGCTCAAGCGAAAAAAGGCGGTTCGGCAAGTGCCGGGGCCGGGACGCGCCCATTATTTCGCACCGTGTTTTTCTCGCGAAGAGGCTTCGAAACAGTGGCTTTCGGATTTATCGAACAGGGTCTTTGGCGGGCAAGTGACTCCGATCATTCACCAGTTGATCGAAAACGCAGATTTGTCGACAGACGAGCTTGCCGAATTGCGAAATTGGGTTGATTCAAAATTGAAAGACAATCAGTCAGAGAAATAACAGGCGACAACATGGTATACCTGACACAACATCTATTTATTGCGTCAATCGGGCTGGTTGTCATCGCATTGGTGGCGGCGCTGATGCGGTTGGTCAGCCGTCGCGATTCAGTCGTTCAGTATCGTGTTCAATCAGTCATTCTGGTTTTGGCTGCCATTTTGCTGCCGGCTCAGATTGTATTTTGCCAGTTGTTTACCAACGCAAACCAACGATTCGTGTCACATCCTGAAATTGTTGACCAACCTGACACTAATGTGACACCAACTCAGATCAGTTTTCCCAGCGATACGGGTGTCGACCCACAGATGTCGGTTTTACCGAATGCTGAATTGTTACGACCGAGTCGATCGCCGGTTGGTTCACGCACAAACATTTTTGAGCCGATTTTTCGTTCGAGTTGGATGATTCGAGCAATGAAGTTTATTTCGGCAATTTATCTGTTGGGAGTGCTTGTAGGTGGGTTTGTGTTGTTGTTGCGATTGGCAAAAACTCTCACTTTCATTCGTAACAGTGAATTGGTTCAGAACGTGGCGTTGCAAACCCTGGTAGGTGATTTGATCGGACCACAAACATTGCTCTATGTTTCCGACGAAATCACAACTCCGTGCTGCCTGGTTTTCCCGCGACAGATGGTTGTTTTTCCGCGAGATCAAATTCGCCGTTTGAGCGCCGATCAATTGACGTGCGTTTTACAGCACGAATCCGTTCACATTTCACGGCGCGATTGGGTCGTATGCTGGTTCGAACGTTTGCTGTGTGTATCCATGTGGTTTCACCCAGGCAGCTATTTCATCGCGCGTCGACTCGCTGCGTTGCGCGAACAATCTTGTGATGCCATTGTGGTTCGTAAAACACAGCTGGCAAAAACTTATGCCAATACACTTTTGGCTTGTTGTCAAACAGGACGACAGCCAACGCTGTTGTTGACCAACGGATTCAATTCAGCCGAGACACTCAAACGGAGACTGGAGATGTTGACATTCGCTAATCTGCCGGCCAGCAGAATACAAAAATTTTTCACGTGGACGATGGTTGCAATCTTCGCAACCTTGTTCAGTTGCGGCCAGGCAGCCGTGTTGTGGGCTAGTCCGCCACAGCAAGAATCAAAACAACAATCGGGAGTCGAGTTAAAGGTCCACGCCAAATCCGCACAAAAATCCGGTGCGTCAAAACGGCTTCTGTCGGTCGAAATCCAGTCGATTCCCATAGGTAAAAACGCCCTGGAATCATTGCAATATCTTCAGCGAATGACGTCCGTTCGCGGCATACCGATTAGCCTTGGTGCCGGACAGGAAACAGTGCTCTATGCCAAAAATGGAAGAACCGACGGAACCCATGTGGTTGCTGACGAGTTTTTACTGAATTTGCCAGAAGGATCGAAGCTGAAAGCAATCGTCGACGCTGAAAACATGTCGATCAAACCGCGGAAAACGGACACGCAACTTGTCCTGACCAACGGACAAATCAAAATTGTCGGACACGATGGCACGGTAAGATTCAAATTGAGGACCAAAGCAAAACGTTTGGTTGTTTCGACTTACGAGTCGAGTGATGAAGTTATATTGCGGGTGACTAGCGCCGACAAACAGCCAAGAAAATTATTTGTTGAAATGGATCTGGCGACGATCACTCCTAAAGAAACGGTTACTCCATTTCGGACAACTCAATTCGCATTGCAACGCAACAAACTCGGTTCGAACGAGCCGGTGCGAGTAAAAATGAAAACAGAATATGACATGCGTTTGCTCAAAAAAGCGGCTAAACAAGTCGAAGCAAACGCATCGTCAAAATCTAAATGATCCTAGACGCCCGTATGTTTCAAACTAAAGTTATCGGAGATGAGATCAATGAAAATGAACACAACGATACAGGCTCGTTTGACCAACTTTCTGGCGCGGCACTTACGCATTTTTATCTGTCTCATGTTGTTAACGTGTGTGATCAGCCAGAATTTTCTGAATGCTCAAACGAAACAGGGCTCCGCTGAACATGACACTGACGGAGACGGGCTGACTGATTTCCAGGAAAAACACAAATACTTCACTGACCCCAGTAAACGCGATAGCGACGGCGATGGTATTCCAGACGGGCATTGGCTGGAGCGACGTGAATATCAATATACGATTCGCAGTGTCGTCCAAGTCATGAGGCCGGTAACCATCAAATACCTGAATGATGATTACCAGGACGCTCGGATTCTCGACGAGACGGATCAATACGTAGAGCTGGAGGTGATTCACTATCCATTCAATACGGTCGCGTCGGCGATTCGCGCGGACAAAGATTGGCGAAAAGCGGCGGCCAAGATGAACCAATGGGTGCAACCCGGCCCAAGTTCCGATTGGACTCCCGAATTTCAAAGGCAATTGAAATCGGAACTCAAACAAGATGGCATCGACATCGAGAAATTGGATGATCGTCAAATTGTCGAACAGGTTTCCAAATGGCTGTGTGATCGTGCAAAATACAAACCGGGCTGCACTTCGTTTGTAACCCAATGGGATCAAAAGGGAAAACCGATGATCGCCGATGAGTTTATGGCGACAGTTCGACGAAAACTCAAAGAGCAGGGGCTGACGCTCAAACAACAATGGGATCGCGAGGTTTCCGCGACTGGAATGTTTCGAAACAAAGTTCGCGGGTCTTGTACGTCATCGGCGATCTACCTCAACGGCTGTATGAAAGCGACTGGCATTCCGACCCGAACCATTTTGTGCATTCCCATTATCGATGCCAGCGATGCGCGAGAATTTGAGTTGCTGCAAAATATCTCGCAGGACGGTGTGAGACAACATTTGCTCAAATCATTGAAGCCGCTGAAACAAAGCTGGGCTTCGCATACGTTTAACGAAGTCTATGTTGGCGGACGTTGGTGGCGTTTGAACTATAGTCGATTGGGACAAGGGATTTACGACCGCCAGTTGTTTGGCTTGATCACGCACGTTGCGACGTTTAACGATTGGGCCGACGCCAAATTTCATCAAACCGTTGGCCGGCGGCAGAAAACAAATATGCCTCGGGATGTTTTTGGATTCCGGAATCCCTATTCAACCATTTCACTGCGAGATCAAGTTGGTGTTCACAGCCAGGTCGAATTACCGAAAGCGGGCGAAGGTCGACTTGTGGTGGAGCGTGTTTTTTGGACGGATGATAATGGATTACACAAAGCGATTCGCGACAATTGTCGTAAACGGGGGCGATTCGGATTTATCGCTTACGTTTCTGGCATCACGGACGGCGATGAATTCAAAAGTTTCCTGGATCGATGCGACCGCCGCGTCACGCTCAAACCAAAAGACGATAGACATCCCACGATTAACATCACGTTTGATACCGGGTGTTTATGGCTGAACAACAGTACAGCCTACATTTACGTCCAGTTTGACCAAGAGAGCAAAAAGAAATTGGTCCGCGATGTTGAGTATCAATTTGTGCCCAATGATCAGACGGCATCAAAAGGCTGGAAACTCAATTCGAAAATATCGGTAGTTCGCAAAGAAGATTTTTCCAAGTAGTTTGCCGTTATGCTTTTGTGTTTTGGTCGAGCAGTTGCGATTCACTCGCAGCTGTTTTCGATCAAGCTGGCTTGGAGATAGGGAATAAAATCGGTGATCGATGGAGTCTTGGCCTCCGGATCCTTGGCCGCATCGTCCCAATGCCGCAGCCGGAGTGCGTCTTGATAGAAATCTTCGTTTTCAAACTGCTGAATTTCTTCGGTTGACATTGTTCCACCCTGATCGTGAAAGCTTTTCAGGGACGTGGGAGAGAGTTGGTTTTCGTACGCTGGATTGGTCGTGCACAGATAACGTTTGGCAACGACATGCAACCGAACGGGTTCGGCAACTGGTCTGCCAAAATGCTCGATGAGAAACTCGTACCCTTTGGACTCATGGTGATCATCCAGGTTTTCATCGCAATGAACCGGCATGTCATCATCGCCAATGATGTGCCCGATATCGTGTAACAATGCCGCGGTGATCAGCGTTGTATCCGCTTGAGCGCGAATGGCAAACTGCCCGCTTTGCAATGCATGTTGCAACTGGGTCACACATTCTTCGCCATATTTTCCCGATCCTCGTTGTTCAAATGCGTCGACAATTTTGCTAACAATCGAATGCATTTTCGGCCTGTCTCCCAAAACCTGATGTTACTCTGAACTTCGACCAATCTATGCCAGATTATGTTGAGGCGAAACGGGAACACCGGTTAAATACTCAATATGTTGGCTGGCATGCGCAAATTATCAATGGTGTTTTTTGTCGCGATCGACGTGCGGCCTTTTTCAACCACCGTTTTCATTTGAGTCAAACACCGCTAAAAAATAATCTGTCCATCAGACATTGGGCTACGAGAAAGTATGAGTCGATGACCCGTTTTGACCACCAGCGCCACAAACCGCCGACTGAACTAAGCCAACCACGTCCGTTGGTTTTGGTTTGCCCTCAACTCAAATCCAATATTAATTTTTCCCGCATTGTTCGCGCTGCATCGTGTTGCGGTGTGACGCAAATGGTTACCAGCGGGACGGGTAAAGTTGATGCGACGATCGCACGTGATGGAGTCGAGCAAGTAGAAATATCCGTGCGCCGATCGTTGGGACCTGTGCTGAAAAAACTTTCGACACAAGGATTGCGATTGGTGGGGCTGGAGCAAACCACGAATTCGAAAGTGCTCTACGATTATCGATTTGTGCGGGAATCCGCGCTGGTGATCGGGCACGAACGCAATGGAATTAGCCCAGAGTTGTTGTCGCTGTTGGACGACGTGATTGAAATTCCCGTCTTCGGCTTACCCTACAGTTACAACGTTGCAACAGCGACGTCGATGGCGTTGTACGAATACTGCCGCCAGTTTCCAACGGGGTGACAACGGCGTCCTGTGAGCGGCAAGGCGCTAGCCGCCGGTACGAAGCACAAACCGCCGGTACGAAGCGCTGACGTACCGGCGGCTAGCGCCTTGCCGCTCACAATGAGCCCGTGGCTCGGCGGGAGCCTCGCCCTCTCCGGCAGCCTCGCCTTCCCGAATTTTGTTCTGCCGGCTCTGAATTTGAGTAACTTGTCGTTTCATGATGAAAACTTGTTCTCTTTTTGAGACAACGGCCAGAAAACTTATTGCTCTTGCTTTTAAAGCGTTTCTAAAATATCCAAGGGCTCTCCGCTTTTACTACTCCTCTCCTACCTCTTCAACAAAAAAGGCTCTCTCGTGGAAAACACACAAATTGGACCTTTTTATGTCATCGAAAAATTAGGGTCGCATCGACGGCACCAGGTCTACCATGCCAAACAAACCGAGCAGGATCGAGACGTCGCGATCAAATTCATTAAAGTTCCCAAAGATGTTTCGTTAGAAAAAGTCCTCAAAAAGATTCAAATTGAAAGTGATTTTTTGAAGAATCTGTCACATCCCAATTTGGTCCGCTTTTATGGTGCGGGGATCGTTGAAAATCAGATTTTCCTAGCTTCGAAATTGGTCAAAGGTGAATCATTGTCGGCGATGCTGAGTCGTCAAAGTCGTTTTGCGCCGGATACGGTGATCGACTATGCCAGACAGATTGCACTGAGTTTGGATTACCTGCACGAGGTTGGGCTGGTTCATTCCAAATTGACACCTGACAAAATTCTGGTGGATCGCCGCGGCGTCGTTCGATTGATTGATGTTCGGCTCAACCGCGCAAAAAAACGACGCTGGGATGCGCCGCGACGCCATCAATTGGAGATCGCTGCCTATATGGCGCCCGAAGTACTGATGAGTAAAGGATGCGTGACACGTTCTGATTTCTATTCACTGGGCGTGATCATGTACGAAATGCTGACTGGTGAATTACCGTTTGAATTGGAGACGTTGGGGCGAATCATTCGCCGCAAGAAAAATGACCACGTTGTACCGGTGACTGACAAAGTTTTGAATTGCCCGCCTCGACTGGATCAGTTTGTCGTTCAGCAGTTGTTAAATCCACAGCTCAAGCTCCGTCCTCAAACGGCAGAGGACATTGCCCGCGAACTCGCAGATATCAAGGCGGCGGCCAATCAGAAAACGTCGATTGTCCAAGTCAAAGAAGGCAAAATCACAAATTTGCAATTGTTGAACGAAGAGTTTCACGATGAGCTCGAGCAATCGCGGCCATCGTATTTTCAGTCATTGCCTTTTCTGGCCAGCTGTTTGGCGATCTTGTTTGCCGTGATGATCTTTTTTGCCTGGCCGGAAAACAATCAAAAACTTTTTGAGCGAGCGGAGTCGTACCGTCAATCCGACAAAATTCGAGATTGGGAACGTGCTCGTGATTTGTATCAAAAAATTGTTCACCGTAACCGAGGTGACGACGTGACGACTCAAGCGGAAGCACGATATTATGACATGACTCAACAACTATTGGTGCAGCGCGCATTGGTAGGCGATTTCCGGCATGAATCTTCGCTCGAAAATTCTTTTGTTCAGGCTTTTCAATTCGAACAAAGGGGTCAGTATGAAATCGCGGTTACCCAGTACCAGAAAATCCGGAACTCAATTTCACACGACAATAACGAGTTTCGACACATTTATCGCGAGGTGACCCGCCGCATTGCCGATCTCAACGGGCGGATTGAGCGCATCGCTGAAACGACGATTGAAATTGATGAACAGATTCTGAATGCTCGACGCGCCAAAGGTCAAAATCGTGTTGAACAAGCGCGAGATATTTTGCAGAAAATTATTGATGACTATTCTGATGATTTTGATCTGCGACACTGGGTCAATCGAGCGAAAAACGAACTGAACAATATCAATTCGAATATCAGTCTGTTAGCCGAGGATGATTGAATCCCTTGTAGGGCCGGTTCGCACCGGCCGTTTGTTGGATTGGCCGGTGCGAACCGGCACTACGCCCACGACCTCGTTTAACGATTCGTTGGACAAACTCCGCTGGTGACTTACAATACGTCGTTCGCGTTCTCCATCCAATTGTCCTATCGAAGCTCACTGCCAAGCTCTCACGGGAACTGCCGCGGTGGGTGCAGGAGTCCCGTCTATGAAAGCCAATTCCGATACCGATTCTTTTCTGGTCGATGTTGGCCAACATCAACAATATAGCGATGAGAGAGTATTAAAACGGCTGACCATTTCATCGGCGATTATTTTAGCCTGTGTTCATTTTGGAATTGTCATATTGGGAATCTGTTGGAAAACAACTCCCGCGATTGTGTTGCACGGTCCGCTGGGTTGTGCTGCTTGTGGATTCGCCGTATTGACGTACTTAAGCCAGAGGCAACGTGTCATCAGTGTTCTAGGAACTCTGTGCATCCTTTTGGAAATGAACATCTTTTTATTCTATTACCCTGGACCTCGAGCCATTTTCGTATTTATTCTTGCTCCGATCCCCGCGTTCCGAGTATTGGGTTTGCGATGGGGAGCCATTGCAGGCGTATGTTTTATCTTGATCACGATTAAATGTATGTTTTTTTATCCCCTAACCCTCGTACAACTTCATATCGAAACACGGGTTAACTCAACGATCGCAATGGCTCTCGCATTGGCATTTGGGTTTCTATTTGAATTGAATCATGTTCGAGTGACACAAAGTCTCAATCAGACTCTGCAACACTTGAAGACGTTTAAAGGGATTGTTCCGGTGTGTGCCGCCTGCAAAAAAATTCGCGATCCCGACAACCAATGGCATGATATCGAAGCCTTGTTGCATTCGGAGGGCCACCTGGAATTTTCGCATGGTTTTTGCAAAGAGTGTGCCGCGGAATGGGTTGGGGACGCAACACTCAACAAATGAAAATGTAATGCTTCTCAAGCCTGCCCAAAAAGCAGCCCGATAACAATTGATGTTATTTGCCGTATCTGACTAGACATCCAGACACTAGCTTGGCGGATCTCCCGTAAATTGCTTGGGCAATTGCCGCGACATCGTCAGGCCTTTGCGAATCAACTCCAACATTTCGTGAATGTCACATGGTTTTTCGAGGAACGCCAAAAGATTGGAGGGACTTTTATCCGTGTCAGACATTGGATTGGAGTATCCCGACATCATGATCGTCGGCAATTCAATTTCGCGAATCTTCAAATGCTGGAGAACCTCAGTTCCGTTGAGTCCGGGCATTCGCTGATCGAGAACAAGGCAAGCGTCGGTGCGAATTGATTCGTTTGCCAAAAAAGCGTCACCCGATTCATAACTTTCCGTTGTCACTTCGAGAATTTTCTCGACTAGCATGGTGATACTTTCACATACGATCGCATCGTCATCCACGACATAGACAATCTGATCCATCATTTCAACCTTTCTCTAACAAGTGGTTGCCGATCGATCTTTTTGGAAAATCCGGTTTCAAGACGGCCTATTATTGGTGTGACAGGTGCCGTCAAATAAAGATGAATCGGCGAAGGGACAGTCTATTGTGGAAAAATCGTTCAAAATTACAACCGTTGTTTCGAGCCGGAACTGCTAATTCGCTGAATCGATGTAGAATCAACATAACAATTCGCGGCATTTTTGCGATTTTTCATTGGGAATCGCGGGCGCTTTCGATGCTTCCCCAGACGATTTTTGCATCGTCAGTAAATGATTTGAATCGTCGAGGAAACAGGTACATAATGGCTGGCGGAGAGAGAACTTGCGTATTTTTCACGTGACGCTAAAAGGCGGATTCGATGGAATCCGTTGTCTGCCCAACATTATCTTTTGAGTACGACATGAATACAGGGTTCTGTTCTTCGAAGTGGAGTTATTTGCTTGGACTGGTGGGTGACGGTATCCGTCGCCGTCGCGGAACGCGGCCTTTTCGTTTCGATGTGTTGTTTGACGATGCGCTCTACGCGGACGCCCGATTTGCTGAAAATGACTATTTTAAAAATCTCAATTCAAAACTGTTTGCCTCGTGGGTCCTGGCCCGTTTAAGGTCTCTAGATCCGGAATCGATTCGCGAATATGTAAAAGAGTATAGTGACGGGGGCGGTTATACGTTTGAATTCTGTGTCACGACCCGTGATGATGGGACCGTAATCGCCGACGGTCAATTACAAGGCGATCCTGTCGGTGTTGTGCTTCTGGGCTATACATCAGATCAGCAAATGGCTGATGCGATCGTGAAAGACTTGGTGGAAGTATTGGCTGAGTCTCCGCAAGAACTCGCGCATTGTTGTTACCAAATCGTCAATCCCGAGTGGCAAACGGAGCCCGGTTCATTTCAGCCGCAACCCGATGATGGCACGACGAACGATTATGGATGGAACGGTGAGTCGTTGTTGGGAATCGAGAACACCGAGGAATCCTATTAGCCAATTCGGGACACAACAGTAGGGCCGGTTCCCACCGGCCGATCTGACAACAATAAAATGTGCGATTCTATGTGGTCCCTCGCTCATAAGGATTTTGCATTAAACAAAAATCATAACCCGAAACGTAAGTGAGGGACCACGTTTCGCGGTAAATCAGCGTGGTTTTTGGTCCCTCGCTCACGCTTCGGGTTATGATTGTGTCTGTTCCTACCGACCGTTTGTCGGACTGGCCGTTAGTCTTTGTCTAACCACTCCCAGGCTGCATTTAGTTGCTTCATTTCAAAGAATTTTTCCTGAATACCAAACGGTCTTGCCAAGACACTATCTACTTTGATGAGCCATTCCCAAACCATACTATCGGATACCACGGCTATTTTTTCAAAGTTGTCGACGTGCCTGGAAATCCATTTCAAATCTTCCAGTCCCGCTTTGACACCCCATTGAGCGTCAGATTCGAGAACGCACAGCACCCGGATTTTAGGATGTTCCGCGATGATGGCATCCATTCGCTCGAGCCACTTTTGTTCCTCAGCGACATCAATTTTTCCGGAAACCTTAAAGCCGACAATGGCGCCTTCGCTTTCAGGTAGTTCTGTAATCATGACGGATCTCCATTGGGAGGTGTGAGACGAGTTCATTCATTCTATCAATTTTTCTCGCAAGAGTCGTTTTAATTTCAGATACAAGCGTGACGCTCTGTTTGGGAGAAAAATTCAAATTTGCAAAAACAACTCATATAGAGATGCAGGTCAGGAGGTGGTGGAAAAATAAGGCTCACGCAGAGACGCGGAGACGCAGGGGGTTAGAGAGGGGTGGAAATTTAAATCTTTGTCTCGTTCATTGCCTGCGGGATTGCTGATTTTTGATTTGTTATCAACGGGCGAGGCCCTTTCCTTTTTCTCTGCGCCTCTGCGTCTCCGCGTGAGCCATTTACTAATTCAGCATACAGGTGAGACAATTTGCCGCAACGCTCCACAGGTGGCAAGCGTTTCACCGAGGCTTGAAACCAATCGATCAAATTTGAACTTGCGCTGTTTCAGCATTGACAACGCGAATCGCTTTGCGAGAAAAATAAGCGCGGGTGTCGATATCGGCACTTTGAGCAATATGAACTGAAAAAGGCCGTTGTGACGAAGGTTTGAGACCGGTCGTAAACGAAAAAGCTGTGCGGTGTTCGATTGGCAATCGATGAATGATGGACTGCATCGCTTTGAGCGGCTGACGAACTCCTACCAACGCCACCTGATGTCCGCCGGCGACCAACTCGATGGTTTCATCGAGCAGAGGCAGATATTGAAGTCGACTGGGAATATTTTCGACGGTGGTGTGGTGTTCGGGTAATTCGATTGGGGAATTGGAAAATGACCCGTCGACAAAACACATATCACCTCGTCGCATGGCAATACGGGTCAAAGCGATCGTATCGTTGCCATAACGCCTCAATTGGTCGGCGGTGGCGAGCGCCAAGAAAGTCACCGTTTGCAATCCACCGCGACCGCTATATTCGGGTCCCCCTAAAACAGTGCGACTGACCGCGAACAAATTGTCGATCACTGGAAAAAAATTAATGCTCGATGCATTTTGATTGGAATCCATCAGCGAATCATGTGATGGGCTCCAACGACAAAGAATCTGGGCAATATCGTCACTGATGAGTGCGCTTTTATTAACCAGATGGTAGCCTGCAACACGTTGTGAACGTGTTGATGTAAACACGGCCTTTTCCAGCAGCATTAGATAACGCCTTTCCAAAGCCGTTTATCCATTTGTCGCATGACCCAATGCAGCGGTTCGACAATGCAGCGTGGTTGAACATGCAACGGAATTTGGATTTGTGCTCCATAGTTGTCCGTTAAAGCCGTCGAACCACCGACGACGCTGGCCGCGAAAAATTCAAACCGTTCGAATCGCCGTTCGCAGAACTGCAGCAGGCCTGGCAAATGAGTTTTGGCAAAATGCTGCGGGTCATCTTCGGCGTCGGCACATACGTCCGCTTTGGTAAATACAAACGACATTGGCAAGCGAATTTTATTTCGTCGTTCTTTGGTCGGCCGTTGATTAACGTCGGCCAGATAGGAAACGAGTTTGACTCCAAAGATGTCTTCGGAACGCGGCGCCACTTTGACACGTTCTGAATCGAACAAAATGACGACGCCTTCGACATTTCTGAGCATTGTTCGAATGGTTGGAAAGGTATTTGATTTTTCCAGTTCCAATGCCAGCGCTTCGCCCGCCAAATCGGGAGTGATCAAATCAATTTTTCGTTTCGGCGATTTTTCATCAAATGTTTCGCAATGAACCCATTGCCAGTGATCGGCCTCGGAGGGAGTTTTCTCAGGAAACCGGCGATTTTCCAAAGCCGTAATCGTTTGTTCCTGGACTCCCAGCGAAAACGCACCATTGGGCAAACCGCGCAATCCGCCTGTGCCTTTGTTTAGCATATCCAGCAGCATTCCGAGATAAACCGTTTTACCAGCACCACTGGCGCCCAACACGGAAATCAATCTGGCTGGTGTGTTTCGATTGGCAACAGATCGCGAAACCTGAATGGGAGTTTCGCAGGACGTGCAGTAGGTTCCTGAGTCAATAATCTGCGCTCCACAGGTGATGCAATGCAAAATGGACCGCTCGTCCATCCAGTTGATAGCTTTTGAACTCATGATGATTTCCTGTTGGTGGTGAGTAACCGAAAGTTTGTTTTGTTTTTATGGTCGATGAAGATTTTTGACGGGGACAATGCAACGGAATCCCAAATTGGGACTTCGGTGCGAACGAGATTGTCCCGATCGAAATTGGCAAGTCATTTGAGAATCGAGGTACGTATCAAATGCTCCGCCGCGGATTTCGACCAGATCATTTTGGTTCTCGGGCTGGTTTTGGAATTCAAATGGACCATCGATCCATTCCCAGGTATTGCCAATGAGCTGGAAAATACCATTCGGTGTGGCACCGTCGTAATATTCGTCGACCGGCGCGGTGGACCCGATTCCACTGGCCCAGGCGTTGGCGTATTGCGTTTCATAGATTCCTCCCCAAGTGAATTTGGTAATGGAACCTTCGTCCTGATCCGTATGATGCCAGGTTGCAGCGCGCTGCCACTGTCCCGCAGTCGGCAATTGTTTTCCAACCCACTGGGCGTAAGCTTTTGCTTCGTACCAACAGATTCCGACGACCGGATGTTCCATTAGTTCGCGAGGTGGTTTTCCGTTGTGCCAAAATTTAGGACCTGGCTGTCCCGACTGATCCACCATTTGTGTGACTTTGGACCAGATATTTTGGTCCCACAACTGGGTGTCTTCGTAACAACCGGCTTTGACAAATTGCAAAAAGTCAGCGTTGGTGACCGCGGTTTTGTCCATGTAGAACGACTCGACCTGGGATTGCTGCAAACGCATCGAATCGGAAAATCGATTTGATTCGTCGACAGTCACGCCGATTTCTTGGAGCGCCACGCGACCAGATGGAACGACGGCCATTTTTTGTTCGACCGATTTCCAAAGTCGTTTTAGTTCGGAATCCGCGGGACGCTCATTTTCACAATTCAACAGTTTGCAAAAATGGATCTTGGGACTTCCCGGATTGTCCTTGCTTTTTTGGATCCCAGTTTCCGAGTTTACGACGGCGGCTTTTGATTCACCACCGAACATTCGACTAACGATTGAGTTTAACACTTTTTTACAGACCCCCTGTTAACCTTGGCGATTCGCGTGTTCACGCATTTGCCGTTTAAGTTGTTCGTATTCAAATTTTGCCGCTTCAGGATCGGCGGGTTCCGAAATTTCGGGCCGTCCCATTTCATTGGGTTGAGTCGGCTGATTGGCTTGTTGTGGTGGCATGGCTGCCAATTGACCATGTTGAAATGGCGGTAATGGATTGGCTGTTGGCGGTTGGCCGCCTTGCTGGACTTGGGCAGCGACCGCAAAATCGACTTGTTGGCCGTTGGTGCCAAAACCCGTGAGCGGGATTCTGCTATGTTCTGGATTCGCTGCGAAAGTTGGCGAGGGCTGTGGGTCAGGTCGTTGGTTTGTCGGTGGGGCCATTCCGGAATTCGGCGGTGGGAGCACGTTGGTTGTTGGCGGCGTGGCGCGATCGACCAACAGTTGCCGCTGTTGTTGCTCCAGAGCTTGCCAGGCGCCGGCTAATTTCTGGCTGGCGGCATCGATTTGTTGCATTTCCGATTGTCGTTGCGATTCCCAATTCTCTTTTTGAGATTGGATGTCGTCCAACATGGATCGAACGGCATCGGCGCGATCAAGCATTTGTTGTTGCATTTTCATATGTGCCTCGAGTCGCTGGAATTGAAGTTGGAAAAAATCCTGGTAACGTCGAGACAGGGCGCGCAGCCGTCGCACGGCTTCGTCGAGCTCATGAATATCATTAATTTGAAAATTACTGTTTTCCATGATTACTTTCGATTAACGAGAATCGAGGCGCTGCCACAGTCGACTGAGGCGGGAGGCCAATCCCCCGCCACGTTCTTCGGCTCGTTGTTCCTGCTCCTGGTCGTGAATTTCTCGGAGGTGGTCTCGTAATGCTTTAACACGCAAATCAGATGTTCCGACATCTTTTTGCGCTTCGCCAGTTGCACGGTCGAGTTCGTCGCGCATCCGTGTGAGCTCGGCTCGTTGTCGCGACATTTCGGCGCGCTCCTGGGCGAGTTCCAATTCGTGTTCTCGCAATTTTCGTTGTAAAACGGCAGGCGATTCACCGCTTTCGGCCTCCGACTGAAACTCGGACATTTTTTCCTTGAGTGCCTCGTTTTCCCGTTTCAATTCCATTGCGAGTTCGGCCAATTTGTTGTTTTGTGCCTGTGTTTGTTCGAGTTGTTGTTGCGTTTGCTTGGCAACTTCATCGCCGTTTGAATCCAGCGCCTGTCCCAGTTGTTCGTGAGCTTGTTCCCGTTGTTCTTTCAGCTCAGCGATCTGGTTGTTCAGTTGTTCGTTTTGCGATTGCCATTCTTCTTCGCGGCGTCGGACGCGCGTCTCAATTTCCGTGACCCAATCTTCGATTTGACGACGTTCTTCGACCTCGGCCAATTGTGCTTCGTCGGCAACCCGCAGCAGCTCCTCCATCGATTGAATCCGGTGATCGGTCGATTGCAATTCATCCAGCAGGCTTTCCAATCGCTCGACAAGTTGCGGAGTGTCACATAACTGGTCTTCCTCTGGCTTTGCAGAGGCAAACTCGCCATCGCAGAGATCGGCAATTTCCTGATCGCGTGCCGCAAGTTCACTTTGCAGTGCGGTGACTTCTCGGCGCAATGATTCGATTTCGTCTTGCTCGAATCCGTGGCTCGCGCTCGAATTCGAGTTGGTTTGCGGCGCTGATTCCGCCAGGATAGATTCCAATTCAGAGCGCAGTTCACGGTTTTCGGCCGTCAGTCGATCGAGTTTTTCCTGAAGCATTGGATCCGACGGACTCATCGATGTTTGCAAGCTGGCGATCAATTCATCGTGTGAATCGGGAATAGTCTGCTGGTCCGTTTCAACCGCGGGCTCGGCGGTCGACGGCGCAGGTGTTTCAGATACTGGAATTTCATATTGCGGTTGAGCATGAACGGCTTCGTTGATGTTTTGGTTATAGACGACCTGGACATCGAAGGAACCGATCTGCAACTGGTCATCACGCTTCAACTCTGTTTCGTTGGTGATGGGTTGCCCGTTGATGATGGTTCCGTGTTCGCTATACCAATCGTTGATGAATACCTGTTTGTCAGCGATGCGCAACGTACAGTGTTTTCCCGACACGTCGGGCGATTCCAGATGGATTGTACATCCCGGATCGCGACCCACGATCGTGCTGGCATCGTTTTGCATGGGATAGACTTGCTGCTCCCCGGTTTCACGATGACGAAAAATCAAACTTGCAATGGCGTTACTCACTTGTTGTCTCACTTATACGCATTCTGCAGTGGGTTGTTTTGATTGTTTGCAGGCGTCGAGAATTTCACGGGCCTGACTTGGGTCTTGCGGTTTTGGCGAAATGAAATCCAGGTGTTCATTGCATTCCTGACATTCGCCAATGCCGACGACCGTTGCAGCCGACCACTGGGTCTGGAGATCCGATTTGATCTTTTGAACAAAATCAACTGTGTCTACCCGATTCAAGTCAATCACGAGATGAGTCGGAGTATTGCGACGGCAAAACAGTTTGATCGCCAGCAAGTCGCGGACAACTTTTCCAGTAAAGTCATTTTCCGGATCTGCAAAACAGTCATTGAAATTTTGCGACAGTGTTGCATCTTCGGTGACAACCAAAACGACGTTTCCACCGGTGGATTCACGTTTGATCAGTTCGGCCAGTTCAAATCCTCGCAACACGCCGGTCAGCTCTTCGGTGGACATCCCTGTTTGCTGACAGAGGTTTTCCAAGCTGGTGGGGCGAGCGACCAGGTTCATCACTTGCATATGTCCACTTGAAAGACCTGCTCGGTCGAGGTTTTGTCCTCGAACGTTGTTTCGCACAAACAGGCAGCCGGGATCGATCGCTGTGTGTTGAGCGCCGCTGAGTGTATTTGCTTCGACCAACAACGCTAATAGACTGATTTCCAGTGGCAGTTTTGAAAATAACGAAGGAGCTGTTCGATTACTTTCAAAACGAAAGTTCTTTTTGTCGGCGTCAAAACTATGTTGGATCAGGATTGCGGCTTGGTATCGCAGTAGCTGCCGGAGCAGTCGAGGGTCCAACACTTTGTTGTTCAACAACTCGACCAGGCCATCCAGTTCACTACAGTTTCTGCCGCCCAGCGTGAATTTGACCATCGGAGCCAAGTCGGCCAAGGCCTGTGGAAGCCGCGACGAAATCATCTCTGAATTCAGACCCGACGCACAGACAGCTTGAATACGGCCCGATTCCAGATAGACCGAGACACGAGCTTGCGCGGTTTCAATTTCCAAGCAACCTTTTTTCGAAGAGTTGTTGAGAAAGTCGAGAACTTCGCGCGGTGTAAAGCATTTGAAAGTACCAGCCAAATCGCCATCGGCCAATTCGTCGATGACCTCGGGCACGGCAGAACCTTCGGATTGCGACTGGACGATCATCGCAGCTGTTTCCAACGCGTTGTTGACGGTGGTTTTCAGCAGTTCGGCAGTGTACGGTTTAGGCAGCATGTCAACGACGTTCGCCAAATCAACGTATTCCGCATAGGCTTTTTTACGCAAGGTGGAGCTGATAACAACCGGAATGAATTTGGTCTGGTCACTAGACGCCAGTTGAGATGCCACATCAAATCCTGTTGTGCCAGGCAATTGATGATCCAGCAGAATCATGTCGGGTGATTTCTCGTTCGCCATTTCAATTCCGTCTTCGGCGTTGGGTGCCAGGAAGACACGAAATCCTGCAGCACCGAGTTCGGTGTCGACGAGACGGCGAATGGTTGCACTGTCATCAATGACAAGGATGGTTTTTTCACTCATGTTTTAATTCCAATAGATGCATCTACGAAAAGTTGTTTTTAGTCCGTTGTTTCAAAAATAAGTCGAAGAATCTCTTCCAAAGATTCATCGGTCACTGGTTTGGTAATAAACGCCACGGCGCCCAGGTCCATGGCACGTTGACGAACTTCGGGTTTGTCGCGGTTGCTGACGACAACTTTGGCCACGTCGATTTTTGAGTCGTGGTCCAGGTCGACCAGCAATTCCATTCCGGTCAAACGCGGCATATCGAGGTCGGTCATCAACAGATCGAACTGGGTTCGTCTCAGGTATTCGAGTGCTTCCATGCCGTCGTTGGCTTCGGTGATTTCGAAACCGCCTTGGCGTCGAAGTCGTTTCGCCAGTGCCTTTCGTGCGCTCAACGAATCGTCGGCAATCAAAACACGGCGTAACGCTTGAGGTCGTTGTTCGCCCGACAGCATATCGACGTTTTCCACGGCGAGAGCATCAATCCGCGAAGCAATTTCGGCGAGTCGATGTCCATCGAGCAATAGCGTCGTTTCACCTTTTCCGGACATCGTGAGTCCTGCCAGGTAGGGATGGTTCAGGATTGGGCGCGGGAGTCCACGGGCGACGATTTCTTCGGGCCCGATCACTTCGTCGACGATTAATCCGATTGAATTGCTGCCTTCGTCCGATTTGAGCAGCAAGACCTGTTGTTGTTCGGTCGGAAGTGTTGGTTGCAAACCACGGTTAAACGACAATTCGAGCGTCCGGTGATCTTTGATTTCCGAACGATTTTTTGAATACGCACCGGCGACGGATTGCATCGGCAAACCAAACAGTTGATTTTGGGATCGGAAAATCATCATGTGCTCAATTCCGTTTTTTAACGGGATTGAAACACGCATGGTTGTTCCAGTACCAGGGTGCGAGTCGATTTCGATACGCCCTTGCAATTGGTTGATGGCGCCGGCAACGACGTCCATACCAATCCCTCGTCCGGCCACTTCACTGGCTTTGTTACGCGTCGAAAAACCAGGGTGGAAGATGAGTTGTGCCAACTCGCGAGTCGTCGGTGTCCGATCAGGTGACAACAACCCGCGTTCATAGCCACGGCGTCTGAGTGCGTCATAATCCAGACCACGTCCGTCGTCCACAATGCTGATGACCAGCAAGTTAGCGGTTGATTTGGCTTGCAAGGTAATCGTTCCAGCTGGGTTTTTACCGGCTTGTTGGCGCGTTTGTTCGTCTTCGATACCGTGGCCAACCGCATTGCGGACCAGATGGAGCAGTGGTTCAAATAACTGTTCCTGGAGTGATTGTTCGAGGCCGACGTTTTGTCCGACCAATTTCACTTGGATGTTTTTGTTTTCAATTCGGGCGGCATCGCGAGCACTTCGCTGCAATTTTTGGAACAGCCCAACCATGGGAACGCGGCGCAGTTGGATGAGTTCCTGGCGAAAGTGTCTGATGAACGACGAGATCGCCTGGTTTTCGTTGATGATCGGTTTGTAAATGTTTTTGATTTCGCGAGAGATTTCGTTCAAATCGCTTTTGACTTCGGCGATCGCGTTGGCCGTTGTCGGTTCATTGCCCAAAAAGACAGAATTCTCAACGACGGCTTCGTTCGATTTTGCGGTCGTCGAAGCAGTCGATTCACGTGTCCATTGCGTATGCTCTTCACGAAAATGCGCGAGCCGGTGAGAGCAGCGCGAAACTTCATTTGTGAGATCGTTGAGTTGGCCCAGTCGGCTGTCGCGTTGATTTCGCAGCACGATCAATTCCGCCAACATATCCATCAGTTTGTCGAGTTGCGATGCACGAACTCGCACCGAAGCTTCGTTCGAAGCAAATGACGGTGTGATTTCTATTCGCGATTGAGTATTTGAATTCGACTGCTTTGACGATTGGACTCGTTGTTCGGCAGTTGTCGATTCGGTTGATGACTCAGGCGAATCCTGTTGCGGATTTTCAATCATGCCGATCTGCTGGCGAACCGAGTCGACGCAATCCAACAAAACTTGAACGTCCAGATTGGTATTGTTATGGCCCAACCATTCTTCGACAGCGTGGAGGTACTGCGCCAAATCCGCGAGCCCGACGCTCGCCGAAGCTCCTTTGAGCGTATGCAGCTGTCGGCAGAATTCGAGCACGCATTCTTGAGTGTTGGCTTGTTCCTCGGCTTGCAAGACCACTTGCTCCATGACGGAGAGACAGCGGTTAGCGTCGTCCAAGTAGGCTTCGCGTAATTCTGCGTCGTCGCGAACATCGTCCGACAAACTCAGATGTTCCGGAGCTGCAGGCAAATCCTGATCTGCAGCTGATTCGAATCCCAGTTTTTGCGATGATGGTGTTGTGTCGTTTTCCGCGGTTTGCTCTGAGCCTTTGTTGCCCAGTACGGACAGCATAGCATCGATTTGTTGTGCCGTCGGCTGTTCGACAGTGTTAGCGGCCGTGGAATCGTCAGACGGTTGTGGTTGACCGTTGTCCTGACCCGGATCATCTTGCTGGATCAATTCCAGGTGATCTCCCCAATTGGCATGGGCGTTTTCCAATGATTGCTGAATCGCTTGATCGTCGACTTCGTCCCCATTGACCAGAGCGAGGGTGACATTCAATTGTTGTCCGACAAAGGCGACAATTTTCTGGTATTCGTCTTTGGCATCGTCGCTGCGTAGCATTTCGGCGAGATCGACCAGGGCAATCAGTGTATCGACCAATTCTTGGACGTCGAACTGTTCGGCTTGCGCTGCTGATTCACTGAGGTAGCGCAATTCACCACATGCAGCGCTGAAATTTTTAAACGCGATTTTTCCGCTACTGGCCCATTTTTCCAAGTGGCGTTGTTTCGCATCCGAATTGTGAACTGGAGTTGTCATGTAATTGAACGAATAAAAAATGAGACTTAGCAGGCAGAATCAACAAGGTCTTGTGTTTCGTCCAGACGCTGTTCGATTGGTTTGTTTGAATCCGGAATTGATTTACCGAATTTGAGTGGTGTTACCACGGATTGAAGTTGTTGGCTGAACTTGCTGAGCGATTTGGTCGTCCAGCGAACACCTTCGATTTGGCTTCGACCCGAGCGGGTTGTTTCCGACAAGGTCTGCATGTTTTCAATAAACTCTTGAGCGAGTTGCAATTGTTGTTCAGAAGCTTTCCAGATTTGAGAGACGTTTTCTCCCGAAGTTTCTGTAGACTCGTCGATTTTTTCGACCAGTTCGAACGCTTTGGAACTCAATTCGATGGCTTCTTGAATCTGGTTGTTTTCCGACTCGATGACCGAGATTGAATTCTGTGTTTCAGATTGAATCGACTCGATTCTGGCAGCGACGTCGCGGGTGGCAGCCGCCGCTTGCTCGGCCAATGTTCGTACTTCTTCGGCAACGAGCGCGAATCCGCGTCCATGTTCGCCAGCACGAACCGATTCGATGGATGCGTTTAAAGCTAACAGGTCGGTTCGCGAAGAAAGCGTTCCGATAGTTTCAACAATAACACCGATTTCACGCGTATGGTCGCCCAATGCCCGTAGTCGTTTTTCCCGGCTGGCGACCAGCGTTTTGATTTGGCTCAGTTCGCGTACGAGCGATTGCAGGTGCTGAAGTCCGTTTTCTGCATGTTGCGTGGTTTCCTTGCTGAGTTTGTCGGAGCTTTCAGCTCGTTGCAGCACGTCATCGATTTGCAATGAGATTTTCTCGACCAATGTTGCGCAGCGATTCACTGCATCGGATTGTTGGTCGGTACCTTCGGCAATCTGTCCCGTACCGCGTTCGATTTCTCGTCCACACGATTCGATTTGGCGGATGCCGCTTTCAATTTCACTGGCATAGCCACCGATCAGGTTTTCGATCAGTTTGGTGTTTCCTGTTGACTTGGTGCCCGCGTGTCCTCGTCGATCGAGCATGGTTGCCAATTGTTTCAGTTTTTCGATTTCTTCGTTTGAAGTTTCGGCAGAAACTCGCCACTGACGAATGTGCTGTTGGCAGGCCTCGGCGGTTTGATCAAATTCGATCACGTTCGTGGGGGCGTATTCGTTGACGAATCCGGCAGTCAGTTGCTGGTCGAATTTCGCGTAGCTGCTTTGCAGGCTCCGCGCGACGAGCAGCGCGATGATCAGCGATCCGAGTGTCAACGCGATCGCCGTAGGAGCAGCAATCGCGATACTGATGCTGGTCAACAAAAACGTTGATATTGCAGCGCCGATTCCGACGATGATGGCGGCTCCAAATGTTTTCAGCTGAATGGTCATTTGTTCGATGGCTGTTAAAAAAAAGTAATGGGTTGTTAACAAATAGGTTCGCAAGGTGACGATTCGAAAGCGTTCCAGTACGCATGAAGATCGTTGTTCAGGCAGTCGTAAACACTTTCGGGATCCAAAACGGATACGAATGAATCCTGGTGAGTCGCAGTGCCAATGACATATTGCGCCTGCAAATCAACCGACGGATCGATGGATACTTCGAGCGTGGTTAGCACATGAACCTGGTCGACCAGCAAACCCCAATTTCCGGTGTCTCGGCTGATGACCAACAGTTTCTGATCCTGGGATTTCGACTCACTCGACCTGTTTTTAATGAGCGAGTAGACCGGCAGAAATTCTTGTTGAATTTTGGCGATGCCACAAAACGAGTCGTTTGCTAACGGGATGGCAGTCAGTTCGACACGTGGTTTAACACTGCGAACCGATAGCGCAGGCAAGGCAAATGTTTCTCCGCTGCAACGGAAAATGCAAAACTTGTCGGATTGTTCGAGGTCGAAATGGCTCATTGCTGTTTTGGTTTTTATTGTTTGTTTTGAAGTCGTTTGGCGAGTCGGTCTCTCAACGAGGCAAGTCGCTCTGCCGAGTTTTCGTCTGAATTTGCGTCGTTGGTGTTTCCATGTTTTGGAGATGAAGTCGAATTCGCATGCCGGTTTTCCGCCAACTGTTGCACAAGTGCGGGTGAAATATTTTCAATCGCGTTGGCGAGTTGGCTCAGTTCGAACGACGTTTCATCAATAAAGCTTTCAATTTCGGATTTCCATTGCACAAGATCGATGTGGGTCGATTCGTTGAAATCAACTGGAGTTTCGTAGTTGTTGGGATTTGCCATGTCCATCGTTCCGCCTCAATCGATGTATTTGCCGCCAAGCCATCTGCTAACGGGCACCGGGAATCGGTATTTGTTCACCAATTGCTTTTAACAATTCATCAACATTCACCGGTTTTCTCAGGTAGGCACCATACTTGTCACCCAGTAGTTCGAGTGCGTTTGATTCGACGCACGTCAGAAACAGAATGGGAAGTTTGTCATAGGGAGCGCCCATTTCTTTCAGGTGTTCCACGACTGCGTAACCGTCAAGATCGGGCATCACGATATCCAGAATCGCCAATGACGGATGACAGGTTTTAACCAATTCGATTGCTTGTCGGCCATCGTGGGCTTCAACAACGTGGAACCCATTTTCTTTCAAGATTCGAGACAGCATCGTCCTGACAGTGCTGCTGTCGTCGGCTAACAGGATCGTGGTCTCCATCATTGGAAAATTTCTTTCAATTAGTAAAACGGGCAGCAAATTGCGCTCAAAGAGCGCGTGGATTTCTCTCAACAGAACTATATGTCACTGTTTTTGAAACGCATGAATCAATCAGTTAGAAAAATTTGCGTTTCAACGTTGTGCAAAAAGTACAACGGAATTCGCCAGCTAGTGCGGTTATTCTGGCGATGTCGAGAATGGGTGTTTCAAAAAATCAACATCCAATTCAAAAATCGATTACCGACTGTATCAGTTACTCGGGTTTTGCTTCAGCTGGCTCGGCCAGACGTTTGACGCGCCCCGCGATTTCCCAGGCCCAGATTGCTAGAAAAATGGGAACTAACAGGATGGCAAACAATTGATAGGCCGTTAAAGAAAACCAGATCTCCATTTCAGGTCGAATTTCCTCGGTCGCGATTCGGTAGATGAGGTACGACAAGATATAGACCTTGATCAGATTCCCCCAAAAGATGATTTCAAACCACGTCGGGTCCGGAGATTTCGTTTTAGGACGGTAAAGTTTTAGATAGGCCACCAACAAAAACGCAGCCGCCGTCAGATGGAAAACGAATTCATAAATCTGAGTCGGATGCCGACGAACATTTTCATCAACATCCGCAACACTAAAATGAACACCCCAGGGAAGTTCGGTCGGTGTGCCGTGGCAACAACCGGCACAAAAACAACCAAGTCGACCGAGTGCGACGCCCACAGCGACGGGAACTGCAAAACTATCGCCGGTTCGCGTTTTGATTGACATCGCATATTTGGCAATTTCAACCGCGAAATAACCGCCGACAATTCCAAACATGATTGTTTTACCATTGGCAAACCAGGAACCAACCAAGACAGACGTCCACGATTGGTCCGGTGTCTCGGCCGTCGAAATTTGCCAAAGTTGAAATATTAGAAATGGCAATTTTGCGCCGATCATGGCGCCGATAAACGCGGCAAGTCCGATCGATAGTTTTTCCATCGGTGTCAACGATAGCGATTTCTGAAACCGTCGTAACAACAGCGAGCATGTGACGATCGCCACAAGCATTGTCACCGAATAGAGCCAGGTAACCATCAATCAGCTCATCGAACCGGGTTGCATGTTCGTGAGGCCAGGAAGTTCAACGTGTCCTTCACGATACAGTACGTTGTAGGCGCAAAACGGAATCACATGACCGCTCGGCAGAACATGATGCGTGCAGCATTTCATTAACCGTCTCAAGTCGAAATTAAATACATCGAGAAACGATGTGATCGTAATTCGAAACAGGTCTTTGGCTCCCAAGTCATCTCGAAAGGCACGTTGCAAAAATTCGGTTGCCAGTTGCTGCTCGCTCCTGGAAAGGTTTTTTTCGAGCTGGTTCGAATCGGTCGTTGAAAAGCCATTTTTCGAATGTGAAATCAGCTGGGTGTCTGGTTCACAACAGGCGCCGTCGGGGCAACAACTGTTTCGCGCCATCAATTGTTCGATCATGCCGCGCGAGTTGTCGCGTGTAAACGAAATTCCGTTGGCCAACAAATCGAGATGTTCGAGTGCGTTAAAAAATCTCGTTAGCGGGACAACGTTGGTTCCACTGCGGTAGGCTATTCCAATCTGGTGACAATTGGGGTGGGCACAGGGCAAGGGTAAGAAATCTTGCTCGCGAAACATGCCGTTGGTTTGGCTGGCAATCCCTTTGATCACATCGGGAAAAGTGATGCGTTTTTCCAACTGTTCGGGCAAATCAAAGCGGCCGCTATAAGTTGCCGGTTGAAAATTAATGCCGGTGATCCAGGGGCGTTGGCTGGCGAATTCGATGATTGGGCCGTATTCAGATTCGTTAACACCTGCTTGCAGTGTTACCGCCAACGTGATGTGAATATCATGTTCGCCAAGTTTTTCGATGGATTTCAATTTGGCTTCCAGGATGTCTTCGTCGCGGAGTTTGATAGTGACGTCGCGATCGAGGCCATCGAATTGCATAAAAATTTCGACTCGTTGCCGGTTCGCAGCAATTTTCTCCAACAGTTCAGGATCGCGCGCAAACCGCAGTCCGTTGGAATTGATTTGAACATAATCAATCGGTTGGTCGAGAGCGTAGTCCAGGATTTCCAAAAACTGGGGATGAATCGTTGGTTCGCCGCCGGAAAGTTGTACGACTTCGGCGCGGCCTTCGAGTTGAACGATCCGATCAATCGATTGTTTGCATTGTGACAACGTCAAATGTTTTCCGCCGGGTCCACTGGACGCAAAACACATGGGGCAATTCAGATTGCAACTGGACGTGACTTCGACCAACGCGATGCAGGTGTGTTGTTCGTGTTCAGTACATAGACCGCAATCGTAGGGACAGCCTTTGCGAGGTTCGACACCATAGCCTTGAGGGATTTTGCTGGGGACGGTGTATTCCAAGCGGTCATAGTAGTCGACGTCGCTACAAACAAAATCTTCGCGCGAGCCACACGTTTGGCAGGATTTGCGAAAGTAGACTCGTTTGCCACGAACGATGATTTTGGTGGGCACGACGGCCAAGCAAGTTGGACAAAGGCTCTCGGTCGTTCCGCGAAAGATATAGTCTGCGAGGTTGGCTGGCGATTGAACGGGCACAGGTGTTGACATTTGATTGGCCTTAAAAAAACAACGTTGCATTTCCGCCGGTGCAGATTTCGATGCACGCGGCGAACAGGGCGACCACCAATGAGATGGCTAAAAAAATCCCGATCAAAATTCCCCCTAAAATCCCCCCAAGCGTAATAAAAAAAGCGCCGATGGTTGCGCCAATTCCGGATGCGGCTCCGGTCGCCACGGTTCGCGCTACCTGTCGTTGTTTGGCCGCTGGCTGTTTGATTTCCGCTGGAACTCCATGTGGAAAATGGTATCCGCAAACCCAGCAACGAACCTGTTGTGGATGATTTTCGCGACCACAATTTTCGCAGGTGACGTAATAATTTATTCCATCTGACATTTAATTTTTCCTGCTCAGTCTCGAATCACGTCGGTAGTGACAGGGCCTTTGTTTTCAATCCACCGTTGGACGCTCCGACAAATCTGCCAACAGACGAATCCATTCAGCAAAATTGCCGCTAATGTAATCATCGTTTTGGTCAGTGGCACATCATGCTGTTCGTCAAACCAGCTTTGGTCGGTCAGTCCAACCTGCGTGAGGAATCCGAGGAAACATCCGATCGTGGTCACGCAGATCAGCGGTTTGCTGAACCGCAAAAGTGACGCGGTAACGATGACAAAATAAATAACAACAATACTGGCGTCGGCTTTTTCCCCAATGGCTGCGACTGCGGTTAGCAATGCAATATCGGCAATGGTCGAACAATACTTGGCGTACCAAGGTAGCCGTTGGGCAAAATAGGCGACAAAAATTGCAACGGTCATCAGCAACCAGGCCGTGGTCAGCCAAATCGCACTTTTGTGAAATTCCTGATAATGATTCGAGGGATTATCCATCATCAGGTAATTGAAGAGGTGGATGGCAAAGAATGTGACGATTCCAATTAATCGAATAACATTCAATTGCAATGCCGAATCGACTTCGCGAATTCGGCGAAACAGTTGCCAACCAGACAGGTGATCGTTTTCTCGATTCAAAACACGCTCGCGTCAACAGACTCCGCAAATTTGTCTCTTATTGTAACGAGACAAAACACCGGGTGACTACACGAGACGCGGAAACGACAACGTCCAAAGCTAAAATATTGTTGAAATTGACGGAATTAACTTACCGTTTCGTTGGCGCGGGATTCTCGGAATCGATAACCAACCCCGCGTACGGTTTGAATCGCGTCGGCCACTGAGCCCAGTTTTTTACGCAACGATCGAATATGAACATCGATCGTGCGTTCCAAGACCAACGTGTCTTCGCCGAGTGCCGCATCAATCAATTCCGAGCGATCAAAAGCTCGACCTGGCTGACGGATCAGCGTTTCCAACAAACGGAATTCGCTGGGCGTCAGATCAACCGGTTCTTCATTGACAGTCACGCGATGTTTGAGTCGATCGATGGCAATGCCGCCTGACGAGACGATTTCGTTTTCAAAAGAAATTTGTCGTTTTCGACGTCGATCCAGTGTTTTGATGCGTTCCATCAAGATTTTGACGCTAAACGGTTTGACGACATAATCGTCTGCGCCAACGTTAAATCCGACCAACTGATCCGATTCTTCGCTTTTGGCCGTTTGCATGATGATCACGGCGTTTTGTGTTTCGGGGATGGCTCGGAGTCGTTTGCAAACTTCGATTCCATCAATCACCGGGATCATGACATCCAGCAAAATGATGTCAGGCAATTTCAGGCGAGCCTGATTGATTGCGTCCTGACCGTCGTGTGAAACGGTCACGTTATAACCGCTTTGCTCCAGATTGTACTGCAGGACATTTGCCAAAGAGTTATCGTCTTCGACAATCAGAACTTTAGTACGTGGCATTTCAAATCTCCTCGTGAGGTTTTTCAATATACGATCGATGTTGGTGACGAATAATGTCTCCAGCTACCATGTAAATCACATCTTCGGCGATGTTTTCTGCGAGGTCTCCGATTCGCTCCAGGTGACGCGACGCTGAAAAACAGTGCAGCGCCGGAGCCACTTGATTGGGTTCGGAAACCATCAACTCGCGCAGTTCGTTAATGACGTCGCGATTTGCCGAGTCAACTTTTTGGTCGATCAGGATCACTTCTTTGGCAAGATCAACGTTCAGATCGACAAATGAATTCAGAGCCAGCCGAACCATTTCGGTGGCATCGGACGCCATCGTGGTCAGTTGATCGGGAATTGGAAAATAAGGAGTTTCTTGCATGGCCAGTGCACGTTCGGCAATGTTGCAAGCCAAATCCGCGATGCGTTCGAGATCGGAATTGATTTTGAGCATCGTCGTCACGCGACGAAGATTTCGCGCCACGGGTTGGTGAAGTGCCAAAACTTTCAGGCATTCTTCTTCGATAGCGACGTCGAAAGCGTTTACTTTTTCGTCCGTCGCGATCACTTCGCTGGCCAGTTCGGTGCGTTGGTCGCAAAATGCTCGAACGCTGTCGTCAATCATTTTTTCAACGACGGCAAACATCGAAAGCACCTGCACATGAATATTTTCCAAATCGCGTTCAAAGTGTTTCGACATGTCCGTTATCCAAATTTTCCTGATACATAATCTTCTGTTTGTTTTTCTTTAGGCCGTGTGAACAAATCGAGTGTCGGCCCATATTCGACAATTTTCCCCTGGTAGAAAAATGCAGTGATGTCGGTACAGCGTGAGGCCTGTTGCATATTGTGGGTGACCATCACGATTGAATACTGTTCACGCAATTCAAAAATGAGGTCTTCGACGCGGGTGGTGGAAGCCGGATCCAAGGCCGAACACGGCTCGTCCATCAACAGGATTTTTGGACCGACGGCGATCGCTCGAGCGATACAGAGTCGTTGTTGTTGCCCTCCGCTGAGTCCCAATGCTGATTTTTTGAGACGATCTTTGACTTCGTCCCACAATGCCGCTTTGCGGAGCGACCATTCCACCAAATCACCGAGGTCCGATTTGCTGATCTTGAAATGGAGGCGAGGTCCGAACGCGACGTTGTCGTAAATGGATTTTGGGAATGGGTTTGGTTTTTGAAATACGATTCCAACGTCTCGACGCAGCGCGACGACATCCGTTGTTTTGGCCAGCACGTCGGTCGAACCAATGGTGATATTGCCAGTCGCACTTGCCGAATCGACAACATCGTTCATCCGGTTGATCCATTTCAATAGCGTGCTTTTGCCACAACCGCTGGGGCCGATGAATCCGGTGACCCGTTTGACCGGCATTTTCAGATTGATGTCAAACAACGCTTGAAAATCGCCGTAGTAGGCATTGAAATTTTTCACTTCGATCGCGTTTTCTAACGGTTTCGTTTGATCGGAAACAGCCGTTGCTCCCTGTTGAACCTCACGCGATTTCGAATTATCCACAGTTGAACTCATTTGTTATGCCAATTTGTATTTTTTCTCTGCGCGATATCGAAAAAAGACTGCAAACGAATTGATCAACAACAACACGACGAGCAAGATGATAATCGCTGCCGCAGCCAACGGTTCGTATCCGTTGTTGGAATGACTAGCCATTCCATAGATCAAAACTGGCATCGTTGTTGTTTTTTCCATCAAGTTGGTATAAGCATCGGCTTTGATCGCACCCATGATGACAAGGATTGGCGCCGCTTCGCCAATGGCACGGCTCATGGACAAAATGGCCCCCGTCATGATTCCCGGAGTCGCCGATGGTAAAACCGTTTCACGAATCATCTGCCATCGAGTTGTTCCCATTCCAAATGCGGCTTCTCGCAAAGAACCGGGAACCGCACGTATTGCTTCTTGGGCCGCAATGATCACGATCGGCAAAATCACCAACGCCAATGTCAACGCAGCTGCCAACACGCTTTTACCAAACGGAAGTCGAAAGTAGTACGGTTTTTTTGCGGAAATCTGGGAAATGAGTGCATTCGATTTGATCGTGCGCTGTTTCTCGACCGGATCGGTCGGTCTGGCCGCGCCCGCTGCCAGTACACGCAGCTCGAATTCATTGCCGTCCTGATCCATGGCGATAGTGCCTGGAGGCAGTTCCGTCGGGATCAGTTTTTGAACCGTTTTGTCGGTGCAAGGAAGGGTGACCCAGGTATTGGCAAGTGTTTTTACCTGATACGAGTATGAAATCCCCGCTTCGATTTTCGCCGGTTTGTCGACTTCGACTCGTCCAAAAACACTGAACATGTAGACAAACGCGGTAAGCCCCAACATGCCGTAGACGACCGATGGAACTCCGGCCAAATTGTTAATATTCAGCTGAATAAAACTGTGAAAGAATCGAAAGATTTTTTTGCGTGGTTTAAACTCTTCGAGGAATATCGCCGTGCCGATTCCGATCGGCAAAGCGACGGCGCCGCAAATCAAACACAAAATCGTCGTACCGATGACCGCTTGTTTGACACCAGATCCCGCTGCGGCCGGGTCGTCTTGCGTTTCGACATAGTCATGTGTCAAAAAACTGAAACTGAGCGCGCCACCGCCGGTCACAAAAATGCTGCTGATCAACATGACCAGCACGACAATTGCCAGACTCGCCACCAACAAACTGATCACGCTGAACGACGTATTGAATAATTTTCGTCGTCCTTCGCGTTTCTGATTGGCCGAATGTTTTTTCACGATGAGTGTCTCTATTGATAAATTTCCCGATAACGCAATCGAATAATTTGTCCGATCAACGTGATTCCAAATGTGATCAGAAACAGCGTCATCGCAACAACGTACATCGAGTAATAACTCAAATCACCGGGAGAAATATTTTCGCTTTGAATCGTGTGAACAATCGAACCGGTCATGGTTTGTGCCGATTCCCGGATATCCAGTGACGAGTTGACGGAGGTTCCCGCCGCTAACGCGACCACCATCGTTTCACCAACGGCGCGTGACAGCGCCAGCAGGAACGCCGAAATGATTCCAGACAAAGCCGCTGGCACCACGACTTTCCAGGTCACCTCGAGCCGAGTGGAACCGAGTCCGTAGGCGCCTTCGCGAAGGCTTTTGGGGACGGCTCGAAGCGCGTCTTCGGCCAACGACGTCACCAATGGGATACACAATATTCCGACAGCAATTCCAGCCGAAGCCGAATTGGTTGATTTAAATTCACCAAACAGTGGTAACACATAAGGGGTGATAAATTTGAGTGCAAAAAACCCAAGCACTACCGTTGGAATACCGGCAAGGATTTCCAGTACCGGTTTGATAATCGCTCGTTTTCGCTGAGAAGCGTATTCGCTGAGATAAACCGCGGTGATCAACCCCAGCGGCAGTGCCACGAACATCGCGACAACCGTGATCTTTAACGTTCCGATGACCAGTCCGCGAATCCCATATTCAACCTTGTCTCCGGTAATTGCGTCGAGATTCCATTGTGATGACGTGATAAACTCGCCAACGTTGACGTCGACCTCTTGCTCTTGACCCAACAATTCGACTTGATGGGTGCCAAAAAACTTTGACGATTCCAGCAGCAAAATGGTCACAATGCCGATCGTTGTCGCAATGGAGACCAGTGAGCAGATAGTCAGGATACCGACGACAAAACGTTGCCAATTATTACTGGCAACGGACGATCGAATTTGGATCTTACTGCGATCCAAACCTTCGGCAGTGAGTAGATTGGAATTTTTTGCCATTCAAGTTATTTCATGAGGCCGTTTCAAAAAGGTGACAGCTCCGTGCTCAACGACGGAGCTGCCAGTTGTATTTTGAAACTTATTTGGGCAAGTTAGCTTCTTTGTAAATGTCCACAACGCTACCAGAGCGTTTTTCACCTTTGTCGTCCAGGTAGTGTGTGCCTGTCAAACCTTTATCGAGGTGAGCTTGTGCTGTCGAGTAAACTTCTTTAGGCAGTGCAACATAGCCAGACTCTTTGACGATGTCGTTGATGTTGTCCAGGAAGAAGTCGACGAATTCACGAACTTCGTTTTTGTCATACGACTCTTTGTTGACATAGATAAACAGCGGACGACTGAATGGAGCGTATTCGCCAGATTCGATCGTTTCAATCGTGGGCGTGACGGCCTTTCCGGCACCGTTGACGATCGGGACAGCACGCAGCGATTCTTTGTTCGCTTCGTAGTACGAGTATCCGAAAAATCCAATTGCGAATTCGTTTTTTTTGACGCCGTCAACCAGGATTTTGTCGTCTTCGCTCAATTGCGTTTGGCCATCATTCGCACGCATTCCAGACTTTTTACCTTTGTCAACGACTTCCATGAAATAGTCGTGGGTTCCAGAGGATGTGCCGGGAGCAAAGATGTCGATTTGTTTTTTTGGCCATTTATCATCAAGGTCTTTCCAGGTTTTCACGGCCATGTCATTTCGGAAAATCTTTTTTAATTGATCGACGGTTAATTGTTTAACAAAGTCGTTTTTCGGATTCACAACAATGGTCAGCCCATCGTAAGCGACTGGTATTTCGATAAACTCGACACCCGCGTCTTTACATTTTTTGACTTCTTTGTCTTTGATGGGGCGAGAGGCGTCAGAGAAATCACACTCTTTTGCTGCCAACGCTTTGAAGCCATTTGACGAGCCATTTCCTGCGACGGAAACATTAACATTTGGATATACGCCTGCAAATTTTTTCTTGGCAACCAAAGTAATCGGTTCAACCGTGCTGGAACCTTCGACTTTGATTTCACCTTTGAGAGCCGCGGCGGCTTTGTTGCCGCTGCCTTTATTTTTGTCTGTTTTATTTGTCTTTTCACAACCTGCAATCAACAACCCGATTGCAAACGACAAAGCTAATGCAAACAGTCCTTTTGTGTTCATGATTTTTCCCAAATACTCTTTGAAATCCCCAGTGAAATTTGCTCAATTCGAACCTTGATAATACATCTGGAATGTTAATAAATCATGAAGATAATGTGAATGCATGGGAGCTTAGTCCGCCATTAAATCCGATTATCGATATTTAGTGACAAAAATTTGATGAAGTCAATCGGTCGAGTCTGGTTTTTCAGCGATCAAATTGATTCGGAACTTGCTCCCGCGTCCGATACGACTTTCGAGCTCGACCGAGCCGCCCAATGTTTGGGCCAGATGCTTGACGATTGAAAGGCCGATTCCAGAGCCGCCAGCTTCTCGAGATCGAGCTTTGTCAACGCGATAAAACCGTTCGAAGACTCGGTCGAGTTTGTCGTGAGGAATTCCAATTCCGGTATCGGCGACTTCGAAAACAGCGTGGTCATCGCGGTTATAGACCTTGAGCGTGATTTTTCCACCAGCCGGTGTGTACCGAATTGCGTTACTGACCAGATTGTCCAGGATGGTTTGGATTCCTTCGTCGTCAGCCAACGCGACAACCAGTTCGTCAGGTGTTTCAATTTGAATTTGTATTTCCGAGGCTTGCGCCGAAGACTCAAATCGTTCAACACAGTTTTTACAGGCCTCGTAGAGATCGACAGGGCCCAAGTCAAAAACCGCTTGTCCCGACTCAACTCGCGACAAATCCAGCAAGTCCTGGATTTGGGCACTGAGTCGATCCGCGGCGATTTCGATTTGCTCGACAAACGAGAGGTTTTTTTTCTGATCGTTTATGGCGCCCAGTTTTAGTGTTTCGGCGTACAATTTGATCGATGCTAGTGGTGTTTTTAGTTCGTGCGAGACATTGGTAAAAAAATCGCGTCGCATGGTTTCCAACTGTCGAATTTCCGTAACATCGCGTAATACAATGGTCAATCCTTTGGCGTCTCGATGCCGTAGTTTGGTCGCTTGAGCCAACAAAATTCGACGGGGTGCGATGATGGTTTCAAATTCAACGACATGGGTTTCACCGGTTCTCAATGCGTCGTCGATCAATTCGTGCAATTGAGGAATTCGACACACTTCCATTAGATTGCGACCAACCAGGTCGTCTTGGGACAGCGAAAGCATTTGCCAGCAGGCATCGTTACCCAACAAAATGTTTCGGTTTTGGTCGATCGCCACGATACCGTCCGACATACCATCGACGACGGCATTGAGATGCTCGACACTTTGCGTCAGCTTGCGATTCCCTTGTTTTAAAGCGGAATTCAGCTGATCGATTCCTTTTTCGACAAACTGCCAATCGGCCATATTCAGCGAGGATTCGGGGGGATCCAGCCCCCGTCGCTGCAAAGTTGTTTCGAGATCCTCACGAATTTTTCGCCAAGACGCAATTGTTTTGGTTAAATATAAAACCGAGATGCCAAAACTGACCAAAAACCAGGCAATTAAGCCCGCAATAAACAGTGAACCGCGGTCGCGCATCATGAGACAAAATGTCGCCAGTGCCAGCAAGCAGACAAATTGGATCACAGCCCAAACGAATTGTTTCTTGCTGAAAAAGCTACTCATCTCGAAATGATCAGTTCCATTAGGAGCGGGTAGACCGACGAAAAATCATGTTAATGTTGCCGGACCCAATGCGCTGAATATAATTTTTCTAGTTGCAACTGCTGGCCAACGACGGACCAGTCTATTTGAGCCATTTTTGTTGTAAACGGCTAGGTAGAATACTGCCACGGGATAACCTTTGCCATTTTAATAACCCGTATGAAGATCAATCGCGCGATATTACTGATTTCTTTCCTCGCATTGTCGCCTGGCGCTGGCCTGGCTCAACAGGATGAGGCTCCGGCCAAGTTGCGAAATGGAGCGTTGGTTCAAGTGAGTCTGCCCATCACCAGCGAAGTGGGTGCGCAAGTTGAAAAAATATTGTTGAGGCATTTAGAAAGGGCGCCGGTTTCGTCTCCAGACAATCAGAAACCCGTTTTGGTTTTAGAGTTTGATACGTCCAACGGTCGAAACGGTCGTGGCAGCCGATTCGAAGCTTGTTTGTCGTTGGCTCGATTTCTGACTCGCCCTCAAATGAATCGGGTTCAAACCGTCGCTTACATTCCCGGTCCCAAGGGAATCGTTGTCGACGCCGAAGTTGACAGTCAATTGAAAAGCGAATTATTGGGGCACGCCAATTTGGTCGCGATGGCTTGCAATCATATTGCGATGCATGTGGACGCTTCGTTAGGCCAGGCCGGCATCGATGAAGAAACGGTAGACAATTTTGTTGTTGGGGCTTATCGCAATATCGCCAGCAAACGGTTTCGTTTCCCCGAAGATTTTGCGGTCGCTATGGTCGATCCCAATCAATCGTTGCATCGTATTCAAACGGTTGATAATAAATATGTTTTTGGCAACAACGATGCGCTGAACAAAATGCGATCCGAGAACCAGGTCGACAGTTCGGAAACCATCACGGCCGCTGGAAGTTTGCCGTTGTTCGACAGCAACCAACTGATGGAATACCAGTTGTTGCGTTACCGAGTTACGTCGCGTCGCGATATTGCCCGTCGTTTCTCCTTGAAACAAAATTCGTTGGAAGGAGCACCATCGCTGGGCAAGGATTGGGTTGGAATCCAAATCAATCTGGATCGAGTGATTGATCAGCGGACTGTCAGCTGGATTATTAACGCGCTCAATCAACGCTGGAAAGACGACTCTGAAAATAATCTGCTCATCGTGAAAATTGATGTTTCTGAAGTCGACATCAACGAAGCCATCCGTTTGGCCCGGCATTTGTCGTCGTACGATTCCAGCGAAGTGCAAACGATCGCCTACGTTCCCAAAGACGCGATTAATGCGGCCGGGATTGTGGCGTTGGCCTGTGACCATCTCGTGTTGACTTCCAAATCATCGATCGGTGGCAACAACAAAGAGCTGGATAAACAGCAGGTTACTGAGTTGATGGGAGCGATTCGCGATTTAGCCGAAGAAAAAAAACGTGATTGGTCACTGATGGCCGCCATGGTCGATCCGAGTTTAAAAATTTTCAAGTATCGCAATAAAGCGTCGCAGATTCGCTTGCTTTCAAAAGTGGAACACGAGTCGTTGGACGACAAAGATCAGTGGTTGCCGACCACCGAGTTGTCTCTTGAGGAGGGACTCGATGCTCAAACGGCAGCGGATTGTTATGTGGCGACGTATATCGTCGATGATTTTGAGCAACTCAAATCGTTCTATCAAATTACGGATGACGAGTTGGAGTTGTTGAGCCCGACTCTTGCCGATCGCTGGATCGAAAATTTGGCGACTTTTCTTGCGTCGCCGATGGTCGCATTTTGGCTGTTGTTTGGCGCTATGTTTTTTCTGTCATCCGAAATGTCGCAACCAGGCGTTGGCGTGCCAGGTTTCATTGGCGTGATTTTGATCCTGCTGTTTTTCTGGAGCCAGTTTCTCGATGGCAACGCAGAAGTATTTGAAATCATGCTGTTTGTTGTCGGATTGATTTGCATTGCCATTGAATTGTTTGTTCTACCGGGGTTTGGTGTATTTGGATTTGGCGGGTTGCTGCTAGTCGTGACGTCGATCATATTGGCAACTCAAAAATTTGGCTTGCTCCCCCGCAACTCAGAAGAATTACGGCAATTGCCAATTTCCATGTTGATGGTTGTCGGTGCTTGCCTGGGTTGCATCGTCGCGATGTTTGCGTTCCGAAAATTGTTGCCGAACATGCCGATATTGAAACGGTTGATGCTCGTTCCTCCAACGGACAGCGACGAAGAATTGGTCAAGCTCGAGGAACGTGAAGCGGTGGTCAATTGGTCGCATCTGGTTGGACAAACGGGAATGTCTTTGACACCGCTGATGCCGACTGGAAAAGCTCAATTTGGTGGCGACATTGTCGATGTCATTACGGACGGGCGTTTGATTGAAAACAAAACCAGGGTCGTCGTCAAAGAAGTCAGCGGCAATGTTGTACGGGTTGCGGCACTCGATGAACCGAGCGCCTGATTTGCCTCTCTGTGGTAAGATAAAGTATTGAGCATCAATTCTGTTTTGTTTGTGACTGAATCGGTATGGATCCACTGATCTGGGCATTGATCTTGCTGGCTGCCGGCTTGATCGTGTTTGTACTTGAGTTTTTTTTGCCAACGGCGGGCATCTTGGGCGTGACGTGTGCCATCTTGCTGTGCGCATCGATCGTGTTGGGTTTTATGCACAGTTGGTTGGCTGGAACGGCGATTTTACTGACCATCGCGCTGCTGCTCCCGATTTTCTTTTCGGTAGCCGTCAAAATCTGGCCTCATACGTTTATTGGAAAACGGATTATTCAAACCAGTATGACCCGCGAGGAAGTTTTACCGGACGACGAAGGTGAAGAGTTGAAAGCTCTGGTGGGACTGCGAGGTGTTGCGAAATCAAAAATGTTGCCCAGTGGTCGAGTTCGAATCAACGACCGCTCCTACGATGCCGTCTCCAACGGGTTTCCAATCGAAGCGGGCCAGGTGGTCGAAGTATTCGCGGTGCGGAACAAACGAATGGTTGTGCGACCCGTGTTCGAAGACGAGCCGATAGTAACCGCAGAAGATGGCGCCGATCTGCTTGCAAATCCGATCGACGAACTCGGGTTTGAATCTCTTGATGGCGAATGATCGAACGTAGGGCCGGTTCCCACCGGCCAATCCAACGGCGAGCGGCAACGCGTTAGGTAGTGTTGATTAATTGTGAGCGGCAAGGCGCTAGCCCGCTAGCCGCCGGTATTCGAGGGTTTACCGGCGGCTAGCGCCTTGCCGCTCACAAGATCAGGCTCTGCTGCGAGCCTCGCCCTCCCGATTCGCACAAGTCGAGTTAAGATCGTGCAATCACTCGTTAACGCTATTCAAATGTTGCTCTTTATCACCGTCACAATCGAATGATGGTAATCTTGTATTGAAAGACTATACTGCAATCGAGAAAGCGGTTTTTATCCAGAGTACAGGCTTGTTTAATGTTTCATCGCAGTTTCCTGATTTTAATCTCGGTTTTATTCATCCTGGCCAACGGAAATTTTTTAGAAGCCCAAACCAAACAACATCTCGAAGACCAACTTCAAAAAGAACCCGTTGCACAGTTGGCGAATCTGATCAAACAAAATGGCGATGCCAGCCGCGGTGCTCTGCTGTTTTACAAACGCGAATTGAATTGCGTGAAATGTCACGTTTCCAAAACGGACAGTTCGCAACTTGGACCCGAGTTGGAAAAACTGGGTGAAAAACTCAAAGATCAAACGGACGCACAGCAAATTCAACACATCATTGAATCGTTGCTAAAACCGTCGGCCAAAATTCGCGAAGGGTTTCAGACCATCTCTTTGACTGATCTCGAAGGCAAACAGCTCAATCAACTGCTGGTTCGAGAAACGGATGACGCGATTACTTACCGCGATTTGGATACGGCCAAAACGATCACCGTCAAAAAAGACGATTTGGATGATTGGAAAAAATCAACGGTCTCGGTGATGCCTGTTGGCTTGGTTAACCAACTTCAATCGCGGACTCAGTTTTACGATCTCGTCAAATACATTGCGGAAATTACCAAAGGCGGTCCGCAGCGCGCGGTACAACTCAAACCGATTGGCATATCCCTGGAGCCCGAACCGCTGCCGGCTTACGAAGCAAAAATTGACCATGCAGGGATGATTCGCAGTTTGAATCAGCAAAGTTTCAAACGCGGTCAAAAGATCTATCAACTCAATTGTCAATCATGTCACGGTACGGCCACCGAAGTCGGTTCGATGCCAACTTCTCTGCGGTTTGTCTCAGGACAGTTTAAGCGGGGAGGCGACCCGTATTCAATGTACCAGACGTTGACGCACGGCTATTCCATGATGGTCGCACAACGCCACCTCGTTCCTCAGCAAAAATACGACGTGATTCACTATATCCGTGAAGCGTTTGTGAAACCGAAAAACCAATCACAGTACAAAGCGGTGACTGCCGACTACCTCGCGGAATTGCCCAAAGGTAACACGCGCGGTCCGAAACCCATTGAACGTCGTCCTTGGCAAGAAATGGATTACGGTCCAATGATGATGAACACGTTTGAGTTGGGAAAGAATGCCAAAAATTTTGCTTATAAAGGCATCGCCATTCAACTTGACGACAATCCCGGTGGAATCGCTAATGGCAAGCATTGGATTTTGTACGACCATGACACGTTGCGTGTTTCCGCCGTATGGTCAGGCAACGGTTTTATTGACTGGCGCGGGATTCATTTCGACGGGCGACACAATATCCATCCTCGGCTGACAGGTAACATTCATTTTCAAAATCCCACTGGACCCGGTTGGGCAAACCCGGCCGACCAGTCTTTTAAAGAAAACCGAATCATCGGTCGTGACCAACGGCTGTACGGGCCGCTGCCGCGCAAATGGGGGCAATTCAAAGGAGTTTCGAATTACGGAAAACAAACGGTCGTTCACTATACCGTTGGAGATACGACGGTAGCCGAAGTTCCGCTGTTGTCTTACGTCAGTTCCACACCGGTCGTCGAACGAACTTTTAATATCGGCCCACGAAGCAAACCGCTGGTGCTCCAGGTCTTAAACCAGCCTGGATTGCAAATGACCAAAACCAAAGACCACGTTGCAATTCTGGTTCCGACTAACTCGAACAGAGCGACAACTGACGTTGCCACGTCTACCGGGTTTGATGGATCGACGGCGTATGTCATCGATGCGGCGGATGAAATCGAAATGGAAGAGCGGGATTTCACGATTGTCGCTCGCATAAAAACGAACAAAGACGGAACGATTTTTGCGAAATCGCCAAAGAAAGGAAATTGGTGCCCTGATGGCAAAACGCTGTTTATTCGCGGAGGTCGTTTGACCTACGATATCGGTTGGGTCGGCGCTGTCACTTCGAAAAAACGAATTACCAATAATCGTTGGCGAAACATTGCCATGACTTGGCGCCAAAAAGATGGCCGAGTGCAATTTTTTGTCGACGGGAAATTGGACAAAACTGGCAACCTGAAGCCAGAAGGGCGAGCCAAAGATCTCGTTGCGAAAATCGGTTTTACCAACAACAATTTTCCCGGTACATCGTTTTTCGATGGTCAAATTTCTAATGTTGCCTTTGCTCAGTCCGTTTTGAGCAATGATGAAATCAAATCGTTTAAATTCAACAAATTACCCAAAGCGATCGCAGCGCATTGGAATTTGTCCAAAAGTTCGAGGCAGATCAGAGATTCCGTCTACGCAAAACTTGCCGTTCGGACCGGCGGAGTTCCCAAGCCCAAGGCGAGACCTATCAAAGTGGTCTGTGTGAGCAAGTCTATTGGCAAGGCAAGTTTTTCATACGATCAAAACGGCAACCTGAGACTGACGATTCCCGCGGGAGCAAAACCGCTCCGTTTCAAATTGTTTCACTCGTCATCTGAAACCAATGACGGCGCGCAAGGGATCGCTTTGAAAATGCCAGTCGATGCAGCAACACCCGATCTGACTCCGTTAACTCGGGGCGGTCCACAACGTTGGCCAGAAACATTTACCACAAAAATCGAAACCAAATTCGACCAGGGTCCGTTTGCCGTTGACTATTTGAACATGCCGGCAAAAACTCCATGGAAATGCCGGATGCGCCTGACTGGTTTGGATTTTTTTGCAGACCCCAATGTATGCGCGGTGTGTAGCTGGGATGGAAGTGTCTGGTTGGTGACCGGGCTCCAATCGAAAAATAAAACACTGACATGGAAGCGCATCGCAACCGGTTTGTTTCAACCGCTCGGTTTGAAAATCATCGACGAAAAAATTTATTGCACTTGTCGTGATCAACTGGTCAAACTTCATGACTTGAACAACGATGACGAAATTGACTACTTCGAATGCATCAACAACGACCATCAAGTGACGGAGCATTTCCACGAATTTGCGATGGGATTGCAGACCGATAGCAAAGGCAATTTCTATTACGCCAAATCGGCGCGGCACGCAAAAAAACCACTTGTGCCGCATCACGGAACGTTGTTGCGGATTTCAAAAGATGGTCAGAAAACAGATATCCTGGCGTATGGCTTCCGCGCAGCCAACGGAGTTTGCGTGAATCCTGACGGCTCGTTCATCGTGACGGATCAGGAAGGGCATTGGAATCCCAAGAATCGAATCAACTGGGTCGAACAGGGCGGATTCTATGGCAACATGTGGGGCTATCACGACATTACCGATTCGTCAGACGAAAAAATGAATAAACCTTTGTGTTGGATCACCAATTCATTTGATCGTTCGCCAGCCGAGTTAATGTGGGTGCAGCAACCTGCTAAGTGGGGCAAGTTGAATGGTTCGCTTTTGAATTTTTCTTATGGCTACGGAAAAATCTACATCGTTCCGCACGAGAAAGTGGATGGTCAAGTGCAAGGTGGAATGTGTGCCTTGCCGATTCCGCAATTTCCCACTGGAGTGATGCGAGGCAGATTTTCACCAGCTGACGGACAACTTTATTGTTGCGGCATGTTTGCCTGGGCGGGCAACCAGACCAAGCCAGGCGGTTTCTATCGTGTTCGCTACACTGGGAAACCGGTTCATTTGCCACAGGTATTACGTGCCAAATCGGGTATTGTCGAAATCAAGTTTACTGACAAACTGGACAAAGAGTCGGTTGAAAAACTATCGAACTACAACATTAAAACTTGGCACATCAAACGAACCGCCAGTTACGGCTCCAAACACTACGATGAAAAACGGATGGTGATCGAACGCGCGGAACTGGCGACAGACGGTATGACCGTTCGACTTCATGTCGAGGAACTCAAGCCGACGCGATGTATGGAAGTCAAATACGAATTGAAATCGTCAGGGGGCGCACCAGTATTCGGTGTCATTCACAATACGATTCACAAAATTGGTAAGTGAAATCAAGTAGGGCCGGTTCCTACCGGCCGTTTGTTTGGATTGGCCGGTGGGAACCGGCCCTACGACGATCTTAATTATCCCCCGACGAATAACGAAATTCCATCGGCGCATCAACGCTATCCGCCAGGCTTTGGTGAACAGGACAATGCCGCGCTGCGTTTTCAATCGCTTTGCGTTTGTCTTCCTCGATTTCGATCGGGACTTCGATTAAAACCGGCAACCGGCTGATCCGTCTCGGAGCGTCGGTCGACATGTGCTTTTCGACCGTGATCGTCGTGCCGCGCAGATCGATGCCGCGTTTTTCAGCGCTGATTGCCATGATGGTTGCGATGCAAGAACCCAGCGCCGTGGCAACCAAATCAGTTGGTGAAAAAGATTCTCCTTTTCCATGGTTATCCACAGGAGCATCCGTTGAAATAACACAGCCGCTGGGGCCATGCGTTGCCCTGCAGTGCAATTGACCTTCGTATTTGATTTGAACTTCGACCATAATTTAGAATTCCAATAAACTCTCTTGCTTTGACGATCGTATCAACCCTAGTATGAATACGTCAGGGGGCTGTTCTGCGAGGTAGGAAGGTAGGTGCAGCCGACACTTTAACTCAAAGCTGGAAACACAATAATCGACTCGAAGTTTGATAATCGAGGCAAAAAAAACTCATGGATGCAAAAACACAAAAGCCACTGTTAACGACGTCGACTGATTTGTTGCAATACCATCGCCTGTTTGCGGCCAGTTGTGTATTTGTTTACCTGTTTATCGCCGGGCTGTTTTTGTTTGATGGAAAAATATTTTACTTGTTTGATGGCGGGCAACCCGTTCCCTCGGATATTACCGCTGGCCCAGTCACTCCCGTCACGACAATCGCAGATTGGAAAATGCAAACCAAAAATCGACAGGTCGTTGTCTTTGTTGATGCCAAAGTGAATTCATGGACAAAATTTTACAAAGATCGGTTCGATTCCTACGCTCAGTGGTTTCGATCGCACAGCGGATATGATGTGCTATTCGTTGATACGTCTTGCGACAATTGGGAGCCCGAATCGATCGAACCTGAGCTGTACGATCATCTCCAACAGTTGTGGAAGACGCACAGCGTTATAACTGGTGGTTACAAAACCTGGGGAGGAGCCGGAACGGTTGCCTGGTTGGACAATGGCGTCATTGTCGACCACGAGTTAATTGGCGCAACGGAACTGGACACGCTCGGCAAAATGAAATCGCGCACCTTCAAGGCGTTTCCAAAATTGCGAAAAAAATAACCGTCACCAACCGATTGGAATTTCATCAGCTTGCCTTGTCGACTTGAAACACTGTTGCACGTTCCACCGAGTTTTCAAACAACGTGCGAGATCGATCAACACGTTGAACTCTGAGATCGAGGCGCACAAAAAAAGCCGGAACAGGCTCCGGCTTGGTATCGATTCAAACGTGGAAATATTACTCTGCTGTTGCTACTGGCTCAGCTTCGGCAACTACTTCCGAGCTGGGTATTTCTTTGCCGTCGAGTAAATCCAGAATGCGTTTGTACTGTGCAACGATTTGTTGTGGATTTTCAGAATCGAGATTTCGGCTACTTGCGCAAACCGCCAAAGTTCCTGAGTATTCGTTTTTGACGAGCCAATCATAAACCGATTGACAAATCGAATCATCGTCTGATTTTGGCAACAACCGCGCTCCGTTGGTCGCCTTCGATAAATCGATTTCGCTAGAGACATCGGACAGTCGGACATCGATGATTTCATTGACGCCGAGCGATTCAAATTGATCACGTGAACCGCCGCCAATGACCCAGTGAAATGCATCGAATGCGATGCCGACATTGGGTTGCCCGATCGCTTTGACGAAAGTCAGTAAATCTTCGACTTTGTAAATGAACTCGTGGTTTTTTCCTTGTCGGGCCGACTCCAACGCGTTGAGAACCAGGCCAAGCTGGATATTTTTTCCAGCCAGTTTTTCGGCCAGGGCGACAATGCGAACTCGCTGCTTTTCAAAATTTTCGTGGTAAGGCATTTCGTTGGATGCCGGTGAAATTTCGACATAACAGCGATTGGCTTGAGTCGCTTCGGCCAATTCGAGAATATGTGCCAGGCGATCAAGCGATTTTTGATACGCTTCGTCGCTTGCATCAAAATCAATGGGAAGTTCGAAGATGCCCGGATTGACTTTACAGCTCTTGATGAACTGGCAGGCAAAATCGTTGCCAAACGACTCGGCTCGCCCCACCATGTCATCCATGTCTATTTCGATTGCAGCAAAACCGTTGGTCAGCGCCAATTCGATCATTTCATTTTGACGATTGGCAACTCCCAAGCCGATTTTTGACAAATTTCGAATCATATTTTTAAAGCCTGTTTCTAATGGTTTGCGAAAAAAGAAGATCAGAGCAAGGCCACGCGGATAAGTGAACAAGAAAACCCCGGATTGTCCAAAAAAATGATTGGCGAAAATCGGGGTCTGCGTACCAGCCTTTGATGACATTATTTCAAAATTAGTTAAATACTCCTAGGGGAGGATCATGAATCTTGTGCACGAATCAAATCAATAACCGACAAAAAACGTGGCACAATTCGCAAAAACAGCACGAACAACGTCTTTAATTTCCACTTGTTGAATCCAATAATATTAATGTGATGACGAATAACATTCGATATCACAATGAACCTTGGTACGTGAATCGGTGTCCAGTGACGGCCGGTTATGTTGACGTACCGGGACACCCAGCAAAATCGAATTATTGGGGGCGAATTGGATTCGACCGGATAGATAGAAATGCTGGTGGCGTGTCGTGGTTGGTCAGTGGGCCACGTAAAAAGCTGACTAAACTTTTAATTGCTAAAGATAACTCTTTTGCATTGGCTGCATAAAAAAACGTAGCCCGGATTGCGAGACTTTTCCGGAGAGTTTCAAAAATCCGTCGTTAATTCCGGATCGCCATTGACTCACGTCGAGTACGGTCAAGGTTAAAACTTGTTTTCGACTAGTTTTATTAGAAGCGTGTCGATTCGCGTTTAATAAAACGAACCAATAAACAATCGACTACACACGTAGAGGCCATCATGGAAATATCGCGGGACGCGGGTTCGATCCCCGCCGCCTCCACTTTCACCAGTTGTGCCAGCTAATGCCAACTGGTGATTTTTTGTGTCATAACTCCCTGCGGAGTAGGGGGTTAGGTCGCTATCTTCACCGCCATCGCTGATCTGCGTTGTGTCATTAAATGCTATGTTGTGTCCATTAGCGTGCTTCAAACTGCAGCCATAGTGCAGCCAACTTGGAGCGGCAGGCAGCTTGGCCACGGCTTTGGCCTGGTCATCAATGCCAATGTGGGTGTACTTCATGGTCATTCGTACGTCGCTGTGACGAGCCAGTTCTTTTGCCTCGGTAACGGAAACTCCATTACGCAACAGTTCCGTGATGTGCGTATGGCGACCAGCAGCATGAAAGTCAGCAACTCGATTCTGGTCATCACGATAGGGGATTCCTACTCGCTCCAGATCCTTTTTCACCATCAGCCAAGTGCGGCGCTTTGCAAGGTATGGGAAGAGTGGTTCAGTCTGCGGCACGTTCTTCAACCAGTCTCGAAGCATGGAAACCAGCTCTGAATGCAGCGGTAAAACGTCTTTTTTACGGTGTTTTGACGCAGTTGCTTCTACTGTGACAGTGGGTGGTGAAGCATCAAGATCAAAGCTCTGAGGCGTGAGGCTGGCAATCTCTTTACGGCGAAGACCAGTCATGTAGGAAGTGAGGTAGATACGTGCACGCTGTTCTCCATCAAAGCACTGAATGGACACGCCGCTTGTGCGAGCGGAAACTACCAATTTCTCAAACTCATGCGGTAGCAAGGCTCGGCGTTGGTGCCGTACATCCTCTGCCGCATTAAGGCGTTCGATGCCGAGGAGGGGATTGCTGGGCATTCTTTTTGGCACCATCCAATTGCACAGTGAATCAATGGCCTGCAAGTAATGGTTGTAAGTTTTGTAGCCAATCTCCTCCGCTTCGAGCATCTCCGTAAGCACCGCTTCCACTGATTCAATATCAATGTCCGTAGCCGTCTCCATACAGGCATCATTCACGATTCTTCGGATGCGGCTCATCGTGAGTTTTACGTGTTTGGGAGAGTTCTTCTTGAGGTGAGTTTCATATGCCTTTAGATGGTCTTCAAGCGATACTAATCGCTGATCTCTGGCTTTCTCAAGCTTAGGATCGATAAGCTTGTCACGCCGTAATCGAGCTTCTTCTTCCAGTTTTGCAGCTTTAGCCTCAGTCTTCCTCTTATCAGTGTAGCCCTTGGCCGTCTTCCTTTCACCGTTGTGGTCAAAGTACTGAATCCACCAGTGTGTATTCTTCTTACCACTGTCACGTTTTCGTTTAAAGATCGTTGCCATCGTGTTCTCCTTGGTTTTCATTCTTCGCTTGCACTGATCGGCGGGCAACCTTCGGCAATCCACCGCTCTAACTCCGCGCGTCGCCAGCGCGTGTTGCCGCCAATCTGAACCGGCTCTATTAGCTCACCAGCACTTCGTAACCTCCAAACGCTGCGAACAGAGACCTGAAGCAAGGCAGCGACCTGATTCACACACAACAAAGCTGCTTGGTCGCTACGTGAAGTTTCAACATTCGTAGGCATGCTGCCACAATGGCTACAAGGTTGGGTTGCTGGGACATTCACTGCTTTACTCTTTTTCTTTAACGGGTTGATCGTCCCTGCACGAACTACCTTTGATCTTCCATGGAACGGGTTCTTTAACTGAGGCGGTGAGCTGCATGCCACATCGTGGGCAGCGCTGTATCTGACTCTTTGAAAAGAACTTGGCATTGCATTGGCATACGAAATACCATTGTTCGCTGGCTGTATCGTTCACGAGTCTTGTTCCTTCAACCATTCCTCCGTGCACTCTTCGCAAAGATCAAAGCGAAGAAAACTCCGTTTGCCCTGTTTCATGAACACCATCCCTATGTTTCGTTCAACGCTGTTCCTACAGACGCTATAGGCACATTGGCCGTCTGCCACATCCAAGCATTCATCATCGCTGCGGAGCTGCCATTGCTCACAACGGGCAGTACCTCCAGATGGAGAAGTGTCCTTTCCAATGGCCGCTTGACTCCTCATGTCGCTGGCCCAAAGAGCGGCACACTTTTCACACAAATCTAATTCCATAACACAGTCGTTGTGGCGCATTAGATTCACATTGAATTTGGTGCTCTCCGAAACTGCGTTTTCACAATATCTGTTGGCACACTGCGCGTTTTCCGGGATTGAACTCCAAACATATTTCTGAAAGTACTGGTTGGTCATTTTCTTCTCCTGGTTTTTGTCATCGTCTGTGTACGTCAGAATGACAAGACTATTCATCGCTGGGTATGTTGGAGCAGCAATTGGGCCCATTCCCTGTCACTCGAAACTGTCCCTGGTTCGGGCGTATGAAAGTCTCCGCTGTACACCGTTCCCTGTACGGCTTGGAGCTGACCGTCACATGCCGGGCAGCGGTGAATGGCGATCAGGTCTTGATAACTGCAAGACTCGCGCCACGCCACAAACATCGAAAATGCTTTATCATCAATGACAGGCTTAAATGCTTGGTTACAGAAGCGGCACGGAAGGAACTCGTTGTGATCCAGCCCTTCGTCACCATCTTGAATAAAGGTTAGCGCCTTGATCCACAGCTGCTTCCCAGGGAGCGAGGCCAGTTGGTACCCGAGGTTGATCACTTCATCTGCGACCAAGCTCATAATAGCGATGAGTGGGTCGAAGTCAGTTAGTTCTCCACAAGACTTCGCCAAACTGCACTGTTCTAGGATTTCCTCAACTTCAGATTCTAGTTCTTGGCATGGTCCTAAGTAGGCTCTGATTTCTGCTGGTAACTGTCTTTTGCTCATGGCGATGCCTTTCGTAAAACAACAATGCAATGATCGCAAGGAATTGAGAGGCAAGGTGTGCTTGCCTCTCAAGGTGATCTGTTCAGCGTAGCCGAACGTATCTCTTCTGCTGACAGAGCCGGGACATCAACAAGATGACACCGCACTCAGTCTCGCAGTGACCATCGCCCGCCTGACGTGGAAGGCAAACGGCGGATTACTTTCCACTCTCCACTGTGGGATCATCAGCCAAGTCGGCAGATTCCTCCACTTCATCGTTAGGATTCAGTTGATCCGCTTCGGCAACAATGAGCTCTTGCTGAACGTAGGCTTCCCGACAGACCGCTGCCATAACTAGCAACTGATCAACTGGGATATTCATCTGACGGTACACGCGTTTCTTTCCATCCCAGTAGGAATTGGTGAGCTGCGCGTAGACACTGTCATAGACGCCGTTACGTCCAACCCGTTCTTTTGAATTGATCCAAGCACTGCAATCGCCAATTCGGTAACTGGCAATGGTCTGTGGCTTTGAATCGGGTGCTGGAGCCGGTGCTGTAGCTTTAGAAACTGACATCGTAAAAATGGGAAAATGAAATAGCCCAACGATCTGGCTAGAAACGCCACGTCACGTTCACCTAATCGTTGGAGAAAGAGAGAGAGGTGAGGGGTGCTCACCTCTTGATGTATCGCTTGGTAACCAAGCGGTGTTCAGTTACGGCTGAACCTCCGGCACGCTACCAATGAGCGTCGCAGATGGTCCGCACATAACCTCCAGAGAAGTTGCTCGACACGGAGCATATTCAATGGCTCTATTGGTTTGTCCATACTCCACGGATCACACCAGCAAGCTGGCGAATCCCGTCACCATGAGAAGGCCAACGACCAACTCTAGTCCTAAACCCGGTACTGATTGGGTCTGGTTACTTGAACGGTTGATACTCCAGTTAATGACGGCCGAATAGCGCTTGATCAATTTACGCAACGGCTGCCGGTCACGAAGTTGCTCTTGAAGCCGCACTTTCTCTGCTTCGGCCATACGCCAATTCCTGGCTACCTGCTGATAGAGCTGATAGGTATATACCGTCTCACTCAGCTGACCTGCCAGTATCGATTGCAACTGTGCTTCGGTGAGCTTATCGCTCTGTTCAATTTCCACGGGAATCTGCTGCATGATGAAAAGGGGTAAATGACAAAAATTATCGCCACGCAAAACCGTTATGCCGTGCCACATAAAGTGGTTTCATAGGCGGTAGCGACCTACGCTAATTACTTCCTTTTGCTCGGTGGTGTACTGTCTTCAGACCATGAAGCCTGCGGCGGTATATTCGCGGTCTTGGAAGATTGCCGATTAGTCACACGCTCTTTCCACTCCCTATATTTCATACACAGGCCATCGTGCGTAACGACATGCTCGGCCGGAACAAAATGCATCGTTCCCGCCTGATCAATGAAGTACGCCGGTTCAATACCGCCAGTTCCCTTCTTCCTTGCAGTCTCTGGCGCAGAGTCCTTTGCACGAGAACTTGGGTGCGAAAATGCTAATGTTGCCATTACGAGACCTACGACAATCAGCAAAGCAATGGCAACCCATTTGCTAGGCTTTCGGTTTTCAGTATTCACTTGCATAGAAAATGCTCCTTTAACAAAACAGTACAAAACACATATTGGGTCGGTGGTCTTTTGTGGCCCGTAGGGCCAGTTTGGTGAACGCCGCAGCGTGAACCAAACCGGATGCAAGGCGGAGCCCTTGCCCCAAACAAATAGCCAGAGCGTCTGGTCCCGGTGAGCAGTGCGAACCGCTAGACCAGGATTTGTTTGGGGCAAGGGGTCGCTTACAGCGAGCCCGCAGCCGCAAAAGACCACCAGTACACAACTTACAGAACATAAACCTGTCCGCCCGGATATCCTGCGGAGGACAACTAACCGGACACATTGATGGACTCCTTTCCAGCTTCGGAATTCGACCGACCTTCCTGTTTTTGTATCAATGGCAAAGGTTCCCCTTGGGCAGCCGGATACCACACCGGCTCGAAGAAGAATGTTTCAGGGTGAAGATCATGCACGTCTGCAAACAACCACAGTTCTTTACCGGGAACCTCTCGAAAAAATTTCCGTAATCTATCTCGGTGCACAGGGCTTTCACCAATAAGCAAGACATCAAAATCCTCACCGGCTACTTCAGGGAAGTGTTGGTGGTGCAGTTTCCTGCGTTGGAGAAGGTGATAGCCAGGGGCTTTTTTCTTGGCTACCCACTTGGGACCGTTTGTGCCGCGTTCACGTTCGATGTAGCAGACTCGCTGAGCCCCCTGATACTCAATCACAAAAGCAGCGTCTGGCTCGCAGGTGATGCGAGGCTTCTCTTGCACGATAGTGAATAGCTTTCTGTGCTTGGATTCATCTGGCTCTTGCCAGTTGATGATTTCCTCTTCATTGAACCACGCTCGAAATTTTACGGCCGAGTTGACCCGCAGAGCAGCTTCAAACAGCATCGCAATTGCCGCTACAGCACAGTAGTGCCGAAGGTGCTGCGGCTGCCGTAGCGTGGTGGGCTTAAAGTAATACTTCTCGCAATTCTGCTTCTCGGCGATGTACTTCTTACCGCGATCATCAATTTGATAATGGTTCATAGGGCCACCGGGTGAACCAGCAATCCGCTCTACCCGTCTTTTGATGTACCCGGCCTTGAGCATGGCCAAAAGACGCCTTCGGGCGATACGCCCCGAGGTATCGGTCGGATAGCAAAGTTGCTGGATCTTGCGCGTATCCAAAATGAGGAATCGTGCCAGTATCAATAGCACCATGAAGTCACGTTGTTGAATCTTCACTTACTTTCTCCTCCGCTTGAATGGCGATGGTGGTTGAGCTGGCTTCACCACTGGCTTGGCCACCGCCGGCGCTACGTTTGGTTTCATAATGACTTGATAGGGGAATCGCTCAGCGAGCTTCGAACGCACATGATCAATCACCATGTCCTGCAACTGCGGTGACAAGTCGATGCTGTTCAAGGGGTCGTAAACATCGGCCACCCTCATGAAGAAACACCGGGAGTAATCCTCAATCGAGACCAAGCAGTGTTGGTCCGGTAGCCGCATGAGATCGGCGGTGAACTTCGCAATCTGATCGTTAACACTTTGCTTTAAGACACCCCAGCTTTGTTTCACTTCTCGCACCCGACGGAGAGGCGTAGGAGTAAAGGTAAGTCCAGCGGTTTCTCCTACTTGCTCACCAATGGAAATTCCGCGTGTTTTATTCACGGACTCTGTAAGCCCGTTGGTAACCGTATCGGTTAGTGTCACTGAGTTGCTCTCTGATCCACCGTGGCTACTGGTGTATGAGTGGCCGGTGGTTTCCGTTACTCCACTACTCGACGATGTGCCATCCGCTCTGGAGTAGCTATTAGTCCTGCCTACAGAAACCGCGTGGGACTTACCCCAGTTCTTTGACGAAGATTCAGCTTCGGTTTCACTGCTGGAACTTGCACGGCTACGTTGTTGTGCGTCTGTGGTTCGTGGATTGAATAGATCATTGGCCGTGCGTGAACGTGAAGCACTACTGCTACTGCCGTCAGTGGTCCCTCTCATGCTGGATTTAGTGGAACCACTAGAGCCTCCGTGAGAACTCTGATCCGTCCTAGAATCAGAGCGAGTAGTCCCCTTGGTTATCGTCACTGTTCGCCCATTCGTGGTAGATAAAGCGCGAGAGTAAGAAGTACCGAGCGATGTATTCCAATTGCGGCCAACGGTCTTGCCGCGTGCTTCAGCATGTGACGTAGACTGTGACCGTGCCAACCCTTCAGATTTCGAGATGTTGACGGTTTGTGATTGCCCGGTACTTTTACCTTCCGATTGTGAGACGACCGTAACCCACTCGTACCCATCATCCCTTTCAACCGTGTGCACCAACTCTGTGAAGTCTAAGAGGGGATAGGCGAGGGAAAGAGCAAGTTCCTCGGCGTGTGGTTGGTAACGCATCCCAAAGCAGAAGCGGGCCCGGCACATTCCAAGAATGGTTGGCACGAGATCCACATCACCGTAACGGAAGTTATCAAGTTGCTGAGCAAACAGACAAACTGTGAAGTGGTACTTCCTAGCCTCCCGCATCATCCCCATCATGTCTTCATTGACGAAGTTATGAGCTTCATCGATCAACATGAAGAACCGTTTTCGGTTCTCACGTTTGGCGGTACGAACAGCGTCATTGATTTCCCTGATGAGGAGACTACCCAGCGTCTTTGCTGCTTCCTCGTGAAATACCTCAGTTTTGCCAAGGCTCACGATCAATATGTCGCCACGCTGAATGATCTCGCGGATGTTGATTGACACTTGATCGAGTAAGAATACTTCGCGTACCAATTGATGGCAGAGCGTTTCTCTTAATCGATTAATGGAACTCTCTACCCAATCCTCCTGTTGCCGGGCACTCTTAGTGTTCCTGAGTTTTTCAAAATCATCTCGGTACAACTTCGTCAGCAATGGCTCCACGATGGCGTAGAGTTGGGGATGATCGTTGTGCCCAGGCGAGAGCAGCGGAATGGCGTGTTCTGCGATGGATAACTTGTGCCCATGAAGATTAGCAATTCCAATTGCGAAAAGGACATTTTTCAACCAACGCTTAAAACGAACTTCTTTGGCTGCCTCTGCTTCACTTTGGCCAAGTTTGCGAATGATGATCTTGGCAATTTCTTCACACCGTGTATCGAGCCACGCGAGCTTAGCACGCCAAGTATGAGCATGCGGATCATTGGGGTCTGGACGATACTCAAAGGGGTTATAGCGGAAGCTGTATTTGAGATCCCCAAGCTTCAGGTAGTGAACCCGTTTTATGAGTGAAGGGAAGGTTTTGTAATTCGCCACGAGCCAACGAAAGACGTCATCAGCAGTGTCACCATTAGGATCGATAAGGGCGTAGCCGTGATCGGCAAACGATAGTTCACGGCAGAGTTGTTCAATGAACTTTGACTTGCCGGTGCCGGTCACACCGAACCCAATCATATGCGTATGGAACCGTTTTAATTCCGGTGCAACGAGAGTTGGGGACTCTGCCCCGCACATCGTACCCAGTACTGCGTGAGTGATTGGTGGCGGTGGTGTGTGTGGAATAAGTTTCTTTACTGGGCCGATGATGGCCGCAGCCATTGCCGGCAGGAACAAGGAGCAAAGTAGCCCCAAACACAAAACAGCAATCATTGTTCTTCTCATATTCATTGAATCTTTCCCCCTTGCTGATACATCCATTCGTTCATATGGCGATCCAATTCAGCATTGAGCTGAACTAAGCCAGCTTTCGTTGGTAGGATGGCCTTCAGCACGGCTTCCTGGCGTGCACGTTCTTCTTGGTAGCGTGTAAGCAATGGCAGCGGCTTGGCTTCCGCAGCCTTTGGCTTCGGTGCTGCGCCTTCAATATGCCGTTGCAGTGTTAAAGCAAGATCAACGCTCTCAACATACTTCCGTCGATGATCAATGATCTGCGTAAAAGCCTTTTCCAACTCGTCTAACGGGATCGTGCAGCCGGTGGATTTATGCAGCTTTTCGAGGTCAGCAACCAAGATGCGCCGATCAATGAATTGCATGAGGCTCCGTGCCTGCCGCAGTAGAAACTGATCAGGCGTCTGGTGGCGGTTGTTGGTTTTTCTGAACGCTACGCATTCTGTAACAAGCTTATCGAGGTGATACGTAAACTGCCGTGCCGTGTACCAACGGCCGAGCCTCTTTTGATGCTGCTCAAAGTAACGCTGGAGTTTTTGCTTTGTGTCAGCAACGAGTTGATTTTGCCGATTTTCCTCCGCCCGTTCTTTTAACATGCGGACAACTATTGGAAGTACCGCACAGGCAATAGTCACGACCAGCAGGCTAATAGAACCGATCAGGATGATATTGGACAAAGTGATCATGCAACACCTCCACAGTATGCTAGGGCGAGAGAAGCATCATCGCCGCTGCCACAATTACCAACTGTTCCGTTGGCCTTCTTCAGTAACCCAGATAGCTCTTTACGGACGTGCTTGATGCCATGCATTCTCAGCATTACAAACAGCTGCTCGCCGATTTTCATTAACTCGGCCGGGCTAGCGCAACCATTGACTACACCATCGCTGCACGCAAACACCAGAGGCAAGGCATTGTGTTCCATGCATCGGGTCGTGATTTCAGCGTTAAGGTAACTGTTGGCATGGGCAAGGCTGTACGTATCGCTGGAAGAGTCCTTGATTGCGAACAGCGGTTGCACGAAGCCATCCCATGTCGCTCCCAAGATGTCTCCATCGCCGAAGCGAACAGCAACAAGGTGGCCACCTTTCTTCACCGCAAAGAGCATCGTCGTTCCGTACAGTACATAGACATCACGCGAACCACGCATGGCCAGCTCCGTTGGCGTGAGCGGATTCTTGAAGTGCCACTCTGCCACGAGCTGACGCCACTGATTCTCCAATTGCAGCGGCAAAAGCTCGCAGCAGTAATTTCCTGCCCAGTACTGATCAGCGACAAGCTCTGCGGCCTGGCTTCCCAGTTGGGCACCGATGTGACTACGGGAATAGACGGGATCGCCGTGACCATCAGTGACGGATAGATACCACTCGTCGCGGCAATCAGTCACACCACAACCGTAGGCATCCTGGTTCGGTTGCCCTGCCACAGCGTGTCTGGTACTGATTTGGCTTTCACCAATCGTCTGCCAAGCCGTGCCGCCGGCTGTGATGACCTGCCGTTTTTCTTTTCGTGAAAACATGTGCCTAATCATGCCCAATCAATGCTCCAGCCAAGGTCATTCCCGCCGCCATCGAATTCTGGCATCGATTCAGGTTTCCCAGCGATCGCCGATGGCTGACCAGTTGCTAACATACGTGAGGCCATCACCATTTGTTTCACTAGCTGATCGGCATTATCCGCACGAAGTAGTGGAGCATTCGGTGACAGAAACTTTTTCAGGCACTCCTCATCGGCATCAGCACCAATGGCGATTGCCATTCGATCTGCTTTGAAGAATGCCGGGTTCTCCTTCGCTTTCTCAATTTCTGCATGGAAGTCGTCTGTCGGCTGGCCATCAGAAACCAATAGTGCAGCAGGACTCAATTGGCCCTCACCACTCTTGGAATTGAGGTATGCCACAAGATCCCTGACCGCTTTAGCTATGGGTGTACCCGATTCTTTGATCGTTAAGTCACTTGGAGTAAATTCACTTACGGGAATTGGTTCTGGGTCAATCCACGAACCTGGAGGAAAACCATAGCGCCGGACTTTTATTATCCGTGTCGGATGAGCCTGTTGCAGTTCAACCAATGCACAAGTACATGCTTGCAAGGCGGTGTTCAGCGAAGCGAGCTTGCCGCCACCTCGCATTGAGGTTGAGAGATCGAGCAGAAACTGTACGTGCTTTTCTGTGTCTGCGGCTGCAAAGTCAATACTGTTACCTAGAGTTGGGGTAGTCATGTTACCTCCTAGAGTTGGACAAACGTCGAAAATTCACGCGCACATTGCGTGTGATTAGAAAATCCTGATCTTCCCGGAGTGACAGGGCATCGCCGGGTTGAACTACTTGTTTCTTTGTTGGTAAATCCCAAGTGAATGGGGAGCAATTACGCAGTTGGGTGGGCACTGCGTTGCGGCGATAGCTTTCGCACACGGCCAGAGCTTCCCGATAATTACCCTTGGACCTACCGACCAAATGACCGGGGTAGATTGCCGCCTCTTTCGTTACCAAAATCCGATGTTCAGCAAACGGTGTGTAGATTTTGAGACGACCGAAGATCCGCAACTTGTGTTGGCAGTTCCAACAGTGGGCGGAAGACGCTGAGAGCACATTCTCTGCACAGCATTTGGTGCAGTACGTAATCCGACCAAGTGCACCGCTCAACAATAAGATCCACTGCGTTGGCATCGGCCGCAGTTCGCGGTTATGGAGACCATCTACAAATGCAGCTTCAAATATCGGCCGAAGGTAGCTAAACACCTTCATCATCTGATGAGCGAAGTGCATTGGCGGCAGATGATTGGACGGATCGGTAGGATGAAAGTTGAACAGGGGATTACATAGCAAATGTTTGTGGTCATCCTTAAAGCTTCGGAACTCTACCGAATCCAACTTCTTGCCGTGAAACGGATTCTGCCGGATGAGGAGTGAGAAAATCACTACTGCTAATGCGAACCGTTCAGTGAATTGACAGTTAGGCACCTTGCCATTTTTCATTTCTGGTGCCATCGTGCCGATGGTTCCAAGGTATGAGTCGTTCTTCCATGTGATGTTGTCGGCATCTGCAAACAGCACCTCACCAGTAAGTGGATCAAAGAAGATGTTTTCCGGTTTCAGATCGCAATAGTGGAGACCTTTTAAGTGCAGTTGAAAGATGGCAGTGGCAATGTTTAGGCAGGTGATCAAGAGGATACGAATGGAGACATCACACTTGCCCTCAATAATATCCGTCACCGGCCGAAAGCGCTCGTCCATCAGTGGCATGATGTAGCCCAGCCCAGCTTTCCGCCTTCTTTTCTTGGGGTGCGGAATGTGCGTGACCTTTACCGGCCAGAGAAAAGCATCACTTGCGGGCTTTGTCGCGATAAGCTGTTCAAGTTTTTTCTGTTGTTGCTGGGTAGCGACACGGGGCTTGTAAAATTTGACTGCCCACCGCTTTCCGTCTGGTGCCACCGCCTCATACACATCGCCTTGGCCACCGCCACCAAGCCTTTTTCCAAGTGTCCACTTTGGCGGTTCATCATTCTTTTGAGAAACGGACATCAGTGTTTCACCTTTGTTCGCTGCGGTGACCGAATCAAGTTCTAAGAACCACCGCAACCACTTCCAAAATTCTCTTATATCCATTGCACGTCTCCGGCTAAGACGCCGGATATCTGACTCCGGCGAAAATTTTTTATTTCTTCTGTGTACGCGATGTTGCAGGTTCATCCGGCGTGACTGCGCAACTCGTGACTGGCACGAGCAACCGGATCGCATCAGGTAGCTTTGACAGAGCAATCTTCTGATCTGGGAATCCATCACGAGACACAACGGCACATAATGTTTCCTTCCTATTACTCAGTTCGCAGGTGTCGTTCTCAATGAGTTTTTGAATAGTGATCATTGCCCTGCCTCCGTTCCCGTTCGCATCGTCGCGCTGTCTTTCTCTTCCAGATCAACAATGACGTGGTATGCCTTTTCCAATAGAGAGCTGAGTGACAACAAGTCTGCTTTGCCTAAATTCAGGCTACGTGGATCACTTATCGCCTGAGCATCTTTTTGCCAATATGAATGCTGGATGGCGATGCCGTACCACGGCCGCTCTTTTCCAGCGTTCTGAAACACGCTGACGGTTAAGCGCGTTCCATTGTTGAAATCAGTCTGCCGTGCAACTGGTTTGTTTGTGCTCATGATTTACTCCGCATCTAAAAAGTGGATTAACTGATGAGCAGCGATGCGGGAATAAAAAAATCCCACTAGGCTGCATGGCGTTCACACAACTTCAGTGGGATTTTGCTTGTTTGTCTTGGTACTTCCGTTTACTATCCCGATCCTTACAGCACGAGCGATCAGCGGCTTTCTTTCCGAGTCCCTGTCGGTCGTGCTGGCCTTAGTTTGTGAGGGCTGGCATCGGCAAGTGCTGGGTGGTGTTGGTAGCATCACCCGGCCGTTTTTAAACGGACCGTACCGAATTCAGCTTTCGCCAAAAGAATCGTATGGCTTGTCTATCTCGAAAGTGAATTGAAAAATAAAAAAGGTCTGGTAGGTAATCACTGCATGCAATGGGTGTTGCAAAACACGGGAGGGCAGTCTTGTGAGCAAGGATCTATTGAGTCCAGAAAACCTGGAGTTGTTCTGTGATGCGTTCGAGGCGATCAACCAGCATCCAGGAAAGAGTTATCGCCAAATCGCCGAAGAGCATCTGCATCGGTCATCGGCTTCTACAATTTCGCGATTGGTTCTTGCACTCCATGAACATTACGAAGAAATTTTCATTGATGTCGTTGGCGGCAAACCTCCCACGGGCGTAACTGATGTGGGCAGAGAATTCTATAAAGCGGCTCGCCAATACCTAAATCACCATTACCGTATAAAGCACTGGAAGCATGAATCACCGCAGATAACCATTGCCGTTACGAACTTCATCCAAACTTATCTTTTGCCAACATGCATTGGGCAATTTCTGAGATTGAGTCGTGCGCAAGGAAATACGCCACAAATGGAGTTTCCTGAAGACAACGTACCACGCCTTACTGAACTGGTCCGAGATGGGTTAGTTGATTTTGCTATGGGGCCATACCAAGTAGAACAAGAAGCGTTTGAAGAACAGGTAGAGTTTCTGCCCTTGCACGAGCCTATTCCATGCGCTCTCGTGTGTCGTAAAGACCACCCCCTAGCTGAGAAGATTGACAATCAACTGATTTTTGACCTTGAATTTCTATCCGAGCATACTGTCATTACACTCCCGAAAATTGTCCAACCGACTGTGGCAGAGAGCCTTCCCAAAGCAAAAGGAATGGGCAGACGTATTGAGGTAAATACTTTTGGCATAGTTCTGGCACACATCGAGGAAGGTGAAGCAGTTGGTGCAATTCCAGGTGGATTTTCAACAATTGCACAAATGAGCAGGGGCAGTGGAGTTGCTTGTGGACGCATTCATCAAAGTGCCATGCCAGGGCTTAGTGCAGCGCTCTATTTGCCCAAGCATCGTGAAATAAGTGAGAGTGCAAAATTGCTCCGCAATGTCATCGTGGAAATGGTTCCTAGAATTGTGGAAGAAAAGTCCGGCATTAAGCTTGGCACTCACACACCGGATTGATTTTTTGATAGCTTTTGGCGGCTTTCCTTTTTGCGCCTTCCTTTGAATTTTGTGATCGTTCCTCACAATACTAAGCAGCTCAACCTCAAAGGCAAACTCAAAGAAAAACGTGCCTCCAACCCCACCAACAAAGGCTGCATCTTCTTACTGCGCCTAGTGTCGGCCGCCACAGGTCTGGCGAGCGACCGACGACCGGCTCCGACGAAGGCAGCAGCACGGAAATTTCACTACCTACTCAGCACAAATAGCGGCGGCTCTCCAAAGTACTTCTTCAGCATGCCCCGTGTTTCTCGATCTACCTTTTTGAGCATTGCCTCAAACCCCTGCCGAGTCAGTTCGATCTTCTTTTTCTGAGCCGCAGAATGGAGCTTCTTGCGTAGCTGCCCAAGAGACCGCAACTTGGTCATTGATATTCCTGAGGCGTGAGCAAGCGCAGGATCAAAAATTGCTTCAACCGGACCACGGTATGCAACCCGCTTTCGGATGTACTCCCGTTCAATGACTCCAAGTTGTTTCGCAGTAAATAAATCCTCCATCTCTCCCGCACAGTGCTTTAAGTACTCTTCAAAGTAGAGAATGGCCGTATTAGATCGTTTCCATTCTTCTTTAGTCATGGACTCACTAATCTGTGCATAACGCAGAGAAAATTTATTGTGGATTTTCCGTAATTCAAGCTGCTGCTCTGCCGACATATTTAGTTCTCGCAGGATTTCAAACCCTGAACTCAGAGCGACACTGGCTACTGGAAAAGCGGCGGTGGTGCTTTCTGCAATCTCCCGCTTGGGATTGATGAGGTTGAGGTATGCTTTCTTTTGTTTAGCTGTTAACACCGCAAATAGCTCTTTGTTCTGTTCTACGCGGAACGCTTGAAGCTTTTTGCGATAGTCTTCCTCGGCTGCACCAGCCACCTTTATAAGCTGCTGAATTTTCTCTTGTTCCAGTCCGCCGGCTTCCAATACGTCTATTGCTACCCACGCCGAAAACCGACTCTTACGCTGTGACCTGCCGTACCACGTAAAAATCTGATCAAGGCGTTTCCGTTGGTGTGGCGCTAGTATTTTTCGCACACGCGGATAGAGCTTGATCCGCTCACCGGGTGTTGATCGCGTCCCAAACGTAGAATTGAAGCCCTTTGAAGACCTTTGATCAAGGTTATAGGGACGATTCACTATCTTTGGTGGAGCTGGCTTTTTGGGCTTTTCAAGCTCAGCCTTTAGCTTCTTTAACCTTTGCTTTTGATCGTCGGTAAATTCAAACTCATCCGCCAGCAGATTCTTGTTCTCAAGCAAGCTAAGATCAAAACCACGAAGCTCAATGCCGTTGGGCATTTTGTATGCTTCTTTTTTCTCCTGCCCGATACACGCTGAAGAAAGCAGAAGTATGCATATACAGATTGGCTTCATGACTATTCTCCAACTACGCCATCGTCCTTTTGCAGAATCTCGATAAAGGAAGTATTGGGCCCAGCTACCTTAGTCTTAGTAAAAGGCCCCCATTGGGCCAGTTCACCAATTGGCTCAGTCCAAATCTGTCTTTGAAGCTCAACTTTCAATTCAAATTTACCAACTTTTGCCCAGTCATTTGGGAAGTGAATGGATTTAGTCATATAACCTACGGAGTCCTGATTCACAATGACTTCAATCGGATCAGACCATCCACCGTCATCTTGCTTGCCATAAAAAGCCAGTCGGGCTCGCATCAAACCAAAATGGACAGCATCATCACGAGTAGTTTTATTGGGAGCATCAAATCGTACCCGAATATCATATGAAGTATGTCCTGCCATCGCCGGAAGGCCAGTGCGATCTGAAATGTTATCGACGAATGCGACCCGTGGGCTAACAGTACTGATGGTCATATCGAGCACGTCTGTTGGTGCCGGTATAACTGGAAGCCCACCGAAAAACTCTGGAGGATCTGGTCCAAAGTAGAACTTAGCTACTCCCACTCTCGATTTGTCGATGATGAGTTCAGGGTGGGCACTACTAACGTCATCTTCTGCGGTATGGTTGATGATCTTCGGAAACTTATCGAGCACAAAGTATGGACTCATTAACGTAAAGAGCGGGAAGGCTTCCGTGTAGGACTTCCAGTTATTGGTTGTTGCGTTGCCACGGTAAAACGAGCAGTGACCAACGTAGAGCTGATCCTCGTTAGGAGTCAGCAAACCAGCTCCAGGGAATACTTGAGATACAGCGGACGTTTGCTCATAGACCACGAACGATGGAATAACCTGCCCGTGCCGGATCTGCGCGTTGAGCTGAAAAGCAATGACCAAAGAGAAGACTGCGAGAAAAGAAATCCGTAATTTCATTAGTGGTGTTCCTCAGTGCTAAAAGCCGTAGATGTGATTCTTGACAAAGAAAAAATAATAACGGGTCATCATCAAATGAAAACAACGATTCCACAGTAGGGAGAAGTTTTGCGCCTAGGCGCACTCAGTGATTATCACATTGTGATTAAGACTCTGTAGAACGATGGGGACTGATTGAGGTGGCTCATGCTTGACGGGCGCGCGAACCTCTAAGATTGTAGGTACCGGAGCCTAGATCAAGGAGCGCCACGATGGCCAAGAGCAATGGAAAAACCAGCACAATTAAACGCCGCAAGTTTGACCGTGATTTCAAACTTCAGGCTGTTCAGATGATGCTCGATGGGTACTCGGCCAGTTCGGTTTCTGACAACCTTGGCATTGGAAACCCGAATCTTCTTTACCGTTGGAAAACAGAACTGGTCGCCGCAGGTGGGGTCGTTGCCGAAACGCTCGACCAGGAAGTCAAAGAACTGCGCGATCAACTCCGTCGAGCTGAACGGGAACGAGACATCTTAAAAAAAGCGTTGGCCATTTTA
>JANQLU010000045.1 GCA_028280445.1 Pirellulaceae bacterium | reverse complement strand
GATAGCATAGTCGAGCGTTCTTCCGAACACGGCCTAATAGGATCGCTCTTTCGAAATCATACTCGAGTGTGGTCCGGTTCAGATACGATCCGTCCACTGTGTGCAGCAAGATCGTTCCCTCCATTCCTTGCTCGTCAAACTCCCGGCGCATCGTCTTGAACTCTTCTACGGCAGCCGTCGAGAGATTGTGTTTCTTCTTCGCCTCTTTGTAATCGGCTACCGTTGCAGTGCTCGCGCCTTTGCCAGGTTTCTTTACCGCTGTCACTTCTTTGAATTTCAGCGGGATGGCGCGTGGCGCGCTTTCTTGGTCTTGTTCGTAGAGTGAAACTAACACGCTAGCTTGAAGAAACCGTTGACCCCAGATCAGATTGACGTGAAACGGTGGCCCCATACTATCACGCATCCATTGCGCCCCAGGAACATGCTTACCGCTACGGGGTACCGCAGTGTCGTCCCAAGCTATGGCCACCAGATCCGTCCTCAGGTAATTGCTTCGGACTAACTGCGGCACCACTTGACTAAATAGCGCTTGTTCATCCCACTTACTCCTGGAGAAGAGTTTGTAGTTCGCGCTCCAGTCGATCTGATCTTCGCCATGAAAGCAGATGGCACGAGTGATTGTGCGTCGCCCCATGCCCAGAAGTAGCCCGATAGCCAGTTTCATGGCGCGATTAGCGCTCGCCTCTCTAGGGAAGACCACAGACCAGTGAGTGGAAAGGTCATTGAGGAAACGCTCCAAAAACATTACAGCAAATTGGTTGGGTTGAACGCTCGCTCAGGCGGCGAGTCGCTTTCGAAAGTCACGACACAAAGGGTAACAATAGACATCTTTGACTGGGACCTGCATCGTCCGCTGACGATCATTGCGGCTGCGTCCGGTCGTTTCTCCGACCTTGATCCAGTTCGCCGCAACGTACGAGGTTCCACGAAAGCGGTCACGTTCCACAAAGGTCTCCAGGAGGTAGATCGGATGCCCATATTTCAGTTGCCAAAAATCGCTCAAGGCGCGCGCGGCCAACCCAAGGACATGGCTCGCCAAGTGCGGCACTTTCACCCAGGGAAGGATAAGGAATCGCATATTGTTGGCTACAAGTGGTAGTTGCTGTGAACGTTGCTGAGAGTTCCACCCGATATAATGGTCCCGGGCTGCTGCTTTCCAGGCTGCAGCACCAAAGAGCAAGCAACCAACGACGCGATCGGTGCAATCAACGACGAGAAAAGCGAGGTTCTCGCCAACCGGTCGAGAATAACTTAAGTAGTGATAGGCATGTAATAGATGGGAAAAGAGCGCTCGCGAAGAGGCATTATCGACGAGCTGAAGCCGTAAAGGACGCAGGTTGGCGAGGGGACCTTCAATGGGATCTGTGGAATGCGGTACAGGTGCAATGAATCGCGCCGGATGACTACTATGAGGCGGGCTGGACTGACGAGGGGGCAAAGAGATCATGCCGCGCTGCTCAAGTTTGCGGAGCATGGTTCGAGCAGCGATATCCTTCAGTTGACCTGCCGCATTGGTCCACTGCCAATGTTGGGCGATGTGGCGAGAGAGTTTGGAACGATTCCAAGTGGGATTGGATGCAATGAGAGTATCGATCCAGAAAATATCATCGGCGAACAGAGTACGCCCCTGCACAGAGATGGGAAAATCCATGAAGAATGCCTAGCAGACGATGCG
>JANQLU010000040.1 GCA_028280445.1 Pirellulaceae bacterium | reverse complement strand
CCTAGTGAACGCCGCGTGTGTTGTGGGCTTTGTTGCATGTGTTAATGCTGATAAATTTTCTGTCATGTACCTGATTTTATTAAAGTCGCTTATGCACGGGCATGGGCGATATACGCGCCTCGGTACATGCTTGGTTTACACACCGTCTTTTGTGGCCTGTGTTGCATATGAAAATGCTGATAAATTTTCTGTTTATGTACTTCATTTTATTGAAGTCAGCTGTGCACGGGCATGGACAAGGCAAGCGCCTTGGTACGTGCCTTGTGCTTTAGCGGCATGCATCCTGTGTCGTGAGTTTGTAGCATGTACCTATGTTTTACTGTGTTGGTTGTGAACGTTTGAAAATGCTGGCTAAGCATGGGCATGGACGAGGCACGTGCCTCTGTACATGCCTAGTGTACGCCGCATGTGTTGTGGCCTTTGTTGTATGCGTCAATGGTGATGAGTTTCTGTTATGTACTTGATTTTAGTAAACTAGTTCTGCATGGGCATGGACGAGGCAAGAGCCTTGGTACCTACCTTGTGCTCCAGCTGTAGGTGTAGGGTGTCGTGAGTTTGCAACATGTGTCAATGTTTCAATATGTTGGCTGTGCAGAGGCACAGACGAGGCACGTGCCTTGGTACTTGTCTTGTGTAGCAGCAGTGTGTCTCCTGTGTCGTCGCCTCTGCTATCGCCTCTGCTACACGCGTCACCGTTAATAAATGTTGTGTTTTGTTCTTGATTTCATTACACTTGTTGTGCACGGGCATGGACGAGGCATGCGCCTTGGTACGTGCCTTGTGGAACAGCAGTGTGTCTCGTGTGTCCATACTTTGCAGCATGTTTCGATGTTTTCATTTCTTGGTTGGGCGGGGGCATGGACGAGGCATGCGGCTTGGCACACGGCTAGTGTACACCACGTGTGGCGTAGCCTTTGTTCCAGGCGTCACCAATGCTGCATGGTGTTGTCCAAAGACGTACGCATGCAAACAGCGCAATGGTGTTATACAAAATAATACTCTTCTGTTGCAAATAGCGAGCAACAAGCACGGTCCTGTACGAGGTATGAAAAGAAAAGCATAATTTTTTGCTCATCAATATATTCGTGTGTGACAATCACGCCAGCTACTTACAACTTCAAATTTATATACAAGCACGCAATAACGTTACAATTCGCTTGTCATCATACAACATAGCACTCAACATTGCCGCAAGGTAGAAAAGAGGTCCAGAATTTATACT
>JANQLU010000139.1 GCA_028280445.1 Pirellulaceae bacterium | reverse complement strand
GCCCGGCTGACATTTTCCAGCGTGGCAAGGGCGGCGGCGCGTTCGGCCGAGCCTTCGGCACTGGCGGCGAGGTCCTGTCGGACCTTGCGGTGAAGGGCTTGCAGCTCGCCGGTGGACAGGTGCGCAAGGGCGGCTTGTGTGAGGACTTTTGTCATTGTCGTCTCCTCTTTGCTTCGAGGCCCCGGACATCAGGGCCTTTCCTGCGCCCCCACAGCCACAATCACGGCCAGGGAAAGGACCGCCATGGCTGGCGGCCGAAAGACGGCAAAGAGAAGAGAGGACAATGGAAAAGGGCGCTGCACATGCGCCCAGCGTCGCCGTTCGCCGAACGAACGAAAGATCAAAGCGGAAGGTTCAAAGGAAACGAGCGCCCGTGCCAAAGGCGTATGGCGGCAAGCCGAAGCCTGGTTATGCGGGAAATGTCAGAAGGGGAACCAGTGCGAAATGAGAGCGGGACGGGATGCGGAGAATGTCGCCAAGCCGGTCAATCACCCGGTCGGGGTCGGCTAGTCCGGCTTGCGCTTCGGTGCCGAGCATCTTGGGAAAAGCGCGACAGCAAGATAAACGCCCGCCAGAACAAAAACTCCAAATCCAATTAGAGTATATGAAAAAAAGAAATCCATCGGAGAATACTACACTGTAAAAGTGGAATAAGTAAAGTCGTCTGTAAACATTCGATACGGACGACCGATGAATAATCTAATCGGAGATTAAATTGCCAACTATTACGTTTTTTTGAGACCTGTCTGACGCAAGCGGGGCAGAATCGAGCCAACAAAGCAGATATCACCGATACGTCCCTTATCCCGTTTCGGGATCGTGGCTCTGACCCTCGATATCTTCTAGCCGGCCCCGATGTTCGTCTAGTTCCTGCCCGTGCCAGTTCAGAGTGTTGTGAAATCCGGCCATGAGGTTTTCGATGGCCCCCATGCGCGAATCAACCCGGCGCACAGCCTCTTTCAGAATGGAGATATCCGAACGAACCTCTTTGAGGGTCTCATACAACAATTCATTGGTTACTTTATTCATATGAATAAAATATCACAAAGCGGATTGCCTGTGTCAATAAATTCAAATCCTCAAAGAGAACATCACCTAATTTGCATAATTATTGTTTGTTTTGGTAAAATATATAGTAATCCATAGTTGTGCGAGTATTTTGATTATTGAGTGGTGTGAATGAGTAATCTGGAAGATGAAAACAATCGGCGGCAGCAGGATTTCGACGATCTGAACAACGAACTGGCCGACCGTGGCCACAAGATCGAGCGCTTCACTGGCGATGCGATGGGCTTTGATGCCGGGAGCGGCGAGCGCGGCTCAAGAAACCGTGCCATCGATACTCTGCAAATTCTCGAACACCAACGCCTCGCCGACATCCAGCAGCGCCTTGCCGAGCTCGATAGGCTCACAGCCGAGGAATTGCGCCTGGCCCAGGAACATGTCGATGAAATGCGCCGCAACGCGAACCGCACCCGCGACGGTGAACTGGTGTTTCGCGGTCAGGA
>JANQLU010000108.1 GCA_028280445.1 Pirellulaceae bacterium | reverse complement strand
TAGGATTTTGCATTAAACAAAAATCATAACCCGAAACGTAAGTGAGGGACCACGTTTCGCCGTAAATCAGCGTGGTTTTGGTCCCTCGCTCACGCTTCGCGCTTATGATTGCAGGAAGTCGTTGGCTCAACTTGAGTTACAATTCCTGATGCAAAATTCTATCACGCTTCGTGCTTGTATTGGTATCAGTGAGCAAGTAGGGCCGGTTCCCACCGGCCGTTTTTGTTGTCACCCACTGCATGGCACGTCACGCCTCACGAAAACGTGGCAGTGCGTTTTTACATCGTGCACCCGGTGGATTAACAAAGCTTGGCTGCCAAAGCGGAAATAATCGCTTTCGCCAATTCATTAGCATCACAGGGTTTTGAAAAAATCCTGCGGACACCAATTTCGTTGGCCCATTGTTCGGCCATCACCAATCCGGCAACCCTTCCGCTCAACATAAATGCGATCAAGTCGGGTTTTTGCTGCAAAATTTCGGTTAGGAAATCGAGTCCTGATTGTCCGGGCATCTGTTGGTCGCACACAATCACTTGAATATCGACTCGTTTCAGGATGGCGTTGGCTTCGGCCGTGCAGCTTGAGCAAACGACATCGAGTCCATGCGCGGTGAGCGTGCGTTGCAGCGATCGCAGGATTTTGACATCGTCATCCACACAGAGAACACGAGGAGACTCTTCATCAACCATGGTTTACTCCAGAAAAAATTATTTGTTTCAAACAACGGGGCAACTGTGTTTCGCGTCGATCACTTTGATCGGTTCGGTGAGGGTTTTATTTTGAGTCAAATTTTCGATGACGTGCTGGGCGGCCGCTGTGATTTTTTGACCTTTTGACATTAGCAACGTGCCTTGATCGTTTCGCAGATCCTCCGCCAAAACCATCCCTTCGCGAATATCGCTCGGTGAGAGTTTAACAATTTGAAGATCGCGTTCCTGTTTGACGTATTCTGAAAGCGCCTCGAAGAGTTCAGCATCGTAGTTTTGCCCATTGTCTTTGAGCTCATTAAGCGCATGGAGGGAGCTTTCACAAATCAACTCTTGTTGGTCAAAATCGATGGCCATTTTGAGGATCTGGCTTTCAATCGAAATATTGGGTCCACCAGATTTTGGTGGATGGCTATTCTGGTTAAAAATAATGTTGGCAACGGGTTCCAAACGGGGAATTGACTTGAGGAGGTCGGCGGCGATTTTAGGATGTGCTGCAAATGTTTTTTCGTCTTCGAGACTCAGCTTTTTGCCATCGATTTTGTCTTGCAGAATTTGTTGTGACAGTGCGACGCAGCCCAATGGTGACAACATGGCTGCAATTTCCAACTGCCACTGATTTTCAACATCAGCCCGTTTCAGAATACCGTCGACGGTTGCCCGAACTCGTGACGATTGTCCGAAAGCGAGCGGGTTGACCAGCGACAGGACTTCGCTCAACACGTTAACACTGCCGTGCAGCGTTCCTTCGACCAGTTCTTTTTCGGCTTCGACCAACGCGTATTGCCTCAAGCCCGCGTTGAGTGCCGCCGCCAAATCATCGGCGCTACACGGCTTTGAGAGAAAGCGAAAAATGTGGCCTTGGTTGACCGCTTCGATGGTCGATGACAATTCGGCATAGCCGGTCAACATCATGCGGACCGTATCCGGTGAGATTTCCCGGATTTTTGCCAACAGTTCGACGCCGTTCATTTCCGGCATTCGCATATCGGAAACGACGACGGCAAACGGTTCCTCGTTTTGCACCAGTTCGAGTGCCGGGTACGGGCCCAATGCGATCGAGATATCAAAATCATCGCCTTGCTGACGTTCAATTCCGTTGAGGATTTTTTCCTCATCATCGACGAACAGAATTCTAGTATTAGGCATCAGATGAATCCTTGTTTACAAGTTTTTCGTTGTATTGCGTTTTCCAGTTCAACAGCCGCTCTCGAAATGCATCGACCAATTCGGGTGTCTCAGTTGAATCGACAAATTTCTGAATTTCGTTTTCGTCGCCGCCATTCACAATCCAATTGGCGGCATATACTATTTGAATGTCGAGATCTCCTTTGGCGCACAGCTCAGCGCTGTGATGCGACCCGACAATGCCAATGATCTCGACCGGGATGCCCCACATTTCGAGCAGATAGGCGCCGATTCCCGGATGTGTGGCGCCGAATTCTTCCATTTCCAGTTGCCAGATTGGTTGAATTGTTGTCTTTGCGGCGCCAAGAATGTTGTCGTAACGTTCCGGAAATGCATTTACCAAGATGATTTTACCGATATCGTGGAGCAATCCACCGGTAAACACCGAGTTCATTTGATTGCGATTGAGGCCTGCGATCGGTGCCAGTTCTCGTGCGACCATCGCCGTTTGGAAACAATGATCAAACAATTGAGCCGTGGACAAAATGGAATCGTGCTGACCTTCTGAAAACAGGGCATGTGACAGGACCAGTGAACGAACCATTTCGTTGCCAATGACTCCGACACCGTGCTTCAGATCAACCACGGGTTGTCGCAGCCCGAAAATCGTTGAGTTGGCCAACTGCAAAACTCGGGCGCTAACGATGGGATCGCGGGAGATGATTTTGGCAATCGATTGGGACGTGCAATTGTCACTGTCCAATTCTGCATTGATTTCGGTAACCACGTCGGGAACCGATGGTAGACCATTCGCCTTGCCGATGGCATCCAGGACTTCTTTCGACGAAATGGTTTCCTGAAAGATCTCGGCGCGACTAATAATCTCGACGAGGACGTGTGCGTCACAGGGTTTGGAAAGGTATTGATGCATCGGTTGAACTGCCCGCATGACGGTTTGTCGATCGGCTTGTCCCGACAACACGACTCGTAGCATTTTGGGAAATCGGGCGGCGACTTGTTCCAGCAATTGAGCGCCGTCCATTCCCGGCATTCGCATGTCGGAAATGATGACGTTGAAATCATCGGAATTCAGGAGATCGAGAGCTTCGGGACCGGACTCGGCGGTTTCGATTTCCCAATCTTCCATTTCCGATTCGAGCATTCGCGAGACGCCTCGCAGAATTTGTTTTTCGTCGTCAACCAGCAATACCTTCATGCTAGACTCCAGATTTGATGACCTCCGCGGGTGAACTCGTGACAAACTGTACGATTGGCTCAACAGGAGGATCACGTTCCTCTTGTTCTGTTGCCGATACCCGTGGGATTTGAATAGTGAATTTCGTTCCGACGTCTTCTTCGACGTCAAACCAAAGTTTGCCACCGTGTTTTTGAACGATGACAGAATGAGCGATGGCTAATCCTTGGCCAGTACCTTTGCCAACATCTTTGGTAGTAAAGAATGGTTCAAAGACTCGTTCGCGCGCGTTGGCGGGGATGCCGCCGCCGTTGTCTTCGATCACGACTTCGACGCAATCAGGTTTTTCAACGGTTTTTACGGAAATCAGCCCTTTATCGTCGCCTTTCCCTTTGGCAACACGATCACCGATCGCGTGTGCAGCATTGACGATGATGTTGAGAAACGCCTGGTTTAATTCGCTGGGCAGACCGGCAATTTTAGGGAGTTCATCTTGCAGGTCCAATTTGACTTCGGCAACATATTTCCATTCGTTTTTAGCCACGGTGACGGTCGAATCCAGAATATGATTCAAGCAAACTTGACTTTTTTCATCGTTGCCAGGGTGCGAAAACTCCTTCATCGCCGCAACGATCCGGGAAACCGATTTGACGCCTTCGATAGAATCGGACAGCGCATTGGGAATCTGTTTTAGTGTCGATTTGATATTCTTGGGTTGCGGCACGTCTGCTAATGAGTTTCGCAAGTCAATCAGTTGTTCGTCCGAAACGCCGTCATCCACCAGCGCGGGCAGGCAATTGAGCAACGGGTCGAGTTTTTCGATCGATTTGGATACGTACCGGACATTGTCGCCGATGTATTGCATCGGTGTGTTAATTTCGTGCGCGACACCCGCCGCCAATTGGCCAACCGATTCCAGGCGTTGTGCCTGGTCGAGTTGTGCTTGAAGATTTTTTTGATGGGAAACGTCGGCAGCCAGAATCAACCGTGATTTGCAAGTAGCGTCTTGGCCGATTCTGCAAACCCGAATATCCAAGGTGTGGGTTGTATCCATTTCATCAAGGAATTGAACTTCCGTGTGAACTTTTTCGTTTTCGGGCTTGGCCGACAACAAAGCGGCAATCTCATCAGGTTTGCACCAACGGATATTAAGTTGATGAAATTTTTTGCCGATGGCGTCGGCAATCGGAATGTTAAACGTGGAGACGGCGACCGGGTTCCAACGGGAGACACAGTCGTTTTCATCGATGCTGATCAAGATACTCGACATCGAGTCAATCAGGTTTTCCGCATCTTGGTGCGCGGCCTTGATTTCGACCTGTTGTTGCCCAACCGTTTCCTCAAGGTTTTCCAGTTTTTTTTGCGATTCCTGAAGCAGGCGTCGTTTTTCGCAAAGCGCTGTGGCCAACTGAGTGACTTCGATTTCGTCAAACGGTTTTTTGAGAATCAACAGTTTGTCGGTGCGACCGAGTCGCTGAAAAATCTCGTCCCAACTTCGATCGGAATATGCCGTACAGATCACGATTTGCAAATCGGGATCGACTTGCCAAAGATGTTCGATGGTTTCGACGCCATCCCAGCCGGGTGGCATCCGCATATCGACGAACGCTGTGTTGAACCGTCGTCCCGCTTCCGTTTCCGCTTTGAGCAGTTCAAAACCTTCCTTGCCTTGGGACGCGAAACAGAGTTCAAAATCCAAGCCTGTTTGTGTTTCAGTCGTATTATCGCCAAATAGCTCGGCGTCTAACTCGTCCAGCTCGTTTTTGCCGTCTGTTTGAGCAAAGATTTTTCGAAAGTCGGAATGGATCGCTTCATTGTCGTCGATGACCAAGATTCGATTCGAAGTTAGTTGTTCGGTTGCCATTTTGTTTTACCTGTTTAAGTGTGTGGAGGGCGGTCAAGTTCAGACCATAGCGGGTTGGGCCTCGAAGGCGGCAGGGAGAGATAATTCAAAAACCGCACCTCGACCTATTCCGTCGCTCGATACGGTTAACGTGCCGCCCAATTCGGTTGCGGCGTTGGCACTGCTGTGCAAACCAAATCCGTGTCCGGATTTTTTGGTTGTAAATCCATGGTTAAAGATTTTGTCAATCTCGCTTTGCGAAATTCCGACGCCATTGTCGCTGACTCGAAATACGATATTCTCATCGCAACTACTGACGGATATTTTTAGTTCAGGGTTGGGCGTGTTTTGTTCAACGAGTGCGTCTTTCCCGTTTTTGATCAGATTGATCAAAATTTGGAGGATTTTGTGTTTGTCGGAAATCAGTGTGGGCAAATGGTCGTCGAGCTCTTGAACAATTTTGATATTGTGGTTGGCAAGTGTTCCTTTGTTTGCCGTAATCGAATCATGGATCAGATCTCGAGGCGCGAGATCTTGCATGACACCCGAGGATTTGGCCATCGACTGTTGCACTGAGACAATTTCCTTGATGTGTTCGACATTATCGATCAGATCCTGGAACTCGCCCTTCATTTTTTGGTGCTGCTGTTGCAGCGTCTCATTGAGTTTCGTGAAATAGGCGGGAATTTTCTGGCCGCGTTCGTCGAGCCTGACAAATTCTTCGAAATTGCCATCGTGTTCTGCAATGAGATTGGTGATTTTTTCCAGATTGATCAACGCGCTTTTTTGAAACTGCTTTCGAATCAAATTGGTGGACACGTTCACGCTGTTGAGGATGTTGCCGACATTGTGCAAAACACCCGTTGCCATTTCTGCCATGCCGGCAGTTCGTGACGCGTCAACAAGTTGTTCGTTGAGTTGTTGGCGTTCGATCTCACTATTCACGCGGTCGGTTATATCACTTTCAATTGCGATGAATCGACGCACCTTTCCGTCTTTGTCTTTGATCGGCCGGGCTTCAATGTCGACCCAGAACGGTTCACCATTTTTGCGGTAGTTGATCGTTTGTATATCGAATCCGCGTTTTGCCTGGACGGCGGCGCGCATGATTTCCAATTTTTCCTCTTCGGTATCGCGGCCTTGCAGAAATTCCGATGGTCGTTTGCCGATGACTTCGTCGGCTTCGTATCCCGTGATTCGTGTAAATCCGTCGTTGACCCATTCGATCCGTGTCTGGTCGTCGGTGATCACGACGGCATTGTCGGTATAACGTGCGACGAGCGCTAGTTTCTCGGCTTCGGCTTTGGCGGCTGCGAGTTCCGAAGTTCGATCGGAGACGCGATGTTCCAGATTGACGTTGGCTTCATACAGAGCGGATTTGTGTTTCCACAATGCCACGAATTGGTAGAAACAGAATCCCAACAGTAGCACGATGGAAGTTGACAAAATCAGGCGGAACTGGCCGGCGATCCGAGATTTCGTCTGGTATGTTGCCGAAGCGTTATTCATGATTTGCAGTATCTGCTGGCGGATAGGAATCGAGACCAGCGTTTCGATCGTATCGTCCAACTCGATTCGACGTTCGACGAGTTTTTTGGCGTGTTGCAGCGTCAATGCCAGTGATCGGTTGTTTTGCAGATCATTGGCATCTGGAATGATTCCGTTTTCCACTTCTTTGATAGCCGCTTCGAAATTTGCTTTGTCGTCCGGACTGCCCGATACGACAAAACGCGAACCCGTGGTTTGCAATCTGGCCAGTTTTCGGGCGCTCGAATGCGATAGATTGCCAAAACTTTTTAACGCTTTACTGCAATAGTGATGGAAACCCGCGACCGAATTGCGAACCACCGAATGACTTGCTTTAAAATCGGCTGCCAGCAACACTTTTTGATCGAGCAACGGACGTAATGTCTGTTGCAGATGGAGCTCGGACGCTGTTGTCGGTCCATCGGCGGGCAAACGTGGCAATTGCAGATCGAGTTCGCATTGTGTCAGTTCATCGTAGTCTTGGACCAGTCCCAGGCGCAACGACAGAACTGCCGAATCCAGATTGGTATTGCGCTGATCGATCGTTCGAACGGTACGCTCAAGTTCTGAAAATTCAGCGGCACCATTGTCGGCAGATTTCGAGAACAGAAATGCGACCAGACCGATGTACGCTGCGAGACAAGAGATAGTGATGATCGTGCGTATCATTCAAGTTCCTTTGGAATTTTACCGTTAAGGGAAATCAAGAATGCTTTGATTTTTTGAATTTCAGATTCGCTGAGCGACTCGCCGAGTTGAAACTCAGCCATGATTTTGATTGCTTCTTCGAGAGTTTGAGTGCTGCCGTTATGAAAGTAGGGTGCCGTCATTTGCACGGTTCGCAAGCTGGGCACTTTAAAACGGTGTAAATCAACACGTCGTTTGGTAACGTTAATGCGGCCTTTGCTGCCTTCGTTGGAATCGTCGAAATGGTCGGCAAAATTTCCCATGACACCAAATTCCTGAAACATGTTTCCACCGACGGCACGGCCTTGATGACAGGAAACACACCCAATCGATTTGAACAATTTGTATCCTGCCAAACCTTCTTCGGTGAGCGCTTTGTCGTTGCCGCTCAGGTATTGATCAAATGGTGAATTGACAGTAATCAACGCGGTTTCATAAGTCACAATGGCATCAGTGATCGTTTCGGGTGTCAGCCCACGTCGATAAGTTTTTTTGAATCGAGCGACGAACGCCGAATCTTTGCTCAATTTCGAAATGACTTCGTCCCAAGTGGTGGCCATTTCGATTGGGTTGTGAATCGGACCTGATACTTGTTCGGTCAGGTTTTTGGCACGCCCATCCCAAAACTGGGCTATATGCAAACAGCTGTTGAGCACCGTCGGTGCATTGAGACCGCCGACTTGCCCAGCAACGCCAACCGATGTGGGTAAACCGTCGTCACCCCCATCTTTGACGTTGTGGCAAGTGGCACAGGAAATCGAATTGTCTCGAGATAAGCGAACATCGTGAAACAAAGATTTCCCTAACGCAATTTTTTCTTTGGACAAATGAGTTGGCGCGACAAGCGGGCGGATCGGTTCTCGCCGATGACGGGGCGAAACGACGGCTCGCATTTGTTGACCAACAGAATTGAAACCAGTATTTGAGTCAGCAGGCGAATGAATATCGGAGCGGGTGCAACCGCTGATGATCGAGACGCAGGTCCAAACCAAGAAAACGCCGAGAACAAGCCGGCTTTTCGAACCACCGTTTTTAATCTTCCAATTCGAGCTCATGTTTAGATTTCTCAAAAATTGTTAGACGCAAAAAAACGTATCCCTCGGTTTTTGAAACGCCAGCCATTTTTGGCACCGACTGGATTGAATGTTTTTTTAGCGCTTCGATCACGTGAAATCTGGCGATCTTGTCAGCGGTAGCGATTGGTCGAGATGTTTATTCAGCGTTTTTGAGAAATAATCAGTTTTGTTAGCAAGTTGCTGAACGACGGATCGATAACGCAAAATTTAAAACGGCTGACTTTAAGCTGCGCGAAAGTGCAGTCTTGTCGTGGCTTAGGTTTCTTAATTGCGCAGTGGCAGTGAAGTAAAAGAAAATCTTCTGGGGAAGCCAGCAAATTTTTTCTTGGGGATTTGTTTGCGGACGTGGGTTGAGGTTTGGAGAGGTGTCGGGAGAGTGTGGCTCCGGAAGGGCGAGGCTTCGGGAGGGCGAGGCTCCTGCCGAGCCGTATTGGACGAACTCTCGGCCGTGACAAAACCACCCGTGAACGGCAAGGCGCCGGTTTGTTAGCGCTTCGAACCGGCGGCTAGCGCCTTGCCGCTCACAAGATCAGGCTCGGCGGGAGCCTCGCTTTCCCATCCGTCGCACTTTGGCTCGGCGGGAGCCTCGCCCTCCCGGAACCTCGCCCTCTCGGAGCCTCGCCTTTAAAAAACAACACCGCCTAATAATTTAGGTTGTCAATATTGTTTGACATTTCTGCCAATGGGTTGACGGGAACGGTTGCGATTGTGGGAACGTTGCCGCTGGAAAAGAATTCGCGTTCGATGTCTGCTACGGGCATTGGTTTGGCGTACAGGTAGCCTTGGAATTGTTGATACCCGGCGTCGATGACCAATTCGAGTTGCGCGTCGGTTTCTACACCTTCGGCAGTTGTCTCGATGCCTAAGCATTCGCCCAGGTTTGCAACCGCGCGAACGATAGCGTGCGCATCGGGATCGGAATCAACATCGTTGACAAAAGATTTGTCAAGTTTGAGTTTGTCAAATGGAAAACGTCGCAGGTAGCTCAACGATGAATATCCGGTTCCAAAATCGTCCAAGACAATTCTGACGCCCATGTCATGAATTTCATGAAGTGTATTTAGCGACTCTTCGCAATCTCTCAGTAAAACAGTTTCTGTAATTTCGATTTCGATTCTGTCGGGCGAGATACCGGTTGACATCAGGTTTTTTTCAATCGCTTCGACCAAACCACCGCTGCGGAATTGGATGGCGGAAACGTTGACTGCAACGCGCATCGAAGTGGGCCATTTAGCGGCTTGCTCACATGCTTGACTAATGATCCATTCACCGAGAGGCACAATCAAACCCGATTCTTCGGCAATGGAAATAAAGTTGCTTGGCGACACGAGGCCTCGGCCCGGATCGCGCCAACGAACCAGTGCTTCGAAGCCACAGACCGTGCAAGATTTCGCTTGGAACAGTGGCTGGTAGTGCAACACAAATTGTTCCTGTTTGACCGCTTTTTTCAATCGAACGGCCAGTTGGCGTTCGGATTGAATCTTGCGATCCATTTCCGCTTTGAAAAATCGGTAGCAACCTCGCCCTTCGCCTTTGGCGCGATACAGTGCGAGGTCCGCATTTTTGACGACGTCGACTGGCGCGGTACCGTCTGTCGGCGCAATCGCAATGCCGGAACTGAGATCGACGATGACCGAGTTGTTTTCGATTTGGATGGGTTCGCAAAAAACTTCCTGAACGCGGCGAGCGAGTGCATCGACTTCGTTCATATTCGCCACCGGCTCTTGGATAATTGCGAATTCATCTCCGCCAAAACGGCACACTAGATCTTCACGTCGCACCGTCGATTGCAATCGTTGACTCACGGAAACTAACAATTGATCGCCGACCATGTGTCCCAGCGTGTCATTGATGGATTTGAATTCATCGAGGTCAATCAGATGTACGGCAGCCAGCGTTCCCTGGGATTCGGCTTGTTCGACAGCGCTCAGCAGACGTTTGTTGAATTTCGTGCGGTTGGCCAGATCGGTCAGTGGATCGTGGGCTGCGGCATGTCGGAGTTCGGCTGTCCGTTTTTCCACCAGTTGTTCGAGGTCCCGTTGTCTCAAATCGGCTTTTCGAGTGACCGCCCATTTTTTGGTCAGCGCGACGGCGAGTTGCAAGACTTCCATTTCGTCAAAAGGTTTTTTCAGAATCAGCAGATTGTCGGAATGGCCCAGCTGCGCACAAATTTCTTGCCAGGTGCTGTCGGTGTAAGCCGTACAGATCACAACTTGTAGATTGGGTGCGACTTTCCAGAGTTCCTGGATCGTTTTCAATCCGTTCCATCCTGGTGGCATTCGCATGTCAACAAATGCCAATGAATAAGGCTGATCCGCATTGTTAGCTTCCACGACTTTCTGCAGTGCTTCTTCGCCTTGAAACGCCGAGTCGATGACGAATTCAAATGGCATTGGCGCAGGCGTGGACTCGGAACAAGCTCCAAACAGTTCTTCTTCCGCCATTTGAAGTTCTGAATCGTCTTCGAACGAAAGAATCTTGCAAAAATCGGTGTGAATTGCCGGATTGTCATCGACAATCAGGAGTCGGTATTTCGAATTGGAACTCATTGTAAAATCCATCGCTCAAACGCTGTGGTAATTCATAAATTGTTACTTTGTGATTAACCGACGGGGCATGCCAGCAATTTTTGAGGTAGACAAAGTTCAAACCTTGCACCTTTTCCGATTCCGTCGCTTGCGGCGGTCAGTGAACCGCCCAGTTCGGTAGCGGCGTTAGCGCTACTATGCAGGCCAAATCCATGGCCGCTGTGTTTTGTGGTGAAACCGTTTTGGAAAATCTTGTTGATTTTGTCTGTTGGGATTCCGATTCCGTTGTCGATCACTTGGATTGCCAGGCGATCGCCTGTCGTTGTTGATTTGATTTTGATTTCCGGATGCTGTGTTGCGTTTTCAACCAACGCGTCTTTGGCATTTTTGATGAGGTTGATCAGGATTTGCAGAACTTTGTGTTTGTCGGAAACGATCGTCGCGTCCGGGTCTTCGATTTCTTGAACGATATTGATACCGTGCCTGGCCAACGAACCTTTGCTGGCGGTCAAGGTATCGGCGATGAGGTCGCTGACACGCAATTCCTGTTGGAGCCCGGAACTTTTTGCCATCGATTGTTGGACCGTTACGATTTCTTTGATGTGGTCGATGTTTTTAATGAGATCACAAAATTCTTCGTTGACTTGTTGTCGTTCGCAACAAAGTGCTTCGGTAACTTTCTGAATGTAGTGAGGTAATTTTTGTCCGCGTTGGTTGTCTCGGACAAAATCAGCAAACTCCGACTGATGATCTTGAATCAGCCGCGAGACTTTTTCCAGATTGCTCAAGGCGCTTTGTTCGAATTGACGTCGGATCACACCGGCCGAGACATTGACGCTGTTGAGAATGTTACCGACGTTGTGGAGGACACCCGTTGCAATTTCGGCCATGCCCGCTTCTCGAGCCGCCGACTGAAGTTCGAGAGCCAGTCGTTCGCGTTCGGTTTCGGCGCTTTTCCGTTCGGTGATATCGCGGGCAAATGCAAATACAAATTCCGATCCACCATACGTGACAAAGACCAGCGAGACTTCGATCGGAACAATTTCTTTGTTTTTCGTCGTATATTCCGTTTCGATCAAAACGTTTCGCTGATTTTTGATTCTATTCCAATGCTCTTCCCATGATTCGAACGGCGGATTTTTGCAGATATCCGTCACGGAAAGTTCGAGTAATTCCGAACGTTTATATCCGAGACGTTGACAAGCGAAATTATTAACTCCGACAAATCGTCCGTTGGAATCGACGGTAAACATCGCTTCGTTCGCATTGTCGACGGCGACTCGCAACGAACGCATTTCGTTTTCTTTTTGACGTTCCTTGGTGATGTCTCGGAAAACGCAAACTCCACCTCCCCCGGTAGCATCCGAATTCAGCGGCCGCGCATTGGCTGAGATCAAGATGTCGGAGTCTGATTTTCTTGCGATCATTTCACGGTTTTTAACCGTTTCACCATTCATGGCTTTGAACAAAGGCAATTTGTGGTTAGCGATCAGTTCGGTACCGCCAACTTCGAACAACCCGTGATCTTCAGGCCAGTCGGCCGAAGAACTGTAGTCGTTGGCCAGCGCACCGAGCATTTCCACGGCTCGTTGGTTGTAGCAAATCATGTTTCCGTTTTCATCGGCCGCCAGAATTCCATCGGGAATACTTTGCAAGACGGCGTCGAGCGTCGATGTTTGTTGCTGGTGATCTTTGGCCAGTTTTTTGAGGCGCAATTCAGCGCGTTTACGCTCTGAGATGTTACTTTCGATCGAAATAAACTTGGTCACTGATCCATCAATATCACAGATGGGACGCACTTCGAGAGAGGACCAGTATGGCACGGCGGATTTTCCATACTGGAGTAATTCGACGTCAAATCCTTGCCCATTGGCCAGTTGTTGCTCCATGTGTTTGACGGTTTCGGGATCAGTATATTCTCCTCGACCAAACAATCCGACTTTGAGCCCTTTCGCTTCATCGCGTTCGTAGCCGGTTAGTGATTCAAAGGCGTCGTTGACCCAGGTGATCTCACCGTTTTGGTCGGTGATCGCAACAGCATTGTGCGTATGCTTGGCGACCAACGCCAACACTTCCGCTTCGGTTGTTTTTTCGGCCAGTCGTTGATTGGCCGCAACCAGGTCGATCGTTCGTTCCGCAACTTTACGATCAACATTTGTTTTGGCTTCCTCGATTTCGGTCTGCCGATTGCAAAGCTCACGAATTTCGTTTCGCCGCCGGATACAGCCTGGCACTAAAAACGAAACTTCGAAAATGACCCAAGCAGCATGTTCGATCCAGCGATAGGGGCTTTCGGTCACGATTCCAAAAGCTGAAAGCGGATAAAAAATGCCGCGGACAATATGATCCAACGCGATGACAATCGTCGCCGTGATCATGATTTTCCAGTCCCGGTAGATACTTAAAATCGCCAATGAGGCAAATACGTGAAAGTGGGTTTCGATCCGTCCGCCAGACAGATGAATCAAAAGAGCCGACCAAAGCATTTGAATAATGGCAACCACATGCCGTGAATGAGCGGCATGCGGAAACATTCGAAGCCAGAGAATTGCAAATCCAGAAAACGATCCGCCCATCAGGATCGCCGCCCATACGTGCACGTGGACTTCGTATTGCTGGCCGATCCACGTCAACGGCGAATAGAAAACTGCAAAAGTGATTCCTAAAAACCACTGCGCGACCATCAGCCAGCAGATAAACCAATGCACGCGATCACACTCTTTTTCGTAGCGCGACAGGAACAATTGGTCCGTGCCGTTAGAGTTCAAATTATTTTCTGGATTGTCCATTATGGTCATTGATTGTTCGAGGTAATTTGGCAGCCGAAGACTGGCCAATTGGTTGGATGTTTTTGCGGATGATTGAGGTGTTGCATAAATGCCGTTGATGCTCGGCAATATCCTTCGTGGCCTCGGTAGGGCGTGATGCCACCACTAAAACGCAGTTCCGCGTCAGGTCCATAAATGAGCGTGTGCCCAGACGTTGTGACTCCAAATTGTTGACAAATTGAGCCATCACGATCGATGACGACGCGTACGTCGGCGATTTTTTTTAATTGCCGTGTTGTCGACGATTCAATCCAGCGATCGGGTTGATCCTCGGGACAATACGCCAATGCGATGATTTGCGGGCGCGTCTTGAAATCTGTGCTGAGCCGTTGGAGACAGCGTGCGGTAGCAAACGTACATGGACAATGTGGATGGTAAAACAGAACAACGGTGGATTCGTTGTCGCGTCGATTCAGAATGAATTGAGAGTCATCTAAGTGTTCGAGGTTTTCCAGTATTTCTCCGGTGGGGGCAGGTCGACTGGAATAGTCGGTCAGCACGAACGTTCCAAATCCGAACATCGCGATCAATGCCGCAAATCCAATTGATTTGAATGTAATTTCCCAAAACATGATTTCATCCGTTTTTGTTTTGAACGGACGCCGAATCATCAACGTCTGCGACCAACGCTAGATCGTTCAGTGCGAAACACCTGGGGAATCAACAGCAATTCAAACGAGTTTTTTTTGATGGGCTGTGTGTCATTCGAGAATTGAGGGACGGGAGGCTGAGCCATTGGCAATTTTTAAAAAAAATCAGGATTTGGTAGCAAGTTTCTGGCAAATCACTCGAAGTCGCCCAAAAACCCTATAAAACAAGGCTCCGTTGAAGTGAAATTTTTCGATCGCAAGAGTCCGTCTTTGTGATCGTCGATGTCTGAAAAGGTTTCAGATCGGGTGGCACATCGTACGGCTGGGTGACTCCGATTGCCGATATGATTACCTTGTTCGACGGATGTGAACTTCGACTTTTTTCAACTTATCAGCTTTTTCAATTCGGTCGGTGGATTTCATGTCAAACAGAAAAAAAACGCAACTCAAAATACTGTTGGCCGACATCAGAAAATGTAGTCATTGCACAGAACATTTGCCCCTGGGGCCTCGTCCGATTGTCGCGGCCCAGCGTCAGGCGAGGCTGTTGATTATCGGGCAGGCACCTGGAAAACGGGTCCACGATACCGGAGTGCCCTGGGATGACCCAAGTGGAAATCGATTGCGTGATTGGTTGGGATTGACCGTCGAAGATTTTTACGATCCGTCCAAGGTGGCGATCGTCCCCATGGGATTTTGCTATCCGGGTACTGGCAAAGGCGGTGACTTACCTCCTCGACCCGAATGTGCCGAACTGTGGCATGAACCGTTGCTGCAACAATTGCCAAACGTGAAATTCACATTGTTGATTGGCCGTTACGCCCAGGCCTACTACTTGGGCGAACAACTCAAGTCTACTTTGACGGCAACGGTAAAAGCGTGGAAAGAATTCACACCCACGAAATTGCCACTGCCGCACCCCAGTCCTCGCAACAATCGGTGGTTGAAGAACAATCCATGGTTTGAGACGGATGTGCTGCGATATGTTAAACGTCGGGTACGCAGTATTCTCAAGTGAGAAAACAAAACGCTGAACCAGAACGATTACTCGTTCAAAATGTTCTCGTAGTTCAACAGCAGACGTTTTTTCAATGCTGACGTTCCGGTGGACCAGGATTCCCAATCAAATCCAGTTTCTGATGGTGGAGTGAGATGTTCGATTTGAAATTCGAATGTTCCATCAGTTTTTCGCGTCCAGTCAATTTCGAAATAGGCCAGAATCCCACCCGCATATTCTTTTCCTTGCGGCCAATCTCGTGGCACGCTGGAACCCAAGAAGTCCGCATAGATCAACCAAATTCCGATTTTTCCCGATTTGAGTTTTCCGGCGTCGCCAATATCGATAAAAAAATCATCCGAATGCGCGGTATGAACGATGGATGTTTTATCACCGGGTGCGGTGGTATCGGCGGCCTGCCATTGAGCAGAAACGAGCGATGGCGAATCGCTTTCCGACGGGGTTTTCAAAGGACGCGAATCGCGACCCAAGGGGCGCATGAAGATCGCGGCAAAGTCGTTGTCAATTCCCTTTCCCGGGTCAATGCCTCCATATCGGGTGACGTGTTCCTCGCCATGAGCGGTTAGCAAAAAAGGAAGATTGGGCCACAGCCATTTTTTGTCTTGATCCCATACACGAACTTTTGCCATCCAGGAATATTCGGGGAAAGCGAGTGTGCGATTCCAACGTTGGCGGCTTTCATCGTCCTGGGGCCGTGTCAACGAAATGTGAATTCCAAAGCGATTGGGGTGTTCCGGAGGATTGGTTATCGACAAATTGCCATCGAGCAACGGACGGGTCGATTTCAATCGCGAGGTGCTCGCCAGATTTCGCGGCGGCCAATAAATGCCAAATGCTTGAGTTGTTTTGTGTTTCGTGGTTGTCACCGGTTGCGGGTCAGCGGGGCAACCGGTCAACAAAAGGACGATCAGCAACGCGAAACTGCACGCCGTACGAGAGTCGAAATGTAATGCGAATGTTTGACGACAGTATTTTGCCACTGGGTGAAAACGTCGCATGGTTTACTCAAACGTTCGCGAAAAAATCAATGAATTACATTATTGTAGCGCATTGATGATCGCAAATCGATTGAACCTGCCGACTACCATCCGATATCCAGCAAGACGCCAGACAATAGATGGTTCCAGGCAAACTCTTCCTGGATGTCGTGAATTCCGTATTTGTCCGAGACGGTTATTTTCAATTTTGGATTTTCTAAAACGGCTTCCGAGACTTGATCGTAGTAGTCAAACCAACCGGTCGAATCGTGAAATCGAATCACGGGATAACTGGGGTGGGCCAGAATTTGAGACAATTGCTCAGGATCAACTTTGCAGTTGAGAAAACTGATCGATCGCAGTTTTTGGCTCGAATGAATTTTTTCGAACTGAATCGTTTTTATGTCGATATTTTCAAACACCAGATCTTGTAATTCAGGCAATGTACTCAGTCGTTTCAAAATCAGATTGGCATCCGACGAACGGATCCAAAGTTGTTTGAGTTTGTTGAATTGTCTTTGTTTTCGCGAATTGGATCGGCGGTGCAAGGGGTCGGTCAGTGTCAAATGGGTTGACGGTATAAAAGGTTTTCTCGAATTGATTTCTATCGTTTCGATTTGATCGATCAGTCCAATGGATTCCAGAAAGGCTTGATCGGCTTCCGGAAAATCCAATCGAATTTTTTTGAGCTCTGAAAAATCGGATCCCGTTGGAATTCCATCGTTGGAAAATGATGAAGCGTTTGCGCGGATTTCAATCGATTCCAGGTGGTCGTTCGTTCCGGCAGATCCAAATTTTTTGAGATGGACATGGTCTCCGGCGTAAATCAGTTGTTTCAGATATTTGGCCTTTGCAATTTCTGGCCAGTCGATCGGTCGACCGGAAATCAAATTAATCGTCATCCACGAGCGCGGCCAGTTTTTGCGAGACAATTGAACCTGGCCTCGATGCCAATTCAAATCGAGTTTTTTGAGTTTGCCGTTGAAATCGACATCGCCAATCCCCTGCTGCGATGCACCCGTTGCTTTGAATTCGACCAGTTTTTTCAGGTCGTTGAGATTCGATAAATCACCATCGACATAAATATTTGACAACTGAACCGTCGTCAATTGGCTGAGCTGCGTGAGTTTTTCAAATTGCTGGGATGAAATTGTTGATGGGGAGCGACACAAGATTTTCAAGTGTTCCAATTTTTCGCATTTCAAAACCAGATCGACGACATCAGGTAAATGAGAAACGCCAATCTCAATCTCTTTGAGTGATGCCTGGGACAATAGATGTTCGAATCCGCGTTTCGTAAGCTCCGGCGAATAGCAGATTAGTTTGACTAATTTGTCTGAGATCGAAAAATGTTGGATCGATGCATCATCGAAGCCACGGAGATTGAGAACTTCGACAGGCTCCAAACGTTTGATAGCCTGGATCAGATGCTGGCGAGTGGCGTTGGAACAGGTCAGGCTCAGTTCACGAATTCGAAAAGTCGAACTGTTAAACAAGTATGTTCGGAATTCGGGAGGATAATCCAACAAAACATCTGTCTGTCCGTCGCCAATCGAAGAGACATACGAAACACGTCCGCCAATCCGCTGGATGTCCGCAACCAATTTTTTCTTGGCTTTGTAGCTATGGTAGCGACCGCCCACGACACCACAAATGATGCCTGACACAACGACAACCAACAATAGTGATCGTAATCCAAAACGAATCGGTTTCACGGAATATTCTCGATCATTCAGCCCCTCATGTAGTTTACCAAATGCATGAGGAAAAATTTAATTTCAACCGAAAAAAGAGTTTAAATCGCTCGCCGTATAGGGCCAACACGATAAAATAATGTTGGCTGGTATTTCTGAGTTGAGAGTTGCGGTGTTGATTCATGAACAAGCTCAAAGAATTACCGAATCGTCTCATTGAGGTCGTCAACGCGACGCTCGAAGCTGATGAGAATCTCATTTGGTTTGGCCAACCTCAGCGCGCGAAAAAATTTCCAAGCGGTTTTGTCGGAATTATCTTTGGCCTCGGCGTTTTTTTTGCCAGCCTGAATCCAGCATGGTTTTTGATTTTCTGGATCGTTAGCACCATAGGTTTGCTGGAATGCTTGCTTATATATCATGCTATTGGCCACTGGATACCAGCAAATACTTGTTACGTCGTAACCAATCGACGCGCCATTGCCTTTGCTCCCAATTGGCGAGGTGGTCATTATGTTTCGATCTGCGAGCCTGAGGATTTGGCGTTTTTGCAATGTTCGTCCGTTGTTTTTGGGATAGGTAGTTTGGCTTGGGATGAACCCATCCGCGGTCGATTCCACGGAATACTTGGAATTCGCAGTTGTCTGTTTAACAAGATTGAGGACCCCAAATCCGTATTGCAGTTGATCAACGAAGCGTTTGCGCCGTTGCTCGCAAGTCGTCTGCGACACGACGATCCAGCAATCCGGCGAAAGGCTATCTGGAGCATCTTGCATTTGAAACCGGACAAAGAGAATGTACCTTGTTTGATCGAGGCGCTAGAGGACGACGACAAAATTGTTCGGCGCTGTGCAGCGTACGCTTTGGGTCAGCAAGAAAAATACGCTTTGCCGGCCGTTAGATCCCTTGAGCGAATTGTCATTCTCGATGAAAGCCGTGCGATCGCAGAAACGGCGCGTCGTGCAATCGAGCAGATTGAAGGAGCCGCCTTGCCGCTCACGGGTGACAATGCGGTGGTGGCTCGGCCGCGAGCCTCGCCCTCCCGAAACTCTGTCCTTGCTACTTGACTGTTAGAGGTACGAACAACGAGCCTTCGGTGGTGCCTTGTGGCGAAGCATTTGCCAAACGACTGCTGAGCGTTTTGGCATTGATCTTTCCGGCAAAATATTCTTGAAAGACAATGGTTACTTGGCGGACAGTTTTCGCTGTCTCATGCACAAACTCTAATCGATAATGAACGACGCCGCTGTCAACCAATTGGTCGATATGACGGCTTGCCACCTGCGCCTCAGCACCGAAAACCGTGTTCCGGCAACCGACGTCTGCCATGACTGGATGCTGACGCCCTTTGACATCTCGCAAAGCAACTTTGTGACTTTCGCACGGATGCCCACAATCGCGATGACTTGTCCCGTCGGACAAAAATCGACAAAACACACAATGTTCCATGTGGAATACAGGCAAATGATGGTAAGCGATGACTTCGAAACGATCGCCACCGATCTTTTTTGCTAAATGACAGATTTGATCTGCATTCAGATCGTGCGTAGGTGTGATGCGAGCGACGTTTAATTGGAAATATGTTTCCGCAGAAACTTGGTTGGCTGCGTTGAGGCTGAAATCGCCGATCAGCGCATGTTGATGTCGACCCTGCAACGCTTCCAACAGCCCGCCTGAACGCACGACGATTTCACAGTCGAACCGCAACAAGAAATTGACGACGCGTTGCTCCTGGGGTTTCAACACACGCGGACTGGCCACACGTGCGACAATGCCTGTCGCTTGAATCTGCTCGACGGCCGGACGCAATCCATACAATTCGAGGTAATCGAGAGTGATGCTCGCGGGTTTGAGTTCGAGCGCCGCATTGAGTTGCTCGGGAGTGCGTACCAAAAGATGAATTTGAAATTCCGCGCTGTCGCGGTTGTGGTGCAGTTCGTTTTTCAGCGCTGTTTCCAGCAATTCGATAGGGTCATTTGTGGTGACGACGGCCGGCTGCGATTGTTGATCCACAAGTTCCGATATAGCTTTCTGGCGCAGACGATTGAGCATTGAATTGGGGATAAACGGCGCGCCGTCGATTTCGGCGGTGACAGTTTCCAAACGGTATGCAGTGTTACCCAGCCGATCGAGTTGCCGTGTCAATTCACCTAATGAGACATTGCGGTTGTTTGCGCGGTCTAGTGGTTGATCCGATTTGACAGTTGTGGTGATGTCGGAGTTTGCAACGAGTTCCCACGTCAGTGAAAGTGGTTGTCCCTGTTTAGCAACAACATGCACTTTAACAGGTTGTCGATGAACAGGTGTATTGGCGTTGGTCGTAAACGGCTTCGCCGATTTGTTGACGTTCACATCATGGGTTCGCCAAACCCAATCACCGGTTTGAATACGATCGAAATCAATGTCTCGTCTGCCGAAATACAAATCGAGTTGTTCGCCGACCTGACGGACTTCGTAAAGCCTTCCGCCCTCTTCTTCAATTTCGGGACTGCGCCAATCGGCTGCATCGAACACGATGCCGTCACCCGCTTTGAACGGAGCGATTTCCTGGATTTCGGTTGTTTCGACGCGAACGTGATCATCGAACACTTCGGTGACGCGTCCGCATAACACTCCGCGGTGTCGTGGCGATCGACCGGAAACGACTTTCTGATGATTCGTTCCACTGACAAAAAACGGACCCAGCCCGCGCGAGTACACTTGTTGGATTTCGAGTTCTTCGCTGGCCGTGATTGGGTTGGGCCGTTTTTCCCAGGCAGCATCGACCGCGCGGCGATAGGCACGAGTCGTCAGTGCCACATAGTTTTCGTCTTTGTAACGTCCTTCGATTTTTAGTGTTGAAATCCCAATGTCGATGATTTCCGGGATTTGATGCAGCGCGTAAAGATCTCCGGGCGAAAGCAGATAGCGCGCGTCACCCAGCGGTTTCAATTGATCATCGACGATCAATTCGTAGGGCAACCGACATGCCTGTGCGCATTGACCTCGGTTTGCACTTCGTCCTCCCCATGCTTCCGAAGAAAAACATTGTCCCGAGTAAGATACGCATAGCGCGCCATGAACAAACATTTCCAATTCACAATCCGTTTGTTGTCGGATGGCGCGGATGTCTTCGAGTGAAAGTTCTCGCGCCAAGACGACTCGCGACACGCCAAACCGCTGTGCCAACGTGACCCCTTCGGCGCTGGTGATGCTCATTTGGGTGCTGCCGTGGATGTTAACATCCGGTGCAATCTGATGGGCCAGTTGTGCAATGCCAACATCCTGGATGATCAATGCATCAGCGCCCGCTTGGGCAATTTGTTCAATGGTTTTGACAGCGTCTCGGAGTTCTTCGTCAAAAATGAGAGTGTTAAACGTGACGTAGCCTTTGACGCCTCGGCGGTGCAGCGTCTGCATAACATCGGGTAATTCCTCAAGCGTAAAACCGACTTTGGCCCGCGCCGTAAAATGCTTCAATCCGAAATACACCGCATCCGCGCCCGCTTCGATAGCGGCATGAAGCTGTGGATAATACCCAGCAGGGCTCATGATTTCCGGTTTGATGGTCATGTAAAAATGTGATTGTTTGAGCGAGATGCAAAGATCAAGACATTTTTTTCGGTGAAAGCCAAACCCATTGTGGCAAAAGGGGCGATTTCAAGAAACCACTAATTAAATCGATATGTTCGGCTTGTGCGTATTATTTGGCAGTTTGACAATTGGGCTGGAGTAAGAAGGCTCACGCAGAGGCGCGGAGACGCAGAGGAAGAAAGGGATTGAAGGAACGGCGCTGGTAAATTGCAAATTGTTGATAGAAGAATAAACTTTTTTTTTGAATTCGAATTTTGCTGTTGCTGTTTTCCTCTGCGACTCTGCGTGAGTATTTTCCCCGCAGACCACGCACCATAAAACAACGCCGCAAGACGAATTCAACAAACCAGTTTGAATTGCCAACGAGGCCTTCGTTATGCAATCAAGTCTTGAACGACGCGAGCTTTTTCGACGCCGGTTAATCGCTGATCGAGGCCTTGGAATTTGTAGGTAAACCGCTCGTGGTCTTTGCCGAGCAGATGCAAAATGGTGGCGTGAAAGTCTCGGATGTGAAGCGGATCTTTGACGATGTTGTATGAAAAATCATCAGTTTCGCCGTAGATCTTGCCGCCCTTGGTTCCGGCTCCGGCCATCCACATCGTAAAACAGCGAGGGTGGTGGTCGCGTCCGTAATTTGTTTTCGAAAGTGAACCTTGCGAATAAATTGTTCGCCCAAATTCACCTCCCCAAATGACCAATGTGTCGTCCAACATTCCACGTTGTTTGAGGTCTTCGAGTAACGCGTAGCATGGTCGATCGATGTCTTTACATTGAGACGGCATCCGTTTACCAACGTTGGCATGGTGATCCCAGTTGTTATGGTAAACTTGCACAAACCGCACGCCTCGTTCGGCAAGGCGCCGCGACATTAAAACGGTATTGGCAAACGAACCAGGTTTCTTAGCCTCTTGCCCGTAAAGTTTAAAAGTCGACTCCGATTCGTCGGCAATATTTGTCAATTCGGGCACGCTAGCTTGCATTTTGAACGACATTTCGTATTGCTGAATTCGCGTTCGTGTTTCCGTGTCGCGCAGCGATTCGTAGGTCAACCGATTCAACTCGTTGAGACTTTTGATCGTTTTGTGGCGAATCTGATCGGGAACGCCGGGCGGGTTGTTGATGTAAAGAATCGGATCGCCTGAACTTCTGAAAGATACTCCGGCGTGTTCACCGGGAAGGTATCCGGCGCTCCAAAGTTTTGCTGAGATCGCCTGTTCCTGCTCACGATTGGAAGGAACAGCAACCAGCACAACAAAAGATGGCAAGTTTTCATTGCAACTTCCCAAACCGTAGCTTGCCCAGGAACCCAAACAGGGACGCCCAGTTACCTGGTTGCCGGTTTGCATAGCAGTAATTGCCGGTTCATGGTTGATCGCTTCGGTGTGTAAGCTCCGCATCCAACAAATTTCGTCAACTTTTTTGGAAAGCATCGGCAACAGTTCAGTGTTCATCCAAAGTCCGCATTTGCCCGCCTGCGAAAATTTGTATTTTGATGGAGCGATCGGAAATCGAGCCTGGCCACTGGTCATCGTTGTCAGACGTTGTCCTTTGCGAATCGAATCGGGCAGATCTTTGTCGTACCAATCTTTCATTTTGGGTTTGTAGTCAAACAAATCCATTTGCGATGGTCCGCCGACCATGTGCAGATAAATGACTCGTTTGGCTTTGGGACGGAAATGGGGACGATGCAAAGCGTCATTTTCTCCACCTGTTGCGATGGAGTGACCGAGCAGATTACAAAGAGCGACTCCGCCCAACAAATTTTTTCCTGACGTGAAAAATTGGCGGCGTGCTTGCAGGAGAGCAGTTTGTTTTGTGTCCATGTTGGTTTCTGCCGTTGTGTTTTTTGAGTTCCGTTTGGGGGCGGTGGAGCTGTTTATTTGTTTAACGTTTCATCGAGATTCATAAGTTGGTTGCAAATCATGGTCCAAGTCGCAACTTCCGAAGCATTCAATTTTGGATCGGGCGGTTGGTTGCCTACAGAAATCAATTTCTTGGCATCTGCTTCGCTCGATTTGTAAAATTCCGAAAGTTCCAAAAACGACTTTTTGACGATCTTGCGTTCCCGCTGGTTGAAATTCCGGTTGATCAGAAGTTTGGAAATAAAATCCAATCGTTTGTCAAAATTGGCACTGTTCTTGATTGCGGTTTCGGCCAGAACACGAGCCGCTTCGACGAATTGAGGATCGTTTAGCGTCACCAATGCCTGAAGTGGTGTGTTCGTGCGTTCGCGGCGGACCACGCAGACTTCTCGACTGGGAGCATTGAGCGCTTCGAGATTGGCTGGAGGAGCCATCCGTTTCCAGAACATGTAGATCGAGCGACGATACAGTTTTTCACCTTTATCTTGAACGTACCGCCGGGTGTTGCCGCCGGGCAATCCAACAACGTTCCACAGATTTTTGGGCTGATAGGGCCGGATGCCGGGTCCATACCGTTTCTTGGATAACAAACCGCTGGCGGCCAAGGCATAATCGCGAATCATTTCCGCATCCATTCGGAATCGCGGACCACGCGAGAGAAATTGGTTGTCCCGGTCCAGTTTTTCTTTGATCGCTGTGTTGATTGGCGCCTGTTGATAGGTGGCGCTCAGCATTACATTTTTGAAAAACCGTTTAACATCCCAGTTGTTTTCCTGAAAGTCGGTTGCCAACCAGTCGAGCAATTTGGGATGTGATGGAGCTGATCCCATCATCCCGAAATCTTCTGGCGTGGTGACAATTCCGTTGCCAAACAACTCTTGCCAAAAACGATTTACCGTGACACGAGACGTCAGTGGATTTTTCGGATCCACCACCCATTGGGCCAGTCCCATCCGGTTTGCGGCGGCACCTTTTGGCAAAGCGTGGAGTGATGCGGGTGGAACAGCGGTTACTTTTTTCCCAACTTTGTCATAAGCGCCGCGTTTCAAAATATTGGCCATTGCGGTCGAATTGGCTTTTTCTTTTTGAATATGAGTCACCGGTGCTGTTGCTCGAACAGAGTCTGCCTTGGCGGTAAAGGTTTGTAGCTGGCGTTTGAGTTTTGAGGATGTTTTGTCGACAAAATCCAAATACAAATTGAACAGCGCTTGTTTGTCCTGTTTCGTTCGTTCCTTTGGCGGTTTGGCCAGTCGCGCCAGGAATGATCCCATCGATGCCAACATTTTCGCTTCAGCCGCGGAAAATTCTCGGCGATAAATCCGAATGTCGGACAACGATCCGTTGAAAACTGGGCCGGCGCTGCGCTGTCCGAGTTTAAATGGAGTTTTGGTCAGCATCGAGGCTTTGGGCTGCAGTGAATTTGTCAGAGTCGTGATTGGCAACGAAACGCCATCGACATAAATTTTGATCCCTTTCAGATTGCGAGATCCGTTGTAGGTGACCGTGACATGATGCCATTTGCCGCGTTGAATGGATTTCAGTTTCGAACGAACTTTGATGGCATTACCGGGCCATTTGTCAATCAAGTGAACTGCAATCGTGTTGCCTTCACGATAGACATCCCAGCCACGGTATCCATTGGATTGGTCCATGCGTGCCACGATGGGCGCGGCGCCCCGTAAATTGTTTGTTTTGATCCAGGTCGAAACCGTAAACGAATCATCGAGTTCGAATTGTCCAAAATCTCCCAGCGTCGGAATGGATTTAGGTGTTATTTGGACGACGTTTTCAAACCGTTTGTCTTTACGCCAAGTGACCTTGGCGACTTTGATCGGATTTTTGGCGTCATCGGCGCGAACGAGTTCATTCCCCTGCCCTTGATTGAGCGGCAAGTGCAAATGGAGATTGTCGTTGCTGATTCCGAATTTGTTGGGGTCGATGTTGGTGAGCCAATTTTCAAATTCCGGTCGTGCTTCGACTCGTCGGGCTTTGATTTGTTTTTGCAGCAAGGCAACCTGTCGTTCGAATTCGGCAAGTTGTGTTTTTTGTTCGTTGGTAAAGACTTTGATAGTCGGTCCGCGTCCATCTTTGGTGTTTCCGTCGTGACTGCCTTGAGTTGTATTTCGGAAATAGGCCGCCAACGAGTAAAAATCTTTCATGGTCAGCGGATCGAATTTGTGGTCATGGCACTGGGCGCAATTTGTTGTTAGTCCCAGGTAAACCCAACCAAACGTTTGCACTCGGTCAGCCGCGTAGATGGCCAGATTTTCTTCGGCGATCGTGCCGCCTTCGTTGGTCGTCATATTACAGCGCTGAAATCCGGTGGCGATCAATTGGTCTTGCGTCGGATTTTTTCTCAGGTCGCCGGCGAGTTGGTCAATCGTGAATTCATCGAAACGTTGATTTTTGTTAAACGCGCGAATGACCCAATCGCGATAGGCCCACATTTCTCGATAGTTGTCAAAGTGCAAACCATGTGTGTCCGCGTAGCGTGCCGCATCCAGCCAGTACCGCGCACGATGCTCGCCCCAAGCTGGCGATTCCATCAATCGGTCAATCCATTTCGAAATCGCGGCTTGCCCGTTTTTTCGATAGTCCACCAGGAAGGATTGAGTTAATTCGGGACGCGGAGGAAGGCCGGTAATATCGAGATGGATGCGGCGGAAAAGTTGTTCCGGTTGCGCTTTGGGAGCAGGAGTCAAACCCATCGATTCGAGTTTGGCGAGCACGAATCGATCCAAATCGGTTTGACACCACGATTCATTTTTGACTTTCGGTGGCGTGGGTTTGACTGGCCGTTGAAACGCCCAGTGCGCTTCGTATTTTGCTCCATTTTGAATCCATTTTCGAAGAATTTCTTTTTGCTTGTCGGTCAGTTTCTTTTTGGTATCCGGCGGCGGCATCACGAGATCGTCGTCGTCAGACAGGATTCTTTCGATCAATTCGCTGTCGTCTGGTTTGCCGGGAACAATCGCGTCAGAATCAATTGCGTCTTGACGAATGTCCAAACGTAAACCGGCCTCACGACTTTTGGCGTCAGCACCGTGACAGGCATAACAGAAATCGGCCAGAATTGGCTGAACCTGTTTTGCAAAGCTGATCTCATGATTTTGTTTTTCCGAGCCTTGCTGAGCGATGGCAGCGGTGGCAACAAAACACGTCAGCACAAGTACGACAAAGGTTGATTTTTGAATATGCATGCGAATTTCCAATCCCATGGTGATTCGACGTTTGACCGAGTTGATTTCGACCGGTGGCGTCTGTTAGATTCGCATCGCTTGACCGCAGCTCAATGCCAGCGCTGTGCGGTTTTGTCACACACAGGCCTTATAATTTCAGGGGTCTATCAAATTCTCGGTTTGATTCGAGACCCACAGGCGATTCAAAAAAATCAGACCGGTCAACATTTCCTATTATTAACAAAAAGCCAATTGGCGTCTTGCAATCGAAAAGCGTATTTTTGTACATTTGCCGCATCGCGATGTTTCTTGTTATCTCAGTCAAAGAGGAACGATTGATGAGCGAATTGAACGTTGAACCCCTCGAATGGCAAAACCAATTCTTTCAGCGATTGGCTCAGCCGTGGCAGTTGTTAGACCTGTTTGATAGCATTCCTGGCGTTTACATGTATATCAAAGATTTGCATGGACGCTACGTTCGCGCAAATCGAGTGGTCGCCGATGTCGTTGGCGCGGACGACCCCATGGAAATGGTGGGACTGACGGATTTTGATTTTTTTCCGCCGGCGATCGCGGCCCAATACGTCGCCGAAGATAAACGCGTCATCAAATCGCGCGAGTCACTTGCCAACCAAGTTTGGTTGGTGCCCGGCCACGATGGCGTTCCGCGCGTCTATCTGTGCAGCAAAATTCCGTTGATCAACCACGACGATGAAGTCGCAGGGATTGCCGGTGTCAAACGTCCTTACGAATTGTCAGATGATGGTTCGTCGGGGCATAGCCGATTGATGAGTGTCGTTGCGTTTGTAACAGAAAATTATTCGAAGCAAATCGAAGTTGGCGATATGGCCGAACATGTTTTACTGTCGGTCAGCCAATTGCAGCGTGAGTTTTCAACACATTTTGGCATTTCTCCGATTCGATACCTACGCGAAGTTCGAATAGGGATGGCCAGGCGATTGCTCGAAAGCACTGACATCAGCGTTTCACAGATCGCCACCGATTGCGGATTCTACGATCAAAGTCATTTCAATCGGTATTTCAAATCGTCAACCGGTTTGACGCCGCGGCAATATCGGAAGCGTTTTCGAACTTAGCTCGATCACATTTGATTTTTCGTGTCGTCGTGTGAAGAGGATGAAAAACTCGCGTAATGATGGCCCGCATTTCATTGTGCTGACGTTTCTCAAGATTTCAGCGATATTTTTTGTCCATGGAATGCAAATCAAACGGTAGTCAAATCAAGTGATTTTATTTGTGGATTGACGTGGAGAAAGCAACCGTATGCGAACTATTTGTATCATTTGCCTTGTGTTGATGGGGTTTTCGGAGTGTGTTGCCCAAAGATCCAATCGTCGTTCCGAACCCATTCCCAAGCATCCGCAGGCTGTTGGAGATCCAGGAATCGCCTGGTACACGACTTGGAAATCAGGTTTAGCGGAAGCAAAACGTTCGAACCGTCCTATATTTTTCATGTCGGCGGCGACTTGCAGCCGCGGGGTTTCAGGGGCTTTCTGACCGGGCTACACCCGAACGCAGAACAGTTTGTTCGCGAATGAAAAATTTATCAAAGCGACTCGTGATTTTGTTTGTATTCGAATCGAAACCTATGAAAGCAAAGAGTCGGAAAAAATGGTCAGGTCGTTGTTGAATGGCCGGTTTGCCAATACCTCGTTCTGTATCTTTGATCCGCAAGGAAAAAAACGACTGTCGAGGTCGGGTAGGAGTCCAGGCAGTTTGGTCGGTCGCCGAAGCCAAGCCGGCGATGAATCCATCATGAAAGAAATGGATCGAATTGCGGCGCGATACAAATCTCGAAACGATTCGGGAAATGCTTCGCTGCAGAATTTTGATACGTTTCGACAAGCTTTGAATGTCGCTTCGGCGGATCAAAGATTGCTTGTGGCTGTGACTTCAAAAAACACCAAAACACTTCAAAATTTGCGAGCAGCGTTTTCAGACGACAAAATTGTCGGAAGATTTCACGTCGATCAGATCGATTCCAAATCGGATCGCGACTGGCAAAAAGTCATTGAGGGAGAAAGTAAGAAACCTGGCATTTTGATTATCCAGTCCGGCCAATTTGGGCTGAAAGGCAAGGTGGTGAAGCAATTGCCCGAAGATGCCAGTGTGCAGCAGATCAAAGATTCGCTATTACAGTCCAACAAAAAATTCGCGTTGACGGAAAAACGTAAAGACTATCGAAAACATGTTTTTGCGGGATTGAGACAGGGAATTTATTTTAAAAATGCAATTCCCTACGGTGAGGACCTCGACGCAGACGGCGTCATCGATAGACAACCGCGTCGTGGCCGAGACAAATAGTGAAACGGATGGCGGCGTATGATCGGAAGCTAAACTCGCCGCTGTACCGGCATGTTATTTTTTGGTTCGATGAATCCGGATGGTTTTGTTTTCGCCAGCGCGAACATTCACTCGGGATTTGTAATCCCATTTGCCCGACCAAGCGGAAATCTCAATGGTGCCCGGTTGGACATACAAAACTGCAACGCCATTGTCGTTGGTTTGCACGGATTTTGATCTGCTCGACGAACCGGTGCGCTCTTGACCATTTTCATTCCATTGAAATAGGTACCGAGATTTCACTCGAACCATCAGATCTGGTAGTGGTTTTTTGTCAGGGCCATGCGTGACAACGATTTGAATTTTTTCGCCGCGCGCCAGGGTCAGTTCGGGGGTCGCCGCTTTGTTTTTCTTCGGATCAAACAAGATCATATCAATCGGCTTGCTGCACCAGTTGAGGTCGTGGACAAACAAACAATATGTCGAACCGGGTAACACTTCAGCTTCGAACGTTCCATCGGGATTGGTGAAAGCTCTGAGGCGTTCGATCGTGTGTTCTCGTTCAGCTTGAAAGGTTTCCAGGGCGATACTAAATCCGCCAAGTGATTCTGCGTCGATGGATTTGAGACGGCCTTTGATTTTCTGGCGTTTGATCGACCGTTTCAAGACAAAATGACAAGGTTTAGCGGTCAATTGCCGCTGTTCAAACGAAGTCACCCAAATCCCATCGAGTGCCACAATATTAAAAGTCAATTTCGGCAAATCGGGAATCCAATCAATGTCCACCAAACCTTTGGCATTGGTTTGGACCTGGAAGATTTCATCGGCATCCATCATGTTTTGAAATGGCCGAGGTGTGCCGACATCCAATCGCATGCGTGTGTTGGCAACCGGTTTGCCGTTGGTATCCACGAATTCAAATCGTTGAGTGCGGGTGGGTGTTAGTTTGACCTCGTGTTCGTTTTTATTTGGATCGCGCGGCGGTTTTCCTCTCAACGAATATCCGCCAATGAGTTTTTTGTCTTTCCACGCTGTGATCTGATACAATTTGAGTTGAGGTAGGCATTGGAAAACAGCGATCCCCTGCGCATTTGTTTGGTGCGTCATTCGCCCGCCAGACGACGTTCGAAAAAAAACGTTTGCGTTGGAAACAGGTTTTCCCAGGTGAGTTGTTTTTACTTTGACGATGCGTGTCGCTTTTTTCAGGCGAAGGATGAGGCCTCGTTTTGAAATCGTTCGAAATCCTTCACTCGAGATGATGCGTGCCGCTTGATGATCGCCGCGCTCGTTGACGGCAAACAATGAAATCGTATGACAGTTTGGATGAGTGGGAATTTTAAAGCGAAATTTTCGCCCGGTGACTTGAACGTCCAGCGGGTACCTGCCAGACCCCGTGTTGAGAGTCACACGTACGGTGACTTTTCCAACGGACTCGCCCGAGTCATTTCTGACGAAACCCGAGACGTCGAGGGTGGCGAGAGTTTCTTGAGTGGGTTTTGTTTTTGGCGTCGTCGGCTTGTTTTGCTGACCCACCGCAATTGCGGAATCGTCAAGATGTTGCATTGCGATGTTCAGTGAAATCGCGATCCATAAAACGAATGCCGAATGGACAATCAATTTTGACGTGCGCCAAAGATTTGCCATCTTAACCATTTTTGATAATTCCAGCTAACAAACGATGTGTAACGGTTTAGCAAATTGAGCGTGACCATGTTCTGTTGAGTTTGTCGAGGGAATCAAACTGTTCTCACGCCAACAACTACTACATCTATTTTATTTAATTTTTGTAAACTTCGTTTTACAAATTCAGTGATTTTCGAAATTGAATTCGATAAAAACGCCAAAGCCAGATCGACAACTCAATTGTGACTGATTGATACGAGCACGAAGCGCGAGCGAGTAGTTTGACCGTGCAGGTTGGGTGCCGCTTGGCGCTACTCAACGCTGGTAACGAAAATTTCATAAAGCTTCTTGATGCCAATGTCGTGGGTGCCACTGGCCTCTGCCAGTGCTGGGGGTATCAAACCACCGACAAAAACGTCATGAATTGAATTTGATCTCAGTGCTTGATGCTAAGGAACTGCAATCACTGGCTGGGGCCAGTGGCACCCAATCGACCACCCAAACTTAAGAAACCAACGACGCAACAACGAAATCGCTAAAAAACCGGGAAGCTATTTCGTTACCAGTGCCGAGTGCCACAGGCTCTGTCGGCTAAGCCAGTGGCACCCGCAAAACCACTCGCTCGCGTTTCGTGCTCGTAATGTTCGAGTAATCCATGAAAATTTCACTGACGCTTCGCACTCGCGATCAGAATTGCACAAAAAAAGCCTTTTGACACATCTGTCAAAAGGCTTTTTCAAAGTGGCGGGAGCCGGATTTGAACCGACGACCTCGAGGTTATGAGCCTCGCGAGCTACCGGGCTGCTCCATCCCGCGTCAAGGTAAATTATTATTACCAAATTTCGGTTTTTGGCTAGAGCCTTTTTTCGACATTTTCCAACAGATTTCTTTGGCCAATTTTCTAATTTATTTGGCGAAAGACTTCATATCCCGCTACCGCTACGGCGGATGACAAATTCAGACTGCGGACGCCATCACTGGTCGGAATTTTGAGATTGCGAGATTGATCCAGTTCGAGAATCGATGCAGGCAGGCCACTGGTTTCGCTGCCGAAAACCAGGACGTCGGTCGGGCGAAATTCCGTTTCCCAAAATGATTGGTTCGCGGTTTTTGTGAAATGCCAAAATCGACAGTCATCGAGTTTTTGTAACAGCTGTTCCCAATGGTCGACGACTTCCCAATTCAAATTCTTCCAATAATCCAGACCGGCTCGACGAAGTGTTTTTTCATTCAGCTGAAACCCGAGAGGACGCACCAGCCACAATTTTGCATGCAAGGCGACACAGGTGCGGCCAATGGCACCGGTATTGGGCGGAATTTCCGGTTGGTAGAGAACGATATGAAATCGAGGCTCGTAAAGTTCAGATTCGTTCATGGTTTGTTCGTCGTTGCACGATGCGTTCCATTGCCTTGAACTTAAGCATGGATGACAATATCGGAAAGAGTAAGGAGAAAAAATCTTGGTCGATATTCAGCGAAACCCAACGCGCAGTGTTCGTATTGGGACGGTAACCATTGGCGACGGGAACCCGATTGCCGTCCAGTCGATGACGGCAACGTCCACCCAAAACGTCGACGCTACCGTTGAACTTGTGAATTTGATGTACGAGGCCGGGGCCGATGTCGTGCGGATTGCGGTTGACAGTAAAAAAGATGCCGCGGCCCTGAAGGAAATTCGCAAACATACCAAAGCCAATTTGTCGGTTGATCTGCAAGAAAATTATCGTTTGGCGGAAATCGTCGCCCCGCATGTCGACAAAATTCGATACAACCCTGGACATCTCTATCATCACGAAAAACAAAAACCGTGGCAGGAAAAAGTCGAGTTTATTGCCCAGGTTGCCGTCGACCACGATTGTGCCATTCGCGTGGGCGTCAATTGCGGCAGTGTCGATCCGGCCAAAAAAGAAAAATATGATCCCGAAGATTCGATTTCACCGATGCTCGATAGTGCCACGGACCATTGTGAGTTTCTGGATTCCATCGGATTTACTCGATATTGCGTTTCGCTCAAAGATAGCGATCCGCAAAAAGTTATCGAGGTCAATCGCCGTTTTGCCGAACGTCGACCGGAAATACCGTTGCACTTGGGAGTCACCGAAGCGGGAATGCCTCCCGATGGAGTGATCAAGACACGGATTGCTTTTGAACAACTGGTTGGAAAAGGGATCGGCGACACCGTTCGCGTTTCTCTTACTGTCCCCAACCATGAAAAAGGTCAGGAGATCGAAGCGGGACGCGGAATTATCGAAGACATTTACGCGGGCCGCGTGCGCTCCGTCGTAACCTTTGATGCCAACAAACTCAATATTATTTCTTGTCCCAGCTGTTCGCGCGTCGAAAACGAAGCGTTCGTTCAACTTGCCCAGCAAGTCAAACAGATGAGTCGATACGCCGAGGATCACGCGATTACGATTGCCGTGATGGGGTGCCGAGTCAACGGACCCGGAGAAACGGACGATGCTGATTTGGGTCTGTGGTGCGGCCCGAATTATGTCAATTTGAAAAAAGGTACGCAGCACTTGGGACAGTTTCCCTACGACGAAATTCTGGACAAACTCAAAGCCGAGTTAGACATTCTCATTCAAGAAAAGGTGTCGCATTGAACCGCTATTTAATTCCATTGCTGTTGTTGATTGGCCTGTGCAACGCCACCTATGCGGACGAGCGGCCAAATATATTGTGGTTATCCAGCGAAGACAACGGTCCGCATCTGGGTTGCTACGGTGACAAATATTCGACGACTCCGAACTTGGACGCGCTGGCTAAAAAAGGCTGTGTTTATCTGCACGTCTGGTCAAACGCTCCGGTGTGCGCTCCGGCCAGAACAGCACTGATTACCGGAATGTACCCGACGAGTCTGGGCGCGGAGCACATGCGAAGCCTGGTTCCAATGCCGAAAGGGACGGAGATGTTTCCGCAATTGTTGCGTCGGGCTGGATATTATTGCACCAACAATAGCAAGGAAGACTACAACGTTGTCAAACCGGGAAAAATTTGGGACCAATCGAATCGCAAGGCGCATTGGAAAAATCGCCCTGATGGCAAACCGTTTTTTGCCGTTTTCAATTTTACGGTTTCCCATGAAAGTCGAATTCGCAAACGGCCTCACACCGCAATTCACGATCCCAAAAAAGTCCGTGTGCCAGACTATCACCCAGACACGCCTGAAGTGCGTCAGGATTGGGCGCAGTATTACGACAAAATTACAGAGATGGATCGACAAGCGGGCAAACGTTTAAAAGAGTTGGCAGATGCCGGCTTGGCCGATGAAACGATCGTTTTCTATTTCGGCGATCATGGCTCTGGAATGCCGCGCAGCAAAAGGTATCCAGGTAATTCAGGACTCGCCGTACCGTTGATAGTTTTTATTCCTGAAAAATTCAAACATTTGCGGAGTGCCGACTACAAATCCGGCGGCAAAACGGATCGACTGGTGAGTTTTGTCGATTTCGGACCGACGGTTTTGAGTCTTGCAGGTGTCCAACCTCCCAAATATCAACAGGGCTCCGCGTTTTTGGGAAAATTCGAAGCGGCACCTAAAAAGATGCTGTTCGGTTTTCGCGGTCGAATGGACGAACGCTACGATTTAGTTCGCGTCGCTCGAGACAAACGCTATGTCTATGTCAGGAATTTTTATCCGCAGCGCGTTTACGGACAGTTTGTCGAATATCAATTTCGAACTCCGACAACTCGAGTTTGGAAAAAAATGTTTGACGAAGGCAAATTGGATGCTGAGCAAGAAAAATTTTGGCGAGAAAAACCGACCGAAGAAATCTATGATCTGCAAGATGATCCTGACGAAGTTTCAAACCTCGTGGTCGATCAATCCGTTCAGAAAAATGTGGCTCGGATGCGCTCAGCGTTGAAGGCTTGGTGTAAGTCGGTCAAGGATGTCGGTTTTATACCCGAGGCCGAATTGGTCAAATGGTCTCAAGGAAAATCGCCTCGCGACACGATCGGGCTAAGTGGCGAATTTGAAATCGATGAATTTATCGATACTGCTTACGTCGCGACCGATCGCAGTCATCGCGATTGGCAAACGTTTTCGAAATTGCTGAGTTCGAATTCACCGGTCAAGCAGTTTTGGGCGCTGCAGGCGGTTGATATTCAAGGAGTCGGAGTATTCTTACAGCTAAAAGACGAAATTAACGCTTTGAGAAAAAACGCGTCTCCGACCGTCAAAGCGCTTTCAAACTACCTGTGTGTCAAAAACGATTTCGAGTCTGCCGATGCCGCTAACCAATTGATTGCATTGAGTGATTTACGGGAACAAAAGGATGTCGCGACTATCGCGGCACTCAACGCTATTGATATGTTGGGTGAAAAAATGAAACCGTATCGCGACAAAATCAAATCGTTGCCGAAAAAGACGAAATCACCAACAAACAAACGTGTTTCGGGATACTCCGAGCGGCTGTTGAATACGATTGTCAAACGACTCGGTTCGGCGGACGCCAAGTGAAATCAGGCGTTGGATTCTGCCGATTCCTCACGGGGTTTGCGTTTCCAAAACGAAAGGCGTGACCAGCGACGGTTTCCACAGCAGACACAACGATAAGGACCAAAAATCAAGATCAACCCAAATGTGTAGATAATGGAATACAAAAATAGTGCTTTAGAAGCACGGAGGCCAAAGAAGTGGTAATCTTCGCGATTACAAGAGCTACAATATAACCGTGGACACAAAAACTTTTCCCGTTCGGTCGTTTTTTCTTCGACCGAGGGCTGAAGCACTCGAACTATCATGATGAGACTCATAGGGGGATTCAAGAAGATTAGGTAAGAAGGGCTAAATCAATGTTAGGTACGCGCGATCATTGAGTCAATTGCCCGCGAAATTTTTAATTCCACAACTCATTAATTTTTTGTTAACACAATACTGTTATGCCAAATCCGCTAAGAAATCTGCCATCTGTCAGCCAATTGTTAGAAAGTCCTCCTTTGAAAAAAATGGTGGACACTGTCAGCCATAACACCGTGGTGGGGGGCGTTCGCACGGTCCTCGGATCGTTACGAGATCGAGTTTCGAGTGCCACGGAGGATATCAACATCCCGTCAGCAAACGAGTTGGCGGAAACGATTGCCAGTTGGATTAAAAAAAATCAACAGCCAGTGTTGGTGCCGGTGATTAACGCAACTGGTGTGATACTCCACACAGGTTTGGGACGGTCTCCTTTGGCGAAAGAGGCGGTCGATGCCATCAACGAAGTTGCGATGGGATATTGCAGTTTGGAGTTTGATTTGGAATCGGGCCAGCGCGGTCAGCGGGTCCATTGCGTACAGCAACTGTTGTGCGAACTAACGGGAGCCGAGGCTGCCACGGTTGTCAACAACAATGCTGCAGCAACGATGTTGACATTGGGCGCTTTGGGTGGCGGTGGTGAAGTCATTGTGTCTCGTGGTCAGTTGATCGAGATTGGAGGCAGTTATCGATTGCCGGAAGTGATGGAAACCAGCGGCGCGAAACTTCGCGAGGTCGGCGCAACCAACAAGACGCATTTGCGGGATTACGAGGATGCCATTGGTGAAGAAACGAGAGCTTTGATGAGAGTTCATCCGAGCAATTTCAAAATCGTTGGATTTACCAAAGAGGTTTCGTTAGAAGATTTGGTGAAACTGGGTCGCAAACATGGGTTGCCGGTGATCGACGACATTGGTTCCGGAGCGTTGATCGATTTCGCGCGTTACGGCGTTTCCGAAGAGCCAATTTCGTCTGCCAGCATTGACGCTGGCGCCGATGTCGTGTTGTTCAGCGGCGACAAGCTCGTTGGCGGACCGCAATGCGGCATTATCATCGGGAAAAAGAAATACATCGCGCGAATTATGAAGCATCCTATGATGCGGGCGATGCGCGTCGGAAAATTGACTTTGTCGGCGCTGTGGGCAACGTTAAGGCTGTACCAGGATTTGGACAAAGCGGAGTTGTCGGTTCCGATTTTGCAGATGCTTTCAACGCCGCTTGAAAATTTGCATTTGCGATCTGACAAAATCGCCAAGCAAATCGAATTGTTGCCGTTTGTTGAATCGGCCGAGCCTGTTCAGGATCATGCGATGCTCGGGGGCGGCAGTTTACCGACAGAAAAAATTGATACCTGGTGTGTCGCGATTACGCCGCAAGAAAAAACAATCGAGCAAATCACGACGGCTCTGCGAACGTCCTCGCCGGCAGTTGTTGCTCGTGTTCAAAAAGAGAAAATCTTGCTCGACATGAGGACTGTTCAGCCAAGTGAAGATTTGAAATTGGTGGACGTGTTTTCAAATCTATTTGAGTCGTAATAACTGGTTTTCCAGTACAGTACTGACCAGTTGACGATTGTCCAGATACCAGGCAAGACAGTGTTCCAGACCCTGATCAAAATCGGTTTCAGGTGTCCAGCCAAGCTGCCGTTTTGCTTTTGAATTGTCGGCTTGTGTTTGTTGCATATCTGCCGGATGTGACGGTTGGTACTGGACGATAGCGCGTTTGCCCAATCGGGCTTCGATTTTTTCAACCAATTGCAAAACGGAAATGGGCGTTTGGCCTGAACCAATGTTGTAAATCTCGTAGCCGGTCGAATGCTTGGCCAGCCGGAGCGCCGATACGACGTCAGCAACATAGGTGTAGTCGCGAGATTGTTGTCCGTCGCCAAAAATGACGAGTGGAATTTCATGGTCGATGGCGTGAATGAATCGAAAATATGCCATGTCCGGACGCCCCGCGGGACCGTACACGGTGAACAATCGCATCACGGCAATGTCGGTTTTTTCGCAGTCATACGATGCGAGATATTCTTCAGCCGAAATTTTCGAAGCCGAGTAGTCGGAGATTGGTTGGTTGGTGGGTTGTTGTTCGCGAAATGGGATCGGATTACCGGAGTATGCCGACGAGGTCGACGTAAAGATGAGTTTGGGAATTTCGAACTCCGCCGCGATTCGAGCAATGTTTTTAGTGCCTTCGTAATTAACTTGCTGGTAAATCGGTTTTTCTTCGGCGTTGTTTCGTACGCCAGCTCGGGCCGCAAGTGCAAACAATGTGTCGCACTGGTATTGGCTGGCCACGATTTGCAGTTGGTCGTAAACGCAAATGTCAACATCGTAGAAATGAAAATTGGGATGGGTCGACAATCGGTTCCGCCGAAATTCTTTGAGACGAGCGTCGTAATTGCCACACAGGTTGTCGATTCCAACAACGCGGATTCCGTCTGTCAACAGGTTTTGAGACAAATGAAATCCGATAAACCCTGCACAGCCGGTGACCAGTGCCGTTTGTTGTTGATGTGAATTCACGGGGACGAAGGTTAAATAGAGAAGTCGAATTGAATAATCATAAGCGCGAAGCGTGAGCGAGAGACCAAGTTTCACTGCGCGTTTGTGTGGTTTCGGTCCCTCGCTCACGCTTCGCGCTTGTGATTTTATTTGGCCGGTGGGAACCGGCCCTATGCTTTCCAGATTTTGTTGCGGTGTTGGCGGACATTTTTGGTGGCGTTGCGCGTGTCGACGACGAGTTTTGAATGCTCGACAATGAAATCATAATCGAATTTCGAATGGTCGGTTGAAATCAGCACGCAATCCTGAGAGGCAAGGTAATCTGCAGTGAGTTCCTGCGACTGGAGATCGGGCAGATTGAATGAACGCATCGGTTTGGGAATGGCGGGGACATGCGGGTCGACGAACGTCACGTTAGCACTGCGGTCCAGGAGCAACTCCATCAATTTGAACGACGGACTTTCGCGGTGGTCGTCGACGTCTTTTTTGTAGGCGACACCGAGGATGCAGATTTTACTGCCGTTGATCGGTTTGCCGGCACTGTTCAACGCTTCACCCAGACGATGAATCACATACAGCGGCATGCTCGTATTGATTTCGCCGGCCAATTCGATGAACTTGGTAGGCATTTCGTGTTTTCTCGCCACCCAACTCAAATAAAACGGATCGATGGGAATGCAATGTCCGCCTAGTCCGGGGCCGGGGTAAAACGCTTGGTAGCCAAACGGTTTGGTTTTGGCAGCATCGATCACTTCCCAAATATCAATGCCGATCCGTTGGAACAACACCTTGAGTTCATTGACCATCGCGATGTTAACGCTCCGGTAGGTGTTTTCCAAAATCTTGCAAGCTTCGGCGATTTCGCACGACGACACGGGGACGGTGGCGGTCACTGCCTGAGAGTACAATTTGTCAGCGATTTCCAGGCTGGCCTCGTCATATCCGCCAACGACCTTTGGAATCGTCGCCGCAACAAAATTCGCATTGCCAGGATCTTCTCGCTCGGGACTGTAGGCAAGAAAGAAATCTTCTCCCACCGTCAGTCCGGATTGGTTCAACAAAGGCAACAGAACATCTTTGGTGGTTCCTGGAAAAGTTGTACTTTCCAAGACAACCAGATGCCCCGGGCGCAAGTGTTTTGCGATTTCTATCGTCGTTTGTTCAACGTATTTCAGATCAGGGTCACGACTTTTGGACAGTGGCGTTGGGACACAAATCAAAAGTGCGTCGGCCTCGCTGAAACGCGAAAAATCGGTAGTGGCATCAAATTGGCCATCGTCTGACCATTTTTTTATGACTTCATCACCAATGTGCGCGATGTAGCTTTTGCCATTTTTCAAATGATCAACTTTGTCCTGGCTGATGTCGAATCCAATGGCCGGAAATCCATTTCGGCGAAACGCATCGATCAGCGGCAACCCGACATAGCCGAGTCCGATGACACCGACGACGGCAGTTTTGTTTTCGATTTTTGCCAGAAATTCGTTTTTCATATCGTTCATCGTTATATCATTCATCGTCTGTTGTTTCCTAGCTGCACAGTATTTGAGCGATTCGCTCGGATGCCTTGCCATCCCACAGTTCGGGGCAAGATCCACATTTGTATTGGTTGTCGAGGATCTCATTAAGGTGTTTTTTCAACAAGATCGAATCGTTTCCGATTAACGTGCTGGTCCCTTGGGTCACGGTAATGGGGCGTTCCGTATTTTCACGCATGGTCAAGCATGGGACCAACAGGGCAGTCGACTCTTCTTGCAGACCGCCTGAGTCGGTGACAATGGCTTTGCTTTGCGAAGTCAGGCAGAGAAAATCCATGTATCCCAATGGCTCCAGCAATTGGATGTTTTTTGCGTCATCCAGTTTTTTACGCAGCCCAAATTCGTCAATTCGATTCGATGTTCGCGGATGGATGGGAAACACGATCGGAAGTCGTTCTGAAACATCGATCAGCACATCGATGAGACTGCTCAGTATTTCCGGGCGATCGACATTCGATGGTCGATGGAGCGTTACGACACAGTATTCGCCCGACCGAACATTGAGTTTATCGAGCGTATCATATTTTCTCGCCTTTTGAACTTGTCGCAACAGCGTGTCGATCATTACGTTTCCGACCAAATGAATCTGCTGGTCCGGATGTCCTTCGGTTTGCAGATTCTCCACGCCTTCGGGCTCACTGACCAGCAGCATATCGCACAAGCTGTCCGTGACGATGCGGTTGATTTCTTCGGGCATCCGTCGGTCGCGGCTCCGCAAACCGGCTTCGACATGGGCTACAGGAATGTGCAATTTTACGGCTGCCAACGTTGCCGCCATGGTGGAATTGACGTCTCCGACCACGACGACTCGACTAAATGCCGAGCCGTTTTTCGAAGCGTCGACAAACGCATTTTCCAACGCGACCAGCAGTTTGGCGGTTTGTTCGGCGTGTGTTCCTGAGCCGACACCGAGAGAAAGATCAGGCGGCGGAATTTCGAGTTCTTCGAAAAAAATGTCGGACAGATTCGAATCGTAGTGTTGTCCGGTATGGATCAAAGTGTATTTTGCTGCGGGAATGTTTTCCAGAGCCCGCAGGATCGGAGCGATTTTCATAAAATTCGGGCGCGCTCCAACAATACAAGCAAAATGCATCAGTTTTTTTTCCAATCAAAAATAAGGGTCTTATCCATCGATATGCGAATCATGTCTGCGTTGGTGTCCAGCGAAAATTCGCTGTTGCTGTTTGTTAATACCCAAACGAGATTGCCGCGCGTTGCGGAGTAAACAATCGTCATTGCGGTCTGCCGAATGCCAAAGGCGGGACAATACCAGGAATGGGCCACGTCAACCGTCTCGGCCGACAGAAATAGCAGTTTGCGTTGGAATTGGTCGTCTGACAAGTCGAAATTGAATTTGTCGTTGTTCGACGGAGTCAACTGAACAGTTGCGCCAATATGCAGGTGCCCAATCACAGGACCAACCGAATTTGGGTCGACAACATCGATGCAAATCCATGTCGAGCGGCCATCATAGGCAAATACTCTCACCGAACGACCGCCTTGTCGATTTTGATAGGCGTTGTGTTCCGTTTGCACCCAATGAAAATTGTGTGAACTGCCCTGCCGCGTTTCAGTGATGTTCCCACGATAGCCCATGCGAAATTTGGACCAGACGTCACATTGGTTTTGCTGACTGATGGTGACGACGTTATGAGCCAACGACGAACGGCAATAAGCTCGCATCGAATCGTCTTCGTAATTGAAATTGCCGCTGTCCACGATCCAACGGTTGTTGCCAATGGACAATTCAAAATTGGTCAAATCACAATGCCCATGCGCGGGCAATTCGTCCGCTGCCACCGGGCCGTGATCCAAAATCGAAAACTCGTGTTCCGAATCGCTGAACGACTCAAAAATGGTGTAGTGGCCGATCGTTCGATTTTCGTGCTGAACCTGCGGCCAGTCGAAGCCCGCCAAATCAGCAACAGCGCGCAAGGTTTTAACCGAAGGAGCTTCGTAAAAACCACTGTCACCAAATAACGGAATTTCGCCATCTGGGTGCAGTATGGCCGCAAGAAAATTCAACATCGATTCCGCATAATTTCTGCTCGTATACGATAAACGACTCGATGGATCGACACAGACAGCAATCCGCAGAAGGATCCAAATCACTTGGCAGTGGTATGCAGGTGAAAGTTCAAAATGTTCACCAGAATCTAACGTCTGATGTTTCATTTGTTGCGTTAGAATCGCCTGGAATTTTTCATTCCAGATCGCGAATCCAGGATTCTCGATTACGCAGTGCGCGAAAGCGAGCGCACAAAGATTTTCGAGAAGATGATTTCCGCCGATGTCTTGTTCCAGGTTTTTTTGCAGATACAGGCACTGTTGTAAAATGCTGTTGAGGATCTCGTTTTGGGTGTTTTCGGCGATACCGCTATCGAGATACAACAGTAAAAGCCAAACGGGTATGCGGCGTGAAATACAGTACGGGTGCCAAGCGTCGTCTGATTTCTGAGTTTGTTCTGGCTGATAGTGGCTGATCCACTCCAAAATAAAATCTCGATGTTGATTGTTGTTTCGCTGGTTGGCGTTGAGGAGATATTCGTGGTAGTGGAAATGAAATCTCCACAAATGGCTGGGAGCCCGACTGGCCATACCTGCCCAGTCGGTTGGATTCGATAAATCGACCGACTGATTTAACAAACAAAAACTGCCAGATTCAATGTTTGTCTGAGTATGGAACGGGTGATCCTGAAAGCTACCGCTGATCAATTTTGCGAGTTGGTTCAGTTTGTCGCTTAATTTGAGTTTTGGTTTTGAGTTTGGCACCGCAATCGCGCCAATTTTCTTTCCTGAATTCAGTTTGGCGATACACGTACGCACGCCGCGCTTGGCGATTTTTGCCCAAGGATAGTGTTTCAGAATGGCAACAGTTTTTTGCAACTTTGATTTCGCATTGTCCTGTTGAATTTGATACGCCAGACTTTCCAGATCCAGTAGTTTGGAGCGATCAATTGGAGATTCCCCTTGAGCGGATTGATTCACTGAGCAATCCTTTCAATGAGCTTGAGGAACTCAGCCGCCAGATGATCTCGTGAATAGTTTTCCGATGCAAACCGACGCCCGTTCGTACAAAGTTCGCTTTGAAATTCAGGTTCGTCCGCAAGCCGGCAAACAGCGTCGACCAGATCATTTTCGTTGTCCGGTTCCATTGGGATTCCAGATTTGCTGCTGGCCACGATGTCGGCGGATTCGCCACGCACTCCCATAATCAGAGGGCGTTGCATGGCCATCGCTTCAAAGATCTTGGACGGGATGACAGTTTCGAACAAATCCGTTTTTTTGAGATGAATCAGCAAACAATCAGAGCTGGCCAAAACAGTTGGCATTTCAGATTTTGGCAGCCGCCCCGCAAAAATCACCATGTCTTGAACACCGTTTTCCGTCGCCAACTCCTGCAATTGTTGTCGTCTCGCACCATCGCCAACCAAGAAAAATACAATGTCATTTCGTTCCCGTTGCTGCAAGATCTTGGCGGCTCGAATCGTAACATCCAGTCCATGGGCCATGCCGATCGTGCCAGCGTACGAACAAACGAATTTGTCTTTGATTCCATATTCTTCGAGGAACTCGGCCGATTTGGGTTGCGGTTTGAAATCTTCGAGATCGACGCCGTTGGTAATGACCGAAATACGATTTTCGACATTGGCTTTTGTTTTGATGTTGTCGCGATAACCGTTTCCCACGGCGACAATATGGGTTGCCGCTCGGTACATGATTTTTTCTGCCCATTCGAGCATGCGAATGATCATCCCTTTTTTCATCGCACCGACCGTGACAATCGACTCGGGCCAGATGTCGCGAATTTCGAGGATCAGCGGACGCCATTTGAGCCAGGAAGCAAACACGCCTGCCCAACCGCAAAAAAACTGGGGCGATGTTGCAATGATGACTTTGGGACGACGGACAAAAAAAACAAACGCAAACAAGGCCGAGATCATGTACGAAACAAAATTGAAAATGCGTTTCAACCCACCAGCATTTGCGGCGAGATACGTCCAAACTCGAACAACTTTGATGCCGTCCACCATTTCGGTTTGCGGCCACAGGCGATTTCGGTAGCCGTCATAAACCACGCCATCGGGAACGTTGGGCGCACAAGTGATCACGGTAATGTCATGCCCCGCCTTGGCCCAACGCAGACAGTGCTGATAGGTCCGCGATGCAGGGGCATTGCCTTCAGGTGGGAAATAGTGAGTGAAAAAAGTGATTCTCATTGGCGGGATATTCAGCAGTTCAACTCGGACAATTGAAAATGCTCTAAGGTTTGAGTTGACTGTGAATCTGTTCTGCGGCTTCGATCGTCGACTGGGTAACTTCCCAGAGTTCGGCAGCTGGGATCGGCCAATCCCCTCCCTCGCGAATTGTTTTGGCGAACTCGGCAAGTTCATTTTCGTGGCCTTTATCTTGTGACCTCGTTTTCAATTTTCGTTTGCCACCGATTTCTTGAGAGAATCGGAAATTGTTGCAACTAAAAACTTTGCCGGCTGCAAAAACTTCGACACGTTCTTTGGGAAAATTCTTGCTTCCATTTGAAAAATAGTGAACGGTTGCAATGGAGCCGTCGGAAAACGACAGTTGGATGGATGCGCAGTCGCCGAGTCGCCCGTCTCCTGTCGTCATCGCAAATGCATTGGTCACGGAAATCGGGTGGCCCGCCAGGAATCTGGCGAGGTCGATAAAATGACACGCTTCCCCGATAATCCGGCCGCCTCCGACCTCTCGGTTTTGCGTCCAGTGGTCGGCAGCAATAGCACCCGCATTGACGGTAATGACAATCGATTTGGCTCCGGGCGCCGAACCCATCCATTGCTTGATCGCCTCGATGTGAGGTGAAAACCGCCGATTGAATCCAACCATGACACACTGATCGGGATTTTGCTCGCTTGCCTGTTGGACCTGACTCAGTTCGTCGCGGTTCATGGCCAGTGGTTTTTCAACAAATAGATGTTTTTTGTTTTCCAACGCCTGGCAGACCATGGCGGCATGTGTGTTGTGTGGCGTCGTGATGAAAACGGCGTCGATGTCTGGGTTCGTAAATACTTGCTGCGAATCGCTGCCAATATTTTGAAAACTGAATTTTTTGCCAGCATGTGTGGCGGAAACTCCGGAGCTGCTGACAATCGTGTGTCGCTGAAGTTCTTTGGGCAGCAGTGGCAGGAGCATCCGCGTTGTGAACCCCCCTGCCCCGATAAACGCAATGTGTGGCGAACCCGACGCAGTTGTCGAACCGGACAACGGAATCGATTTTTCAGCGGGCGGCGATGTGTCGTCGCTGGAGTATTCCAGAACGATTCCCATCGCGCCAGGATCGCCGACCGCTTCGTATCCTCGCAGCGCGTCGTCGAACGCAAAACGGTGAGTTATCAACGGAGCGACATCCAGTTTTCCATCGGCCATCAACTGCAGGACAGCTTCGAAATTTCTTTGCTCCGTCCAACGTACAAAACCGATCGGGTAATCCAATCCACGTTTTTCGTAATTTTCGTCGTAGCGGCCCGGACCGTACGAACACGAAACCTGGAACGAAAGTTCTTTTTCATAAAAATCGGCACGTTGCAAATTGAGTCCGATGACGCCTACTAACACAATACGACCACGTTTGCGGCACATCGTTGCCGCTTGATGAATCAATTCGTTACTTTTCGTCGACGCGGTGATAATGACTCCGTCGACTCCCGTGCCGCGGCTCCAGTGATCGGCAATTTTGACCGGGTCTTGTTCGTCGCCCAGATCGACCGTTTCTGCGCCAAATTGTCTGGCCAATTCGAGTTTGTTTTTATCAAAATCGATTCCCAGCACTTGGCAACCGTGAGCCCGCAGCATTTGGACAGTCATCAAACCGATCAGACCCAGACCGCTGACGACGATTTTCTCGCCCAACGTGGGCGCCATCAGACGAATCCCTTGCAACCCAATGGCTCCGACAACGGTGAATGCGGCATGTTCGTCCGAAACATTTTCTGGAACGGTGGCGGTCAGATTGACCGGTACGGAAACCAATTCCGCGTGCGGTCCGTTGCTAACAACTCGATCGCCGGCAGAATAGGCGTGTTGATCATCCGCCTCGATGACTTGCCCAACGTTGCAATATCCCAACGGGATGGGCGTGTCGAGTTTGGCTTTGACGGCTTCGAGGGTTGTCCAGAGGCCGTCTGTTTTGATTTTCTGAAGGACCTGTTTGACTTTGTCGGGTTGAGATCGAGCTTTGGCAATTAGACCGCTTTTGCCAAAGTCGATCAGCATTTTCTCTGTGCCAAGTGAAACTAGCGTGCGCGTGGTTTTGACCAAAACAGATCCCGATGAGCGGCGCGGACAGGGGACCTCCGCTAAATAGGTTTCGCCGTTACCCAGATTTTGAAGAATTTGTTTCACGTTGGCTGATGCCTTTAGTGTTTGGCTTGTCGAGAAGTGTTCATTGGGGTGCCAGCAAGCGGAGTAAATCGTCGATCTGGTTGTCCAGTTTGATTTCCGCGTAGTCGCAATTCTGAATCGCGTTTTTGACCGTTTCGGCGATATCAACCGTATTCAAGGGGTCGAATGAGGCCGACGGCATAATTACATATTGCAGTGATTTGTCGTTGCTGCATAGGACTTTTGTCCGCAACAACGCGCCTTCGATCAACCCCAAACCCAGTGTTTCCAATAATGACGGGAATATCGAAAACTCACACTGTACAACCAGGTTTAACGCGTCATCACGCTCCATCAATCCGTGATTAATGATGTTGCAGCCCGAGTCGTTGAGTTGTTTGATTCGGTATTCCAAAGCAGCGTTGGAGCGTGGGATCGTCAAATGCAGGGTGGGAGTCAGTTCGAATTGTTGTTGCAAAATCTCCCAAGCGTCGAGCAGTCGACGATGATTTTTATGCGGCCGATCATCGCTCAAGTAAATAAAACCGTCCCGTTTTTGGGTCGCGTCAAACGAACTGCACCGTTGACGTAATTGTTGCTCATCAAAAAACGGCAGCACGTGCGTGTTTGATTCGGCGAACGCATATTCCGCCACAAACGCTTTACGAATTTCCGGTGTCTGGAAAATCCATTGTTGGGTATTCGTTAAACATTTTCGGATGCCGCGACGAATCATCGTGTAGCGCAAACGGTCTTTGATCGAATATCGGCACCGTTGATCCATCGATTGGATCAAATGCGCGTTATGAAAATAGGTGTAAGTGTTTTTAACATCGAGCGTTTTTCGTGGTGGCAAATTGCCAAAATATAACGCTTTGTCGGGACGCAATCGGGAAACCAGTTGTTCGAGGATTTGTTGTCGTTTTTTTCCTAACGGATTGGTGCGACCAACACATTGAATATTTTCGGATTCGGACAATCCGACTCGATGAGAAACGACGAGGTGAAAGGGGAAATTGATTTCACTGACCAAATATTTCAGCAATGCGCCTCCTCCACCGGCGCTCAAATTTGTTGCATCAATCAATAACATCGAAATTACTTCTGTAAACTCTCGGCAGCGTAACGAATCGCTCGAACAAAGTGTTCCGCCATGATATCGATATTGAATCGGTTTTCCACGGTGGACAGCGCATGTTGCGACATATCGTGCCGGAGTTTTTCATTTTCCAGGATCTGTAAAATACAATCGGTGGCTTCCGCCGTATCTCCATCGGTGAATCGGAACCCGTTTTTGCCATGTTCGAGGGCTTCGAGTTCCGGGTTTTGGTTTTCAGGATGTTCGCCTGCGACTACTGGTAGGCCATAACCAAAGGCGTGAAAAAGACTCAATCCAATTTGTGAAGGGTAAAGGAAGATGTCGGAACTCAAGAACCAGGGAGCCAGCTGTCGTTGATCGTAGATGGCGCCGGGAAACAGCACTCGATTTTCCAATCCTGATTGTTGCGCCAGTTTTTCGATGCGTTTTTGTTCATCATTGTGGGCTCCGACGATGATGGCTTTGGCGTGTTGAAATTTTTTAGCAACTTTCGTCAGCACGTCGAGCATGATCTCCAATTTGTTTCGGGGCTTGATGCGGGAAACAAACAGCAAGTTGGGCCCCGTTGCCAAATCGTGTTCTGTTTTGAATTCTTGTAGTTTTTCCGGAGAATCCAGCCATTGTTGGCGGGCCAAGGCGACAGGTGTTTGATCAATGGCATTGGGTGCCACGAAAGTTTTGGCGCGGAAATCGGGTTGCTCACGAATTTGGTCGGCGACTGCGTGGCTGTAGCAAACAATCGTGTCGGCGAGCGGAAACAGATATTTCTGTCGAATCCAGTTGGCGGCTTTCCCGCCGGATTTCGCTCGATGATGACCCCAGAGGACCGTTGCGACTCCGTTCCGCCGAGCTTTTCGTAAACCAGGAACCAGGCTCAAGTAGCGGATGTTTCCTGAAAACACCATTACGTCGCAATGGTCGCGTGTGGCAAACGATGTTTGTGCAGCGTGCCAAATCACTTTGCTACCGAACCAGTTTTTTTCCAAAACCAGTTGGGTTTGAAATCCGTCGGCCTCACAGTTGGGCAGATTGGGCGAATGGCCATGCGCCACGGTAACCTCAATATCGTCGTAGCTTGCGATCTTTCGATAGAGAGGCACTCGATACTCAGCCAGCGTTGGTTGCTGGAACAAGACTCTGATTTTTGGTTTTTCCACGACTTGCCGTTAGATCTTGATACGACCGTACAGGAATCTTGTCAGCACCATGGCGACAAGCAATCCCGAAACAATCGAGATCATCATGATATCGAGAAAGAAATTGACTTCGCCGCGGGCCGTTGCAAATAAATCGCCCAGGCCAGCCGCCAGAGGAATTCGATAAATTGCAGAAATCTTGACGACGATGAAAATATCGATCGTTTTTAACAAGATGGCAATCAGCACTGCATACAGCACTAGCGCATACAATCCTCCTTCGGCAAACGCATGTCCTGTCAGACCGGCACCCACATTCAAACCACCGACGCGTTTGAGCCCGGCAAGTCTTGGTATCGACTTGCCGAGTCCATCGGGTTTTTCAGGCCAAATGGAGCGAGGTACGAAAAAGAAAAAAAACGCAGCTGCTGAATGGCAATGGCGATAGCGATGAGGAGAGGGATGATGTTCCATGCACCACATGGAAATTGGCGCCGAACCTTGAAAAGTTGCCAGTCGTCTCATCCCTCGGTTGATATCGGCTTTGAGCATGTATTGAACTGCCTGAACAGTTGATTCGGGGCGTCTGACACGCGCTTCGGAAAAAGCCGCGATGACAAACAACATGGGGATGGCAATCAATACTGTAACGACTCCGAGCTTGACCGGATTAAATCGAAACGACACACGGTAATACAACACCCAGGCTACAATTGCGGCGATCGAAACAATTCCACGTCGCCCATAGTCGGTCAGATGTGGTGTCAAATTGACCATGGCAATTGCAAATACCAGCAGGATGAATGCCGGATTTTTAACACGTGACGTCCAGGCCCAGGCAGCAAATCCAGTTGCGGTTACACCGATTCCTGAACTGATGAATCGCATCAGGTCACGAAATCCAAATCGTCCCAGGAACCAGACCGCGATCGCAATCAACGTCATGATGATGGCGAGTTGAAACAGTTGGACAGGTTCCAATTCGCGTATTTTCTTTTCCGGTTTCGCTTTGAATTTAAAAAAACGATAAGTAACGAGAAAAACAATCAAAAATATATTTAAACAGACCCCGTAATACACCGAAGTCTCGTAGTTTTCATCCGAAACAAGAAAGCTCCACCAACCTTGTGAATCCCTGTCGAGCAGCCAACTGAAAAAGCCGAAGGACTGAAAATAGAGAAAGCCAAACAGGAATACATTTCGCAGACTGAACAGCGGGACGATCTTTTTCGAGTTTTCACGAAGTACTACAAACACCGTGATCACGATGCAAATGCAATTCAACAGGAGTGCAACGTAGATCATGGATTCAGTTCCCGACAAATTTCCGTTGACGTGATGGAGTGAGTAGCTTCAATCTTGGCTCGAAATAAACCTGTGCCAGGGGATTGTCGACGGGATTGGGCAAATTTCATGCGGACAATCGATTTGGGTATTGTGGTGAGTCGAGTCGACAAGTGCTGTTTTGACCGATCGAAGCGTGCAGCGAAGATCCATCGTCGGTCCGCTGAGCAGATTGTCAACAATTGTAAAGGAATCATTTAACGCTTGCTTCGATTCATTCGTCAAACGACTTGTTGTACAAAAAAATCGCTATTTTATAAACTGAGAATTTGTGAAAGTTGTTTTGCTTTTGATTTGCGGCCATTTTCTAATCGGTATTGTTCCAACCAAGGTTGTGGCGCAGACAATTCGTCACGAATTGCCTTTTTGATAAACTCGGAGGCTTGGGTAGGGCATGGTTGGTCGAGAGTTAGTACCCAATCCAACGAATCGAGCAGTTGTCGGTCGGCTGCCGTTGGTCGGATGGCGACGATCGGGTGTCCTGTGGCAAGGTATTCGTAGAGTTTTGAGCTCAATCCACCACAAGCCGATCGGATTTTGTCGATAAACAGGAGCAGTACGTTTGACGAAACCAACGCCCCGAGCACCTGTTCGTGGTTAACTTTGCCATGAAACGTAAATTGCGAGTCATTGATCGCGGACTCGGGAACGGGACCATAGTGATGAAATCGAAGATTGATCGAATTTCCCAGGTCGTTTTTTAGATTTGAAAAGACGTTTTTGAAAACGTCGACACATTCACTTGAGATTACACCGGCGGTTGTAATCACGATCTCGTTTTCAGATGGAGTGCTGCCAGCGGGCTGGAAATCCATTTCATCGGGAAATCCGTTTTTAATCAGGTGGATTTTGGACGAATGGCTTGCGTGTCTGGCAACAAGTTCGTCGTAGTGTCCTGGAATCGCTGTAATGACGTGAGCGGATTGCTCAACGAGTTGTTTTTCGTAATCTACGAATTTGTGGGACAAGAGTTTTCGAATTCCGCGTGGTCGAAATCTCGAATCATCCAGAAAGGGATCACGGAAATCGCAAATCAGGGGAATGTTCAATGTGCGCGCGATGCTCAAACCGGCTGAGTGAATCGAATGCGGCGGGCTACTGGTCAGAATGATGTCTGATTTTTCGGATTCAGCGATTTGTTGTAAGCGTTTTTCCAACTTTCGCCACATCCATCGAGAGACATCGGGAATCGAAAAAGGTTCCAATAACGATTTGACAATGTTGTGTTTTATGAATTTGCCGAGCGAATTATTTTTTTGGGCAGAAGACGACTTTGTCGAGTCCTGGTTGCGGTTGCCGGGGTTGGCGTCGAGATAATTGATCGAGCAATCGGGATGAATATTTCGTGCTATTTCTTCGTCGGTTGCCGTGACACCTTGAAAACGACAGGCAATAGTCGGTTGCCATCCGAACGCGGGAAGATGTTTGGCCCATTGGGATACCCGGATCGCTCCCACTGTTTTGTCGGGATAGAAAGTTGACGAGACGATGAGAATTTTTTTCATTTCCAGATCTGAAATGCAACGGTTCGCGCGTTAAATGAATTTTCCTTCTTTTTTCAACCGTTCATAGTGTTCGATATCGCGCTCTTTAAAAACTTGAGCGGGGTGTCCGCCGGCAATGGCGTATTTTGGAATATCTTTGACAACCACACTGCCTGCCTGAATGATGGCGCCCTCGCCGATTGTCACTCCTCCGAGGATGATGACGCGATCTCCCAGCCAGACGTTATCTTCGATCACGATGTCTTTGTAAACGTATGTCGAACCGTATGGGATCGCATCGCCGCTGTCATAGTTGTGATTTTGAGTAATCATTCGACATTGAATTCCAGAGTGGAAATTGTCGCCGATGGTAACGGTACCGGCACCAACGATTTCCATTCCATTGAAATTGACATTGTGTCCCAGATGTGTATTGGGTGTGACTCGGGATTTGCCTTTGACTCGTGGCGGAGATTTGCAGGTGCCCGCGTGACGCATCACTTTTTTGCGCCAATGTGTATGTCGAATTTTATCTAGCGATTTTTTGACGGTTTTTTTTAGGAGTTTCAACATCGGTCTGTCGGTAGTTTTTTTGACTTTTATTGATTGCGAGTATGGTTGTCACTCAATGCTAGTTGGTTTTCGGTCGTCGACATATTCCATGACGCACGCATTTTGTGTCGAAAGTTTGACCCAATGTGGTTCGAATGGACCATCATTGGAATGTTGGATGATATCAGCCGCAAGTTTTGCTGCCGGTGGTCGATTCTCGATACCGTATCCAGCGCAGTAATAACGGGTTGCTGTCAACAATTGTTTATCGTCCTGGATAGATTCTAATTTCTGAACCAATTCGTCAATGCTATGTGCTTGTTCGCATAGGCCGTTTTTTACGAAACCGTAGACATCGCTTGCAAATTCAGAAAAGTACGCGATGCTCGGAACGCCTTTGAGTGCCGCCTCAAGAATGATAGACGACGCACCGCAAACCATTACATCGATCTGTTTGATATATTCAAATACATCTTCCGACTTCGGGTTAGAACTCAAGATGTTTTGAGAATTGCAGAATTCCGAGATGCGTTCAACCTGGTTTTGCGGAGTCGCGGGGTGGAGTCGGCTGATGATTTGCTTTTTAGGAAAAGAACTTACCAGACTTCTCAGCAAATTTTTAACGAACTCTTCATTGTCCAAGAGGTTAAAACTGACGCCAATCACGTTTCGTTCGTCGTTTTCAACCCGGTTTGCGTCGTTGAACTTGGCGATTCCTGTCAAAAATATTTTTGATTTGCAGGGTTTGTTGCAATACTTGTCAACTGCATCGAGCCCATCCAGCAAAGCCATGTCGTAAATGAGCGGTGGGAAAAAATCCGCCACACATGCGTGCTGAACATAAAACGTCTTGACCTGTTCGTCCTGCGCAGCCTGATTAAATGTTCGATAGAATCCGACATGGTCGTTCGCCAAAACAACTGATCGCGCCTGAGTTTTTCGCAACCAGATACGTATAACAAAATAAATTCCGTAGGTTAACCAGTATTTTTCAAGGCTATGGCGAAACGACTTGGAGCGATATCCTTTCGCACAAATCATCTGGTAAATCAGGCAGGGAAAGTACAACAGCGAAATAACATACGCGAATCGACGCAACGGCGCAATCGATGGTTCGGAAAGCCAAAATTGGGTGACCTCGAGTTGTTCATAGATGGGTTTTAGAGCTTCGGTCTGATTTTTCGTTCCGGCAACAAAAATGATGCTGCTGGTTTCTGGTTTCGGAAATCTTTTCAAGCGAAAAATTCGAACGATGGTGATGACAACAAACGAAATCAACTGTCGCGTTCTAGGAAACCAAACTATGGGATCTCGGCCGGTAGAATTTCGGCGACTCACAGTCAAGCCGTTTTCAAACTCCGGATAACTTGAAATCGGGTTGAGGTCAAAGATGTTTATTCGACTGGCGGCGAACATGACTTTGAACCAATTTGTCAACGCAGAGAACATTTTTTGCACAGTTCGTGTTGTTTGTACCTGAGCTACACTACAAGTGTTCTGTATCGCCGCGAGCTTCGGCTAGATGTTTGGGTTGCCCGACATCAATCCATTGGTCTACTGAAAATACGCCGACGCGTTTTCCATCGTCGAGCGCCAGCTCAATGAGGTTTGTAATTGGAAAGAAATCCAGTGGCACTTGCGGAAGCAATTCTTTGGAAATGACATAAATCCCTGTATTGATAATTTCCTGAAGTGTCGGTTTTTCATTTAATGAAACCACTTGTTGTCCATCAGTCGTGATGCATCCAAATGGAACCGTATGTGAATATGTACGAACACCAATAGTAATCTGGTTGCTATTTTTTTGATGGCAACCAACTATTCCCGGGACATCAAAATCGGTAATGAGATCGCCATTCATCACGATTACAGGATGTGTGATCTCGTGATGTTGCAGTAGTGCCAGAGGTCCGCCTGTCCCCAGCGGTTTGTCTTCACGAAGGTACGAGATTTGGCAGCCATATTCGTCACCATTGCCAAAATAGTCTTCGATTTGTTCCGCCAGGTAATTGACGGACAAGAAGATCTTTTTAATGCCTCCACCGATCAAATGGAGAATGATCCGTTCCAAAATAGGGCGACCGACGACTTTTAGCATCGGCTTTGGAACGTTTTGTGTCAGCGTTCCCAGCCTGGTCCCTTTTCCACCAGCCAAGATCACGGCGGCGTTCGGAAGTTGCTGTGGTTGAATCAAGTCGTTGAGAAGATGTAATCCGATCAAGCGTCCTTGGCTGTCGACAATCGGAAGTTGTTCGATCGAGTAGCATTTCATGAGATCGAGTGCTTCTATACGGCTGGTTTCAGCCGACGCCTTGCGGAATTCGTGATTGACGTGTGGAAGTATTGGCGATTCAAGGTCAGCTCCTCCCAGTAGAGCTCGACGCAAGTCACCATCAGTTACAATTCCAATCAGTTTCTGGTTTTCATCCGTCACCAACGCAATTTGCGCTGCCCCTTGATCGATGGTTCGCATGGCGTCGAGGATGGAAACCGAGTTTTTGAGCGTCAATGACGCGAGTTTTTCATCAAACAAAACGCTTGAACTCGATTGTGTTTCTGGCATGGTACTGAGTTTCTATCAAATCACGTGAAGTCAAAAAACTGTTTCTTAAGGATCCCGTTCAAATCAAAGCTTTTGATGATTTCGATGGCTCGGTGAGATGCGCCGGGTTCGCCGTACGGATTCACAGCATCTTTGATCGAAGCGCGAAAATCAGGTGAAAACGCAATTTCAATGGCCTTTTGAATCTCTTGCTGGGAGGGTTGGCAGTTGATAACCGTTGGACCTGCAATCCTGCCTTTTTGTCGATCACCAATGTTAACCGTTGGGGTTTTGAAATATGGGACTTCGATCAATCCGCTCGATGAATTTCCAACGACAACGTCGACATATTGAAGTGTGGAGAGATATCGCTGAAACCCTAACGAGACAAAGCTGGCCATGCGTTCCGAATATTTTTCCACAAAGGGTTCAATGAGCTGGGCGATCGATTCACTGCCTGGATCGGCATTGGGATTCGTAAAAATCACACCGCAATCTGTGAATTGTTCAATTGCATTAAGCAAGTTGAGAAATTGGGATTCAGCCGAGTTTTGTTCTAGCGTTACAGGATGAAAAGTTACCAGCATGTTTTGGTCACGAAATTCAAAATTCAGCTGGTCTTGCAGTTCGTGACGGTTCAGAAGTTGTTTTTGAGCACCCATGTTGTCGAGCCCAACTGCGCCGATGTTAAAAACACGATTCGGATGTTCTCCCAATTGAATAACACGTTTTCGATAGGGTTCGGTAGCAGTGAAATGCAGGTGTGACATTTTGGTGATCGCATGACGCATGGATTCATCGAATGCACCTTCGGTCGTTTCACCACCATGAAAATGTGCGATCGGGATCTGTAAAAATGTTGCGGCAGTTGCTGCAGCAAATGATTCAAATCGATCTCCCAGAACAACCAGCAGATTTGGTTGCAGTTTCGACAATTCGTTCGCGCTACCGATCACGCCACGACCGGTACTTTGAGCGACACCGAGATTTGAATTGTCCGCTTCGAGCATTTCAACTTTTGCGGAAATCTCAAATCCATCAGCGCTGATTTCCTGCCAAGTCTCGCCATATTTCTCAGACAGATGCATGCCTGTTACAAGGACTTGCAATTCATATTCACTTGCCTGCTGAATCTCTCTCATGAGATTGCGGAGCAACCCGTACTCAGCACGAGAACCTGTGATAACGCATATTTTTTTTGTAGCAGACAAAGTACCTCGGCTAGTCAATCTGTTCGTCCGGTTCGTAATCGCGTGTCGCCGTTTGACCGATGACATTTGGCCAGTCCATTGGCGAGCGTCCCGAGCCGGGGCGTTTTGTGGTTATGTTTTGAGCGGTAAATGTTTCACCCGTTTTGATCATCTTTGCTGCAACAATGCTCTTTCTGGCCACCGGGATGTTGGGCGATTCACTGGCCGTAGGGTACTTTATACCATTACCCAAAGCGATTTCGATATTTCGTATGCCCACCACCATATCGGCCAGCTGTTTTGGGTTCAAACTTGCGGCGTGATCCGGTCCGGGCATCGTTTGGTCAAGCGTAAAATGTTTTTCGATGACTGTAGCACCAAGTGCAACAGCAGCGATTGGGATCTCAATCCCCAGCGTGTGATCGGAGTAACCAACTTTGATACCACCGAAGTGATCTTTGATCGTGTTCATGGCCGTAAGGTTGACGTCGGACATGGGAGTGGGGTATTGCGTGTTGCAATGCAAAACCGTGATGTCACCATTGTCGATTCCATGTTGTTTCAAAACGGACAGGCAGTTTGCAATTTCCTCGATAGTCGCCATTCCTGTGGAAACAATCACAGGCTTTCCAAACTCGGCAATGGTTTGAATGAGTGGGTAATTCGTGATATCCCCCGACGGGATTTTGAACAGAGGGACTCCGAGGTTGCTCAGAAACCGCAGACTTTCCAGATCAAATCCAGTTGACAGAAATTGAATTTGGTTGGATTCCGAGTAGGCAACCAGTTCGTGATGGTCATCGACGCTCAATTCTAATCTTTTGAGCATCTCGTACTGTGATGATTCGTTCGTTCGAGTTTTTTGATATTCCGCTTTCTCTGCAGTTTTTGTAACAAGTAATTCGGCCTTGAAGGTCTGGAATTTGACCGCATCCGCACCTGCATCGGCAGCAACGTCGATCAATTTTTTAGCAGTTTCGACCGAGCCATTGTGATTGACTCCGGCTTCAGCGATGACATAAGTGTGATTGGTCATGTGATTTGTTGTATTGGTTCAGAATACGAGATTTGTTGGCATTCCATCCAACAGCAGCTGATTACCACGAAGTGAACCCTCCATCGACAACGAGATTATGCCCATTAACATAGCTGCTTTCACCTGACGCCAAAAAAGAAACAGCCTTTGCGATTTCTTCCGGTAAACCTTTGCGGCCAAGTGGAACTTTTGCTGAGTACTTGTCGCGGAACTCGCTATTTTCTGCTGGGTGTTCGATTCCTCCCGGTGACAGGCAATTAACTCGAATCCCTTGTCCTTGCCAATAACATGCCCAGTAACGGGTCAACGAAATGACGGCACCTTTGACTGCAGCGTAAACAACGTGAGAATAAGGTTGGTCTTGTCCCGAAACATCACCATGACCATAAACCTCATGTAAATTGGAACCCTGGTAGAGGCGCTGGTCGTTTCCAACAATGCCGTAGATTGACGAAATCAACACGATGTTGCCTGATTGACGTTGTTCCATTTTGCGTCCGAATTCACGAACACAAGTAAATAGTCCGTTGAGTTCGACATCGATCACATGTTTCCAACCGTCAAGTGAGCAGGCGGTAAACGGCTTGTAAAAATCCAAGGGTTTTGTGGTTGCTGCGTACACAAAAACATCGACTTCATCTGGAGTTTCCGCGGCAAATTTGATTAACGAATCGGGATCGGTCACGTCAATATTTCGTTGAATCACACGTTTGTGATCTCTGTTCGAGGTGTCAGCGCTTTTTTCGGCAGCTTTGGATTCAACAACGAGGTCTGCTGAAACAACTTCATCACAGAAATTGGCAAGTGCATTGCAAATTGAACGTCCGAGATACCCTCTCCCACCGACAACGACCGCACGGGACAGGCGTTTTGGTTCGTTTCTATTATCTGAATGTTCCAATGCTATACCCTTTTCCTTTTTCATGAACCCATTGAGGCATTTCGGCGATGTTTCCATTGGCAACTGATTGAAAAGCAGCTTCTGCGATTGCAACGCTGGCGGCGCCCCGCCAAGCATCAAAATGATGCCGCTTTCTACCGGTCTCAAGGTACTCAACAAACAATTGCAATTCCTCTAAATACATTTGATTCCAATCAGCATTTTCGAACGTGAACATCTGCTGGCCTTGGGTTGTCGTGATTTCAACCCGCCCGGTTGGAATATCGTAGGTTAATTGCCCTGTTGTTCCGATGACTCGACCGGATCTTGAAAGTTGTTTTTGCAGGAAGTCTAAATGGATTTGACTGATCATGCCGCCATAGTGCTGTAGCATTACATTTGATCGAACGTCGACTTCTAATTCCAACGAATCAGACTTTGGCATAAACGCTACGACTTTTTCTACATCACCAAAAAGCGAATAAGCCAGGTGCAGTTCGTGCGCTAGCGTCAGCGTAACGCCACCTCCCAACTCTGGCCGCGCAAAATAAGTCTTTCGAAAGTCTTCGTTCGGATGCCAGTCGGGCAGCCAATGTCCGACTTCACACTGAAAAGCAAGTAATTCTCCAAGTAGACCGTCCGAAACAATTGATTCTACTTGTTTGATCACTGGATGAAGCTGGAGGTTATAGCCAACAAATGTCACCACTTGGTGTTCATCAACCTGGCGGAGAAAATCGGGAATTCCGTCCAATCCAATGTGTAGCGGTTTTTCGATAAACAACCCGTCGACGTGAGGTAAGAGGGTTTTGGCGAAGTCCAAGTGTTGGCTACTTGGATTTGAAATAATGACGAAATCGGGTTTGCGCGCAATCAATTCGTCCAAAGAAAAGACTTCTTTAGAATCATGGTCTTGAGAGAGGACTGCCGAGGCATTTTCTTGAGAACGAAGAGCCGTATATTTTTCGATTCCGAGCTTTTCACAATTTGCCAGATGGCGTTTACCAATTGAGCCACAGCCGATAATTCCGCAATGTGTTACTTTTCGAAGCGGTTTCAGTTGAATCGATGTTTGTGATTGAATCCGATGCTGATATGAACGAATTCGAGATTGATTGATTGTTAGCAATTCGGGGTTTTGCTCAAACAGATTCAAAATTTCATCAATTCCAAATCCTGGATTTACCTCAAGCAAGCTTTCAAAAATTCGGTTGACCAATGAGAAATCTTCTGGGTAGTCAACGGTTAGGCGAATTTCTGGCCGCGCATGTTTCTCCGGGATCGGCAAATCGTAAACTTCAAAGGCGGTTGTGTCGGTAAAAAAACCTCCCCAGGCTTCCGTTCGACAACTATCCTTGAGTTCAGCTGCTCGCTTCAATGCATCTGCTCGAATCCCGTAGCAAAACAATCCATGTGGAAGTTCGAACGAACGGACAAGATCTTTGCCTGTCGTGGCTCCTGCCTCAAGCGTTTTTTCCGCATATTGAATATCAACCAGTGGGCAATCAGCGGTAACGTTGAGAGCGTAATCAAGTCCATATTCTTCACAAGCGTTGGAAAGTCGCAGCAGTACATCCTCTTCGCTGCCGCGATAACAGAACACGCCTTCTTGTTCAGCGATTTCAACCAATTGTTGGTCTTGCGAGTTTGTTGAAGTGCAGATGACGATTTTGTCAACGCCTCGAATTTGTTTGACCCGATTCAGCATTTGCGAAATCAACGGTCGGCCACAAATTTCTGCCATGAGTTTGAAAGGAAGCCGTGTGGATTTAAGACGTGCTGTGATTAAAAATCCGACTTGCTTGAATGACATGGCGAGGCGTTGGGTTGACTTCGTTCGACGAGCTCCGGCAATGGGAGCAACGATACAGTAATTCTATTGGGACAAAGAGCTTTTTCGAATTGGCTCAAAGGCGCGAGTTTCCTGAGTGATTGTACACCCGATCACATCATTTGACTCGGAGGGTTGAATCCCTTCATCATTCCAGTTTGCCGGACGTGAAAACAGCAAATCGCCTGGTTCCAGGATGTGCCCAACTTCAAGGAGTCTTGAAGCCAGGATTTGTTTTTTACTGTACTGCCGATATTTCTTTTCTCCGTCAGACAAATCACCACATTGCGAACGTGAAAATGCGGCCGTGTTGCGCATCGTCCGTACGAATTCGATAAATTCGTCAGGATTCAGTGCGGCTTGTGAATCGATCCCTTTTTTCGAACGATCGTGAGTGATGTGTTTTTCAATAATGTTGATTCCGGATGCTACAGCAGCTGAGGGAATCGCGAATGCGTCAGCAGATTCCGGGTCGCTGTGATCCTGGAAACCAATCGGGCAGTCGAATTTTTTTGCGAGATGTTTCATCCGCTGGAGATTGATATCTTCGATCGGAGTGGGAAACAACTGGATTCCGTACATAAGCCATATCTGGCAATCGCGATTTTCACGAATGCAATTGACGGCGGATTGTATTTCTTCGTCATAAGATCCGCCGACACTCAGGTCAATTCGCGAGCCGAGTCGAGCACATTCATCCAGAAGGACGGGGTTCGACAAGTCCGATGTGTGAATCTTGAACGTTGTGATCCCTTGCTCTGCTGCAAATCGAGCGCTTTCAACTCCATAGACACATGCGATGATCTCAATTTGTCGGTTTTCATCACGGGTTTTGCGAATCAGTGTTGCCCATTGGTCATACCCAAGTTCGATTTGCTTCAACAATTCAAAATCATCATGGTCTGGCGACACGCATTCCGTGGGCTGCCAAATTTGGAACTGAATGGCGTCAGCCTGTGCTTGAGAAGCACCTTTGATGATCGACCACGCATTTTCAGTTGATCCATCATGAGCGCAAGCCATTTCAGCAATGACATAAGGTGAATTCATAACCGTGTTTCCGTAAATCTATGATGTCATTGTCTTTTGCCACTGCCCATACTTCCAGGCTACCGTTCCGATGCACGCAGAAAAAACCAGTGAAATCGACACTTTTAAAATTATTGTTGAATCTTTTAACAAAAACACAACGACGGTCATCACGACGATTAACAGGAACCAGAAAACTGGATAGTAGTTTGCTTCTTGGTAGGCACTTATTTTTTTTGAAAAATGTCCGTAAAAGCCCATATACATCAGGCTGGCAAACGTAGTGTACGCAGCGGCATGAAAACCGAAGATCGGGATAAAAATGAAATTCAATACGATGTTGCCAATGCCGGCAACAAAACTTACCCGCCACAGCAATCCTGTTTTTTCAACATAGAACAATTTGTTCAACGCCCCGATGTACATTGGCCGATAGTTGTATGCCATGACAATGATGATTGCCAAAGGGTAAACTTTCGCCAATGCTTCGTTTTTGATAAGAAGTTGAAATATTTCCCGTGCCCAAAGGCAGAATAGGAAAGTTGCTGAAATGACAGTCACCTGCAAAACAAAAATCAGGTTGCGCGCCTCAACATCTTTTCCTTTTTTGTAGCAATCGAGCATCATGGGGCTAACCGCCCGGTTGGAGGCAATCACTAGTGATTGGAAATACGTACCAAAACGGGCCGCGAGATTATATTCTCCAAGATTTTCGACACTGACTCTCAATCGATCGAGGACAATGCGATCAGAACTATTGAGCAGAAAAGTTGAATACTGATGGGGGATGGTTGGGACACCAACTTTCAATGATTTTTTAATGGTCCGCCATTTGAAGTTTAGAATTGGCGAGTAACCATGTTGGATATTCAGTGGATACCAAAATGAAATGTTCATGAGCATTCTGGTAATGAAATGACTCCACAACCACCCCATGTAACCCAATTTAAGATTCGAAATGAACCATACATTAAGTGCAACAGTCAAGACGCCAAAAATGGCAGAACGAATGGCGATCGGAGTTGGTTTTTGGCCTAGTTGATAGTAATAAGTCCCAAAGACGATCGTTGGCCCAAACAGGAGGTTGGGTAGGAGCAGCCCGACCAAAATCCATATGCGGTCATTTAACGCTTCGGTCGGCATGATGAGCCAGAGCAATGCACCAATGATGATGTTAAACGGGATCATCCATAAATGCAGGAACCCATAAATTTGTCGCCAAAGCCATTTGTGTTGTTTGGGTTTTTTGAAAAAAGCGTTTGATACAACGACCCCCATTCCCATATCGGCTAGCGCGTTGAAAGCGCCAACATACGCCAACACGATTCCCCAAACACCGAAATCTGTTTCCGTCAGGTCCCTCGTAATGATCGGAAGCGCAATGACTCCCGCGACAGTTCCGACCTGCGGCGCAAGTCCGTAGATGATCGAATGTGAAAAAAGTTTCCTGATCAACTTTGATTACTATGTTGTGTTCGCTTAATCCAATCAACGATCCTGTCGTTGAAATATGAAGCCCCGTTGGAATTCAAGTGAATACCGTCTGTGAGGAGAACATCAGCGGGATTTACGTCATCGGGAATCGGCTTCAGCACTTCGCAGCCACAGTTTTGTCCGATTTTCTCCAAAATGTCGTTGTATTTGTCCATGTTTTCGTTGAAGCCAGGAGACCGTTTACAAAGTGCGTCATGAGTATGGCATATTGACATCGCAGCAATGGAAACTCCTTGCGCTGAAGCAGCTTCGACGAGCGTTCGAAAGCTCTCTTCAAATGCCTTTGGTTTCGTGTATACCTTACGGCGAGTTTTTACAAACCAAGCACGGTGCCGACTGGCTGTCGATATTACAAAGGACTTGAAGAACCGCGGTCGAATACTGCTCACGAATCTGTTTTCTCGTAACGTGAACACTCGTGGGGCTGCGTCGACAACGCCGATTTGGATCAACAGATGGGTGAGGTCGTACATACAAAAGTAGTTTTCCCAAATTTCAAGTCCGTCAGGCATTTTGCGTGCGTGGCGCGCGTCAGTATAAACCACATTGTGCGGATTGATTTTCGCAAGTTCGATGCGGACCATTTCAGGATATGTTTCGCTGATCGCAATGTCATCAATGTTGCGCGGTAGGCCGAGCGAGTCAGCTAATAATCCAAGACGAACTATCTGTGGTGCAGCCATATCATGAACGCATTTAAAAAACTGAAACCTTGAACTTTAAAATTAGAGGTAAGGTAAAAGAAGCAGAACACCTGTTAACGGTACAAAAACGGAGCCTCACCGACGATAAAACTGCTTCATCAAAGTGCGTTATTCAACCGCTCCAGAACGCACGCAACTTTTGGCCGGTAGGGTTGTTTTAACGACTGCATTTGAGCCAATCAAAGATTGTTCACCGACCTCGATATCTTGATGAACAATTGATCCACTACCGATAAAACACTTGTTTTTGATCCTTGCAGAACCATTGATGGTTGCACCCGTCGAGATATGACAGTGCGATTCAACTATTGCGTCGTGTTCGACCAATGCTTTGCTATTGATAATACAATTTTCACCGACGGACGCAACTGCATTGACCAACGCATCATGCATCACAATCGTGCCGCGTCCTAACTTTGCGTGTTTTGAAACATAAGCACGATTTGAAACAATCGTCGCAAATTGCCCACCCGATTCCGCGATTTGATTAAATAGCCGAACTCGCGGTTTGCTCGTTTTGATCTGGCCAATAGTAATCAAAAAATAAGTGTCCGGACCGATAAGTGATTCAATATCCTGGTCGACGTATTCGATCGAATATCCAAGAATCTGAGTGCCAACTTGATCCGGTGAACCGACAATGCCGGCAATCTGATACTGCGGTACTGACTCGACGACATCGATACATGACCGACAGTGACCACCAGCGCCGATTAAATAAACGGATCTCAAGGTTCAATTTTTCCTAAAATAATTCCAGGTCCACTTGGGATGTTGATTAGACGAGACTGGATCGATTCCGAAACTTCCAAATTCATGCGAGGACAGTGTTCGTACATTGGCAATTGGTGCATGAGTTTCCACGCTGGTCGAGTCATGATGCCTTGATGGTTGGAAAATTCCAGGGTCGCGTCATGTTGGTCTTGATATTCAGGCTTTAAAACGATCGCGTTGAGCCAGTAGTTGCTTTTGCAGTTCTCCGGTTCAGTGACAAAGTCGACAAACTCGGAATTGGAAAATGCTTCAGAATACGTTGATGCTAAACGACGTTTAGCATCGAGGAACGCATCCAGGGATTCCAATTGTGCGCAACCCAGTGCGGCATTGAGGTTGGGCATTCTAAAGTTATATCCGACATGGTCATGAAAAAAATCCCATGAATGCGGGACTTTTGCTGTCGTCGTCAAGTGTTTGGCAAGTTTTCCAATTTCATGATTATTCGTGACAATTGCACCGCCGCCACCTGTTGTGATCGTTTTGTTGCCATTGAAACTGAATATTCCAATGTCACCAAACGTACCGGTGTGTTGCGAGTTGTAATAACTGCCGAGCGATTCTGCAGCGTCCTCAATCAATTTCAGTGAATACTTTTTGGAAAGATCCACGAGTGGCCCGATTTGTGATGGATGGCCGAGACAATGCATGGGGACCATCGCAGAAATACGCCGACCCGTTTTCTTGTTAACCGTATCTGAACCGACACGTTTTGTGATGTCATTTAGATAGATGTCGAGTTTGTGAGGATCGATCCCCAAGGTTTGAGTTTCGCAATCGACCAAATGTGGAATAGCGTTGCAATGCGCGACCGCATTGGCCGTGGCAACAAACGTCAAAGCAGGAACGATTACTTCGTCGTCTTGTTGAACACCACAGAGTTTCAAAGCGATAAACAACGCAGATGTTCCGTTAGAGACCGCAACCGCTTTTTTTGCACCTGTAATTTCTTGTAAATCTTCTTCGAATCGGTCCACAAATGCACCGACAGACGAAACCCAGCCTGTCTCAATACATTCACATACATATTTTGACTCGTTTCCCCGAAACAGGGGTTCGTGCAAAACGACCCGTTCGTCTCCAATTACGGAACGGATCACTCGGGTAATTTCCTGTGGGATATTCAAACGTTGTAAGTTCCCGTTTTATAACAAGCGAGGTTTTTCGGGTTGAGAAACCACTCGGCGGTTTCGGCAAGTCCCTTTTTCAACCCATCGCGGCCAGCATATTCTGGTCGCCAGTTTGTGAGTTGTTGTGCTTTTGATGCGTCGGCACAAAGCCGAAACACTTCGCTGTTGGCCGGACGAATACGGGCAGGGTCCTGAATGACTTCGATTTCCGAATTCATGGCTTCGCCAATGAGTTCAACCGTTTCTTTAATGGTTACTTCATAACCAGTGCCCAAATTGAGAACTTCACCAACCGTTTTTTCCGATTTGGCGATCGCCTCAAAGCCGCGGACTGTGTCTTGAACAAAATTGAAGTCTCGAGTTGGTGTGAGATCGCCCATCATAATCTGTTTTTGACCAGCGGCGACTTGTGAGATAATCGTGGGGATGACTGCCCGGGCGGACTGCCGCGGTCCATAAGTGTTAAATGGCCGGGCGATTGTGACGGGTGTTTCAAAGGACCGATGGTATGAAATGGCAATCTGGTCGGCACCAATTTTCGAAGCCGAATACGGCGATTGGCCTTTGAGGGGATGCGATTCCGTAATCGGAACAAATTCGGCTGTTCCGTAGACTTCGCTCGTTGACGTGTGTACGACTTTGGAAATTTCAAAGTCACGTGCCGCTTGCACGATGTTGAGCGTGCCGTGGATATTGGTATCGATGTAGCTGGCTGGCGCAAGGTAGCTGTACGGAATAGCGATTAATGCGGCGAGATGAAAAATGCATTCGACTCCTTTCGCTGCGTTTCGAACAGCGGTTTCGTCCCGAATATCACCGGACACTATTTCAATTTCGTTTTTGAATTCGCTATGGTCTAACCATCCCCATGAATTGAACGAGTTGTAATAGACAAAGGCGCGAACATCGTAACCGTTTTGGGCGAGATGTTCTGTTAAGTGCGAGCCGATAAAGCCGTCCGCACCGGTAACAAGTACTTTCATATTAGTTAGTTTCAGCTTTCCAAAAATTCGATTTGAATATTAATTTTGCAACAGCTGGCCACAATACTTCAATGTGGCAGTACGATGCACGAGTCAACGATCTATCCATCTGGATGTACAAAAAACCAAGGAACTGGAATTGAGAGGATTCTCCATGACTTTTGTCAGGCTTGCGAGTTTGTTCGACATCAATATTGAACAGCACCAAAACAAAAATCGACAACTTGTCCGCTTGTAGAGTTTACAATTTTTCCGATCAACTGCTTTTGACTGGAAACCTCAAAAACGAGATGGAATTTGGCACTGGTTTTAACCATTAAACCATCGGCAGTCCAATTCCAACGATAAGTTTTAGCGGTTGGCCGGTTTTCAATTTTGATGTGAACTTGACCATCGGGTTGGAATTTGACGCTTTCGTAGGTGGCTTGTGTTTTCCAGACAAATTTCCACTGATGGTTTAAAAAATCGTTGCCACTGAGTTTTTTGTCGATTTCGCGAAGACGGAGTTCGACGTTTCGTTTTGACACGCCTGTGAGTTTTGGATACTGCGCTCGATACAATTGCCGGACATGCGTCAACAAACCAGGTCGTTCATGTTTCAATGCCGTGGATTGTTTCCACCACTGATCGGCAATTTTGATGAGATCTTTTTGTTGTGGACGGTTGAGTTCCAGTTTTGCAACTTCCCTGACCTGTGATGATGAACCGTTTGCCATATATTTCAAGCCTTTTTCAAAATCGCCTTTCCAATAGCAATAGTATTCACCGATGGCTTGATTGGCTTGTGCGTTTTTGGGGTTGGTCGAAATCGCTTTAAAGTGTTTTTTGCACGAGGCATAAATTTTTTGAAGTTGTTTTCTGTTTTTATCATGGTCACGGATAACCTGGTTCCAGTACCTTGATTTTGTTTTTCGGATAAGCTGTCGAAGCCTCGCAGCAAGTTTGGCAGCAGATTCAAAATCGTCTTCCGCGATCTGATAATCGAGTAAAAGCATGCCTTCGCCGAGAAGAAGGTTAGCTGATTTCATATTGTTGATGGACCGAGACAATTCGACGATTAACTCGCTACGAAATTTTGACTGGTCGATTTTGTAGCTGTCGCAAAGTCTTTTGGAAATTTGCAAAACTAGTCCTGTTTGCTGAGCCGCTTTCGCCGATTCGAGAGCTTCCTGCAACAGGGCGTATTGTTCGATCGGTTTGTTTTGAGCTTCGATCGCCGTTTTTAATAACAGATTGGCTCGTTTGGTCAAACCTGCAGCACTACGGTCAGAGTATGCATCTCGAAATACTTTCCTGATTTCGATGACCGATTTGGAGATCGCGTTTTTTGCAGGCACGGGATATTTTTTTCGTTCTTGTGGGATCGGATTTTTGGAACCCGCTTGAGAGGCAACTGGCGGTTGATCCATCGGAATCTTGCCAATCGATTTAACATTAACTCGCAGGTTAGTCAGCAAGACTCGAGGCGTCTCAGGAAAAGCTTTTTCTACAACCCAGGGTTTCAATACTAACGGTGGCAAAGGCGTTTTTTGTTCTTGAACTCGCACCCACGAACTTGGAATAGTATTTTTCACCGCTCCGATCTGCGATGACGCAACACAGTCACCGTTTGCTTTTGGCGATGTCGCTACGAAGACTGATAAGGACAGGATTGTGATGGATATTGTTAACAGGTTTTTTAAGATTTTCGCGCGACAGCAAAATTGAAAAACATTGACATCGGCTGAGGGCAGGACACGTGTTGGATTGTATCGCGAGTTATTCATGGGGAGCTCCATTGCAGCTCCAGCTATTGTAAAAAGCCGTTGAACACAATTGTAGTCCATCAAGCAAAATCATCAGTTGGCCGTTGGATTTAAACCTTGTTTTGCACACATGCTGTTAAACCCGCCAGGATTCAACGTTGCAAAGGGCGTCCGCAGAATTATGGAGCAAAGTAAAAATGGATGAGTTCGTCAATCGCACGGCAACATGCCTCGGCGTTTCAGTTGATCGTTTGACAACATACGACTCCACCAGTTTTCGTTTTCCAAATACCACCCGACGGTTTCGATCAAACTATCCGCAAAATCTTTTTCTGCACGCCAGCCCAATTCCGTTTCGATTTTGGCGGCATCGATTGCGTAGCGGAGGTCGTGGCCCGGGCGGTCGGCGACCATGGTGATCAGGTCACGATAAGTTTCGATCGAGTTTTTTTGATCGTTGGAAAAACGTGGGTTTTGGTCTATCGGAATTTGTTGATCGAGGATTCCACAAATTTGTTCGACCAGTTCGATGTTGGAAATCTCGTTGTTAGCGCCAATGTTATAGGTTTCGCCAATTCGACCCTTGGTCAACACGGCATAGAGGGCTCGGGCATGATCGACCACGTGCAGCCAGTCGCGGATGTTTTGACCATTTCCATAAATCGGAATCGGTTCACCATGAATGGCTTTGAGAATCACGAGGGGGATCAGTTTTTCGGGAAACTGACAGGGGCCATAGTTGTTTGAACAATTGGTGATCACCACTGGCAGTCGATATGTGTCGTGCCACGCGCGAACCAGGTGATCCGCAGCCGCTTTACTGGCCGAGTACGGAGAATGCGGCGCGTACGGTGTGGATTCGGAAAATGCCGGGTCCGACATGTTGAGCGAACCGTAAACCTCGTCTGTCGAAACATGGAGAAATCGAAATCGAGATTTTCGGTCGTCTGGCAATTGGTTGTAATATTTGCGCGCGGCGGTCAACAATTGAAATGTGCCAACGATATTCGATTGAATGAACTCGGCGGGAGCATCGATGGATCGGTCAACATGTGACTCGGCTGCCAGGTGCATCAGTGCGTCAGGCTTGTTGCGGGTGATCGTTTCTTCGACCGCTTGAGGGCAAACAATATCGATTTTTTCAAATTGAAAATGGGGATGGTCTGCGACATCCGCCAAGGAATCAAGGTTTCCAGCGTAAGTAAGTTTATCGATGACGACGCATGATGCGTCTGTTTCCTGAATCAAGTATTTGACCAGGTTTGAGCCAATGAATCCCGCACCACCGGTGATCATGATTTTCATCGACGCATGACTCGCTGATGGATCACTGGTCGGACGATTTGTATTTTCGCAAAAGTGATGGGAGTAACTACGAAATCAATTTCAGCGCCATCAAATCCTGGACGTCAAGCACTCCGACGGGGACCAGGTTTGAATCCACGACGGGCAATTCGTCGAGTCGTTTTTCCCGAATGATTTGAATGGCGTTTTTTGTAGGTAAGTTTTGTTCGATGGAAATCGGGGAATTGGTCATGAAATCGGCGATCGGATGATCGAGAATTCCTTCGCCATTTTTAATCAGGCATCTTCGCAAATCGCCGTCAGTCAAAATTCCTTCGAGTTGTCCGGTCGTTTCGTTGGCAATGAGAATCGCACCGCAGCGACGTTCAAACGTTTCTCCAATTTCCAACAATTCTCTGAGACTTTGCGTTCGATGACCGACCACGATGTTCTCACCAACGCGAAATCTAATAAACTCTTTGACCGGCATCATGGTTTTTCCCAAAGTGCCGCCAGGATGCGATTTACTGAACTCATCGGCGGAAAAATTCCTTTTGGAACTGACCGCAACGGCCAAAGCATCTCCGAGCGCCATCATCGATGTGGTCGTCGACGTGGGAGCCAAACCGTTCTGGCAGGCTTCCGCGATATTCCCAATCGACAACGGCGCGTCGCTCAATTTTCCCAGCTGAGTGTCTTTCGCTTTCGAGATACTGATTACTGGTACTTTGTCTTGTCGCAAAATCGCTGCCAACGCCGAGACCTCTTCCGTTCGTCCACTGTAACTCAGCAGCAGTACGACATCGCCTTGGCGGATTTTTCCCAGATCACCGTGAACCGCTTCGGTCGGATGCAAAAAATGACTTGGCGTTCCTGTACTGGCCAAGGTCGCGCTGAGTTTTTGACCAACCAGCCCGCTTTTCCCTAATCCGCTGACGACAACGTGGCCTTGGCAATCCAACAACAGTTGGACGGCTTGCTCGAATGATTCGTCAATTTCCCCTTTTGTGATCTGGATGGCATTTAGCTCGGATTCCAGAACCTCCTGGGCAATTTCAAAGACCGTTCGATTTTGATTGACGATACTCAAACTAATGTTCCAATTGTTTGGCCATCGCCGCATTTGCGGCAACCAGGTCTTGGGGAGTGTTTACTTCGATGATGGGTTGATCAACGATCGAGACACGTATTTTAGCTCCATTTTCAACAGCACGCAGTTGCTCGAGCTGTTCGGATTGTTCTAGCGGCGTTGGCGTGAACCGTTGAAATTGTAGAAGGTAATCTCGAGAAAAGGCATACAAACCCAAATGATGATAGACCGGCAAATTTTCGATTGTTTTTCTTCGAAATGGGATTTCGCTACGTGAAAAATAGATTGCGTTCATCTTCAAATCGCAAATCACTTTCACGGAATTGGGGTTTTGAAAATCGCCGCCGCTCAGTGGACACGCAATCGTTGCCATTTGAGGCGTTTGCGATTCGAAAAAAGGCTCGACCAGTGCGTTGATAATTTCGGGGGTTATAAATGGCTGGTCGCCTTGAATGTTGACGTAAACATCGTAATCGTCGAGTTGGTCGGCGATCTCTCCAACCCGGTCTGTGCCCGTTTGATGATGCGTTCCCGTCATCATGGCCTGTGCGCCAACGTTTTCAGCGGCTGACAAGATTCGCTCGTCATCAGTCGCAACAATAACATGGTCAATTTTTGGACAGGCCTGGGCAGATTCGTAAACCCACTGGATCATCGGTTTTCCACAAATATCCGCCAGCGGTTTGCCGGGAAAACGAACCGATGCGTATCGTGCGGGGATGACGGCAAGTATTCTGGGATTCACGTCGGGATTTAAACTTGGCTTTCAAAAACAGAATTCCAATGACCCATGTATTTGAATTCAAACACGAAATATCAGCAACGTCGTTTTAGGCCGGTCGCAACGCTTTCGCTTACGTTGCGTCCAAGATTTAGCTTTTTCCAATCGACTGGATTTCAAAACCGATATCTCGGAGCTTATTGCGATCGAGAATATTGCGTCCGTCAAACACGAATGCAGGTTTTTGCATGGATTTGTAAATGGATTGGAATTCGGCCGTTTTAAATTCGTCCCATTCCGTCATGACAGCGATCGCGTGGGCGTTTTCTGCCGCCGCTTCAGCAGATTCGGCCACGGTCACGTTGTTTTCGATTAACTGTCGATTAATCTCGCTCAACGTACCGTCAGGACTGACCATCAAATATTCCAAATCAGTTCGGATTTGATCGAGACTGACCTGTGGATCATAGATCGTCAATTTTGCCCGTTCCTCTAACAGGTCGCGGCAAACATAAATCGCGGCTGACTCTCGCGTATCGTTAGTATCTTTTTTAAATGCAAATCCCCAGATAGCGATATTTTTGTCGGAAACGGTGTTGAACATCGTTTTGACGATTCGAGTTGAAAATCGATACTTCTGGTGATCATTCATTTTGATGACCTGTTCCCAATATTGGGCAACCTCGGTCAAACCAAAATGCTCGCAAAGATAAACGAGGTTCAAAATGTCTTTTTGAAAACAGGATCCACCGAAGCCGACAGAAGCTTTGAGGAATTTCGGTCCGATCCGCGAATCGGTTCCGATGGCATTGGCGACTTCGTCAATATCCGCACCGGTTGCTTCACATAGTGCCGAAATCGCATTGATCGAACTCACACGCTGTGCCAGAAACGCGTTGGCCGTCAACTTGGAAAGCTCGCTGCTCCAAAGGTTGGTTCGAATGATTCGGTCGTTGGGCACCCAGCGACCATAAACACCTGCCAACGTTTCAATGGCTTTTTCACTTTCGCCACCAATGAGAACCCGATCCGGGTTCAGCAAATCCTCGATCGCTGTACCTTCGGCGAGAAACTCAGGATTGCTCAAAACGTCAAACGACGCCCCCGAGCCGTTGGTGGACGCATTGAGGATGCGTTTGACCGCTTCGGCCGTTCGAACGGGCAGTGTTGATTTTTCGACAATGACTTTATGAGAATCAGAGTTTTGGGCAATCGTTCGTGCGCATTTCTCAACGAATTCCAAATTGGCTGCACGACCGGCACCGATACCGAACGTTTTGGTTGGCGTGTTGACGGAAATAAAAACGATGTTCGCTTCGCGGATGGCCGTATCAACATTGGTCGTAAAGCGAAGATTCCGGTTGCGAGCTTCCCGAACGACTTCCAAAAGCCCCGGTTCGTAGACCGGCAGTTGCTCGGAATTCCAAGCATCGATCCGAGATTGATTGATGTCCACAACGTGCACGTCAATGTCCGGACATTGCTTGGCAATCATTGCCATCGTAGGGCCGCCAACATAACCGGCGCCGATGCAACAAATTTTGATTTGATCAGACATAAGTGAAATTTAAATTGCTACGAATAAAACTAAACCTGGTTGTCAACGGCAAGATTCTCGCTGCAGTTTCATTCAGGCAAAAATCGGAATGAGCCAAACTTACAATAGCATGAGTTCGAATCATTTCATTAACGAATTAGATATTTTATTCCGCCAGGCTTTTCTGGATTGCTTCTTGCTTGGCCAGTTCCATATCGTGGTCGACCATAATCTGGGCAAGTTCGATACAACTGGTTTTTGGTTCCCAGCCGAGCTCCCGACGGGCTTTCGAAGCGTCGCCGAGCAACAAATCGACTTCGGTCGGCCGGAAATAGCGTGGATCAATTTCAACGTGTTGTTGCCAGTCGATTTCCAAATGGTCAAACGTGTAATCGAGAAACTGGCGAATACTTTGCGTTTCACCGGTCGCCAAGACAAAATCGTCCGGCGTGTGGTGTTGTAACATCAGCCACATGCCTTCGACATAATCTTTGGCGTAACCCCAGTCGCGTTTTGCGTCGAGGTTACCCAGATACAGTTTGTCTTGCAGACCCAATTTAATTCTGGCGGCGGCACGTGTAATTTTGCGAGTGACAAATGTTTCACCGCGTCGAGGCGATTCGTGATTGAACAGAATGCCGTTGCAGGCAAACAAGTCATAGGCGTTTCGATAGTTGACCGTTTGGTGAAACGCGTAAACTTTGGCACACGCGTAAGGGCTCCGCGGATGAAACGCTGTATTTTCGTTTTGAGGAGTTTCGGACACTTCGCCGTACATCTCTGACGAAGAAGCCTGATAAACGCGAACCTGTTTTTCAGTATTGAGCTGTCGCGCTGCCTCTAAAATGTTGAGAGCTCCGAGCCCGACGGTTTGAACTGTGTAAACCGGCGAATCGAAAGACACCCGTACGTGGCTTTGTGCCCCCAGGTTATAAATCTCGTCAGGCCCGATATTCAAAACCAGATTGGTCATGTTCTGGCCGTCCGTCAGATCTCCATAATGCAAAAACAATTTTGCATTGAGTTCATGCGGATCTTCGTAAATGTGATCGATTCTCGAGGTATTAAACGTACTGCTCCGCCGTACGATCCCGTGAACCTCGTAGCCTTTTTCCAGCAGCAGTTCAGCCAGATAAGAACCATCTTGTCCCGTAATACCAGTAATCAGCGCTTTTCTTGTTGTCATTTTTCGCGAATTAGATTTGACTCGGTTTCTTGGAGGAATGCCTGGTAGGTTTGTCGAATGCCTTCCTGCAATTCAATTTTAGGGTTCCAACCAGTTTCCTGAATACGTCGGATATCTGTCCTTTTGACCGGAGTACCGTCCGGTCGGGTGGGGTCAAACTCCAACTGCCCTTCAAATCCTACGATTTTTGCAGTCATTTCGGCAAGCTCAGTTATTGTGACATCAATTCCAGTGCCCACGTTAACCAAATTGGGTGGATCATCGAGGGTCGCAAGATGGAACAGAGCGTCCGCCATATCGTCGACATGCAGCAATTCACGTCGAGGTTTGCCGGTGCCCCAGATGACAACCGAATCATGGTCCTGGATTTTGGCAAGATGAAATTTTCGAATCAACGCAGGCAGGACGTGCGAATTTTCCGGATGATAATTGTCGCCTGGCCCGTACAAATTCGTCGGGATGACTGAATGATAGACCACGCCAAATTGTTGCCGATAATATTCGCACATTTTGAGACCAGCAATTTTGGCCACCGAATACGCTTGGTTGGTTTCTTCGAGTGGACCGGATAACAGGCAAGTTTCAGGCATCGGTTGTGGGGCAAATTTTGGATAGATACACGAGCTGCCGAGATACAACAATCGCGGACAGCCCGCCCGATAGGCCCCGTGAATACAGTTGGTGGCGATGGCCAGATTTTCATAAATGAATTGGGCCGGATACGTTGTATTGGCGTAAATCCCGCCGACTTTAGCTGCTGCTAAAAACACGACATCTGGTTTTTCCATGTCGAAAAAATCAAATACGGCTGCCTGGTTGCAAAGATCCAGCTGGTCACGCGAGCGATGGACGATGTTGTTGCAACCCATTGCAACAAGTTTTCGCATCATCGCCGCACCAACCATGCCAAGATGACCGGCAACGAATATTTTTTTGTCGTTTAGTAACACGGTTTAACGAATTTTGTATCCGCGCGCACTCCGTCCCTTTGGGTGACAGAGCACCTTGAAATTGGAGTGATTCAACACAATTTTGGAACGGTGCAACTGTTCGTATTCGAGCGGAATACTAGAGCTGCGGCGATGTCTGGTGAGTCAACTGAGATCGGATCAACAGTGATGATTTTGTTGCAATACTGGCACAATCTGCTGGCTTAAATACTTAATTTACCATCGGCAGCGAATGTCACAAACACCTCAAAAATGTGGGACGGTGCCGAGAACGGTGCCGATTTTGAGGGTTGTAGGATCGGGTGCTTGCAGCGGATGCTATCAGATCGTTGTGGTGGTTTAACGGGTCAATGATTTACTTGTCAAAACGGTGTTTGGTTCGTGGTTTTCAAATGAATTTTTATGTGGGAGGGCGAGGCTTGGGAGGGCGAGGCTCCTGCCGAGCCGCTACGTGTGTTGGATTGGCTCGGCAGGAGCCTCGCCCTCCCGGTTGCCTCGCCCGAACGAATGAGTCACACTTCCACACGCGCAATAAAAAAACCTGATGGACGGTAGATCCATCAGGTTTTGTTGTATTTCAATTTAATGATTATTTGCGGCGTCGGATAAATCCGATTCCAGCGATGGCAGCCAATCCGAGGAGGCCAGCTGATGCTGGTTCCGGAACGACGGTAAAACCAAACGCAGCTCCCAATGCTTGAGCTTGTTGCGTTTCATCCAAGGTATCGAGCGCACCATTTTGGGAATTCCAGTTGGCTTGGTTAAACAAACCATCAGGAGTTCCACCGGTTCGAACAGCGTAGCCATCGGCGTATTCCCAGCTTTGGCCGGAACCATCAACATTTTGATCGCCGTACAAATCAATCAGCGTTTCACCACCGGAAAAAACACCGGTTGCATCAAAGAACAATTCGATCGCGTCATCCCCATTGATAGATGCAGCACCGGAGGTGAACAGGATAAAGCTGTCCACAAAATTGTCTTGGAAGAAGGCGAGTGATGCAGCATTACTGGCGATAATGATCGTATCACCGGCCGAAGCGACGCCAGACAGAATAAACTCTGGCCCATCTGTACCATTACCATTATTTGCGGAGCCGACTGCCCACATCGAAAGGTCTTCAGCTCCAGTGGCAGTAAGAATCACTGCTTTTGGAATCCCACCGGTCAGGTCGCCATCAACGACTCCGGTCAGCTCCAAATCTGCTTGTGCCGTGGGGATGGCCAACAACATGGCCATGGCAGCTGCAGAAATTATTTTCCTGACAGACATAGAGAAAGGTCTCCTCGAAACAAAGTAGCATGTTCTAGATTCAACATATTCGACCTGCTTATTGTAATTTAAGCAAGATGAATTAGTTAAAATATCGAAGTAAAAATGCGCGAAGTTTGTGTTAACGGAAAATTTTTCCATATTGCCGGATGTGCGCAACGATCCGTTAATAAAATCTTCACAATTGACTTTACTAGCCCATTTGAATCGGGGCCAATTCAGATTCCGGGGCTGTCGACGATACGTCGATGGCGGGTGTTTCAGGCTGATTTTCGAACAAATCGCGAATCTCTGGCCGGCCGAGATATAGGAGACACCCTCCGTAGAAAGCGAATTTGATAATCAAGTAGAACCCGATAAAGAGGATAAAACCACCAGTCATTGCTCGCGAGAAAGCTTGTTGGGCGTCCGCTTTTTCAGCCGCTGACATCGACTGATATTCTTCGACATTTGACGCCGAAGCGTCCAGGAAATTTCCCATCGGTCCGAGCACTTCGGCCGTCGACAGACACGTGATGGTGATCGCCGAAATGTGATAAAACATCGCCACACAGCATACCGTCATCGCAAATTTTCGGGCTTTAGGATAGCGAATGATCAGCAGGCCAACGGCAATCGCAAAACCAACCGCCAGGCCGAATTTCAGAATTTCGTTGTAGGTCATGTAGGGCAGGTATTTCGTCTGTGTTTCGGCCGCCCGGTTTTCCATTTCTCGAATTTCGCGCTTGAAACGGCGTGAACGGGAATCATTACCCAGCGAACTCAAGTCAACCGATTCGGTTTTATGGAAGTAAAGGGTTGTTAGTTTATTAACCGCTGAATACATCCCGATCATGGAGATCAGTACGAACAAGCCGCATAGCACGATCAACCCGGTTGGGAACTTACGGTTTGGCCGGGGAGTTTCCACGAAAATGTCAGAAGACTCAGCCGTGGAGGACGCTTCAGGCGTTTCCGGTTCGTCGTAGTCGACCGTCAAGTATTTGGACGAGATCAGATCTTGTGTCATCGCTGTTTTTCGTAACCAATCAATGCAACCAATTGTGGGGATGTTGAAATGTAGGTCGTCATCCCCAATTGCAAATCAAATACTTGTCCAGAACCAGCGACAGGATTCGACTCAATTGACGGATTTATCAGCCGTGACGCCGCCGCGCGGATTATTCCGATGATGCGGGTTGATATGTGAGTTGAGCCGATGAAATCTGCTCGGGTAAACTCATCGACTCTGAGGTGGCCTTTTCAGAAAGCGAATCGATCTCTTTTCGGCGTGAAAGATAGACAAACACACCGATCAAAGCGACGGACAACAGGATCATTCGAAATCCGAGGGCAACCACGAACCCGTGTTCGGTGGGCAGTTCGGCCGCTGAAAAACCGCGATAAAGATAGTCCAATGCAAATTCGAGTCCTCCCAATCCTCCCGGCAACGGGACGGCGTTGGCCACCATCGCGATGGGCGCGATCACAAAATGTTGAGGGTAGGTCGGGTGGCTGGAACTGAGCCCCGCGGCGACGCCAAAAATAGCACTGGCAAACATCAAATTAATGCCCAGGCTCAACACGAATGCTGAAGCGATAGCCGATGGTTTTTCCCGGTAAGCCGAAACGGCTCCGAGTGCTTTGGCGATAAATCCGCCAACCCATTTGAGTTTTTCCATCCGCAGGAAAATCGGCAACCGCGTCAGATTGGGAATCGTATAAAACAAAATAAATGAACCGATGGCAAAGGCCGAAATGATGGTGACCGATTTGCAGATCCATTTGATCGCGTTGAGTTCGGTCGGGTTGGTCGCATCAAACCTCTCAAAATCGATACACCAGAATGCGACCGCCGCCACCGAAAACATGGTGGTCAAACCGATGAGCCGATCGGCAAAAACCGAGAGCACGGCCTCAGTTTTCTTGTTTCCTGCCTGTTTAGCGACAAAGACGCTTTTCAACGCATCGCCTCCCAGAACCCCGACGGACATCAAATTGAACAAATGGCCGAGGAAACCCAGCCGCACCGCATCGATGAAACTAATGGGGACCTGAAGCGCGCGGACCAGAATAAACCATCGAATAAAACCGAACATACAAGCGGTCAAACCGGCGCCGATGCCAAACGCAATCCAGCCCCAGTTTTTGGGCGCAGCCATGATGGTCGCAAATTCGTCTTCCTGCTGGGTCCGGTAAAACAGGTATCCCAGAATCGCAAAGGAAATCCCGAATTTCAGTAATTTTACCAGTACGTTTTTCAATCTAGGCTCGCGCATTGTGACAACGATTGTGATGGTCGTGAGACGAGTGCCGCTCAAGACCGTCTTGGGAAAACTAGCATTTTCAACTTGCTGGCACAGTATCAATCGCAGTTTTCTACCAGAATGTGATGGCATCCTCAGCAAGATTCTGATTTTTTCGGTTCAACCGCCTGATTATAGGTGTCGTACTCGTATCAGATTTGAGTAGGGCCGGTTCCCACCGGCCGATCGACAAAACGGCCGGTAGGAACCGGCCCTACCGATTTTACGCGATTGGGTAGCACTGGCCCCAGCCAGTGGTTGCGGTTTCCTTGGTTTCAAGCACTGAGATCAAATTCAATTCATGACGTTTTTTTTCGGTGGTTTGATACCCCCAGCACTGGCTGAGGCCAGTGGCACCCAAACCGTTACCAGCGCCCGAGTGGCACCCACGACGTTTGGCATCAAGAAGCTTTATTTAATCCATGAAATTTTCGTTACCAGCGCCCGAGTGGCACCCGAGCTGCACGGTCAAACCACTCGCTCGCGCTTCGTGCTCGTATCAGATTAAGTAGGGCCGGTTCCCACCGGCCGATCCGACAAAACGGCCGGCAGGAACCGGCCCTACCGATTTTACGCTTTGGTTGCTCGGATCGCCATGAAGCACTTGATGCAGGAATCGACAAACCCGTACTCGCCGCCGCCAAAACCGTCTTCAAAAAATCGGTCGATCACCAATCCAGCGTCGACCAGTCCTCCGACGAGATCGTCCAGCGAATGCCCAAAAGCAAACGGTTCGCCAGAGGCTTCGAAGGCCTGTTTTTGATCGGCTGGTAAATCGGTTTCATCCGCATAAGGGATGGAATAAACAACCTCGAGTTCGCCGTTTTGCATTTTTGCGTCGTCGAACAAATACAAAACGGGATTGGCGATTCCGGTTAAAAGATGTCCTCCCGGTTTGAGCACCCGAGCGCATTCTTTCCAGACTTGTCGCGGGTTGGGGGAAAAGCAAATCGAACAAGGGTTAAAAATCAAGTCAAACTCGCCTGACTCAAACCGACGCAGATCGGCCATATCGCCTTGTTCGAGTCGGATATCGAGCCCATCACGCTCGGCGACCATTTGGTCTTGGGCCAGTTGTTTTTCCGAGTTGTCCAGACACGTTACCTGGGCGCCGGCAGCTGCCAAGATCGGAACCTGCTGGCCACCGCCACTGGCCAGCCCCAGCACATTCTTGCTGGTCAGTTCGCCAAACCACTGCTGGGGAACCGGGATTTTAGGCGTCAAAATGACTTGCCAATCGCCCTGTCGGGCACGTTCGATTTGTTCCGACGAAACGGGACGTGTCCATTGGTTTCCGGCATCAACTTGTCGATCCCAAGCCTGGGAGTTGTAATGGACAACATTGTCACTCATCGATTTAGGGCCTTTTTACGAATATGGAAATCAACGGAACTTGGATCGAAGACGAATTTGCCGAAGCGTTTTCGATGAAGTTTAGCAGGTTTTTGGTCACCGCCTACGACCAGTATTGGTTGGATCACGCGCTCGCCAAATTAACCGGTTACGGATGTAGCGCGATTGGTTGCGATGCGGAAATCGATGTTGAGACACAGATTCCATCGGAACGTTCACCGGACGGTCGAGTCGGGGCAAGTGTTTTGGCATTCAGTTTTACAACCGATACCTTGGGAACCGCGATTTTGAATCGTATTGGACAAACCATTTTGACTTGTCCGACCACGGCTGTTTTCGACGGACTGCCGGATTCTGAAACACGCATACCGATTGGAAAATCGTTGAGGTATTTTGGCGATGGATTTCAAAAAAGCAAAATGGTCGGAGACATTCGCTATTGGCGTATTCCGGTGATGGACGGTGAATTCGTGGTCGAGGAATCGTTTGGGGTTGAGAAAGGAGTCGCCGGCGGAAATTTTCTCATTCAAACTCGCGACCAACTCACAGGATTGCAGGCGGCACAATCGGCCGTCGAAGCCATCAAATTGTTACCCGACGTAGTTACTCCGTTTCCTGGTGGAGTCGTGCGCAGCGGCAGCAAAGTTGGATCGCGTTATCCGGGGCTCGTCGCGTCAACTTATGACGCATTTTGCCCCACGTTGGTCGGGCGGACGACGTCAAAAATTGCAGAACGTGCTAATTGTGTTTACGAAATTGTGCTGGATGGAACGAGCTTTGACTCGGTGGCAAACGCGTTAAAACTGGCGATAAACGCTGCTTGCGAGCACGACGTGATCGCCATCTCGGCGGGGAACTATGGTGGAAAACTTGGCAAACATCATTTCAAATTACATGAAATATTGACGACGCATTCAACATAGTCTCGATGGTAATCAATCCACCTAAAAAAACGAAATCTGAACGCGCGGAAAATCAAAAACATCCGTCAGCTGCGCAGTTGCGTGTTCGCCGATTTTTTGGATCGTTGTGGGTTGAACTGGCTGTTGGCGGATTGATCGTCTCGTCAGTCGCGCTCACGCTCCTGGAAATGGGCATCGAAACCAATATCAACTATCAGTCCAACATCCCGACTGAGCTACAAAAAATCTGGCTGTTTTGGCTTCTCCGAATCAACGACTTTATCACTCTGTTGTTTGTCATTGAACTCTCGGCGCGTTTTTATGCGGCGAGTTCCAAAGCCAATTTTTTTCGCGAGTTCTGGATCGATATTATCGCGACCGTCCCATTGTTTCGCGTATTGCGGTCGGCCCGTGCGCTGCGACTGTTGCGCCTGGTGCGAATTGTTCGGCTGATCGGAGTGTTTACCCGACTCAGTCAGCGGTACCCGTTTATTTTCCGCCGAGGCTCGATCGATTTCCTGATTGTCTGCGGAATGCTGGTAATTGCGGTTTTGTTTGGGACGGTTGCGGTGATGCATTTTGAAAGCGCAGCTGCGGCCAAAAGTGCCGAAGTAATCCCAGCCGAGGAACAGTTTTCCTTGGAAAATTCGTTTTGGTTCAGTGTTTATACTTTGTTTGCCGGAGAGCCGACGCCGATCATTCCACGAACGATCGCGGGGCGCATTGTCGCCGTATTTGTTATGTTTATGGGGCTGACGATGTTTGCGATATTCGCCGGTACCGTTTCGGCGTTTATGGTCGATCGAATTCAAGTGGAGGGTCGAGTGATAGATTGGGACGAAGTCTTTGATCATGTGATCATCTGTGGTTGGACTTCAAAAACTGAAATTATTATTCGCGAATATCGGGCCAACAAAGTTTACGATCAGACACCGATTGTGATCATTGCCGAGCACGATGGAGATGGAGGAAGAATCTCGACGGAATTGCGCGAAAATGTCATTTTCATCAACGATGATTTTACACGTGTCAGCGCTTTGGAACGGGCGAGAATTCACGAAGCTCATACGTGCATTATTTTGGCCGACACGTCGGGAGGCCGAACGGAACAGGACGCCGATGCGCGAACCATTCTGGCAGCGTTGACCGTTGAAAAGATTAGCCCCCGAGTGCAAACCAGCGCGGAGTTGTTGCATCGCACGTATGGGTCGCATCTCGATCTGGGGCAAGTCAATAGTTATGTCGTCAGTGGCGAGTATGGCGCCTACATGCTGGCCCAGGAGGCGATGGATCGCGGCTCGATGGGAGTGATCGACGAACTTTTGACCTGCCAACGTGGGAACGAGTTTTACCGTTATGACATTCTGGACCGTTGGGTCGGCAAGACGTTTGACGAACTGTTGGACACTTTACGAAAACAATATCATGCGATTCTCGTCGGTGTTCATCCGGCCGATGGTGATGAAGTAATTGTTAATCCGCATAACTATACGTTTCGTACCGGCGACCAAATTGTCGCAATTTCTGAAGAACAGTTAGAACTTAAGTAATTTCGGCGAAGTCTAACGACAAACTCGGCATTATTTTCAGTGGTGAGCCGGCCAGAAACGGATTACAATTATCACCCTGTGAACCCGAACCCATACAAACGCGTGAATCAAAGAATGATTCGAATTCAGCATTTTGCATTGTTGTTTTTAGTTGCTTTTTTTTCTTCAAAACTGTCGGCGGATATCAGCCTGCCCAAGGTCTTTTCCGATCACATGGTTTTGCAAGATGCCAAACAGATTACGATCTGGGGCAAGGCCGATGCCGGTGAGTCTTTGGAGATTTCGCTCGGTGAAAGCTCGACCAAATTGACGGCCGATGACCAAGGAAACTGGGCGGCAAAATTGGATCGTCCCAAAGGCGACGGACCATTTGTGTTGACGATCGCTGGCAAGACATCCAAAGTGGTGCTGTCCGATATTTTGATTGGACAGGTTTGGTTGTGCTCCGGCCAGTCCAATATGGCTTGGACACTTTCGCAATCAGCGGATCCAAAAAAAGAGATTGAAAATTCGACGAACAAACAAATTCGGTTATTCCAAGTTCCCAAGGAAGCGATCGACAAACCGCAGCAAGACATTTTAAAAGAAGCTAAATGGGTCGAGTGTCGACCGGATAACTCAAAAAGCTTTTCGGCAGTCGCGTACTACTTTGGTAAAAAACTCCAGGCGGAATTGAAATGTCCGATCGGCCTGGTGCAATCTGCCTGGGGTGGAACGCCTGTCGAAAGTTGGGCGAGTCGCGAGGCACTTTCGAAAATCGGGTCGTTGAAGCCACTGTTGGAACATTGGGATGGGCGAACCGAACAACTCAAAAATCCTCACCGTCCAGGAAATCTGTACAACGGGATGATCGCTCCACTGGTCCGGTTTCGATTTGCTGGAGCCATCTGGTATCAGGGCGAATCCAATGTTGGCCGCGGAGATCAGTATGCGACCATTTTTCCCGCGATGATCAATTGTTGGCGGAAATCTTTTGACCATGCCGAGTTGCCGTTTTATTTTGTGAATCTCGCCCCGTTTCGATACAATCGCGTGGAGGCGGACGCGCTGCCGGAAGTTTGGGATGCCCAACTCAAAACGCTGAAATTGAAAAATACGGGGATGGCGGTCATAACCGATATTGGAAACGTAAAAAATATCCATCCCGGCAATAAAAAAGACGTTGGAGAACGGCTCGCATTGTGGGCTTTAGCGAAAAACTACGACAAGAAAAACATTGTTTATTCGGGGCCGCTGTTTAAACAGGCGGAGATCGAAGGCAGCAAGATTCGTGTGCGGTTCACCTATGCCAAAGGCCTGAAATCCCGTGATGGCAAGAAATTAACCGATTTTTTGATTGCCGGTCCCGACAAAAAATTTGTACCTGCCAACGCGGAAATTGACGGAGATTCGCTGTTGATATCCGCCAAAGGTGTGACACGCCCGCTAGTTGTCCGATTTGCCTGGACCGATACTGCGACTCCAAATCTGGTCAATGGAGCCGGATTGCCAGCAGCGCCGTTTCGCTCAGATGATTTTGAATTAAAATCCAAGGACAAACATTTTCGATAGAGTTGCCAGAGTGACATAATGTCTAACGAAACGAACAACGATGAAGTGGCGAAGTCAGAGCCGGAGTCAGAAGCGAATAACGAAAACGCCTCCGTTGACCAAGAGCAAGCTGTCGTTGACCAAGAGCAAAAAACCCAACCTGCAAAACCCAAAGTCTTGATTGGTTCGCAGCGCGACGTGGCAGATAAAAGCCAGCGGCCCGCACAACCCAAAGCGGTTCAAGCTGCAAAAACAACAACGATCAATTTGCCGACAGCCGAGGTTGAGGAAACGCAAACCGAGCAGCCCGCTGAAATTGGTTCGTTAGCTGGGTTGGGCGAAGATCTCGATGCAGAAATCGAAGCGGCCTTGGGTGGTGCTTCGATCGAGGAGTTGATCTCAGGCGATTCTGGCAACGACGAAATTGCCATTGATTCACGAGTCAAGGCAACGGTCAGTGACGTCCATCGCGACAACGTATTGTTTTCGCTCAAAGGGTCCGCCGTGGGTGTGGCATCACTGCGGCAGTTTAAATCGAAACCCGATGTTGGCGCCATGTTTGAGGTGATCGTTCGCTCGTACAACGAAGAAGAAGGAATCTACGAAGTGTCGATTCCAGGCGCTTCGGTTGATGTCGCCGACTGGTCCGATTTGACCGAAGGATCAACGGTCGAAGGAAAAGTTACCGGATCGAACACTGGTGGCTTGGAAATCAATATCAACAACATCCGGGGCTTTATTCCCGCCAGCCAGATCGACATCGTCCGCGTCGAGAATTTTGGCGACTACGTGAATCAAAAACTGCAATGTGTGGTTACCGAAGTAAACCCCGATAAAAAACGTCTGGTGCTGAGCCGTCGAGCTTTAATCGAACGGGAAAAAGAGGCCAAACGCGCGGAACTCATTGAGTCGATTTCCGCCGGTGAAACCCGCGACGGTTTGGTGACGAAACTGATGGATTTTGGAGCTTTCGTCGACGTTGGCGGAATCGAAGGTTTGTGCCACATCAGCAAATTGGCTTGGGAGCGAGTCAAACATCCTAGCGAGGTAGTTTCCGAAGGCCAGCAAGTCAAAGTCAAAATCGAATCGATCGACAAAACATCCGGCAAAATGTCTTTGTCGATTCGAGATACTCAAGAAGATCCTTGGACAGATGTCGAGAAAAAATATCCCGTGAACAGTCTCGTTTCGGGCACTGTTTCCCGGATCGCTCAATTTGGCGCGTTTGTCAAATTGGAGCCGGGCGTCGAAGGGTTGATTCATATTTCGGAATTGGCTCATCACCGAGTATTTGCAGTCAAAAATATCGTCAAAGAAGGCGATTCGGTCGAGGTGAAAGTTCTGTCAGTGGACGCAGCGGCTCAAAAAATGGGTTTGTCCCTCAAAGCAACTCAAACCAAGCCAGAAAAGAAACAGGATAAACCTGAAGAAGAAATTGACGAACCCATTCGCGATATGGCAGTTGCTAAAACGAAAGAACCGCTCAAAGGTGGCCGCGACAAACCGTCTGGCGGCGAACAATTTGGGTTGAACTGGTAGCAAACAAATTTGATGTTTTGGAAATACCTGGCTCGTCCCATTTTTTTTCGATGTGATGCGGAAAAAGCCCATTATGCATCGATGGGAAATTTCTCGCGCATCGCTCCGCTGATTCCGAACAATTATTTTCGTGTCAACGCGCCCGAGCTGCATACCGAAGTCTGCGGATTAAAGTTTGAAAACCCTGTCGGGCTGGCAGCGGGTTTTGACAAAAACGCTCAATGGTTTCCGCAGCTTGCCAAACTAGGATTTGGACATATCGAAGTTGGAACGGTAACCGCCCATGAGCAACCGGGGAAGCCCAAACCCCGTTTGTTTCGCCTGGTCGACGATCGTGCCGTGATCAATCGGATGGGTTTCAACAACGCGGGCTGCGAAAAAGTTGCAGCGCAATTGGAATCCAAAAAATGCGATGCTGTGCTGGGAATCAACATCGGCAAATCAAAAATTACGCCATTAGAGTCTGCCGACGAAGACTATTTGAAAAGCTTGACGACACTTTATCGTTTTGCCGACTATGTCACGATCAATGTCAGCTCGCCGAACACGCCCGGCCTACGAAAATTGCAAGGTCGCGAACTATTGACGCAGTTGTTAAATCGCATTTTGGAAGAGCGAAGTGTGTTGGAAAAATCACACCAAAAATCGATTCCTGTTTTTCTGAAAATCGCGCCGGATCTCAACGAACACCAACTCGACGAAATCGTTGAAATTGCAATCGAGACAAAGATCAGCGGTATTATCGCGACCAACACGACGATTAGTCGGGAAAACCTGAAATCATCCCCGGCGGATGTACAGGCGTGTGGTGACGGTGGACTATCAGGAGGCCCGCTGACTCAACGCAGCCGTGAAGTAGTGGCGCATTTGTATCGCCAGTGTGAGAAAAAATTCCCGATCATCGGTGTTGGCGGGATCATGTCTGGTGCAGATGCCTGGGAGATGATTGGCGCAGGCGCGAGTCTTCTACAGGTCTATACCGGGTTTATTTATGGCGGCCCGAGTTTCGTCAAAAATATCAATCGGTACCTGCTCAAATCGCTTCGCCAACACGACTTTGCCAATATTTCGGAGGCGGTCGGCCACGATCAGCCGAGCCAAGCAAACGACTGAAACTTTGCGGTTTTCTTGGGCTGAGAGTATAGCTGAAACGCGTACCGATTAGTTACATTAGACTCTTTCCCGACGGTTCGTTGTATGGCAACCCGCTCGAACGCCTGACGTATCTGATGTTAGCCCCGTGTCTTTTTTAATCCCGAATTTCTGTGACAAACGTAATGGAACAAACGCTCGACCCGAAAACCGAACTTAGCAATTTGCCAGAAGAGGCCGTCCAGTTGGCCGCGCAAATTCTCAATGAGTCGAGAGAAAATGAAACCAAAACGGATCGCAATCGCTCATCATTGATGGCTCGCATGATGGATGATCCCGCCGGTAAAAAATTTACGATTGCGATGGCCGACCAGGTATTGCGAATGCGACGTCCTGGACGAGCTGCCGCACGAATGGATAGTTTGATCGACGAGTACGGAGTGCCCAAATATTTCTCTGCGTTCGATCGATTTTTGCTTTGGTTGGGAAACAAAATGGCTGGCGTTTTTCCCAAGCTGGTCATTCCATTTGTCAAACGCCGAGTTCGCGCCGATTCGGCACACGTCATTATCAGTGCTGAAAAAGAAGATTTCAGAAATTACATCGATGATCGAAATCGCGATCAAATCCGTGTCAATTTCAACCAATTGGGCGAAGCGGTTTTGGGGGATCGTGAAGCGGATCGGCGATTGCAAGAATACCTGATGCGGTTGAAATCGCCCGACGTCGATTATTGCAGTGTCAAACTGTCGTCGATTGTCAGTCAGATCAGTTTGACCGGCTACGAATATACCAAAGAGGAAATCAAAAAACGTCTTCGCGAAGTGTATCGGGCTGCCATCGAAGGCGGTAAAGATGGGAAATCAAAATTCGTCAATCTCGACATGGAGGAATACCGCGACCTGCATTTGACGGTCGATATTTTCCAAGAGGTTTTGGACGAACCCGAATTTGAAAATCTGCGGGCCGGGATCGTCTTGCAGGCTTATTTGGCCGATTCATTTTCCGTCTTGCTATCGCTGGCCGAATGGGCTGGCCGCCGATTCGATCGCACTGGTACCGAGATCAAAATCAGATTGGTCAAAGGTGCGAATTTGGCGATGGAGCAGGTCGAAGCCAGTTTGAACGATTGGGAACAAGCGCCGTATTACACCAAACTAGAGGTGGATGCGAATTACAAACGGATGCTCGAATACGTGACGCGTCCTGAAATATCCCGATTTATGGAAGTTGGAGTGGCGAGCCACAATTTGTTCGATATTGCCTATGCCATGCTGTTACGTGAAAAACGGGGAGTCGTCGATCGTGTTGAATTCGAAATGCTCGAAGGTATGGCAAACGCCCAAGCCATTGAGGTTCGCGAAAAAACGAATGACTTGATTGTTTATACACCGGTTTGTTACGACGACGAATTCGAATCGGCGGTTGCGTACCTGGTCCGCCGCTTGGATGAAAACACGGCGCCTGGCAGTTTTCTGGGGGCCTTGTTTGCACTGCGAGAAGGTTCGGATGATTGGAACGAACAACGCGAAATGTTCCTGGCCGCTTGTGAATTGGCATTCGACCCCAAATTGAACGCCTTGCCCAATCGAAAACAAAACCGGTTAACTGAAACGCCAGAAATTCAGACGGGCCCGTTTGAGAATGTTCCCGACACTGATTTTTCGTTACCTGAAAATCGGACGTGGGCGGCGAACATTATCGAAAACTGGCGCGACAAAGTTGTCGAACCTGTTCCGATTCAAGTGGCTGGGGAAATGATTACCGGTGACAAATTAACGGGCGCGGGAGCTGATCCGTCGCGCCCGAAACACCGCGCTTATCAGTTTGCACAAGGAACCGCCGAAGATGTCGAGACGGCGCTGCAAGCCGCCGTTAACTATCAACAAACATGGGACGAGGTCGGCATTCAAGGCCGCGCCGCAATCCTGAAAAAAATTGGACAACAGTTTGCCATCGAGCGCGGCGATACCATCGGTGCCATGTTACTGGATGCTGGAAAATCGATTATCGAAGCGGATGTCGAAATCAGCGAGGCGATCGACTTTGCCAACTACTACGCAGATTCGTTGAATGACGAAGGATGGTTTGACGGAACGCAGCCCAAACCGGTTGGAACAGTCGTGGTCACTCCGCCTTGGAATTTTCCTTACGCGATTCCGGCTGGCGGAGTTTTGGCAGCTTTGATGGCAGGAAACACGGTCATTCTCAAACCGGCACGTGAATCGGTGTTGACGGCCTGGCGATTGGCCCAGCAGTGCTGGGCAGCGGGAGTTCCCAAACAAGCGCTGCAGTTTATGCCGTTGATTGACGGTGCAACTGGAAAATTGTTGATCAACGATCCACGGGTTGATGCAGTGATTCTGACCGGCAGTTATTTTACGGCGCAGTTGTTTCAGGGTTGGCGACCCGATCTCAAACTGTATGCAGAAACCAGCGGCAAAAACTGCATGATTATAACGGCGGCGGCTGATCCCGATCTGGCGATCAGCGATCTGGTCAAAGGTGCGTTTGGACACGCCGGGCAAAAATGCTCCGCAACTTCGATCGCATTGATTCAACGCGAGGTATATGACAATCCCAAATTTATGGCTCAACTCAAGGATGCGGTTGAAAGTTTGCATGTTGGAGGTTCCTGGAATGCAGAATCGACGGTGACGCCGGTGATTCGACTGCCTGACGAATATTTGGACCGTGGATTGAAACAGTTGGACGAAGGAGAGTCGTGGTTGGTCGAACCGAAAATGTTGGAAAACAATCCATGTCTTTGGCGGCCGGGAGTTCGACTGGATGTCAAACCGGGCAGTTGGTACCACAAAACCGAATGTTTCGGACCGGTCACTGGATTGATTCCATTTGATGATTTCGAAGAAGCGATCGAGATTCAAAACAGCAGCGAGTTTGGACTGACTGGCGGGCTGCATTCTTTGGACCCGAAAGAAATCAAAATTTGGCGCGAACGCGTCGAAGTGGGAAATGCCTACATCAACCGTTCGACCACCGGAGCGATCGTCCGCCGCCAACCTTTTGGCGGGTGGAAAGACTCGTGTGTCGGGCCAGGTCCCAAGGCGGGCGGTCCCAATTACATTTCCGCGTTTTGCCAATGGAGTGAGACAGCAACCCCCAGCGGGCGTCAAAAGCCTTCAGCCGAAGCGGCGCACATCGTTGCTCAAGCAAAAAATGCCAGTCAATTGGCTGATAACATCGAGCGAATTGAGGCTGCAGCGGGCAGTTATACCCATTGGTGGGAAACGGAATTTGGAAAGGAACATGACCCGTCACAGTTGCACGGTGAAACCAATCATTTCCGCTATCGACCAAGGCATTGGCATGTTTTGAGAATCAACGAGTCGATCGATTCGGCGGCGCTGGAAACTGTGGCTTTGGCGCTGATGGCTTCAGCAACCGTCGGTTGTCCGTTGGAGGTCAGTGTTGCCGACGAAGTGTCTGCCAATGCGATTCAGTCGGTATTTAGTGATTGTCAAGTGAAAATCGAAAGTGACGCGGAATTAGCAAGTCGTTTGTCGAAAATAAAAGGCGGAACGCTGCGTATCATCGGCGAGTACGACATTCACGAATTCGCACCAAAAGAAATCGGCAATATTCCCATCGTTCGACCCGTTGTTTTCGCCAACGGGCGCGTGGAGTTGTTGAATTATTTGCGTGAACAATCGGTTACCGAAATTGTTCATCGATACGGCAATATTATTTGACCGGTGGAGGGCGCTGGCATGTGAGCGGCAAGGCGCTAGCCGCCGGTTCGAATCGCTAACGTACCGGCGGCTAGTGCCTTGCCGCTCACAAGATCTGGCTCGGCAGGAGCCTCGCCCTCCCAGCCTCGCCCTCCCGGCCTCGCCTTCCTTTTCAAATGATGCTCGTTGTTGACTGTTCGGCTTCGCTGGATTGAGGTTTGTACTGGCGATATTCGTTGAGCGTCACATTTGATTTTTCAATCGTGTATTCAATCCCGCGCCACGACACTGTTCGCAAAAACATCGTCTTGAACAATCCGCGAACGTAGACAATTCCTAAAATTGGTAACGTGGCGGCTGTTTTAAATTGCCTTATCAAAATTTCAATTGTTCCCAAACGCGGCAGACGATCGCCAATGGCGATGCGCGTGGCCAAGCTGATTAAGGGCAAATTGATCATTAACAAAACGAGTGATATCGCAAATACCCATAACAACAATAAAGTGTAGGGCTGCGAGATGTCCTCAAATCCAAGCCAACCCAGTTGGCAAACCAAGGTAATTGGAAACAGCATGCCGTAAGCGAAAACCAGCGGCCAGGCTGGATGATGCAGTTTCGAACAAAGGAGCTGGCGCGACATCCAGTTTGCGAAATCTTTTAAACTGCAACTTTCCCGGTTCACCATGAGCACGCGCGGTTGAAATTCAACCGTTTGTCCAATCTGTTTGAGTTTGGAATACAACATCGTGTCTTCACAAAAACCTTTGGACCAGTGTTCAGCTAGATTGGCTTCGCGAATCGTTTCCGATTTAATCGCCAGCGAGCCGCCCCAGGCAATTCGGTAGCAAACCATTTGGACAATCGAGCAGGCAATCCAGGTGGCGCGAACGATCGATCCCGTGTTGGTTTTTTGAGGGACAAACCAACGGTTGCCACTGACGGCACCGATGGATTTTTTTCGAAACAGCCCAGTGGCCAATTGTCTCAACCATTGCGGATGAGCACCGACATCGGCATCGATGATGGCGACGAAATCGAATTCCGGTTCCAGGTTGTTGACGACCTGTAAAATCGATGAACATTTGAGCGTGCAATTTGGCAGTATCTCGCTGAGAAATTCCACGGAAACATTGTTCGACCAAGCAGGATTACGGTCGAGCCACTGTTGCACCGCCGGATAGCTCGAATCGTCATGGTGATCGATCACGATCGCTAATTGAAAATTGTCGTAGTCTTGTCGGGAAATGCCGTCCAAGCATTCGGGTAAAAACGGATCGGCGCCGCGGAGGCACAGGATGACTTTGCCGCGAGGTAAATTTTCATCCGGCAGTAGTTGCCGAGGATAGCAACAGATTTTTGTAAAGAACCAACAGGTGAGCCCAAAACTGACAATTGCCGTAACGGCAACCGAAGCGACCGCGATACCCAGGCAAGCATCCGCCCAATTCATAGATGGTGCCTAACAGTTGGATTAGGAATCAGTAGTTGGATTAGGAATCGGACGGAAGTGCGACCAGCTGACTCTGGAAAACTTCACCCCAAAACTCGACCAGTGAATCGTCATCGGCTTCATCGGCACTGGGAATCTCTTCGGTATTGACCGAAACAACGACGCCGTTTCGCGGCACGCCAATTTTGATTTCTGGTGCATCCGATTCGTAATTGAAATACCATTGACCGCCGTCCGGTCCAAACAAATCGATGCCGACCGACGCGTCGGGAATGTCGCCATTGAGCACTTTGTTCGCTGCGGAATGCAAGGACGCCGAATGTTGGTCAACCGAGAAAACGGATTGTGGTTTTTTAGGTCGAATTTTTCCCCATTTGTCCTGTTCGCCGAATCGCAAGAATCGAATGATCATTTCCGAATCGATTTCAGGACATTCGATATGGCCTGCGAATTTTTTCAAATGGGTTGTGTCAAAATGCGGGTCTGTCGTTTCATACTCTTGATAGACTTGAACGTACTCGTAAGCCATTTGCTGAAACGGATTGTCATCTTTAGGCCGCTCTGACAACGGGCCGGTAAAAATGACACCGGTTGTTTTGTAGTAATCCGAACAAGCGTCAACCATCAAGCGACACGTGATCGTTTTGTCCGGTGACAGATGAAAAATTTCGCCGTGAGCTTCGGGTGTGCATACCAGGTGAGCGATGACTTCCGAGACCCAGTCGACGGGCACGACATTTCGCGGTTCGTCGCCGTTGACGGGCAGTTTGATTGGCGTTTCGATCAAACCTTCGGCGTTGCGTTCCAATGTCGGAAGTACCGTTCCAATCAAACGGAGATACAAAAACAAACCGTGATAAGTGCTTGTGAAACCGGTTTTTGAGTCGCCAGCAATCACCGCTGGCCGGTAAATCGTGACGCTGGTGTCGGATTCCCGTTTAAACTCATGAACCAGCTGTTCCGCTTCGAATTTGCTGCGTTCGTAGTCATTTCGAAATTCCTGGCCGACATCCAGTTCATTTTCGTAAACAACTCCATCACGAAATCCGCATACGTACGCGGTAGATACATAATGCAATTCCGAGACGTCGATCTTGCGGATCAAATTCAGAATATTTTTCGTACCACCCAAGTTGGTGACCCAAGGTTCATGCTCACGCGAAAACGCTTGGAATTGCAGAATTGCCGCGTTGTGAATAACTCGATCACAATGTTCGGCAACCCATTTCACGGACTTCTCAGATAGACCCAGGTTTTCTTCGCAAACATTTCCTTCGAAAACGACAGGTCGGGGGAGTTTTTGGTTGAGTTCTGATTCCCAACGACGAAAGATGATTTCGATTCTATCTTGAGCATTCAATTTTTTGCTCGAGCGAGCGACGACGGCGAGACGCTGACCTTTCAAGACGAGGTCTTTCATCAAATACTGACCAACCAAACCGGTCACGCCCGTCAATAGTATGTAACTCTTGTTCTGCATTTTGATAACCGCAGGGTTAGCTGCTTCCTTGGATTTGGGCGACTCAATGGTGCAGCGCCTGAGAAATGTTGAGGCACTGAGTAATATTCGCCCTTAGTTCAATTCTTTTGATTTCTGGCAGCGAGTAGTTTTGGGTGAGCAATACAAGCTAAATATGTTAAAAAAGAATCTATGCCTTAGCGAGGGCCAAAAAGTATTTTGGGGAAAATTTCCACCATCCCAAGCGTTAATACTTGAAATGTTTGATTTTTTCGCCAGCCTTGCCTATTTCCGTCATCGCTTCGATGCCGATGTTCAAGTGCATTTCTGACCAGGACTCCGTTACAACCATGTCAGATTCCTCGGTTTTAACGCCATCTGGCGTAATCGGAACATCTGAAACCAGCAATAATGCACCGCGAGCAATTTCGTTGTAATGGCCGACGACAAAAATCGTTGCGGTTTCCATATCGATTCCAATGCAAGTCAATTCACGCAATTTCTGCCGAAACGCGGTATCGTGCTCCCAAACACGCCGATTAGTTGTGTAAACCACGCCGGTACGATAATCGAGATCGCGTTCGACGACTTTGTCACTGACGAATTTGTGCAGTTTAAACGAGGGTAACGCGGGAACTTCGGGTGGAAAATAATCGGCGCTTGTTCCTTCGCCTCGAATCGCAGCAATTGGCAAAATAAAATGCCCAATTTCCGTAGAGCTTTTCAATCCCCCGCATTTCCCCAAGAATAACACGCCTTTGGAGTCGATCGCGATCAGCAAATCCATGATTGTTGCCGCGTTGGCGCTGCCAATTCCGAAATTGATGATCGTCAACCCTTTGTCGTTGGTCGCTGCCTGCATCGGTTTTCCAATACCGTAGATGTCGCAACCAAACATTTCGGCAAACTGTTCGACATAGTTGTAGAAATTGGTCAGCAAGATATAGTTCCCGAATTGTTCGAGATTCATGCCGGTGTAGCGCGGCAACCAGTTTCTTGCAATTTCCAAACGATCAAATGAGTCGATTGTCATGTTGTCTCCGGCGAAAATCACTTTACCAACATTTTGCCAAAGGCAGTTTAGTTGATTTTGCGGTTTGACAGAATAACGCCTGACACCCGTGAGCGGCAAGGCGCTAGCCGCAGGTTCGTTAGCGCTTCGTACCGGTGGCTACCGCCTTGCCGCTTACAGGGTCAGGCCCGTTGGTAGGTCACTATCGATGTCCAGCGTAACGGGGTCGGGAGTCTTTTCATGTACGACTCGATGATGGCCAGCGCTTTAAACCGTTTTGGTGTTTGGCAACAAATAATGCAGTTGTCTGAAAAGACTCCCGACCCCCTTTAACTCCCCAAGTCGATCGAGTTTGCGACTGATACAAACATGACATAGCAGCGAGCGGTTTGACCGCACAAAACCATTGGCTGGCGCATTGTGCTCGTTTGACTAACAGCGATCCATGAAATTTCCTTTCCACGTTTGGCTATGAGTGAAAAAATAGTGATCTGCGGCAAATCGCTTGCTTGCTCAGCGCGGATTCTTGGAATAACCTGATATCGACAGAAACTGTTCGGTAAAGGAATTCAATGTCATCTCACGACCATTCCAAGCTCGGCGACATTACTTTGAAAACGGGACCTTATCCCGAACTCACTTGGACAGCAATTTTGGTCGGTTGGGCCATCGGCGGGTTGATCGCAGTTTCGATCGCTTACGCTGCGCTGATTTTGGGATTTTCGATCGAAGGTTCGGAGTTGGCTGCGATTCTTGGCTGGGGTGTTTTGCGCGGTATCCTGCGACGAACCAGCATTGTCGAAAACAACATTAACCAGACGATTGCTTCGGCCGTCAACGGCGCGTCGTCGGGCATCATGTTTACTGTTCCAGCGTTGTTTATTTTGGCGCGGACCGAAGGATTGGAATCGGTCGCCGATTTTCAATGGTCGTTTATTTTGCTTTTGATTTTTGCTGCAATCACCGGTTGTATCTTGGGATTGGCATTTGTCATTCCGCTACGAAAACAAATGATCGATTTTGATCGGCTGGCTTATCCCGGCGGGATTGCCGTGGCGACGATTTTGAAATCGCCAGGAGCGGGAACTCGAAAAGCGATGTTGCTGTTGGCCGGGGCACTGATTTCGGGTGTCATCCATTTTGCCGTGTTGTTGTTGATGGGTGATCATCACGATTGGAACGCCGGTAAAACATTCCTTTTACCCGATATGCTCAACGTCGTGTTTTACCTTTCGATCATGACGATTGGCGTTGGATTTTTGTCGGGCAAAGGCGGGTTCTGGTTTGGTGCCGGAGGATTTATTTGTTACTTCATTATTTCACCTTTGCTCCAATTTGTGGGAACGGATTCGGTTCAAGAGATTGTTAATTCGCCGTCGGCCATGCGAGGACAGCTGTATCGGCCAACGGGGATTGGCATGCTGATTGGCGCCGCGATTGGCGGGATTATCGCAGCGTTTCCGTTAATTCGTAGCGCCATTAAATCCATGCATTCGGCCAGTAAAAAATCGGCTGATCAAAGTGCGCCCAAAAATGATGAAATGCCGATCCGATTGCTTTATGCGGCGGTGGTTTGCGGTGCGATTGCAATGATCGTGATTGCATTTTTGTCGGTATCCGAGATGACCTGGTGGCGCGCCGCGTTGATGGCAGTTCTCGGAACGCTGTGGGTTTGGGTCGCCGGTGTCATTGTGGCCGAGTGTATCGGGCGGACCAATTGGTCGCCGTTGTCCGGGATGACGTTGATTGCGGTCACGATCGTAGTGTTGATTGCCAAATCGGGTATGAGTGATCCCGCAGCGGTGATTAGCTCGATGGTGGTGGGAGCCGCGATTTGTTTGGCGATATCGCAGGCGAGCGACATGATGCTCGATCTCAAGTCGGGCTATTTGGTGGGTGCCGTTCCGCGGCGTCAACAATTTGCCCAGTACATCGGCTGCTGGCTCGGACCTTGTATTGTAATTTTTCTGATGTTGTTGCTCAACAGCCAGTACAAAATCGGCAGCGACAAATTGCCGGCTCCTCAAGCTACGGCGTTGGCGTCAGTTGTTGACGGCATTATGAGCGATGATGTGCCCGTCTATCGCTATGTTGCCGGCGGTGGTCTCGGGTTGCTGTTGGCTTTCAGCGGTCTAGGCGGCATCGGTGTTTTGGTAGGCCTCGGTTTCTACATGCCCTTTAACATTGTTTTGACATACACGATTGGCAATTTGCTGCGGATCCTGTCGGACCGTTTTTGTGGAAAAAAATGGAGCCACGAAGTTGGGATTCCGATCGCGGCCGGTCTGATTGTTGGTGAAGCATTAGTCGGCGTCGGCAATGCGTTGTTTAAAGTTGTCTTTGGTTAGTCATCGATTTTATGCGAGAGTTTCAATGCGAATTCTAGGTCAAGTGCTGCTGTGGACAGGTTTCTTGGCGGCCGCGATTGCAGCGGTCAGCAAAAAGGAATTTGACTTTTTAGCCGACGCGGAAAAAGAAGCATTCAAAGAGTTGAACAAGGACGCGTGGTTCACGAAATTTGAACTTGAGCAGTGGGCAGGAGAAATTCGCGAGATGGATTCCGATGCCTTTGTCGCATTTTTGAAATCACATACGACCGAAGTGAACGACCGTGCGGCAGCCGAAAAAGAATACAAACGGCTCAAGGACGCGAAGCTCAGTTCGCTTTCGACCAAGGAAATCAATTTGTTGTCAACAAAATTTATTGACCAGTTTCGCGCTGCAGCCGAGGCGCGAGAAAAAGAAGAACAAAACAAGAAAGATGGAATCAAGCCGCCTAGCAAGACCGATGAACAGCTGGCCATCGAACGGAAAAAAAGTACCCGAGTCAACAAAGAGCAGTTGATCAAACTGCGTACGGTCGAATTGCCAAACCGCTGGACAACCGTTCGCTGGTTTTGGTACGCCGCCGCCATGATCATTGGAATTGCCGGCGTCGTACTCCTGAGAATGCAATCCAAAGCGGTCGAGTCGGATACGGTCAGTACCGAGGCTGAGTTTTCTATCATTGCCGCAAGTATGAAAACGTTGCAATCGTCCATCGCACAATTGAAAGAAAATTTGGATGAAATGGAGCCTGAGCAAGTAGTCCATTTCATCGACGACCAGTGCTCAACCGCCTACGCCGATTTTGCCGAAGCGAGAAACGCTTTGCGGCGAAAATTTGGGCTGCAAGGATTTGCGGATATCATGACGCAATTTTCCAGTGCGGAACGCATGACCAACCGCGCCTGGTCGGCGGCGGCTGACGGGTATATGAACGAAGTCAAAGACTGTGTCGAATTGGCATCGATTCATATCAGTAAAACGAGTGATTTGATTGCTGAAAACGAGCGGTCCTCAACGTTGTAACGACGACGATTTTGGGTGCCACTGGCTCTGCCAGTGTTTTGGTTGAATAGGTATTCGACAATTCCTATTCCAGTTCACTCTGCCACTAGCTCTTACATTAACGAGTGAATAGTGGTTGATCAGCACTTCAATTGAGCGAAGTAAACCAAGAGTTGATGCGTAAATCACTGGCTGGGGCCAGTGTTTTGGTTGAGCAAGTTTTGACAATTCCTATTCCAGTTCACTCTGCCACTAGCTCTTACTTTAACGAGTGAATAGTGGTTGATCGGCACTTCTGTTGAACGAAGTTAACCATGAGTTGATGGGTAAATCACTGGCTGGGGCCAGTGGCACACGATCACCGGTTTCCGATCCCTTGCTAACGCTTCGCATTCGACGATTGCACTGACCTACGAACCACTATCGGACATCGATTTCGCCGACCATCAACAACAATGCACCTTGTTTCAAAGGCTTGGTGAAATTGAATTTTAGATATCGAACTTTCGTTTTTCGGCTGAACGGAATTTCGACACGGGCTGTGTGTTTTTGAATTTGCTGCTCCCCAAGATTGCGAAAACCTGAATTCAACGAATCGGACCCGGAAACGGAAATGGTCGACGGTGTTCCGCCGTCAAACAGAAAACGAATCGCCGCAGCTGAAACTTGCACCGGTTTGCCTAAATCGATTACCAGTTGATGAGGATAGCCCTTGGCTCCTTCACCAACATCCGTCACCCAGGGGACAAGTTGATCACCATCAATGGCAAATATCGCTCGCTGTTTTGCTCTGTTTTTGTCTTGGTAACCACTGGCGTCTGCAATCGACCACCCGGATTTGTTTAACCAAAATTGACGTGTTGCCACTTGGCTCAATTGTCCGTTGGCAACGGCGATCGCACGGACTGTCGTTCCAGCCTGGATTTCAAACGGTTTTGTATATTTCTTCGAACGTCGATTGGGTTGAGAGCCGTCCAACGTATAGTAAATTTCTGGACCGGGAATTCGGCAACGCAACATAACGTTGCCCGCCTTGTTTTGTAAAATCAAAACGTTGGAAATCGGCACAGGAATTTTTGAAACATCCAGCCAATTCGTTTGTTTGCTGCCCGTGATATGTAATGATTTTTTATGGATGTTTGTCACGATACCGTAAGCATTGTTGATTAACGGTTCGCCTTCCATATAAGGCGCACCCATGTGGGGAATCGTGAAATGCAAACCATGTTTCGCTTGCCAAGCCAAGGCAAACCACCAACGGTATTTCGAGAGAACATCGTCAAAGTAGGTTGGATTGACTTGCGACAGACCGATGAGTCCAAGGGCGCCTCCCGGCTCACCATAGGCGTGACTGTTTCGAAACCAGGGGTATCTCGAGCGCATGATTTCGGCCATCGGTTTTTGAAGTTTGCTGTTGCCGCCCCGCAATTCCAAGGCCAACATGTACAACCCGGTTCGAGACCAGAACTCCGCTTGGTCTTTGTAAGACGCGTTGTAACCCAAACCGCCATGACCGCCTTTGGCAGGATCCGACCAGGCCGCCAAAATAAAGGGTTCCATTTTTTCGAAGATCGTCGATTCGACGCCACAACGTTTTGCCAACGCCTCAAATACCAAGACGTGAACCATGACTGCAACGAGCGATTTATTGCCGTACGGCAAATCTTGCGGGCCGTGACCGAATGTTTCCGTGCCCCATTTGCTGGTGTAAATCGCCGAAGACATCATCCGCAACATGCGTTGAATGACCGGCAAAACACGTTTGTCCCCAGTTGCCAAGTAATATTCGCACAAGAAAATTCCAGAGAATGATGGGTGCCAGTACCAGCCCGTCCCCGGTTCGGCATTTTTATCCAGCAGCCAGTTGGCAGCCGATTTAATTTGTTTGGCGTAAGCTTTGTTGCGAGTCGACAGCAAAGCCAAACCTCCCAAGGCCGTATGGATTGGTGAATTTCGCCAACTGCCGTCAGGTTTTTGATGTTTCAGAACGTGGCGGATGAGATCTCGATTGAGGATTTCAACCGTTTGTGGATTGGTCATAAAGTCGGCGTTGGCGATATCGCCTGGGATGTTTAAACGCAAAGTTACATGTTGTTCGCGACCTTGACGCAATATGTTCAATTTGAGGCGTCCTTGATTTTTTTCCATCGCTTCCAGCGCGGCATTTCCCAAGATCGCTTCGTGACTGTTGGCAACCCAATTGAAACCCGGAGCCAAATCACCTTTGGGAAAGTAATGATCGTTGACTCCAACAATGAGGTCTGTGTTTTTTAAACCCGCTTTGGCTGCTGGTGACAATTTGTGAACTTCGATAATCGGCAAAGCTGGATAATTGTGAATCATCAATCCGTTAAACCCGAAACTTCCAGCGCCTAATAAATCTGGCCCCAGATGCCCGTTTGGTTTTCCGCACATATTTTTCGTTGCACGAAACGGAGCCCAAAATAAATCGACACGATCGACGATCACAAATCGCATGGAATCGACCGAGATTTGAACTTTTAATTTTTTCAGCTTGCTTTGCGCGACGGTCAGCGGCAAAAACATCCGATTGGCTTTGGCCGTTTTCTCTTTGGCTTTGTTAATCTCGACGCCATCGTTCAGAACTGGCACAAACTCTGCACAACTGGCGGCGGGATGCCCGCCGAGTGCTGACTTGGTCTGCAATCGAATCGCGCTTGACTCGACGGGAGCATTGAACTGGACGACTTGTGTTTTGTTGGACTGCGTATAACTGAACTTTCCACTTTGCACTGTTTTCCAACTCGTGCCAGATTTCACCAGCACTTGATAATTTTCGACGGTACCATTGCCAAGGTTTTTTCGTGGTGTGTAACGGAATCCGCGAATCGTTTGAGGCTTGCCAAAATTGATGGTCAGATGATGCGGGTGGCGAGGTTTTCGGCGTTTCCAGGCCGAATGCCAAAAAGTGTTGGGGTTTCCATCCATCGCCTTTTTTTCGTCGGTGCCAGGTTCAAACGAACTGGCCGATATCGTCGCAGGGATAACTTTTGAAATCGGCGCATCGTTACTGACCGTAAACGTGTTTTTTGCGATGACTTTTTTTGTGTCTGGGTCCGAGATCACGACTGAAATCTTGGCTGGATTGTCCGAGGTGGCGAATTTTCCGGTGGTGTCCATCGAAAATACCAAACCCCACTGCCCTGCCTTGAGCAAATTTTCATTCAGTGGCGTAACGGCGATGGTTTGTGATAGTTTTGCGCCGCCACCCAGTGCCACGGCTGACGAACCCGGTGAATTCCAAGCTCTGACATTTTCTTTGGTGCTGTTGTCGGCAATCCAATGGGTCGGGACCATCGACCGGCCATGAGCGAGAGGTTTGCTGAAATTCAACTCTGCATTTTTGATTGGAATGGTTTGCGAACGGGCAGAAAATGGAGTTACCACAATATTGAGAACGGCAACAAACATTGCGATACAAAAAATTCGGCAAGTCGATATTCTCAGCGGTGACTTCATATCATGAGATCCTGAGTTTGTGATGTGGAGTAATATTTTGTAATTCGGATTGCCAACGGGGTCAACGAATGCTGATCTTAAACCGTCGAAGTATGACGATGCCACGGCATTATTTGTTCCCTTTGTCGTCATCGATCGATCATAACGTGGCACCGTTGGTTCTGTTGTCCACGATCGATTTTTAGCAATCGACTCGGTCAAACGCCAAAAATGAGCAAAGCCGCCTTGTGCAATGTTGTCAGAAGTTTGGTTTATCTGCGGCTTGATCTTGGTTTCGGTGCATCGAAATCTGGTATGGGTTGTGAAATGTGCACGACGGCCAAGATCGTCGTTGTTAAAATTGGAGAGATCAGCGACGACGGTCGATCGATTGGAATCAGCTGTCAACTCGACATCCGAGTTTTCGATCGACGCGCATCAACAATGAGCCGTTTTCTTTTTTTTCTAAAACTCGAAAAACCTCCAACCGACCAACTGACGACCGCGTCTAACCTGGTAGTGTTGAAAAAAAGAATGGCCCTGATTGTTCGACGCTGTCAGTGTTACGCGAGGACAAAATCTGTTGGACAAAGCTTCAAGCCAACTTCGAGAATTTGAAGTCGTGGTTCGTTATGAATACGAGCGCGTCTACAGGTTCGCATATCACTTGGCAGGCAACGAACACACGGCTTCTGATTTGACACAAGATACGTTTCGTTCTGCTTGGGAAAAATGGGAGCAATTCGGTGGACGGTCACAAGTTCGAACTTGGTTGCACAGTATCGTCTATCGTAAATTCCTCGATTTTGTGCGAAAGACCAAATCCCGCACATCCACCATGCAGAACCTGGCGGTGGACTATGGGCACGATACAGCTGAACCGGAATCTATTTTGGTTGAAGTGCGATTGGATTTATCCCAGGCACTGCAACAGTTAGAAGCTCCGGACAAAGCGGTTATCGTGTTGCGTTATTTTCAAGGGATGTCGGTTGCTGAAACGGCGGCGGCGACGCAACAACCGGCGGGAACGGTCAAGTGGCGTGTTCACAAAGCGCTGCAGCAACTCCGAGTTTTATTGAAGTCGAGTCATGAATAAATACAGTAAAGATCATTGGGATGGAGAAAACGATTCGCAGCAGGATGTGCATTGGGTCGAGCAGTTGTTGCGAGAAACTCCCCAACCAGAAGTGCCAAAATCGCTTTTGCCAAATTTACTCAACAATCTAAAAACGAGGTCGGTCGATGCAGTAGAGTGCCGAGAAATTGAGCCTCGCAGTTCGTTCCAAATGAGTCAGATTGTTGGAGTCGTGGTTGCCAGTGTCATTTTGCTGGCGGTGACGGCGAGCCTGGTGATTTACTTTGGCAAAGGTTCCAACAATGTTGCGGCAGAAAACGATTCGTCATTTGAAAAATCGTTGACGCCTGTCGCTCACGAAATCGATCCCAAAAACGTCTTGCCCAAATCTAAACCGGCGGCAATCGGATTAATCGATCAAATGCAACAGCCTTTGGAAACCGTGATCGATTTGTCGGCGGCCGCAAAATGGAACAAAGCGTGGATGCCTGCTCCAGGGTTAACTATGGCGCGCGGTGATCAGTTTGGAAAACCTTGGCCATTGTCGATCGAGAACACACACGAATATGGTTTTCCGGTAGCCAACAATTGGTCTTTTGTGGTGACGTCTTTCCGTCCAAATTCTGCGGTTCGTTTGTCGGCGCTGATCCGTACGGAATCTGCACACCAGGCTAACGTCTGCGTGCAATGTTGGTCGAAATCCGGGCAGCTTGTTGGATTTGTCAGTACGGTGGTGGTAACCGGTTCATCAGACTGGCAAAGATGTCATTCCGAATTGTTATCGATTCCAGAAAATACAGACCGTGTCATGGTGCGGGCTGCGCTGACGGGTACCGGCAAAGTTTGGTTTGATGATGTAGAGCTCGTCATGATCGATCATCCTGGATATTGGCACGAGGATCAAAATCATATCAGTTTTGTGGCATTGCCTCGTCAAGAACGGCAACAGGAAAAGGTGGATGACAAAGAGGTCGCGAAATTGATCAAGCAACTCGGTACAGCCAAAGATGCAAAATTTGAAATTTTGAGAGCCTTGATTGATGTCGGAAAGCCGGCTGTCGATCCGCTCCGAAAATTGATGTTGAACCGTCAGGAGTTGTTTGTCCGCCGTTGGCGTGCCGCCATGATATTAGGAGGAATCGGAGACAAATCGGCGGTGGAGGATTTGTTTAAAACGTTGAACGAAAAACCAGCAAGCGAATTGTTACAAAAAGTAGTCATTGATGCGCTTGTCAGATTCAACGACAAAGACATCAAGAAACGGTTGCGGACGTGGATAAAAAAGCCAACAACGTCAAATTCATTGAAGGAGTATGCGACTGCGAGAATCGAGGGTCGAGTGCCGAAGGAATTCCAACGCCAACAGAAAAAACGCAAACCCTCGGCGTGGGAAAATCAGTTCAACTGGGCCAGTTCACACCAACTCGCTTTGGAATCCGCGAAAGCGAATGACAGATTGGTCATTACATTTGTGTACGCGTATCAATCGCCGTTTGTGGTACCCCATATTAAAATGGACCCGGCCGAAGTTCCGTTTCATTTGCTGATCCGCGGTCCGTTTAATGATCCGGACATCAAAGCGCTAATGAAGCAACATTTTGTCACACGCAAAATTAGCACGAAATTGGAGAAGTTTGATCACTATTATTCGGCTCCACGAGACGACCCATTCAAAGAACTGAATACAACCGCCCATTCGATCTCACCTCCGGCGATTTTGTTTCACGACGCCGACGGAAAATTGCTGAAAAAAATCAATGCGATCGGAACATTCAATTCCCGAATGTATCACGCGGCCTTGCAGGCGGTGTTGAAGGAAACCGGGAAAAAACTAGATCCTCTAACGCTGTTTGACATTCCAGCCAAACTTCCCAAATCGGCGCACAAAGTTTGGGTCGAAGCAAAATCGAAATACTATGCGGGAGATTTTTCCGGGGCGTTCAAACAGATTCAGTCTGCATTGGATAACCAGGAATTCGAATCGGCTTCCAAGTTTTTTGCGGCACTTGGCGGAAAACTGTTGCACCATGAAGGCAAAAAAAAGGAAGCAGCCAAAATGCTCGAAAAAGCGATCGAGGCAGGGTTGACTGGCGAATCGCTGGGTGAAGCCATCTATTGGTTGTATGACTGTGATCTTTCAGCGGAGCAAAAGAGAAATCTCGACATACGAGCTTCGAAATTCAAACAATCTCACGTCAATTCGATTTGGCGCCATAGTTTGGATATGCGAATGTCGCGAAATTCTATCCAACTGTCCCGGGCAGAGTCGTTCAACCATTTCGAATCGCTTTCCGAGTTGTTTGGTGAAAAAACGCAACATGCTCAATTAATTCCGGCTGTTGTACGTGGTTTTCAGTATCTCGCCAGTGCTCAAACGAAATTGGGAAGTTGGGAACCATTCAATGGCAACGAGTATGCCATCAATTTCACAGGACCCGCCGTTACTGCTATTTGTGCAAGTGCCATCCACGAATGGCTGCATTCGCCGAAAAGTAAATCGTTTACTCGACAAAATCGCCAACAACTGGAAGCGATGGAAAAAAAAGCTCGTCAGTTTCTACTGAAATACTGTAAGCGAACTCGAGATATGAGACGGCGCGACTACACTCAAGTGTTCAATCAAACCTATGCACTCGAATATTTTCTAACCATTCTCGCCGCTGATCGGTCGAACAAGGAAATTCGTAACGCGGCACAGACGATGATTGATGCACTGATAAAACATCAATACAAGGAAGGTGGGTGGAGCTATTTGCCTCCCACCAGTTCCCAGCCTTGGGGCGGAATTCGACCGCATAGTTTTAACACGGCTCCCATCCTGATCGAATTGGTCAAGGCAAAAAAAATGGGACTGAAGCTTGAGCAGTCTAGCATTGACGCTGCTGTTCGTTCATTAGAGTCAGTCAGATCCAAGGACGGTGCATTTGCCTACGCTCCACCAAAATCGTTCAGTTGGTTGACTCGTCAGAAATGTGCAATTGCCAGGGACACGTTGTGTGAAATGGCGCTCAATGCTGCGGGAAAGAAAAACCAAAAAGCACTTAGCGCCGCGTATGATCGATTTTACAAAAACCGATCGGACCTCGAAATTGTACGGAAGTTGTATGCCAGTGCGTTCAACCCCAATGGACATGGATCGTACTTCTATGCCTTTGGATACTTTTACGCTTCCAAGGCGCTCCCATTGTTGTCCGACGAAACGAGTCGCAAAACGGCTCCAATGCTCAAGAAAGATCTGTTGTCGATCGTGGAACTCGACGGCACATGGATCGACCATCATGGCTACGGAAAACCTTACGCTACTGGGATGGTCTTGCGAGCGCTGCTGAATGCCGAACTGCATTGCGGCGATTGAAGGCTGAGCCTAATCCGTGAGCGGCAAGGCGCTAGCCGACGGTACGAAGCGCTGACAAACCGGCGGCTAGTGCTACAAAGGCTAATTGGTGTTCCACCAGGATCGATTCTTGCGCAGTTTAACGTATGAGTTTGTTTGCAATACTTCCCAACTTCAATTGACC
>JANQLU010000001.1 GCA_028280445.1 Pirellulaceae bacterium | reverse complement strand
GGTACATGGAAACCTCCGGCGGTGAATGAAACGAAAACTTGAGAATGTTTCAATTTTTGCTCGACGGAGGTTTCCTTCATAGTTTCGAGTGGTTTTGCGGTGCGGGTGCCACTGGCCCCAGCCAGTGATTGCACAATGACTCACGGTTTTTGTTCAATTGAAGTACTTAACAGCTGCTATCCAACCACGTCACTGGCGGAGCCAGTGGCACCCGCGCGCTCGCGCTTCGTGCTTGTATCGGTCGCATATGATTAATTGAGAACGGCGTCCTGCTCGACCACCAATGACTGCGCGAACTCGTCGACGCGATTCCAGTCGGTGTATTCGTAATCGCGCGATGTGTCCGTATCTCCGCCTTCGCGTTTGGCGATCCATTTCATCAGCATCCGGACTACCCAATTGTATTGCGTGTAGTGAATGCTACCGGCGAAAATCGTCTGATGCTGAGGCTGCCATTGGAGCCGCTGCAGAAATTGATTCATACACCGCCGTGCATCTTCACGTTGTTTTTCGTTTCCAGCTGCCGAAGCACTTACTGAAAAAAACGCCGTTTGTCTGGCAGCCAGTTGGTCGAGAAATCGACGAACAAATTTTGCGATCAACTTTGAGTGTTTGCCGGTGTAAATTGGGCTGCCCAAAACGATTTGTTCGTAGTAATCAATCGCACTCAATCGGCAAGCCTGCGAAGCTTCCATGATTTCGACCTCGCATCCCGAAGATTGCAGCACTTTGCCAATTCGTCGAGCGATCTTTTCCGTTTGACCGTATTTGGAAAAGTAAACGATGAGTGTGGGCATTTCGATGGCTCCTGGATTTTTGATTGACCGGCGATAGATTCAAAACAGTCGTTGTCGAAACAATTCTGCAATTCGCATGCCGACTCTCCATTTGATTCGATCAAACCACTGTGCGAGTTCGCACGCTGTTGGCACGAGATGGTGGCTTCGACGTGCTCTTTTTCACAACACGTGCGGCTAACCGATTATTGGCACTGCTTTTGCAAACGTTTGAATCAGAGAAAACTATCCAAACGGAGACAAAAAATGACAACGGAATCCCGAGCGGCGATCGACACGGTTGAATCGATCATGTCAAAAAACGTACAGACGGTAGGTTTGAATACATCGGTATCAGACGCGTTGCGGATCATGGCCGAAGACAATTTCAATGCCATCCCGGTCGTCAATGGCGAGGGGCGTTGCGTCGGAATGCTGTCCCGTGCCGATTTGACGGAAACGCTTTTTAGCGAAGACCTGGAACTGGCCAAAATGCTCGAATCGGGAGCATTCAACCAGTGGCACGCTGGAATGACGGAAACCTGTGATCAAAAACTTGTCCGCGAAGTCATGACGCACGACGTTAAATCCGTGACGCAGGAAACGCCGATCAAAAACGCGTGCGAAATAATGTCTAACAACCAGATTCACCATCTTCCCGTCGTTTCTGATCAAGAGTTTCTGCTTGGGATTTTGTCAACGTCAGACGTTATCAATTGGCTGGCGGAATAATCTGAATTGGGCCGTGAGATGATTCTGAGGAATACTGGCCAAGTCAGCAGCGACGATCGCCCGTGCCGGCATTGGTACGAGGAAGCAAGATTTGCGCATCCGACAAGCGAACGTCGCTTGATCGAAACCCATATTTCCTGTGTCATTTTGACTGGCGAATTTGCCTACAAAATAAAAAAGCCAGTTGATTTTGGCTTTGTCGATTACACGACGCTCGAAAGACGAAAACGATTTTGTCACCGCGAAGTCGAACTGAATCAACGATTTGCTTCACAATTGTATTTGGGCGTTGTCGCGATCTATGCAGACGAGTCAGGCGGTATCCGAATTGGTGATCAGTACATCGACCCGGCGGAAGAAACGACCGATGCGGATCAAGTTGTCGAATATGCCGTCAAAATGCGACAGTTTTCGCAACAAGCCATAATTGCAAACCGCATGACTCATCAAGAGTTGACGGCCGAGTCCGTTGAGCAGTTTGGCCGGTCACTTGCTCAGTCGCATGCAACTCTCGAAGCGGCGATTCCAACCCAAAAATATTCGCATCCGGAACAAATTTGCCATGACGCCATGGAAAATTTCGAAGTCATGCTTGATGCGCTCGCGGGAGATTCGCGTTTTGTCAAATTGGAACGGCTGGAGCTTTGGTCGAGATCCCAAGTGGAAAAGTTGACGGAAAAATTTAAGCAGCGTTTGAACCAAGGCAAAGTGAAGCGTTGCCACGGCGATTTGCATTTAAAAAACATCATCCAACTCAATGGTCAATTACTTGCTTTTGACGGCATCGAATTTAACGAACAATTTCAGTTTATTGATGTGTTAAGTGAAATCGCGTTTCCGGTGATGGATTTTTTTGCTCGCGGACGCAGCGATTTGGGTTGGCGGTTATTGAACGCCTATCTCGAAGCGACGTTGGATTACGAAGATCTGGACGTGCTGCGGTTTTATCTCGTTTACCGCGCCATGGTACGAGCCAAAGTTGCCTGGTTAAATCCAGACAACCATACCGAATCTAGGCGTGCGCAATACGCAACTGCCCAAAACCCCTCGGATCCGCGTGCTGGCCCTTGGGATAAATTCATTGCGGTGGCAAAGTATTTTGCGTTTGTCATGCAACCCAAATTGAGCATCACGCATGGTTTCTCCGGCAGTGGAAAATCAACGATTGCGATGCAAGTCATTGATCAAGAGGGCGGGATCAGGATTCGCTCGGATGCCCTGCGAGTTCATTTGGCGGAACAGTTTCACGTGACTGACAAATACTCGCCTGCGATGATCGAATGGGTTTATAGATTCCTCGCCGAGCTGGCCGACAATGGGTTGGCGGCTGGTTTTCCGATCATTGCCGATGGGACATTTTTAAAACGTGAGCAACGTCGATTGTTCATCGATCTCGTCGACACGACCGCGATTGAGTTCGAAATTATTGATTGCCACGCGCCGTTCGAAGAACTTTGCACACGACTGGAAAATCGTACAGATGACCCGTCTGAAGCAGACGTTGGCGTGTTGCGGCAGCAAATGGCCTACCACGACCCACTGGAACAAGTCGAAAAGCAATGGGTTCGCAATCCGCGCGATTTTGAAAATCACCGTTTTCGCAACCAAGATTGACCAGCCAAATCGAAAACCTTACGACTTACGAGCACGAAGTACGTGGGTGCCACTGGCCTCTGCCAGTGCTGGGGGTATCAAACCAACGACAACAACGTCATGAATTGAATTTAATCTCAGTGCTTGTTGCCAAAGAAACCGCAACCACTGGCTGGGGCCAGTGGCACCCAATCGACCACCCAAACTTAAAAAACCAACGACGCAACAACGAAAATCGCTCAAAAACCGGGAAG
>JANQLU010000141.1 GCA_028280445.1 Pirellulaceae bacterium | reverse complement strand
GAGCTTTTTTGTCACGACAAAATAGGTAAGAAAGGAAGAATCTCCTCCTGGTGGGACAGTATTTAACGTTCGTGACACTAGCGCCTTGCCGCTCACAGGTGGCTTTGCCTTGGATGAGAGTTTGTCCCAATACGGCTCGGCGGGAGCCTCGCCCTCCCTCCTATAACCTATTCCCTACAACCTATCCCCTGCTCCCTACTCCCTCACCAACAAAATGCATGGACCGCTGGCGATGATGTTGATGCCGGCTTCGTTTGCCGTTGCAATTGCAATGTCATTTTCAGCGCCAGGTTGCATCCATATATTCTCAATGCCCAATTCAATGGCCTGCTGAACCACTTTTTCGGTAACCGCCGGCGGAGTGATGATCGAAACTCCATGAGGTTTCTCAGGCAGGTCGAGCAGCGACGCATAAACCTCAAGGCCTTCGATGGAATCCGCAACAGGGTTGATGGGATAAACTTGACGGTCGTTTTGTTGATACCACCGTAACACTTTGTTGCCAAACTTGTTGCGATTTTGCGACGCACCGACAACGGCAAACGGTGAACCGTCGAGGAATTTTTTTATTTGGGTTTCTGCGGTCATGAGTTCTAAAAACAGATTGGATAGGTAAGATTGCCCTGGAATTGAATCCTTTTTCAATCTTGCGAGCAGTTTCCATTGTTTTATCAGGCCAACGACTAATTCAAAATGAGGCACTGCCGAAACGCACAAAGTTTTTTTGCGATCCACAATTTGCCTGGATAATATTTCACCGTTGCCACTGGCTCACAGCAACCAGAAATCGCGCAGTAAAAAACCGCCCTGAAATTCAAGGCGGTTGTTGGAATCGATGAGCAATTCGAGTTTTCGAAAAAACACCCAAATAGAAACGAAAAAATTGTTCGATCTGCTCCGCGTCAAAATTCTGAGGGCGAGATTTTTTCTCGCGTGGCAGAGTCGGCAGATTCCGAGTTGGCTAACGTTTATGTCGCTGCCAGTATTTCGATTTGCTATTGTCAACACGTGGAGCAATTTGAATTTCATCTTTAATGTAATATGCCGACGGCAACAGTTGTCCCGGCTTGGATTTTTTCGACAACTGTTGCAAGACACCCACAGCACTTTCATCAAAGCTGACGCGCGTTGTCACACGGAACAGCATTGTTTCATTGCCTTGGAGCTTGTCTGAATACAATTCGCTCACATCAAATAACAGATTCGTGCCGTTTTCGATCACGACCGATTTTTCGACCGTCTTTTTATTTCGACGGAATTTAAACTTCGCCTTGAATTTGGCAATCGAAGTACCATCGACCGCGTTTCGACCCGTTGGTTTGACACCATTGATGAATTTGAAATCGATCTGCAACCGATCGTGATTCGAATTCACAGATGATTCTGTTTTTTTATTTCGACCAAAAAACGAATCTCCCACAGTGTAAAACGAAGCGGTCTGGACCGGCAAAAAATCGACCTCAAATTTTTCGGGCTGCTTGAACAACGTATCTATCAGCAAGGCCATTTCGGATTCGTAGGGTTTTCCCAAAATGGATTCTGGCACGTTCGATTTGTCTCGCACTTTGACGGTTTGAACTTTCAACTCCGTTTTGTGGCTCATCATCAAATTGAACTCCCCTTGAGTTTGTTGAAACTCGCGGTGTGCCTTGGCGTCAGCCTCGACAATGACACTCATCGTTCGCTTATTAAACTTGGCCGATTTTACACCTTGCTGTTTTTTCAGATCGTCAATCACCAACTGCACAACTGATTGGTCGACATCGAGTTTGATGGCATTTTCACGAACCAGTTTTTGGTAGTTTTTCAGCAGTTTCGCAACCGGATATGTCCTGACCGACAGCTGACCAATTTGCCTTGGTAGGCGCCGCGGCAAATGTGAAAGTTGAACAGGTTTTGCCAGCGCCTTGCGAATTTTTTCTCCCGTTGTTTCACCAAGATTTTTCTTTCGCAAATCATCGGGCACAAAATGGGTAAGCGAAACGAGCAAGATATCGAATTCGTGCTCGGAACCAACTGGTGATTTGCTACCTAATACAAACAATTGATTTTCGTTGAGTTGGGTTGCAAAACTAGTTTGACGTGTGGAGAACGACGGCCTGTCTTTGACATGCACGACTTTGACCAAATCATTGAGAAATCCAACTTTTTTGATTCGCTGGACTTTGGAATGCTGAAACTTGGAATTCAAGATCCAGTGATTTTGCTTTTGCCCGGGCACGACCGTGAATTGGATTTGGTAACCATCCAGCATCAAGCGGTAAACATTTTTGTTTGCTTTGTGCTTGGGCTCAGGATGAACGGCCGGACAAGGGATTTGGCTGCCCGTGGCAATCGAACATTTTTGATTCAAAACTGTTGTAATGCGTGGCGACACATTCAGCGTTTTCGTAGCATCGGCTTTCAGCAAATCGATGGTTTTGTTTAAATCCGAAGCTTCAACGATTTTGGTCGTCGAAAGCCATTTGTCATTCACTTTGGAAATCGCGCCGAGTTCTTTTGCCAGCTCCTTGGAACCAGAAATCACAACTGTATCCAATACGAACGTGTCGTCAAAGCCATGTTTCCGCCAGATCGCGATTGCCCTTGAAAGCTTGTTGTGTTGGTCTTGAGTCGCATTGACAACGAGATTTGTATCGTGCCAGTCAATTTGCGATTGTTTTTTGGCCGTTGGAATCGGTATGACTTTACCGTTTTTGGCCAATTCATAGTATTTCTCTTGCCGCTTTGAATTGATGGCGATCGAACCCGCAAACGCGAGAAAGACTTTTTTGACCGTCTCCATGTCTTTGATTTTGAATGTCTTTTGATATTCGGCCAACAGATCTTTGACTTGGTACGTGCAAATCTTATTGGCTTCCTTCAACTCTCCGACAACCAGAAGTTCTTCTTCCTCGTGAACAATAATGCTTGGCGTTTCGCGCAAGTTCAGAATCTTTGACTTGGGCTGATTTGATTTGTGTTTGGCACCGGAAACTGTTGTACCTTTCTTGGCGTTTTCCTGAGGATTTGGTTTGACGGTCGAACGTTTTTCCTGACGCATGGTCGTTTGCGTTAGAAGATTGACAGTCGGTCGAAACGCACGTCCGCCAATGATGACTGTGCCTCCATCGGGAACATGAACGATCTGGTCAGATATGGCCGTTCCACGCTTTACCGTTTTGGCATCTCCTTGTTTTACTTGGCTACCGATCGTGACTCCGTCATCTCGGTTCGCATTTTGTTTTTGAATCGATTTATTTTCGACTTTCCTTTCAATTTTTCTTTCCTGGGCGACAAACGCGCCACCGGGAATAGTCGTTAATGCAACAGTGATGGCAATCAACCAGTATTTAATTGGTGCGCCACGGCGTGGTGACCTGCGACTTCCTTGTCGTAATGTCATAATTCTCTCCAAGCGATTTTTAGTGATGTCGATTCGGCGTACACCGGGAAACGACGGAACAGGTTTCAAATTTTTGATTTGTAAAACGTCCACCAAACAGTGGGCGTAGTCTGCCGGCAAGTAGCCTAGTCGTGCGATCGTCGATTCGTCGCAACATCGTTCGATGTCGCGCGTAATCGCTCGATTGATCAGCCATACCAGCGGGTGGAACCACCAACAACAGGTAACACCTAATTGCATAGCCGAAAACCAGATGTCGCCACGACGCAGATGGTTGATTTCATGTGCCAAAATCGGTTCGATTTCTTGATGCGATTTTGCTTCGACAATCACCGCTGGCAAAACGATGACCGGTCGAAAAAATCCGACGATGGCGGGTCCAATTTGGGAATCGGTCACCCAAACACGAATCGCTCGGCGGACATTGAGTTTGCGGGCCAGTTTTCTTGCAACGATTTCCAGCCGCCGATCACGTTTGGCCGTGCGTTTGATACGCTGCCAAAACACGAGATACCGAATACATACCAATCCGCAAGCAGCAAAAATGCCGTACAACCACAGTTTGATCCAGGGAAATGGTTGACGTGGCGGATCTGTGATCTCATTGGATGGCAACAGGTTGAAGGCAGACGTTGCGCTCGCATCGGGAGATTCCGTTTGATTTTTACGAGCCCAAAACGGTTTTTTGCCAGATATCGCGAGATTATTTTTTTCCGAGCTATTTAAATCGTTGGGAACGAAAATATTCTGTGGAGCCAACGACGCAATGTTGGCAATTCCTTCAGAATCCATCGGTGCATTGTTCGTAGTAAACTCGTCATTCGCTGATTGGACGCGCGGTTGAATCCAACTGTAGAAACTTGCAGGGCTGCTCCACACGGGCGGTGTCACGCATTTGACTAGGACCACCAACCACAATAGCGTCGCAAGATGAGGATTACGTTTTCGAATCCAGATATTTGCCGTTGCCACAACACAAATCAGTAATGTCACTTGCCAAAGCTGGGCAAACAGCAATTCGCTGGTAAACCAGTTACTAATCATCGCAGACCTCCTGTTCGAGCAAATCGATCTGCTTGCGGAGTTCGGCCAGTTCTTTTTTGGTCACCTTGCCGTCTTGAACCAAATGTTGCATCAGCGGCATCGTCTGTCCTGCGAACAACCGGTCGATCAAATCGTTGACGGTTTCGCGGATAACTGTCGTTGCTTTGACGCGCGGCGAGTAGATGCGGAAACGGCCTTCGAGCTTGGTTTTGGCGTAACCTTTGGATTCGAGCCGGCGCAAATAGGTTTGTACGGTACTAAAGTCGATATCGCGGGTTTTGCTGATCTCGTTGTGGATTTCGCGAACAGACGCGAATTCCATTTCCCAGAGCAGGCGGGCGATTTCAATTTCCGCCTTGGAAAGCGAGGGTCGTTTGGCCATCGTTTGGTTCCATCCAGATGACTTGAGTGAATTGTCAATCGCCAAATCCGTCTGCGATCTGGCTAACAGTTACAAATGTACGTGAGAATCTATCGCGTACAGTTGTACGCGTCAACATCGATTTCCGAATGTTTTCAGTTGCCCAAGCGCCAATTACAATGAACGACTACCGCTATCATTTTGCACCTTTTTGATGATTCGAGAATGTTCATGAAACGACTTGCTGCAATCACTTTGTTATTTTTCATCGTCCTGACCCCGACAACCGCGTTCAGCCAGGCCAAACCTGAACAGAAAAAAGCAAAAGTCACGACACCACGAGCCCTGAAAATATCTGACGCAAAAGATTGGCAACGGGTCGGACAATTTACTCTTTCACCCGATGCGAAATGGAAAGCGTTCGTGGTTCAACCGGGCGAAGGAGACGCGACGCTGACCATCGCGAAACTGAACGCCGGCAAAAAATCCGAAGCCAAAAAACCAGCCAACGCAAAAGCGGACAGTGCAAAAAAAGCCAAAGACAAATACGAATTGACCGTCGGACCCGGTTCCGGACGAATCGCGTTTTCAAAAGACTCGCGATTTGTTGCCTTTATCGAGGCCCCCAAATACCTGGCAGCCAAAGCGGCCCGCAAAGCCCGAAAACCTCTGAAATCAAAAGCCGTTTTGATGGATTTGAAAACAGGCCAGCGGCGAGAATTCGAAGGAGCAAGCGGTATGTCGTTCTCCGGTGAAAATTCAAAATGCTTTGCTGTCCACAAATCACGTCCGTCAGGGCGACCATCCGGTGACGCCGGTTGGGCAGGCACCGATTTGCTGGTCCTGAATCTGGTCAACAACAAAATGGTCAACATTGGAAACGTCAAAAGTTACAGATTCAACAAGCCGGGTACGCATCTGGCAATGTTGATCGATGCCGAAGGGAAAATGGCAAACGGATTGCAATTACTGCTAACCGATAATTTCCAAATCTTGCCGATGGAAAATGACAAAGCGGAATTCAAATCTTTGAATTGGAACAAGGACGGCGACGCGCTGACCATGCTCAAAGCGATCAAAGATAAATCGTTTGAAAATCCCAAACACGAGTTGATTGCCTATTCCGGCATCGGTTCTCCGAGTCCCAAACGCATTCGACTGGATGCAACTCAGATCGCCGAGATTCCAGAAGATATGACGATCACGTCCAACCGCCAACCGACATGGACGACCGATCGAAGCGCGATTTTGTTCGGGATCAATCGATTGAACAAAAAAGAAGGTGCTAAAAGCGGCGGCAAAACCGGCGGCGCCAAAAAAGGGAGTGGAAAATCGTCGACTGAGCGCAAGGCATCGGCAAAACCAGCGGATGATGGCGAACAAGCAGATGTTGTGATTTGGCACTGGAAAGACAAACGGATGCAATCCGCACAACAAAAACAAGCGGCACGTGACAAAAACCGTAACGATCTGTGCATTTATCACGTCAACAATAAACAGGTTTTCCGGCTTGGCGATTCCGAGATTCCAAGTGTTTCAGCCAGCAAACCGTTTAAATATGCCATCGGAAGTGACAATCGCAAATACGAATTGATGGGCAATCTGGACGGCCGACGTTACCGAGATATTTACGCGATTGATTTGAAAACTAACAAACGAAAATTGATTTTGGAGAAAGCTCGATTTTCATTTGGCATCGCGCCCAGTGGAATTCACTATCTGTACTACGAAGACGGGCATTTTTACATTTGCAATTTGGTCAATGGACAAAAGAAAAACATTACCAAATCGGTTGCCGTTTCGTTTGTCAACACCGAAGACGATCATAACGTTATCAAACCGCCTCGACGTCCTGTTGGTTGGTCCCAGGATGGCCAGCACGTTTTGTTGACGGACGGATTCGATATCTGGAAAGTGGCTTTGGACGGTTCGGGCGGAACAAATCTGACGGTCGACGGCCAGAAAAAACAAATTCGCTACTCCAGACCATCGATTTTCGATCCGGATCAAGTCGGTGTTGATTTTTCAAAACCGGTCTACATTCGCGCCTATGGTGAATGGACGAAGAAGGCGGGTTTCGGCCGACTGAATCCCGGAAAACCAGGCGTCGAAATGCTGGTTTGGGACAATGCAAGTTTTGGTAGTTTGAGAAAGGTCAAAGACCACGACGTTTACATGTTCTCCAAAGCGACGCAGCAAAAATCGTCCAACATGTTTGTGGCGGGCCCACAACTTAAAGACGCAAAACAACACACCGACATCAACCAACAACAAAAGAATTTCAAATGGTCTGCCGGTGTCAAACTGATCAACTACACCAGTGACAACGGCGACAAACTCCAAGGTGCATTGTATTTGCCAGCCGGTTATATCGAGGGCAAAAAGTATCCGACCATTGTCTACATGTACGAGAAACTTTCGCAGCGAGCCAACAGTTACGACACTCCGCGTCACGGAGGTTTTAGTGCCTCTATCTATACCAGCAATGGTTACGCTGTTTTCAATCCCGACATCGTTTTCCGAGTCAACGACCCAGGTTTGTCCAGCAAGGATTGTATTTTGGCAGGTTTGAAAGCCGCGGTCGAAACTGGAATCGTCGATCCCGACAATGTTGGGCTTCACGGCCACTCCTGGGGCGGTTATCAAACGGCATTCTTGATTACACAAACCGACAAATTCAAAGCGGCCGTGGCTGGTGCACCATTGACGAATATGATCAGTATGTACAGTTCGATCTATTTCAATACGGGAAGCGCCAACCAACCCATTTTTGAAAGTAGTCAGGGTCGATTCACAGGCGGCTATTGGACCAACATCGAAGCGTATACTCGAAACTCGCCTGTCTACTACGCCGACAAAGTGAAAACTCCATTGCTGCTACTACACAATGACCAAGATGGTGCTGTCGATTGGAATCAAGGCATCGAGTACTTCAACACATTACGACGCCTGCAAAAACCGGTCGTGATGTTGCAGTATCGAGGTGAAAATCACGGGCTGCGTAAAGTGCCCAATCGCAAAGACTACAGCTATCGGATGAAAGAGTTTTTTGACCACTATTTAAAAAGTAAAGAAGCGCCAAAATGGTGGTCCGAAGGAATCAAGCATCTCGATATGAAAAAGCATATCAAGGATTACAAACGCAAAAAGCAATCATCCGGTAAATAGTTAGTTCGAACATCGGTAGGGCTGTTTCGGGAGGGCGAGGCTCCTGCCGAGCCGTATTGGGACGAGTTCCCAGCCATGGACAATGCCACCCGTGAGCGGCAAGGCGCTAGCCGCCGGTTCGAAGCGCTAACGAACCGAAACCAGTGGCTAGCGCCTTGCCGCTCACGAGATACGGCTCGGCAGGAGCCTCGCCCTCCCGGATTGGTCCTCCCGAATATCGCCGCCCCAATTTACAAACTCACTCAGTCGTCAACGCGTTTCCGGCACCGCGCCATGCATGAATACCGCCGGGGTATCGTTTCACGTCGGTAAATCCTAACTCCATGGCGTAGATCGCTGCGTTGTGGGATCGTGCGCATTTGACGAAACCGCAATAGACAACCACTGTTTTTGATTTGTCGTCGCCCAAGACTTTCGCGTAGTCCTGTTTGGTTCGTTTTCCCATCGTTTTTTCGTCCCACGACTCCATCACTTCCTTGGGAAAATCAAAATTGACGGCACCGGCAATGTGGCCTTTGTTGTAACTGCTTTCGGCTGGCATAGCGTCGACCAAGATAATTTCTTTGTCAGAATCCAACAGTTTCTTCAGATCGCTCGTCGAAATGAGTTCGTATTTCCCAGCGACGGTTTCCCGATGCAGCTTCATTGCCGCTTCTTCGGTTTTCACTTCCTGTTGAAATTTGTTCGTTCCGCAGCCCGCTGTGAAAAGAAAGACGAAAGCCAAAAAGCCAAAAAATCGAGTCGACATGTTAATCTTTTGATACCTGAGTTGAGTGAGTACGTCCCGTCCAATAGACGAAACACAAGCCAACTAAAATAATCGCATCTATGACGATTTGAGTCAAAAGGCCTACTCGGTATGCCGGTCCAAAACACCCGCAATCGATATCCAGGCCTAGGATTTTTCCGTAGATCAGCGCTGCAATGAAACAGACCAGCATTACGCTCAGCAAACCCAGTGACAGCCGAATGTTAAGCAGCAAACCGATCCCGCCAACGATTTCCGCAATACAAACAGCAACGGCAAAAGTGCGAACAGCGGGATCCCAGACAATGCCAAAGTCGCTCACGGACTGTGCGAATTCGTCAAAAAAAAATGCTTTGCTAATACCAGCGCCGATAAACATCAAGCTGAACAGAACACGGATTGTCAAAGAAGTTTTTTGCAGCACGGACGTTGAGAAAATCGTTTGATAAAAACGGAAATGTTACACAGCTGTTTCGACTCGTCAATCTGATTCCCGATTCATTGAGTAAATCGAAACCCGAACCAATTGGCGGTTAGGAGTGTTGATTAATTGTGAGCGCCTGCCGCTCAGTTCAAATTCATGTCTTTTCCAATTTAATCAACGCTACCTATACCTAGGGTGCAAAAATTGGCAAGTAGTTGTATGGTATTTGCAAAATAATGCACGCCATTGCCGTTCCAAATTCCGGCCCCACTCGTGAGTCTGGCCAAGTGCCATTGGAATGTCGTTTTTTGTCCAACAGTTCGTCGCGAATTGCGGGATACCATGTGTTCCAATAATCGGGGTGCTGGATTTGTGCATGCCACATCGCTTGAACGGCATAGTAGTGCGCGTAGTAATAATTCATCGGGCTGACAACGCTCCTCGATGCACGCCCAGGTCGGCGATCCATAATCCACTTGAGCGCCGAGTCGATTTTCTTGCCTTCATAAATACCGGCACTGTAATACGAAACCACACCAGCGGCGGCCAAAGCGACCGTTCGGCGTCCGCCGCGCAACGTGTAACTGAAACTTCCATCACTCCGCTGACTTTTCTCGATATATTCCTGCGCCTTCTTTTTGATTTTGGAAGGCACAAAAATTCCAGCATTGTGAGCCGCACGCAGCGCCATAATTTGGCAAACAGTAATCGATAAATCGGCGTCGTAAGGTCGCGGTTGATAACGCCATCCACCCGCAGAATTCTGCACTTTGCAAGTCATATCGACAGCAAGCTTCAATTTTTTCTCCAACTCCGAGCTGCTGGACATGCCGTAAACCTGTGTCAGATACAACATCGCGTAGCCATGGCCATACATGTTGGACGACATTCTCTCATTTTTTTGCGCGATGTAGCCATCTTTGTTGACACAACTCAAAATGTATCTGGTGCATTCGCGGATGTTGCGCGCATAAGGTCCGCTGAACGGCGTCGATCCGTTACACATAAACGCCATTCCCGCCAAAGCTGTGACTGCCACGCCGCTGGCGTACCCATTTGTCCCAAACGCACCTTTGTAACGCCCCGAACGCACCTGTTTGGACTTCAAATAAGTGAGGCCACGGGCAATCGCTTTACGAGTTCGCGCGGTGACCAACTCACTCGCACTTTTGACACGTTCTTTTCCGAAAGCGAGTTGAGTGAAATCAGGCGAGAATGTTAAACCGGCAGCAGCGGCTGAACCAGCAAGAAATGAACGTCGTTTCACAAACTCACCTCAAGATTTCGGTTTTGGTAACAACGTTGATTATACAGAAAATCTGGAGAGCACCAAAAACATGCTGCGATCGAAGTGCCGCTTTATCTGTTTTATCAATTTCGAAAATAAAATATTTAGCGAAAAATTTCAGCATTCAGTTAGCTATAACAAAACCTTTCGATGAAACAGGTGTTGTGTTCAACAGAGCGACTCACCCAACGTCTTCTGAAAATGGACGATTCGTGAACAGTAGGGCCGGTTCCCACCGGCCAATCCAACTGTTTCAATCATAACCCGAAGCGTGAGCGAGGGACCGCAACCGCGCAGATGTGCAGGAAAACGCGGTCCCTCGCTCACGCTTCGGGTTATGATTTTTTGCTTAATCAATCACGCCCAAACGCCAGAGGAAATTTTCATGGTTTGCTTCAAACCCTTGTGAGACAATCCACGAAACCACGTTAGAGTAGGGCCGGTTCCCACCGGCCGTTTTATTGAATTGGCCGGTGGGAACCGGCCCTAATCAATGCAGCGGATATCGGTCGTCAGCGTTTTAACAAATACATGATCCCATGCTGATTGGGGATAAACCAAAGCCGCGCACCGTAAATATCCGAATTGGTCGTATCAATGAATTCCGATTCGGTTTGCAAGTGTTCGACGGCTGGCAAGAAATGAGGAGCCTGGTCTGCGACACGCTTTGACAGCGTTTCGTCGGAAATCTGCCCCGATTTTGTATGCATCATGATATGGAAAATATCACAGGCCACGACCAATTCGTCCGCGGTCGTTCGCCGCGTCATTTGCCGACGAAGTAATTTATCGACGTCGCAATTGATCATGACGACACCGAAAACATCTTCCGTGCGACTATCGTAGACCGGTACTCCGGACAGCAATCCAACCGTGTCCTTGCAATTTTTGTCACGCTGGCACATCGGATCACAAACGAGCGACGTCAAGACTTCCTCAGGTTTTTGTTCAATCAGTGAATTCATGTATTCACTGGTTACGTCTGAACGCAAACGGCTTTTGGGAACAACTCGCAAACTGCTGGAATCACCACCGTGGCGTTCGACACGAACCAACTCGCTGAATTTATCGCCATCGACCTTGCTATAAACAATATTTTGATAGTCCGGATTGGCTTGCAGCATTCCGCGGAAAATCGATGCGAGTCGTTCGCGCCAAACGGTTAAGTCTTCGTCCGTGGTCACTTGCATCAATTGTTCGATTGGCGGCAGTCCCGCAGCAAAACGAGCGTTGCGTTCCAGATTGCCGACATAAGATTGCATCTCCGCGCGCAACTCGCGGCCTTCCATTCGCATCGCGTCGTATTCCGATTTTTTCGAGCTCTGTCCAGCCATCCAGGTTTCGACGGCATCGGCCAACTCTTGCACGGACTCGAATCGCAAATGACGTTTTCGTGCCATCGCCCTGCTGCAAATCTCTTCCAACTCTGCCGGAGCGCATTTGGCGAAATCTCTCAGGCTCGGTGCTTCGGCATTGGCGATAATTTTAAGAATTTCTTTGATTTCTTTTTTGACACCGGACACGCTTAGTTCATGCGGCGCTTTGCCAGTCAAAATCGAAAACAAAATCGCTCCCAATCCATAAACATCCGTTTTGTGATCAATTTTGTCGAGATCACCCATGGCCTGTTCGGGTGCCATGTACAGCGGAGTCCCCACCACATCGCCTTCCATGGTTTGAGTCAACAGGGTCGAGTCGCCCATTCGAAACTCATTGGACATTTTCATCGACAACTCGCTGTCTTCCATCACTTTGGCCAATCCCCAGTCGAGCACAATCACTTGACCAAAATTGTCCAAAGCCACGTTTTCAGGTTTCAAATCGCGGTGGACGACGCCGCGCGAGTGGGCATAAGCGATCGCTTGACAGATATCGAGAAACACCGACAACAATCGATGCAAACCGAGATGACATGACTGGCCCGCTTCGACTTGATCATGAAATTCCACAATCGCATCCGCCAGCGAACGTTTTCCAACAAATCGCATCGCATAAAACGGCTCGCCAGTTTTAGAATTCGTGCCAAATTGATACAACGGCACAACATTGGGATGTTCCAATTGACCCGTAATTTCTGCTTCGCGATGAAATCGTTGCCATGCTTTGGGCGATTCGAGTGCCTCGGGACGCAGCTCTTTGATCGCAACATTGCGTTTCAGTTTTTCATCGCGGGCCAGCCAAACATTTCCCAAACCTCCTTGACCCAATCGACGAATCAATTGAAAACGTGACATCAATTGCCGTGTGTTTTCTTCGACGGATGTTTCGGTTTTCGGCAAATCCAGCGTGTTCGGCGTTGCGGAAATACTGGAATCAATCAAACCTGCATCCGAGAGGCTCAATTTTTCACGCACGGCATTGGAAACCGATTTTTTGAGACGGGCAATGGCGTCTTTCGTTAACCCTTTTTTTGTTTCTCGTTCTGGAGAGTTCATTGCAACGTCTCCCTGGACCGATTGCTGAATCAACTTGGACAATTCGGCGAATTTCTGCGATTCGACGTCCTCTTCACCCAGGTTTTCGAGAATGACCGATTCATCCGGTGAAATCTCGTGACGCAGTGATTTGGAAATCAATTCAGCAATTCTTTGATCAGACATTTTGTTTCACCTCGTCATCGACGTGCCATTTTGAACCAACGCATTTTGCCAAACCCAATCGGGCGCGGTGCATCCGCACCCACATGTTTGACGGCGAAATACCGAGCTCTCGGCAAATATCATCAGAGTCCATTTCTTCCATCACACTCAACACGAACACATCGGCTTGCCCCTGCGGCAACGTTTTCAAGCAGTCTTGCACGACGTCCTTGAGTTCGGCCATCTCAATTTTTTGCCCAGGTTCTGGCGACCAGTTGATAGCACCCGGCTTCCAATTCCCCATCTCATCAAACAATTGAGCCGACGGGTCATGCTCATCTTCGTACGGCGCCGCTTTGTTGTGTTTATTACGCAAGCGAACATAGTCGATGATTTTCCGTTTCAAAATGCCGATCAACCATCCTTGCTCCGAACCACGACCAGCAAATTGTTCGGAATATCTCACACCTGCCAGAAAAGTTTCCTGGACAACTTCTTCCGCGGCGTTCGAGTCTCGTAATCGCGAATACGCATAGCGAAACAGATAATCGCCGTATTCATCCACCCAAACTTCGGGATTCAATTCAGACATAACAATCAGTGAAAAGTTGGAGAATCTAAATCATCAAAACATTATCGCAATATCTACAAGTTTGACAAAGCGTTAGCTCGATTCTGTTGAACGATTACAGGAAAGTGCCAGGACACTGGATATGGTGGACACCGTGTAAGGCACCAAAAATGTCAATCCTGACTGAATCCAACACTTTCTATCGAAATTTCCAGAGCAAATGCAATCGCCGTGATTGATAGATACCAAAACCACGCCAACGATCGCCGACATGATTAACGCGCGCCTGATCACCGGCCACTCGAAACAGCGACGAAACAACGATATCAAGTTGGGTTCGTTTGCGTCCATCAATGAAAACCGGAATTAGGCAAAAAGCAAATTCTATTGCTCCCGTAGGATTCAATAAACCGCCGATGACCCAGTATCGACGCAAATCCAAGGAGATCCTTACACATGTTTTTGAGGTAGTTGAGGTACAAAAACACCAAAAAACAAGGGATGTTCAACGTAGGGCCGGTTCCCACCGGCCGATTGGATGGGTAGCGGTGCGATAAGCGTTGCAATCAAAATCGCGAGCGCGAAGTCCCGTCCTCCCAATACTTATGGCACAACTACCATCCGACAAAACGGCCGGTGGGAACCGGCCCTACCCGAAAAATACGGAATCGCACCTTCGATGGCCAACCACGTAATCCAAGGTCCGAATTCGATCCAGACCACGACAAAATCGAAGAAATGTGAACCTCGTTCATTTCCATGGTTGCCCAATTCAAACACAAAGACCACGAAAGGTGAGATTCGTGGTCTTCGCAGTTCAATTTTAGTTTTTACCTCAAACTAAAACTTGCTGTTGCAATTATTTCTTCAGCGATTTTTTCTGCTCATTCAAACTCCAGTCATATTTCAAATGTCGGACACTGACCGAATTGTTTATTGCTGCCGTGTACGCTTGTCGCGTCGGCAGATACGGAGCGATCGCTTTGAGTCGTTCGGCCTGATTGTGGCCAAAATCATTGCCGAACCAATCTAAAATCGCCGACAATTTAAATTGTCTGGCTCGAACGTCGTATTGAAAATTATTTTTGTTGGCAAAAAAGTCCTTGGTGTTGGCAACCAGTTGTTTTTCAAGCCGCTCAGCCGTGTAAGCTTCGTTTAACAATCGTGGACAGCTAAACGAAGCGCAGACGATCGCAAAATGAATTCTGGGTTCATTCATTTTTCGCAGCACTTGATGCTCGATTGCATCCAGTGAGATGGTGCGGTCCCCTACGGTCAGCAGCAGATGTTTCCAGATGTTGTAACCGCCGAGTTTTGATGTATGGTTGCGAATCGACTTGGTGGGATAGTGTCTGAGGATGCCTTTGACCGTTACTGCGTTGTAGGCGTTAATCCAATACGCCAATTGTCCTGCCCGCTTGGCCGGTTTTGTCAAACTAGCGGTGGACAATATATTGATATATTGATCCAGTCGCTGCGAATCAACACGCGACGCTTTCAACGCGGCGTAGTTCACTTGGCCTCGCTGGTCGACATATTTTTTCAGCAAAGCGTTCCAAACCGAGTGATCAATTTTGTCCATCGCGATTCGCCGGTTTGCGTCAACACGCTGTCCCAAAGTGACTTTTTGTGCGTCGGCTTTTCCGATCCACAAAAACATGGGAGCCAAAGAAATCAGGCCGGCAGCAATTCGCGAATATCTCATCATTTCGTTCCGTCAATTTGATTCGGATATAGACAGGCTTACAAAAAGTCAACGATCTACGGAATGACGAATCAACGTTCCAAGCCTTACAGAATTCTCATAACCCGCCAATATCAGCCAATCCGCTGGAAAACGATGGGTGACGATCTGTAAGCTGTTCATCCCTGCCGCGTCAGATGCGTGATATGACTTGCTCAATGAAAGCCCGCAAATCTGGCAGTCGGCCTTGCCAGCAATCGTGATGGTATTTCTTTGAAAACGGATAACAATATGAATTCCAAAACCGCATCGATCGAAACTCAAATGCAAGCTGAAAAAATTCGTCAACTCCAACCGTTTGATCAATTCAATCGCCAATTGGAAGAAAATGTTCATCCGCCGCAATGGAAAAACCCAACTCCTGAGCAACCGTATCATCTAGTCGTCATCGGCGCCGGTACCGCTGGTTTGGTAACCGCCGCCGGAGCCGCCGGGCTGGGCGCTCGTGTTGCATTGATCGAACGCGAATTGATGGGTGGCGATTGCCTCAATGTTGGCTGTGTCCCGTCCAAAGGAATCATTGGCGCAGCTCGAATTGCGGCAGCCGTTCGGGACGCTGCTCGATTTGGAATCGATGTTCCCGACGGAACATCAGCTGATTTTGCAAAAGCGATGGAGCGCATGCGTTCCAAACGTGCCCATATTAGCCCTGCCGACTCGGCAAAACGATTTACCGATTTGGGTGTCGACGTGTTTTTTGGCGACGCAAGTTTTGTCGATGACCAAAACATCTCTGTCACAACAGCCGATGGTGCAACGCAACAGCTGCCATTCAAAAAAGCGGTGATTGCCGCCGGTGCCCGCGCCGCAGCACCGCAAATACCTGGTTTGGACGCCGTCGATTATTTGACGAATGAATCGCTGTTTTCACTAACCGAACTTCCTCGACGTTTTGGCATTGTTGGCAGTGGTCCAATTGGCAGTGAAATGGCACAGGCTTTTGCTCGTTTTGGCAGCGAGGTCTATTTGTTTGAAAGAGGCGACCACATCCTTACACGCGAAGACCCGGAAGCGGCGGCGATCGTCCAGCGGCAATTCGAACGTGACGGCGTCAATCCGATTTTTAAAACGACCGATCTCGCCATCAGTCAAACAGACGGCAACCAGATTCGTTTACAAGGAAAACAAAATGGCAAAGATTTTGATATTCAGGTCGACCAATTATTAATCGCCGTTGGCCGAGCTCCGAATACGGACGGGTTGAATCTCGAAGCAGTTCAGGTGGAATACGACCGTAGTGGTGTCAAAGTGAACGACTATTTGCAAACTACCAATCGTCGCATTTTTGCAGCCGGTGATGTTTGTTCGAAATACAAATTTACTCATGCGGCAGATTTTCAAGCCAGAATTGTGATTCAAAACGCTTTATTTGCCGTCGGTCCGTTTGGCAAAAAGAAAGCGAGTGATTTAGTGATTCCTTGGGCAACTTACACATCCCCTGAAATCGCTCATGTTGGAATCTACCCGCAGCAAGCAAACGAAAACGGCGTCGAAATCGACACCTACGTCCAGTCTTTGGAACACGTTGATCGGGCAATTCTCGAAGGCAACGACGAAGGTTTTGTCAAAGTGCATTGCAAGAAAGGGACGGATCAAATCGTCGGAGCAACCGTCGTGGCTGAAAATGCAGGTGATATGATTTCGGAAATCACCCTGGCAATGACCAATCGACTTGGTCTCGCAAAAATCGGCTCAACCATTCACCCTTATCCCACGCAAGCCGAAGCGATCCGCAAATTGGGGGACCAATTCAATCGAACGAAACTGACACCAACCAGTCAAAAAATTCTCGGGTTCCTGCGGAGATTGAACGTCGGCAGGTAAACAACCGTCTGGCTGGGCGAACACGAAACGCAACTACGATTCAGTTGCGGGGTTCGGAATACCTATTTGGTCAATCAGGTGCGGAACAATTCGCTCGATCGCTCCTGATAGTGCGCCGACAACCAGCAATGCACTGAAGCCTTTGACCGTCAATACACCTGATAACAGGCCAGCTTTGATTGCGGCAACCAAGATCGTGGCACCGATCACACCTAACACAATTCTCAAGCAACCATCGAATACATACAAACTTGCCGCGTGGCCCGCTAACGCATATTCCCGTTTCGCCAATACAGAAATAAATGCTCCGGCGGAACCCGCCAATCCTGCCATCGAAACTTGCATCGCACTGTTGTCATACAGATCGAGTCGGTCCATAAACCAATACAGAATCATGAAAATGGCAAATGCAACGAGGCTCGTCGTCATGCTGCCGATCACGTAGAAGATTCGCACTTTATCGAGAACGATTTTTTTTACGTCCTTGATCGCCGAAATCGCTGCATTTGGATTCCCTTCAAAACTATGAGCCAAGGCAGTTGCGAGACTGTACCTCAATTCTCTCAGATGTTTTTCTTTAAATAATCGGCCAGTGCGGATTTGCAAATCGATGATCTCCGATTTAATGGTTGCATGCCGATCAGAAACTTCAATTTCATTGTTTGCCCATTCAATGTTGAGTTCTTCATCCAAAAAAACGATGTAGTCTTCTGTGACACCAACCAGCAGCCCAATTTTTTTCTCGCGCAGAGGAAAAACATCTCCTTCGGCAAAACCTTCGAGATGTTTCAGGCTGTCAACGCGCCGTTTCAGCTGGTCTGAATTCGGGTTATTAGAATTTGAATTGCTCATGGCTCACCAGTTGATAGACATCATGCACCGATCGGGAATGCATTGATTTGTGAATCTCACCAGCATGAGATATATGAAATATTATAGATAGCCGAACGATTCTGACTGGCACAAACTGTTTGATTCCCCAGTACTCAGCTCTATTTTTGGGCGACAATGACAGCTTCGACCAAATGGAAATACATGGTTCCATCTGCAAATCGGGGCTGGAACAGCGGTTCGAGCTCACTGGGAATTTCGCGCATCATTTCGAGCAGAACCTGTTTGTCGGCATCGGAAACTCGTTGGCGATCTGCCCAACGGTGAAACTCGAACTCTTTTTCCAGTTTCCGATCATCTCGAATCACAAACCCCGCATTTACAAATTTCTGTTTCAGTTCCGACAGTGGACTGACCCAATGATGAGATGGATCGCGAATAATTTCATAGCGGTTGTAATATTCCGCTGCCGCTGGTTCTTCGACCGTGTAATTGTCAGTGAAACCCAAGATGCCGCCTGGTTTCAATACACGATAGAATTCGGCAAGCGATTGATCGGGTTTTTGGAAATGGTGAAAAGCGAGTCGACACGTTACCAAATCAAAACGACTGTCATCAAACGGCAGCGACTCGGCGTCGGCAAGTTGTGTGGTGACATTTGACAATTGCCGATCGACCGCCAACTCGTTTGTTTTATCGAGCATTTCCTGGGTAATGTCAGTTGCAACAACTTGGCCAACATTGGGCGCAAATGCCAACGCCGTATGCCCAGCACCGGTGGCAATATCCAGCATTTGCCAATCGGTGGATGTTTCGATCAATTCGAGTAACACGGCAAGACTCTCGCCGTGGGCATGGATATCACTAACCGCGTAGTCGCCCGCCGAACGACCAAATTGCTGGTTAACACGTTGTTTGTGAGTGTCTTGATTCATAACTCGCTTTGATTGTTCTGGGATTTCAGAAAATCACACCATTTTTTGCGGTGCAGTTCATCGTATCCCAAAATTTGATGAAACGACACGCTAGATAAAACTGTTGACGTGACGGCCCCCGTGCCAACAACCTATTTCTCGCACAAAAACACACTTAAGGAATATTTTTCAAAAAAACTGCAATTTCGTGTCCGGGCGGATTCCGTATTGGCAATCTGTAGGTGTAACGAAAACAACACCAACAACCAAGGAATACAAAATGAACATCACAAAAACTCTAATTTCAGCTTCCGTTTTCGCCATTTTGGCAATCGCAACCACAACTGCCACCAACGCCCAAGGGTTGCCCATGCAAGACTCGATTGGTGGCGGAGTCTACGGCGTAAGTCCGCGAACACGAACAAATACGAACACCTATCGTACTCCCGTTCGCGTTCGACTGAACAATCCGAACAGCCGATCAAAACCACGGGTCACCAACCGTTCACGACAAAACACCATCAATTACAATCGCGGAACTTTTCGAAATCCTGGATATCAAGTTCAGATTCGACAGCCACAAAAATCCTGGAAACAAGTTTGGTCGACAACCGTCTATCGCGACCATGCTGGGGCCATGATCCAGCGGCTACAAGCACAAGGTTACCGAGTCACCTACCGAAATCGAACCATTTATTATCAAGGATACCGGACAGTCCACTTGGTCGATGTTTACTGCTACCTCTATCGATAGTTCAACACTAACGGAATTCAAAAACATCCTGACAAGCCGGCAGTGAATTCGCTGTCGGCTTTTTTTGTGCAATGCCAGATCGGTGTTGAATTGTCACGGGAGGGCGATTTCTGGGAGGGCGAGGCTCCTGCCGAGCCAATCCGGTTTCCAGTGCCATCGCATGTTGGTTCCACCCGTGAGCGGCTAAGTAGTGTTGATTAAATGTGAGCGCCTTGCCGCTCACAGGATCTGGCTCGGCCGCGAGCCTCGCCCTCCCGGAAATCGCCCTGAATAACGACTTACCGCTATTTGGTTGCGGCAAAGTAATTTGAAATCGCAATGTCAATCGTCTGTGGTGTGACCGTCAATGGATGGCCTTGGAACTCACAGAAATCTTGAATTTGGCTCAGGATGTCTTGCGGATGGCAGAATCGGAATGGTCGATTGGCACGCTTATAGTGGTTTTCGACCAAGTATTCGAATGCCTGTGGATCGGTTTGGAATCCATCTCTGGCGACAATGGAATCCCACAACGATCGGAATTGTTCAAGGGACGGATCGAAGATTTCAATTTTGTAGTGAATCCGACGCAAAAACGCTTCGTCACACAGATTTGATGGCTCGAGATTGGTTGAGAAAACCAGCAGTTGTTCAAACGGAACTTGAATTTGGCGACCAGTTGGAAGGTTCAAATAATCTTGGCCAGACTCCAGCGGAATAATCCAGCGGTTCAACAATTCTTCGGTGCTGAGCTTTTGTCGTCCGAAATCGTCGATCACCAAGCATCCACAATTGCTTTTTAGATGAACGGGCGCTTCGATAATTCCTGAATTTGGATTCAACGTGGCTTCGAGGTGTTCCATGCTGAGTTCGCCGCCGACAATGACGATAGGGCGTTTGATCCGGATCCAGCGATGGTCAATATCATCGTGTACGTATCCAGCCGTTGGCGGTGTTGGAGCCGCTTCGTGAACATTGGGATCGTACAATCGAATGGTTTCTCCACTGATATTGATCGTTCTCGGAACCCAAATATTGGCATCAATCGCGCGAACAATTCGTTTTGCCATGCTGGTTTTACCGTTTCCTGGAGGCCCGTAAAACAACATGCTTTTGCACGAGCGGACAGCCTGGCCGACTTGTCCGAGAAGCGTCGGGCTGCAAACCAAATCGCTCATCGCTTCGGAAATGGATTGCATGTCGGGCTTGAGTGTCCGCAACGTTTGCGCGTAAACACTTTCGATGTATTGATTCAACGTGACTGGTGCCGAGCCACAATAAGTACAAACTTTATAGAATTGCCGCGCGTGCTCGGTACCGTTGGGCGTGAGTTCGTATTCATAATCGCCACCGACTGCCGCTCCTCGGTAGGCGATCAGCAATCGTCCCCGTAATTCGGTGAGCAACGGCTCGACGATTGAAAATGGCAATTTGATTTGACTGGCGATTTGACGGCCGGCCTGACTGCCGCGCACGTACAAGTATTTCAGGATAATCGGGAACAGGTCGTTTTCGCTGAGATGCGTTTCTTTGAGCGAATTGGGTTTGTAGGGGACAAAGGTCTGGCTTGCCGCCGGAGTCGCGGTCGTTAAGGCAGATGCCATCGCCGTCAACGTTTCATCGTGAAACTCGGGGACGATATGATTTTGGTGACCCATAGCTTCAAATCCTGATGTGGAGCTCATTTTGTTCATCCTTTGAAATTCGAGAATCAGAGCGGGAGGGGTTGTTTTCGGTTTCGCGCTGCCGATTACGATTTTATTTGATGCAGAATCGCGCTTGGGTCGAGACGGAATTCGGCTTCTACATTAAAACCACACAACTCTACACTCAAACTAAAACTTGACGTCAATTCTCCAAACAAATTTTTCGTGTTTGTTTTTTGCAGTGATCACAATCGTCACGTTCGATTCGACCGTAAATCTTTCAAAAATACGCCAGAAATAAGGTAATCTTTCGGGTTCCTTGTTCTCTGACCAGCCTTTGTAGCGTTCCGCATGATCCACGTTCGACAACTGACCAAAAGCTACCCTGATTTGCAGCGCGGAAAATTCGTGGCATTAGACAATGTCAGCTTTGACGCGATGCCGGGTCAGATTTACGGCTTGTTGGGCCCCAACGGTGCTGGAAAAACAACCGCTTTGCGGATTCTTAGCACCGTACTGCAGCCAACGTCGGGGATGGCAACGATCAACGGATTTGACATTGTTCAGCACGCCGAACGTGTGCGCCGCCAGATTGGTTTTGTCTCTAACAATACCGCGATCTACGACCGAATGACTGGCTGGGAACTGATTGAATATTTTGGGCGGCTGCACGAATTGGACGAAGATATTTTGAACTCGCGGATGGAAGCGATCTTTGATCGGTTTCACATGAACAACATCCGCGATCTACTCGGCTCCAAAATGTCAACGGGCATGAAGCAAAAGGTGTCCATCGCCAGGGCTTTGATTCACGATCCACCTGTTCTCATTTTTGACGAAGCGACTTTGGGGCTGGATTTGATCGTTTCGCGCGAAGTGATCAAAACGATCGAGATACTCCGCGAGCAAGGCAAATGCATTATTTATTCCTCCCACATCATGACCGAAGTTCAACGGATGTGTGATCGAGTTGCGATTTTGGTAGGAGGCAGGCTGGTCGCCGAAGGAACATTTGATGAATTGTCCGATCGGTACGATGAATCCGATTTCGAAGAGTTGTTTTACCAACTTCTGCTGAAACACGAAAAACAAGACGAATTGCAAATCCATTCCGCATGAAATTATCCAATGTAAAACTTGTTTTTCGACGTGAGATGCGTGATCAACTACGCGATCGGCGAACGTTGTTTACCATTGGCGTGATTCCGTTGTTGCTCTACCCGTTGATGGGAATGGCCATGTTGCAAATGGCCCAATTCATGCAAAAAACTTCGACCAAGATATTGTTGGTCGGTTCGGAGCATATTCCCGAAGATAGCGGATTGGTGGTCGATGGTCGGCTCAATGAAAAATATTTGAAAACCGATGACAAAGATCTGGTTGAATTCGAGACCGTCAAATCGAACGATCCATGGGGCAAAATCCTGGCTTATCAACCAGAAAACGAAAAACTGGCCAAGCAAAATTCACGCAAGCTGAGACGTTTGATGCGTCGCCATGGATATGACTTGGCTGTTCGAATTGTGCCAGCGAAAAAAGGTTCCGACGAGCCGTTTACGGTTTCCATTTTTAGTAACTCGTCCAACGACAAATCAAAACTGGCGGTTGCGCGGTTCAACGAAATTTTGTACTGCTGGAAAAATGATCGGGTGCAGGAAAAACTGGCGGCTCACAATTTGAGTTTGAATCAGTTCCAATCGGCGCCTACGGAAGTCAACGACGTTGCGGACAAAATGATGATGCGGGCAACGTTTTGGGCAAAAGTCCTGCCGTTTGTCATCATGATTTGGTCGTTGACCGGTGCGTTTTATCCCGCGATTGATTTGTGCGCGGGCGAAAAAGAACGTGGAACGCTTGAAACATTGTTGTGCTCGCCAGCCAAACGATCGGAAATCGTCGTCGGAAAGATTATGACGACGATGTTGTTCAGTATTACCACATCGGTTTTAAACCTGGTCAGTATGGCGTTTACGGGGCTGTTTGTCGCCAAACATCTTGGCGGAGATGCGAATCCTGTGGCAGCAATTGGCCCGCCACCGATGTCGGCGATTTTCTGGTTAATCTTGGCTTTGATTCCCATTTCCGCACTATTCAGTGCGCTGGCGATCGCGGTGGCGGCATTTGCGCGCAGTAGCAAAGAAGGTCAGTATTACTTGATGCCGCTGATCATGATCGCGATGCCGTTGGTGATGTTGCCCATGTTGCCCTCGTCGACATTGAACTTGGGGACGAGCTTGATTCCACTGACAGGTTTGATGTTGCTGCTGAGGACTTTGATCGAAGGGCATTACACGCAAGCCATAGCATTCGTGGGTCCAGTGACGATTGTCACTGTTGCTTGTTGCTGGTTTGCCGCGCGGTGGGCGATTGGCCAATTCAGCAACGAATCGGTGCTGTTCCGCGCGAGTGACCGCGTGGGATTGGGCAATCTGGTTCGGCATGTTATTCGCGAACGTCAAGATACTCCGTTGATCGGACACGCGATTTTTTGTGGTGTATTGATCCTGGTCTTGAAATTTTTTGTGGGATTGTCTGCGACACCGCAAATGGAATGGAATGCGTTTGCTCGGACGACGGTGATTGTGCTCATCGCAACGGTTGCGATGCCGGCAGTGATCATGGCGCTGATGTTAACCCGCAGCGCACGGAAAACGTGGTTGTTGGATCGGCTCAATTTGCGAACAGTGCCGTTGGCGATTTTTTTGGCGTTTTGTCTGCATCCTGCGTTTATGATTTTGAGCCGCGCGGTTTTAGAAGTCTTTCCACCAAGTTCCAATTTGAATGTTTTGGATGGTTATTTGTCGCAATTGGTGGCGTCCGCACCCAGTTTGCCTTTTGTTTTGTTGATCATGGCGTTGGCTCCGGCGGTATTCGAAGAACTGGCGTTTCGTGGGTTTATTTTGTCGGGCCTGCGACACATCAAAAATCACTGGTGGCCGATTTTCATTAGTGCTCTGTTTTTTGGTGCGGCACATGCGGTGCTGCAACAGTCCATCGTGACATTTTTTGTCGGGATTGTTTTGGCGATGGTGGCCGTACGTTGCGGCAGTTTGTTGCCATGTATCGCTTATCACGCGACCCACAATGCGTTGTCGATCGTGATGAGCGGCATGTTTCCTTCGGGAAATCAGTTCTTGCCAGGGCTTCTATTGCCGAAAACGACCGGCGGGTATGATTACGCTTTCTTGCCATCGATCTTGATGATTTCGGCCGGCGCATTGATCCTGATTTGGATGTGGTTTGGCGGCCTGGAGAAATCCAGGTTGCTGACGTTGGATCGTTGGACCAGTCGTTTGTCAGCTTGGTTGCGAGCGACTCGCGTTTCCCAATGACCGTCGGATTCCCGTGGACAAATCTCAAAAAATTCGCGCGCGGTGGATCGTGCCCATTGCCAAAGCTCCGATTGAAAACGGGTTTGTTGAAATCGTTGATGGCCGCATCGTTGACGTCGGAAAATTTTGCGGACAATCGGATTGCCGTGATTTGGGTGATGTAGCGGTGCTGCCCGGGTTGGTCAACGCACATACTCACCTGGAATTCAGCGATCTGACAAAACCGATCGGAGAGCAGGGAACGGCCATCACCGACTGGATTCCACAAGTGGTTGCGAATCGAAAATCCAAGGCGCTGCAGGGTGAATTGGATTTTGAAGTGGCCATCAGTCGCGGGCTTCAGGAGTGTTATCAGGTAGGAACCGCATATGTTGGTGAAATCGCGACACAAAAAAATTTGACGCATTTGTATGGCCAATCGCAGGTTGCCGGAACTATTTTTTTGGAGTGTTTAGGCGCCGCTCCAGAACGAACGGCGGAGATCGTTGAGCAGGCCACGGAATTTGTCACCAGTCCTGATGGATTTGGAGATGATCAGCGGCATTGGATACTGGGTTTAAGTCCACACGCGCCATATTCGGTTCATCCAAAATTGCTTGACGAGACAGTTGATATCTCACGGCGCCATCAAACAACCGTCGCCATGCATATCGCCGAATCACGAGAAGAGATCGCTTGGATTGAAAATCGCACTGGCCCATTTCGCGAAATGCTGACTTCGATGGGTGCCTGTTATCCGGACGAAATTCCAAACGACTATTCCGTGCAGCGCGTGTTGGAAACTTTAACACGGGCACATCGGTGTCTGGTCGTCCATGGAAATTACTTGACCGACGAAAACATCGAACTGCTGGCGCGACATCGTCAAAAAATGTCTGTCGTCTATTGTCCGCGAACTCATCAATTTTTTGGCCACGAAAATTACCCGCTTCAAAAACTGTTGCAGGCTGGGATCAATGTTGCACTTGGCACGGACTCCCGAGCGTCCAATCCAGATTTGCATTTATGTGCCGAAGGTTGTGCGGTTGTCGAGCAGAACAGCGTCGATATTGAGACAGCTTTACGAATGATCACGCTCAACGGCGCGGTCGGTTTGGGAGTGGATCGCGATTACGGTTCGATCGAAGTAGGAAAGATCGCTGTTTTTTCAATTTTGAAGTCTTCAGAACGAAAATATTCTCTCGAAGATTTTCTGTTTAGCCGATCGGCCAGTTCATTGAGATTTTAGGCTTGAGAACTTTCATTTTAGAGTGGTACTGGTAATGCCAGTGCACAGGTTGAATTGCGGTTGTTGAATATTTCAATTGAACGAATTAACCACGAGTTGATGGGTAAATCACTGGCTGGAGCCAGTGGCACAGGAGTGATTGATACGAGCACGAAACGCCAACGAGTGGTTTTGCGCGGTCAAACCACTCGTTGGCGCTTCGTGCTCGTAAGATTTCAAAACGACTGTCAAGGGATTAGATTCGGCGGCAAATCAAGACAGTTAGTTTTTCTTGAATCGGCAGTGCAATGACAGTAAATGTTTCCGTTCCACTCAATCGGATCGATTTTTGAATTTTCTCCAAAGTGTGATAGGGCGGACGGCATTTGAATTCAACATGACCAGGATTCAAATGGGAAAGTTCCGCGGCCAGTTGTTTTTTTGAAGTCGTCGCTCGCACTTCAAAGCAATTTGCAAATGGCGTTGGCCGATGTTGTGCCGTCGTGAAAAACGAGGGCGTGGTGGGTAGCAATTTGGCATCCAGACTTTCTGCCAAATCAGCTTCGAGACGAGCGGCCCGAATCGCCGCGTGCGGCTCGTAAACATACGACAGGATCGAGTCACTGTGTTGATGAACACGATAGTCTGTTGGGTCGTTGCCAACAAATTGATGCACCGAATTTTCCGCGTCGATCACTGCCACCGACTTACGACCCGGTGCATTGGCCAGGTGTCCGGCCCACAGCATTTGTTGTTTACATTGATTTTCGTGGCCAATCCATTGCCTTTCGCAGTTGGACTGCCAGTGCGGTGGTGTTTCTGTCGCTGGCGCAAGTTTAAGGGCAACGCCGGGTTGCCGCTGAAGCAGTTGGTCGAGGAACGATTCAGGAGGTTGATAGTGCTCCAGGCGAGTAGTTCGACGCCGCTGGCCCGATTGTTCGCGACGTGACGGATCGATATGAACCCACGCGCTGGCTGGAATTTGGTCGAGGCCAATTTCGCAATGATGGACGTCCGCTGACAGATCGTTAGCGGCAAGATTGGCACGAGCAAATTGGCAACAAACTTCGTTTTTGTCGACGGCGACAACGTGATCGTATTTTGCTAGGCCGAGGAGATCGCCGCCGATTCCGCAGCAAAGGTCAAAAATTGTTTTGTCCGGAGCAAATCGTGAAGATTTATATTCAGCAACCGTTTGACTCGACGATTGTTGCAACCCGGTATCGGTGAAAAACATGTTTTGCGCGTTGGCAAATTTTTTGGCGGCTTTGATGCGTAATTTCGCAAGTGTCAAAACCTGACGCGATTTTTCTTGATCGATTTTTTTTCGCAACTGATTCAGGACTGTGAGTTCCGCAGTATTTGAATTAAGCTGTTGCCTGGCAAGTTCCAGCCATTCACTTGCCGCGGAACTGGTGAGCCAACGATGATCGGCGAGCTTCATAATAGGCCGACAGGCGTCGGTGAGTTTGATAGAATTGAATTTCTCGTAATTTACAGATTGAACGACCTTTCGCAACATGACAACGTCAATCGACGAACTTTCCGTGTATCTGCATTTGGCCCGAGCCTTGTGGCGCAAGAAAAAAATGTCGGATCGCGATCGTGTCTTGATTCTGGCAGCGGTGACTTCCGAGTTGTTGCGAATGCCGTTCATTAGTGACTATTGCCGACAACTGGTATTGGAAAACAACCACGGACACATGTTGCGGCACTGGGAATCGGTCGCCGACGCACTGGGCGATCCTGATTTTCTGCACTTTTTCAAACAGGTCAAACGAAGATTTCCGCTGGAGAAAGCCGAAAGTTTGCTCAACGAATTTGGTGTTGATCGGGCCAACGAACGTAGCACCTATTATTCTGACGCGGAATACGCCGCGGCTATTCTGGATGTTGATCTAGAATGGCTCAAGGAGAATTATCGATTGGATAATTAGTCATCGACAGATTTTTTAAAATGGACTGATGTCACTTTCCAAGGAGTTGTTATGAAGTTTCCTGCCGTGATTTTGTTGGTCATCACTGTCATTTCGACGTCGCAAATGACTTTGGCGTAAGAAAAATTCAGAATTCGAAGGCAACGGACGAAGGCGACCTCGGCAAAATCCGGAAATGTGTATGTTGTTGAGTCGACATCGAGAAAGTACTTGGCAGCATATAGCGTTGTCAAATCGCAGTGGGATAGAATCGAATTTCCAACTGGACTGGCCGAGGGAGTCAGGGTTTCGGTCAATAACAAATTTGCTTGCGTGAAAACAGAAACCACTTTCTATGCATTCAGCGGAAAAGTTGCGAAGTGGATTCCCCTGCGGTTGCCGATGGGGAGCCAACCGACGATTCAGATTGACACCAATGTGATTCACGTCACCATGAATCAACGCATCTATTTTTTGGGCGAAAACGCGACTCAGTGGTCCGGTATCAAAATTGAGACTGGAGAACTGGTTAAGTAGGCCAGAGGGACGAGCGGCGAGGTAAGAGAGACGAGATTCGTGTTGGTCGCATTGTTCCGGATATGACTGTTGGCAAATTAAGTTCCGGGTTGAAAATTTTCGTTTCCGATAAAACGTATGAGATGGCGCGATTATCGTGTCAATGGAAATGGATTTTGAGACTTACCGGGTTGAAAACATGTTGAGAACCAAGCTTCTGGCGCCGGCGATCGCTGCAGCTGCAGTTGGTGGTTATGCCGTGTACAACCACCAGGACCAATCCGGCGCGGCAACAACCAACGTCATTTCCGAAGGCGAAACAAAAGCGGCGATTGAATTGGCCAACCAACCAGCGGCTCCGCCAGTGTTTCAAGCCGTCGCGGATTATCGCGAATTTCTGCGATTTGATGTTTATCCCAATTGGGTCAAAGACCGTTGGTTGCGCGTATCCACCGCTCCTTATGAACCGGGTCTGCATGGAATGCGTGTTGCTGTTGTCACAGGAGTTGGGCCGACCGATTTGAGCGGTTCACTGACTTATTATTTCGATAACACTCATCGCGTTCAAAAAATACAATTTGTGGGAACGACCGATGATGCGAGTCGTTTGGTCGCTTTGCTAACTCAACATTTCGATTTCAAAACCCAGCGGAGTTTGAACGCTGGTTTTTATATGGCGGGCAGCAAACGCAAACCGTCCGGAGTTTTGAAATTGGGGCATCCGGTCGCAATTCATACGCGACGCTCCGGGCAAGTCATGGTGTTTCTTGAGATGTTGGCCCCGCGCAGCGAATTTCGATTGAGCGAAAAAGCGTATTTTGCCATTGGCAACGAAATGCGTGTCAACCAGTAAACAAAATTTTGTCTTTCGCGCAGGCAAAAAACGAACTGATTTTGTTTTCTTTTCTGGCGACAAGTTTTCAACGAGGAATAGTTGTCGAGTGGATTTGTTGAATGCGCAATTAACATCGATTGGAGGCGGGTTAATCGCGACATTTTACGTGCATTGTTGATTCGGTTTTGGAACCAATTGATTTGTTCTATTTTTTTTCATTTGGTGGTTTGACAGACCTGCTAGCGGATTTAAAATCTGCTCTCTGTTTGTGATGAAATCTTAAATTCCAGCAATGGAATTAGTATAAGAGAACCTTTAGGGAAGCCTCCATTTTGTGGTGTAACGAACGGATTTCGTGCTTTGAATCAATCTGTAGTAGTTGAGTCAAATCGCGGACGCGTTGTGCCCAGCTGGAGTGAAGGGAAGGGGTCAGGATTTGACCACTGTTTTGATGGAATTGCGATCTGAATTTGTGCGGTTGCTGCGTCAGCAGGTGGACTCGAAGCGATTCGAGTTGTGGATTGACGGCCAAATCGAATTCGAAATTCGTGATAAAACGGTTCGAGTCATAACTGGGGACGAATTTTCGTTGGCTCGAGCCCAGCGTCAGTTTGGTGCCGATTTTCAGCGGACGGCGAGCATGTTGCCGGGTCGCCCAAAAATCGACTATGTGATCGGGGAAGTAAAACCTGTTTGCAGTGAGTCTCCGGCGCTGTTAGTGTCAGAGGGTTCGGATCAGGTTCAAATGCGGCGGTCGGAAGCATCGATGGTTTCAGTTGTTAGCAAAAAAACGAAACAGGTCGAAAACAAATACCAGCCCTACGAGTTCGTCTTTTGTGAACAGAACCAGTTGGTTCGTTCGACGGTCGAGGAAATTTGTCGATCGCCGGGTCAGATTTCACCAGTCCTGTTTTATGGTCCCACCGGTTGCGGAAAAACCGTTTTGACCGACTCCTTGCGTCGTCGATGTCGAAAATCGGGTATCGCAAAACGCACGGTCTGGATGTCCGCTGAGCAATTCACGTCGGCCTACCTGGGAGCGCTCAATGGCCAGGGGTTGCCGATGTTTCGGCGGCACTATCGGGATCTCGAATTGCTGATTATCGATGACATTCAATTTTTCCGCGGCAAGAAAGCGACGACGGCCGAGTTTCAACACACGGTGGACAGTTTACTTGCTGCGGGCCAACAGATTGTGTTGACGGCGGATCGACCGCCTATGGAAATGGAGTTTCTGAGCAACGAATTGGTAACGCGATTGTCGGCCGGGTTGGTATGCCCCGTTCGGTATGCGGACGAGCGAGCGCGGCAGATGATTGCTCAACAGTTTTGTCGACGACGCGGATATGAATTTTCGGAATCCGTGATTGAAGTGATTGCCGATAGCTTTCCGCAAGATGCTCGGCAAATGTCTGGCGCACTGAATCGGCTTCAGATGGCGGTGTCTTCGGAAGAACAAGCGGAATTACAGCCCGGTGACGCTTTGGAATTGATTGCCGATTTGCGACAAACTCGAACACTGCATTGGTCCATGAAGCAGATCGAAAATGTTGTTTGTGACATCGCCGGTGTGACGAAAAATGAAATTCGTTCGACCAGTCGTGCGAAACGGATATGTACGGCGCGGATGTTAGCCATGTGGCTTTCCAGGCAATACACGCGATCGGCACTTTCAGAGATCGGCGGCCATTTTGGCGGACGCTCGCATAGCACGGTGATTGCGGCGACAAAAAAAGTAGATCAGTTGATCGAAAACAACGAAAAGATCGAAGTGAATCGCTCGCAATTGCGAATTCGAGATTTGGTCGAGCGTGTGAATCGGGATATCAGCAGAACCGCTTGAGGTGGCAGCATTCGGCGATTTATGGTTCGTTGTTTGTCAGTTCTCAACCTCTTTTTCGCCAAGAATTCATCTTAGCCAACGAATGGCCTCTGGGAAAAATATGGCGCTACCCCACGCCACATCTCGCGTCTGTTGAGATAAAATAGCGACTCGTTTTGTTTGTCCAAGTGAGGATTCATGAGCACTTCAAACGCAAAGGACCAGTCGGTCCAAACCATAAAACCGATCAAACTGTACGACCATCTTCCTGGAATTCTGGCTGGTTATCCCGCTGTTTTGTTCCTGTTGTTGTGTTTATTGTCGCTACCGGGCGAGGCAAAAAATCGCGCTGTCGAGAATGGTGAAAAATTCTGGTGGCCGAGTCTGTTGACTTTCGATTCGCACATGTTGTTCTGGATTGCGCTGTCGGTCATGATCGTCTGGTACATTGCGTTTCGATTCAATTTGCCCAAAGGGAAATTCTGGTTGGCGTTTGGATTGTTGGGCACATTTATCGGGATTCCCGTTGTGCTGGAAATCACCGGGTTTATCAAACCGTTTTCGACGGTCGGAAAATGGCTTGGCACTTTGGCGCCAGAGATAAATTCGTCTGCGTTTTTTGTTTTGTCGATTGTGTTTTTTGTCATTTGGCTGGGCAATTTTATTTGGAGCAGAACGCATTTGCGTGTCAGAATTGACGAGTCCGGGCTGACCGTCAATCGCGTTGGCGGCAAAGGCGAACGATTTGATCTGATCGGTTTGAAAACCGAAAACGAACCGCTCGACTATTTGGAATTGTTTATCGGCGGGATTGGCTCACTGTCGCTAAAAACGCGAATGAACAAACCTATTTTTACGATGAAACGTGTTTACGGATTGTATCGTATTCCGATTTTCCCGTTTTTCAAAAGCAAACTGGCGCGGATCGACGAAATGTTGACTTATCAAGGTAAAGTTTTGGCGGTCGATCCCAAGGAACGAATGGAGCTTGCCAGCGAAATGGACACGGACGAAGACGCCGAACTCGAACAGTCGGCTGGCGAAGATGATGTCGAGGGCGAAGGTGCCGACGAAGGTTCTGGGGCAGACGAACAAAACAAGGAGATCGGTTAAACCATGTCGAATAATCCTTTTGAATCTCCTGGGGCCAAACCTCAGTTTACTAACGAAGTCAAGCATCCGGATGCAACGGCGAAAATGCCAGGGTTGTTATTGACATTTGCCATTATTGGAATCTGTCTTGGCAGTTGGTCTTTGTTAGGCGGTTGTTGTGGCGCTGGCTTGATGGTGATGCAAGATGCCTTTGTCGACCTGATTGCATCCAGTGACAAGAACGCCGCTGAGATCATGGAAAAATCGATGGAGGTCCAAAAGAAATACATTGTTTATACGATTTTCAGTCTGGCCGTCAGCCTGATTTTAGGGGGCCTGTTGGTGTTTGGTTCGATTGCGGTACTCAAAAAAGCGCCGTTTGGTTTGACGTTGTTGTCGAATACCTATTTGATCTACGCGATTATCATGATCATCAGCATAGGGATGACCGTTTTCATCCAGATCCAAACGGCAGAGGCGATGCAGGAGGTATTCAAAGATATGCCGGCCAGATTACGCCAGCAAAACGAACAAAGTCAGTTTATTAGTTTGATCGTTGGTGTGGTATTTTCGGTTATTTTTACCGTGCTTTATTTTCTCGGTTGGTTTTTCCTGAGAAGCCGCAAAATACGCGATTGGTACGCTCAATTCGCGCAAGCCTAACCGGCTCGGCGGGAGCCTCGCCCTCCCTAAGGCAAAAACAGCTTGATTTTGCAGGTGTGATCCACGACAGATCGAGCCCATTTCAGCGACCGTTTCGGCTTGTTCCGTCGCAGTTTTTTAACGTGTTTTACTTGTCCGATAGTTCGCCCAGGCGTCCAGGCATGTCGGCGAGTACGTAGGCGGCAACAGCGAAAGTGATCGCGCAGTCGCCGAGTTCTTTTTCGTCAACTTTGTCAACCGTGTCGGCCCAGGTGTGGTGGGTATTGAAGTAGCGTCGTCCGTCAACTTGCAACCCGATGCAGGCTGTTCCAATGGCTTTCAATTGACCGACATCCACGCCGGAAAACCCTGTTCTAATTTGATTGACGTTGATGTTTTTTAACAGTTTGACAAGGTCGGCAAGCTGTTCGGCGGCAATCGTTTGCTTTTTTTCGTCTTTCATTTCAATCGACAACCCGGTTGGGGCAAAGCCTCCGGAGTCGGATTCGATTCCGGCAACGTGGGTTTCGTTTTGGTGTCGTTCGAGATAATTTCTCGCACCGGCAATTCCGTTTTCTTCGTTGGTCCAAAGCACGACGCGAATGGTTCGGCGTGGCCGAAGTTTCAATTTGCGGAGGATATTGAGAGCTTCCATGGCTGCAACACATCCTGTTCCATCATCGTGTGCACCAGTTCCAACATCCCAAGAATCGATATGGCCACCAATGACGACGATTTCTTCAGGTTTTTCTGATCCTACGATTTCGGCCAGGACATTGTGAGAAGGCGCTTTTTCGGCATGCATTTTCGCTTCCATGTACAGTTTCACCTTGGGCGTCTTGCCTCGTTTTTGGAGCCTGTGAAGCAGCGTTGCTCCTTCGACCGTAATGGCAGCTGCCGGTATTTTTTTCGAATCGGCAGGATACAGACGCATGGCGCCGGTGTGCGGTGAATTGAGAGAGTAAGCAGTAACGCTGCGAACCAGGACGGCGACCGCGCCACGCTCGGCCGCCCAAATAGCGCCGTTTGATCGATATCGGACGACTTGGCCGTAACCTGAACCTCGGGTTTTCGAGTAGGGGGGCATGGCCACATTGAAAACAACAATTTTGCCTTTGATTTTTTCGTCGGGTAAAGCATCCAGCTCTTTTTTGCTGCTGACCACGATGACTTCGGCCTCAATTCCTTCGGACGGGGTTGCAATACTACCCCCGAGACCCAGCATGTCGATTTTCAATTTTCGAGGCGCGGTCATTTCGCAATACTCTTTGCCGCGCGTCCATTTGGGAACCATGACTTTGTCCGCGCGAACATTTTCCTGTCCATCGGCTTTAAGCGATTTTTGTGCCCACTGGATAGCTTGTTCGAGTTCTTTGCTGCCACTGAGTCGACAACCGATGTCATCACACAGTTCCTGCAATTTAAGATAAGCATCATTTTTCTTGCGCCCGGCGGCGATAATTTTGTCAGCAACCTCTTTGTATTGCTCATAAATTTTTGATTGCCGTTTCGAGTTGTTATTTTGCGCCGAAGACACCTGCGGCAGCAAAACGAGATGGCAAACGACAATGGTCCAGGCGGTCTGTTGGATGGCGACGGATAATTTCATTCTTTGACAAGCCTTGTTTTCTAGATTTCCCGGTAACTTTACGGCGGATAGAGTTTCAGCAAATATTATCATCACCAACATCGTTAGAATTCAAGGGAATCACGGCGCCGTGGCGCCCGAATGGGTTTTTTCAGCAACGGTGTGGAACTAGATTATTGTTAATTGTTAGACAGAATTGAGAGATCAGGTGGTGATCATGACGAATCGTTTATTGCTGACGTTGTTAATCGGATTGTGTTTCGCAGGAAGTCTTGTTTCACAGGAAAAACCCAAAAAGGTCAAGATTTTTATCTTGGCTGGCCAGTCCAATATGGAAGGCAAGGGCAGCGTGGTAACGACCGAACACCAATTGGCCGACCCCAAAAAACAAAAACGGTTTGCACACTTGAAAAAAGATGGCAAGTGGGTTGAGCGGGATGATGTATTTATCGATTACCTTGGCGGCGCCGGACAGCGATACGGCAAATTGACCATGGGCTATGGAACCAGTCGAAAAAATGATGTTCGATTGTTTGGCCCCGAGTTGGGTTTTGGTTGGACCGTCGGCGATCATTTTGACGAGCCTGTTTTGATCATCAAAACCGCTTGGGGCGGAAAGTCGATCGATCGCGACTTTCGTCCTCCCAGTCGCGGATTTCCCGAGTCAATGAAAACTGTTGTCGAGCAGCGCCAAAAACGAAATCCCAAACTCACGGTCGACGAGTACAAAAAAGGGTACGGTCATTTTTATCGATTGATGATGGGAGAGATCAAAAAAGTTACCGGCGATCTGAAAACTTATGTTCCAGGTTATCAGGATCAAGGATATGAGTTTGCTGGATTTGTCTGGTTCCAGGGTTGGAATGATCAATACGCTCCCACGTCGGTCGAAGATTATAAAGACAACATGATTGCATTTATCAAAGATGTTCGCAAAGAACTCAAAGCTCCGACGATGCCGTTTGTCATCGGTGCAATGGGACACGGCGGTGAAAATCAAAGGGGTAAAATCAAACAGATTGCCGACGCTCAAGCGGCCGCCGCGGAATATGCAGAATTCAAAGGCACGGTCGTGACCATACGGACCGCCAAATACTGGGATATGGAAGCCGACGCGGCATTTAAAAAATACTGGGCTGACCGCAAGAACCGAGACGTCGATATGTGGCGAAAATTTGGCAACGATCGCCCCTATCACTATTTGGGTTCACCTGTGTTTTTCTACAACGTCGGCAAGGCGTTTGGCGAGTCGATGATTAAATTGACGGACAAAAAATAGATTTGTTTTTCGGAGGGTGATCCTGTGAGCGGCAAGGCGCTAGGCGCCGGTGAACCCTCAAATACTGGCGGCTGGCGCCTTGCCGCTCACAATGGACCAATGTTCGCGGCTCGGCAGGAGCCTCGCCCTCCCGATTTGTGAATGTCAAACTACTTGAGGTGTTTCTCAAAAAACTTTTCCATCATCGGGAGTGTTTCACTTTGTTTTTCGCGGAATACCCCGTGGCCGGCGTTGGCGTAGTATTTAAAGGTCACGTTTTTGGCGCCGGCTTGCTTGAGCGCCTGTTCGAGTTTTTCACTTTGCGAAACAGGAACGGTCCGATCTTTACCGCCGTGAACGAGAATGAGCGGTGGCGCATTTTTCGACGCGTGAGTCACCGGTGAAATCAGTTTGCCCATTTTTTCCATTTCGGCTTTCGATTTGTCTTCGCCAAATATCTGCTTTAGTCGGCGAGCGCCTGATTCAATTTTAAACAAGGCACTGAGATCGGTTGGTGGTGCCGCTGCGACACCGGCCTGGATTGCCGAAGATTGTTTTCGGTACGGGCCGTCTCCAACGAGCTGTTTGTCGTCTGGTGCCAAAGCCAACATAGCGACCAGGTGTGCGCCCGCAGAATTTCCAAATGCGCCGATGCGATCTGACTTAACATTGTATTTTTCGGCGTTGGTGCGAATCCAACGAATTGCCGTTTTGCAATCTTGAATGCAAGCTGGCATTTTGCCAACCTGGATCAGACGATAGTTGATCGAAAAACAAACGTAGCTTCGTTGAGCAAAATGGATGGCGTATTGACGAAAAATCCCGCTGGCTTTGTCGCCACCCCGCCAACCGCCACCGTGAATAAACACAATTGCCGGAAGCTGTTTTTCAGATTTTGTTTTGGGTTCAAAAATATCCAGCGACCATGATTTTTTCAGATTTTCCTGTTCCGTCTTCCGATACAACACGTTCAACGTGGCTTTAACCGATTCCGGTACTTGAATCGAACGATTTGAATTTCGATTTCGTCGATTGCGATTGGCAATGGTCTCAGCGATACGTTTGATTTCGCTTTCGTCAATGACGTCATCTTGGTTTCGATCGACGCGTTTAAAATTCCTTTTTAGTAACTCGTTCGCTTCGTCGCGAGAGATTTTACCGTCGCCATTGGAATCCTGGCGTTTGATTTGAGCGACAATCTGTTTGACGCGACGAGCTGTTTCGTCGTCGTTTTTTTGAGCAGTCGCAACATTGCACGAAATTAGAAACAACAATAGCGATGCAAATACAAATGTTTTCATGGCAATGAATTGGGGTTAGATGGTTTTGGCGAATCGATTGTAATGTACACGAAATCAAAGCGTTAGCACGGAATCAGACGAAGGGCTGCAATCGACTGGAATACCGAGATGGTGATGCGAACGTCGACCGTTAAATTTCCGGTTATTGACAAATGTCAAAACAAAGACGTTACAATGCGTGAAAATCGTAAATGCGAACGTTGAGCGAGGGACCAGTTTGTAAGTTGCATGCAGTCAACAGGCTTGTGTATTCAACAGAAATTACACGAGTAGGGTGCCACTGGCCCCAGCCAGTGATTGCACATCGACTTGCGGTTTTGCTCGTCCAATTGAAGAACCTGACAACCGTTATCCAACCACATCACTGGCTGGGCCAGTGGCACCCGACGACTGATACGAGATCATCCATGTAGGGCCGGTTCCCACCGACCGATCCAATAAAACGGCCGGTGGGAACCGGCCCTACTTAAAAACAGATTGAAAGACTAACATGGCGCGATTGACCGAGGCCGAACCTGGCTCTAATGAAATGCTCCAGCAAATTTATGATTCGGCGGAGAAACGTGCTGGCGGTGTAGCAAACATTATTCGCGTGATGAGTCAGGATGCGGCAAGTTGTCGAGCCGTGCTGGATCTCTACGGAACGGTGATGAAAAAGCAAAATGCTCTCGACAATGCCACCAAAGAGCTTTTGGCAACGGTCGTCAGCAATGTCAATGATTGTTATTACTGAACATTGTCACATGCCAGAGATTTCAGTTTGGAATCCGGTGACAAAGCGACGGCTGAAACGATCGTGTTTGATTATCGCAAAGCGAATTTGACGCAGCAGCAGAAATCACTGTGTGATTATGCAGTCAAACTGACGCAGACCCCGGGCCAGGTCAACGATGATGATATTGGAAATCTCAGACAGGCTGGTTGTGATGAACCACAGATTACCATCGCAACTCAAGTGATTGGCTTTTTCAATTTGATCAATCGGATTGCTGAAGGATTGGGCGTCGATCCAGAACCGTGGATGGAGATTCCCGAAGCGCAATGGAAACAAGAAAAAGGAGTGTTTTAACAGTAGGGCCGGTTCCCACCGGCCAATCCAACAAATGGCCAATCCAACTGATGGCCGGTGGGAACCGGCCCTACTTGTTTACCGAATCGGTTGAGGCCAAGGAGCAGCAAGCTAATACACCGCTTCGGCGATTCCGGACGAATCGACGCGAAACGGGAGCCAGAGGATTCCGATATGTTCGACGCTGATATCGCTTTTCCGCGGTTTCACGGAAAGTTCTTCGAGTTCCAATGATTCGACCTGCAGTTTCGATTCGATGGCCTCGACCTCTTCTTGGAATTCCTGCTCGAGCGTTTCTTTTTGTTCTTGCAGTACTTCGAGTTTTTCTTCGGCGCGACCAATGTCACTTTTTTCGCGAGACGCGCGGCCAAACGATCGCATGCTCGTTTCGGCGCGGCTGACGTTGGTGCTGCTGACTTTTTTTCGCCCGAGGATCGCGCCCAAAATCGAAGAGCCAAATTTCAAGACCGATTCCATTCGGCGCTGTTTGTATTGAGATTTTTCAACTTCGATTCGATTGGCCGCGGTGGTAATTTTGTTTTCCAGAGATTTAAATTTACTGGCGAATTTTTTGCGAAGTTTTTCGACGTCTTTGTCTCGTCGCTCCGAAGCGTATTGTTCCAGACGAACGCGAAAATCACCTTCGGTTTCACCAGGCTCGGAATAGATTTTCAGTTCGACGCATTTCCAAACGGGCATGTCCTGGGCGCGGTACATGAATTCCTTGAATTCTTTTTCCCAGGTTTTGTACGACTTGGCTTTTTGTAATGCGTCAGGAACGGCGGCGAATTCGCAATCAGGTTCTGGGTCGTCTGAGATCTCCAATTTTTCTGGGATTTCTTTGGCTTCATCCCAAAGCTCGTCAGGAACATCGTCTCGACGAACATCGTAGACAAACGTTTTTTCGGTCCACAGATCTACCTTGTAAGTCGATTTGACGAAATGCATCCGGCCATGACCAATGATAGATGGACGATACACCAGACGATCGTTGCGACCGACGCGCAATGCGATGTCGAGATAACGCTGTTGAACATCGGCAGGAATCGCGAGTCGGTTTTCCGCCGAACCGGATGCAGCTGCGGGATCAGGCGCTGCAGTGGGGCGCTGAATGCTGCCAGCCAGTGGGACGGGGGCCGATGTTGCTGACACGATTGCCGGATCCTGAGGAGTTGTAGAGTGAGCCGCAATTGCAGTCGGGTCCTGAGCCACCAACGTTTGAATCTGTTTTCTCGTCAGCGGCCCACGCAGATAACTCATTGCCCAACGTGTTGTAAAAACAACCGGTTCGTCCTCGTGGACGTTGTTCATTAAAAACACGCGGCTGCCAAGTCCAGCAAGGATCGCTTCCATTTCCGCGCGATCGAACGATGCGCCTGTTTGATTCGAAGCCCCTTCGAGCCCTTCGAGAACACGCATTTTGTCACGCTCGGTTTGCAGTCGACCGAGAAACCAGGTCCCCGTGTTGGACAGGCCTTTGTAGTCCAGGTCGACGGGGTTTTGCGTTGCCAAAACAACGCCCAGACCATATGCCCGCGCTTGTTTCAGCAGCGTCAGCATCGGTTGTTTGGACGGCGGGTTGGCGGTGGGCGGAAAATAACCGAACACTTCATCCATATATAAAATCGCGCGAAGACTGGATGTTCCAGCTTGAGCACGCATCCAAGAGAGAACTTCGTTGAGCAGAATCGTGACAAAAAACATCCGCTCACTTTCACTGAGGTGCGCGATCGAAAGAATCGAAACGCACGGTTTACCCTCTGGCGTGTGCAGCAAACGTTTGATGTCCAAAGGTTCGCCCGACATCCAACTTGCGAACGTGGGTGAAGCCAGCAAATTGTTGAGTGTCATTGACAATTCCAACCGATCGTCCGCTGGGAAAAAGGAATCGAGTTCCATAATGCCAACACGATTAAACGGCGGGTTTTGAATTTCGTTGATCAATCTGGCCAGATCGAGATCACGTCCCGCCAGCCATGCCGTTTCAAAAATCTTGGAGACCAAAATATGTTCGCGGCTACGAATCGGATCTGCGTCAATACCGAGCAGAGCCAGTAAACCAGACGCCGCCGCCGAAATCTTTTCGCGAAACGCATCTCCATCATTGAGAATTTCGGCTGGCGGAGCATTGAACGATTTGAGAACGGTCAGCGGACGTCCCGACGTTGACCCGGGAGTGTAGACTCGCATATCGATCGTATCACGCAATTTGCGAATGCGCTGGCCGTCCTGTCCCCAGCTTTCCAAACCTTTTTTCCATTTCTTAGCTTCGGCCGTGGCAAACTGGTCGGCCGTCATGCCTTCGCGCATGGCTTGGCTTTCGTCGACCCAAGGCCGAAACTGCTGAGCATTCAATTCGGGAAAAGTCAGCAGTAGATTGGCGATGTCGCCTTTGGGGTCGATCACGATCGCTGGAATGCGATCAATGCCCGCTTCTTCGAGCAATGTCAGGCAAAGTCCGGTTTTCCCGCTGCCCGTCATACCGACGACAACGGCGTGGGTAGTCAAGTCTTTGGAATCGTACAGTAATAATTCGTCCCGAGTGTCTCCAGATTTGATGTCGTAGGATTTGCCCAAATAAAAAGTGCCCAGTTTTTCGAAGTCTTGCATTGGCGGGTTAATTTTTTTGAAGGGGTCATTGAATTGAGATTTGTACAGCGATTAGTATCTCAAAACAGATTTATTTCTCAAGTAGAACGGAAACGAGATGGCTACCATCATCAAAAATGGAATCGTCGTCAGCAGCGGCGGTCAACAAAAATATGACGTCAAATTTGTCGACCAAAAAATCGAGCAAATTGATCCCGTGATTCAGCCGACTGAAAGTGATCAAGTGATCGACGCCACTGGCAAGTATTTGTTACCCGGCGTGATCGATGACCAAGTCCATTTTCGAACGCCGGGATTCGAACACAAAGAGGATTTTGAGCACGCCACGCGGGCTTGTGCCAAAGGTGGCGTGACGTCGTTTCTCGAAATGCCGAACACCAATCCAACGACGACTACCGCCGAACGCCTCGACGAAAAACTGGAGTTGGCTCAGGGCCGCTGTCTGGTGAATTACGGATTTTATATTGGCGCGACGCCGGACAATGTTGCCGAGTTGCAAAAAGTTCAACGGACTCCGGGGATCAAGATTTTTATTGGTTCGAGCACTGGCAATTTACTCGTTGACGATCAAACAGCATTGGAACGGATTTTTGCGGAAACGGATTTGCCAATCTGTGCGCATTGCGAAGATGAATCGACGATTCGTGAAAACCAAAAAGCCATTGGCGATTCCAACAACGTCGCCGATCATTCACGAGTGCGCGATTATCGCGCCGCGATCGTGGCGACAAAACGCGCTTTTGAGTTGTCACATCGATACAAGCATCAATTTCATCTGTTGCATGTTTCAACCGCCGACGAAATCCCATTGATTGCCGAAGCCGGTGATTTGATTTCTGCCGAGGTCTGTCCCCACCATCTATTTTTTAGCATCGATGATTACGAGCGATTGGGCGCGTTGGTAAAAATGAATCCATCGATCAAAACCAAAGCGGACAACGAAGCGCTTTGGAAAGCTCTCTGCGATGGTACGATCACCGTGATTGCGACCGATCACGCACCGCATACGCTCGAGGAAAAACAACAACCTTATCCCGATTGTCCATCTGGGTTACCTGCTGTCGAAAATTCGCTGGCATTAATGTTGAATCAAGTCAATCGAGGATTGTGTTCGATCGAACAAGTTGTCGGTTGGATGTGCGAAGCGCCAGCACAAGTTTGGCATATCGCCAACAAAGGAAAAATAGAAATTGGCTACGATGCCGATTTGGTGTTGGTGGACATGAAACTGGAACATCAGGTGCTCAACGAACAACAGCAAACTAAATCCCGCTGGTCACCTTGGCACGGTCAACAGTTGCAGGGCAGGGCAGTGCAGACCTGGGTCATGGGCAGGGAAGTTTTCCGCTATGAAAACGGTTTCGAGCAATACGCCGAACAACATTTAGGCGAGGAAATCCAGTTTGCCAGGTAACACTAGCGATCGCGTGATACCGAGCCACGGACGGTCGTGCCTGGAATCGTAACACCACCTTGCACCGAGCCGCCAATGATGTTAGCTGGCACCGTTGTTCCACCTACTGTGGAACTACCGACGGTTGTTCCCGCGACAGTCGACGAACCTCGCATGTTGTAGATCGATGTGTCGAATGCTGGCAACGGCTTGCGCGTTTTGGTTGCCAGGATTCTCAGAACTCGTTCGAAGTAGATAAATTTCAAATTTGAATGTGGACGTTTTTTTTGCACCCACAAAAAACTTCGATCGACCAGATCTTTTGGCAACCGACCTTGGCGAACCAAATCAAACACATCTGAGATGAATTGTTTTTCTTCATTGCGAAACGTTCGCAATCTGACATTGATTGCTTGCTCGTATTTGTCCAGCTCGGTATCCGTTTGATTGATAGCTTGGGCGACGTTTTGAGCTGTTGTCGGAACGGCGAACAACACGACGAACAAAACTGGCAAAATAGTTTTCATTTTGTTTCTCAGCGTTGGGAACTAAATCGGGGGAGACTTTACACCATGGAGTGCGAAACATTCAAGACAAATTGCGTCTCAAAAAAAACGAATTGCCTCAACGGTTTAATCGACAAGAATTCAATTTTTCAACCAGTTTTTTACGGGGTTTTTTGATAACCGGCACTAGTTTGGTTGCCAATGCTATCGAAACGTAATACAACACGTTTCCCACAATTACCTCATTTACCTCTTTTTCTGTGGAACGAATAATTGATGAGCGCAATTGAAACTGAAAACGTTGAACAAATTTTGAATCGTGCACTCGATTCAGGTGAAGGCATTTTGCGTTTAACACCCACTTGGGTGCCCCGAAGTTTTTTGCATCCCGGCAAACGATTAAAGTTGCATCCCGATGATTACTATGCGCTGGGTGTCGACCGCGGTGGAATTGATGAACGATGGTTTTCGAGTACGACCGAAGCGGCAAATGATGGCCGGCAGTGGCACGAAGGTTTGAGTTTCTGCATTTTTGAAAATGAAAAATTTCTGTTGCGCGATGCGATTGCAGAACGGGGCCAGCAAATGTTGGGACCGGCGATCTGGAAGCAGTACGGGCGCTGGCCGGTTTACTCGAAATTCTTTGACAATATGGGACCGATCCCACACCATTCTCATCAAGGGTTCGAAGACGCCGCGCTAGTGGGACAAGAAGGGAAGCCAGAGAGTTACTATTTTCCGCCCCAATACAACAATTGCGATAACAATTTTCCGTACACGTTTATGGGATTGGAACCAGGTACGACACCACAAGATATCCGCCGATGCCTGGAAAATTGGAATCGTGGCGACAATGGGATTCTCGATCTGTCCAAAGCGTACCGGTTGCAAAAGGGAACTGGTTGGTTGATTCCCCCTGGCGTACTTCACGCACCAGGTAGTTTGTGCACCTACGAACCGCAATGGGGCAGCGACGTTTTCGGCATGTATCAAAACATTGTCGAAGGGCGTTTTGTGCCTTGGGATTTACTCGTCAAAGATGTTCCAGAAGACAAACACCAGGATTTGGATTTCATTGTTGGACAATTGGATTGGGACAAAAACGTTGATCCAAATTTCAAAGACAACAATTTCATTGAACCGATTGTCGCCGATTCAGGCGAACTGTGGTGTGATCGTTGGGTCGTGTATGGGTTGGTCAATGGAGAGCAATTGTTCAGTGCCAAAGAACTGACGGTCGAGCCGGGCGGACGATGCACATTGCAGGATCCAGGTGCCAGCGGTTGGATTACTGTTCAGGGTTGTGGGCGCGTCGGTCCACTGGATTTGCAAACGCCAGCTCTGATTCGGTTTGGCGAAACGACCGAAGACGAGATTTTTATCACCCACGATGCGGCGACTCAAGGAATTGAAATTGAGAATACGGGATCTGAACCATTTGTAGGGCTCCGCTATTTCGGTCCCAACACTTTCGAACAAGTACCACAAGTTGGCGATCACAAAAAGATTTGAATTTACAATTAACGATTAGGGTTTTTGATGAGTAATACGCATCCAAAATTGCACAACGCAATGTGGCCAGGGCTGGTTGGTAAAGGCGACGAAGAAGGACAGGAGCCAACCATTAGCCTGGAGAAAATGTTGGAGTTGACCGCTGGTGCCGAAGTGAACGGTCAAAAATTCGAAGGCGTCGATTATTTTTTGTTTGAGCCTCACACTAATCCTGCCGCCTCGGACGATGAGTTGAAAAAAATTGCTGACTTGATCGCCAGTCACAATTTGGTCGTCGGGTCGCTTGTCGCGCCGGTTTGGCCGGGCACGGTCGGTGATAGCGCCATGGGGTCCGATGAACAGCAAGCCAAGTTTCTCGAAGCGATTCAGGCGGCTTGTCGGATTGCCAAAGTGTTTAACGAGCATGGAGTTCGACAGTATGGCGTGATTCGTATTGACTCGGCCGAATTTGGCGTTGAAAAATGGCGCGAAGATGCCGAAACCAATACCGCTCGAATTGCCGATACGTTTCGCAAGGCTGCCAATATTGCAGCGGACCACGGCGAACGGTTGGCTGCCGAAGGCGAAATTTGTTGGGCCGGGATGCACAGCTGGCGTGACATGCTGAATTTGCTCGAAGCGGTTGGAATGCCCGAAACTTTGGGATTCCAAGCCGACCTTGCCCATACCTATCTGTATTTGTTGGGTTACAACGCGCCCGAACATGCGTTGGTTTCCGAAGGATATTCGGACGAGGAATTCTGGTCCGCTTACAAACAAATGACAGATCAATTACGTCCCTGGACGATTGATTTTCATGTTGCCCAAAACGACGGACAGGTTCATGGAGCCGGTTCGCATGACAAAACAGGCAAACATTGTCCGGCGGACGATCCAAATGGAAAATTGGATATCGTGAAGTGTTCTGGATATTGGCTCGACGGAGCCGAAGATCGCGGCATCAAACACATTTGTTGGGACGGATGTATGTTCCCCAACGAGATGTTACTCAGACAGGATACTTGGAATACGATTCTGGAAACGATGATCAATGTCCGCGAAGCGCATGGTGCGTGATAGTAGGGCCGGATCCCACCGGCTGGTTTGTTGGATTGGCCGGTAGGAACCGGCGCTACTTGAGAAAAAATCATAACCCGAAGCGTCAGCGAGGGACCAGAGTTGGATTGAAATGCAATCCCTCGCTAACGCTTCGGGTTGTGATTGGCCGGTAGGAACCGGCCCTACGGATGTTCCTTCAAGACGTCGTTTTGAAAGATTCCAGACGGTCAACATACCAGCTCGGAAAACCATACGCCCGCGCGGGGCCAGCGATGCGGTCGACGTAGTCGTGGCTCGGCGATTCGCCTCCAAGCGATGGCGAAATATATGTCAACGCCGGAAGCCATTGACCGGAAAGTGTCTGAACCAACACGGCTTCTGGTAAATACTGACCTCCAAGTACATCTTTTGCGTGATCGTAGAGCCGATCAAGTTCGGCGTGAGTTCCCGTTGCCACAATTCCGTAAGCGGTGTGTTGATCTGACCGCACGAGATTCGCAAGTGGTCCGATGGTGATGTCAAATCCAGGAAGCCGAGCGACTTCGTAGCGGCGTGGGATGTAGTTGACCTCTTTGAGTACGTCGAGATTGATGTAGGAACCGTAAAAAAATGTCCAAACTTCTGTGGGCATCATTTCCTTTCCAGGCACATCACTGGGCAACGTCGAACCACGGATTTACAAAATAAACTTACTGAGGTCTTCGTCTTCGGCAACCTTATCAATGCGCTCTTTGACGTAATTGGCATTGATCGATACATTTCCCATTTTCATATCGGGTGCTTCGAACGACAGCTCTTCGAGGACACGTTCCAGAATGGTATACAAACGTCTTGCACCAATGTTTTGCGTCGACTGGTTGACTTGAAAAGCGAACGATGCAAGTTGTTCGATTGCATCTTCGGTAAAAGTCAGATTGACGCCTTCGGTTTCAAGCAACGCTTCATATTGTCGTGTTAGCGAATTGCGAGGCTCGGTCAAAATGCGAATAAAATCGTTTTTGGTTAACGCGTTCAGCTCGACGCGGATCGGAAAACGTCCCTGCAATTCGGGCATGAGTTCGCTGGGCTGATTTTTGTGAAATGCTCCTGCGCCGACAAACAGGATATGGTCGGTTTTGATGTAACCATATTTGGTTTGTACCGTGGTCCCTTCGACGATGGGCAACAGATCCCGCTGAACACCTTGACGCGACACATCGGCATTTTTCGATTCACTGGCGATCACTTTGTCGATCTCGTCGATAAAGATAATGCCCAGGTTTTCTGCAAGTTTGATGGCTTCATCATTAATTTTTTCCGATTCCAGCAACGATTCGGCTTCCTGTTCAAAGATCACTTTGCGGGCTTCGGAAACGGGCAATTCTCGATGGGTTGTCGATTTAGGCATGAATTTCTCAAGGACTCCCTGAAAATCCATATCCATCTGCTCCAAACCGGCGCCGCTGAACATGACCGGCGCGGCTTTTTGTTCGATGCTGATTTCGACAGTGCGATTGTCGAGCTCGCCAGCCTGTAACATTTGTTTCATTTTGGCGCGCGTGCGTTCGTACGATGCCGATGGATCCTCCATTTGCTCGTCCGACGACGAATCAACCACCATGTCAAAATTGACCGGACGCGGGCAGAGGAGATCAAGCAGCCGTTCGTTGGTTTTCTCTTTGGCTTTTTCTTCGACTCGTTTTCTTTCTTTTTCGCGAACGAGCGCAATGGCATTTTCGACCAGTTCGCGAACCATGCTTTCGACATCGCGACCGTAGTAGCCGACCTCGGTGTACTTTGTCGCTTCGACTTTGATAAACGGTGCGCCGGTCAGTTTTGCCAACCGTCGGGCGATCTCGGTTTTACCGACGCCCGTCGGGCCGATCATCAAAATATTTTTGGGTGCGATCTCTTGTGCCATTTCCTCTGGCAATTGTTGTCGCCGCCAGCGATTTCGAATGGCGATAGAAACCGCGCGTTTGGCCTGATCTTGGCCAATAATATATTTATCGAGTCGCGCAACTAATTCGCGCGGTGTCATTGAATCGAGTTCGCTGAGGAGTGAGGGTTGTTGAGTTACGAGGGACAATCCAGTTTCTCCACAATGATGTTGGTATTTGAATAAATGTCGATGCCACCTGAGATGGCCAAGGATTCACGAACAATCTCGTCGGCTGGCAGGTCGCTGTGTTTTATCAGGGCTCGAGCGGCAGCTACGGCGTAATTTCCGCCCGATCCAATACCGATGATTCCATCCGACGGTGAAATGACGTCGCCCGTGCCACTAATCAGCAACGATGTTTTGTCGTCACACACGGTCATCAGTGCCTCGAGTTGCCGCAGCGCTTTGTCCATGCGCCATTGTTTGGCAAGTTCCGTTGCCGCACGCGTGATGTTGGCCGGGTAGTCTTTGAGTTTTTCTTCGAATCGTTCGAGCAATGCAAAAGCGTCTGCCGTACTGCCAGCAAATCCACAAATCACTTTGTCTTCCATCATTTTACGGATTTTCCGGGCATCGGCTTTCATGACCGAGTTGCCCAGGGTCACTTGGCCGTCGCCGCCCATCGCGACAATATTGTCTTTGCGAACGGCGAGAATTGTAGTTCCGTGGAATTTTTCCATCTTGATGTTCAACCGTCAGGTTTCGATGTGGAATTTGTCTGCGAATTTCATTGTTGCGAAAATCCGGTTCAAGCTCTAGTCCCGAAACTGAAATGCGGGATAATCACAAACAGTCTGATCCAATGAGCGGCAAGGCTAGCGATCCAGTGAGCGGGAAGGCGCTAGCCGCCAGTTCGTTAATGCTTCTTACCGGCGGCTAGCGCCTTGCCGCTCACGTTGGTTGGACTTCCGCATCGGCCTCGCCCACTATCTGCCAACAATGAGTAGTTTTCACGAATGAATGATATGAATGATTCATCACAAGCCAATGTTTCGGTGCAAGAAAGTTTTGGCCGTAGTCCACTATTGATGTCTCGCAACGACACTGCGCTGTTGGTCGTCGATCTGCAGGAAAAACTGGTACCTCACGTGCAACATCACGACCGATTGGTGTGGAATGTGGGACGGTTGGTCACTGGCGCAAAAATACTTGGAGTGGACATTCGGGTAACGGAACAATATCCCAAAGGACTTGGACACACCGTGGAGCCCATCGCAAACCAGTTGGAATCGGTGTCTGAAAAAGTGACATTTAGCTGCCGCGGTTGCGATGGGTTGTTTGAAAATATGGCCGGGCAACAAATTGCCAAAGTGTTGTTGACGGGGATTGAAACCCATGTTTGTGTTCAACAAACGGCGCTGGATTTGATCGCTTCGGGGTTTGACGTATTTTTGGCGGTGGATGCGGTGTCGTCACGATTTGTCATCGATCATCAAACGGCACTTCGACGCATGGAAGCCCAGGGCGCGTTGTTAACGACCGTCGAAGCGGCGTTGTTCGAGTGGTGTGAAACGTCCAAGGCCGATGAATTCAAAGCGATTAGCAAGCTGGTGCAGGAAACGTTGGAGTGATGGACGTAGTTACGTTGTGAGCGAAGCGCTAAACGAACCGGCGGCTAGGTCTAGGTCGCGTTGATTAAAAATGCGTGGCTAGCGACTTGCCACTCACAAAATTCGGCTCGGCAGGAGCCTCGCCCTCCCGAAAAACCAACAGTATAGAAGTCCGTACCGCAATTTAGATTTGTTTTCTACGTCGCGGTCGAATCAACACCAGACCCGCTAGACCGATACTGCAGGCGAGCAAACTCGTCGGTTCTGGAACGACGGAAACGCTGACCGATCCTGTTTGGTTGATCGTAAAAAACAGGTTGTTGTTGCTAACAGAGGTTTGCGTATATCCAAGCTGTGAAAATGCGGGGTTGTTCACAAAATCAGTAATGTACAACCAAAAATCGTTGGTCGACGGGTTGAAAATAATGACGTCTGATCCACTGTTGAATCCGCCAACACGCAAAGTTCCTGCTGGAAACGCGCCTTCGACTACCGGGTTGTACGAATACGTCAATGCTGAGCCCAACGTAATGTTCAAACTTTTCAGCACAATGTCAGTGGTATTGTTTGAGACTGCCACAAGTGGATCGAGGCTGACCTGAAATTCACCGACGACCGGATCGACTGGTGCCGCATCGACACCTGATCCAATTTGAAAAGTATTGGCCGTGAATGACACATCAAACGTAATCACGTCTGCGTGAGACTTGGATGCAACAAACATCAACAACAATGACGCCAGAGTTGGAAGACCAATATTTTTCACCATCCGACCACAAAATTCCCTGGAAAGTTGCATCTCACGTTACCTTCAGTCAAAAAATCAAGAATAAATGACGATCAAAAAACACACCTCGATCATTGCGCGTTAACAATCTGTCAACGCGATCCAGGCGCCCTCAATAAATAGATGGAGCTGGTGCTTTCAACCATGTCATGATTTTTTGAAAGAAATCGAGATTTGTCAGGATGCGTTCCGTCGGTCGGGAACTGGCGTGATTTGTTGAATTGGCCGGCACTACAGTAAAAATCGTAAGCGCGAAGCGTGAGTGAGGGACCACGTTTCGCCGTAAATCAGCGTGGTTTTAGTCCCTCGCTCACGCTTCGGGTTATGATTGCAGGAAGTCGTTGGCTCAACTTGAGTTACAATTCCTGATGCAAAATCCTATCACGCTTCGCGCTTACGATTTGAATGGCCGGTGGGAACCGGCCCTACAATTTGTCGACAAATTCTGGGCCGGCCAGGATTTTGAATTGGCGAAATTCATCACCTGTGGATACGGATTTTTTTGCGGTTGGTTTTTTCGAAAAATAGCCTTGGTGGCTCAAGTGGGTCAGAATACGTTTGGTTTCCTGAAACGAGCGGAGTTTGGTGCCAGTCGCGCCTTGAGATTTTCTGGCATTGCAGATGGCGCTCCACAACGTCGCCAATTGAAATTGGCCTTCGTGATCAGTCATCGCGGTTTTGAAATTCTCCATTTCAGATATGGCTTCGTCGATTTTCGACAATACCAGTAAATCTCGAACCAGCGCTCGTCGGCAGAAATCGCGTGTCGAGTCGACGACACTGAATTTAATGGCGGAGCGCCAATCGTCGACCGCTTGTCGAGTTTTTTGAGTCTGAGAACAAAACACCGCGCGATTTCCATACAACATGGAGATATAATTTTTGGCGTTGTATTGTTTGGGATTTGCCGCGAGTGCTTTTTCAATCGCCACGATCCCACGGGTACAGGCGTCGATGGCGCCATCGCCGTCATTTTTGCCAGCCAACACGTTGCTGTAGTTGAGATAGGCAACGCCTTTGGAAACGATGGTGTTGATATCGTCCGGATTGCGTTTTTCAATTTCGTTAAAAGTCTCGATGGCTTTTAGGTAGGTCTTGCCGACATCGCCCGTTTCCAATGCCATTTGGCAAACGGCCAGGCTGACTTGAGATTCCGCCAGAAACCTCAGCAATTCATCATTGTCCGGAGAGTTCTTCCTTGCAAGTTCACGAATCTGGACGGCGGATTCATACTCTTTCAAAGCTAACTGTCTTTTGTTTGCTGACACGTAGGCAGTGCCAAGATTGTGATGGGTCCAAGCGACGAGGTTGGCATGGCCGACATTGTCGGGTGTTTGTTCGTGAAGTCGTTGAGCCAGTGGCAAAGTCGCTTGAAGAATTTGAATTGCCTGATCTGTTTTTTGTTGTCGATTGAGCGTATGAGCCAATTTCACTTGACTGGAGATTAATGCACCTAAAGTTTCGAGATTATCGGGAGACAGGTCGAAAAGTTTTTGGAGCGTTTTCTGGCAGCGTTGAAAATGTTGGATGCCTTCGTCGGCTTGTCCCTGCGCGACCAGGCCTGATCCGAGTACCATTTGAACGCGCGCCAGATCCATCAGCGATTCTTGCGTATTTTCGGTTTGAGCCAACGATTCGAACAACTCTAACGCAATGGCTGCCTGGTTCGTTTGGAGTTCTTGCAGGCGCGGGATTTCAAAATCGGATTCATTTCGCGCGACGTCGAGCATTTTCCAGATTGCTGCCCGCGAAGCCTGGTATTGGTCGAGTGCTTCGTCTCGTTGACTGGCAAGTTTCTGAGAGTGATACAATTGACTGATGATTACAATCGCGACAGCGGCCAGCAGCAAACAGACAACAGTGACCGGCCAAGGATTTCGTCGCGCCCAGCGAATCGCTCTGTCGTAAACTGGAATCGGACGTGAAACGATGGGACGGTTTTGCACGAATCGTTCCAAGTCCTGTTGTAACTCCAACGCGGTTGCGAATCGATCTTTGGGGTTTTTAGCCAGGCAGCGATGGCAGATCACTTCGAGATCTTTGGGAACATTGGGCCGTAACGCCGAAACGGCGACCGGGTCGCGATCTACCACCATTTTTAATGTTTCCAACGGCGAATTGCCGTGAAATGGCGGACGGCCCGTCAAGCATTCGTACAGGATGGCACCTAGTCCATAGACATCCGTTTTTTCCGTCACGGGATTGGCTTGATTTCCGATCTGTTCCGGCGCCATATACGATGGGGTCCCCAAAGTCTCACCAGTTCGCGTGTGAAATTCACCGGGATCTGAGAATCGGGCCAAGCCAAAATCACAGATTTTTGCCGATTTGAATTTCAGTTTCTTCGGGTGAGAATCTTCATTTAGATTTTTGAGAGAGCTTTGTTCGGCGGAAGCCGGTACCAGAATGTTTTGAGGTTTCAGGTCGCGATGCAAGATTCCTTGTTGATGAACGTATTGCATTCCATCGGCCAGTTTGGCCACGAGTGTGGCAGCCTGTTGGTAATTGAGCGTGTTGGTTTTCAAAAACTCCGCTAGTGATCTGCCATCGATCCACTCCATTGCCAGAAACGGAACGCCCTCTTGTTCGCCGACATCGAATATTTTGACGACGTTGGGGTGATCCAATCGCGACAAAGCTTGTGCTTCGCGTTTAAACCTGGCCAAGTCAGACGCTTTAGAGTTGGCTCCGCCGACCAACATTTTTAGGGCCACCCGCCGATCCGTTCCGGGTTGCCGCGCCTCGTAGACGATTCCTGCAGCCCCGCGACCGGCTTCTTCGATGAGTTCGTAGCCTGCGGAGATTTTGGGAGTCTCGTGCGATTTTTGATGGGAAGCTTTTTGAATCAACCTGGCCAAAGGATCAAAATCGAGGTTGCCTGCACGGGTTTGGCAATGTCCGCAGGTTTCCAAATGGCTTTCCACAAATTCGATTTCATCGGAGTCCAATGGATAGCCGTTGATGACCGAGTGCAATTGATCGTCGGTGGGGTGCGCCGAATTGTCTGTCGGATATTTCAACATTCGACGATTCCTTGGCCCAATTTACGCAAGCGGCGCATGACTCTCGATTTCGCCAACAAAACCGAGTTGGTCGTACCCCCCAACAGTTCGGCAACTTCGGCAGCTTTCTTTCCGCCGAGCACTTGCAGTTCGAACGCCGACCAGGCTGTTTCGGTAAACTCCGGTCGAATCATTTTCAACAGGCAATTGACGATATGTTGATCGTGTTCTCGTTCCATCATCTGTTCGAGCGATTGATCGAATTGTTCGATTTGCTCGCTGGCTTGCAGGTGCGCGTATTTTGTCTTCGCATGCTGCTGGAGCACTCGGTAGGATTTTCTCACCACGATGGTCTTGATCCATTTTCGAAATGCACCGGTGTTGCCGTTGTGTTGAAATTTGGGCAATGCTATCAGCATTTCGGCAAGTGACTCTTGCAGGACATCGTCAACGTCCGTTTGATGAATTCCACTGCGGAGAAGATGTTTGCGAATGAACGGGCGGTAAATTGAGAGAAACATTTCCCAATCGCGATCGTTGTCCGGCTGCTGTAAACGATCGAGAAGCGATAACGATGTTAGTTGGTTGGTTTCCATGATGGGAGCCAGAATTGTCGTCTCGTGGAATCGCAGTGTTTTGACAACCGACCGTGCAGAATCACAACCCGCCAGTGGCTGCCAGGCCAGCTCACCCGCGAGTTTTAGAATAACAATCCGCAACCGCCATTATATTTTCCAGACAAACGGTATACAAGTTTTTTGGTGGTGTGGGGTTAAGTGTTGGTGAAGAAAATCATAAGTGCGAAGCGTGAGCGAGGGACCAAAACCGCGAAGATGCTCAGTAAAACGTAGTTACTCGCTGACGAGAAAATTTCATGGATTATTTTGAGTCTTACGAGCACGAAGTGCCAGCGAGTGGTTTTGCGCGGTCGAACCACTCGCTCGCGCTTCGTGCTTGTATCAGTCGCTGCGGGTGCCACTGGCTAGGGCCAGTGCTGGGGGTATCAAACCACCGACAAAAACGTCATGAATTGAATTTGATCTCAATGCTTGAAGCCAAGGAATCCGCAACCACTGGCTGGGGCCAGTGCCACCCAATCGACCATTCCAAACTTAAGAAACCAACGACGCAACAACGAAAATCGCTCAAGAACCGGGAAGCAATTTCGTTACCAGCGTTAAGTGGCACCCAGCCTGCGCGGCCAGTGATGCCTGAGTTCAATCTGTTCAGGCATCACCGCGTGGTCGAATCACTCGCTCGCGCTTCGTGCTTGTATCAGTTGCAAACGATGACTTTGAAAAGGATTTGAATTAAACGCCCGCGAGCATTAATCAAAACCTCAAGCAATTTAATATTTGCTTCATCGTACGTTCTTCTTGAATGGACGGGTGCCCGATCATCGCGAAATTTTTCTCGATCACCGTTTTTCCAACGGCAATGGCGACGGGAACGACGTTTCGGTTATCAAATTCAGGGCAGGGAACGGGAGAACAAATGCCAACGCCGACGCATTCGGATAATGGTCGGCCAAGTTTTTCTCGAGCATGTTCGGCCAGCAACACGGCGATCGATTTTTGGGAATCAGGTTCCCGATCAATCCAGTCTAACGCCTGTTGAGTATTGGCAAATTGCATGGCTCCAGCGAAACATTCGTCGTCTTTGTCGGCAATTCGAAATGATCGCGCGAGAAGTCCGTGTAGCGCGCAATCAACAATCGCCAACATTAATTTTTTTTCACGAAAGAATTCAACAACGACGTCTTGCAGCTGTTGGCCGTCGACACCAAAGACGAGCTTGCCGAGTTTTTCACGAATGATCGATTCTGTTTCTGCAATTTTTGACCAACATTGTTGCTCGGTCGATTCGGTTGATACGATCCTCAATGAAATGGTCGCTTGACTGGCGGTAATGCCAACTCGTGGTTCTCGGTCTCGTTGGATCAGGTCAGGCAACATCGCTTCGATCGCGCTTTCGCCTTGTCCAAAGCTGTGAATTGTCCGATGGCGAATGACTTTACCTGCCGAGAACTGATTCTCCAGTTGTTGTTGAACGTACTCGTCGAACATCTGTTTCATTTCCGCAGGAACACCGGGCAGCGCGATCAGTCGCGAAGTTTTGCCGTGTCGATTCAAAGGCATATCAATGCCCGGAGCTGTTCCGTGTGGGTTGGGAATGGGGCGGCTACCGAGAGGGAATTGTGCCTGGATGATATTGTTTTCTGGCATCTCGCGGCCAAAACTTTCGAAGCGTGCGTGAATGTGATCCAGTGATGGTTGATGCAGTTTCAGCGGTACATTGGCCAATTGGGCGATGACTTGGCGGGTCAAGTCATCTGCAGTGGGTCCGAGCCCGCCGGTAATCACAACGATATCGGCACGCTGCGTGGCGATTTCAAACACGGACAGCTTTCGTGTCAAATCATCTCCCACGGTGGTGTGGAAATGCGTTGGAATTCCTAACAAGGACAACCGTTGGGTAATCCATTGGCTGTTGGTATCCAGACGCGCTCCCGAAGTCATCTCGTCGCCAATCGAGATAATTTCCGCGCAAGGAGAATGGTCGATGTCGTCAGCCATTTTTTTCAATCAAGTCCAGTCTTTGCCATTTTTCTTGGTGCCGCAAATTGCGACTTCCATCCCGAGCGCTGCAGCCATTGCCGCTTTAGCCAACATCGCTTTGTCGGCATTTGCCGGTGAGTCGGCGTAAGCGACCTGGATGTGATTGCTTTTGTGGCGAGCCATCATTTGGTCACGAGAAACGCCGTAAGTGACAGCATGCATGATTGGCCATTGTGGCGTAGTCGCTTGCCAGCGGCGATCAGTTTCTGATTTTGGCAATTTGACGACTTCGGCGCGGCCCAAATCCATCTTCAGTTTATTGTTCTCGACATAGATTCGAGACCAGACAATTTCACCTGGCTTGGAGACGCCCGCAAGCGTCCCACCGCCACTGGGAAAATACATTGCCGGTTGGCGGGCGCTAAACGCTCCTTTCCAGCCTCCCGTAAAATGGGCTGGCGGAGCAGAACCGCTGATCAAAAATACCCAGACGTATTGATCGGTCGAACCCGATTGGTCCCAATCTCCCCAGCGAAGATCGTGGAGAGTTGTTTCGACAGGTTGTTTCATGGCTTTGTGAACCCGGTAAGTCATCAATGCATCGAGGCCGGCACATTCATCGACTTCGTTGAAATGCACAACCGGTTGACCTTTGTAGAGTACTCGGCGGCCATCGCGGCTTTTGACGGGAGGGCGATCCACATTGTTCAACGTGCCTTCGACGAGATCGCTGGCCGGCATCAAATCTTTGAGGCCTTGTTGATACTGGATACCGATCGTATCGCAGCCAAAATCGTCAGCGAGCCGTACTGCAGCAATGTACATTTTGCATTGGTCCATGACCTGGGCTTTGGTCAGTTCAGTTGCGTGTTTTTTGCCGAATTGAAAATCGACGCCTTTTTTAACGAACCAATCGAAAACCGCTTTGGCTTCTCGGTCGGAAACTTGGGTTGATTCAAAGTAGAGCGCCGATTGGCTCATTCGTTCTTTAAAAACGCCGGTTGGATTGAGCAGGTGATCGGGGATGATAGCGTTGAACATACCCATACAGCCTTCATCAAAAACTCCCATAATCGCGCGATCCTGTTGCAATTGCTCCGCGAGGGCCGCGCCAAGTTTTTTTTCGTTTTTAGGTTGGGCTACTTTTTTCCACGGTTTGACATGGGAGGTTGCGTGGTTGATTTTTCCCGAGTCGAGCCAGCGGGAAAGTTTTTTCTTGAAAGTTGAATCAGAGAAATCTTCGCCCCACAACGAACTGTATTTGACACCTGCTTTGGTGAGTGAGCCGTTGAGGTTGAGAACACCAACCAGGCCGGGCCAAGTTCCTGACCAATTGGCAACGGTCAAAATTGGACCGCGATGAGCGACGAGGCCGTGGAGTACATGATGCGAATATTGCCAAACGGCTTCGGCAACAATCAACGGAGTTTCAGGATGGATTTTGGAAAAGACATCGAGTCCGTATTTTTGCGAATCGATAAACCCGTGTTTTTTAGTCTTGTTTTCCGAGTGTGCTCGCTTGAGCGAATATCCGCAGGATTTGACGGCTGCCGCCAATTCGGATTCGAGCTCTTGTTGCGCTGGCCAGCAGACCTTATTCGCCGACAAACGGAGGTCTCCGCTGGCGACGAGTGCAACTTCGTTTTGTTTCAGTTTTTTAGCAGTTGTGGTTTTTGGGATTTCGTACAAAGCCATCTTGGAATTCCTGGGGCCGAATCTTCAATTTCGTCGTCAAAATTCATAATGTCTGGAAAGGACAGAATTTTGGCATAATTCAACAAATCCGAGAATGACCCCGCATGATTTTCGTTTTTTAAGAGTTGTTCACGAAGCGGTTTTTGCTGGCATCAGTTGGCTTTGTCTATTTTTTAAATTCAAGCTATTCTAGAGATATCCTTTCAAAACTGATGTCTATTCACATCCTTACCGACTACCCAGATCAACCGCGGAGTATTTTTGTATGTGTGGCATTGTTGGCTACATCGGCTCGGGAGTAGCAAAAGATTTTTTGTTAGAAGGCCTGAGACGTTTGGAATATCGTGGCTACGATAGCGCGGGAACCGCGACCGTTGATCCCAACGGCGATTTTCTGATCACCAAAAGTACCGGGCGGATTCACTCGCTGTCGAGTATGGTGGCGTCCAGCAGTTGCAAATCAAATATTGGTATCGGCCATACGCGTTGGGCGACGCATGGACCAGCGACCGTCGTGAATGCTCATCCGCATATTGGTGGATCCGACGAATTGACCATCGCTCACAACGGAGTGATCGAGAATTTCAACGAACTGCGTGAAATGCTCGCCGCGAAGGATTACACGTTTAAATCGGAAACGGATACCGAGGTCGTTGCTCATCTCATTGCTGAATGTCTCAAGTCGCATCGAGCTTCGTCCAACGGAACACCTTTGGATCACGATGCGGTGGTCGAATGCATGAAACAGGCATTGGCACAACTCCGTGGCACGTTTGGAATCGTTGTTATTTTGAAAGAGTTTCCTGATGCCATTTTTGCGGCCCGGTTGGGCAGCCCACTGGTCATCGGCATCGGCAGCGATGAACATTTTGTCGCCAGCGATGCGTCCCCGCTGGCCGGCTACGCCGATCAAATTGTCTATCTGGCTGATCATCAAGTGGCCGTGGTCACCGCCGATCATTTGCAGGTCAGTCACCGAGACAGTGGCGTGATTTCACATGACGTCAAAGAGTTGCAAGTCGATAGCGGGCAAGTCGAGTTGGGCGAGTTTAAACATTACATGCTCAAAGAGATTTTCGAGCAGCCCACGTCGTTGAAAAACACGATGCGGGGACGTTTGAACGAGGATGACGCAACGGCGGTTTTCGGCGGGCTCAATATCAGCAATCAAGATTTGCGAAAAGTGAAACGGATTGTTTTGACCGCTTGTGGAACCAGTTGGCATTCGGCATTGGTGGGCGAATACTTGCTTGAAGAAATTGCTCAAATTCCAACCGAAGTGGAATACGCCAGCGAATTGCGTTATCGAAATCCGCCGATGGATGACGATACGTTGTTGTTTGCGATTACGCAAAGCGGCGAGACAGCCGATACGCTAGGTGCTTTGCGAGAAATGAAACGCAAAGGCCACATGACAATGGCCATTTGTAATGTTGTTGGCAGTTCGATTGCGCAAGAAGCGGATGGCGGAATTTTCTTACATGCCGGTCCTGAAATCGGAGTAGCATCGACGAAGGCTTATACGTCTCAATGTTTGGCGTTGATGATGTTGTCGTTGTATCTGGGACGATTGCGACATTTGAGCTACAACGCGGGGCGACGAATGATCGACGAAATCAAACGTTTGCCATCGTTGATTGAGAAAGCGCTGCAGTGCAACGAACAGGCGAAAGCGATTTCCGAGAAGTATCAACACGTTAACAATTTCTTGTATTTGGGCCGACAGTACAATTTCCCAACGGCCCTCGAAGGAGCGCTGAAGCTGAAAGAAATCAGTTACATTCACGCCGAAGGATATCCGGCAGCCGAAATGAAACACGGCCCCATCGCGTTGGTCGACGAGCAAACGCCAAGTGTGTTTGTGATGCCACGCGGGTTCATCTATGAAAAAGTGATGTCCAATCTGGAAGAGATCAAGGCCCGAGGTGGACCAGTGATTGCGGTCGCTTTCGAAGGTGACGAACGGATTACCGAGGTTGCCGATGACGTAATCTTTGTGCCGCCGGTCGAAGATTTTTTACAACCTATCGTGACGGTCATTCCATTGCAATTGATCGCTTACCACATCGCAGTGTTACGTGGTTGTGATGTGGATAAACCGAGGAATCTGGCGAAAAGTGTGACTGTCGAGTGAATGACAGTTGGTAGGTTTTGTCGTTGGTTGAATGTCAGGAATTGTGTGGAATGCACTGGCGGAGCCAGTGGCACGCTGTGGAGTGGCACCCGAATTTGAATCACACTATTCGTCGAAAATGGCGACGACGCGTGCCGGTGCTGCTGAGCCGCCTTTGATTTTCAGAGGAAACACAGCCACCTTGAAGCCGTGTGGCGGAAGCGCCGCAAGATTGGTGAGCTGTTCGATATGCAGGTATTCGTGATCGATGCCGACCAAATGTGCTTCCCAAAATAGCTCTTTGTTTTGGGTCTGTCGGGCTTGCTCGACCAGGTATTTGAGCGGCAAATCCCAACCCCATTGATCGATACCCATGACTTTGATCCCTTGGTCGATCAACCATTTTGTTGCGGCGCGACTCATGCCAGTGCCGCGGAGGAAAAAATCTTTGCCGGTTAATTGATCTCGATCCGTTCGAATCAACACGATATTTCCTGGCTGGAGCTGCGTTTCAGTTTTTTTAAGCGCTGTTTTCAGATCTTGGACAGTGATCGATTCGAAATCTTTTTTGTGACTCATATCGATCACCACACCGTCGCCATATAACCATTCCAACGGCACTTCGTCAATCGTTTTCGCTGGTTGGCCCTCGACCGTCGGGCCATAATGCCAAGGTGCATCGATATGCGTTGTCGAATGAACTCCCATGTTTTTGATTTTGTCGTCGGCCCATCCGACGAACTTTGAGGGAATCAAGTGTTTGGGAAGTCGCAGAAAAAATCGCACCAGTTTTAAACTTTTGGCGTGCGGAAAATTTTTGATTTTGATCCGCATAAAACTGGGCGATGTTTTGTCGTATTCGATGGTTTTCGAAAGATCGATAATTCGAGCCATGATTGTGTTGAAAATGTGTAGGTTTTTCGGGAGGGCGAGGCTCCTGCCGAGCCGCGCGCTAAATCGTGAGCGGCAATGCGCTAGCCGCCGGTACGAAGCGCAAACAAACCGGCGGCTAGTGCCGCAACCATTAATTGCTATTCCACCAGAGCGAGAATTTTCTCAATCTTCTTATCTTTCGTCTTTTCTCGCCATGTTTTAGGTCGTTTTATT
>JANQLU010000111.1 GCA_028280445.1 Pirellulaceae bacterium | reverse complement strand
TTTTATCGGGGTGTTCTATTCGTTCACCGACTGGAACGCCACTGCGCGCGCCGGCCAAGGTTTGAGTTTTGTCGGCTTCAGGAACTTCACCGATAGCTTTCGCGATCCGGGATTTTTGTATTCGTTCTTGATAACGTTGGGGTACACGGTGCTCAACGTTGCGGTAATCAACGCCGTGGCGATTGCGGTAGCGCTGGCGGTAACGAGCAAGCTTCGGTTTCGCAACGCCTATCGCATGGGTTTTTTCATTCCCTATCTTATCGGCGGGCTCATTCTCGGTTTCTTGTGGCAGTTTATCTTCAATAATGCCGTCCCCGCGATCGGCGAAGGGCTGGGCGGTATCTTCAGCGGTTTGGCGGATCCCGAACGGTTGATGTTGGGACGCGTTCCCACCGCCATGCTCGCCTTGGTGATCGTGGGAAGCTGGCAATACGCGGGCTACATCATGATGATCTACGTGGCGGCGATCGAGAGTGTGCCCGGCGAGCTGTACGAAGCGGCGCGGATCGACGGCGCCTCGGGATGGCAGCAGTTTCGCACCGTTACGGTCCCGATGATTGCGCAGGCTTTTACGATCACGATGTTTCTCACCCTCGTGCACTCGTTCAAGCAGTTCGATGTGAACTTCTCACTCACCAGCGGCGGTCCGGCTACCGCCTTCATGGGTGAGTGAGAAGTTCACATCGAACTGCTTGAACGAGTGCACGAGGGTGAGAAACATCGTGATCGTAAAAGCCTGCGCAATCATCGGCACGGTGACGGCGCGGAACCGTTGCCACGGCGAGGCGCCGTCGATCCGCGCCGCCTCGTACAGCTCCCCTTTTGCTAAAGGTAGCCATTTTCAAGCAAAACGACAGTTGCGCAACGTCAGTTGTCGACAATATCAATCGACAGCACAGTTGCGCACGGCGTTTTGCCCAAGGTTTACCTTTTTAAAAAAAGTCGCCGATTTCAATGAAAATGACTGTTGCGCACAGTGTGTTAACGCCAAATTCGAGCAACAAAAAAGTTGCGCACGCTGTTTCTCACAAGCTTTACCTTCCGAACAATACGGGCCAATTTGAAGGAAATGAAAGTTGCGAAGTGTGATATGGGGCCAGGCTTAAGGGCAAACGGCAAATTTCAAGCAACAGGACGGTTGCAAAGGGTGTTATGGACAATTTTCAGCTTTGTTACAAAATTCGCCAATTTCAAGCAAATCGACAGTTGCGCAGAGTGTTTTGACGCCAATTTGGAGCAACAGCACGGTTGCGCACTTTGTATAGAGTGTTCTGATGCAAATTTCGAGCAACAGGACAGTTGGGCACGGTTTTATATGCACAAGGTTTAGCT
>JANQLU010000051.1 GCA_028280445.1 Pirellulaceae bacterium | reverse complement strand
AGAGAGAGAGAGAGAGAGAGAGAGAGAGAGCCATAAGAACGGGCACTTTTGTAACGAAAAAAGGGCACTTTTGTAACGCGATAGGGAACTTTTGTAACCAAGGTAGGGAACTTTTGTAACCAAGGGAACTTTTGTAACGTCACTAGGGCACTTTTGTAACGACAACAGGGAACTTTTGTAACGTTATAGGGAACTTTTGTAACGAGTGGGGCACTTTTGTCACAATCTGGCACTTTTGTAACTAACGATTCTTTTAAAGAAATACTTTCAGTGATTGTAGTAATCAAAGATTTCCCTGCCCTTTTATACACTTCAACTAGTAAAATTACTACCCTTTCATATACCTGAAGCCTGGAAAAGGTAGCCCTTTCGGGCGGTCACCTTCCTCGTTTTGGCCATTATAGTGAGTACCCCAGGGTGGGGGTATGGGACTTGTTTACTGTGTGATCTTTACTTAGTTGTAGTTTTAGGACAGGAATAATTTCACAAAGTCCTTTTTCACAGGAAAACTCATAAGAAGAAAATGCAATTTAGTTATCGTTGTTGATATACCTGGAAGAATATAACACAGTCCTTTATTTAAAAATAAAATGAGCCATTACCAAAGTTACTGATGTTAAATAATAACATTTAATAAGGGACAACATGATGCCGACTAGATATGAGAAACGAGCGGGTGTTATCGGTTATCCATATTCTATATAATGCGCCATGCTTAAAGTAAAGAGGTCTGTGAACATTTTTTTTTTCGAACGCAACGCAAAATACATAAACTATTATACATTTTCAGGTATTCCTTTGACCCCACGGCTACAAAAAGTGATTTTTTTTAGTCCCACAGTCAAAAATGTTTTGTCTAAATGTCGAGTCGCCACTGCCGGGTTGAAATGCTCCGTGGCCACTTTAACGAAAGTGAAGAAGAGCTTAAAAACACCCAACAATCTCTCTAGACAAAACGCCTTAATGGGACATCACCGAATACTATTTTTGCTCATGCAAATACGGTCCGAAAGCCTCTTTACGGACACCCACTTGATACGGACACCTCGATATTACGGAC
>JANQLU010000020.1 GCA_028280445.1 Pirellulaceae bacterium | reverse complement strand
CCACCGGCATTAATCGACAGATTTTTACAAAACGGGCATGTGTCAATTCGGTGGTCGGTCCACTCCGTTAGGCAGTACACACCGACGCAATACTATTGCAAGGTGTGTCAGCGAATGGGGTCGCATTCGACTAAGTATCATAGAGGGGGGACGGCCCAAAAAGGGGCCAAAAATAATCCATGAGGAATTTAGTGGTGGGTCAAATCAACGCCCGTCACTCGAACATCACCTGGGCGCTATTGGAGAGGGCCATCCTATCAAACAGCTACAAAGAGGGGTTGGATGTATTGCTTGTCCAAGAACCTCCGCCCCTCGCACTATCCGAGGAGGGGAGATGGAGGGGTTTTCAGTCCTTTGTTGCCAAAGGCACTAACCCCTTAACTATGATTATGGTGCGTACGGGTCTAGAAGCCTCCCAAGTTGATGTTCAGGGTGATCGGGTGTGTGGGGCTGAAGTCAAATTAAAAGTCGGGTCTATTCTCTTTTTCTCGGCCTATATCCGGTACGGAAACGGGGAGGGGGCAGATTTGCTTGGTAGGGCATTGACAAAATCTCAAGAGTTAACACCGCTTAGATTAGTGGGTATGGACAGCAATGGACACTCCCCCCTATGGGGACAAGAAAAGTGGGTGGGGAGTCATGATGGTTCACCACTAACAAATCTCCCTCCCCCAAAACATCCTCAACCAACTCCCCTACCTTGTCTAATTCTACCTGCATTTCCTAACCATGGGAATACTCACCTTCCCCAGCGGGCGACAGGCCCATTACAGCGTCCTCCTAGTGGACATTTCTTCCCTCCCCTCCGTTATATCTATCCCTCCCGGTCGGGCTATATTTGGGTGGACGCGCCCTTTTGCATGCCTTCCCAAATCCGTCCTTTTCCCGGGCTCTCCTAGTGGGTCAAGCCCTTTGGCGCGCATGTCCCCTTAATTTCCCCAGGTCCTGGGGCACGCCGGACGCACCTGCCTCCACCTGACGCTCCCAGCTGTCGCTCGTAGTCCCCAGGTTGT
>JANQLU010000154.1 GCA_028280445.1 Pirellulaceae bacterium | reverse complement strand
TGTCCACTCTGTTTTTGAAAGTGCCTCAATTGAAGACAATTCACAATACACTGGCAGAGCCAGTGCCACCCAACCGCAGAGACAATGTGAGCGGCAAGGGGCTAGCCGCCGGTACGTCAGCGCATCGAACCGGCGGCTAGCGCCTTGCCGCTCACAGGATTTGGTTTGTTTCTTCGTTTTACAACAACGAATTCAAAATCGACTCAAATTCGGTACTGGAGATATGCATTTTGACGGCTGCGGTTGCACAAAGCTCTTTTTCGATTTCGGCAAGTTCACCATCGGCGGCCATCACACGTACCATCTCTGAAAGCAATTCGACACAGGCCTCGTGATTTTCTGGCAAGACCAGATCGACGTCACCCGATTGCAGGCCAACGAGAATACTGTTGAAATCATCGTTGGAAATATTCCATTGCTCGGCACGAATTGCCAGCGCCTGGATTTCTTCGTCTGTAAATTTTCCATCGCTGGCGGCCAAGACGACCAGGTTTTGAAACAAATGGTATTTTTCCATATTAGATTCCTTTTATTGAATTGGGCACACCCATTGTTCTTTATCGATGCTCACCAATTTCACTATCAATCTGCTGAGCCGAGCGCGACACGTTGGTGCCAACACTAAACTCGGCGAATAAACTCGGCCGCATAGCTCCTGACTTCCTTGCCGTTGAGGACGTGCAGAATTCGGAGTTGTTGAGTCGTGGAGTCACTGAAACGGTTTAACGGAAGATGAACGAATTTCTTTTGATATTTTTTGGCCAGCCGACGCCACCCGGGGCCCGGCGGCAATGGACTGACTAGTGCAATATGAGGACATTCTGAATACATGCAAGCCGCCGCTAACAATCTTTCTTCCATCGTCGACGTGAAATCCAATCGCGGATCTTGCCAGATATCAACGATGGCAATCGGGGGAAAGATAAACATCGCGCCACCATAAGTGGCAGTGCAAATTCCTGGACCGACTGGCTCATCCCGAAAATCCGTCGCGTAAAAAGCCATCGTCGATTCCTCTTGGTGTTCGGCAAACCAGGTTGAGCGCCACGGGTAGTCGCGAGGATCTGCTGGGGAATCGAACAAAATCACCGCCGTATCCAATTTGCCCCGATTTGGTGGCAGGACTTTGACATAAATATCTTGGTCGTACCAATTCCGCAATGTGTCGCGGATATCAATCCCGTCTTTGATACTGGTCGTGAATTTTTCTGTCTTGGCGAGGTCGGCCCCCATGATTTCCAGCGCGCGATCAAACACGGTCGCGCGAAAATTTTCAATGATCTCGTCTTCCGGAGGCCAGCTGCATTGTGAATAGGGATTCCAGCGCTGTTGCCATTGGCGTTGTGTTTCCCGATCAGGTTTCGGCTGGAGTTGAATCGACGACCATGTCAGTGGCGGCCCCGGCAATCGACTTGCCGTCTGAACAATTTCTTCGTCAGGCAAAACCGCTTGATCAATTCCCATCCGAACTTCTTCCAATCCCAAACTGTCGCGGTAGGGATAATCCTTGGACCGTTCCAACACATGGAGTGCATAGCCATCGCCGACCATCTGTTTTGCTGCAATGATCATCGTGGTCAATTGCGGTGTGAGTTGGTGATCGATCAAGGTGAGATTGCGAATGTATTTGAGACACTGGCTAAGCAATTTAGGAGTAATTCGTCTTGCCCGATTTTTGTAATCTTGTCGGTACGACTCACGGGCGACCAACATCAACTCTTTGACACCGTCGATCGACAAATTATCGTCATCGCTGAGTTCACTGCGCGCTTTTTCATACAAACCCGTGATAAATGGCAACTCACCTAAAATGAAAAACAGCGTCTCAGGATCGATCTCGTACCAATGTGTTTCCGGGACCAATTCGTCCGCCGGCTTCTCAAGATCTTTTTGCATAAAACAATCGCGAACCCAAGGCCATTCGAGAATGCTGCAAACGAACAAAATATTCTGATAGTCAATCGACAATTGTTTGAGCTGCCAGCCCATATGGGCCACGCGCTGCAACGTTTGTTCGTGTTCTGGGCGAACCAGGTAGGGCAGAATGGCGCCGGCAAATTGTTCGATTGGAACCTGTTTGAGTGCGTAAGCGTCAGGCAACACGGCCGAAAACGGCTCAAATATTCGTGTTTCCATATCAATAAACTTGATCGGAATATGTTCGCCGATTGCCGTTCGAATCGCCGCGATGACGCCTTGGCAAGGATCAATGGGAACATAACTTGCCAAGTCCGGTTCGTCTTCGTCGCTCGAATCCGGGCTCCAATGCGTACCCAAACTTTCATCCGCTTTTTGAACGACGATACTGGGTACTGGCAATTTCAATACGGCCGACTCGACATGCGTCTGAAACGATGGAGGAAGCGGTACGGCCAGGCAATCAAAATCGTGGCTGCCCATCACACGGCGAACTTCCCAAGCAAAATCGCCGCGGCCGTGAATTAATGGCAATGCCGTGACACGCGGACCGATTTTTAGCAAGTCATGAGCCATGGTTAATCATCGTCGCCATCGAGTTCGTCATCATCGAGATCCGGGTGCAATGGGTCGTCGCCGGAGAAAAAGAAATCGCCCAGTCCCAAAGGAACGGATTGGCCACCCAATGTTCGATTGCGCTGCTGAGCAAACGCTTCTAGATCCATTGCTTCAGGTCCCAAGCATTTTTCCAAAGCTTCACGCCAAGCGTCATCATAACTCAACGGATGCGTAGGATCCTGAGCAATACGTTTAACGGCATAGCGCAACAGGTTGATACCGTCGCGCGGCGAAAAATCGAGTTTCAGTTCATGAGATTTCTGCAAAAACTCAACCGTCATCGCCAACATTTCAGGTTGGCAAAATGGCATGTGGTATTCGAGAATCGCCAATTCATCTTCCCGGCTTGGAAATTCCAGATGCAACGATGGCTGCAAGCGGCTCAAAATATAATCGGGAATTTCAAATGTCGATTCATCCTGATTCATGGTGACCGCACAACGAAAATTTGGATGTGCCTGAATGGTAATGCCGGCGACAATCGATTCCACGTAGCGGCGATAATCCAGCAGCGGAGCCAGGCTGGCCCAGGATTTTTCATTCATCCGGTTGCCTTCGTCCAAAATGCAAACGCCTCCTTGAATCATGGCGGTCACCAGTGGCGAGGCGTGGTAAGCGATTTTGCCGCTCTCGGACAAAACCGGAGTGACCAACAAATCTTCTGGCCGCGTGTCGGCAGTACATTGATAGATGAAAAGATCCTGGTCACGTTGTTGGGCTGCCGCGATGGCCAGTGCTGTTTTGCCGATTCCCGGAGTGCCAACGAGCCGCGGGGTTAACGGTAAATCATTTTCGTCAACAACAATCCAGCAAGCTTGAACTTGCTTCAGGATTTCCGCCTGGCCAATCCATTGCGTGGTTGCCTCATGCGGATGACTCAAATGCAAAGTGACGCCCTGAATTTCGTGGGTCAAACTCATTTAGTCGATCTGATGGTTGCAAAGTGTGAAAAAATTGAGCATCCCATCCTAATGGGCCGCCCAAGCCAGTCAAACCCGCCCGATCGAAATCTGCTGCCATGATCCGGACAACCGTTAAACTCGATTTTGCGAGGAATGATCGATTGAGGAATTGTTGCCAAAAACCAACATGCTGGCAAATGGTGGGGTAGATTTCGATATTCCGTGAGCAAAAACCCACTCACATGACGACCTAATCGTTTGGCTGTTCGCTTCCCCCATATCTCTCGCCATTTTTTTCGAAGCGCTATACCAAACTGCCCACGAACTTTTGGCGAAACTAAAATGCAGGATTTCTCAACGACCGACGCCTCATTTACAATTGGTGATGTTAACCTCGGCGTACCAGGTACTCAGAACAAACTCGGTCTCGATTCCCAAGCCAGGGAGATTTTTGACCGCTTGTCGGAGCTTCAAGAATTGACTGATTCCGAAATCGAGAAATATACAAAACGATCAGTCGAAATCCCCAGCGATTTGAAACTGTCCGTGGTGATTCCCGTTTACAACGAGCAAAACACCATCGTCACCGTTGTCAGCCGTGTGGCAGCTCTGCCTATCAAAAAAGAAATCATCATCGTCGACGATTGCAGCACCGACGGAACGGCAAAAATTATTGAACAGTTGCGTGGAATCGATGACGTCACGATTATTCGCAAACAAAAAAATGCTGGAAAAGGGGCGGCCCTGCAAACGGCATTTAAGCAAACTTCAGGTGATGTCGTTGTCATCCAGGACGCCGACCTGGAATACGATCCAAGCGATATTCCGCCATTGGTGATGCCGATTGTCAATGACGAAGCGGATGTCGTCTACGGTTCGCGATTTATCGGCGACGAACAACAAGACGAATCTTGGATGCATCGGTTTGGTAATGCCGTCTTGACGCAATCACTCAATGTTTTGATCGGACAAAAACTGACCGACATGGAAACCTGTTACAAGGCATTCCGTGGCGATATCATTCGCCAACTGCCCTTGAAACAAAATCGATTTGGAATCGAACCTGAAATCACGGCAAAACTGTCGCGTCGTGGATTCCGTTTTTCCGAAGTTCCCATTTCTTACAATGCTCGAACTTACCAGGAAGGCAAAAAGATTGGCATCCGCGATCTGTTTAACGCACTTTGGTGCATCGTGCGGTACGGTTTTTGGGATTAGGAATCGATCGTAACCCGAAGCGTGAGCGAGGGACCACGTTCTGTCGCACATCGATGTCATTTCCGGTCCCTCGCTCACGCGTCGGGTTACGATTAAAGTCATGTCAGTGAAACACCTTTCTCACTACTGAAATAACACGGTCATTTAGCTCGAGCTTTTGGCAGAACGTTTTTTGATCGTATAATCAAATAGGTTCCATCAAAACGCTCGTTGCCATTACGAAGAAAATCAGATGCAAAATAAAATCTTGATCGCTGCAGCGCTTGCTTCTTTTATGATCCTCCCGGCCATCGCGACTCACGCCCAGCGCAAAGCGGTCGTTGAGTTGGAGGTTTATATTGCCAATTCGAACACCGGCGACCGGCAAAAATGGGGTCAGATGTTGGCGGGCGTCGGCGCCGATCGATATGCCGTCAAAAGCTCGCGCAACCGTGTGAAAATGGAAGTCGAAGAGGACGATATTCGCGGGCAGAAATATTACAAAATCATCGGTATCATTTCACGCAACCGTTTGTTGTTACCCGGCGGAGCAACATTTACATCGCGCGACAAAACGGGAATTGCCGCTTACGTCAAACGAATCCGCGACGATGGACCTAAAACAGCGCTCTCAAAAAAAATGGCGTTTGGCCTTACGGCCGAACAGCTCGTCGATCTTCAAGCCGATTTGGCTTCCCGACATGGGAAATCGACCAAGGGGCAAGATACCATGAGTATCATCGAAGCGGTTGCCGACAAAATCAAAACGCCAATTCGAGTAGACGCATCTGCTCGCGAAGCACTCGCCGGTAAAAGCAAAATTAACGAAGAACTGAAAACGCTGACCTGCGGAACGACGTTGGCTGCGGTTTTGCGACCCCTGGGGCTGGTGGCGATGCCGCGTCGACCGCAAGGTAAAAAACTGGAAATCATTATTATCAGTTCGCGTCTTGCCGAAGAACATTGGCCCATTGGCTGGCCCAACGAGCGCAGCAATCTGGCAGTTGCGAAACAAATGTTTGAGAAAAAAGATTACGAGATTGCAAACTTCAATTTGCAAGCGGTTCTGGACGTCATGGAAAAACGGACCAAAATTCCGTTTCTTTACGATCAAAACTCGATGGCACGCCACGGGGCGGATACTAAAAAAGCCAAAGTGACCATCCGCAAAAAACAGCAAACC
>JANQLU010000128.1 GCA_028280445.1 Pirellulaceae bacterium | reverse complement strand
GAAATGCAAGCATTTCCGCACGACTGGGTAAGGAGTTGTTGAACTAGGAAGACTTCAGCTCCCATGGAACAACAATTAGCGTTTGTAGCACTAGCGCCTCGCCGCTCAACAAAGCCTGCTATTTCCTCGCAAGAAACGCCTGCCCTTTGGCATCCCAACGTTCATTGCAGCGCATGGCATGTCTTTCTAGCTATAATAGAATTTTGCCCACAGGAACTCCTCATCAAGCAGAGATTATGGCTACGGTTGATTCACCTACAAATCCACAAACCCAAAAAGTAATTGATTTTATTTCCAGAATTCGCGAACGTGTGGCGACGGTAGTAGTCGGCCAGGACGTTGTCGTCGAACGAACATTGATCGCGTTGTTTACGGGCGGCCACCTGTTATTGCAGGGAGTTCCCGGCCTGGCGAAAACCTTGTTAGTGTCTGTGTTGTCGAAAACCATTGACCTCGACTTTGCCAGAATTCAGTTCACCATCGACCTGTTGCCGTCAGATATTCTGGGCTCAGAAATTTTGGACCAGCGGACCAACGAATTCAAAATCCTTAAAGGCCCAATTTTTACCAATCTGCTGTTGGCTGATGAAATCAACCGTGCGGCTCCAAAAGTACAAGGGGCTTTGCTCGAAGCCATGCAGGAACGCAAAGTCACCATCGGTAACGAGACCTTTCAGCTGCCAGCACCGTTTCTCGTCATTGCGACACAAAACCCAATTGAACAAAGTGGAACGTTTGAATTGCCCGAAGCACAACTCGACCGGTTCATGCTTTGTCATCGTTTGAATTACCCGACACCCGAAGAGGAAAAAGAAGTATTGCGACGCAACGCCGCGCTAGGAATCCGCCGCGACGACAAAGGCGCCATTGCACGAACAGAATTCGATGTTTTGGACAAAGAACCTGTCGGTACGAATGAAGATTTGATTTCCGCGATGCAAGCGGTTCAAGATGTTCACATTAGTGACGTTTTTATTGACCACGTCGTCGAGTTGGTTAATCGAACCAGAATTCATCCGGCGTTAGAAGTTGGTTGCAGCCCTCGAGCGGGAATTGCGTTGCTCAAATCGTCTCGAGCCCGGGCTTTGATTCACGGTCGTGATTACGTCGTTCCAGAAGACATGTATGCTTTGGCTGGCGATGTTATCTTGCACCGAATTCGTCTCAACTACGAAGCACTCGCCGATGGTTTTTCTGGCGAATCCGTGCTGCAACAAATTATGAATGACATGGGACTGACGGCGTCGACGATCGCAGAGTAAAACCATGCAATACAAAATCGACAATGTCGATACACTGGACTCGCGTCAGTTTGCCATTGCCGTTCGTTCGCTGGCCGATAGCCTGAGTTACGGTACGGACGCTTCTCCGTTTCTCGGCAGCGGTACGGAATACGTCCAGTCGCGGATTTATCAACCGGGTGATCCCGTTCGATCGATCGATTGGCGCGTGACGGCCAGAACCAACAAATTTCATGTCAAAGAATTCGAAACGCCCAAACGGATGCCTTGCTATTTGCTGGTCGACACATCGGCTTCGATGACCATCAGTTCCACTCGACGGAGTAAGTATGAATTAGCCGTCTATATTGCCGGCGGACTTGGTTTTGCATGCCTGGATCGCATCAGCCCGGTTGCCGTTGTCGGAGTGGGTGAAACCGAATTGCGCTACACACCTAGTTTGTCCCGCGACAAAATACTGCAGTGGCTTTATAAACTTCGCCAATACAATGTGCGGGAAAAAACGGAATTGGCCGAACGGCTCCGGAAACTTGCACCGTTGCTGTTAAATCGTTCGCTGATTATTGTGCTCTCAGATCTGCATCAACCCGAGGCCATTGTCCCGCTGAAACGCATGGGACAACAACACGATGTTGTACTGCTGCAACTGATGGATCCTGCGGAAAAGCGTTTGGCTGGAGCTGGATTTGTTCGCGCTCGCGAGGCGGAAACGGGTCGCCCGATCACCACGCGTGGAAAAAAAATGGGGATCGATCAAGAGACTCTGAAACAGGAACTCAAACGTGGGCGAGTCGATCATCTCGTCGTCCCGACGGATCAACCGATCGCATACCGATTGAGACACTTTTTCAAATCGCGTGGCCTGCTGGGCCGAGGAGCGCGATGATGTCTCGTTTGCGATACGGACAGTTTTTGACGATCTTCAGCGGCATCCTGCTGATCGCATTCCACCATGGCAACGCGCAGGACAATCGGCGACCGACCGTCGGCGCACCGGGCTTCATCGAACAAATAAATCTGCCAGGAACCGAACTGGCTGCCAAACCGTTGACTGACGACCGAACTCCGATCGTGGTTCGAATCGTCAAAACTTTTCCCCACGGCGACAGTTTTCGATACGACATTGCATTTCAAGGATTAGAGCCGGGAAAATACAATTTGGCGGACTACTTGATTCGCAAAGATGGTTCGTCGGTCGATGATCTACCGGAAATCGAAATTGAAATACTTTCGTTGTTGCCCCCGGGCCAAATTGAGCCGAACGAACTCGAAAGCGGCCTCCTACCACGCCTGGGCGGTTATAAAAATTTGATGATTGTAATGGTCATCTTTTGGGTGTTGGTTTTGATCGGGCTGGTTTTTCTTGGTCGAAAGCGCAAACAAAAACCGGTGCCTGTGGCAACCGAAACGACGCTGGCAGACCTGTTAAAACCGCGGTTGGAACTGGCGCTGAAAAACAAACTGGATCGACAACAGTTTGCAGAACTGGAACGCATGTTATTTGCTTTTTGGCGACGGCAATTGAAACTGGAATCCGTTTCCGCCGAGCAAGCAATCGCTAAAATCAAAACAGATGCAAAAGCAGGGCCGTTGATGAAACAGCTAGAACGATGGATTCATAGTCCCCAACATGATCAGCAAGTGTCCTTGGCTGAATTGTTGAAACCCTATGAGTCGATGTCTTCTGAATTGTTAGACCCTACAGAAACGAATGTGATGACCGAATGAGTTTTAGCAATTGGTACATTCTGTTTGGATTGTTTATTCCTGCTTCGATGCTGGTTTGGATTTGGCTCCGCCAGTCCGGGCGCGTGGCTCTGCCCCAAGACCACGGCGTCGCACGAAAAGGCAGGTTTTACTCGTTCGTGATCAATCTGATCACGTGTGCCGGCCCCATGATATTGGCGATGGCGATCGTGATTCTGGCCGGCCCCCGCCATCTCAGCGTGCCGAAAGCCAAACGCGAATTGACGAACATCGAATTCTGTTTGGACCTCAGCGGGAGCATGATGGCCAATTTTGGTTCTGAAACCCGATATGAAGTCGCCATGAATTCCATCAACGAATTTGTCGAGATGCGCGAGGGCGATGCCTTTGGCATGACGGTTTTTGGCGACAACGCCAACCATTGGATTCCGTTGACCACCGACGCGTCGGCGTTTCGTTGTGCTAAACCTTTTTTGAATCCACGACGTCTGCCTCCCGGTTATGGAGGCGGCACAATGATTGGCAAAGGGTTGCGCAAATGCCAGGAAACATTGATTACTCGTGAAACTGGCGATCGAATGATCATCCTCGTTTCCGACGGCGCCAGCTTCGATCTAAGAAACGGCGAGGAAGAAGAAATCGCCAGGTCATTGCGCGAAGACAATATCGTCGTCTATTCGATTCACATTGGTGGCGGCATGTCACCTCCGGAGGTTTCCACCGTTACCAATATCACCGGTGGTGCTTCCTTTAGTCCCGACAATCAACAAGCACTCCAAGATGTTTTTCGCCGCATTGATCAAATGCAAGTCGCGGAAATGAAACAATCGTATGCCGAAGTTCTCGATTGGTTTAAACCCTTTTCAATCGCGGGGCTTGTTTTCATTGGATTCAGCATGATTGGGTTACTCGGATTGAGGTACACGCCATGGTAACTGAAATCATCACCCTCGGTGTTATTTTGATCTGCGTGATCGCCGAGATCATACACTACCGACGAATTCAAAAAATCGCCCGTCTCGCCTTTGGGCCATCGGGGCGGCCCACGATTTGGACTCACGCCGCGCCGCTGTTACGAATTGCTGCAATTTCATTGTGCTGCTGGGGTTTTCTGTCATTGCTGTTGGTCGTCGAAGCAAAAATTCACCAAGCCGATATGATTCAGGAAAACGAATACAAACATCTGGTTCTAATTTTGGATGTGTCGCCCAGCATGCATTTAAAAGACGCCGGTGTTGATCAAACGTTGATGCGTAGAAAACGCGCTTCACAGGTATTGGAATCGTTGTTCAATCGCGTTCCGATGCGACAATTTAAAACCACCGTGATTGCCGTTTACAGTGACGCAAAACCGTTGCTCGAAGATTCTAAAGATCATGAAGTCGTGCGGCATATTTTAGAAGAGCTTCCAATGTGGCATGCCTACAAGCCAGGCAAAACCAAATTGATGGACGGCATCAACATGGCAGTAAAAATGTCAAAGCCATGGAACCCCGGCAGCACATTTATTGTGATGTTGACCGACGGAGATACCGTTCCGCCAACGGGAATGCCTAAACTGCCTGTATCGGTTCAAGAGTTTATCGTGGTCGGCGTTGGAGACCCTCACAATGGTAAATTCATTGACGGCCACATGTCACGACAGGACACCAACACATTGAGACAGATTTCAAACCGACTCGGCGGTTTTTATCACGATGGAAACCAAAAACATTTGCCGGCCGACATCATCAGTCGTCTCAATCGCACCAAAGACAAAAAGAATCTGGACGATTGGACGCGTCGAGAATGGGCGTTGGCTGCGATCGTTTTCGGCAGTTCTTTGTTTACTTTTTTGCCAATTTTGCTTCATTATTTTGGATCTTTTTATCGAGCTGGCGTTCCGATTAGGAAAACAGCGCAGGTTTACGCCTGAAATGGCCGAAGAATGTAAAGATCAGAATTTCAAGAATTCAGAGGTTAAGCTCGCTTCGAGCTGAGAATTGAAATATACTGAGAGGCGACTACCACGACACGATGGAGATTGAAATGAGAATCCTGCTGATTGTCGCATGGTTGTTCGTCGGTCTTGGCGGTTTAATTTACCATTTCGGACCTGGCCAGGATCGAATGGAAATGGATCGCATCGATCGAATCATTACGAACGCCAGGCATCATGTGAGTGAAAAAAACTGGGAGCAAGCGGTCGAACAATACGACACTGTTCTCGCCTCGTTACCCGCTGAAAACAAAACACAAATTCACAAGGTGACGTTGGAAAAAAGCAAAGCTCAAATGATGGCCAAAAAACTCCCCGAGGCTCGCAAAGCTTTGGAGACTCTGCTGCAAGATGTTCGTAACAACAAAGAAGCCGACGCCGCACTGGTTGCCGATGTTCAGGCAACTTTGGCCAACTCGCAATACTACATGACCTGGCTCATGCGATTAGAAGGTTTGCCAGAAGAACAGTGGAAACCTGAAATCGAGGCCGCCCGACAGCACTACACACAATTGGTGAACACTGCAAAGAAATCCGGTGACAAGGAATTGCTGGAACGCAGTAAAGAAGACCTCGAATCCTCGATTCGTCTCGCACGAATGGATCTCAGCGAGCTTCAAGGGCTGCCTTTGCCCAGTCAATGACAGGGTACATGAAGCGGCAAAAACCGTAACCGCGGTCGCGGTACTAAACGTAAAAAAGGCGAAGGTGCTGGCTCCATCAAAGTTCCCGATGGAAATGGCTCTTAATTCAGGAAAACAAACCAAAAGGCCGAATGGAAACGTTCGGCCTTTTTTGTTTGATGTTAAAATAAAAGCTGGACATTCATTGCCATCGTCTCAAGGCAACCGGCCGCTCGCCCTTTCGATTTCAGACCCCAAGTAAACATATATTCGTGACACAAACTATCATGAAACAATTGCTGATTGTTTTCACGCTATCGCTTGTTACAGCCGCGAACCTGACCTACGCCGCTGACCAACCTCCAACCGTACCAGCGCGGAACACTCCCGTTGTTCAGGAAAAAGCTCCGGCGAAGCCCAGTGGCAAGCCGCAAGACGGTTCCACCAAAACAGGAAAATCTAAAACCGCGAAAAAAAATCCGCTGGTCGAGGAACTGTTAAAAACCAGTTTTGCCCGAACACCCGAAGAGATTTTGAAAGCATGGTCCGAAAAACCAAAAACCAGTAAACCGGTCGGCAGTGAAATTCAAAAACCTTTCACAGCTAAAATCCTGAATGTCTTCGAAGAGTTTGTCGTCGTCGGTCTGCCAGAAAAAACCAAATTGACGCCCAATCAAAACGTCACTCTTTCGGTCGGCAAAAAACAAGATAAAACACTCAAGACTTGGAAGGCCTCGGTATTGTCAGCGGATGCCAAAAAAGCGTCCTTGAAACTGACCGTCGGCAAAGGCGAAAAAATTGAAAGCCTCAAGAAAGATGTCCAACTAACCGTTTCGCCAGTCGCTAACAAAAAACCGGTGGTTACCAAAACCGAACCTGGAACTAAACAAAAAGTTGCGACATTCAAAAAAGCGGTTTTGCTCGCCCAATGGCCCCAAGTCAAATCGTTTTTGGCAACGCTTCCAACAGCAGACGCCGACAAAGTCTTCAAGCACGTTTTGAATTCAATCCACACGGCTGCACCGGCGCCACCGAACGCCGCTGCTGGCCAACCTGCCACACCGCAACCCGCTTCACCCAATGCACCCAAACCGCCGACCAGTTTTCTAACACCAAAAGATATTTTTGCGTTGCTCGATGCAGCTCCCGGACCATTGGTAGAAGAACACGTTGTCACATTCTCGGCGATGATTTCCAAATCCCGACTGATGGGACATTCCTATTTACAGTTTGTTGATCGCCTCGACAAAGGCACTGGAAAAATTGGCGGCAAAGACGCCAAACAACGACTTCTGGCAGCGAGCCTGCTGATGAAATCAAATCTGGTTGATGACGTCGCCCGTTTTCTGCCCAAACTCGAAGACCCATCGACGATGAAAGATGCTACGGCGCTTGAGATTTGGTCGGATTTGGCCATTACAAAATATCGTCAGAAAAAAATCGCGGACTGGCTTAAAAAAGCGTGGACGATCAACCAAAACATTGTTGGTCTCAAAGATGCGAAACAACCGCAACGCAACAAAGCGATGCAGCATCTGATCGAACTTGCTCCCCAAGTCGATCGCAATGTCGGGCAAGCGTGGCTCAATCAGAGTTTTACGGAATCACCCGAACGCGGCATGTTGATTCTGTCCAGCCTCGGATCGAAAACTGCCGAATTCGCGCGAAATGCAAAAACGATGCAGCCCACCGAACGTCTAAAACTGCTTCGCTTACAAAACAGCGCCGTCGAATCCCTGATTCGTGTTGCTCCAAAGACCGCCAAAAAATGGCAACACGTATTGACCTTGCTCGCCCAAAACTGGATCGAAGAAGCGACCATTGCTGTCAAAAACTCCAAGCAATCCAGTCGCCGACCCTACATGCAAATTGACATGTATGGCAATTATTACTGGATCGACCCTGCCGAACTCAGCCGTCGGTATGGAAACAATCGCTACGACCGACCTATCAAGATCGGAGATTTGCTGGTGATTCGCCCCAGTCAACAATGGCGCGAATTGATCGACAATAGCCTGCATATCGTGTTGTTCAAATCGTATGCCGATTTGCACTTGCGGATCAACGAAGAAGATGAGGCTTTCCCGTTTATCGAAAAAATTGCACCGACCCATCCGGAGATTGCCAAAGAGCTGGTTCACGAATTCCTGGGAATCTGGACGCGGAATCACGATCCCAACACGGACAAACGCAGACGCAATCCGTACATCTATTTTTATGGATTTGATCGCAAGGCCGAGGCGATTCCGTTGACTCGCTCCAAACAGGAACGAAACCTGCGAGAGCTCAGCGGCTGGGTCAAACGCATCCGTAAAATGCCCATTGACGGAATCGACGAACGAAAATTGGCAGAGGCATTTACCACGTGCCATAGCAGTGCCGAAGTCTTCCATTTGGATCGCGTGAAAAGCGTTTTTGGATCGCTGGATTCTTTAAAGCCTGAAACTATTGCCGCGATCTGTCAAAAAATGCGCACTAACCTTGCCACCAACTGGCGCGATGTTCGCACTCAAGAAGCGAAACAGACACGCCGCCGAGAACCCGAGGTGCAACAGGAAGTCATGCGCGGCTACACCGTCGCCAAAACCTTGGCAGCCGAAGCGCTGCGAACACATCCGGAAAACTGGCAATTGCACTTGGCGATGGCTTGTTTGATGTACGACGAAAACGCTTATTCGCAAACCGTTCAAAAAAGCTCTGAATTCAGCGACCGCCGTGATCGTGCGTTCGATCAATTCAAACTTGCCGCAACCAAATATCACGACGTTGCCGAGTCGCTCGACAAATCAAAACAATCCACGGAGGTTTACGATTTCTGGTTTTATGCCAGCCTCGGAGCGTGCGATCTGGGCAAAATCACGAACGAAACCGTTCCCGATTTGCGCCAATACAAAAAAATCCGCGAGGCTATCGTAGCGCTGCCAGGCAGTCTCGGTCAGGATCATTTGTCAAAATTTGCCAACAATTTGTTTACGCGCATGAACCCTATCAAACCGGAAATCAAATTCCGTTACTTACGCGGTGGATTCCAAATTGTTGGCGACCACCCGCGTGCCTGGGAAGCCAAAAATCTGTTTGATTACTACAAAGATCTCGTGAACGAAATCAAACTCGACATCCAGATCGATGGTTCGGACGTTGTCGGTCATAAAACTCCATTTGGCGTTTATGTGCGATTGTTACACACGACCGAAATCGAACGCGAGGCTGGTGGCTTTGGAAAATATGTTCAAAACCAAAACAATTCAATATTCGCTTATAACTACGGTCGGCCCACCGAAGATTACCGCGACAAATTTCAACAAACCGTCAACCAGGCGTTGTCCGAACATTTCGAAGTTCTCAACGTCACCTTCGAAGGCCCCAAAACGATGCGGTCACGGCCTGCCGATCAACCGGGATGGCGCGTGACTCCCTACGCTTACATTTTATTGAAAGCTCGAGGTCCCGAAGTAGATCGTATTCAACCCATCAAACTCGATCTGGATTTTCTGGATACTTCGGGTTACGTCGTCATTCCTATCGAATCACCGGCAGTGGTCGTTGATTCATCGGACGACGCAGGCGAACCGCGACCAGCCGCGGATATCAAAATCACCCAGACACTGGATGAGCGACGCGCCGAAGACGGAAAATTGATTGTTGAAATCGCCGCTACCGCCAAAGGATTGGTGCCCGATCTCAAACAATTGATTGATGTGAAAAAAGACAATTTCGAACTGATCAATATCGACGATCAAGGCGTTTTGCCAACCACCTTCGATTCGAAAAGCGACGAGATTCAAATCGTTTCAGATCGAAGCTGGACAGTCGAATACGCGGCAGTCGCCCAAAAAGGTAAAACCAGCGAATTTAGTTTTTCGAAAGCCATTGTTGATGCGGAAAACAAATTTCAACGATACAAAGACGCGGACTTGGTCGCCGCAAAAGAAACGGTCAAATTGGAACGCAATTACGGGCGCACCAGTTATGCGTTTTTGTTCTGGTTAATCCCGCTGATTGCCATCCTGGTGACCGCTGGAATTTTTGCCCTGATCATCCTCAACAAGCCTGCTGAAAAATCCAGCGCTGAGTTCCATGTTCCAGAGGAAATCAATCCGTTCACCGTGTTAACCTTGCTCAATTCGATTAAGGAACGAAATGGAATAGCAGAACGTGATTTGTCAGCGCTGCAAACTTCGATCAGTCGTATCGAACACCATTTTTTCAGCGAAACGCCAAACGGTGAGCTGGAAGACGAGCTGGATCAAATTGCAAAAACATGGGTTGAAAAAGCCAACTGATTGGCAGGCGCACAACGCTGTCATGAGAATTTAATAAACTCGCTCTCGAAAAATCGCGGCTGTTGCCGCGCACTCCCACGGCACCAACGCGGGTGGACTGCAGTAGGCCCAATGCCGAAATCGGTTGTCACCGAAAATTTCTATTTCGATCTGTAATTTGGCGGCAACTTTTCGACACTCTACTGCCATTTTCAAAAGATGTGAAAAAAAATAAATTTCCTGATAAACCTTTTCGGCACCAGAAGCACTCACCTATATCACGAGAGCAGTTTTGCCCAAAAACGACGAATTGAAGCCGGACGCCTTTATCCACCTCTGGAAATCCGCTGAGTCTGGTGATCGTTCCGCCCTGGCACAACTGCTCCGTGGCTTGCAGGACCTGATTTATCGGTTTTGTATGTCGCAACTTCGCGACGAAAACGCAGCCATCGAAGCCACCCAGGAAACAGCTGTGCGTTTGATTGAAAACCTTAAAAAATTTTCGGGGAACGGAAAATTGACGACGTGGGTACTCGGTATTGCCAACAATGTTTGCCGCGAAATGCGACGCAAACAATCCAAACTGCAAACCCTGGAAACCGGCGCGGCTGACATCGCGGAGGAACCATCCGTTGAATCTACTGAGTCCAACGATTCCTTGAAACACGCCATCGAACAACTGCCCGATCGACAACGCGAAGCGATTGTACTCCGCTACTACGAATCGCTTTCACTCGTCGAGGTCGCCGAAGTCATGCAAGTTTCCATTGGCACGGTCAAGGCAACCATTAATCAGGCACTCAAAAAATTGAAGCTGAAGCTACCTGAAAACGAATGAACTCAGATCATCAACAATTCGAAACATCCAAACGACGATACCTGGAGCAAAAATTTCCAGGCGATTTGGCTGATGTTTTAGATCCGACCGATGAAAAAACGGAACGTCGAAAAAAATCCGGCCCGCCATTGCGACCTAACCGCTATCTCGTTGTTGCCATCGCAGCATCGTTGCTGATTGGACTCGCCATCGGACTGCCTTATTTACTTTCCCCGCCTGATTCCGACAAGACTGCCAAATCGAAATCACCTGTCAAACGAAAAATCAAACTGGTTCACCTTTCAAAACCAGTTTCATTGTCGTTTTCGACAAAGCAAGCGAAATCGACCGTGGGATTCGAAAAACCACGTTCCAAAACATTGTGGACCGCCAGCTTCAAGTCCAAATCTAAATCAAAAACAAAACGCAAAACTCGGCAAAAGACATTTTGGTTGTCTTTCCCAAATACATCACAGAAAAAAATCAAATCTCAAATTGCCAAACGAAAAAAACAAACCAAGCCTAAATTCAAAACGAAATTCCGAAACGACTTTCGCTTTCAACCCACTCGAATCCTAAAATACAGGAGAACCTGAAATGACACTTTCAAAATCAACCATCGCTTTGACATCCAGTCTTTGCATCATTTTGATCTTTGTGTTTGCCGTCAATTTGAGCAGCACTTCGCTGGCTACTGCCTCTGGCAATCAAGAGTCGGATTCCAAAGTCAATCATTCTTCGAAACCGCTTCAGCAAGAAGAAGATGAAAAACAGGAGGACGAAAAACAGGAAGACGAAGAGGAAATGGATCGAGAAGAACAGGAAGGTGACGAAAAAGAAGAGTGGGACGAAGAAATCGAAGGTGACGAGGAATTCGACCAAGAAGAAGATGACGAAATGCAAGAAGAAGACGAAATGCAAGAAGATGACGAAGAATGGGAAATGGAAATCGCCGAAGCGGAAATGGAACGCGCCAGCGTTGAATCCAACATCGGTCGCCTCGAATTGATCACACGCCTCACGGAAATCGCAGGCGATGATGCGAAAATGGCAGGCTACGCCATCATGCATGTCGGTGAATACCTCGAACCTGCAGAAGCCGTCAAGCTCCTTGAACAGGTGATTAAATCGCAAGAATCATCGAAGTCCGTTCGCAACCTCGCAAAATTGAAACTCGCCGAAGTTTATGCCGAAGAAGGCCGCGACAGTGACGTCAAAAAATTGCTGAAGTCGATTCTGAAAGTCAAGTAATCGGTCGTCGAGCCGGTTCTCACCTGAACGACACGCGCCGCAGGGCCGGTTCCCACCGGCCACTAGCTATAGCTAGGCAGCATTGATTAAATCGGAAAGCTGTAAATATGAGCGGCGAGGCGCTCACAATTAATCAACGCTACTTAACGCTCCACCTGATCAATGTACAACCTCATCGGCAAACACCAAAAAGGCTTTGAATGATGTTCAAATTCAGGCTTCGCGGAATCGTCAGCGTCGCAATCGCCGTTAGTCTGCTCAGCGGCTTTGCAAACGCACAACACGATACCGGACTGCGAATCATCCGACAAAACTGTATGGATTGTCACAGCGGTGATTCAGCCGAAGCGGATTTGAATTTGGAAAAACTCCTTCGACAAACCCCGCTGGTAAAGAATTTAAAAATGTGGCGAAACATCGCCAAACGGATTGAGCTTGGCGATATGCCACCGCCCGATGACGGAAAACTCAGCGCGGTGGACAAAAAACAGTTTTCGCGTTGGTACGACCGCCAAATCAACAAATTCGATTATCAATCGGTAGCTGATCCCGGCTACGAATCGTATCGGCGCCTGACACATATCGAGTATCGACACACGATCCGTGATTTGTTTGGCGTTGATCTTGCGGACATCAGTCGATTTCCTCAAGATTTGACAGGCAAAAGCGGATTCGACAACAGCGCCAATACTCTGTTTCTGCAAGGCACATTGTTGGAACGCTACGCTCAATCTGCGGAATCTGTTGTCACCAAAATTTTTACTTCTGATTCGAACAAACTGTACGCCAAATCTCGCCAGCGAATTCTCGCGCCAGGTTCAAACATCACTGACCCTCATCGAGCCGCAAAACAAATTCTCAATTCATTTGCCTCCCGGGCATTTCGACGCCCTGCGACGCAACGTGAAATCGAGCAACTTCACAAAATCTTTCGTTCCAATTACGCGGTAAAAAAAGACATTGACGCGGCGATTCAGAAACCGCTGGTCGCCACACTCGTGATGCCGCAATTTTTGTTCAAAATCGAAAACACTCCCGGTACTTTCAAACCGACGCGGATCAAACATCATGATCTGGCAAATCGACTTTCCTATTTTCTATGGGCATCCATGCCCGACAAAAAACTGATGGAATTGGCCAATTCGGGAAAGCTGGTCGAACCAGCAGTTCTCGATGCTGAAATTGACCGGATGCTGAAAAACCGTCGCGCAAAATCGCTCGGGTATGTCTTTGCGGCACAATGGCTCGGGTTCGAAGACGTCGGGGTACGCCGTCGACAAGATCCGATCGACAATCCCTGGTGTACTCAAACACTGATGGATGCCATGAAAGCGGAAACAGCTTTGTTTTTCTACTCGCTGATTCGAGACAACCATCCGGTGTCGACGATGGTCAACGCCCGTTACACGTACCTCAACGAAGAACTCGCCAAACACTATCAGATTCGCGGAATCCGCGGTGATCACATGCGACCGGTTCGTTTGAAAACAACTCGCCGTGGTGGAATCTTGACCCATGCCAGCATTTTATGTGTTACGGCATTTCCCGATCGAACCAGCCCCGTAGTTCGTGGAAAATGGATCTTGGATACCGTCCTCGGCACACCGCCACCGGAACCTCCGCCCAATGTCAGTGAACTGTCTGAACGCGTCGAACGACGTAACCTGTCGTTTCGTGAAAAACTAAAACTGCACAGCAGCAGCGACCGTTGCAATTCTTGCCACCGTGAAATCGACCCTTTAGGATTCAGCCTCGAAAATTATGACAACTTTGGCCGCTGGCGAACTCGCGTCGATGGAAAACGAATTGATGCCGCTGGCCAATTGCCAAACGGCACAAAATTCCAAGGCCCTCAAGGGCTTCGCAAAGTAATCGTCGAACAACGCCTCGATGATCTGACGCGACAACTGGCAGAAAAAATGTTGAGCTACGCCCTTGGTCGGCAACTCGAATATTACGACGAAGCGGCCATTCGCAAAATCGTCGCAACCACCAAAGCGGACGGTTATCGCTTCCGAACACTCGTCAAAGCTGTCATTCGCAGCTATCCCTTTCAATTCAAACGAAAACCGGAACCCGCCAATGACTCGACAAAATAATTCACAACATCGCATTGCAACCAAAATATCCCGTCGAACCATGCTGCAGGGAATCGGCGCCGCGATCAGTTTGCCAATGTTGGATGTGATGTCGCCCGCCACCGCATCAGCCCAAACGGTGATGACCACAACCGCGGCTACACCGCGCATGGCATACATCTACTTTCCCAACGGTGTTGCCAAAGGTGCCTGGGAACCCGCGAAAGTCGGCAAGGACGGCGCATTGCAAAAACTCAATCGATGGATGAAGCCTTTGGAGTCATTGAAAGAGCATTTGATCATTCCGACGAACATCTGGACTCCGCGCGGCAACGGCCACGGTGCGGGAACGGCGACCTGGCTGACTGGAGGCGGATACGACGAACGGCGGATCAGTGCCGGTGGTGTTTCCGTCGATCAATTTGCCGCGAAACAACTTGACGAACAAACTTTATTGCCATCGCTGGAATTGTCGGTCAAAGGCGAAGGCTATTTTACGGGCAACCTTCCGCGCAATTGTATTTCCTGGAAAAACTCGCACACGCCCCTGTCGCGCGAAACCGAGCCGCGCGCTGTCTTTGATCGAATGTTTCGAACCAGTTCCGGCGCGGGTATCGACAACAGTGTCGTCGATCTCGTCCTGGAAAACGCCAAACAACTCCGGCGCACTGGCAGTCACCAGGACAAACGCAAAATCGATGAGTACCTCGAGTCCATTCGCAGTATTGAAAAACGTTTGAAGTTTGCCGAAACGCGAACGCAACAAGCTATCAAAGCGGGTGACCTGACCAATACGCTGACGCGACCTCGCGCCGGAATTCCTAGCGACCATGCAGAATATATGAAACTGATGTTGGACATGCTGTTCTTGGCGTTTTGGTCCGATGCCACTCGCGTTTGCACGTTGATGATGGATCACGGTCAAAGCAACCGGTATTTCGACTTTATCGATGGTTGTAAAGGCACTTGGCATGCCCTGTCCCATTATCGGGACATCTCGGGACGCACCGAAGACGACGACGGCAAAACTTCGTGGAGCAGCGTCAAATCAAAACGTGAAATGTACAACAGCGTGACCCAGTGGCATCATCAACAGCTGGCATATCTGCTCAAAAAAATGAAATCGGTCACCGAGCCGGACGGCAACACTTTGTTGGACAACTCAACGATTTGTTACGGCTCCAGCATTTCCGATGGCAACTCTCATGGGGAACACAACCTGCCATTGCTGATTGCCGGAGGCGGTGGAGGTGCCATTCGATCGGGTCGAATTCTCAAACAAAAACGTCCAACTTCGATGTCCAAAATCCATCTGGCCGTGCTGCGAACCGTGGGCGTCAAAACCAGAAAATTCGGTGAAACAACTCGCGCTTTGGACCTCAGCTGACCAACAGCCGCAAAAATGTTCTCACGGTCTGCGTCGACGAGAAATGCGGTTATAATAGGGTTTTCAACGAACTGTAAATCAACCAATTTCTTGGAGACCTACCAGATGAAGTCTGTGATGAATTACGCTTTGGCTTCCGGATTAATCGTCGTTTTGTTTGTATCGATCGGTAATGCCAACGAAACAAAGCACAACAAAAAAAATACAACCAAGCCCACTACGACCGCCACACCGGTCCCGCATTGTGAAGTTCCCTGTGGTATCTATGCGGACCAAATGCGATTCGAAATGATGCTCGAAGACACGGCCACCATCGCCAAAGCGATCAAAAGCGTCAACGATATTACTGCCGGATTTGAGACCGGCGGTCCCCCCAATGCCAAAACAATCAACCAAATGGTTCGCTGGACCAACACCAAGGAAAGCCACGCCACCAACACCCAAAAAATCGTTGCCCAGTATTTTTTGACGCAGCGAATCAAAGCGGACAAGGAAGGCTATGCCAAACAATTGGCTGCAGCGCACAAAGTCATGGTTTGCGCGATGAAATGCAAACAAGACGCCGACCCCAAAACAGCCGACGCATTGAAAAATGCGATTTACGATTTGTATCGCGCTTATGAAGGCAAAGAGCCAAAATTCCACAAAGCAGAACACAAATAGACCACTCACCAACTTTTTTCGTTGGTGCTCCGTCAATCAAATTACCAGCCGCGCATCGCGCGGCTTTTTTGTTAAACAAATCCCAAAAACTACCGAACCTCGTTACCATCGGATCGTCCTATCACTAACCCAACTGCCATATCGGAGTACATCAACTTTTAATTGACGCCAAACTCTGATCTACACCTTCGTTGGGTCTATTTCAATGCCTCACCGCCCAATTGCCATTCCTAGGTCGCATCCGACGGCTATCCCGTTTACTCTATAAATACGGAGATGTACTTGAGTCAGAATTTTGGCAGTGAGTAATAATGTGTTGCAGTATTAATCGTAAGCGCGAAGCGTGAGCGAGGGACCGCGTTTTTTAAACGACTTCTGGTCCCTCGCTCACGCTTCGGGTTGCGATTTTCCACGACGGCACTTAGGCATACGATCAATGAATTGATGCTGTGTCACTCGCCAGCGAATCGCGCTTTGTCGACTGCTAACTCTCTCTTAAAATGAGGAATGTTTCGATGAAACACTTGGTTATTTTTCTCTTGCTTTTCCTGGCGAGTTCACCACAACTGGCAGTGGCTCAACGTGAAAAATCAAAAGACGAAAAACTGAACGTTTTGTTCATCATTTCTGATGACCTGACTCCAACGGCGTTGTCCTGTTACGGGAATAAAGTCTGCCAGACGCCCAATATCGACTCCATTGCTGCTCGCGGGACGTTGTTTACTCGCGCGTTCTGCCAGGGAACGTATTGCGGGCCATCCCGTGCCTCGTTTCTGTCCGGCTACTACCCCCATGCGACAGGTGTTCTCGGCTACCGCAGCCCCCGCCCCAAAATCGGCGACCGCGCGACTTGGCCTCAGCATTTCAAAAACCATGGCTACCACACTGCGCGTGTCAGCAAAATCTATCACATGGGAGTTCCCGGTGGCATCGAAAAAGGATCGCATGGCGCCGATGACCCCGCATCATGGACCGAACGATTCAATTGCAAAGGCCCCGAATGGAAAGCGCCGGGAGATGGCGAAACACTCGAAAACAATCCAAATGGAAAACGGCCCGTTGTTGGCGGCAATACCTTTGTTGTCGTCCAAGCCGATGGTGACGATTTGGTTCATTCGGACGGCAAAGCTGCCGCTAAAGCTTGCCAGTTGATCGAACAACACAAAGACAAATCGTTTTTTATTGCAGTCGGTTTTGTTCGACCACACGTTCCATTTGTCGCGCCCAGGAAATACTACAAACCATTTCTACCTTACAGCAAACTCGAACTCCCCGAAAAAATCAAAGGCGATTGGGACGATATTCCCAAACCTGGCATCAACTACAAAACCAGCAAAAACATGAAAATGGACATCCGCAAACAAAAAAAAGCGATCGGCGGTTACTACGCATCGGTCGCCTATATGGATGCCCAAGTTGGCAAAGTGCTCGATGCTCTCAAAAAATCTGGAGTCGCCGATAAAACCATTGTGATTTTCACCAGTGATCATGGGTATCATCTCGGCGAACACGATTTCTGGGCCAAAGTCAGCCTCCGCGATGAATCAGCCATGGTCCCGCTGATCATCAGCGTCCCTGGTAAAAAACCAGCTGTATGTAAATCTTTGACCGAGTTGATCGATCTCTATCCCACCGTCTCAAAATTGTGTGGACTCAAATTTCCAAAACGCATTCAGGGCCAAGACATTTCGAAAATGCTCGATGACCCGAGCCACACGGTCCGCAAGGCTGCTTTCAGCGTCGCACCGATGCGCCGAGGTTTCTTGTTACGCGAAGACCAATGGTCTTACATTCAGTACAACGAAGACGCCTCGGGCGGAATCGAATTGTTCGATATGAAAAAAGATCCGAAGCAGTACACCAATCTTGCCAACAAGTCCGAATACGCCGAGGTCGTGAAAGCCTTCAAGAAAAAGATGGCGGCAAAATTGGCCGAAGTCAGAACCAACGATCTGGGAATCAAATATAAAAAGCGATGAAGCAGTAGGGCCGGTTCCCACCGGCCGTTTTGTTGAATTGGCCGGCAGGAACCGGCCCTACTTGATCTGAATTAGCCTGCCAAAAATTTTTTGCTGGACGTCTTGACGAACAGCAACGTTTGACGGAACATCCAAACATGAACTTTGGTTTAACACAAACGCGCCAGTCGAGCTATCGTTCGACTTTGATCTTTGAGCCTGCGACGGGTCAAAACCGTTTCCGCAGTGCGTCGTATCGCGCGCATGTTTTGCGTGTTAGTCAGTCCATTTGTAAGTCGAAAACTCCGGTCAACAAACCGGCATGTTATTTGAGTTGCGAGGCAGGCTGACGCAAAAATTTTTAACTTGATTTGCTTTTTACAGCCTGCATTTCCACAAAATGCAGGCTTTTTTTGTTTCGTTCAACGAATTTGCAATCTCATTCGCTGGTTTTCATGAGGGTAACTCAAATGTTAATGGTCAAAGAAGTGCTTTCCGTGACTTTGGTTTTGTTCTCAGTGATCGACATTCTCGGTTCGCTGCCGGTCGTCGTCGATATTCAAAATCGCACGGGGAAATTGCAAACTAAAAAAACAACGGTCGTGGCGGGCTGCCTGATGATTGCATTTTTATTCATTGGCGAAGGAATTCTGCATTTGTTTGGCACTGACGTTTCGTCATTTGCCGTCGCTGGAGCGATCGTGATTTTCGCCATTGGCCTTGAAATGATTCTCGGCATCGAGATTTTCAAAAAAGAAACAGAAGGTGACAGCAATGCCTCGATTGTTCCGTTGGCCTTTCCCATGATTGCCGGTGCCGGAACATTAACAACCATATTGGCGCTGAAAGCCGAATTTTCGCAGTGGAGCATTTTGATCGGCATCACACTGAACCTCTTCGTCGTTTACGGTGTGCTCCGGGCCAGCGGTTGGATCGAAAGAAAAATTGGCACTCAAGGCTTATCGGTACTCCGAAAAGTGTTTGGCATCGTATTGCTGTCCATCGCCGTGAAACTGTTTCGGGCGAATTTGTTTGTGTAGTAGGGCCGGTTCCCACCGGCCGATCCAACAAAATGGCCGGTGGGAACCGGCCTTACTTAAAATCACTACCAATAGAATTGAATCTAGCGTTTACCGCTTTGTTCAATGTTGTTGGAAACATTGACCTTTGCCGCCTCGACCGCTGCAGAGATTCGACTTGGTTCATGCTCGATGTGTTCGCGCATTCGTTTGACCTCGGACTCCAATTTTTCCGAAGTGTTTCGCAGGGTGGTAACTTCCGTTTTGAGCGCCTGCTTCTGATAATACAGAGCGGTGACATCAACGGCATCTTGCGAAGTGATATTAAATTCTTTGAGAAATTCTTCACGAGCCTCGCCGCGCAACTGATTCTTTTCTTGTTCGTCACGCGTCTTTCGCTCGTCCAGTTCCTTTTTCATCTTTTCCCAATCGGCTTTTTTGACAGGCATCATGCCGATTTTGATCAAAATGTCCTTGGCGGCTTGCTGATTGGACTGCATGACATCTTTTTTGTGTTGTGTCTCCAGTTCAGAAACCTCAATTTCCTGCTGCCGTTTGACATGATTGATCTTCTGCGTTTTTTCAAACTCGACCGTCTTGAACTGCTCATCTAATTGAGCAAGTTGGCGCTCGTTGGCCAATGATCGTGATTCAATTTCCTCTCGCAGACGTTTAATTTCTTCGGCAGATGCCTTGATTTGAGCGAGATTGACAATGTCTTCTCGCAACTTGGCGCGTTGTTCCTCCAGTTCTTGTTGGTTTTTTTTGAGCGTATCGGTTTTCTCCGAATAGTCTTGTTCCAGTTTCTCCAACTTGAGATTGTTCTCGCGTGTGGCCTTCTCCAACTTGATGCTCAATGCCTCTTGGGCCTGACCGACCGCTTCGGCTAATTTGGCTTGTTCCTGTCGCACCGTGGCCGTTCGATCTTCGGCTTCCTTTTGACGGCTTTTTTCTTTTTCAATTTGCAATTCCAACTCGCGGATTCGCTCCTGATGCTGCTCACGGTTACGAGCATCGTCGGCTTCGGCATTTTTCAGCTTGAGTTCATACTCCAACTCACGCAGCTGAACTTCACCGGCACTGATCGGTTCTTTTTCTTTTGCCATGAGTTTTTCCTGCAATTCAATGGCCAGATCTTTGGCTTCTTGTGCACGCAAGCTGTTGATGTCGTTCGCGGTCCAATTCATGAACATACCTCTTTTAAAAAATCTTTTAACCTTGTTTCGAAAGAGATTATGCTCGACCGAAAAGACACGTTTGGTCCTTGAAAAACAGATTTTTTTAATATTTTTTTGGGCTATTTTTTGCCTCGATTTTGGCCTCAAAAAATCGCAACAGTAGGGCTGGTTCCCACCGGCCAATCCAATAAAACGGCCGGTGGGAACCGGCCCTACAATTCCTGAACGACCCTCGACATTAATTCGCAACAATCTCATTCACATTGGTGCGTATCATCTCCGACAATTTTTGCGTTGGTAGATCATTGGCATCCAGGCCAAACGGCATCTCAATTTCTTCGGCAATAATTTCCAACGATACCAGAACATAAAAAACAAACACGGAAATAGGGATGGCCCAGTACTCAAAATAGGCCACGAAGCCGATTGGCAGCGTGATGATGTAAAAGAAAATGAATTTCTTGAGAAAGATGTTGTACGTAAATGGAATCGGTGTATTTTTGATCCGCTCGCACGCACCCATGATGTCGAAAAACGATTTCAGTTCTTTATCAATGACGATCAATTCATCACCGGAAATGGAGTTTGCTTGATACAACGATTTCGTTTTGCGATACATCGATTGAATCATCAAATTGGGAATATGTTGGCGGCCGTCACAACTCGATTTGAAATCTTCGATATCCTCAATTTCTTCCATTTTGACGGCGCCTCGCAAATGCTCTTTGAGTGCAAAAGGAAAATTGCCGATCATCGCACGAAAATACTCCCGTTCGGCCTGACAACTGGCCGGTAAAAATGCGTTGATTTTGACAGCCAGATTGCGAGTATTGTTAACCAGCGCGCCCCATAATTTTCTGCCTTCCCACCAACGATCGTAAGCCGTGTTGGTACGAAACACGATCAACAATGAAAGCACAAATCCCAAAATGGAGTGCATGATCGTCGTGTTCTTGAGCGCCTTGGCAACCGATTCCGACGAATCCAAATTTCTCAATTCGCGCAACAGATAAATCTCGATGGACGCGACAACCCCGCAATAGATCGCAACAATCAACATCTCCCAGAGCAGAGCCCGGAAAGTATCCGTTTTGTGAAAATACAAAATGTGCCGAAACCAGACTTTATTGTTGTATTCAATCATTGCGTTGCGAAATATTGTTTTTTTCTACCGGCCTGATGTGGCATTATGCGGAGAATTCTTTAGCGACACAATCGGAATTGAAACTCAATTTCCCGATCCATGTGTCTTGAGCGCCTGTTGTAATCGTTTGCCAAACTGAGCGTGATCTGACTGATCCAGATAGTCGTTTAACTCTTGAGAGAATGACGGGTTGCTTTCGTATTCCAAACGAACGCAACGCTGCATTTCAGGAGAATAGGGCTCGATCGCAATCCGTTCCAATCCCGACATGGTCCGGCTGAACCTGGCAACGAACAAACCAGAGTACTCGCTCGAACGGTAATCGATTTTTTTTGAAGAATGGATGCAACCGTGCTCGACGTCGTGTAACACCGATTGAAACACCGAAGGGACTTCAGATTGGTCCTTCCATATTTCGATGCCCAATAAAAACACGCGAACTTGTTTGATCTCCGATCTGCATCTCAAACAAATTTGGTCTTGGTAAACCAACTTAATCGAAAACGACCAGATCGCTGTCGCCGAAACCGCGATCACGGACAAACGCAGGGTTGCCGATTTGTCGCCTGCAAAACATAAGGCCCAAACGATACATCCCACTAAACCAGCAACAAGAAACCCAACGAAATAGCCAGCTGTCTGCGACATAGCAAAAGCCATGGCAACACCGACGGTGTAAAGCAACATTGTTCTCAATCGAAATTGCCGCTTTGTTTTTTCCATTGAAATTCAATCTCGGCAAATCAGGAATCAACGGTCCGCGGTCGTTGATTCCTGAGTAAAAATACAGGATTATTCGTAGATCCGCGGCGCCTTAAAATAATCATGAATGGCATTGCATTTTTGTGGTGACAATTCGAAACATTGCGCAAGTTCGTGGAGATAACGCGTCTCGGAATTGGTATCCAAATCGATGGCAGTTACCGAAATGGCATAGATCTGCTGATAGTGCGAACTCGGTACGGTGCGAGCAAACTCGGCAACATTCAAGGGTGTGGCGAATTCGCGCCGCAAGAATTCAATTTCATCGTGTGTAACATCGCCCAACTGTTTGATCAAACTGTCGTACTCGCTGGAATCAATTTGCCCATCAGCTTTCGCCGCATTGATCATGGCGCGGACCATCAACACCGCTTCGTCTTGTTGGCTTGGGCTATCGAATGACGCCGAGGCACTGGCAGACGCTCCTCTTGACTCAGCTTCGGCACGTGCTGCAGAAACACCTTCTGCGGCGTCGTTACCGAATGATCGTTGATGCACCTGTTCTTCGGCTGCCTGTTGAAACATATCGCCGAGCCCGCTCTTGGCTGGTGAATCGATAGACGGCGTGATTCGTTCGGGTTCAGGCGATTGACTTTGGTATCGATCGCGCACGCTGCCAAACAGATCTTCACCGAGATCACTGAAATCTTGGTCGGCGCGATGTTGTGTTTTTTGCGGTTGTGGTTGCGATCGCAATCGACGCGTGCGGCCTAAAATTTCTTTTAGAATTCGACCGCCCAAACCACCGCCACTGCGTGAAGTTAATTTGTTGCCTAACAGGCCTTTCAGAATTTTGATAGCGTCCAAGTTAGAGACTCCTTGGTTTGATGAAATGAGACCAAATCGATTCATGGTTGCAACGAAATCGAACCGATTTTGGTGAGGATGAAAACAGGCTCGTTGCACCGCCATTTTATCACAAGCGCGAAGCGACAGTGAGGGACCAGAACCATACAAACGCACAGTAAAACGCGGCCCCTCACTAACGTTTCGCGATTGTGATTGAAACCGCAACAGTTATTCGCACATGGTCGACTTTATCTCACCCATTGCATGTGAAACAGGATCACGTTTCGCGCCCCACGAAGGTAGCAAGACCGTTGGTTCTGACGTTGTCACCAGAGTCATTGACTAAAAACTGAATTCTTACCAGCGGCTAGCGCCTAGCCGCCGGGTAAAAATACTCGGCCCTTTTTTCATGATGAAACCGTCACAATTGCCGCATTCCAAGATTCTTCGGTGAATTCATAGACGAATCGACCGTGGTGTTTTACCACGCAAATGCCCAAATTCCCCCTGTTTGCACAATGTGCCAGCAATTTGAAAGCGATTCCACAAAAGATTCGGGCAAATCCCGGAACAACGCTGACTTGGCCAACGTCATAAAAATGCCAGCCTTTTTTCTATCTGCAACGTATTGGAGGCAACAAATGTTGCGAAAATGTTTATTCGCCACTTTAATGACAGCGATTGCGATCACATCAACGGCGTTCGCTGTACCGCAAACTAAAAAAATCGACATTCGAATTCGCGTCGAAGATGACGACAAAAAAGTCAAACCCTCTGGCAAAAAACCTTTTACGGGAAAACGAGCATCCGTTGATGTTGCGATTCTGCTCGACACCTCGAACTCGATGGACGGATTGATCTCGCAAGCGAAAAGCCAGCTGTGGAACATCGTTCAACAGTTTGCCGAGGCGAAAAAAAGCGGACAAACTCCAATCCTTCGAGTTTCTGTATTTGAATACGGTAACACCCGGTTGCCTGCATCCGAAGGTTATATTCGTCAAGTGGTCGGACTGACGGACGATCTGGACAAAGTTTCCGAAGCGCTGTTCTCACTGCGAACCAGCGGCGGTGACGAATATTGCGGCCAAGTGATTCACGAAGCAGTTAAACGACTCGACTGGTCGAAAGAAACCAATGGTTACAAAGCGATTTTTGTCTGTGGAAACGAACCGTTTACACAAGGTCCCGTTCATTACAAAGATGCTTGCAAAAAAGCGATCGAAGCCGGAATCATCGTGAACACGATTCACTGCGGCAACCGACAAGCTGGCATCAACGGTAAATGGGCACATGGAGCAAAAATTGCCGAAGGCGAATTCCTGAACATCAACCAAGATCGCAAAATTCGCTATATCAAATGTCCTCAAGACAAAATCATCATCGAACTCAATGCCAAGCTCAACAAAACATACCTCTGGTACGGCAAAGAGTCTGAGCGACGAAAATATTCGGCGAATCAGGTTCGGCAAGATTTAAATGCTCAGAATGAAAATGATGTTCAACTGATCCAGCGCAACAAAGCGAAGATCAGCAGTGTTTACCGCAATGTCGGTCGTTGTCTGTGCGATTCCTACGCCGAAGACAAAAACATTTTGAAGAAAATCAAAGCCGATGAGTTGCCGGAAAACATGCGCAAAATGACGATGCAACAACGACAACAATATCTCGATAAAATCGTTACCGAGCGCAATAAAATTCGTAGTCAACTTGCAAAACTGCAACGCGAACGCGATGCCCATGTTCGAAAGCAATTGTCCAAAACTGCCAAGCCTGGTGACAAAACACTGGGTGACGCGTTTTACCAATCCGTTCAAAAACAACTGAAAGCGTCAGGGTTCCAAACTCAAGACAAAAAGTAAACCACTTCTGATTTTTCAAAGTAGAACCCTTACTCTACTTGAACGGTGGACCTCCCCATCCCCCGATGCCGCAGTTTTCTCTCTCAACTGCGGCTTTTTTTGTAGGGCCGGTTCCCACCGGCCATTTTGAATTAATTGGCCGGTAGGAACTGGCCCTACGCTGCGGCATTATTCGATCGTCTTGCCGCAATCTTGTTTCGCAACTGTTTTAATTTCGCGTCAATCCAATCGGGAGCCCATCGCTGACTCTCAACAAACGTTCGCCGATAACGCAACAAATCCACGACTTTGCAAAACGCGGGCACCCGTTTCATATGTGCAATCAACGCTTGATCTTCACTGTCTTGTGGAGCTCCAACCACATCTTGAAACAATTGTTCGGAATACCGCTCGTTCGATCCGCCACAAGCACGATAATAGTCAGCTCCAACGAGCAACGCGTGTAATTGTAAGATGGGAACATTCGTTTCTGTAACGTCTCCGCCTTCGCGCAATCCTTCTTCGATAAACGCTTCTGTCTGAGGTTTGCCAATTCCTTTTCGAATGCCCAGTCGAACAAGCAGCCCTCGGCGCACCGCCCGAAAAGGATCTGCGATTTTGCGATGTAATCGAATCCACCAAGGTTTACCGGTTGAATGCACTGACACGAGATCGGGACGATATCGTCGTTTTAATTTCTCGCAGTGATACAAATCACTACGTTGGAGCAAACGCAACACCCAACTGATCGGCCACAACCGCGGCAATCGTACGCTGATTTGAAAATCGATCAGGCATGGATCACCGTTACGGTCGATAATCACGTTTTCAGATTTGTTCATATCGACATAAGCGATCGAACGACGATGGAGTTCACAAAGCGTCGATTCAAGTTTGTCAAAAAACGAATCGTTGACATTGTCGAACCATCTCAACGGATGTCCTTCGATAAATTCGTGAGCTGCAGCATGGCTGACCAGTTTCCCATCGACATGGACGGTCGCAAATCCTTCTGCCACGTTTGGCAGATCTGCAAGTCGCTGGTACATCTTGATTTCACGACGTGCCAGCATCCAACCCAACCAGCGCATGGGAAAAAACCCAATTGGTTGAGTGCGATTAAACTTACAAACAACCTTTCGACCGCGTTCTGAATTCTCATAGAGAGCGGTTGCGGCCCACGAATCGTGCTTGATCGTTTTTACATGGACCAAAATGATATCATTGATTTGAATTTCGGCAGGTGGTTGCTGATCGCCCAATGCACGAAAAATCTTTGGGCGTGTTTTTGATTGGGATTGGGAATTCATGGCATCCCTTTGAGTTTCACAATTTCATAAGATTCCAAAAATTACCCCTTTCCAGCAATATCGATTTTGAAAAATCAACAACGCAAACATCATGCATTTTGCCCAGTCTGTGGCGTTCTTGGCTTGAACTTAGCTTGATATATGAGTTTGATTCGGTACATTTGAAACTGGCTCGATCGTATTGGGCCCGTTTAATGAGAGTCAGATCTAAATCGTTGATGATGCGAGAGATTCATGCGGCCCATCTCGAAAGCTGCCCTGTACTTGGGAATCATTCTGGCACTGGCTGCTGGAATCTTGTTCTGGTTGGGCGGCAAAACACGAAAATATCGGGTTGAAACAACCATCCAGGCCCCAACCACCGAAGTCTTCAAGCACATTACCGACCCAGCACTGATTCCCCAATGGGCCGAAGGAGTTGTGAAAATACAGCCGTTGTCCGACGGAAAAAGTCAGCCTGGCAGCCGGGCAAAAATCACTTACCAAAAAGACGGTCAGGAAATCGAACTGACCGACGAAATCAAAACGATCGAAGAAAACTCACGTCTGGTTGTCGCTTCGACTGGCTCGGTGTTTCGCGTCAGCAGCGATTATTCGTTGATGGAAAATGGGGCAACTCAAACAAAATTGCGAGTCGAAGTCCATTTGAACTATCGGGGAATCTACCGATTTATCGGACCGTTTCTGAGCAATAAAGAAAACGAAACTCGATTGGAATCCGATATTCAAAAACTGCGTGCGAACGTTGAGTCATCGTTCGATCCCACAACATACAAACCTCCCATAACTGCCGATTCCAAAAACGACGCCAACAAAAAAGGCGATCAACAGAAAAAAGCAGATAACAACAGCGAAAATACACCGCAGAAATCGTCTGACGGCTAACGTTTGTAATTTTGTCACGTTCTCAATTTTCTTACGGAGTTTTGTTTTGACCGCAAAACTGATGGATGGCAAAGCACTTGCCAAACTGATTCAATCCGAAATCAAACAGCGCGTCGCCGATCACGTCGCCGCCGGAAATCCACAACCTAAATTGGCGGCAGTCCTGGTAGGAGACGATCCAGCCAGTAAAGTTTACGTTCGTAACAAAGAACGCGCTTGTGAACGTGTGGGAATTGCCAGTGAGTTGCATCGCTTGTCTGGCGACATCGACCACGACCAACTGTTGGCGCTGGTCAACGAACTCAACCGTGACGATGACGTCAATGGAATCCTGGTTCAGCTTCCATTGCCGGATCAAATTGATGAACAGGCTATTCTGGATACCATCGATCCGCTCAAAGACGTTGATGCTTTCCATCCCGAAAACGTTGGCTTGCTGAGCCAGGGGCGACCGCGTTTTTTGCCTTGCACACCTCACGGCATCGTCCAATTGTTGGATCGTCATGATGTCGACTGTTCAGGTAAATCGGCGGTGGTCATCGGCCGCAGCGACATCGTAGGAAAACCGATCGCCTCGATGTTGATGCAAAAAAGTCTGCCCAACATCAAAGCCGGCAATGCGACCGTCACGGTCTGTCACAGCCGCACACAAGATCTTGCTGGCGTCTGTCGACAAGCGGATATTCTCATTGCTGCCATTGGTCGAGCGAATTTTGTCACCGCGGAAATGGTCAAACCAGGTGCGGTTGTCATCGATGTCGGTATCAATCGTCTCGACGGCAAACTCGTTGGCGATGTTGATTTCGACGCCGTATCCCAAGTCGCCGGAATGCTCACACCGGTTCCGGGTGGCGTCGGCCCGCTGACAGTTACGATGTTGCTGGAAAATACGCTGATGGGCGCAAAAATCCAAAATCGGGTTGCTGTTTCCTAGCGCATTTCCGCGTTCATAGGCAACAAGTTTTAAAATCCGCATTCGACGCCGAAAATTCGGAGCGAATGTCGTTGCGCTAAATGAACAATGTCAAACAAAAACACAACGCCCACGAAACGAAAATGGTTGCGTCGAATGGTCTGGATTTTGATCGGGTTCGTGGTGATCTGGCTCATCGGTGATTTTGCCTACTCGCGCTATGTTGCTTTGGAAATCCAAAAATGGGAATCCAACGTTACTCGCAATGAAAATGGGGTTCAGGCAGGTTGCGAAGAATTTACCATCGGCAAAGGGCCGGTTGCCATTTTGTTGCTTCACGGATTCAACGATTCGCCGCAAATCTGGCGTAAAATCGCCCCTCAGCTTGCCGAACAAAACTTTACCTGCCGGGCGATTCGTCTGCCGGGATTTGGTGAGTCAATTGACAAATATGCTCAATCAACAACCGAAAGCTGGCTGGACAAACTCGACAGCGAAATCAAATCGCTACAACAAAATCATTCCATGATCATCGTCGTCGCCCATTCGTTGGGCGGAGCGGTCACCATTTCGCATTTGCTGGAAAATCCAAACTGTGTTGATGGAGTTGTCTTGTTGGCGCCAGCCATCGAAGTATCCAACGAGCGCAGCCCTGTATTTACTGCCGAAACGTGGCACCGATTTTCGTCGTATACCCTGCCCTTTTCGCGCATTGCCAAAAGCCCGTTTGAGTATGATGCGCGTGATCCGAGCGAACGGGATTTTGTGGGTCGCAATGTATTTAGTCCGCGCCGCGTTGTCGACAACACTTACCAGTTGATTCGAGGCAATCGAGGTCGCGCCGACGAAATCAAATTGCCAGTTCGGGTTTTTGTCTCCCCGACCGATGCCATTATTGACCCCGACTCCGTAAAATTGTTTTATGAAAAACTTGGATCCAAAAACAAAAAATTGATCGTTGCCGACAAAGCGGGACACGCGATTCCGATTGATTATGGCTGGGAAACAGTCGTTACCGAAATCGAATCGTTTGCCCACGAACTGGCTTCTGGCTCTCCCAATTCAAATGCGAATCAATGAATCGCAATTTCCAACCTTCGGCAACTATCGAAACACTGCGTGCGCGATCCGAACTGATGCAACGCGTGCGAAAGTTCTTTCTAGATCGCGGTTTTTTTGAAGTTGACACTCCGTTGGTTTCTCACGACACGGTCGTCGATCGATTTATTGATCCTATCTCCGTCGACGTTCAAACGCCCGGAAAACTTCATTCGTGTTTTTTGCAAACGTCGCCGGAATTTGCCATGAAACGGCTGGTCACCGCTGGCGCCAAAGCCATTTTTTATTTGGGCAAAGCGTTTCGACAAGGTGAATGCGGCACGCAGCATAATCCCGAATTTACGATCCTCGAATGGTATCGCGCTGGCGACGATTATCAGCAGGGACGAACGCTGCTCGACGAATTTGCCATTGATCTCCTCAAAGTCCCACCGGCGCGACAATGTAGCTATCGTCAAATCTTTTTGGAAACGACGGCAGTTGATCCATTTGCCGCAACCGCTGACGAATTGGCACAAACCGTGCAAGAAAAAATTGGAAACACCTCGACCATCAACGATCGCGATGAACTGCTCAATCTGTTGATGAGTCGCGTTGTGGAGCCACAACTGGCAAATCATGAGTCCGTCATCATTTTCGATTGGCCGGCAACTCAATCCGCACTGGCTAAAATTCGACAGGATGTCGATGGCCTGGAATACGCGGAACGGTTTGAAATGTATATCCGTGGAATCGAGTTGGCCAATGGCTACCATGAATTACTCGACGCCGATGAATTGCGCCGCCGCAACGAGTTCATCAATGCCCAGCGGACAGAAGACGGAAACGACAAACTGCCAACCGAAAGCCGTCTTTTATTGGCGATGGATCACGGTCTCCCCGCGTGCTCTGGCACAGCGCTAGGATTTGATCGTTTGGCAATGATCGCGCTCGGCAAGGAAACTTTGGCAGAGGTCGTACCGTTTGACTTTGATCGTGCTTGAAGAACGCCTTGCAAACTGATTGCTTACGACTTTTGTCTTAATGAGGATCATTCGTGGGTGCGAGTTTCTTCAAATTCCTCCGTCGCGCTTTCAAAAACAGCTACAATTGAATCGTCATGATTTTCAAACAACTCCAGAAGTTAGGCCGGTGCATCCCTCAGCTCAATTGGAAGACCTGGGCCGCGATGATCCTCGTTTCAGTACCGTTGTTTTTCCTCAATGTGCCCGGTCAAAAAATTGGATTTGTTAACGGTAAAGCAAATGCTGATGGCGAACACGGCAAAGAGTTTTCGCATGGCTGGCCGTTTGTCGCGGTTCATACCCTGAAACCCAATTACGAAATCCAGTGGTTTCAAAATCGCGATCTCAAAGGCCCTCGGCGGTACCAACGCACAGCTGATCAGATTTACCTTCGCGGGGCGACCAAACCCAAGACATATACGCGTCAAGAACTTTGCAAAATCTTGAATCGCGAAATCCAAGATTCGTTTTACCAACGGGATCGGACCTATTGGAATGACGCGTTGGAGGATTATGATCTGCAGACTCGGGATGCGATGTCTCTGCAAACCGCGCCCGGCACAGAGTTTCACCAAACGTCGATTCGCGAATGTCAGAAACCGAATTGGTGGTATTCCGAATGTTGGCCCATGGAAGCGATCGGAATCAAATTTTTCTGGGCGGGGTTGGCTTGCAATTTGTTGATTTGGTTCGTCGTTTGCGCGACCATCGGTTTCATGTTTGAGCTCGCCAACCGATTTACACCAGGCCTATTCAAATTTCGTCTGGCTCATTTATTCGTTGTGGTCGGCATCATTTCAGTCGTTCTGGCAACGGGAATTAACATCCGCCAGCAGTTTGAAACCGAGCGACAAGTCGCAGATGTGCTCAAAAAGATGAATGTTGGCTACAAGTTTAAAAAAGTTGGCCCAGGCTTTTGTCGACCGACCTGGCTGGCAAGGTTGGTGGGGACTGGTTGGGAACAGTCATTTTTTCGCCTCCAGGAAATTTACTTTTTCGGACATCGCTACTCGGAAAGTAAAATCGAAACAATCGATCGACAGACACGGCAGTTGACCTGCATCGAGCAAATCGAAATCAAAGCCGCCGCTGCAAAACGACACGAATCGAAACTGGAGATCCTCAATACTTGCCCGAACCTGATCTTGAAAATCAAAGACTGGAGCAATGTATCACAGCTACAAATTCGTTTTAGTCAGCTGGAGTCGCTAACGTTGATGGATTGGAAATACCAACCCCATTTTGAAGTTGATGTTTCAGTGTCATCGAAGGCGCGTTGCCAGGCGATCACTCATATCAAATCCCAGGGCTTTCACGGAGAACTTGTGTTAGACAGCCTCGGGTCTCTCACAAAAAGCGAACTGGAATTGCTCAAAGAAGTGGGTTTTCCAACAACGACTTTTGTCGACTGCACACTCTATCGCAAACAGGAGTCGAAGTTATTTCATTCTTTCAAGTCCAGTAGAAGATAATTTGGATCCCAAAATGAGTAGGGCCGGTTCCCACCGGCCGGTTCATTGATCGGCCGGTGGGAACCGGCCCTACCGCAATTGAATTGCGACCTCTGACAATCGCAACCCGAAGCGTGAGCGAGGGACCGGAGTTCTCACGAACACGCAGTAAAAATCTTACGAGCATGACGCGCCAGCGAGTGGTTTGACCGCACAAAACCACTTGCTGGCGCTTCGTGCTTGTATCAGTTGCAAATGAATACCTCACAAGAAATTCAAAATCTCCCGTCGCACCATCGAAAACAGTTACAATTATTTCATCATGATTCTTAAGCAACTACAGAAGCTAGGCCGGCGCATTCGAAGGCTCAATTGGAAGACCTGGGCCGCAATCTCAGTTATTTCATTGCCTTTGTTTTATCTCAACGTTCCGGGACATAAAGTCTGTTTCATCACTCCGCTCAACCAGTCTTTTTTCGAAGCAAGTTCGACGGGCGATGAGTTTTCTCACGGCTGGCCATTTGTTGCCGTCAATACGCTCAGACCCAGCTACGACATCGAAGATTATCGCGATCGCAATATCAAAGGCCCCAAACAATATGTGTATCCGAGACTCAGTGTCAGTAACATGCTGCGTGATATTTACCCCGAAAGTAAGCCCGTTGAAGCCTATACGCGCGACGAACTACGTCGGATCTTGAACCGAGAAATTCGAAATAAATTTCAACTGATGGATCCTCCAACTTGGAATGAGGAAGCGCAGGATTTTGAAACCAATCAATATTTTCCGTTTCAGCTTCGGCTGACACCGGAAGAGAAATATGACGAAACGACAGTCCCAACTTGTTTCGAACCCAGTTGGAGGTACGCGGAAAGCTGGCCGTTAGGCGTGATTGGGGTCAAATGCTATTGGTATGGCTTGGCTTGCAACCTGTTGATTTGGATTGTCGTTTGTTCAACGGTTGGATTGCTGGTGGAACTCGCCGTAGCTTTTACACCAGGCGTTTTCAAATTTCGGTTGTGGCATTTACTCGCCGCCGTCGGATTTTTTTCTGTAATTTTTGCCATTGGAATCAATATCAGGCGGCAATTTGAAACTGAACGAGAAATTGCCGAATCGCTCGAAAAAATCCCTGGAGTCGAATACACATTTACTCAAATTGGTTCTGACGCCTGGCGACCGATTTGGCTGGCCAGACTCATTGGGACCCACTGGGAGCAATCGCATTTTCGAATTACTGAAATACGTTTTCTCGAATACAACTATACTCCAGAACAAATTGCCAAGACCAACAAGCAACTTCAACAATTGAACTGCTTGAAAAATGTGCGAATCAAATCGACCGTTGCCAACAAGCATCAAGACGATTTGCCAATCCTGGCAACCTGTCCGAATCTGACATTCGAAGTTAACAGCTGGGCTGCGTTGGTTGAACTACGTTTTAATCTCAACTCTCTCAAGTCATTAGATTTGATCGATAGTGAATATCGAAAATTCTATTTGTTCGATCACGCCGAATCATCAAAAGCGCGATGCAAAGCAATCGAACACCTGGATGCCAGCGGGTACCGTGGCGCGATTACTTTGATTTCTTCGGGTTCGTTAACCAAAGCTGAATTGGATTCCCTGCAAAAAGCCAAGTTTTCTCAGCGGACCCTGTTCGATTGCACGGTTGATGATGATGTCGAGCAATCGTGGCTTCGATCGCTCGATATCGATTTAAGCAAGGTACGTCCAGAACTGGGGGAAGATGAAATAACAAAAAAAATTGAAAAAATACGACGATGGATCAACGAGCACAGAGTGAAAAAATGACTACTCGATCATTCACTCGCATCATTACTGAAGGCGAATACTGGCCGTACGCTCTCGTTTGCCTCGCAAATACTTGATTTCAACGCGCTGGCCGGGCTTTTTCTGTTGCACGGCATATTCGTTGATCATGTTCTCGGTCAACAAATTTGTCTTGCCATCAAACGCAATGATGATGTCGCCTTTGCGAATTCCTGCACGCATAGCTCGAGCGTGGTCGCCATAGCGCCCCACATGAACGGCGCGTAAAGCCATTTTGTCATCAGCAATCCCCAGTCGTTTTCGGTCGGCTTGGCTGATGGGTTTCAACGACAGCCCACCGGTCGCCATCCGCCGCAATTCCCAACTGGTCGGCCGCCAGGTGATATCCGCCTGTTTCCTCCAACCGGCTGGCAAATTCAGGGTGGTTGAAATTTGCTCGCCATCGCGGTCAACAACAATCTTGATCCGTTTTTGATTGTCCAGCTGATGCAAAATCCAATGCACGTCCGCTTCCGAAGCAACCGTCGTATCGCCTAATGAAACAACGCCGTCACCGCGCCGAAGTTTGGCATCATGAGCTGGTGAACCATCGAGGACTGCGGCCAAGGTTGTTTTCGATTTTTTATCGAACTTGAGTCCCACAGTTTCCGATTTTGGATAAGGGAACAACAATTTGTCAGGCATCTGTTTGCCTGTTTTTCGATATTCAAATCGCTGGGCATCACGAACCTGATGGCAATGAATACAGCTTTTGGCAACCGCGCCCTTGTAATCCAGTTTCGATTTAAAGCGACGAAGTTTTGGTAAATCTTCTGGAACTTTGTACTTGCTTTTCTTAGGCTGTTTACCTGCCAGCGACGATTTGTTTTTAGGATATGCCGCGTGAATTTTCAGCACCTCGTTCATCGTCGCCGCCAGTCCTTCGAGAGCGACATCTTTGTCAGCATCATGGCCCGTTCGCGTTCCATACCGAGCGTAAACCGTTTTGTCCGCATTTAGGAAAAACACGGCAAACGTCAAATCGTAGTCAAACTGAAACAAATTCAAATCGAGACTATTGCATTTGACCAACCGGACTGTCACAAATTTTTTGGAAAGATTTTTGAGTTGTTTGTCACGACGAACAACCTGTTCGTCAAAAGCTTTGCATTCCTCTCACGGGATACAGCGGAGAACCACCATCAGCGGTTTTTTGTTTTTCTTGGCCGCCTTGATTCCCGCATCGAGATCGTCGTAAAACCACGTACCGTCCGCGTTGAGTTTTTGCCAATCCAACCGGACTTTTTCGTCCCGAGTCTGGCCAAATGAACTACTCGAAAAAAACAAAATCAGGCACAATGTTATCAGTTTATTAGGCAGGACGACGGATGAAATTCTCATTTCCTTCTGCTCCACAGGGAAAGCTAACGAATCTACAAAAATCACAAGTGCGAAGCGTGAGCGAGGGACTACAACCACGCTAATGTGTGGCGAAAACGTGGTTCCTCGCTCACGCTTCGCACTTATGATTTTGTTTCCATGAAAATTTCCTCTGACGGATCGAATTGTGATTTGACAATTTACAATGGATCCAACGGGAAAACCGTCTTTGATTTTAGCCGAAATTTGATGGGTAACGCAAAAAAATGATTTCGACGATACATGAACAACTCAAAATTGAAATCGAACGGAACGGTTTTTCGTTGCTGCCACAGGTTTTTGACGATGACACCGTCGCGGCGATGCTCGACAACATCGAATCAGGTTTTTTGGCCGACACCGAATTTTCGTCGATTCGCAGCTCCCGGGGCACGGTTTTTGCCGCGAGAAATGTACTGGATGTTGTCCCGGAAATCTCGACGCTGTGGCGAAGTGCACACTTGGAAAACGTTCTTCGTACCATTTTGGGAAACACGCCAGGTTTGGTCAGAGCATTGTATTTTGACAAACCGTCGCATCGCTCCTGGTCACTGCCCTTTCATAAAGACATGACCATCGCCGTCGTCGACAACACCTTGCCATCAATGCGATTTACCAAACCAACACGAAAAGCGAATGTGCCTCACGTCGAAGCTCCAACATCCGTACTCGAAAACATGTTAACTCTGAGAATCCATCTGGATGATGTGACCAATGACAATGGCCCTCTACAAGTTATCGCTGGATCTCATCGCAACGGAAAAATATCCGGAAACTATTCGGGTTCACCAACCGTTGTTACTTGCAATGCAGGCGATGTTTTAGCGATGCGACCACTCGTTTCACACGCGTCTGGACACAGCAATCCCGATTTTGAAATGCAACGCCGCATCCTGCATCTAGAATTTTCCGGATCACAACATCTGGACGATGGTTATCTATGGCACCAATTCATCGCGGTCTGACAACGACGATTGAAAACGGAGCGATGCAGCGGAATTGGATTAAAGAGCTTTTTCAACCTCTTCAGCGTTGTAATCGTAGAATTGCGATGTTTCATTTCCCATCGACAGAATTGCGGCAATGGCCAACAGCACGATCATTGCTAACATCACAGAATACTCGACAGCGGTAGCACCCTCGTCATCACTCAGAAAATGACCGATTTTCGCAAGCATAGTTTGTTTCATTTTTGAACCGCCAAGCTCTCAGGACAGAATTGTTTCTAAACCGTAGGTTGTATTCCTCAGAGAGCAAACAAAAAAGTGTTCGGTTTTTAACGATTTTTTGCATCGAATTACCAAAAACTAAGGATTTCCCGGTATTGCCGGGCCGCTGGGATGTTTAACAACTCATCCAATGGCGAGTGACTCAAACGGATTCGAAGATTCGTGCACAAAAAAGTGCTTGTATAGAACGAGAATGGATCTGTCAGCCGAATTGCTCCGGCGGTTTTGAGAAACACCAAACGTCACTCGCAATCGATTTGTGGTAAAATTTGATTTCGGCCATCCATTTTCAATCCAGATTTCCAGAACATGGCAAAACGCACTACCGTCGTCGTCTCACAAAGCCCCAGCAAAAATCCGGCAAAACGTCGGCTCGAAGAAGATATGATTGCCGGGCTGCTGTTTGAAAACGGCATCGACGTCACGGTCATTCCCAACCTGTACGATATCAAACCCGACAGTACCGGGATGCTGGCCCTCAGCGGGATCAGCGGCAACATGATTGTCTGCAGCTGGCTTTACGAACGCGCCGCTCACTGGATCCTGGATCGCAACAACATCTGCGGTATAGTTGGCGAGACGCTGTTGCGTGCGGACGACGAGGATGACGAGGACGACGACGAGTTTGAAGATGAATCAGATGACAAAGAACGCGTCATCGAAACTCGGGAAATACCCAACCGAAAAATTTACTGCATCGATTTGCGGATTTCTGAGAAAGCGGACGAATATATTGAGGAAATCAAACGCATTCACAGCGAACTCAATACACAAATTGTCCAGCTGGGAGATCTAACCTCGCGCAATGGCAGCTCACTGCCAGTTGTCAACGGACCCAGCCCCGAAGCAGTTGCCCGGATGAACAATCCGACCAACGACACGGCTTTAGCGGCAGATGGAAATGGTTTGGCGGCTCCCGCCGAATCCAACGGGTCCGCGAACGTCACGCGGATTGAACCTGACGAAGGTGGACGACGCTGGTACCCGGTGATTGATTTCAGTCGTTGCACCAATTGCATGGAGTGTATCGATTTCTGCTTGTTCGGTGTCTACGGTGTCGACAATGTGGATACGATTCTGGTCGAACAACCAGACAATTGTCGCAAAGGTTGTCCGGCATGCAGCCGCGTCTGTCCGGAAAACGCAATCATCTTTCCACAACATAAAACGCCCGCAATCGCTGGGAGCCTCGAATCCGCTGCCAGTATGAAAATCGATCTGTCGCAACTATTCGGCGCGCCGGAATCTGGAAAATCCGCGGAAGAAATCGCTGCTCAAGAACGCGACGAACAATTGCTCATGGCAGGTCGAGATGCTGTTGGCATGTCTGTCGGGATGCCCAAACGCCAAGCCGACAAACCAGCGGGACCCAAAGACGATCTCGACAAATTGATCGATCAATTGGACGATCTGGATATTTGAGAAATCACGACCCGATTTTGTACAGCGGCTCGCCGTTTTCATCGGTCGCATTTTCACCGTTCGTTTCGCCGCGCGGTTGCGAAGGGTCGGGCAAGACCCAGTTTTCTTCCTTGAAATGTTTGGTGTAGACGCCGTATTCGTGATAGGCAAATTTTTTCGCGAAACGATACGCCCAACTGCGTTCGGGAATCGGCTCCATGTCGGGAGCATATTGTGACGGATGGCTGCGGGCTACATTTAACTCGGCCAAAGCCGTCTGCCGTGCGGTGGCATCTTTGGCACCATGGCGTTCGATCAAACCTTCGATCAAATCGGGACGCTCCAGAATGATACATCCCCGAGTGTTTTCCGCAGCCGTTTTTCGAAAATCAGTTAAAAACGCGGATTCATTAAATACTTGATCCAGCGGGCGTTCGTCATGAATGGACTCTTTGGCAAATTGAATCACTGGGCACGGTTCGATATCGCCCCAAGGGTTAATGTGATGTGTGAATCCAGTTGCCGCCGGACACAATGCCTGACCATCGGCATCGTAGTAAGCATCGATAAAGATAATTGGTTTTTTGCAACGCATGTCGACAACAAACTTTCGCGCCGTCCGTTGCTGTTCGGGAGTCAGTGCCAACTCGGCCGAAGCTTCGGGACCCACCGGGCGAAAGATATGAAACCAGGTGTACATCACGCCCATTTCGATCAATCGATCAACCCATTTTTCGGTCAGCAAATCGTCAATATTGGTCTGGCACAAACTGGTGCAAACACCGGTCATCACTTTGTTGTCCAAGCAATTTTGCAAGCCTTTCATCGTCGCACTTAGAACGCCCGCTTTGCCGCGCCGTTCATCGCTGACAATTTCCGAGCCTTCGACACTCACTAACGGAGTAACATTGCCACATTTCCGCAACCGCTTGGCAACTTCGTCGGTAATGAAATGGCCGTTGGTAAAAACTTGGAAATAAGCATCCGGATGAGCCTCGAGCACATCAAACAACTCTTTGTGCATAAACGGCTCGCCGCCGAGCAAGCCAAAAAACGAGTTGCCCATTTTTTTGGCGGTTGTAATCATCCGATTGAGCGCATCGACTTCGATTTTTTGCTGCTTGTGAGCAACGTCGACCCAACAACCCTGACATCGCAAATTGCAAGTGTTGATAATTGAGATGTACAAATATGGAGGAAAAAATTCGCCGCGCTTCAGACGCTTTTTGTGCTTTTGAACACTGCGCATCCCTTTGAAACCCATATTCCAAAACAATTTCCAAAGCAGCCGTTTGTCAGTTTCAAACAGCATGCGTTTTGCCATTCGGAAATACATGGAAACCTCGTTGCAAGATGCGTTTCGTGACGCAGGACAGTGTTTAGGTGAAACAAATTATCATATCAAGAACACCCGTCAAAATCTGGTGGCCGAGTTAACATTCGTTCAGAATAACTGCTGATTCGCAGGGTCGGGACGCGTCGCCAAAAAATATGATGGACGCTGGACGATTGGGCGCCTTCCGCCGGCCGATCCGTCAACGGCCATTTTGAATTAATCGCTTGCCACCCAACGGTTAACGACCGAGTTTTCAGCGAGGTTTGACGGTGATTGCGACGCAAAACGGAGCTGCAACATCATGAGTCTGGACAAAATCAATTTTAGTAATGGCCTGATCGGGCCGCGGATTTTTCCACACGCCCGAAAACAACCTTAATGTGCAACCTGCGGACTTTGTAGATTTGTTGCTGCCCGTCCAAACCACCTTGCCGCGTTCAACTTTTTTGGAATCATCGGTGTTCCACCAGTCGCGAACATCGACACCCATCACAATCGGAATGGTCTCCCGTTTTCCGTCGGAATAGTGAACGACATATTCACCGATCTTGGTTTTGTCTTTGATCCCGCTGCCATATTGGACGGCATGCAAAAAATGAATCTGTCGGCAAGTTCGCTGGATTTTGATATTTTCAATTTTCTTGGGTCGATCGGTTCGATGCTTTCCACCCAGCATTAAAACTCCATCAGCAATCTTGAAAGAAACACCGCCCATCTTTCGAACTCCACGCGGCAGATTTTCTAACGTGTTGCCTTCGAATCGGCCAAACCGTTCAGCCATTTGATGGTTGATGGATTTGCTCAAATCGATGTAGCCTGCATTGAATTCCTCGATCGCCTTGATGACATTGTTGGCGCGATAAATCGTCTGCGGAGTTGCATCGCCGTAATTCAATTTTCGCAGCGCCTGCAATGCTGGATTGCCAAATTTTTTGAGTCGTAGCTGCGCTTTTTCGCGCGTCTCGAATTTTGGTGCATTGAGTTCGCGAATCAACGCCTGAATTTTATCTTTGTCGTCTGCTTGTGTTTTCTTGACTGGCACACGTTTGGACTTGGCATCATCCTGAGCAAAACTGCTGGAATGACGCTCACTTGCTAGACACGCGAACGAGACGGAAATCGCAAATACCGCAAACCATTTTGACATGTTGTCACTCCGAAACATCGAACCTGATGAATCATCAAATACTCCGGGCGTATCTCCATCGTCGCCCAGTCGACGTCGGTATTCAAGTGTTTTATGCCGCTTTGCGAGCGGGAATTTCGTTCGGACAATGCAATGAGTCGACTAATTCGACTAATCGTTCCCAGCGTTCGGAAATGTCCGCGGGGTTGTCGGCGATTCGGTAAGCAAACCGCTGGAATGCGTGCTGGATCGAGCGGAATGAAAAGAAACCATCACAAATATCCCGACAGGCTGCGATGAATCGGCCACGATTGACGCCAGGATTTTTGTACTTGCACATCAAGGCCTGGGCAATGTCGCCTCTAGAAAAATGGTAGGTCAGATCGAAATCTGATTCGATGTACAACGACGCATAACTATCTGACAAAATCTGGTTTTTCAAGCCGAGCTGCTGACAGCATAATCCGAAATCCAAATCCCAAACATCGCAATCGAGCGGCCAACGCGAATTCCAAAATGCTTGTAAAATTTCCCGTCGATAGAAACCGCACCAGGATGTAGGCCCCACAATTTCCGAAGCAACCGCATGACCCAAACGAGCCAACTGGGCTCCTTTGATATTTTCACCCACCAGTTTGCGTCGAAAACTGGCGGATCGGCCGACGCCGATGGAAACAACGAAATCGGGTTCGGACTCACTAACCAGCACTGGACTCGCCATTGCGATTCGCGCGTCGGCAAATGCCTGGACCGCTTCGTCGCACCAGCCTTCGTCGACCTGAACACCGGGGCAAATGGTATGAACAATTTGACTGTCCAGCAAACGAGCGGCCGCTTGCATCATGGTTTGTGTCCAGTGCTCGCCCGGTTCGCCTTCCAGGAATTTGACGCCCTCATATTCCAGGTCGTAGGGGTCCTGGTAATCGCCCGAGTGAATGACGATCAATTCACTGTTGCCAGGTTGATGGCATAATATCGATGCCAGCGTATCTTCGAAAGCAGCAAGATTATCGAGTACAGGGACAAGAATCGAGATTTGTGACATATCCAGATCTCAGCGAAAAGGACTTTCGCATCACGAAAGGAACATATAACTAATTCATTAGATGTATTTAATTTCGGTTTCTTGGGATGGGCAAATTGATTGAAAACGGGAAAATATGCTAGCACGGGACTTGTTTCGTCTCGCGATTTTTTGCCCAATCGGAATTCGATAAAGTTTCGTAAGATTTGCGACAAACAAAATCGCAAGTGCGAAACGTAAGAGAGGAAATTGCATGAATCGTCACACGTGATACGAGCACGAAGCGCCAGCGAGTGGTTTTGCGCGGTCAAACCACTCGCTGGCGCTTCGTGCTCGTATCATTCGCAAATGATTACTGCCTTTGTATTCTGACAAAAACATAAAAAATCATGAAACAATATCAACAACTTTTACAACATATTCTGAATCACGGCGTTGAGAAACCTGATCGCACGGGTACCGGGACCATCAGCGTATTCGGCTATCAAATGCGTTTTGATTTGATGGACGGATTCCCATTGCTCACGACAAAAAAACTGCACACAAAATCGATTATCCACGAGTTGCTGTGGTTTCTTAAAGGCGAGACCAATATCGCTTACCTCAAAGAAAACGGCGTCAAAATCTGGGACGAATGGGCAGATGAAAATGGCGAGCTCGGACCCGTCTACGGAGCCCAGTGGCGTTCATGGCGCGGCGCCGATGGCCAAACCATCGATCAAATCACGAACGTCGTTGAACAAATCAAAACCAATCCGGATTCCCGTCGGCATATCGTGTGCGCCTGGAACGTTGGCGAAATCGAAAAAATGAAATTGCCACCCTGTCACGCGTTGTTCCAGTTCTACGTCGCCGATGGAAAATTGTCTTGCCAACTTTACCAGCGGAGCGCTGATGTATTTTTAGGAGTCCCCTTCAATATCGCTTCCTATTCGCTGCTGCTGATGATGATTGCCCAAGTGACCGGACTGTGCCCGGGAGAATTTGTGCACTCGTTTGGAGACGTACATATTTATGACAATCATCGCGAACAAGTTGAATTGCAATTGTCACGCGACCCGCGTCCACTACCGTTGATGAAACTCAATCCCGAGATCGATTCTATTTTTGACTTCAAATTCGAAGACTTTGAACTCGTGGAATACGACCCGCATCCCCACATCAAAGCGCCGGTTGCCGTTTAGAAATGAATTTATCAATCATTGTTGCCACAAGTGAAAACGGCGTCATCGGTCGTGATGGAGATCTCCCCTGGCATATCTCCGATGATTTGAAACGTTTTAAACGCCTGACGATGGGTCACCATCTCATTATGGGTCGAAAAACGTTCGATTCGATCGGTCGTTGCTTGCCGGGCCGAACGACGATTGTCATTAGCCGCAATCCAGAGTTCTCGTTCGACGGTGTCCAGGTCGTTAACAGCTTTGATGCTTCTCTGGAAATTGCCCACACAGATGATCAACCGTTTGTTGTGGGCGGAGCACAGATTTACGATCTGGCACTGCCCGTCGCAAATACGCTTTTTTTGACCCGCGTTTTTGCAAATATTGATGGTGATGCATTTTTTCCGTTGAATCAAATTGATGAGCACGTTTGGAATCTGACAGAAACCGACGGACCACACCAAAACCAAGCAGGATTGAATTACCAGTTTGAAACGTATCGGCGAATTAGCCAACCAACAGGTTAATCGCAATCGATGAGTAGGGCCGGTTCCCACCGGCCGTTTTGTAGATAGGCCGGTGGGAACCGGCCCTACAACCAACACTTTCAACCTCAACCAAATCATGAATACCACAAAAATTTCAGCGATCGCCTTTCTGACTGTGCTCACAATTCCCTGCCTTGCTGCCGCACAACCGCCGCGCCGCGTTCATACGGCCAATCAAACGGGTAAATTGAATTTGGTTCGTGCCAATCAAAACACCAGCGCTCGCAACAGCATCTCGACGAGAATCGGCACCTACTACCGATCGTTTACGGTCAACGGCATCCCGAAACACCAAGTGGGGCGGTTCCCCAATCGTGGCAATCCACATTACATCCGGACTGTCAAAGCCACCTATCAAGTGACGCTGTCTCCCAAACGCAACAAAAAACCAACACCGGTTGGAATGGCTGCTTTTGGGATTTCCGTTAACGGCATTTTGTTTGACCCGGGAGCGGCAGAGTTTTATTTGGGACAACCTTCGACGCGCTGGCAATACGAAGCGCTCGGTGGCGCCGTACCACTGGGATTGGATCAAAATTACGCGCACGTTCAACCCAACGGTCAGTATCACTATCACGGTCTACCGACGGGACTGCTACAAAGTTTGAACGTTAAAAAAGACAAACACTCACCGTTGGTTGGCTGGGCCGCTGACGGCCACCCGATTTACGCATTGTACGGATACTCCAATTACAAAGACTCCAAATCCAAAATCAACCAACTGAAATCCAGCTATCGACTGAGACGGGGTAATCGGCCAAAAAGCAACCGCAATCCCGGTGGCAAATACGATGGTACGTTTGTCAACGATTACGAATACGTCGAAGGCTACGGCGACCTTGACGAGTGTAATGGGCGATTCACGGTAACTCCCGAATTCCCCAATGGCACTTACGCCTATTTTCTGACGGCCAATTGGCCAGTGATCCCACGATACTTTCGCGGTTCACCAGACAGCTCGTTTCAAAAACGGCGTTCAGAACAAGGTCCCGGCGGACAAGGTAAAAGGCGCCCGCCGCGCGGAAAACGTGGACGTGGAAAATAGTTTGAAAATCGTTGGGAGGGCGAGGCTCCTGCCGAGCCAAAACAATACGCCTCCTCGGCTCGGCAGGAGCCTCGCCCTCCCCTGAGCCTCGCCATCCCTAACGCGACAACGCAATCAATCCGTATCCAGCATCGCCAATTGTGGCGCAATTTGTTGGATCTGGCGGGTCATGAATTTCTTGATTTGCGACAAAGTTTTCAACTTCATCACGCTTTTGACAATCTGCTCTGCTTCGTCAATCGTAATACTGGCTGCCAACTCTTTGATACTGGGAATAAAAGCCGGGCTCATGCTAAACCGTCTTAGACCCATCCCCAACAATAAAACAAACGACTTGGGCTGCCCGGCCATTTCGCCACAAACCGTCACTGGCTTGCCGGATTTGTCACAAGCTTGAATCACAGAATGTAAAACTCGCAGCACCGACGGGGCCAGTGGCTGGCACAAATGGCTCACTTTGGGATTGTCGCGGTCGGCGGCCATCAAATATTGAACCAGGTCGTTCGATCCAATCGAAACAAAATCGACAAGATCCAACATCAACTCGATCGAAATAGCGGCGGCGGGAACTTCGAGCATCATTCCAATTGGCATATCACGAACCACCTTGCCGCGCTCGCCCAACTCTTTTTTGGCTCGCTTCATAAAGCTCCGCAAGCGGCGCATTTCTTCGATGGTAGTCACCATCGGAAACATCAATCGCACGGTCCCATCGGGAAATTCTGACGCGGCACGTAACACGGCACGAATTTGCGTATTGAAAAACTCGGGATGCTCAAACGACAATCGAATGCTACGCCATCCCATAAACGGATTGGCTTCCTGATGATTGTGTCCTAAATAGGGAACTGTTTTGTCACCGCCAATATCGAGCGTTCGGATGGTGATATGCTGGTTAGGACATTCCTTGATGACTTCACAATACGTCTTGTATTGCTCCTCCTCGTCTGGAACATCGGGATGGGTCAGATACAGATACTCGGTTCGATACAGACCAACACCCGATGCGCCCATTGCGCTGGCAGCAGTTGCATCGGCGGCCGAATTAATATTGGCTTGCAGCCGTAACTCCGTTCCATCGACCGTGTTGGCAGGCAAGTCGCGATTTTCCGCCAATTGATCTTTGAGATCAAAAAACTCTCGTTCCAGTTTTCGAAACGCCGCCAGTTCTTCTGAATTGGGATTGATTTCGACATGGCCGTGTTGCCCGTCGACGACAATCGTATCGCCAGTTTTTACCAACCGCAGAATTCCGCGCAATCCCGAAACAGCGGGAATCCCGCGGCTGCGTGCAATGATTGCTGCATGGCTCGTCTGGCTGCCCGATTGCGTGATAATTCCGTGAACATCAACATCGCCCAGGGCAACGGCTTGCGATGGCAACAACTCGTCGGCAACAACGATCAGGGGACCATCCAGAACGTTTTGATTGGGCTGGATTACCTCTGACATGTGGGCCGTCAATCGGACGACGACATCGCGAATGTCATTCAATCGTTCTTTGAGATATTCGTCGTTGGTGCGGGTCAACAAAGTCGTATATTCACCCAGCAGTCGGTGCAAACTGGCCGACGCCGTCATCCTGTCGTTGACCACCCAGCCGCGAATTTTATTGGTGAAAGCCGCATCGCGCAAAATGCTGCGATGGACTAAAAAAACCGATGCCTCGTCCCGTCCGACTTGGCGTTCGACTTTTCGATACAGTGCCTGGAGATCGGCATCGGCCCGGTCTCGGGCGGTTTCGTATTTTGCTAATTCAGCCGTAACTTCGTTGTCTTCCAAGCGCTTCGTGTCCGGATTCACGAATATCTCGTGGATTACGAAGGCTTTTCCGATTGCGACACCCGGCGAAACTGCGATTCCTTTTCTCATGGCAGAGAATTTACCACTGACTGACAATTGAGACAACAAAACGACCCCCTGCGCCGAATTTTAGCCTATTCTTGTTGCAGTTGAGGGGGATGGGGGCCGGTGGTATATTGTCTAGCTTGTTTTGACCGGTTTGCTGGCGTTTTTACTGCCATAAAGACGGTCACCTGAGAAGCATTTTATCACGAGTTGATTTCAAAGTTGTCGCATGCGATTTTGCCAATTAGACAGGATTATTGAAATCACGGAGGATCGCATCGTAGCTGTCCGCTGCTTGACCTTGTCCGAAGATTATTTGCAGGACCACTTTCCTCGCTTTCCGGTAATGCCGGGAGTCTTGATGGTCGAAGCGCTGTTTCAGGCAAGTATGTTTTTAGTTCGACACCGCGAAAATTTTGAAAACTCGATGGTCGTTCTGCGCGAAGCCAAAAATATTAAATTCGGCGATTTCGTTGAACCGGGACATCAGTTGTTGATCAACTCCACCATTAAAAAATTTGATACCGATTTTGTGACGGTTCAAGTCAAAGCGACCACACGATCGTCAACCGCCGTAGGTGGACGAATGGTTTTAGAACGATACAACCTCGCCGATCGAGAAAAAGGTTCGGTCGAAGTCGACGATTTCATGCGCATGCGATTTCAGCGCCAATTTCGTTTGCTTTGCGGACCGCGATTTGAATCCACTGGCGAATTGGATGTCCCTGCCGCACTTTCAGAAATAACAGCTGTCTGACAGCGATTTATATACATTTCAGCTATCGCATCACACTGCTTGGAGAAAACAAGATATGCCGACAAAAGAAGAGGTATTCGAAAAAGTCAAAGAAGCACTCATGGACGCGCTCAGCGTCGATGATGATGAAGTAACACCCGAAGCCACCATGGTTGGCGACCTCGGCGCCGAATCGATTGACTTTTTGGATATCGTTTTCAAATTGGAAAAAGCGTTTGACATCCAAATCCCGCGCGACGAATTGTTCCCGGACGACGTTTTGACAAACGCTGAATACGTTCAGGATGGTAAAGTCACTGAAACCGGTATCGCGAAACTCAAAGAACGCATGCCATTTGCCGATTTGACAGAATTCGAAAAAAATCCCCAAGTGCAAGATTTCGGTAATCTGCTGACGGTCCAGGATTTGTGCAATTACATTGAAACCAAGGTCAACTGAATTTCATGTTGAATCGAGCCCGCTTGGACTACAATAATCCTGGCGGGTTTTTTTAGTTTGAGTAGGTCACATCGATGCGTTGGTTCTGGATTGATCGTTTCGAGGAATTCGTTTCGGGGCAATATGCTGTCTCGGTTAAAAACGTCAGCCTCGGTGAAGAGCAGATCGACAACTATTCGCCCGGAATGCCATACCACCCCGCTGCCTTGATCATCGAAGGTATGGCGCAAACCGGCGGCCTGCTGCTCAGCCAGGTCAGCGATTTCAAAAAAAGAATCGTGCTGGCCAAGGTCGGAAAAGCCGAATTCAAATTCGAGGCCGTTCCAGGCGATACGATCCGGTTTCGCTGTGAATTGACCAATGTTTCTGATAATGGAGCCATGGCACACTGCACGGCCCACGTGAAAGACCGGCTGTTGGCGGATGTCGATCTGATGTTCGCGACCCTCGAGGATAATAAACGTTTCGAAGGCGTGACCCTGTTTGAACCGGCAGGCTTTTGTCGCATGATTCGCCTGATGAAACTGTTTGATGTTGGCGTGAATCCTGACGGAACACCCGTGAAAATTCCCCAACATATGCTGGACGCTGAAAAAGCCAGTCTGCAAACCAATACCGGTTGATAAATTCGGCACGACATTTCGACAAAATCGTCCGATGTCTATAATATCTGGTTCCGTTCACCTGAGAAAATCCGCTAACACGCGGCCTTGATTTTGGAGCTTCGCATGATCGCAAACCGCCAACGGCGAGTCGTTGTCACCGGCATCGGGATGGTTAACCCAATGGGCAACGATGTCGAAACTGTTTGGGCCGGCCTGAAAGAAGGAAAATCGGGCGTCGCTCAAACCACGATCTTCGACGCCAGCCGGTTTCCCACAAAAATTTCTGCTGAAATCAAAAACTGGGATATCAACAACCATGTCGATGATCCGGAGCTTTGGAAGTTTCGTGGGCGACACACAAAATTTGCCGCCGGAGCGGCGCTCCAAGCCGTCCACCAATCCGGCGTTTTAGATTCTATCTCCGATCCGACCCGGTTTGGCGTCTATCTCGGTGCCGGCGAAGGCAACCAGGATTTTTGGTCATTCGCAAAAATGATGGCCGGCGCACTGGATGACAATGGTGAATTGGATTTGATCAAATTCACGGAAATCGGAATGGAAATTCTCAATCCGATTCATGAACTCGAACAAGAGCCCAACATGCCCGTCGGACATCTGGCTGCCATGTTCAATGCCCAGGGACCCAACGCCAATTGCCTGACGGCCTGCGCCGCAAGTAATCAAGCCATTGGAGAGGCAACGGAAATCATTCGCCGATCAGAGGCGGATGTGATGCTGTCCGGTGGAGCGCACAGCATGATCCACCCGTTTGGCGTTACCGGATTCAATCTGCTCACAGCCCTGTCGACCAATAATGATGACCCCACTGGAGCTTCACGGCCGTTTGACCGGCTTCGCGACGGTTTTGTGCTGGGTGAAGGTGCTGCGATGGTCGTGCTCGAAGAATACGAATCGGCCAAAGCGCGTGGGGCAACTATTTTTGGAGAAATTCTCGGTTATGGCTCAACCGCCGACGCCTACCGCATCACCGATATTCACCCCGAAGGACGCGGGGCGATTGGCTGTATGGAAATGGCCATCCGGGACGCCGGTGTGAACGCCGAAGACATCGATTATGTCAACGCCCATGGCACCAGCACGACGGTCAATGACAAAGTCGAAACGCGGGCTTGCAAAGAAGTCTTCAAAGAAAAAACTCCGCCGGTTTCCAGCACCAAAAGCATGATGGGACACTTGATCGCCGCCGCGGGTGCCACCGAAACGATTGTCTGCCTACTGGCAATTCGCGACAACGTACTTCCGCCCACAATCAACTATGAAAACCCCGATCCCGAATGCGACCTGGACTACGTCCCCAACGAAGCCCGCGACGCCGAATGCAAAATCGCCTTGACCAACAGTTTCGGATTTGGTGGACAGAACATTTCACTGGTCGTTTCGCAGTGCGACTGAAAAAACATCGTACAACAATCACCCGTCATTCTGATTCTTACCGGCCAAGTTGGATATCAGAACTGACGACACCGGTAAAGATAAAGCACCAACCGCCAGGGTTTGCGTCGAACAAAAATCACAACCCGACGCGTGAGCGAGGGACCAGAAACCATACAAGATGTGCATTAAAACATGGTTCTTCACTAATGTTTTTTTCGCACTTGTGTTTACAAATCCATGTCCTTTTCGCCGATTTCTTTTTAAAGCAACCGAAAGGCATTTTGATTTTGTTTCGTTAGGACACCGATGCTGGTTTTAATGCTTGAAGACGATCGTGATCGACTACAACGATTTGCTAGAATCTTGCATCAGCATAATGGTAGTCTCGAATTTCGGCATTGGAGAACAGCTGAATCTTTTATTGATGGTTTCAAAAGCATCACACAAGATCCTTGTTTAATATGCCTGGATCACGACTTGTTTGCATATTCTCCCGATGAGCCGGACCCAGGGGATGGACGTGATGTCGCAAGATTTCTAGCGCAAAACAAACCTTGTTGTCACATCATCATCCACTCCAGCAACTCGTACGCAGCGGATTCGATGCTGTATACGCTTTTGGATGCCGGATGGGATGCTGAAAAAATAGCTCCATTGGGCAGTGATTGGATAGAGTCATTTTGGTGGCCTACTGCCAAACCGTGGCTGACAATTTAGGAAAGAGCGTTAAACGTCTTGCGATTCAATGAGGTAAACAAAATCAACAGAAAGGCCTTAGAATGCTGAAGGCTTTACCTACCTAACACTCTGATACTACCTATGAATCGAATTTCCCGTACTAGCTTAGCTTTTCACAAGCTGCCATTCTGGGTTTTTACTGCAATATCAAGAATTTCGTCAGCGCTAATTCCTCGAACAATACCTTAAGTCGTCCAAACCTCAAGTTGTCCCGCGTTAAGTCTACGGGAAGTCGTAGCCAACTCATGCTGGATCGTAGTCATTCTTCAAGCTGAGCAACAGTGATTCCAACCTTGCTAGTCGCTCTCCATACCGATCTACATCCTGCTCTTTCGCGATTCTTAGTTTTGCAGCTTCGATCTGTTGCTGTAGACACGACATTCGATACTCGCTAACGGAGATACCTTCGGATTTTGCAGCGTCAGCGACAATGTCGTTGTACGGGTGCCCGTCGAAGTCATCAGATGCACACGTGCTGTAAATATCCTCGCAGCAGCCAAGGCACATGTATCTTTGCGGATACGACTCAACAGGCACAGGAACCCAAGTTATGTCGTCATCGCCTTTGATTGGGCTCTCAGAATTGCAGTATGGACAGACCCAATTACAACCGAGCGCATCGATTACTGTTGATGCATAAACGGGGTATGGCCTAACGTGTTTCATTTTTTTATCATTTCCACGGGGTCAGTGTCACAAGACGACCAGTTTTTGGATTGACAATAATTGCCATGCCGTTATGAGCGATTGCGACCATTCCGTCGTCGGCGTCGAGCACTGAACCTTTTCTAAATATCGTTTCTATGTCTTTGAATCTCTTGATGCCTAGTGCGTCGGTACGCACGTCTTTCAAGCGTTTGATAAAGTGATTAGTCGGCGTAAACTGCGTTCCCTTGAATGCCTTCATAATATCTGCATGTGTAGCATTCCGCAGGCCGTCATTTCGTACTGCCCCTTTAAATTTGAACGTTTCCAGCCCGTTCAGCAATCCCTTTGGAGCATTCTTTGTCCCATTCCCAATGGACCTTCGCCTTCGCAATAACTTGCCCGTGCCTTTAATCAGTTTTTCCGATGGAGCGACCACAGGCACCATCGCAAGTCCCGCGCCAAAGCCATTCCAAATACGGCTCCCTGTACCACCTGCACTTCGTCCATCAACTGTTTTACCGAATACCGCATTATGGCCCATCAAAATGGGGCCCAAGCCAGGCGTCCATTCACCAATATCGTTAGCAGTTGCAGCAGTGTCTTTCGCGAATTGATCAATATCCCCTGCCAAATCTTGTGTTCGACCATCAATTCCAAAAGCACCACCAGGTTTAGACGTGATATTCTTGCTGCCAGTTTTGCTACCGCCTTTTTCACTTTCCGGGTTTTTGTGCATCTTGATCGGCCCAAGTGTGTTTTGGGGCGCAGTATTCTGCTTCTTTGGTGGGTCAAGAAATGGCGTAATGAATGCTCCATTTGGTCCCTTGGGCCAATGACCTGGTACAAATACTCCGTGTCCGTACTGATTGGTACCTGTAAACATCCGACCCCGATCGTCCACAAATGGCCGATTAACATTCGGAATATAACTTCCATTGCTATGCTTGGGCGGTGGCAAGAACCCATCTTTTACTTTTTTCTTATCGTCAGGGTTTTGATAGAGCCCAAGTGGATCGACACTTTGCGGCGCGAAATAGCCGCGATACATTGACATTCCATCAATATATCCCATTGGATCGCGGCCGACGAATCTTCCTTGGTCGGCATCATAGTAACGTGCGCGGAAGTAATAGATTTCGGTTTCGCTATCGAAGCGACGTCCGGTGAAGGTGTAGTGGTTGTTGTAGTTGGTGCTGGTGCGTGTAGCGCCGGCGCCATCAAAGATTTGCAGTTCTCCAAACGCCGAGTAGACGTAACGTTCGACGACACTGCCTGATGAGTTGGACAACGCTGTAATGGAGTATTGTTTGTTGCGATGGTAGTAGAGAATTCCACCAGTTCCGTCTTTGAGAATCGGCTCGTCAACGTAGGAACCGTAAACGAATTGCTCATTTGGTGAAGCCGGCTCACTTCCACTTGTATATTCAACGATGGATTGAAAATCAGAGTACGCGAAAACCGTGCTACCTTTTTTGACGCGTCGGCCGAAGGCGTCGTATTCGAATTGGACGTCAGGGGTCGAGTCACCGTTGGTGTCGACCGATGACATTTGGTTGTCGAAGTCCCACTCATAGGTGTTGCCGCGAATGGTGTCACCGGTGAGGTTGCCTTTGAGGTCGTAGGTCAGTGAAGAGGAGCCAATCGAAGTGACTTCGTGGGTGTTGCCATGAGTGCGACTGGTAGCGGTGCCGTTTTCGGTGAAACTGGTCCAGTCGGCGACGGCTGATAGAGTCCAGGATTGGGTTTTGTTGTTGTCCGAACGTTTCCAGTAGGTCAGTCGATCATTGTCGTCGTAGCCATCGGGATCGGTGCCGACGGTCGTGTCGAAACTGTAACCGGTGATCGGGTTGCCGGTAATGGTCTCTTTGGTCTTGTTTTTGTTGGCGTCGTAGGAATAGGCGTACGTTCCGACACCGGTACAGGCGACCTGGCTGATGAGATTGTCTTTGTTGCTGCCGCTGGTGCGGTAACTGATGTTGGTGACCAGGCTGTTGCCGTAGGTTACGGAACTTAAACGGTTGCCAACGTCGTAGGTGCGGGTGTCGACCACGTTACTGTCGTATTTGACTTGATACAACCGGCCTCGATCGGTGTAAGATCGCTCAACGATTTTACCGCTGGGATAAGTCAGCTTGGTCAGCTGCCCAAGACTGTTGTACTGGCGCGTTGTCGTGTAAGTCTTGCCAGAGATGTCCAATGATTCGGACTTCAAACGACCGGCGATGTCATAAACTAAAGTGATTTCGTTGTTGTAACGACCTTTTTCGGCCGTCAATACACGTCCCATTGCATCGAATGTAAATGTGTCGCTGTCGGCAATGGTTCCTGAAGGACTGTTGGCTTTAGTGCGATAGTCGCGCTGGTGCATGCGACCTAGAAGATCGTAGTTAAAGGTTACGGTGTCACCCAGTTGATCGGTGTGACGCTCGGGTCGTCCCATGGCGTCATAGGCA
>JANQLU010000119.1 GCA_028280445.1 Pirellulaceae bacterium | reverse complement strand
CGAGGGACCAAAACCACGCTGATTTACGGCGAAACGTGGTCCCTCACTTACGTTTCGGGTTATGATTTTTGTTTAATGCAAAATCCTAGTGAGCGAGGGACCGCATTGATCGCACATTTTGTTGTTGATCGGCCGGTGGGAACCGGCCCTACTTCAGATTTTCAGAAGCTGCTGATACACAAGAGTTTACAGAAAGCGAAATTGATTTGGCAGCTCTTTTCACCGTTTCAAATCAATTCGCGAGGTGAGTATTGAGAATCTGAAAATACCGTGCTGTAAATTTCAATGACTTCAAAAATATTCGTTAGCGATCCAACAATCGGGTGTGCGTTGTTATTGTACCTTCACCATTCACTTCGATTGCAAACGGTGTTTCAGCGATCCATACATTTTCGTTTGACAAAACGTCTATTCGATATCTGTTGCCAATTGTTTGTTTTAGGTGTTGTACAGGAGGTAGTAGAACGAAACGTAATTCATATGGCTGTTTTGTAGAACTCAATTCATCGACCGCCCGCAGGCAATCCTCACAATTTCCTCGCAAAAAGACAATGGTTGATTCCGATTCACTCATACCGAGGTCTGGGTCCAGTTGCTGCAGGATGGTTGCGGACTGCCCTTGCCATTCAGCTGGATCCAAGAAGACAAACGCACCAACGACTTTGATACCACGTGCAGTACCTGGTATCGCTGGTGACCAGAGGGCTAATAGCGCAAATACAACAACAAAGATATTGCACAAAATTATGAACCACTTGTGGCTTGTTTTTCGCTGCATATCGACCGAGAACCACAACATGACCAACACAATTGTAGTATCGAGAACTAGCAATAGCGCCGGCGAAACGAGAACAGGGCCTAGACAACCACAACTTTGCTTCCCCCAAGCGACATGGAACGCTGAGACGACAGCCAGCGCCGCAAACGTACCAATCACCACGAACTTAGCCCAGACTTCACGCGCATAACAAATGATGACAGTTCCAACGAGTCCCTCGCAGAAGCCTACAAAACCAGTTGCAAAACACGATCGAGCAATGCAGATCGATGGGCAACCATGACAGAGCGTCCACGCCTTTAACAAGCTTGCAACAAGTAGAATGCTACCTGCGAGTTTGACTACGAGTAAACCGATCGTTGTGCCAACGGATCTCCTTGGATTGAAGTTGTCAGCTTGTGTCATTTCGATTTCTCTTTACGTGGTGGTAATGGAATACCACCTGGCGACACACGTGCATTGCTATGAAGTTTATTGGGCCGTGTCGCAAGCATCACACTTGGCAGTAGAAACTTTGGCCGGTCCCCCAGCGCTTTCAATAGTGTTTTTTTATTCGAGGAAGACAGTACGGCTAACACGTCTTCATGGTAATTGGATTCCAAAGTTACTACCGCTTTTTCCAAGGTTTGCATTTCACGCTTGAGTTTTCTAAGCACTGTCTTACATTGTGACTTAGTCAACACGGTATAGTTTGGATCATCGAGAATGGCAAACATCCCCAGTTGCTTTCGCTCTCGAATTCTTTGGTACTGTTCCAGTTGTTTCTTTTGGTGCGGAAGCAAAATCTGGCTGAACAGTTGCTCTTTGGCAAATTTGTCGAGTTCTTGGTCGCCTTGGCGTTTGAGATCCAACGTGGCCTGTGTTTCACCGTTCTGAGCCAAACTCGTGTTGTAACGTTCGTAGTTCCTAATTGACCGCTTGTTCAGTTGTTCGTTGAGTTCTTTGAGTTGTTCAACTTGCTCGTCAAGCAATTCGATATTGAGTCCGCGTTGATTGTGCATGTTCTTGATCCAATAACCAACGGCAACGGAGAAACGCGTCTGTGTTACTTTATGCTTCCATTGTCCGTCCACTCCTAATACGTACTTCTCGTTTCGAGTTAAGCGTTGAGCCAGGTTGCCCACTTCTGTCTTCGCTTGTTTCTCTTTATCACTCTTTTTTTGAAATTGGTGATAGCGCAATCGCAGCAGATCGAAATTAGTGAGTTCTGGGCTCTTCTTTAGACTAGAAAGCAATTCGGATTTTTGCTTCGCTGGAATATCTTCCAGTGCATTCCGCAGGCAAAGCAATGTCTTGTTGCGAATTTTTTGCAAATACTCTTTTTGCGTCTGTTTCAACTTCTCTTCAAGTTTATGTAGTTCGGCGTCGGTTAATGAAAGTCCGATGCGTTTGGCAAACATTTTCAGAAACGGGAACCAACCACGAAGACGCAATTGTACACGGTAGTTTAGCTCTTCTAGTCGTTGGCGTTGGTGAGGAAGCAATACGTCCTTGAGCACATCAGCATTTTTCTCAATATCACTGACATATTGCGCCCTTGCTTTCGCGCGATCATCACCCAGTTTGTATAGCACATAGCGTTTTATAAAGGACTCTTTCTCGCGCTTTACTCTATCCAGAATATCCTCCACTTTGCGCTGCTGATCTTTGTCGAGTTCCAATTCTTTGCGCACCATCTCGCTTTGCAGCAAATCGTGAAATTCAAATGGCTCAATGAATCTTTGCTGTTGCATTCGACTCAAACGAAATCCTCCATCGATTCCGAGAAGGAAGCTAAGTTCAGAATGGCGAACAAACAGTTGTGTAGCGGCAACTTTTTTCTCAGTTTGTTTTTGCCCCACCGCAAAAGAATGGAACCAGAAAAGCAATAACGCAATTTGTGCAAATATTAGTAAGCGTTTCATATCATTCCTCAGGGTTTGGCCAATGGATCACCGGAATAGACACGGTTTCCACCATCGTCTCGTTTTTCAGTTTCAACACAATCGTGGTCCGAAAATACCCCGATGGAGTTACAAGATTCCGCAGGGCTTCGTCAGCGATTTGTAGTGACACAATAAGCGATTCATCAGCGCGATTGAGTTGAACGTCGACGTGTAATTGATCAGTGTCCGCAACCGCAGACACCAAATCAAACGTACTCAAGCCACGCAGCTGAATCGTGAATTGTCGTTGTTGGTTGCAAAACAGAATGTGTTTGGGGCTGGGAACCAGCAACGGACGTTTTGACAAAACGAAAGGAATGACAAATGGCCGCGACTCATCGAGTCGCAGCGAAATATTCCCTCGTTCGTAACGACCAGCGCGAATATTCGTATACGTTTGCTCGCTCTGCGGATGGAGGTTAATTGTGTATTTCAAGCCTTCAATTTCTGTTTGCCTAAATCGAATTTTTGTCGGTTGGGACAATGTGGTTGTGAAAAGGTGATTGTCGCACGTCAGCTGCGGCGCGCGTGTTGTCTGTGGACCAGCAATAAAGATCGTTCCCAGTTCAACCATTTCAGTATGATCAGTTGTATGAAGCTCTCGCTCAAACGAACGTTCTTTCCACAATCGAGGAAATGTCTTTCCGGTGAACGCCAGTACATATTTCGCCTGTGTTCCATCCTTTGATCGCACGTTGTACTGCACATTGTTTGTAATATCTGCAGGATGAGGAAATACATTGAATCGCAATTCAAAGTCACAATTCTCACCCGCGTGCAAAATACGTGGTTTAAACGTATCGACAATGCAAGAGCATGATTTCTTGGCGAGGCGAATAGAGCAATCGTGCTTTGTATCATTGTGGAATGTGACGTGAAATGTCATGCCTGTTTCGCGCAGCTGTCCGGCAGTAACAACGTTACCAACCCTCACCAACTGTTGTCTTTCCGACAACTTACAATGTACGCGTATCGGCGCATCTACCACATCGTGCATGTTGTCGTTATCAATTGGTTGATCGCTATCACGAAGGGAAACGAGAATTGCAACAGCCACGATCGCAACAATACTTACGAGAATTTTTGCGGTCAAACGAAATCGTTGAAACATGACACGTACCACTCTAATTTTTGACCAGGGATCGCTCGTCTAACTCGTCAGTGACTCGTGAACGCCAGAAGACACGCGCAAACACAATGAGCGTTATTCCCACAGCGGCGATACCCAAATAAACAATCAGCAAATTACTGCGTTTTTTCGGTATTACATCTTTGTCGCCACTCTCTACGATTTCATACGTTGTCCGCTTCACGCTTTGCTGTTCATAAAGTGGTATCGACAATTGTTTTTCCCGTTGGGGAAATAGCATTTGTAGTCGTCTCAGATCAATAGTTTTTTCTCGCTCGAGCACAGATTGTTGTACATCAGTCACAAACGCATGACCTGGAACTGTAAACGAAAATCGGTCGTCTGTGGGCTTGCCGGTCACAATGTTTGTGATGGAGAATTCAAAAATCCTATATTCAAACTTGCTCCAGTCGTCTTTTTTGGGCATTCGCCGAGCGAGGATGAGTTTTGTTGGAATGACGTCATTGCCAACCTTCTGTCTCTTAAGAAACGTGCAGTAAAACTCCGCTCCTTGCGGCAACTCTTGGTATGCAATTTTGGTGAGGATCGGATTACCACGCGAGATGTCAAACGTTAGTGTCCGTTGCAACGTGACATCATTTTCTAGACCAACCGTCTGCTGCAGTTGAATAGATTGCCCGATACGCTTTCCAAAACGGCGGACCTCCAGCTGCTTGTATTTTGATGGGTGCCCAATGGCCTCGTATGTGTTATCCGACAAAAAACATCCGTGATGAGAAATGGCACCAAATGCGCCTGCGGCAATTAGCAGTGGATTTGCACACCGACGAAAGCCGCTGAAATCCCGGACCTTTTGGGGAGTAATTGGCAATTGAGCTACGCTAATCGTGGCGACGTGCTCTTTGTTGTTTTTGCGAAGAAAGCGTGGTAAATAAACCAGTGCATGGGAAGCAGTTATAGTCACATCGGACGGACGAAACTCATTTGTTGCTGAAGGATCATGGTCTTTTAACAATCGTGTTCTGATACAACCGTCGGCGCACGAGAGAGTACCAGAAAGCTCAAGTTTCTTTTGCTTGTAACTTGTCTCATATTTCTGATTGACCAGTTCGGCACGGCCAGAATAACACTCCACCGTTGCAGTACATTCAATTCGTCGTGCCCAATCTTGTACGCCGACATCAATCGCTAGTTCTAGCTCTTCTAGTTCTTTAAGCTTGGTATCAGAAGGACTGCGATCTTGGCAGTATCCAGCTGATGCAACAATCAAATAGTAAAAAGCAACTGCCACGTTGAATCGTGATTGCATCATGAACATGATTCCAGAGAAGGGAAGGGAACGTATGTCAAAAAAGATGCCTGCTCAGCGAGCAGGCATGGTGTTTTTCTAACGCTTCAGTTAGCGACAATCATGCTTGTCACCACCTTCATCGGTGTGAACGGGAGCACCTTGGCAATTAGTTTGGCTATAGAACCTATCTCTGTAACAAGGCAGCGATGCAGCTTTATACTCGCAGTCGGTCGTCGCAGTGTCGCCACAAACATAGTAGGTCAATATAATACGCTCGTGCGAGCGGAGCGTACCCCATTCGCTAGGAATGGGTGGAGTGTAGTCTGTGCAAGCAATGCTATCACAACCTGGCCCTCCATAGGTGATCAAACATCGTTGATCTTCTGCTACCGAACCCGGTTCACCCAAAGGTATGGGCAACTCTTCTTGCGCTGTAGCATGGCGAAGTTCTCCTAATGCTCCGACCACTGCAATGCACAAAAGCAATACCCCGAAGCCACTAACTACGAATCTATTAACGTTCATGTCGATACCCCTTGAAGACAGTGAAAAGAAAAAATGGAACTGATAATTCAATTGGAGCAAGTGAATTCCATTTTTCAACAAAATTTTAAACCTGTTCCCCACTCCTTAAATCTGCTCCCCACCCCTGCAAGCATTTGGATCTGCGCATATACGCAAGAGGGCATCCAGACAACCTAGCGGGGCGGGTCAGGGCGCTAATTGATTGCTACCAGTTGGCATCAAACTTTTCCTGAACTTGATTCCAAAATGCTCGCCAGCGACCGGCTTGGCTTGCCGGTAACCGATCAAGAAGTTCTTTATCTCGTACATGATTGAACAAGGGATCGTTTTGCCACTGCCGAAGCAGCAGTGCAAACGCGCGACGTGTTGTTGGAGCGCTCGCGCGTCGGCTCTCTTTTTCACGCAGGTCAAGTTCCGACCGCATCATTTCGTACGCCAAATCAATTGAATCGAGCGCGAGTTGGAATTTCTCATTGTCGGAAGAGGACATTTGACGCAAGCTGACCGCGGCTGCTGACCGCGCCGCGTGGTAATGCAACTGGCTTGCGGCGGCAAATTTGCTTTTGACTGGTCGGTCGATCAACATTTGAAACAAGCGCAACGCGATTCCGTGACTACCGATCATTTGGCCGACTCTTGCCATCTCAAGGATTTCGACATCGCTCTGCAAGTTGATTTCGCCTTTTTGGAAAAGCGGGATCCGCGACGACACGTGTTCCAAACGATCCAGCCTCTTGAGTTGACGATTGATCGTAGCCCGCCAACGACCTTTTTCTTTGTCCAATTCGAGCGCTCGCTCAAATTGTTTTCGTGACTCGTCGAAGCGACCGACTTTCTGTAATGTGTCGGCCCGATTAATGATGGCCATCAGATAGTTTGGCTCAAGTTCCAGGCACCGATCATAACTCACAATGGCACCGGCAAATTTTTTTTGACGAGACAAAGCATTGGCATGATCGTAATGCCGACGGCTGGACTCTGGTTCCGCGTGAATGATTCGACGACAAGCGTTTTCCAACTCACGATGAAGTTGAAGTTTGCTGTAGATGGTTGCCAGTATTTTCCAGATATCGGTGCGGCTCGCTTCAAGGGCGACAAGAGACTCTAATGCCTCTCTTGATCCATCAAGGTTGCCCAGTTTGATCCGAACCTTCCCCAGTAACTCAAGAACTTCCAGATTGTTCGGTTCTGCTTCCAAAATGGATTGAAGCAGCGCTTGGCTTTTTTCAAAAGCCTTTATCGCACCATATTGTTTGGCGACTTGGAACTTCTGTCGTACCGAATTGCCGATCGCGCTGGCCGATCGATCAAGCAGTCGCTCGGCAGTTTCAAGTTCATTGACGAGCTGGTAGTAGTGCGCGAGAAATTGCAGATTGTGACAAGTTAGATGCCGATCTTTGATTAGTTTTTCAGCGATTGGTTTCGCCTCGGACTGTCGGTCAAGATGCGCAAGCGCAAGAATCATTTGAATTTCGGCCCTCATCCATCCGGGCCGTATATTCAGCGCTTGTTGTAACTGGGCCAGTGCTTTGTTGTAAAATTCAAGCTTTTGTTGACTGGACTTGGTTGTCTCGGCCATCTTGTTCAATATCACCCCATAGGCGAAATAACCGTGCGCCCACTCTCGATCCAACTCGATGGCATTCAAGATATGAGATTCGGCGATTGCTAGTTTCGACATTGACGGATCGGCCTCACTTGCAGCCAAATGGGCCATTGCCAGATTGCAGATGTTCCCGGGCGTATCGGGTTCCAACTCTAGCGCCCGCGAATGTTGGTCAATCGAATCCTGAAAACGATTCATTCCGGCCAAGATGTTTCCGTAGCAACTGTAAGCCGCCGCCAGTTTTGGTTCCAGTTTGATGACTTTCAAAACATGGGTTTCGGCGCGACCATACTGTTTTAGTGCATGGTGGATGATGGCTAGTCCGAAATGTGCGCGTGTGGAGTTTTGATTTTTTGCAATCAACTGTTCACCGATCGCCATGGCATCTGCGAATCGTCGGCAGTGTAGCGAGCCTTGCATCAAGTCCAGTTGCGCTGCCTCATTGTTCGGCCGAATGGCTGCCGCGGCAGCAAAGTGCCGCAAAATATCATCGACTCGTTCAGGACGGTGTTCGAGCAGAATGGATCCCAGCGTTTTGTTGAGCCAGTAGTCGCCGGGAAAATGCGGGGTCGCTTTTTCCAATACCGCGATCGCCTCATCTGTTTGATTCATCGCCCGCAAGTGGGAGGCCAGCGTGTAAATGGAGTTTGGAGAATGTTCCCCTGGGTCAAAGTGATTCAGCAGGTTTTCGCGGTTCAAGTAACCCGTTTGATCGTGGATGGCGGATCGAACCGCCTTCCGCGCTTCCAGAGTATCCATCCGATCAGCAATTTGAGACCAATACCGCCGGACGGTTCTGTCTTTAATCCTAGTCGTCCAGAGGTCGATTCCCGTGATGATGGCATCCTGTAGGTATTGCGGTTTGGACCGAAGATGAATCGCCGCTTGCTCAGCGTTCATTTGGTCCGGTAAAATTCCTAAATCGCGAAATAGATTCTGATATCCCGATCGAACGGTTGGCCAATCAAATAAATTTCGCTCGAAATCGTATAATAATGGTCCTTGGCGCAGGCGTTCCAATTCTCGGAAAAGCTCACGATCGGATTCCAATTCTTGATATCCGCGAGCAAGTTGACGTGTTTTTTCCTTCAAATCGGTCGATATGTAAGGTTCGGTCGCGATGCGTTGGGCAATTTCCAAGGACGCATGACCGCTGGAGAAATCAACATTGTTCTCTGGATCGTTTTTGGCCGCTTCAAGCATCATCTCGGCCCTGGCGACGTTTTGTTGCAATTGACCGATTGCATCCAGCGCTTGTTGTTGTTTTTCACGCTGCCAAGAAAACCAGAAAATGCCTCCAATCAAGATCGCGGCGAAAATGGATAAAATGAGGGCGACGGTCATCCGACGCGAGCGGCGTTCGTTGAGCGCCCGTGTCTCAGCTTTAGCTTGTTCGATCTTTGCATGTTCGAGACGGTCCTCAACCGATCGTAAGTAGTCTTCGATTTTTTCGGCGATATGGCGCGCGTCCGGCGGACGATCGATTGGATTCGGTTCCAGGCAATCGCGAACCAACCGAGCTAACTCGTGATCGACCTCGGCATTCTCAAGTCGCTGCATCGCGGATTGCAAATCAGCTGTTGCAGCTCGATCCAAAATCTCAGTCGCTGAATCGCCGGAGTAGGGCGGTTGGCCCGTCAATATTTCAAGTAAAATCGCTCCCAATGCAAACACGTCGGACGACTTACCAACTAAACTTATGTTTCCCTGCGCCTGTTCGGGAGGCATATAGGATGGTGTGCCGAGAACCGCACCATCAATTGAGACCATCGCTTCCGGTCCGTCGCGCAGTGTCGAGACGAGGCCTTTGCCGGTCGCTGAACTGGACTCAGGTTCATCAGAAATGTCCTCACTGACTTGAATACTGACGAGTTTGGCCAAGCCCCAGTCCATCACTTGCACTTCGCCAAATTCGCCAATCATGATGTTGACTGGTTTCAAATCACGATGAACGACACCTTTGTTATGAGCAAAAGCGATGGCGTGACAGACTTTCAAGAAAATACTCAACAATTCTTGACGCTGACCGGGTTCCTGTCGGGCCGACTGCAAATGCTGATCGAAAGTCTGTCCATTCACCAATTTCATCGTAAAAAACGGCCGGTCGTCTTGGCAGCGCCCCATTTCGTAGATGGGAACAATCCCTGGATGTTCCAGTTGTCCTGCGATTTGAGCTTCTTCGATAAATCGTTGGACGACCTCGGTCCGCCGGTGGTGTTTCTTTTTTAATACCTTGATCGCCAGTTCACGGCCAATCGCGGAATCGCGTGCGCGTGTCACATTGCCCATCCCGCCTTCGCCCAATTCGCTTAGCAATTCATATCGACCGGCAAGATCGTTTGCTGTCAGCGTCGAGATCTGATGCGGGTGTCCGGTTTTTTGATCATCGATCGTTTCGGGCGTTGGGGACTCGACCGTGCGGGAATTCGCAACGACATGCAAGTCATCGCCGGCAGCCGAATCCGGCAAATTTGCTGCCTGGCGAACCAATTGGTCAAAAGCGCTCGACTTCGACTCGATTGCACTCCAAAGACTTGAGCAATCGTGGCACCGTTTGAAATGTTCCGCGACCTGATCGAAACGGTGTTCGTTTAGAGTGCCGTCGACAAAATCGACGATTTCCTCATTGGTTGGGCAATCATTGGATGCCATCGTTATCTGCCGGTACGTTAAGGCAATTAAGCCGGCGTTCTTAATAGCGATAGAACCCGGCGTTCAATTAAGATACCGCAAAGTTTGACATCAATCTAATGTGACAGAGTCACCGATGGTTGAATCCGTCAAAATACCCTCCAGTTCCTGCCGAACACGTTTTGAAACCCGAGATTTCGCTTTGTAAACGGCGTGCAGAGTCATCTCCATCGATTTGGCGATATCCGCTGGCTTTTCCCTCTCGACGGTCGCTCGCCAAAACGCGTCCCATGTTTTTGATTCAAACTCTGACTTGACAAACTCCAGGATATTGCGGGTCAACCGAAGTGCAGATGACTCCTCGTCAAAAACATCGGAGTCCAACTGCTTGTCTGATATTTGGTGCATCATTTGATTGGCCATGCTACCGCCAGCAACTTTGGCGCTCGCCTTCTGGCGTTGAAAATGATCCAAAATCTTGAACTTTGTAAGTGTCCAGACCCAGCCGGTAAACGTGTCGGTTGCTTTTTTTCGCTCGAAGTTACCTATGTTTTGAAACACCTTTTGCAAGACCTGTTGCAAAATGTCCTCAGCGTCAGAATGGCCGACTCCGGCTTTGCGAATCCATTCTTTGATCAGCGGCCCAAACAGCTGATGGATGCGTTCCCAAGCCACTTCGTCACGGTTCTGGGCCCGGTAAAGTAAGCTCGACGCAATCGAATTGTCAGAAGGATCGCTCAAGTTGCTGTTGGGTGAGATCGAGAATTTCTCCGATTTTAATGAGCCCAATATTAGGTGTCAAACTTTGTGGTGTTTCTAGTAAGGCCTTGATGAAATGTGCTCCCAACGGAGCAACGGAGTTTTTCGCCTGGACCGTGCCATTCTTCGGGCAGTCTAATCGCGAGTTCAATTCCAAACAGTCGATCCTAAACCAAAACCAGAGATTTCGGAGATAACCATGTGTAAAATTCGTCTATTGGCGGTAATGTTGTTGTTCAGCTTCCTGAGCATTGAATCGGTCGATGCACAAAAAGGGAACCAGCGAGACATTTTGAGGCGCCTTGCAAGTCTGGAGCGTCGAGTTGATCAACTCGAAACGGAAAACGAAACTCTTCGTGAGAAATTAAGCAATGTATCCGTCGACGATGCAGGCGATTTGGTCATCACGGGAATCAACTTGCGAATTGTCAACGGTTCGAATTCAACTTCGACAATCGACGGAACCGGCAATTTGATCATCGGATACAATAGCTCAACCAATCAAACCGGCTCACACAACCTGGTGATTGGGAATGACCACACCTATTCAAGCTTTGGTGGAATCGTCGCTGGGGCAAACAATACCATCAGCGGTAATTACGCTTCGGTCCTGGGCGGCAGCGGCAATACGGCCAGTGGTAACTTTGCCAGCGTGTCAGGCGGAAATGAAAATGTCGCGAGCGGAAACTATTCTTCAGTAAGTGGCGGTGACCGAAACGAGGCCAGTGGAAACGAGTCCTGGGTTGGCGGTGGGTTGTTGAATACAGCAAGTGGATCCAACGCTTCCATTTCGGGTGGAGTCGATGGCATGGCGATGGGAAATCTGTCCAGCATCAGCGGCGGAGCCGGCAATACGTCTGTTGGCACAAATTCGAGTGTTAGCGGTGGCTTGGAGAATACGGCCACTGGCACAAATTCGAGTGTTAGCGGCGGCTCGTTTAATCTGGCTTGGGGGTCCAACGCCAGTGTCAACGGTGGAACATTGAATACCGCGAGCGGTTTGGATTCCAGTGTAACCGGAGGTCGAGACAACGAGGCGAGTGGCCAAGAATCCAGCATCGTTTGCGGTGGAGCCAATACCGCTAGCGGACGCCAATCCAGTGTTTCGGGCGGAGCATTTAATGACGCGAGGTCAACTCAGTCCACGGTAAGCGGCGGACAACAAAATATCGTTCAATCCGGTGCAGCAGCCACCATCACAGGCGGCATCGCTAATCGAGTCGAAGCGAATTTTGCGAGCATTACAGGCGGCGCAGGTAATCGGGCGAGCGGTGTGCAATCCTGCATTAGCGGTGGATCCAACCGATTGGTCACCGGTACTAACAACTGGCGAGGCGGCAGCTTGTTCGAAAACAACTAGCAATTGATTGTTGACAAGGGCATCCATTGTGGATGCCCTTTTTTCACCCCAAGACCACGCTCAAAACCAAATTTCAAATGACAAACACTCGTTTCAGTTCTTTGACCTCACGGGATTGGCGTTTCCGAGTTTGGGAAGATTCAGGTTTGTATCGAGCCATTCACATTGATCGACGAACGCCCCAAGCCGGGAACTCTCAATTGCGGGCAGATCGCCACCCGCTTGGTATCTTGAGCTTGGTTTGCCACCCAAGCATCAACACATTTCACTTTTTGGCATCGATTTCTATTTCATTCACGAGTTTGGAGGCTCCTAGTTGTATTCGAATTATGCAACAACCAGAAGGAAGAGTAAGCTTGAATTTTTCGGTGTTGGATTTGCGTTCCATACGAGTAAATTCAGTCGGTAATATTATGTTGAACCACTCGCAAGATATCTGATTACTGTTTCTATCCAAATACGAAACATTGACCACTTCGAACGAATTCAATAACCAACGACTGATTTCGCTACTCCACTTTAGACAATAATACAATTCATGATTGTTAGCGTGAAATTCTGCGCGTGCAATTAAGCCTTTCAATGTCAAACTTGAATTTGGCTGAGGTTTTCGACATCCGATTTGCTGGCAACAAATTAATGCTAAAATAAAATAGATCAACAGCTTTTCGTTCATTCCCAACGTCCTTTGGCGCGATCAAACTTCGCAGTTTGTTACTTAAAACGAATTAGTTTCCCTTGATCCGGAAACAAACTTTATGCGGGGTAACCCCAAGGACGAGGATCACCAATAAAAACGCCTATCCTTCAAGCTTTCCATTGAAGACAGTCGTTGTCCTTTTTCGCTATACTTCTTCCACTTTCTAATCCTCGGCAAACCAAGCCTCGAAAACTCGCGGGTTTTGAGTTTCCCTGATCCCTATTTCGATTTGATCCTCATACACTTTTTTGTCTAGCTGAAATGGAACCAAAACAGAAATCGTCTGGTTGCCGCTAATCATTTTGAGTTCGCGTTCAGTTCGAGATTTTTCAAAAACCAAATACCCGGAAAAATTTTGTCCTTTGCCAATTCGTTTCCGAAAAACAAAACACCTGATGTTGTTAGCTGATTTTGCAACAATGATCATTCCATCACTTGCCAAGTGTTGATATTTTTTTGGAAGTTTGAGTGAGGAGTTATGTTCCAATTCGGCGTTGTCGAAGTTCGAAATCGCGTCAACATAATCTTCCAGACTTGAAAGGTGTGATACGAATTTCAAATAAATCAGCAATGCCAAGACAAGTGTTGAAACGATGATTGTAATTATGATTAATTTGTTGCGCACTTATCTACTCCCAGTACGAACATCCTCGCGTCGCTCGCCGTCGGCGGCGGATTTCTCTGGCTGCCAGTTCGCCCCTCCCAACCAGCCATGAGAACCGCAGTAGTACGAGAATCTTGATCCTTGATATTCAACGGGACAAGTTGTCGCGTAATCGCAAAAGGCCATGCGTTTTTGTTTCCGTTCAATTGCAGTTCACGGCGCGTTACCAAAAAATTGAATCTTTTCTTTGAAAAAAAGGAGTATTGAGGTATTTCACATATTCATTTACGAATTTGTCAAAATCAAGCTTTAGGTCTCTCACACACATGGCTTTTTCTGATGCTGCATCTATCATACTCCACCTTCCAATGGCGCCATCGATTGAAAGCAAAATGTTATCACCATCGGCAATTTGGTAGAGCCAAACTCCATTTACCCACTTCCCGCAATTAACAAACGTTTGCTCATCGACCGGGGAAGCAGCTATCTGCAATGAACTTACATACGGCGTGATATCTTCAAAAACTCCACTGAAATAAGTGCCAAACTCAAGCAGTGCTGGGATTGCGAAACTTGTTAGAAACACACGTTCGTCGTCCGACAAGACTTTTGGTTTTGGAACAATGAGAGTTGTATCAGTTTCACGGTTATTCAATGCAAGCCACGCATCTCCATTGCAAGAATCATCCACTACGATTGATTTGACATCGTATCCTAATAGATGACTTTTGAATATGTTTGTCGCCGTTGACCCGAACTTCCAATGATCATCCAAAATCGTTTTTGCTTCCGATGATGTGACTCCAATGAAATTTCTAAACCAGCCATCAAGAATTGAAAAGTGTTTTACATCAAAATCCCTTTCTGACACGGGTAACACATATTCATAAAATCCTCCCGGCATTCCCGCTGGTGGGTCATGGAAATTAATTTCTGATTCCATATCGACAACCGTTGCTATAATGATCGCCAATAAAAACGCCTGTCCTTCAAGCGGCTTTTTAATCGCTTCACTTTCTTCAAGCGGCTTCTTCATTCGCAGCGCATTTTTGTATTGACACGCTCATCATCTCGTTTAAAAGAGTTTCTATTTTTTTTCACCAACTTCTAAAGGAACCATGCCGATCAGTGTAATCAGTAAATCTACTTGTTCATGAATACTTTCGTTACAATGGGCAAGTATCTTTCCGTCAACGAGGTGAATATAGTAGTTGCCACCTCTATTTTTCCATTCGTCACGATTCATTATATTTCGAGCTAACTCAGGTATGCGTCTTAGGTGGGAGTTGTTAATTCCCCATGTGTCGTGAAGCTTGGAGTATGAAAGACTACGGTGATTTCTAACGACCGCAATTTTTCCGTCTTTCACAATACACTTGAAGTCCGTATCCTCAAAAGCAGTTGCCAGTAAGCTTGCTATGCTTACTGGTGGGATATCATCACGGGACACATATTGTTTTTCGAGCACACCTGAACGCTTTGCCATCTCGGAAACCAAAATACTTGTACCAATCTTCTTTTCAACTCGCCCGAGCAGTTCACCGACACTTTCATTTGCTTTCGGTGAGAATCTTGTATTCTCAAACTTATCCAAAAACCGAACCTCATTTTGCAAAGTAAAGAAATTGCCGTAGGCTATCAACAACGTCAAAAGTAACATATTCATTTTTAATTCTCGAACCTGAGTCAATAAACTAATTTGATGTGAACAAAAATGCCCGTGCTTCAAGCGGCTTCTTCAGCGGCACTCTTTCCTTCAAGCGGCCCTCTCCTTCTGTCGTTCAAGCAGCCTTTTGCTTACTACAGCGTTGCAGTTGCGAATATCCAATAGCCCAATAAAGCCCATCCTAAAAAGCAAGCTACCAAACGGTCAAACACAAAAAAAAACAGAGAGGACTCGTTGGACGCTGTTTTTAGTTCTGCGATGAGAAACAATATTGAGAAAAGTCCAAACATTAAAAAAATACTTAATATCAATATTAGATTTAACGGTCCTAGAAAGTTCTGGAATAGGCAAATCAGAAAAATCGGTCCGGCAGGTGCAAGAATCGATCCACCACCTATGCACAGTAGTTTTATTCGATTTTCTTGGCGTATATCGAGAGTTGATATAATTAACATCACGACACACTTTAAATAGTATGAAGTCGATAGACACACCAATAACAACTCAGTTGTGCTAACCGCACCTGGCCACTTGGGAGTAGCAATAACAGGCGAACCACCAACTACAATGTTTGAATCAACATTTGCTTCATTTGCATATTTCCCATAAAGTAAGCCTTGATAAACTGCAACGGCGATAGGCATGAAAACCGCTAAGTTTACGAAAATCTTACGGGAATCCGTAGCGCTCAATACAAACTCCTTGATAGCATGCATAAGCTCCAGTCGGTGAAAGATACCCCATTAACGCTAACGGTGAAAGAAATCTAATTCTTTTTTTGCATGGCCCTTTTTCCATTAAACCCAAAAGGAGCCTTTCCGTGCTGTCCCCATGTACCAATTTTGAGACCACATTTTTCTAGCATACAGCGTAATGCCCAATTACAGTCGGCATATCCGATATCACGTCAATAAAAACGCCTGTCGTTCAAGCGGCTGTCTCTCCTTCCTTCAAGCGGCTGTATCATGTCCTTCAAGCGGCTGTCTAGTTGCCACTTCCCTAACTTTCGCGACTTGGAAATTCTAAGAGAAATTTTTTGAACTTTGTGCTTTCAGGATTAACGGAAAGCAAGCCGCTAGAATCTATGAAATCTTCTAACTTCCAAATTGCTGGGCCTAGATAGTTGAGCTTTTCCCACTCAGTTAAGAAAGAACTAAGACTTGAGGCAAGTTTTCGGATCACGAATTCGTCATGCGATAGATAAATTACTGGGGGATCCGTGACTCCCGAAGTTAAATCAAAAGCTAAGAAATCTCCATTTCCAAGATTAGAAAAAGGAAAGGCAACTTGCCACACTTTGCCGACCTCAACTTGTCCAATCTCGCACAACCATTCTCCAAATTCTATGAGCGATTCCATAACCGCAGAAATCTCATCTAACGAACAAAACTTTATCGCTCCATAAATCGATTCTCCACTATTCCTACCATTAAAAACGTACGCAATTTGACAAGAAGAAGCACCGAATTGCAAAAACTCGGAGTACGAGTTTGGAATAATTCTCTTTTCGCTTTCTTGCCAAGTATCAAGGTCTTGTCTGGTTAGACATGGAGCTACATTCATCAACGGAGCAATAGAATCATCGGCAAGTGCAAGTGCATTAACAAACTCAAGTGCTCGGCGAATCCAATCAGAGTACATTTTTTCAAACTGCAAACAATACAACAACTAAGGATTTGATTTAGTCGCGAGTGAACGACAAGTTAAAGATGCTGTTATAATCACAATTGTAGATTTTCTGGGAATCTTCTGCAAAACTGCCTGTCCTTTTAGCGGCTCCTTTCTTCAAACTTGACTTGATCTAAGACAGTCGCTGTCCTGCAAGCGGCTCATGGCGTCTGGAACTGGAACGACAGGAAGAACGACGAGAGGAAAATTGGAAAAGGATCGGTGCGAACACGCACCAAGTTTGACAGGCCCAGGCTTGTCGTTCAACAACTGATTAAAAGCAATAAATCCGAACTGTCAATTAAGATTCAGTATGTGGACAAGATCGTCGATAAAAACGCCTGTCCTTCAAGCGGCTTCTTCAAGCGGCTTCTTCAAGCGGCTTCTTCAAGCGGCTTTGTGATTACCTGATCTCAAGCGGACGGTAGTTTCTCTAGATTCACCTACTACTCAACAGGGCGGTTATTTTCGCACTCTCTTCGAATTCATTGCTGGCGTGACCGCAGTTGTAAAAATCCCTAATCTTTTTCCAGTCTTTAACTCGTATTCGAATACATGATACCCGTTTGTATCAAAATAAAACAGCAATATCGAGTTTTTGTTGAAAGTTGCCTTTGCGACAATCGATTCTGGAAGTTGTGATCCGCCGCTTACGGTCAGTGTGGTCCAAATCTTTGCGTTCCATATTGTTTTGCCATTGCGAACAAATTTCAGGCTGCCGTCGCGCATCGACACGTCATTTGTGAAAACAATAGAACCTGTGTCATTGATATTCAATTTTGAAAAATCCAATAATTCGGTCTCTTCGATTTTGCTCGGCACGAAGGTTTTCATTCGTTCGCAATAAGTCGCCGTAATGAGAGGTGCAGCAAATTCATTGGGGACTTTGCAAGACAGTTTTCCTTCGATAAAACCTACGAACTTTGCCAGCTCAGTTTTGGAGGAATCTAGTTGTTTGTTTTTGGCCCGCGTTCGGCACATCAATTCCCACTTGGCCTGCAAAGCGCGGTAATCATTGTCGCCAATACTGGCTTCCGAAAGGACATTGTCTTGTTGCTTCGCAAGCCAACTCGAATAAAGTCTGCAATATTCCCGAATGGTAGAAGCATGAGAAATCCGTGTCTTCAAACTTTCTTTATCTTGAACCAACATCAGCAATACGATCGAAATGCATGTTGCCATTTTCATTTTAGTGCCTTTGCTCAATATAACTTAGTCAATTCCCTCATGCTCGACGGAAGGTTTTTCTCCTTCACAACCTTCACAACAATTATATTCCAGTTTTGCTTTATGCTTAAGGACATTAACCAAGACATTAACCAAAGCAAGACATTAACCAAAGGACAGGCAATTCAAATTCAGAGACATTAACCAAAGGACAGGCAATTCAAATTCAAATCGCCGGACAACTAGTGCATTAAACAATAGCCTTAAAAGCTAAATCAAGCTCAAGAATGCGATTCATCGACAGTTAACGAAAGAACTGTTGCAACACTTCAAACAAAATGTCTGAAAACTACTTGAATGGGCTACTCCATCGCAGTTATTTCATCGACGCACTAAACGACTTGAGAATTCAAGGTGGCCATTGGTTGGCCACGATTCCTGGAACAGGTTTGAGCGCTACCCGATTGGACGGAAAAGATGTGACCACGCAACTGCTGACTTCGCAACATCTTGCCAATCAACTCTGACCAGTAATCAGAATTAGTCTGAAGGCGATCAAAAATCTCTCTGACTGCAGAGTTCAGCCGCGCTTTGCCACGAAGATACAAACGACCCGTGTAATCGACCAACAACAAGTAAC
>JANQLU010000056.1 GCA_028280445.1 Pirellulaceae bacterium | reverse complement strand
CCATTCAGGCTGGCTCTGCGATAGGCGACCGCCGGGTAGGGGCGGCCCGCATACCGATAGCTTGAATGCCGCTGGTGTGTAGGTTGGTACGATTCCCTTATGCGCCTTAGCTTGGAGCCTGTACCTTCTAACACTAACGGCGCCAGTTCACATCGGGAACAGAGACCACTCCATGGACAGCAAGCATGGACTGGACAGTTACGAACATAGCAGCCACAGCTCTTGCCGGTTAGTGGGTTGGACGAAGCGAGATGAGATGACTTGTAACGCCACATTAGCGATGACCGACAACACTAGTGTGGAAGATCCTATGCTCGTGGAATAGGCAGACGAAGCTTAGAACGGTTAGCTACGAGGATACAGAACCCACGGATCCACTGGTGAGTAGCAGAGATATGGATACGCAGGATCGGCGAAGAAGGGTTCCGAGAGGGCCCATAAGTAGCCTCGCCATGACAGATGCCCGAAGAGCGCCTAAGTGCCAGCTGAGTAGCATTAGCGATAAGCTTGGCTCCTTGACCAGGTGAGTACGCCTCGTGGGCAGTGACTAACACACGAACACCTTACTCGACAGCGAGACGATGAATGTGCCTGAGATACCCAGAGGCATAGCCTGGCGCGGAGTAATCCACAGGAATGCCAGTTGAGTGGCTACTGACGCCACACCCATACGATGGACTCGCCTAACGTGGACGAACTCGGCCCAACCGGCGAATGGATACGAATACAGCACTCGCGATTACGATGTCCTTGGTAGCATCTCTGGCGAAAGCACTCTTGGTTTGCTGCTCGACCGATTCATATGACGCTGTATACATCTTGGGCGTTGGAGTTGTACGGAACGTTGGTTTGCCTTCGAACACGGGAGCTTGACCAGCCTTCGGGCGCACTGAGGCCGTGATGACGCCAGATGCAATAGCTAACGCCAACCCCAGGTTCAGTATACCAGCAAGGGACGCTAATGGATAGCTGTCAATCGGGTATGCGACCCAGCTTAGGCTAGTTAGAGCGCAACCCAGGACACGGCGAGATAGGAATCCCAGCGTCATTGACCAGCGAGATGACCTACTTGTAAGGCACAAGGTTCCACAGACAGCCCAGTTGAGAGTCTTGTACCGAG
>JANQLU010000054.1 GCA_028280445.1 Pirellulaceae bacterium | reverse complement strand
TCCAGTTCTGTATCTTCTGCAGGCTCTTCCCAGCCCACATCCATTTCCTGTTGCTGTGTTACCGCAACAGCCAGATTTTCAACAGCAACCCTTATTTCTTGAAGTACTGCAGTATTAACTGCTGCAGTTTGGGCTGTCTGATCAACTGTGGCTGCAAGATTGTCAATCCTGTCAGCCTGTTGAGACAATTTCTGTTCCATAACAGCCCTTATTTGTTCTTTTTCCCCTCGAACCCCCACTACACTAGCTGGTTTAAATTTGTTCAGCTGTTCTACAAAGGTCTTGAAGTCTTGATTGAGTTCCTGCAGCTCTTTTTGCATCTTCTCGTTTGCTTCTTGTGAGTTTTTGCACATTTCTTTTACCTGTGCCTGCAACTCACACCGCATGCCCTGAATGGCGGCTTGCGTATCGAGCTTTGCTGTAGCAGCTGTGCTAGTTGCAGCAGCTTGCATCCCTGCATCTACACGCTGAGCAAGCTGCTCAACGGTAGATGCCGCCTTTTGCTCGAACGCAGCCGCCACTGCGGCTACGCGTCCCTCGATTTCTGCGGCAGCATTTGACACACCGGCAGCCGCTTTTGCAGCGACGTCGGCGGTCCTTTCCTCCACCACGCATTGCGCCGAACGGGCCTCGGCGAGAGCTGCCTTGGCCACGTTTGACGCGCTGCGGGATTGCTCCCTTGCCTCACTCGCACGTTTACGCGCTGTCGACGCCGCTGCCTCTGCTGTCCGGGCGCGCTGCTGCGCCGCGGACAAGGCGGGTGAGATAATTCTGCGATGCATTCGCGGCGAAGCAGAACGCGATCGCAGACCCTCGACGCGGCCTACGTAGACGGAGTTTGGCGCAGCATATACTTGCTGCGCCGTCACCCCACGCGGCAACGCGAAACGGCGGCGGGACGAGTACGTATATTCCGAAGACGTATCAGCTGCCGTGTTAATTGGCGAGCTGACCGTTTCTTCACTGCCACGAGAAAACGTTGGTGACGCCATATCTTACAGAGAGGTTGAACGAGAAGTAAACTTCGTAGACAAA
>JANQLU010000143.1 GCA_028280445.1 Pirellulaceae bacterium | reverse complement strand
GAAGAGCTTTTTTGTCACGACACAACAGGTAGACTGCGAAGCTCTGGCAAACTCCAGACCCCATGGAACAACAATTAACGTTTGCTGCACTAGCGCCTTGCTGCTCACATTCAAATTCACATCTTTCCGAATAAATCAACACGCCGAGTTCATGTGTTGAAGGAAATGACTCGAACATTTCGAGGCCGGTGTTTTTTGTGGCAGCGGCATTGAGAGGCAAGCGGGTTTTCGATAGCCTTTGAACCATGCTTTCGTTGATCGAATTTATTGCCGTGGTTGCGTCCTGCCTGTTTGGAATCCTTCAGGCCAGACGTTTTGGCATGGATTTTCTCGGAGTATTCACGGTTGCGTTCGCGACGGCATTTGGTGGCGGAACATTGCGAGATATCTTGCTGGACCGGCAACCGCTGTTTTGGATCCAGAACGAACATTATTTGATCGTCGTATTTGCCATCACCCTGGTTACTTGCTTCATTCCAAAAATGCCGGCCAGAATTCGTCAGATGCTGGTGATTCCCGACGCACTGGGGTTGGCATTGTTTTCGATCGTTGGAACGGAATATGCAATTATCGCTGGCACAGGCTGGTTCACGGCGGTCATGTTTGGCGTCATCACCGGATGTTTTGGAGGTGTCATTAGTGATGTTTTCTGCAACCAGGTTCCAACACTGTTCCGCTCCGCACCGTTGTTTGCAACCGTTTCGTTTGCCGGTGGCTGGGTTTATTTGTTCAGCAAACAGTTGCCTGTTCAGCCGTTTGTTCCCACGTTGATAGCGTTTTTATTTATTTTTGCATTTCGACTGGTTGCCGTTTATTTTGAAATTCACCTACCCACTCACCACGACGACCCGATAGAGTCAGCCTCGTCATGAAATCTCAGCCTCAGCGGTTTGAAACAACTCAATGGAGCGTTGTCTTGGCAGCGGGGCTCGAGAATACGGCGATTTCACGCGACGCATTAAATCAACTGTGTCACCGCTATTGGTTTCCCGTTTACAGTTTTGTTCGGCGAACGGTCTCCGATGGGCACCAGGCAGAAGATATCACCCAAGCGTTTTTTAGCGCGTTGATAGAGCGCAATCAATTCAAAATCGTGGAACCAGATCGAGGGCGATTTCGAAATTTCATGATGGCCGCGGTGACAAACTTTATTAACAACCATTTTCGGGCAGCCGGAGCACTCAAACGAGGCGGCAACCGCGAACACTTTCAATTGAGTTTTGAACTGGATTTTGAGCGAGGCGATCAACAATTTGAATCCATCAATCAATCGCTTGAGGCGGATCAGATTTTTGATCGACAGTGGGCGTTGGTGGTATTGCGGCAAGCCATGGTTGACCTGAAGCAAGACTACGAAAAAGCGGGACGACGAGAATTGTTTCAGCAGCTAAAGCACCTGATTTCAATTTCAGACGATGACCCGAGCTACCGCACCATCGCCAACAACATCGGCAGCAATGAAAATCAGATTAAAGTTTCCGCCCACCGGCTGCGTGTCGCTTTTGCCGAAAAAATTCGCGAAATCATCGCGGAAACAGTGACTTCGCGCGAGGAAGTTGAGGACGAAATCCGCTGCTTTTTCCAGCTTTTTTCGTAATCGCCTCGCCACCAAAAAAAATTTTGATTTTCTTCGTAACCTTTGGCCGTCAGCTGTTCATATCCTTTCGACGAGCAACGGGACTCGTCCGCAATTCAAATTGGCGAAAGGATGATGTAATGTTACGCTTGGTTTTTATGGTGTTGGCTATGTTGGCAGCGATTGCTGGTACCGTTTTGTTTATGATCGACAATCGGACACAGTGGCTGCCGGCCGGTGTCGGCAATATTGGGGGTACTGCGAGCTTTATGATCAGTGGCATGTTCTGGATGCTGTACGGAATGAGCTACCGTCTGCTAAAACGCGTCCCACAAAATAATGAGCAATTCAAATAATATTGATTGATGAATCAGGAAAAAGTTTTTTGTCGACAATGTTCTTGTGAACTGGCTACCGATGAGTCGATCGATGGCGTTTGCCCCCGCTGCTTGTTGAAAATCGCTGTCGACCACCAGCAGGATACCGGCCCACAATTCGAGCAACCGACCACTGCACCGTCGAATAAAGCGACGTCCTCGTCGGACGCAGCATCCGTTCGCACCGTCGGTGATTATGAATTGCTCGACGAAATAGCGCGGGGCGGCATGGGTGTGGTTTACCGCGCTCGACAAAAAAGCCTCAATCGTGAGGTTGCGCTAAAGATGATTCTGGCGGGAAATTTGGCTTCGAACGAAGATCGCGTTCGGTTTCAAACCGAAGCCGAAGCTGCCGCTCGTTTGGATCACCCAGGCATCGTTCCCATTTACGAAGTTGGATCTGAATCGGGCCCGGACGGACAACAGCATTATTACTCGATGGCATTGGTCGAAGGCGAGAGCCTGTCGGATCTGATTGCGCGCGGACCACTCAACCCACGGGACGCCGCTGAATTGATGATTTCCATTGCATCGGCGGTCCAGTATGCTCACGAACAAGGAATCATTCATCGCGATTTGAAACCGCAAAATATTTTGCTCGACTCCGGTGGCAGTCCTAGAATCACCGACTTTGGCTTGGCCAAAAACCAGGACGCGGATTCACAGTTGACCGCCACCGGTCAGGTGATGGGAACTCCCAGCTACATGCCGCCGGAACAGGTTTCTGGAAAACTGGACCAGATCAGTGCCGCGTCGGACAATTATGCATTAGGTGCGATTTTGTATTGCACGTTGACCGGTCGGCCGCCGTTTCAAGCCGAAACCTTGTTGGAAACGTTGACCCAGGTACTCGACCGAGAGCCGGACGCACCCAGTGAATTGAACACCGCGATCGACATCGATTTGGAAACCATTTGCCTCAAGTGCCTCGAAAAAAATCCTCAAGATCGTTTCTCGTCGGCCCAGCAGTTGGTCGATGAACTCCAACGATTTATTAACCAGGAACCGATAGAATCACGACGAATGTCGGTTTGGGAACGAATCGGACGTTGGCGTCGGCAAATCAAACGAAATCCCGACGTCAGAATCCAATCGCGAACGCGTTGGTTCGGCATACCACTGGTGTCGATCGCGTTTGGATTAGATCGTGACAAAGGCGAAGAGTTTGGAACGGCCAAAGGGATTTTTGCTTATGGCGATCGCGCTTTTGGATTGTTCGCGGTAGGAAAATATTCCTTTGGCCTGTTCGCTTATGGACAACACGCATTCGGTGTCGTTTCGTTCGGCCTGACATCTGTCGGACTATTCTCCGCCGGATTATTGTCTGCCGGTATCATTTCCATGGGTGGCCTGACACTGGGCCTGTATTTCGCCATGGGATTTATTGCGATCGGATATTCCGCTTTCGGATTTGTCGCCATTGGTTTGAAAGCACTCGGCGCATTCGGTTGGTCATTGACCAAGTGATTCAGCAAATTCACGACCCGGTTTTATCGACGACGAAAAATTCCGAAGCCAGAACTTCGACCATAATAAAGCCGTCGAACCGTATTGCCGTAGATGTGGCCGGGCCGATTGGGACGGTTGATGATCGGAACACTTCGCAGCTGGCGTCGTTCTAGAGGTGTTTTGAAAATCCGGGGTACAAACCCTGGACTCGAACTTCTTACGCCTGAAATTGAATTTGTGATTTGCGTTTGTTGCGCTGAAACATTGGCAGCCGCCAGTAAAAACGACAGAGCAACTGCGACACCTAAAATTCTGCTCATGTTGAAACTCTCGGTATTTGAGTCGAGACAAAATCCAATTTGACACGACCAAGTTCATCTCATTAGACGCACGACTGGTCCATGTTTACGTCATTTTTGACAACGTCCAATTTTTATTCGATCTTTCACAAAATTGCTAGCACCGTTGATTTTCGTGAAAAACACTGTGCGATTATTGAATATTTACCGGTCGTATTGAATGATCCCAAGACCCGTGGTGCTCAAGATGTGGACGCGTTTGTCAAGGGAAAGCCTTAGGTAACCCCGGTGAAGGCTATCGGAAACCAATCTGCAACCTATGTTCAGTCGTCCGGATTTTTGGCAAAGGAGAAAAACTGGGGATTGGCAACGCGCACATAGTTGTCCAGTTCCAAAACATGTGAAACCGTTAACATGCCGGCGTTGAAAGCGATCCGATCGTTGGCTTGAAAACTTTGATCCATAAATAATTGAAATGGCAGAATTGGTTCTCCAAACGGCGGTACGCTTCCGGGCACCAGTCCCGTCAATTCGGCCAGTTCTTCGCGTGTTGCAAATCGCAATTTTTTCGTTTCAAAACGTGACTTGATTTTGGCAGAGTCGATTTGTCGATGGGCCGGCAGTACGAACAAATGGAATTGCTTGGCAATTTTCAATAACAATGCCTTGCCACCAATTTCCAGGGGCTCGCCTCGAACGAGCGCGGATTCCTCGGAAGTCATCGTGGGCTGATGCGTCACCTGGCGAAAATCAATCTCGTGTTGTCGATACAGTTCACATAGGGCATTCAAGATCGTTTCGTTGCCAAGTTGTGTGTTCAAAGTGTTGGTCCAAAGTTTTTAGTCGATTGAAAACTCAAATCATAACCCGAAGCGTAAGCGAGGGACCGGATCTGTCCTGCGCCTGCTAGTCTGTCCTCGTCCCTCGCTTACGCTTCGGGTTATGATTTCCAGACACCAACGCACCAGATTTTACTTACGTTTCGGCGAACTTTTTGGTGAATTCCCTGTCTCTAACGGAGCGGAAAAATGGGGAGGTCATGTTTGTTGTCTTCGATCACCTGACGAATGCCCCGTTCTTGGTTTGCCAATGAACGCTGGACACTTTCGTTAACGATATTTTGCGCGATGGCACCGGCGAACCAGGGCGCCTCGGCGTTGATCTCCTGCATCAATTTGAGTTGCACCCGAGTTTTGTTGTCGGCCGTTCGTGAAAACCGTGTCACCATATCGTAGGCCAGCAGCCGATCCGTTCCTTGCTCCAGAACCGATCGTGAATCAACGAGATCGACCGTAATTTCAACTTTTTGATCCATCGGAACCACGTGCTTGCCAATGTAGTCGTCTAAAATTCGCACTTTGAGGATACCATGAAGCTCCAATCTCCATCCTAAATCGAAAATACTCGTTGGATTGACGTCACCACCGACCGCACTCCATTGCTGTTCGACGAATTCACTGTCGCCGCCCAGCGCAATGATGTCTTTGGCAACATCTTTGCGAACCAGGATTTTTCGCACATCGGTAAAATTTTCGTCGATGATGAACTCTCGTTCTGCCTGAGCTTTGACTAATTTTTGGCCGGGGAACAACAATCCATAGATGATTGGCACCGAGACGAAAACAAACAGCATCCCCACCGCGATCACTCCACGTTTGACGGTAAACAGCGGTGGGTTATTTTTAGAAATATCCTGCTGATGAGTCTGCGGAGCGTCCTGCAGTTCGTCTTGCTGGGATGGATCAAGCACCATTTCGAAACCGGGACTACTGAATGATGCCTTTGATCACACGGCCGGCAACGTCCGTCAGGCGGAAATTGCGACCGGCGTATTTATAAGTGAGTTGTTTATGATCGATTCCGAGCAAATGCAGAATCGTGGCATGTAAATCATGCATGTGAACTTTGTCTTTGACTGCATGATGGCCGATTTCGTCCGTTTCACCATAAGCGAATCCTGGCTTCACGCCGCCTCCGGCAAGCCAAACGGTAAAACCTCGCGGGTTGTGGTCGCGGCCATCGGAGCCTTGCGCAAAAGGCGTGCGACCAAACTCACCGCCCCACCAAACCAGCGTGTCGTCGAGTAAACCGCGTCGTTCCAAATCAACCAGTAAACCGGCGACCGGTTTATCGACGGCTTTCGCATGGTCTTTGTGTTTCGGCATGTTTGAATGCTGATCCCAACGCGGATTGGGCGATTCATCCGAATAATTGATCTGGATGTAGCGGACTCCGGATTCAGCCATCCGTCGGGCCAACAAGCACTGTCGCCCAAAATCTTCGGTCACTTTGTTGTCGATTCCATACAATGCCAAGGTTTCTGCCGATTCCCGCGACAGGTCCGTCAGATCGGGGGCGTTGGTCTGCATGCGAAATGCGAGCTCGTAAGATTTAATCGTCGCTTCGAGTTGGTCGTCGTGTGAAGCGCGAGAAAACTGAGCGCGATTCATCTGCTGCAACAGTTCAAAACGTTGCTGTTGCGTTTTGGCAGATTGTATCGGGTTTGTGACGTTGGGAAATTTCGCCTTTGTGACCGGTTGGCTGGCGCGACCGATTGCGGTCCCCTGGTAAATCGTCGGCAAAAATGCATTCGAGTAATTTCTCGGACCGCCTTTGCTCGACGACGGGTTGATGGTGACAAATCCCGGTACATTTTGGTTTTCAGTACCAAGTCCGTAAGTAATCCAGCTGCCGATCGACGGCCGTACTAAATTGGTCGCACCGGTATGTAAAAACAAAGTGCTCGGGCCATGCGCCACGCCCTCGGTTTCCATCGAGTGGATCATGCAAAGCTTGTCGACTTGTTGTCCCATGTAAGGAAACAAATCCGAAACCAGCCGTCCCGATTCTCCATAGGGTCGGAATTTCCACAACGGCTTGAGCAACTTTCGCTTACTCGCTTTACCAAACGTGCCAAACCGAACTCCTGTAAAGTCGATCGATTTGCCATGATTTTTGAGCAACTCCGGTTTGTAGTCCAACGAATCAACGTGACTCGGGCCGCCTTGCATAAAGATAAAGATGACTCGTTTCGTCCGCGGAGCGAACATCGGTTCGATTTCAACTAGCGTATTCCGCGATTGGTAATCGAATTTTTTTTCATTACCGGTGACATTTGCCGTCAAGCCAGCCATGGCCATGGCTCCAAAGCCACAAGCGCTGCGTTGGAGCATTTGCCGACGACTTAGATGGGAAGGATGCATGTTTTGAAGCCTAATCAATGTAACGAAATTCAATACTGGCAAACAGCGCATGGATAAAACTGCTCCACGCTTCGCGTTCGGCCTGTTGTTTGTTTTCAGGTTGAAACTTGGTGATAAACTGCTCGGCCTGCCGGATTTCGGCTTTGGTCGGATAGCGCCCAAGTGTTTTGCGATAGGTAGCGATTGTTTTTTCCTCGATCGAACGATTTCGATTTTCAGACAGCATTTTCTCAGCCGCTGCGCGCGACATTTCAATGATCTTGGGGTTGTTTAACAAAAACAACGCTTGAGTAGGTAACGTCGAAGTGTTTCGATGCCCTGTCACGAGATTGGGATTGGGCCCGTCAAAGGTTTCGAAGAAATCCAGCATGCTGTTACGAAATGCCGGAACATAGACACTTCGCCGGTTCGTATTAAATTTGTAGCCCAAATCATAGGCTGTGATTTTTCGAATGGTTCTGCCGCCTGCCTTGAGATCCAATTGGCCGGCAATCATCAAAACGGAATCGCGGAGAACTTCGACATCGACACGTCTGCGATTGGCGCGCCACAACAAACGATTTTCAGGATCGATTTTGCTGGCCCGTTCGTTGTGATCGGTCGACAACTGATAAACACGTGACAACATGATGCGACGAATCAGTTTTTTCGTTGACCAACCATCGGCAACGAACTGACAGGCCAGGTGATCCAGTAATTCAGGATGACTTGGTTTAGTGCCCATCACGCCAAAATTGTCAGTTGTCGCCACCAAGCCGACGCCGAACAAATGGCGCCAAACACGGTTGACGTAAACGCGGGCCGTGAGTGGATGTTTCGCATCGGCGATCCAGTTTGCCAATTCCAATCGACCGCTCTGATTTTTGGGCAGTTGATGCTTGGCACCCACTGGAGAACAAACGGTCAAAAATCCTCGTGGGACCGCCGTTTTTCCAACATTTCGAACATGGCCGCGAATGTGAACCGGGGAGTCAACGGTTTTGCGCTCGCCAACTGACATCGCAATGTCACGAGGCTTGGGTGGATTTTTTTTCAGCTCTCGCAGCATTTTATCAAAGGACTTGACCGCCGCTTCGGCCACCTGAAGCTCAGTCGATTTGGGTTCATCGTCGAACGGAGTGATGGCTTTTTTATTTTTTTTGTTTTTGCCAGACGGGCGTCCCTGTTTAGTTTTGTTTTGTCGAGCCAACAGACCGACTGGAATAAACTGAATCGCGTCGACGATGACATGCCCGTCGGTGTTTTTGTTGGAAATCGTGACACTGGCAACGTTATCTGCCTCAAAACGGTACTGGCCGAGCGAAATGAACTGTCCGTCAATCGGCGGGTTTTTGGATTGATTGACATAGACGATTTTTTTGCCGTCCTGGTGGTCGATCGTTACCGGGACATTTGATGCACGATTTCCGCCAGCGGTGTAGGACATGCGAACTTCGTATTTTCCCCCTCGCCGCAGTTTCGGTTCAAAGACCGCTGACTTTTTCCCTTTCCCCTGATCGATATCGTGGACGTAATCCTGGCCCAAAAAGTTTTTGACGTGCCTGGAGGATTTCCACACACCCATCGTTTTTGCAGCTCGATTATCGACAACGATTCCCAACGGTTTACCGGTTCGTTTTTTTCGAGGCTTACCAGCTAACAGCGTTTCGGGGTCGCCGCCCAGTTTTCTCAGTTTATCCTTGTACTGTTCCAATTTAATTTTGGCGACTTCGATTTTTTTCAAATGCAGATCTCGTTCGATTTTGTCACGCATCGGCGAAATCGAAGTTGTGACATACGACGAGACGTTTCCGTCAACCAGTGATTCAGTACTCTTGAAAATTCCAACGAGTGCATAATAGTCTTGGGTCGAAATGGGATCGAATTTGTGGTCATGGCATCGCGCGCAACCGATCGTCAATCCCATGAATGCGCGGCCGATCGTGTCGATTTGTTCGTCGATCACATCCATCCGCAAAAACTCTTTGTCTTGCTGTTCGTAGTTGGTTGGACCAAGCGCCAAAAAACCGGTACCGGTAATTTGTTTGGCGCGTTCTCGATCGTTCGACGCGGTCAGCAAATCACCAGCAATTTGTTCGCGAATGAACTGATCGTACCGGCGATCTTCGTTGTATGCCTGGATCACGTAATCGCGATAGCGCCACGCGTGAGGAAACATCAAACTCCGTCCGCCGCCACTAGACTCGGCAAATCGAGCCACGTCCAACCAATGGCGTCCCCAACGTTCACCAAAGTGCTTTGATGCCAGCAATTGATCGACAACATTTGCAAACGCTTGATCAAACGGAAGCGGGTCTTTGACAAATTGATCAATCTGTTGAACCGTCGGTGGCAGACCAATGAGCGTCGTATACGCGCGGCGCAGGATCGTTGTTCGATCGGCCAATTTCACAGGTTCGATTTTTTGCTGTTCGAGTTTCAACAGAATAAATCGGTCAATGTTAGATTTTGGCCAAGCGACATTTTTCGGCAGTGGCATCGCGGGTCGCTTGGGTATCTGATAGGACCAATGTTTTCTGGCTTGCGCCATATCAATTTTTTGGCGAGCTGATTTACCCGATGCGTCTCGTGGATCGGGTGCGCCCATCTCGATCCATTTGACAAAGATCGCGATTTCCGCCGCCGACATTTTTTCGTCCGGTGGCATCTCGTATTTTCCATAGTTGATGCAATCAACCAGCAGACTTTGTTTGGGTTTGCCAGGAACGATTGCCGGTCCCGAATCCCCACCGCTCAGGATTTCGGCGCGTGATGTTAAACGCAATCCACCTTGGATATCGTCCGGATCATCACCATGACATTCCAAACATTTTTCGACCAACAGCGGTCGGACTTTTTTTTCAAAGAAATCGATATCAGCGGCAGAAAATTTTTGCTGTTGGGCTTCCGTGCTATGCGGAAACAGCGCGCTGATTAACAGAATGATGAGACATCGATAACATACTGGAATTCTCATCCTTTTATTGTAGTCGAATTTCATCGCTGCTTGAATCTCAAGCCAGCCGTTGTTTGCGGTACCTTGACCAATCAAAAAAGTTTCACTTTTCAGGAGAATTATCGCATAGTTTCCCCGTACGAAAGCTCCATTTTATAGGCAAGAAATGAGAGTTAAGTTAGAATCAGAATTGGATAACTTGAGATCGGAATTCTATGCCACCCACACGAGAAGAGCTCATTAAAGATTTGACCGATGCCGGACTGGTTTCGTCCGATGAGGTCACGAAAATCGAATCGGCCTCCGGATCGACCGGAATCGACTCGCTGCTGTCTCATCTCGTCGAAGCTGGGAAAATAACACAGTATCAGGCGGACAAGTTCGGTTCGGGAAACGGCGGCGAAGTCGCTTTTGGTGACTACGTTGTGTTGGACGAATTGGGCCGCGGCGGCATGGGAACTGTGCTCCGTGCTCGTCACCGACGTATGGATCGCGAGGTGGCGATTAAAGTCTTGCCGGTCGAAGCGCTGAACAACGAAGCGGCAATCGCGCGGTTTTACCAGGAAGTCAAGGTTGCGGCCCAATTGACGCACGTCAATATTGTTCACGCCTATGACGCCGGTGAACATCAAGGATTTCATTACCTCGTCATGGAATACGTTCGAGGCAATGATTTGGGTAAAGTTGCTCAGTCCCAAGGCGCGATCCCGCTGTCCAAAGCCGTCGACTACACGATTCAGGCAGCCCGGGGGCTCAAATACGCACATTCCAAAGGCGTCGTTCATCGCGACATCAAGCCGTCCAATTTGCTGTTGGACGAAGAAAATGTCGTCAAGATTCTCGATATGGGGCTCGCTAGAATTGGTCGAGGTTCAAATGACCCAACACAATCGATGCATTTGACAACCACCGGTCAAGTGATGGGAACAGTCGATTACATGGCACCCGAGCAGGCCGAGGATACGCGCAATGCCGATCACCGCAGCGATATCTATTCGTTGGGCTGTACTTTGTTTCGGCTGGTAACCGGGTCGGCACCGTATTCACGCGACACCGTCGTTAAATCAATTCTGGCCCATCGCGAGGACGCTCCACCAAGTATCGGTGCGGGTCCAAATTACGAACGACTAAACCAGATCTTTCAGCGAATGGTCGCCAAAAAGCCTGAGCATCGCTATCAGTCCTGTGATGATGTGATTTCTGATTTAGAACTCGTATCGAAACACGCAGGCGATTTGCAACAAGACAAAACAGTCAACTTTGGTGCCGCTCCCGCACCGTTGACGAGACCTTTACCCCCGGTGATTCAGCAGCCGCCCCAACCGACTCAACCGACCAGTGATTCGCAATTGGCACCCGATTCAAATTCCGGACAAACGTCGTCGGCCGACAGTTTAACAACAGCACCGCAAGGGTTGGTGGAAAACGTTCCCGTTGAAATGCCTTTGATCGAAGAAGAACCTGATACCGAATCGAAACCTTCGGAATCGGATCTGCTGACGAAACCGGATTCTGGATTGCTGCCCGACACCAGTAAATCTTGGTTGAACCTGGGCATTGTCAGCGTCGTTTTGGCATTGGTTTGTTGCGGACTCGGAGGAATAGTCGGCGTGGTCGGTTGGGTGATGATCAGTGGCGATTTGAGAAAAATCGACGAAGGCAAGATGGAACCCAGCAATCGCGACCGAATGAAACTGGCGCGTGTGTTGTGTATTATCTCGGTCGGCATTATGGCATTTTTTGTCGTCGGCAGTTTGATCAGCAGCCGATGATTTTGAAGTAGTAGATTTCGGGAGGGGGAGGCTCCTGCCGAGCCGCGTGAGTTGAAACAGGGCGCATTGGCGGCTCGGCAGGAGCCTCGCCCTCCCTAGCCGCGTGAGTTGAAACAGGGCGGGTTGACTCTGGCGCGTACGGGCCGCATTTGGATTGCAGGATTGTTAACAAGCCTGTGTGTTGGAACTGGGCGCATTGGTGGCTCGGCAGGAGCCTCGCCCTCCCGAAACCACACGCTTAATTCAAAACGCTAACTTGCTTTGCGTTCGACCACAGCCGCGTCATCTTTTCCGTCGCCGTCCCAGTCACCGACGACAGGACGATCGCCTGCTTGGCCCATTTCAAAGACTTTGTCGGTAGCGTCGATTTCGTGGTTGCCGTTGATGTCAATAATCCACGTTCCGTTGCGGAATACACCGATTTCGTCAACACCGTCGCCATTGAAATCGCCGACCACGGGCAAATCACCCTCTTGTCCAAAATGCACTGTCTGATCTTTGAGATCGTGGCGTCCATTTCCGTCGGTATCGAGCGTCCAGACTCCATTGCGGAATACACCAATGCTGCGAATACCGTTTCCGTTCCAGTCACCGGCAACTGCAATATCTTCTTCTTGACCATATTCAAACACGTGATCAATCAAATCGGCCCGTGTTTGGCCGCGGCTGGACAACCGCATCACACGCAGCCCATCGGTCGCGTCGCGTTGCAATGGAGGAACGTTTTTCAAACGATCCACGACCTGGTTGTCAGGGTTCGGCAAACCGGGATCGCGTTCGATGGCTTCGGTGTCTTTTTCCCAACGCGGTCCAAAGATTCCGATATCATCTTTTCCGTCGCCGTCCCAGTCACCAACGACCGGTTGATCGTTGGCCGCACCGAGTTTGGCAACGAAGTCGGATTTGTTCCAAACGCCATTGCCATCGATATCGATATACCAGTAGCCATTGTCAAACACAGCAACTTCGTCGACACCATCACCATTGAAATCGCCAGCGATGGGCAGCCCGTCGAGCATGCCAAAGTTGACAATTTTCTCTTGCATCTCAATGTCATTTGATTGAGTTGTTTTGGCGAATGTCCACACAGAATCGTCCATGTCATCGCGTGCCCACAGATATTCTGTCAAATGACTGGCTTGAATCCAAACAGCGTTGTCTTCCTGAGCAATCAAACTTTCACCACGAGGATTACCCGCATTGACGACACTTAGATGCCAGGAATACTCGTTCGAACCGTACACTTCGATACCCATCGCTCCACCGACGACCGATGATTGGAAAGGACCTTGGTGACGATAGAGGTTGAGTCCCGGTGCCAAAGGTGGTGCTGGAGGTACTGGGTTGCTGGCTGGTGGATTTGGATCGCCACCACCTGGAGGAATTCTAGGAGTCTCTGTTTCCTCGACACGAACTTCCGTGAAGTTATTTTGAATTGAGACGCCGCCTGCCTGGACTCGAATACCGTTGATCGCGTCGGTCAACTGTCGCGTGGAAAAGGTATTGGCCAATGCCTGAGGTGCCAGTTGCGCGTCAACTTCCGTATTGAAAGTAAACCCGGTGGTAGAACCAACGATATCATTGGCGTCGGCAAAACCGTCCGGTTGTTCTTGCAAGACGATATAGTTGCCGGCGGGCAGCCCGTCGAAACAGTACTCGCCATTGGCGTCGGTCAACACCCAAATCGGTGTATCACCCGGTTGACCATTGAGGTGTGCGTAGTGATCACCTAGCACATCGTTGAGTGTCACGGGCACAGGATTCAGCGATCCGTTTGCCAGATCGTTGAAGTAGTACAAATACATTTTGACACCCGCGATCGGCGTGTCTGTACCTGCCTGATAAACTCCGTCGCGAAGATCACGATAGTTTGACGGCAAAACTCCGTCTTCGTTTTCAAACGCCGGACCATCTTCCCAAACGCGTCCTTGAATCTTAGCCGGCGGTGCTTCGCAGAAATTGTAGCGAATCAAATCCTGGCCGGGACCGATGGTGATATTTGCGATCAAGTTTTCGCTGACGTCACCGTTGCCTGGATCACCTGTCGCCGAATCCTGGCCGGTGATCGCTCCGACGTCGAGATAACCGTCCGGTTGGGTTTGACGAACCGAGTAGTTGCCGGCTTGGAGTTTGTCAAAACGATAGTACCCGTTGGCGTCGGTAAATACCGTTTCGATCACATTGCCGTTGGCATCCAACAATTCCATTTTGACGCCTTGGAGGGCGATTTCGCCATCGTTGGGATCAAACGTTTTGTTGCCGTTGAGTTCGGTATGGACGTAACCGTCAATGGAGCTGTACTGGATTTCGCAGAAATTATACATATCACCAGATTGGCCGGATTGGAGATCGATGTTCACAAATTGATTGTTTTCCGAAGTTCCTCCTGCAGAACCCACCGACTGTCCCGCGTCGACATATCCGTTGGGCTGTACTTGGACGATGGTGTAAGCGCCCGGTTCCAGACCATCGAAGCTGTAGAAACCGTCAGCATTGGTCTGAGTTTCCTGGATCAAGTTTCCATTCAAATCGTAAAGTTGAATGGTGACTCCTTGGATACCAACATGATTCGGATCCGTTGGATCGAGGCAATCGCCCGGATCGGTTGTGACACTGACGTAGCCATTGATTTCAACTGGTTTCAGTTCGCCGAAATCAAAGTTGATTCCTTGTTCGGCGGCACACAACTCGATACTGTCAAATCGATCATTGTTTTGGAATCCATTGAATGTCGTTCCAGATCCAATTGAATCTTTACCGTCGATGAATCCTTGGAGCGGGTTAGGACCCGAGGGATAATTGTTGACTTCGACAATTTGATAAACGCCTGGCGGAAGATTTTCTGCTTTGTAGAAACCGTTAGCATCCGTGTAAACGGTGATCACATCGGTCGATGCAAACGGATCGTTGAGCGAGCCATTTTTGCTACCCACGCGTGTAATTTGGATTGCGACATTGGCGATTGGTTCTTCGCCGGGATCACGCACTCCGTCGTTATTCAAATCATGCCAGACGTGACCGCTGAGCGTCGCAGGCAATACTTCTTTGAAATTGTAGTTTTCTGCGACGTTTCCACCGAGCGGAATCACAATATCGCTGATGATATTTGGACGATTGTCGCCATCGTTTTCAACCGTACCCGAGGCGTTGCCTTCGACCGTACCGGCTTCGGCACCAACATCGAGATAACCGTTTGGCTGTGATTCAATGATGCGATAGGTGCCTGGTTGCAGGTTGAGGTTTTGGCCAAATTCATAGTAACCGTTGGCATCGGTTTGCGTCGTTGCGACAGTCTCGTATTGACCATTTGAATTTTTGATTTGCAAAGTGATATTGACACCACCAATGCCGTCTTCGTTGCTGTCCTGCACACAGTTGATATTTTCGTCGTGGTAGACGTGACCTGAAATGACAACAGGTTTCGGTTGCAAATCGAACGCGGCAATCGCGCCATCGGTGCGGTTTGCCTGGTTGGTTTGGTTGTCCGTATTCAAGTCGAGATTTGTTGGCGCGATTCCGTTGGCGGCACCAAATAGAGAATCGTATTCATCGTAAAATATTCCGCCCACCTGCGTTTGAACGTTGCCGTTGTTAAACGTGTGCTGCGCCGAGACGCCTTTGGGATTAAACGTATAGTTGGGGTCAACAAACGTTGCGTCAAACAACGTGCCTTCGAATTCTACGCCCGAAGCGATTTTGTCGTCCCGCAGTCCTTCGACCTCGTCGACATCGATCGTAAACGCCAGTTTGTCGCCAGCCTCAAAGTTCTTCATGGTCACGACGAGCCGGAGTCCGTCATCCAAAACGTCGACCGACAAAATGTCGGCAGCCGTGATCCCGGAACTATTGGTGGCGTCGAATTGGAATCCGTGGAACTCTCCAGCACCCGGTCCACCGGCAGCGACATCAAAAAACATGTCGCCGTTGGTGAGACTTCCACTGGCGTCTTGGTCGCCATTGATGACAAAATGCGTCATCTGCGTATTCGACGTTCCGCCTTGAAACGTGACTTCGAAATGGTCGGGCGCCGTATCTTCGCCCGAGTCACCTTCGAGGTAGGTGATACCGGCAATCACGGGATCGGCGTCGAGCATTCGGCGTTGTTCCATCGTTTCAAAACGACAGACTCGATTAGCTGAACGGTTTTGCTCGCGGCGATCTTTGTTTTTTTTCTTCGATTGGCCTGTTCGGCCCCAGTCGGTGAATTTTTTGAAGAGTCCCAACTGTTTGTCCTCCATGAACAATAAAATCTGATCTCACGTCCAATGTTCGATCAGGGGTCTTGTGGTTTACTTGATGCGAGGTGTCCAGGTTGCAGGTTTTGCCTGAGTCGGCGAAACGCTCTGAAATTGATTCTGATTGACGACGGGCGTCAACGGAGAATCGAGCCTCGCAATACGTTCGAAATTCCAGGCAAGAACTTTGGTATCGTAGCTGCCTGAAACGAGAATTCCACTGGTTGCATCGAGACTGGTGATCGTGCCGATGTGGCCTTTGAGAACTCCCAATTGCGTGTTGTCTTCCAGGTTCCAAATATAAATCGAATTGTCACTGCCTCCGGTGGCAAGTGTTGATTCGTTGATCATTTTGACGGCATAGAGTTTTCCACCATGTCGCGCCAGCGTTTCTGTTTTGTTGTTGTTCGAAATATCAGTGATATTTACGCGGCAATCGTCACCGCTACTGATGATTTTGTTTTCGCCAAAAAAAGTGATGGCGCGAATTCGTTTCGTATGATTTTTGTATTGTGTGACCTGTTGGCCGTCGGCAACCGACCAGACTGTCACTTTACCGTCTCGCCCTGCGGCGGCGATCTGTTTGCCGGACGGACTGTATGACACGGCATGGATGTCTTTGTCTGAGCAAGTCAGACGATGTTCCAAAGCACGATTGGCAAAATCATAGATACGTAACGTACGGTCGAATCCGACGGCGGCAAGTTTTGAACCATCTGGCGAAAATGCAACTTCGATGATCGCGTGATCCAATTTGGCAAGTTGCGAGTCAGCGAATTTTTCTGTATCCCAAATACGAATCGTTCGATCGTTGCCAGCAGTCACCAGGTGTTTGCCATCGGGTGAAAATTTGGCGGTACGAATCCAGTCGCCGTGCTTGATCAGTTTTTTGACAAATGATTGCTTGATTCGATCGTAGATATTCACCGTGTGATCATCACCGACAATTGCAATCAAATTGCCTTGAGGTTGCAGGCTGACATCGGTAACGACTGGCGGTTCATAACGACCCTGTCGAGGTTGGGTTTGAATCGTTTCGTATTTCCAACCGAGACTGGTTAATTGATCAGCGACCAATTTTTGTTGCGCTGACGCTTTAGAAGCGAATTCATTGCTTTGACACAAAACGATTGACAGTGCCGCAACTGTCAACAACCCTGCTTTAGTGCTCTGTCGAGCGAATTTGGTGGAATCAATCATGTTGGTGGCCGAACCTGAGAAAAGTGCAAGTCTTAGTCGTACAAGTAGACGGATTCGCACCGGCGGCGGCGGTATGTGTTTGCGAACCATCACATTGTGTATCGGCGTACGGTCCAGAGCCTCCGCAAATGTTTCGACAAGAAAAAAGTCAGGTGAAAGCGGCTCGGGTAATCTGGAGAAACGAGCTAAAATTTGCCGCCAAATCAGCTGTAAAAGCTGATTCGAAGAATGCTTTCACTGCCAGTTCGCCAATCGGCAAGGTTTGTGTGACCGATCTGGTTTACCGTAAACGAGCGGTTGAGATTGGTCATCCTGCACCTGCAATCAAAGATTATTTTTCGAGATAATTGACCAGTTGCTCTTTCAAAAAATAATTCCATCCGCCAAGACAACTTTCGCGAGTAAAATTCTGATCGCCTGCTTCGGCTTGAAACGGTTCGACTTCGGTGTGAGTCAATTGGAGTTGTGTTTGTCCATCGACCTCGGACAATTCCCACGAAACCATCGATTTGCCAGGAATACCGGCGTAACTCCAGTCGTATTCAATCCGCGATTTGTTTTCAACGGCTGTAATTTTCCAAATGTGCCGATAGGTTTTTTCATCGACATGGACATCAAATTCCGTCTCAAAGCCCGTTACCGGTTCAAAATCCTGGACGGCTTCGAAAAACCACTGCCGCATTTCATCTGGATTTGTAATGGCATTCCAAACCTGCGAAATCGTCGCGGGATAGATATGTTGGACAACAACAGGTTCCATCGTTTCAGTCATCGTGTTCTCGCGTCAAGATTTTGTTAGCAACGGTCGTTGATTTTAATCGAAAGCTGCCATCGGTGTTGCAATCATAACCCGAAGCGTGAGCGAGGGACCAAGATCATCTGTAGAAATACGACAAATCTGGTCCCTCGCTCACGCTTCGGGTTATGATTTGGCACTTGCTACCACCCATAATCAAGGGCCGTCGTGGCATTCTCGGACTTCGCAAACTTGAACTCTGAATTGGGAGTACCATTTTCGCCTGCCGAGATCTTGAGCACTCTGGTGTTCGGCGACTTGTCTCCAAGCCGCTGCAGCCTCACGGTCGGCCCAATAAGAAACCGTGACGCCAAATCCTTGTTCGCCACGGGCCGTAAACATACCCAGATAGCCGGGTTGCTGCTCCACCAGATCGATCATCCATTGAGCCATTTCTTGGTAACCGTCGGTATCTTTTCCAGAGTGTTTACTGGAAAAGATAACGACCGTATATGGTGGAACAGGCAGTTCCGGGAAATTTGGATCCATTTTCAATTCGCTTATTATTCAGCGCGTTCAATCACCAGCGGAACACGTTGTTTTTTATCTCCGATTTTGAGTTCAACAACGTACTTGCCGGGCCGTAATAGCGACGAAGGGGAGCTCGGTCGGCGTCGAACGGAGCGAACCGAACTCAAACCTACGGTTGCGAATTGCAATCCTGGGTTTTTGTTTCGCGTTTGAACACGAGTAACTCGGTCACCCATCTCGTTGTAGATGTTGATCGTGAAATCAGCATTGGCTTTGTTCACATAATACCAGATTCGCACACCTCTGGACGGATTTGCCGCAACCCATTTTCGATTGCCGGAAATCGAGCCACGCCTCAACGATAGACCATAAACAAACTCTGTCCGTGGTTTGAACAGATGAACATCATTTTTCTTGATGTCGTCGTTGAGCTGCTGGAGGGGTGTAATATTGTCGACGATAAATATGCCTCGTCCATGCGTTCCCAAGACCAGATCGTTGTCCCGAGGATGAATGACCATGTCTTGAACACTAACACGTGGCATCCCGGAACTAAAGTTGAACCACGATTTTCCACCGTCAATCGAAGCGTACACGGCCATTTCCGTGCCGACGAACAGCAGGTTTTTGTTGTTCCGATCTTCTTTGATCACGTTGACCGATTCGTTAGGAAGCCCGTTTGAAATCGACTGCCAAGTTTTTCCAGCATCAGATGTTTTGAAAACAAACGGACGGAAATCGTCTTCTCGATAACCTGTGAAAGTCACATACGCGACCGCTTTGTCGTGAGACGAAAGTTCAACTCGACTGCACCACCAATTCTCTGGTCGATAAGGAATGCGATCTGTCATGTCGATCCAGGTTTTTCCACCATCGTTGGTCCAGTGGAATTTTCCGTCGTCACAACCGGCCATCAAAATGTTTCGATCCAACGACGATTCATCCAAAGTCGTAATCGTGCAATGCGGCACGTTACCGGCAATTTTCGCTGGATCTGCAGAAGTCAGATCCGGACTGATTACTTCCCAGGAACGACCGCGATCGATTGATTTGAAAACTTTATTGCCCGCAAAATACACAACACGTGGATTGTGATGCGACAACATGATTGGTGAATTCCAGTTGTATCGATCTCGCACGGTTGGGCTGCTGGCTGGCGGACGAATAAATTGCGAACGCCCTTGCCGTTTGTCGAGTCGATAAATCATGCCAAACTGCGATTCACCAAAAACGATGTTGTGATCGGTCGGATCGGGCTGAACGTAAAATCCGTCTCCACCACCAACGCGATACCAGTCAAATTTGCCGACTCCTCCAAACGAAGCCCGTGATGGTCCGCCCCAAGATCCATTGTCCTGCAGTCCCCCGTAGACGTGATACGGTTTCTGCATGTCAACACCGATGGCATAAAACTGTGCCAACGAAATGTTGAAAACATGATCCCAGGTTTTTCCACCGTCATACGTTGCGTGGAACCCGCCATCGTTGCCCAACAGCATGTGATAGGAATTTTTGGGATTGATCCACAACGCATGATGGTCGACGTGAACCGAGCGGGCGCCGTCGGTTCTCCAATTGACACCTCCGTCGGTTGAAACGTACACAGGCACGCTCAACATGAACAAACGTTTTTCGTTGTTGGGATCGACACGAATTTGGCCATAGTAGTAAGCCGGAGATCCTCCTGCGGCTCGCCGATTCACGCGTTTCCACGATTTTCCGCCGTCGGTCGTCTTGTACACTTCACCGCCGATTGCCCGCGGACGGCGTGGTCGTGTTTGACGTTGCCGGATTTGGAGTGGGATGTTTTTTGTTTCGCCCTGGATCTCGACGATCAGCAGTGCGCGGTCCCCTGTTTTCATGCCTTTGACGAGCTCGGCAATTTTCTTGGGATGTTTCGCGGAAATTCCACCCAATGATTTGACGATTGCCCCATTTCTCAAGCCACGGCCGTAGACCGCCGATCGTCGCGAAACTCCTGTTACGACCAGTTGTTTCTCTTTTGTTTCCAAACTGAACCCAAATGGAGTTTCGATTTCATCGGCTGACGGAGTTCGTGTTTCCGTTGTCGATGCACCGCTGTCTCTCGATTCTTCGTGATAAAAAATGGGGTTCCATTCAGATGCTGCGCCTGGGCTAGTTGTTGAACCGAACGAGTTTCGTGTGGGACGACGCGAAGACGAACTGGTTGCCGGATTTTGATTGGAAACCGAGGCGTAGACAATGTTTGGATTTTTGGGGTAAATGGCCAAGCCAATCCGTCCGATGTTTCCAGTCGGCAGCCCGCCGCTGAGTTTGGTCCATGATTTCCCGCCGTCAGTCGTTTTGTAGATCGCCGAACCTTCGCCCGCACCTTCAAAATGCCACGCGCGACGCATTCGTTGGTAGGTGGCAACGTAAAGTGTTTTGGTGTTTTTCGGGTCCATCACAACATCGACGGCACCCGTTTTGTCGTCAACATAGAGAACTTTCTTCCAAGTTTTTCCACCATCGGTTGTTTTGAATAGCCCGCGTTCTTCGTTAGTCGTATACAGATGACCGAGTGCCGCAACGTAAACCGTATCGGTGTTTTGAGGATCGACGACAATCCGTCCAATGTGATGTGTTTCTTTGAGACCCGTGTTGGTCCACGATTTTCCGCCGTCGGTCGTTTTGTAGACGCCGTCACCAAACAGGCTACTTCGCTGATTATTCGCTTCGCCAGTACCAACCCAAATGGTTTTGACGTCATTTGGATCCAAGGCGATGTCGCCAATCGAAATCGTGCCTTCGTTTTGGAAAATGGGGTTCCAGGTCGTGCCGTTGTTTTTTGTTTCGAACAATCCGCCCGATGCAGCCGCAGCAAAAATGTGATACGGATTGTTAGGATTGACGGCAATATCAACAATCCGTCCACCGGTGGCCGATGGGCCGACCTCTCGCGCTTTGAAATGTTTCGTTAAGCCGTCGGAAGACTGTTGTGAAAAACTGGTTTGACAAACAAAAGCAAAAGCCAACAAGGCGACACTGGTGGCGCGCAAATTCATGGTCGTGGGTCTTTCGTGGGCGCTAGGTTAACGGGCGGCGTCAGATTCCAGTTTAAACGGAATTCGTCGACATTCCACCCGGCCATTTTGTGGGAGATTTACGGGCGATGGAGGACAAAACGGTCAAAATCAATAGTAAATCTTTGCCGTTAATTTTTGCACAATTTTTACAACGAAATGAAATACCAACGCAAAAACCAATCCGGTAAAGGCCCCGGAAAACAGAACACTGGGCAGGTTGGGAATGCCGTAACGCGTTAGGCTGTACAGCGAGCTATTGATCCCGATATCAGGTACTGACAACACAAAGTCTAAAATGTAAATCCACAGGGTCGCACCGACGGCTCCAAAAATCATGCAGCGTTCGAGCAACCGTTTTGCAGTTTCTGGTCGTTGGGTCGCAATTGCGAATGCAGCAGTCATCCAATACGGAAAGACCGTCGTGATAAAGAATGTCATCCAGGATTCGAGCGAACCATCGTCAAACATCGCCACCCACGGCAGCGGAATGGCAGTTACGACTCCAAGTGCAATGTAGTAATTCCGTTTGTTGTTACCAACAAAACCAGTTGTTTCCGGCACATCCGTTGCCGCGGGTTTCAAAGGATATTCAACATGGTTATCGGTCATTGAATTGGCTGCATCGATATTGAACGGTTCGACATCGGTGAGCGGCAAGGCGCTAGCCGCCGGTTTGTCAGCGCAAACGTACCGGCGGCTAGCGCCTTGCCGCTCACGCTGTTTCCAAGTAGGGCCGGTTCCCACCGGCCGTTTTCTTGGATTGGCCGGTAGGAACCGGCCCTACTACCTTACCGGGGATCAACGTCAATGCGATCTTTTTTCTTTTTGCGAGGTTTCGCATTTTTCACGTGCTTGTCCATCCATTTTAGCATTTCTGCTTGCGTGTGGAGGACCGACTCTCGTGCGCGATAACCGTGTGATTCGTTAGGCAACATGACCAAGCGAACGGTACCGCCGTTTCCTTTGATCGCCTGATACATTCGTCGTGACTGCATCGGAAAAGTTCCCGAGTTGTTGTCCGCTTCGCCGTGAATCATCAGCATCGGCTCGTCAATTTTGTGCGCGTGAAGAAACGGCGAGATTTTGAAATATAATTCGGGGGCTTCCCAAACCGTTCTGCGTTCTGATTGAAAACCAAACGGTGTCAACGTGCGGTTATAAGCGCCGCTGCGTGCGATTCCGGCTCGGAACAAATCGCAATGGGCCAGCAAGTTTGCTGTCATAAATGCTCCGTAGCTATGGCCTCCGACACCGACACGATCTCGGTCGGCGACACCCATTTCAACCGCTTTGTCGATTGCCGCCTTGGCAGCATCGACAATTTGTTCAACAAACGTGTCGTTCATCGTTTTGGGATCGCCAATGACGGGCATGGTTGCCGCATCCATGACTGCGTAGCCTTGCGTGACCAGTGTCAAATGGCTGATGCTGGCAATCCGCGTAAATCGCGATGGACTTGCGCTGACCTGGCCCGCGGTTTTGCGGTCGTTAAACTCGCGCGGGTACGCCCAAACCAGCAACGGCAGTTTCGTACCTTCTTTGTAGTCAGCCGGCAAATAGAGCGTTGCCGAAAGCGGCACTCCATCCGAACGTTTATAGGTCACGAGTTTCTTTTTGATCCCGCGAATTTGTGGAGTGGGGTCTTTGAAATTCGTCAATTTCTTTTCGGAACCATCGTTCAGGTTGCGAGCAACATAGTTTGCCGGAGTGGTAGGCGTTTCTTTTGAAGTAACAATGATTGGCTTTTTATCTTTTGAGCTCGCGATGATTCCGGCAACCGATTCATAAGTCCCTTCTTTACATCGCCAAAGCCGCTCGGTTTTCATTGTTTTCAAGTTTTGTCGGTCGATAAACGGCAACATTCCTTTGGGAGAGGCACCTCGGCCGATACGATAAATCCAATCGCCATCTTGCCAAACCACGGCGTGTCCATCTTTGTCGCGACGCGTCACCAAGCGTCCTGGATCACCATAACGATCGCGGATGCTGCGATCCTCGACAACTTTCGGCGTTCCACCATTTTTGAGGTCGTGCAATTTTGTCGTGACCCAGCGCCGATTCCGATCGTATTCGGTCGTCATGAATTTCGATGTATCGGTCAGGAATGTGGCGCCAAATGCGCGATGCTGAGTTTTCGCGATTTCTTTTGGTTGGCCATTGAATGGTGCTGCAAACGTGACGATTTTGTCGCGATGCTTCGCTTTTTTGTTGGGGTCACCGCCGTCAAGCGCCTCGGTCCAGATCAGTGTCGCCGACTCTCCTGTTTTCCAAGTGACATTGCGAGGACCAGTTCGCACGCCTTCGATTGGAATATTGGTTGCCAACGGAACTTGGGCAACAGAGTAGACAACTCGTCCGCGCAAATCCCAGACTTCGATGTTATGTGGAAATGAACGATAAGTTTGCAAATACGAAAATGGTTTTTGGATCGTTTGAACAATGAAGTATTTTCCGTCTGGCGATGGCTCGACATTGGTGATGATCCCCGGTTTTCCAATCGTTTTAACCGTACCGTCAAATGTTATAGTCGCCAATTGCGATGTCGCGTAGTATTCAAACAGAGCCTCGTCGTGAGGGTTTTTGAGCAAATCCTGGTAGGTTCGTGTCGGAGATTTATTTCCTGATGATTCCTGGATGTTGGGACCCGCGGGTGCGCCCGTGCCTTTGGGTTCTGGTTGTTTTTTTTCAGCGACGACCGTGCACAAAATTCGATTCCCGTCGGGCATCCATGAAATACCATTGAAAATCGTGTTTACTCGAACTGCCATGGATCGGAAAACGGCGGATTTCCCTGCTTCACACTCGGCGACTGATAAAAAACTGCCTCTTTTGCTTTCCCATACGACAGCAACCGCATTTGATTTGTGAGACCAGCTGATGCTGGAAAACCGTGGGCGTTCTTCACCCGAAGAGCCTTCGTTGGTATCCATCATGGTTACCATTGTATCGCGATCAATAAATTTGATGCCGCGAATGAAACTGGTTGAAAATCGGGAACTCGAAGCCGGATCGATGCGGAGACCGGCAAGTCGCAACATACGACGTGATACGTCTTTGATCGACGGCATGGCGTCGCGTTCGAGGTGCAACATCCATTTCCGATCGGGGCTGAAACTGACACCGGGCGCGGGTTTGGCGTCGATAATTTTGACCACCGATTGCGGAGGTGTTTGATATTTGCTTTGGCTATGGAGATGGTCCGTGATGCCAAGCAAGATGACAAGAATTGGTAAGGTGTAGCGCAACATTTCATTCCCTTTTAAATGCGAACCTGGTTGTTGGCTCTATCGCGAACACGAGCCAGCTTTGGTTATAACGCTTCGAGCAACGAAAGTCTACGAATGGGCTGTGATGGTAATTTACGCAACATTGCTAAATGGCGGACCAGTTTAGTTTCGTTTTGAAAAAATTCAGTCACGACGCCATAACAATGGTGTGCGCACCAAGCAATTGTGAGCGGCAAGGCGCTAGCCGCCGTGGGGTGGCACTGGCTCCGCCAGTGTTGTGGTTGTTTGGTGCTTCAATTGAGCAAAAAATCAGAGTTAATTTATAATCACTGGCCAAGCCAGTGGCACTCTTAGATTTCCGAATCATACATTCGGTAGGTTTTGTATAGCACGGTTCCGCAGCGTTCGAGTGTCGCCCGTGACAGGCGGTTGGATTCCAGGACCCAGGAAAACTCGCATTCTTCGATTCCCCATTTGTAGATATTGGGAATGAGCGAACTGAACAACGTGAGTCCGATCCCTTTGTTTTTCTGGTATTCAGGGACGACGTTGGTGCTGATCAGCCTGACGCGCTTGATTTTTTTCCGATTAAATAACAACTTGAAAAATCCAAACGGAAAAAGTTTGCCGTCAATCTTCTTGATCCGATCGTTGTAGTCGAGCATTCCAAAAGTGACGCCGATCCGTTTACCGTCCACTTCGACGACTCCGGTCAAATCCGGCACGATTAAATGGCGCAACCCCGCCGCCATGTGATCCATTTCGGATTGAGAAATCGGAACAAACCCCCAACTGCCAGGTAGCGCGCGATTGTACACGTCCAGGAATCCGCGGAGTTCTTCGTCGAACCGAGGGCGTTCCATTTGCCGCATCGTGAAGTTAACTTTTTTCGAAAGTTTTTCATTGATGAACGCCCACCGTTCCTCGTTATCCTTGAGCATGTCAACGTGACCGAGGTAGGCATAAAGGTCGTGAGATTTAACCATCCCGTTGGATTCGAAATACTCTTGGTAGTAGGGCGGGTTATACGTCATCATGAATACTGGCGGGCTGTCAAACCCATCAACGAGCAGTCCACACTCATAGTTCATAGACGGATTGGTTGGACCTCGCAGTGTGTCGTGCCCCAATTGGCGATGGTGTTTTTTAACTGCGTCAAACAGAGCATTCGCGACTTCAGCGTTTTCAACGGATTCAAAAAATCCAAAAAATCCAAATTTGGATTGATACAATTCGTTAAACGTATGGTTGGTAATCGCCAGAACTCGGCCCACCGGTTTTCCATCGATCTTGGCCAGGTAAGCTGTCGAATCTGCGGTTTCATAGAACGGATGTTTGGCGAATCCACAGAGTTCTTTTTGGTTCTGCCGTAGCGGGGGCACCCAATGAGAGTCGTTTTGATAGAGCTGCCAAGGCAAATTCAGAAACGCTTTCTGATCGCTTTTCGTGGTAACAGGACTCACTTCGACAGGCATGCGTTTATCGTTTTCCAGAATGGGTGTTTTAGCAGGGACCAGACTCGAGGACGGCCGTCTTTCGTCAGCCCACTGCTAGCAAGTGCCGGAAATTGGTCGTCACTATCGTACTCATTCGATGGGTTTGGGGAAAACAAAAGCTGTTAAAACCGCGTTGTTTTTATGCTTTGTTTCCGACAAAAACCAACGAATCGCAAAAAAGCGACCAATTGCGCGCGTCCCTACCAACATCATCGGTCAGATAAACGAGGCGACTTTATTCGACCAATCGTAGATGACAGGCTAACCGTTGAAATCTACCCCATTAAATTCTTCCACCCACGATCTTCACAGGTAGCTCTGCCCTATTCGTCTTCGGAACGTAATTTGGCCAGTACTGTGTAATCCTCGAGTGTCGAAGTATCTCCTGTCGCTTCCTTGCCTGCGGCAATATCTCGCAGCAACCGCCGCATGATTTTTCCACTGCGCGTTTTGGGCAAAGCCGCCGTAAACCGAATGTCGTCGGGCTGTGCGAGTGCACCTATTTCTTTGCGAACATGTTGTCGCAGTTCTGTTTTGAGTTCGTCAGAGGGTTCCGCATCTTTAATCGAAACGAATACCGCGATGGCTTGACCTTTGATGTCGTCAGGGCGGCCAACCGCTGCCGCTTCAGCGACCGCATCATGGGAAACCAATGCCGATTCGACTTCGATCGTGCTGAGTCGGTGACCCGAAACATTAATCACATCATCGATTCGACCCATGATCCAGTAATATCCATCTTCGTCGAAACGGGCGTTGTCTCCGGTCAGATACATGCCGGGCACGGTGGTCCAATATTGTTCGCGATGACGCTGATCGTCGCCCCAGATGCCGCGCAGCATTCCAGGCCAGGGTTCGGCGATACAAAGCATTCCGCCGTGATTCGCTTCGGTAATCTCATGGCCTTCGGAATCAATGATCGCCGGAACGATTCCAGGAAGTGGTTTGGTACACGAGCCCGGCTTGGTCGCTGTCGCCCCGGGAATCGGGGACATCATTACGCCACCCGTTTCTGTTTGCCACCAAGTATCAACAATCGGACAAGTTTCGTTGCCAATTTTTTTGTGATACCACATCCACGCTTCTGGATTGATCCCTTCTCCAACGGTTCCCAGAATTCTCAAACTGCTGAGATCGTGTTTTTCGACGTGGTGATCACCCCATTTGATAAACGCCCGAATCGCTGTCGGGGCCGTGTAGAGAATCGTAACTCGATGTTTTTCGATAAGTTCCCAGAACCGATTTTCTGCTGGATAGTTCGGAGCGCCTTCGTACATCAGAACCGTAGCGCCATTACAAAGCGGCCCATAGACGATGTAGCTATGTCCGGTGATCCAACCACAATCAGCCGTGCACCAATAAATATCCGAATCGCGATAGTCAAAAACCCATTGGAAAGTTTTCTTGGCCCACAGATTGTAACCAGCGGTTGTGTGACGAATGCCTTTTGGTTTTCCCGTCGAGCCGCTGGTGTACAGGATAAACAGCGAGGTTTCACTGTCGAGCGGCTCGGCCGGACATTCTGACGATGCCGCATCAACGAGATCATGCCACCAATGGTCACGTCCCTCGGTCATTGAAACTTCGTTCTCGCAGCGTCGGAGAACAACGCAATGTTCCACGGTCGGCGATTTTGCCAGTGCCTCGTCAACCGTTTCTTTGAGCGGCAGAATTTTGCCGCGGCGATAAAGCCCATCGGATGTCAGTTGGATTTTTGCACTGGCATCGTTGTTTCGATCAGCGATCGCTTCGGCCGAAAAACCGGCAAATATGACGCTGTGAATCGCACCGATACGAGCACAAGCGAGCATAGCAATCGCCAGCTCGGGTGTCATGGGCATATAAATCGAAACAACATCTCCCGTTTCGACACCCAAGGATCGTAACGCATTTGCGAATTTGCAAACCTGTTCATGCAATTGCTCATAGGTCAACGTTCGCGTGTCGCCGGGCTCGCCTTCCCAAACAATTGCGGTGCGCTGTCCATTCCCATTGGCAATCTGAGCATCGAGGCAATTGTAAGAGACATTCGTTTTCCCGCCGAGAAACCAGCCAACCGTGTCGCCATTGCGCTCGAAAACGGTGTGAAAAGGCTCAAACCAATGAAGTTCGCGTTGAGCCTCGGCACTCCAGAATGCATCGCGATCATCTTTGGCAGCGTCGTAAAGTTTTTGATATTCGTTCATCGACGCGATACTGGCGCCCGCAGAAAATTCCGCCGACGGCGGAAACAGGCGCTCTTCATGCATCACGTTGTCAATTTGAGTGTTTTGTTCAGACATATTGATCCATCTATTGTTTGACTCCGGCTCGAAGTTGATTTCGATAGCTGTCGCTCATTTTCTGGATTTCAGCAACGGTCATCTCGCCGGGTTGAATCCAGTAACGGTAGCGAACGCGGAGCGGTTTGTCCTTGGTCAATTCGTATTTGAAATATGCTCCGAAGCGTCCGTAGTCACGTTCGCTGAAGCGAGTATTTTTAGGATTTTTGGGATGGTTGAAATAGACACACGTATACTGCCGTCCGTCAACCACAAAGCACAATGCGTTCCAAGGCAGATCGACATGGTCTTTGTTTTTCGGCCAATTGCGAAATTTGCCCGGAGTCCCTTTTCCATCAGGTCGAATGTAAAACGTTTGCTTTTTTGTTTTGTCGGGGACATGTTGCGAAGCTCGGAATTGGACACCTGCATGTTGCGGATCTCCATCGAGCACGATTGGCACATCGACCGCCGACGAGAGTGTCGAATCGAAATCGACCATCAATCCGTCGCGGAATTGGTAAAACGACAGCTTTCGTTCTTCGTCCGCAAATTTCTTGTTGTCCCGTCCATTCCAATCGATTTTGCAAATGTGTTGAATACCGAATGCTCCGGGTTTCCCACTGGCAGATTCTTTGAATCCCGCGTGCGTTTGAGATTCACCTTTACTGCAATGCCAGATGTCCGCTTTTTTGTCTCCATACGAGATGCGATTAAAACCAAAAAAGATTCCGCGGTGATGTGGAAACAGCCCACCGGGTCCTTTGGTCAATTTGGCTCGACCGGCGAAATCGTAGATGTGGTGATAAACCTTGTAGGTTTCCATTCGCCGTTTTTTGGAGGAATTGTCGACCGGTTCTCGCATATACTCCGCGACGACTCGGCGACCGAATTTGATTTTGGTTGAAACATCGCCGTTTTCGTCGAACGAGAATTCTTGACTTGGTTCGCCGTCCAGCAGATAGAGCTTGCCAGAAAGTTCGGTGTTGGCTTTGAGGTTATAAACCGGGAATTTCGCTACCGCCAGATTTTTTGCGATTCTGACGATCTGTCCGAAAAACTCACGGCCATCGGCAGTTTGAGCACGCACCGCTCCGGTTTCGGGAATTTCGATCGATGGATTTTCGATCAGCAATCCGACGCGGTCTCGCGGACGCTCGAATTTGCTCGCTTCGATCGTGAAATCGGTAAGCCATTTTTCTTGCTTGCGAGAAATGGGCTTAGTCGTCGCCGACGATTTTGCTTGAAGTTTTTTGGCAACGTTTTCTGCGTCGCGAAGTGCTCGAATCGCGTTGCCACCGAGAATTTTATGGATCTGTTTTTCGTTGTACCCTCGATCGAGCAAGACTTGTGTAATTCGCGGATATGTCGAAACATCTTCTAAACCGACTGGAAGACTGCGTACTCCGTCATAATCGCTCCCGATTCCGACATGATCGATTCCCGCCACTTTGATGATGTGTTCAATATGATCAACAACATCGTAGATGGTTCCTCGGGCGTTTTTGAATTTTTTCTTTTGTTCGGTCGGCACGATGTAACCGGACATAAAATTGACCATCACAACGCCGTTGTTTTGTTTGACCAGTTTCAAGACTTTATCAGAAACGTTTCGGGGGTGGTCACAAATGGCTCGAGCGGATGAGTGCGAAAAAATCACCGGCGCTTTGGTAATTTCGAGCGCGTCGAGCATCGTTTTTTCGCTGACGTGCGACAGATCGACGAGCATCCCGACTCGATTCATTTCTTTGATGACTTCTTTACCAAACGGAGATAGGCCATTGTTTTTGGGTTTGTCCGTGGCACTGTCAGCCCAGGCAAGAGTTTTTGAATGCGTTAAAGTCATGTAGCGGACGCCGCGATCATAGAATTTTTCGACCATGCCAAGCATGCCCTGAATCGAATGACCGCCTTCGATCCCCATCATCGATGCGATTTTGCCTTTCTTGATCAGCGCCTCAAGCTCGTCAGCGGTTTTGGCAAATGCAAAGACTTCGGGATAGGTGGCAACCATTTTTTCGACAAGTTCGATTTGCTCCAGTGTTTGCAGGAGCGCATTACCAGTCAGATCAGTCGACGCAGGAACGTAGACACTCCAATATTGCGCTTTGAGGCCGCCCGCTTTGAGACGTGGAATATCGGTGTGAAATCGCGTCGGTTTGGAGATATCGACATTTTTAAAACTGCTGTTGGCGGCAAAACGCATCACCATCGGCAAATCGTTGTGGCCGTCAAACAGTTGACCGGCCATGTGAATTTTGCGGGCGCGATCGGATACTTTGACGTCGACTTTTTTAGCGGGTTTCCATTCGGGGCGCGTATCCTGTTTTTTTTGTCGTTTGTTTTGTGCAAACGCTGGAACAACAATGAGTGTCAGTAAAACAAATGTGAACGTTGCGCGAATCATTTCTAATGCCCTTTGTTGAGAGTGTCAGAAAATGATTTTAATTGGTTTCGTCGCCGTTCAATAGTCTGCCGCGCCAATGTAATTTTAGGTTGTGGGAGAGAACCTAATCATAACCCGAAGCGTGAGCGAGGGACCAGAATCATGCAGACTTGTAGCAACGTGGTCCCTCGCTCACGCTTCGGGTTATGATTTTCCCTCGCCAAGAATTAAGTAGGGCCGGTTCCCACCGGCCGTTTTGTTTGATTGGCCGGTGGGAACCGGCCCTACGTTATTTCGCAAACAATTGTTCGAGGTCTTTGAAAGCTTTAAATTCGAGAGCGTTGCCGGATGGATCGAGAAAAAACATCGTTGCCTGCTCGCCCACTTCGCCGGCAAACCGAATGTACGGTTCGATGATGAATGACACATCGGCGTTTTGCAGGCGCTCGGCAAGTTCTTGCCACTGTTCCCACGGAAGCACGACACCAAAATGCGGCACAGGAACGTCGTGACCATCGACCGGATTGGATACAACATGATTTTCTTTGGACGGATCGAGATGGGCGACAATCTGGTGCCCATACAGATTAAAGTCGATCCATTGATCCGACGAGCGGCCTTCGGAACAGCCCAACACACTGCCATAGAAATTTCGGGAAGCGTCCAAATCGTGAACTGGAAATGCGAGATGAAAGGGATGGATTGAATTCATGGCGATTGCTGTGTCGTACTGGTAAAAAACGAATGCCGTGAAGCGTCGGCACCGTCCGTCAAAATCGCCATTGTAATAAACTCAAGTCGGTTTGGAGAATGACAGGCGAATGATAGTAAATACGGCAGATAGCGCTTCGCGGTAATTGATTTTGGATTTCCCGCGCTGGCGATCGCGAAAGGTAATGGGAACTTCGACAAATTCTGCTCCCGCGTGTTTCAAACGCCACAAAGTTTCCTGCAGATAGACATACCCCTTGGATTTCAAATGTTGACAGATATCCAATTGTGCCAATTTGTCTTTTCGATAAATCCGCAGTGCCCCGCTGTTGTCGCGCGATCGAAGCCGCAGCCAAAAACGTGAATGCAGGTTGATCAACCGGCTGCTGACTCGCCGAAACCACGACCAACCTTCGATACGTCCGCCCGAAACGTACCGTGACCCGATAGCAATGTCGATTTCTGGTTGGGCAACGATTTCCTGGAAAACTTGTCGAAGGTCGTCCGGCGAATGGCTAAAATCAGCGTCTAACGTCGCGATGAATTCAAAATCTCTCTCGATCGCCCACTGAAACGCATCGCGCGCTGCAGTCCCCAGACCAAGTTTCGATTGACGAATCAAGGCATGCAAGTTTTTGTTCGTTTCACATTGCTGAAGCAACCAGCCAGGCGTGCCATCGGGCGAATTGTCGTCGACAACGAGAATCTCGGCCTGCGGAAATTTGGAAAACAGCTGCTGGATCAAATCCGGCAAGTTTTCCAATTCGTTGTAAGTTGCAATGGCGATCAGCAATTTTTTAGTGGGCGGATCACTGCTCAAAAGAAATCTGTTCGTTCAATGTAAAAAAGGGGTTCAACGGAATTTTGTTAGCACGACAAACGTTTTTTCGCAACCGGCGTTCATCAAACACGTGATTGCGAAGACAATGAAGATATGATCCAGAATAATTCAAGCTCCAATTTGAGCGACCGGCAAAACACGCCGATCTATAACCTTTCGCTGATTCTCGCATTTGTTGCCAATTTTTTTCAGATGATTGGAATCAGTTTGTTGTTTCGCTATTCGGATTTTGTCGAATCCATCGGTGGAAACGAATGGCATTTGGGTTGGTTGATTGGTACGGGTGCAATCGGTGCCATTGCATTTCGAGCGATTCAGGGACGGGCGGTCGATCGCGTTGGCGCCGAATTGATTTGGATCGTTTCGCTGTGTGGTCAGTTACTGGCGTTGTTCTGGCATCTTCAATTGACCGATGTTCATGATATCCAGGTTTACCTTGCCCGCCTGTTGTTTGCGACCAGCGTGGCTGGAAATTTTGGAGCCTGGCTCAGTTTTACGTCGTTACAGGCGCCCCAAAATCGTATGGCCGAAGTCATTGGTGTCGTTGGTTCCAGCGGCTTTCTAGGCATGGCCATCGGGCCGTCCATCGGCGATATGATCTTTCAACAATACAGTTCCGAACACCAAGCTGTACGATCGCTGTTTTATGCTTCGGGCATCTCGCTTTCTTTCGCATTGCTGTTTGCCTTGGTGGCCTGTTCCGCTGCTCGACGAAATCGAACAACCGAAAAACGGCATGTGGCCGAGTCCGAAATTGAATCAACTGTGAAACCCAAGCAAAGTGTGGTTCGTGTTTTATTGCGGTACCACCCCGGATTTTTACTGGTGATCGGAATATTGATGGGAATGACAATCGGGTTTCCCGCCAATTTTCTGCGACCATGGGCCAAAGATGTAAACATCGATCAAATCAAAATCTATTTCATTACTTACAATGTTGTTGCATTTGTTAGTCGAATGGCGTTTCGCCGCGCTCCCCAAACATTCGGATTAAAAAACACGATTACGATTGCCTGGTGTTTCATGGCGATCAGTATGCTGCTGTACTTGCCCGTGCGTTCAACGTGGATGTTGTGTTTACCGGCGACGGCCGCAGGTTTGGCACATTCGTTTTTGTTTCCGTCGGTCGTGGCTGCCTGCTCGATTTCGTATCCGCCACAGCATCGCGGAGTCGCCACGAATCTCATATTGGCGATGTATGATGTAGGCGTTTTGATCGGGATGCCCATTATCGGTATGATTGTGACATCCAGCCGCAAAATGGGACTCGAAGGTTATCCAACAACGTTCTGCATTCTTTGTGGTCTGATTGTCATCAACTCGACACTGTTTTATTTGGTCGGATTCAAGCGGGACGTTGAATCGGACAACCACTCCGCTATCAAGCCATAGTTCGCGTTTCACCGAAAAAGGCGTTCCTCAAATCCGTATAGGATGCAATTTTGGATGAACAAAACAGAAAACATCGAAATGACAAGAAACGGAAGCGTCCCATTTGGTTTCGCGTGTTGCGTGCCGTGCTCACCGCCTATTTACTGATTGTAGTATTGATGGTTTTGTTCGAACGTTATTTAGTCTATCCGGCACCAGGCAGCGATATGGGCAATTGGCAGCCCGATGCTCCGTTTGAAGAAGTCCGTTTCGACAGTAACGACGGGACTCAACTCGTGGGATGGATCATCGAACACCCAGCGCCAAAATTTTACGTTTTGTATTTTCATGGCAATGCTGAAAACGTCGCACTAACACTGCCAACGTTGCTAGAAATCAGACAGTATCTGGAAGCGACTGTTTTGGCGGTTGACTATCGCGGTTATGGCAAAAGCGGCGGCAAACCGTTTGAACGTGGACTCTGTGCTGATGGCCAAGCTGCACTGAAGTTTTTTGCCGAAAATCGTGGTTTGCGCAGCGATCAAATCGTTGTCATGGGACGATCGGTGGGCGGTGCTGTGGCAACTTACGTTGCCAGTGAAAACGACGTTCAGGCGTTGGTTTTGCAATCGACGTTTGACGAGATGGTCGGCGTTGCAGCAAAAAAATTCCCTTGGATTTCCGTCCGCCTGTTGATGCGAAATCGATTCGTTGCAACGGCTTGGGCCGAACGCGTCCGTTGTCCTGTCATCCAATTTCACGGAACAGCCGATCGGATTGTGCCAATGCAACATGGCCAAAAACTGCACGAACATTTCGACGTGCCCCACAAATCATTTAACGAAGTTCCCGGCGGACGCCACAACGACGCAAACAGGCCATTGTTTTACCAAAAATCGAAGAGATTTTTTGAAGAGATAAGAGAGAAGAGGTGAGAGAGAAGAGATAAGAGAGAAGAGGTTGTAGAGAAGAGGCGCCTGAATTCGACTTACGTACACATACTCCCTACAGCCTCTCCCCTCGCAACTCTCACCTCTCCCCTCGCAACTCTCTCCCCTCTCCCCTCGCAACTCCCCGATAATGTTCTATCGATTGCGCGAGGCCGTCGTTAAATGATATGGCGGGGATGTAGCCGAGGATGCGGTTGGCTTGGGTGATGTCGGCCATGCTGTCTCGGATTTCGCCGACGCGAGGAGGATCGTGGATCGGTTCGATGTCGACTTTCAGCAGTTCGCGCAGTTGGTCGAGCAGTTGTAACAAGGTGATGGATCGTCCGTCTGCGATATTGAATACGTGTCCCGCCGCATGTTCATTTGTTGAAGCCAGGATATTGGCGTCGACGACGTTCGAAACAAAAGTAAAATCGCGGGATTGGCCTCCATCGCCATAAACCACCGGCTGTTTTCCATTCAAGATTCGCGATATGAAAATTGGGATTACCGCCGCGTAATGGCTATTGGGATCTTGCCTCGGTCCAAACACGTTGAAATATCGGAGACACACCGTTTCCAATCCGTACGTTTTGTAGAACGCTCTGCAGTAATACTCTCCGGTCAATTTTGCTACGGCGTACGGAGACATGGGGTCAGGAATATCTGATTCGCGATTGGCCGAAAACGGCTTGTCGCCGTAACAAGCACTGGACGCCGAGTAGACGACACGGCGAACTCCCGTTTGTTGTGCGGCTTGCAAAACAGCGAGCGTTGCATCGACGCAAGCTCGATTCACTTCAGCCGGTTTCTCGACGCTCAGCGGAACGGACGCCAAAGCTGCCAGATGAAAAACGCAATCGACGCCTTCGAATTTTTCGAGCAGGTCGAGGCTATCGCAGACATCGGCGTTGACAAATTCGATTTGGTCTTTGAACTCAGCCAGGTTTGATTCGTATCCGGTACACAGGTTGTCGATAATGCGAACCGTGTGTCCTTGACTGGCCAATCGCTGCGCGACATGTGAGCCAATAAACCCAGCACCACCGGTAACAAGAAAAGTCTTCAAATTTACTACCTTGGATTGGACTGGTCTGGAAAAGGCTTTTTTGTCGCGGAAACTTACTCCGTACTGATACAACCAAGTGTACGAGCGCCGATGTCGCCAAGTTTGCGAATCGTGCTTTTGACTTCGGTTTGATCACAAGTAGTGAGGTTTACGACGAGGTAAGTTGCGTCACAGGCACTGGCCGTGCTTTGCGCGACTTGTTGTTCGAGAGAGCTGCCACAAATGCAGATGTAGCGATAACAACTTTTGATTTCTGTCAGGATTTTCAAGATCGAATTGCAACTGGCCTGCGTCGTCGGAATCGCCGTTCCCGATGGCAGAAAGTGCAAATCGGTGATCGACGTATCGTAGGTACAAGCCTGCCAGGTCGCTTGCCCTCTCAGCACTTGCTGGAATCCAGTTTGTTCGGCGGGACAAAGACAATTTGACAGAATCGGATCAGAAGTATTTGCATCGATCAACAGAATCGGCCCGAGTTCTCGACGCGCCAAACCGACCGCACATTGAATCGCCGCGTCGCTGGTTTCCGACATTCCCGCCGGATCAACAAAAGCAATCGACGTCGGATTGACCGGTGGGATTTTCTCCAGGATTCGATCGATCACGCGATTGATTTTTAGTTTGGCCGTTCGTTCATCCAACTTGAATTGTTGTTGATCGATTTTGAGTTGGATCGCTTTTTCTTGGACAGGTTGAATTTCCGTGCGATCGTCGATTATTAGCGTGTCGTCTTCCACCGTCTGCTGCGGTGTTGGTCGGATTTTAATCGACGATTCTGAATTGTTGGTGGGTTTATGCGACTCGTTTGGCGAGTGCGGCGTTTGGGTTGGAGCTTGGACCAATTGATCTTCGGTCAGGAATTGGCCGAGGAATTCCATCAAATCAAATTTTGGAACGCCCGATTGCAGCTCGGGACGTTTGGGGCGCTGCGGTGTTGAGTGTTCATCTGATCGATACAACGGATCACCCGGTTGAGGCGCCTGTGAAACGGCTGCGGCTCGCTGAAAATCCAGTTGTGAAGTAATAGCGTAAGTCAGTGCGTCGAGGGGCAGCGGTGGGGCTTCGTCAGTGGCGTTCGCTTTCGGGTCAAACGGTTGAACCTCGGATTGCGTGACCGGTATGGCTGTGGCAATTTCCGATTCGGTTGAATGGGGAACATCAGAAGTCGCCACCGAAAAATGGGGCGATTGTGGGAAGCTGGCGTGAGTCGATTTTGCGGACGGCCGAACGTGTGGAATCGATGCAACCACGATCTCGGGAAGCTCGCTTTTGCCAATGCCGTTGGACAGCGTTTGCACTTCGCGCAGACGTTTGATCCATTCGCTACTGAGATCAATCGATTGTTGATTGGATTCTCGAATTGCTTGTTTGGTGTCGGTGGACATTTTTTATCAGTTGGATTGAGTTTCGTCAGCTCGGAGTCGGTCAAACAATTCTTGATAGTTCATACGAATTGCTGTTCCCGTGGAGTGTGATTCTGGACCAATGTTCTGATCAGCATCCGTCGGCTCGGGGGCTTGTGGCTGAGTCGGAGTTTCGTCGACATGACTTACGACCAGCATGTCGCGATCGTCACGCGTTACCGGTGGAGGATCTTGATTATCTAATGTTTTACGATACGTCGCGTGTTCTTCGATCGGGTATTCAATCGCCGTGGGGTTAGCTAAACGTGGATCACCAAAATTGAATTGATCATTGTGATCAACGGGTTGAACTGCGACCGAAACCTGGTCAGCCAGTTGTTTTTGATTGTCGTAGATCTCGAACATTTGTTTAATTTCGGGATCGGCCGTCAGGTTACTTGGCGAATCGGTTGACTCAGGTGGCGATTGAGAATCGTTTCGAGTTTCGGGAGAGACCGACAAAACAACTTCCGGACCGATGTTAGTCTGGCCTGACTGGTTTTCAATTTGCTGACGGATGTTTTCAGCTTGGGAAGTCAAATCTTCCAACTCGGTTTTTGTCACTTCCAATGACACTCGATTTTGATCTGCCGCCCAACGAGTAAATTCGTCGACCACCTCTTCTTCGTCATCAAATCCGTCACCGAACAGTGGTTCGGCAGTGTTGGTTTGTTGCAATTGGATTTCCTGTGGACGTGCTGGTTCGACCGGTTGCGATTCCACTTGATCCATTGAAACCGTAGATGTGTCAATCGATTGCGAGAATTGGCCCAAAGAAGATTCAGCATCTTGCGGCGAATCGTCAACAAATGAACGAATTTGTTCGACTGCTGTTGGTTCCTGTTGAAACTCACTGATCGCTGGAGCGGTTAGTGGTGGAACGATTTGCGGCTCGGTAGGCAGTTCCGTTGTGGGCTCAGTGGCGAGTTCCGCTTTGTGTTCGGAAACATCGGCTGCAAATGATTGTTCCGACTCGGCGGGCTGTTGATCAAGCTCTCCAAACTCGACGACCGACCATTCGTCAGAATCGGTAACCTGGTTTCGATCGCTTTTCCAGGGGTTCGGCAATTTTTGAATGTCGGCCCAGGTTTCACCAACGATATTTCTGTTGACCCTTGGAATACCGTTACAAGCCGCCAAAATCATCGAGTGACAACAGACTTGATTAATCAGCCTTGGAATGCCGTTAGTGATTTCAACGATGGCTTCGATCGCATCCGCTTCAAATACTTTTTCGATTGACGAACCAGCGCGGCGAATTTGCATATCGATGAACGAATGAACTTCGCTGGTGGACATCGGCTGCAAGTAGCAACGACAAGAAATCCGTTGGCTGAGTGAATCGAATTTCGGTTGCGTCAAAGTTTCTTCAAGTCGAGTGCCGCCTGCCAAAGCGATTCGCACACGAGGTCTACCTTCACGGTGATAGTTCGAAATCGACTTGAGTTCGTCTAACACTTCGTCCGCCAGACAATGGGCTTCATCGACGAGAATCATGATGCCGTTGGGGCATTTTTCGCTCGGTTTGAGTTGCTCCATCAAATCGAGTCGCAATTCGCCCTCGAGTTTGCCTTGATATGGGCGATCCAGTTCGAACAAAATATTTTGCAGCAATTCGCGCCGCGTCGACAACGAAGTCGAAGTCAAACAGACCACTGTAAATTCGTTGCGGAATTCGGTTGCCAAAACAGTCAGCAGCATCGATTTACCGACGCCTGTCGGTCCGACAATGAGAACGGTGCCCGTCCCTTCGCGCAATGCGATGCGAGCTGCCTGTAGTGATTGCTCGGCATAACGAGCTGGAAAATAATCGGGCGCGTATGGCGTCGTATTAAACGGTCGGTCGTTGAGTTGAAAGAACTCTTGGAACATTCTCGCGTTTTCTCCGACAAAATAATTTTTCAGTTTCGGGGGTTGTTATCCGCCAAATATTTTGGCGGCAGCATGGAATGGATTTTCTAATAACTGTCCAATAAATCCGGTGCGGAGCATGACCGAAGCGACCAGGATGACGGCCGCTAGAATCAAAAACACTTCGCAGCATTTGACAATACACAGGACTGCAAATTGAGATTTCGGAACAGCAGGTTTTTCAGTGTCGTTTGTTTTGGGAATCGAGCCGATCACTGGTAAACCGGTTTCTTCGGTCAGTTGTTCGGCCGAGGCAAATGGCTGGAATGAAGCAGCCGGATTGAACAAAGTTGCGACGGCAGCAGCCATCAGCAACGAAGAAATCAACAGCAAGAACGTTTGCGGCAAAGTCGGTGTTCCGCCAATTGGAATGGAACGATCGGCCAAATGAATGTCGGCGAGCTCGACGTTCGAGATACCATCTTTTTGTAATCCGTCAACGGCCTCGATTTTCGCCAATGTTTCACGTTGTTTATGATTGGTGAACTCGAATGTTTTTTCCAAACGGATCAAGCTATTTTTGATCTCTGCCAATTTGACTTCGTCGAGTTGCTCAAGGATTCGTTGAAATCCAGAATTGTCGACTACGGCGATCTGCTTTTTGGAACTGGCTGTGACAAACTGGTTTTTGATTACTTCGCGTTTACCGTCATTCTGGATGCTTTCTGGATTGGCCGCGGTCGTAACCGAAGGAACTGATCTGAGCCGTTCGATTTGTTGGCGAATTGCGATCAACTCCGGATGAAACTCCGTCAGATTTTGTGTTTCCATTAAATGCCGGGCGCGATTTTCCAGTTTTTTGATTTCAAAGGATTCTTCTGCAACGGCAGGCTGTTCTTTCATTTGAATCCGACTCGAAACAGTCTCCGTCGCACATTGATTTTTTGCTCGATCCAATTTCGTAAGAGCCAGATTGACATCTTTTTGCAACTGTCTCAACACCAAGCTGTAGTCAACGTTGATGCCGTTGACCAATCGCTCGATCTCTTCGCGGATTTCAAGTTTACGTTGATCGGTCGTGACTCGAACGGTTTCGGTCGAAAATTCTGAAACGAGTTTCTGTGCCAAATGGTTGACGAGTTTTGTTTCATCTGGCGTGCCTCCGCCAATCAGTTCAACCGAAATTCGAACGTCGATCGGCCGCGGGCTTTTGAGAAGTTTGATTTGCAGTTTTTCACGTAGCTGTTGTTTGTCAACGGCGGTCAACAGATGGCTTTGAATCGAAGTCGATGTTCCGATGGATTGGATGGCTTTGTCGAGGCCTTCGTCCGACATCAGTTTTGCAACCGAACTCATTAATCCACTTTTTACATGTGCATCGCTAAACGCAATATTTTTATGGACATTGAGCTGGATAGCAGCGGTGGATCTAAACTCTGTAACTCGTAGCGGCCAGATCACTGCAACAGCGAGAAATACCGTCAGCGCGGTGATTCCAAATACATACAGCCGCGAGCGTTTGCCACGAATGCGTTGAGGTCTCGTTTGAGTTGAATTGGTGGAGTCCATTCGTTTCCAAATCAATAGTGCTGGGCGCCAAGCGCGCATGACGACGGCAGAAATTCTCTTATCGTTCCATCGACCAGTTGAGTCCGTGGACTTTAGGCAGGATGCAACGATTATTCAAAGATTTCACTAACCGGCACACATTCTTCAAAAAAATGCCAAGATTCGTTAAAGAAAGGTTAGGGCATTTCCAGATTGGCATTCGCAATCTCGGGAGGGCGAGGCTCCTGCCGAGGCGTATTGGGACGCGGTCTCATCCATGGGGTAATGCCACCTGTAAGCGCCTTGCTGCTCACAATGAATACAACACCCGCGGCTCGGCGAGAGCCTCGCCCTCCCGGGGAGCCTCGCCCTTCCGAGCACCGTTTAAATGATCAGGTTCCACTCTGGGAACTTGCCGATTCACTTTTTTTCTTGGTCGAATCGAAGTGCGGTGCGGACATTGATGGAGTGCGTTTCGATACGAGGGTTTCAAAGATCCCTCGTTGCACAATTTTTCCGTCTTGATTGATCAAGTTTTTTTGCCAGTGAACGCGACCTGTTTTTTTACCGGCGTGCTCTTTTTCCAAGACGGTGGTTTGAACATGGATTGTATCGCCAAAAAAAATCGGGGCGACGAAATCCCATTTTTGAATGGAGGTGAACGCGACGGTTCTGACCATCGGATTATGAATAGCTAATCCAGCGACCCAAGAGACGCCCAACAAACCGTGCGCGATTGGTTGCCGATAAGGTGATTTGGCAGCGTAGTCGTGATTGACGTGGAGAGGATCGCAGTCGCCAGTGATGTTGGCGAAATTGACAACGTCAGTCTCGGTAACCGTGCGCGCAGGACTGATCCATGTTTGACCGACTTCAATGTCGTCAAAAAATAGTGGGTTCGACATAGGTGGTTCCGTCCAGTTTTCAATCCTGAATAGATTGTTGTCCAAAATTCCGCGTCTTTTTCCTAGTAAAACGGTAAGACGAACGACCGACAAAAACCAGCCTGATAATCTACCAGTCGGGGTGAAAGGATTCGAACCTTCGACCTCCTGCTCCCAAAGCAGGCGCTCTAATCCAGGCTGAGCTACACCCCGTTTTATCCACCAAATGCTAACGACTGGACAGTGAATTTACAATTGGGGTTCGGCCACCCTGGCTATCCTGCTGATTTTTGTTGATTTCGACTCCTCAAGATCGCCCGCAGACGATCAAATTCTTTAGGGTTTTGAAAGTGGATCACGATTCTACCACTGCCACGTTTGGTAGCTCGAATGTCTACTTTCGTACCTAACGCCATCTTCAGATCTTGCTGTAACGACTCGATATGTTCGTTCGGTTTACGCCGCGATTTGGCGACTTGTGTGTCCGCTTTGGTAATGTAGTCCGAGACCATTTGCTCGGTCTGCCGCACGCTGAGTTGTTGGTTTTGGATCTTATTGCAAAACTCGATTTGCAACCGTTCGTCGCCCAGCGGCAACAAGGCGCGCGCGTGACCGGCCGTTAGCGCGCCGTTGCGGAGCGCATCCTGCACGAGTGTTGGCAGTTCTAGCAATCGCATCAAATTGGTCACCGTTGATCGGTCGATTTCAAGACGCTTTGCCAGGTCTTCTTGAGTGCATTCATGCTGATCGATGTAACGACGAAACGACAACGCTTTCTCGATGGGATTGAGATCCTTGCGTTGCAGATTCTCGACAATAGCAAGCTCGGCAACCAGTCGATCGTCCGCTTCTCGAATCCGGGCAGGGATCTTGGTCCAACCGGCTCGTTTGGCAGCGCGGAGTCGTCGTTCTCCTGAGATCAATTGGTAACCGTCATCTGACGGGCGCACCAAGATTGGTTGCAGCATATCGTGAGAAGTCAAACTAGCAGCCAGAGATGAAATCTCAGATTCATTGAATTCGCGTCTCGGCTGAAACGGGTTTTCTTCGATCACACCAATAGGCAAATGCGTGATATCACTAATCGCCGATTCAGGTTGCGAATCCGACATGTTGGCAATCGGTAGTGTGGCTGGTTCCGTGTCCGCATTGCCGGTCGCGTTGAGCAACGCTTCCAGGCCTTTGCCGAGTCGTTTACGTCGGGTCATTTTCTAACACCTCCAAGCAGAGTTCGATGTATGCTCTTGTTCCGCGCGAACGCGGAGAATAATCAATTACGGGTTTGCCATAGCTCGGCGCTTCGGTCACACTGACGTCGCGCGGGATCACGGTTTCAAAAACGATCTCTCCAAAAAACTCGCGGACCTCCTCGTCGACCTCGTGGGTCAACTCGAGCGAGTCGTCGTACATCGTTAACAGAATTCCACCGAACTGAAGACGATTTGATTTCGTACGCATGATGTCGCGAATGACTTCGATCATTTGGGTCAATCCCTCCATCGCGAAATATTCGCATTGGATGGGCATGAACACCTCGTCCGCCGCACTGAGCGCCGTACGAGTGAGTTGACCCAAGGACGGCGGGCAGTCGATGAGGACATAATCAAATCGCTGAGTTCCCGTCCGCAGATGATCCAGAATCTTTCGAGTTTCAACCGATTCGGCATTCGCTAGCATCTCGACGTCATGGAATCGACGACTCCCCGGCAAGACGCTCATTCGCTCTGAATCTGTTGCTAGCACCTGATTTCGAATCGATTCCGAACTCAACAGGGGATGCTGGTCAACGGGCTCTAATCCGAGTCCGGTCGTGGCATTACATTGCGGGTCCAGGTCGACGATCAAGGTGTGTTTTCCCGCGCGCGCAAGTGTTGCCGCCAGATTGATGGTGGTGGTCGTTTTACCGACTCCACCTTTCTGATTTGCAATACAGATCGCGCGCGTCACAGTTCGTCCTCATGGTACGAAAAACGAACGTTGTAATTATCATTTTGCGCCGTTTTGGGATACGCCAATTTGTGGTTTGCTGTCAGGTGATAGCAGTGGGGGAAACTGCGATTTGAGATTTGGGTGAGAATTGTTATGGCCGGTTTTGGGAGGGCGAGGCTCCTGCCGAGCCGGTTCAGTGAGCGGCGAGGCGCTAGCCGCCGGTTAGTCAGTTAGCGTTTCGTCTAGCGCCCTGCCGCTCACAGTGATGTCGATACCCGCGGCTCGGCAGGAGCCTCGCCCTCCCAAAACGGTCGTCCCGAGACGGTCTTACCGAAACCGCATTCTCGCCTCGATGAAACAACTTGTTACACCAACTGCAAAGCTTACCTGTACTCCCTGATCAACATAGTTTCACGTGAAACGCATGCGGTGAGTTCAGCGGTTAGGTAAAGTTTCACGTGAAACGCATCGAGTTGTTATTTTTTTGGGAATGCGTCGTCGTGTTATAGATCATGCGCGTTGATTAATAGCCCACTCAACAGCTTGGGATAGAAATAAGTGCTCTTGGCCGGCATCCGTTGTTTTTGAAGACTGATCTCACGAACGTGTTCCAACGTCGCCGGCATCACCAACGCACCCAGCTGGAACGCGCCTCCCGTTCCCGCTTGCCCCGTTGCATCACGGCCTGCCGTATCTCCTTCATGAAAACTTTCGATGAACTCAGACGCTTCATGAACGTACTTGGGGGTCGGCAAATCCCCAGCCGCCAACAAATCGTCGAGGACCAGTTTTTGCAGAATCGAAACTCCCAACCGTCGCCAGGTCTCGCATTGATCACTGGCGATCTCGTTCATCCGATTGACGCCTGCTTCGTTCAGTCGGGCCATCACCCAGTTGTTATCTTTGGCGGCATAGAACGCCATGGTTGACTGGCGATTTTCAAGTTCGATTTCAGGCCACAGCTGTTCCGCTTTTTCGACTCCCGGTCCAACCATTTCGCAATCGAAACAGGACGCCAAACGATCGGCTAACTCCGAAGAACTGATCGGGGGAAACTCGCGAAAAATTCGATGCGTTGGCAAAACGACCATCCCGGGATCGCTCATCGAGACACACATCATCAAGCAGTAATTGGCCGGATGGTTTTCGTCGATGCCTTGGGTCTCGACCAGGTAGTTGCGATAGTTGAGTGCCGTCTCATACCGATGGTGGCCGTCGGCAATAAACAGCGGAACGGAACCCATCAGCTCGGCCGCTTTGGCGATCTGCTCGGCGTTGGTGGCGCAGGTCAATTGATGCTCGACCCCCAGTTCGTCGGTGGCGCTCACTGGCGTTGAATCTTCGATGGCCGACTCGACTGCGTCGTAGATGGCGTTGGATTCGTCTGGATAAATTCCAAAGATAGGACTGGTGTTCGCCCCACAGGCTTTCATCAATTTGAGTCGGTCTTCTTTGGCTTTGGAGTGTGTTTGTTCGTGGGGAAAGATCCGTCCGTTTTCAAACGGCTCAAGCTTGATCCGTGCCATGAACCCGCGTCTCAAATAGTCGTTGCCGTCGAAAGAAAATTTTTGTTGGTAGGCATAAACCGCGGGCTTGTTGTCGGGCACCAAGATTTCTTCTTGCCGCCATTTTTTCAAGATGGATGCCGCACGGCTATAAATCGCATCCGGTGTTGGATCATCGTCTTGAGGTCGATTGAGGATCACTCGGACAATGTTGTTTTCGCTACGATCGTAGAGTTGGTCTTGATGTGCCTGGTTGATGACATCATAGGGTGGTGCAACAACATCAGAGAGCAATCCGATTTTTGCCAGGTCGTATCGAAGTGCGCTGAACGCTTGAATGTCAGCCATGGTTTAGCCTGTGTTAGAGATTCTTGGCAACAGAAAGCTTTAGGTTGTTGGTGCATTTGGAAAACCGTATTGCGCGACGGACGGTCGCGTGGCATCCTGCCAACAAAAAAGCCTTGTCCTACAGGCTAACGATTGTTGTCGCGAAAGTGCTAGCAATCAAGACGGGTTGCACTTTCGCCTCAAGTGGTACGCAGCTGAATGAGAATGGTTCGACGCGCACAAAAAAAACCGGCTTTGTTAAAAACCGGTTATGATTGTTCGTTTGTTACGAATTTATTAATAGCGATAGTAATCGGGTTTGTAAGGACCATTGACAGGAACGCCAATATACTTGGCTTGGACATCCGTCAACTTGGTCAACTTCACACCCAATTGATCCAAGTGCAAACGAGCCACCTCTTCGTCCAATTGTTTTGGCAACACGTGAACACCCAAATCATATTTTTCGGGTTCTTTCCAAAGTGCGATCTGAGCCAAAACCTGGTTGGTAAATGAATTGGACATCACGAATGATGGGTGACCTGTTGCACATCCGAGATTGACCAATCGACCTTCGGCCAGTACCAGAATTGAACGGCCACTTGGGAAGGTATATTTGTCAACGGGCCCGCCGGTTTCCTGTTCGTCTTTGATCCGCTCGTGTTTGACATCCGACTGTGAGAGCAGCCAGGCCATATCGATTTCGTGATCAAAGTGACCAATGTTGCAAACGATCGCATCGTTTTTCATCAGCGGCATATGTTCGCCGGTGATGATGTCGCGGTTTCCAGTCGTGGTGACAAAGATGTTTCCTTCGGCAACTGCGTCTTCCATCGTCGTCACTTCGAAGCCTTCCATCGCCGCTTGCAAGGCATTGATGGGGTCGATTTCTGTGACGATCACGCGGGCTCCATAACTCCGCATCGAGTGAGCACAGCCTTTGCCAACATCTCCGTATCCAGCGACAACGACGACTTTGCCAGCCACCATCACATCGGTTGCACGTTTGATGCCGTCAGCCAAAGATTCACGACATCCGTAAAGGTTGTCGAATTTGCTTTTTGTAACGGAGTCGTTGACGTTGATGGCTGGAACTTTCAGTTCGCCTTTTTCGAGCATCAATCGCAGTGCTTTGATACCCGTGGTGGTTTCCTCGGTGATGCCATTGACGTTGTCCAACAGTTCTGGAAAACGCTCATGTACGATTGCGGTCAAGTCGCCGCCATCATCCAAAATCATGTTCAACGGTTGTCCGTCGGCAAAGAACAATGTTTGTTCGATGCACCATTCGTACTCTTCTTCGGTCTCGCCTTTCCACGCGTAAACGGGAACGCCCGTTGCAGCGATTGCTGCCGCAGCGTGATCCTGGGTTGAAAAAATATTGCAGCTGGACCACTGGACCTCGGCGCCCAATGTGGTCAGAGTTTCGATCAATACCGCGGTTTGGATGGTCATGTGCAGACAGCCTGCGATACGAGCTCCGGCCAACGGCTTTGATTCGCCGTATTTTTCTCGCAGCGCCATCAGGCCCGGCATTTCGTTTTCAGCGAGCGTAATCTCTCGTCGCCCAAAATCGGCCAATCCGATATCTTTGACTTTGTACGGTAATTTGTTGGTTTCAACGTTTGCCACTCGTGGCCTCCTGTGAAAATTAGGTCGCTTTTAGCGAAGCGATTTTGCAGATTGGAAGGTTATGGTTGAAATTTTAACCGCAAGATATTCTATGTTCGTAACGTAAAAATGTTCAGGGGGTTTTCCAGGAATTGCCAGGTTTTTGGAACGCCGAACGAGCATTCTCAATAAATCGCTTGAGCAAGTCGTCGTCCTTTTTGCCGGGAAAACTTTCGACTCCGCTGGCGGTATCGACGGCATCGGGCCGAACCGTTTCGATGGCGGTTGCAACGTTGGTTGGATCGAGGCCACCAGCTAGGATTAAGGGCTGTTTCCTTTCAATATTGGCGATTTTTTCCCAGGAAAGTGTTTCACCTGTTCCGCCGTACTCGTCCGGCTTTGGTTTTCCCGGAGATGAATCAACGAGAACTGCCTGCGCTCCTGCGGATGTCCAGGTCTGAACCTGCGAAATAATTCTTTGTTGGTCTAAATCACCGCAACGGATCGCTCGAATAACCGGTCGGTCGTTGAGTTGTTGGATGGCGTCTGGTGTTTCATCTCCGTGGAGTTGAATGATGTCGAGATTCACAACTCGAACAAATTCCAAAATTTTCTCAGGGTTGTGATTCACAAAGACACCGACGATTTTGGTCGAAGTTTCCCGAAGAGCTTGGGCGATCTCCACAGCCTGGTCGATGGTGACACTGCGGAGTGATCGGGCGTAAAAATTCAGGCCGATTGCATCGGCGCCGTACTCCACAGCTTTCAGGGCATCCGCGCGATTTGTGACCCCGCAAATTTTGATTTTGAATTCGATCAAAGCAATGATTCAGACTGAGGGAGGTGATCAACAACGCAAACTATTGTAGTCTGTGATGCTTGATAACCCAATTCGTGCGAACCATCTGAATCGATGCTTGCCCAACGTCTTCCACTGTTGATTACTGGAGTTGCCGGTGTTGCCGGGTACAATGCTTTTGCTTATTTTCGCAAGCGTTTCCCCAACCAGGTTTTTGGAATGCGGCCGTCGAACAATTGGCGTTTGACGGGTGATGGGATTTTGGATTGCGATCTGGAAGATCACGCCAAGGTTGCAGCATTGTTTGACCAGTACCGGTTTCGGTCCGTTTTGCATTGCGGCGGCAGCTGCGCGCTAAAAAGTTGCGAATTGGACCCGGCCATGGCAAATCGTGTCAACGTTGTGGCCGTCGATTCGTTGTTATCGGCGATGGAGCGGTCGCGGAACTCTGACGACATTCGATTGGTGTTTCTGTCCATTGATCTGGTGTTTTCAGGATTCCGCTGTGGCGATTATGTGGAATCTGATGCACCCGATCCTGTGACGGTATATGGCAAGACGATGGTTCAAGCCGAGCAAATGGTAACTCGCCGTTTTCCCGGCACGGCTCTGTTACGCATTTCGCTGCCGATGGGTGTCAGCTTTAACGGACATGCCGGAGCCGTTGATTGGATTGCATCCCGTTTCAAAAGGAATTTGCCTGCGACGCTTTATTATGATGAGGTACGTACGCCGACCTATGTTGCGTGCCTCAACGAAGTCATGCAGTTTTTCCTCAACAACGACGAATGTGGTATGTTTCACGCTGGCGGGCCGCGCAAACTCAGCTTGTACGAGATCGCGCAGGTTGTAAACGTTGTTGGCGGATACGATCCGGATCTATTAAAAGGCTGTTATCGAATCGAAGCGGGCCCCGTTCCACCGCGAGCAGGAAACGTCACGCTTTGCAGCGAGAAACTTTGCGAGGTGATGGGGAAACAGCCGTTTACGGATTGGCCAGCCGATCAGCATTTGTTTCCCAATTGTCGCCAATGGCATCGCAATACCGCTGTGCGGCCGATTCATTTTTCTGGTAATGACTCGATCGAAAAATTTTTGTATCTCTCCAGTCGGGCAAACTGGACGATTTGATCCCTGGAATTTGAGCTTCGCAAAGTGTCATTGACGGGTAAAAAATGAGAATTTCCGTCGAAAAATGTGCCGGTTGTTACAATCATTTTAGGTAAAAGTTAATCCCAGCAAGTTTCTCTCACGGGGCGGCCCTCGAAAGATTGATAAAATAGAATTACAGGCCTAAAATTGGGCCAGATGTAAACATTGCTGTGTTTGCAAATAATTGAAACAGGCTTATGAAAGATCATTATTCCTGGAGTGTAAACATCGGTCGCTGGTTCGGGGTACCGGTACGTTTACACATGTGCCTGGTTCTGTTTATCCTGCTGATCTTTGGCGTGCAGTGGCATGTTGTTAATTCGGGCACTCCGATTCATCCCGGAACAGCACTTGCGACGTCGATCGCTTTGGTCGTCGCAATCTTGATTCACGAATTGGCGCACGTGTTTGCGACCAATAACCTCGGCGGTGCCGTCAAACATCTCGTTTTGGCCCCATGGGGTGGTGACTCCAATATCGAATTGCCGATGACACGCCGCTCGCAAGCCATCGTTTATATCGCCGGTCCATTTGCGAATTTGATGGTGGCAGTTTGTGGCATGGTGTTACTTGTCCAATCCGGGCAAGCTGAGCTCGGTGAAATCGTCAATCCGTTACGTCCGCACGGGCTGGATGCGAAATGGGAAGTAGCCGTTGCAAAAATTGTCACCTGGGTGAATTTTCAATTGTTTTGGATCAACATGATTCCGGCGCACCCGTTTGACGCAAGTTTTCTCATTCGCATTGCGATTACCGCGAAGAACAGTTTTATCGATCGCGAAAAAATTGAAACCGGCGTGTTGATCATTGGTCATGCTGCTGGCGTCATTATGTTGGTATGCGGTTGGCTGGTACGGGACATCAATGTCGGCCCGATACAACCCACGTGGCTGGTGCTTGCCGCCGGCGGGGTCACACTGCTGTTTAGTTCTCGCTACGGTTACTATTTGTACTCGCGGCCTAATTCAGATGACGAGTGGGACGAGCTCGTCGAAGAGCTGGATGATGAGTTTGGCGATTACTACGAAGACGACAATGAGTACATGCCGTATGGCGATGCTGATTCTATTTCGCAGTGGTTGCAAGAAAAACAGGAAGCTCGCGAGCAAATCGAGCGTGAGATCGAGGCCGAAGAGGAACGACGCGTCGACGTCATTTTGAAGAAGGTTTCGAAGCGCGGCATGGAAAGTCTGGATGACGAGGAAAAACAATTGCTGCAACGCGTCAGCGATCGTTATCGTCGCCGCAATCTTCAATAGCTTTGGAAAAGAATCAGCTGCGGATCGTCTGGTCCGTCAACGCTTGCTAGTTTGGAACCAAGGCTCGTTCGACCAATCGTCGATAAATCTCAAACGCCTTTTCCATAAAGTATCGGATTTCTTCCAGGCGAAATGATCGTTTGGGAATGTAACAAACCATTTTTCCGTTCGTCGCTTCGACGCAAAATTGATTTTCCTCGAAATAGCGGATCAAGCGATCATCGAAGATTTTTTTAATCGCTTCTTCGTCGCGCGCCTGCAAAATTTGGCGTTTGGAAAAATCGGGATACAAATCGAACTCAACAGTTTTCATGCCGGGGATGCTGTTCGATTTTGAAAAAATTCCGCCCGGTTTGAGGACGAAATTCGGCAGTGTGAAACTGGCCGACTCAATCGAGATGATCGTCTGACGATGAATCGTCTGGTTTTTCCCGGAACCAACGGAGTACTGATAGTCGAAGATGCACATGGCTTCCTCGTCGGTGGCTCCATAAATCAGGTTTTTGACTTTTTTCGAGCGGCCCGAAGCAAATATTCTGAATCCGGCAAGTCGCCGTAACAAACTGCTATCCGCCTGCGGCAAATAATCCAATCCAATTTGATTGGCAAACGTCGTCATAATCTCACGACGTTTTTTATCACGCAGATGATTCACAATCGCCCCAATGATGGTCATCAAACCACCGAGAAGCAAAATGATCAGGAAAATTAAGCCGTCCATGTTTGGACAAAACCTCGATAAATGTTGCTAATTCATGTTGTTTAAACCGCGTTGCCGGAGTGCTTCGTAACACAACACTGCAGCAGTCGTCGATACATTTAAACTGTCTGACAATCCGCACATTGGCAGCCGGATACCGTCTATTTTAAGCTCTGTTTTTTCGAGCAACAGATTCCATGGTTGGGAAAGTCCCTGAGCTTCGTTTCCAAGGACGATGGCAATGTTTCCCGAATAGTCGGCCTGATGGTACAGTGTTTGGGCGCCCACAATCGCCATCATCGTTTTGATGCGATTTTGAGTCAGCCAATCGATCACTTGTTCGGCCGTCGCCACCGCTTTGGGCATCGCAAAAACGCAGCCGAGGCTGGCACGAATGGAATTTGGGTGAAAAAAATCGGTTAGCGGATCGGCAACAATCACACTGGACGCCCCAACGGCATCCGCCGTCCTGACGATGGCGCCCAAGTTTCCAGGTTTTTCCACCGATTCGACAATGACGTGAAACGACTCGGCTGTATTTTCGATCGAGCCAAGCTTGGTTGTGGGACGCTCAAAAATGGTGATCAAACCGTCAGTGCGATCGCCATAAGTTGTCTTTTTAAATAAATCGCGGGGCAGATCCAGAATTTCAAAGGGTTTGTGTTTCTGGATGGCCTGAACCTCGGCCAGATTTTCAGAACTCGTGATTTCGCTACAAACGATCGCTTCGACTGGTTTGGCATCGCTTTGCAAGGCACGCAAGGACTCCCGGACGCCGTAGACAGCAATTCGACCTTGAGCATTGCGACCACGCGAAGTCGTCAATCTCGCGGCGTCTTTGATACGTTGATTTTGTGGGCTTGTGATGCGTTGCACGGAAGTTAGAGGTAGTAAGAAATCAAGAACGTCTGACCGCATTGAATCTTAGTTGTCATCGGCGAATCTGGCAAACCAACCACAGTTGAGCGTCTTGTTAGTTTCCGATTTCAAACTCATTTCGCCATGTTCGATTGCTGGGCGACATTCTGGGAAATGGTCGGCCAACAGTCGCCAGAGTGCATTGTGATCGTAGTCCTGTGAATGGCATGTCAGCAGCGCCAGCGTTGGCCTGGCCGGCAACAGTTCACGCAGACCGTCGAGCAACTCGCCAATGTTTTGTTCGATCTTCCAAACTTCGCGATTGGGTCCGTGCCCGTAAGACGGTGGGTCGGCAACAAACCCATCATATTTGTTGCCCCGTTTGATTTCACGATTTACAAATTTCAATGCGTCTTCGACAATCCAGCGAATTGGTTTGTGATCCAATTGAGAAAGCTGCGCATTTTTTCGAGCCCAATTGACGACACTTTTCGACGAATCGAGATGAACGACGTGTGCTCCGCGTTGAGCAAGTTTCAACGATGTCGTACCGGTATAAGCAAATAGATGCAGGATTTGTTTATCCGCCAAGTTGTCGATTTGTTCAAACCAGGGCCAGTGAATGGCGTGTTCGGGAAACAATCCAACGTGACCGAATGGAGTTTGTTTTAATTGCAACGACAACCCTTGAAAGCGTATTTGCCATGGAGGCAATGGCGGGCTCCAGAATTCCTGCTTGAATTCTTCATTGGCAATCTGCCGAGTGAATTTGGCGTCCGCCGAATTCCATACTGCACTTACCCGATCACGACTATCAGCAGCCGGTGCAGGTCGATCCAGAATAATGTTGCCAAACGCTTCTAGTTTTCTGCCACTCGCTTGATCGATGAGGCGGTAGTCGTCAATTATCACGAAATATCTTTGGTTGGTTTTGTTGGTCGCGGGTGTTTAAGTTTTGTGTATGAACTTCATAGCAGTTTGTAATTGTATGCTGCCCAACAGGTTAGTGTTTTCAATAGAGATTACACAGGTTGGGTGCCACTGGCTCTGCCAGTGATTTGGACATTCGCTCACGGTTTTTTCGTTCAATTAAAGTACTTAACAAACACTACCCAACCACGTTTCATTTTGCACTCAGGGTATTTTGTTTGAACAAAAACCAAATACCTTGTAACAGGCAAAACGTGATCACAAGCAAAACGAATGCACCGCTCAACCAAAACAACCACGTTGGCGTGACAACAAAAGCGGGTTCATAAATGTACTCGTTTTTGATTGTGGGACGATGCCAAACCTCGAGCCGACGGCAAACCAACCAGAATGCCCCAATCGACAATACAGGTCCGGCCAACAAAAACCTCGTACCGCACGATGGATTTTTTGCGTTGAAATCGCAAAAGTGAGCATCGCGGCAACAATTCCCGAATAGACGCCGAAGCAGACTGCTAGACCTGCCACCGCAGAATGTGAAGAACGTGTTTGGGAATTTTCAATTCCGTTAAACCAGTGCATGAGATACGCGTTGGCGCCTGCCATAACACAACAGGCACAACTCAAGACGATCAAAATGTCTAGTTTTACCGACCTAAGAAAATTGCCCAAGATTTACCCCACGCTCTCCAAGTCCCGCTCTCCTAACGCTTGCATAATCTACAATGGAATACCAACAAAACGAGATTCGTTAATCGCCGTCGAACTGTCTTTTTGCAAGATTTCGATTGCAACCGCCAGCGAATCGTTTGATTAATATTGAATCATCTTTGAAACTTTTCTAATGATATCAAATTGTGTGGCATTCGGTAAAAACAAGAGCCTGCAAAACAGTGTTTGATAAAATAAATAGAAATAGCAAAGTGATAAAAATCCAGCGTGAGTTCATGATTCAATTCATAAAATCGGCGTCACTGATTGCGGCCGGATTGATGGCAACCACTGCCATGAGCTCCGGATTGTTTGGACAAAACCGTACCGACAACGCTCCACGTGTCGCCATGTTGATTGGAAAATTGGGCGCTGATCGTTCAATCGAACGACACCAAGCGATGGACGAGCTGATTGAATCGGGTGCCGCGGCAGTTGAAAAACTGATGGTTGCGATCCCCAAAGGAGATTTGGATTTTCGCATTCGCGCCATCAAAACCATTCAAAGCATCGGGATGCGGGAAAACGAAAATGATTCGGCAGTTGCTGAACGAGCACTTTTGAAACTGAGTTCCGATTCCAGCGACCGCATTGCCAATATGGCGGACAAATGTGTCACTCAATTGTTCGCCAAAAAAGAAACCCAGGCTTTGAAGGTCCTGGAGCAAAAAGGCGTCTGGATTCGAGAAGACAACGAAAAAATCGGCACCAAGTATTACTACCCACTAAAAACCTTGGTCTTCGACAAAAAATGGAAAGGCAATTCGAAAGATTTGACCTGGATTCGCTACTTGCGGAATCATCAATCGATTGAGTTTGTCGGCAAACAATTTTCCGATTCTGTTGTTGATCTTTTGCCATCGCACTGCAACGCTGTATCGATCGCGTTCAAAGACGCACCTGTGACGGATCGAGTATTCGACAAACTCAAAAAGCTGAAAAAATTGTCACGAATCATTGTTCAGTATTCGGACAAAGTCAGTACTGCTGCTACGCAAGACTTGCAGGAAATCAGTGCGTTGACTGAAATCAAACTAGTAGGCACACGGATCAGTACTGACGACAAAGCCGATCTGGAAAAACAATTACCAGGCGTCACGGTCGACGTCCGCAAAGGCGGCTTTTTGGGAATCCGTTACAACAACAGCGCCACCATTTGTCGCATCTCCACAGTCGTTGCCGGCAGCGGCGCCGAAAAAGGCGGCATCAAAGTCGGCGATATTATCGTCGAATATGACGGCACAAAAATCACATCGACTGATTCATTATCCAAAGTGATTTCTAAACAGAGCATCGGTCAACAAGTCGAGGTCAAAGTCAAACGCGGCGAAAAAACTGTAGACCTGAAAGTAACGCTGACGCGTTGGCAGTAAGATGAATCTCCACATCGGTGCCCACCGTGTGGACAACAACCTCCGAAGAAAAGGAATTTTCTTGACACACACGACGGAATAGATTTCAATTTCTAATCTCCTCTTTCACTTCTCAAAAATCCCTTCAATTTCTCCTTTCTCCAAAGAGACGCCCGATGAAAATGATTCATACGGTGGTTTTGCCTTGTTGTGCCGCAATACTTTTTCTGTTTTCACAATGTGCACTTGGACAAACTACAACCACCGGCGGAGGTGGACCTGGCGGAAGCGAAAGTGATCCGCTTGCAGTGAAGTTGTTTGCAACTTCTGAAACACTGGTCGTTGGGTATCAAGTTGACCTGACAGCCGAAGCATCCGGAGGAAAACCAAGATACGCATATGGATTTTCGCTATCTTGCAATGTCGATGTTCCAGCGGCGATCAAAGGCAATGTTTGGAAATATGCATCAAGTGCCCACACGACTTTTGATCTTCCTCAACCCGGCAAACTAAAGGCTCTTGCGATAGTTCTTGACCAAAATAATAAGACTTCGTTTGGTGAGAAAGTAATCACGATTCAGCCGCCAGACAACATAAAACTGGTGGACCCTGTCGTCTCTGTTCGGCCAGTGGGCAATAAGCTGTTAGTTGCACGCCATACTTTCAAGTTCGAAGTCCGAAAAGGTACGAAAATCATTGGCCCGTCTGCAATTGGGCTCGGGCAAGAGAAAGTACAAAGGTACGATTTGAAAAATAAGAAATGGGACACGAAATGGACAGCTTGGAAGCCAAACCAATATGCACCTGAGTTCCACTTCCGTGCAGGAACGATTTACGACAGAAAAGCAATGGGAATAGACAAAGATTTGTGGCGACGAATTCCGGACAGAACAGTTCTAAAAAAGTTTCGACAGCAAGTGAAGTTTGTCTATCGATATGCGTGTCAAGAGAAAAACACGAAAAACAAGGAATTGGTTTCAAAAGTATATGTCGTGACGATTACAAAAAAAGATGGCAAGTTCAAATGGTCACATGTCATCGAGTCAGATTGAGTTCTAAATTCAAGAGCGGTTCAATAAACAATGGGTTAACAAGATGAATCAACACAATACATTTTTTCTCGGCTTCGTCATTATTGTCTTTTCAAATTGCTACAACGGAATCGCACAGGAATTAGATTTCTTTGAAAGTGCAACAGAGCGGTTTAAACAATGGAACAAGAATTCGAATGATTCTGCCAATATTGAATACGAATCAATTCAGATTGGTAACCATCTCAAAGAGCTTGAAGGACCACTGGCAGGCAGTTTACGCCTACCCTTGTTTTGCAAATACATTGAGGTAACTGAAGGTCAACGCAAGAAAATTGAACGTGCCAATCGGGACTTCGTGAAAGCGGCAAAACAAGAAATCAGCAGGACTAATGACCCGTCTCAAATTCAACAAATAATGAAGAGATACGGTAACAAACAGGAGCAATTTATCGAACATGAGGTACTGCTGCCTCATCAAATCAAATCGGCAAAGAGCTACGATCGTTACCGACTAATGGTAAACGAAGGCCCTGCATCATCGCTCGTCGAAGGGACACTTGGCAGTCAATTAGGTCTCACCATTGAGCAGCGCGAGGCACTCTGCAAAGACATTGCAGAGATTCGCTCTCAGTATGAAGACAAAATTCGACAAGCGAGGAAAGAAGCCATTAAAAAGTTGATCGATGCGGTACCGGAGAAAAAACGTGCCGCCGCGAAAAAACACCTCGATACATTGGTTGAGACAAATATTCTCATTCCTAAAGATCGATTTCTGGATGCCCCCGAAAAGCTATCAAATTTTGCGAAATTAATCCTGAGACACAACGGGCGACTCAAAAAAGAAGGCAAGAACAATCGGTAGCGGTGCCATTGTTTTTGCAATCAAAGAAAGTACCTCGGCAATCGACTGCAATCCGCTCACATTCGCTGTCGATTAACACCACCTCAATACCAAACCCAAACGTGTCGGAATTGTTGTTGGTATCGCAGCACGCCTTCGAGTGTCACTTTGGTATTTCGGACCACCAGGCATTGGATGTTAGAGTATTCGTACAATCGTTTTAGCCCGTCGTCGCTGAGCTGTGTACCTTCGAGATCCAACACTTGCAATTTGCCAAGTCGTGGCAACACAGCGATTTGGTGATCAAACGTATTCGCATCTAAATCTTTGGCAACCAGGTCCGGTTGACGTCCCCAATTGTTCGAGCGGCAAAATTGCAGTAACAGATTCCACAACAGATCTTGCCACCACTGTAATTTGTTGTTTGACGTGGTCGCACAACGGATCCAAATCAGCGTTGTGTAGATCATGACAAACGCAAACGGCGCCATCGCGAAAACCCAGAGGATGGCCCAAGTTCCGCCCAATCCAAATGCCATCAGCAATCCGACAAATGCCATCACGCATGAAAACACATACAACGCGATGACCATTTTTTTGATCGTGACACCGCCACTCAACCGTTTCTCGACCCACAAAGAAAAACCGGCGGTTTTGACCTCCATGTGTTTTACGGGGACTTCTTTTGGCATTCGTTGTTTTTCATGCCCGTATTTGCAATTGGTACAGGCCCCTTGTTTGTTAAGCAATTTGGAGCACTTGGGGCACCGCACGGTCAAATTAAAAGCATCGAATTGCAGGTTCGCCGAGGTTCCGGTAGCCATGGTTGCTGATTCAGCGAATTCGGATTCCAGCTGTGAAAACTCGTCGAGATCGGCTACAGATTGCTGGTTTTCGACAACAGCGACCTCGGCCGTTGGAGTAATAGCCGATCCTTCTTCACCAGCCTGTTTCATCTTTGGATTGGACGAAGTTCGAGTCGATGCCACGGGAACCTCGATCCATTCGCCACAAGCGTGGCATTTCATCCGGTTCCCAGACTCTTCGTGCGGCGCTGACAACTCCGCACCGCATTGTACGTACCGCTGATTTTCAGCGTCAAATTGAAGAATGTTCGTACAAGTAAATTCAATGTTCATGGACGACCATCGGTTTAACGGCATTCGCTTTCGTTTATTCTAGTCGTTGGTCGACCAAATTGAATTACAAAACCGACAAACAAGTGTCCTGAAACAAAAAACGGGCGTCATAGTGACACCCGTTTCGCTGAATTTTTGGGATTCGTTATTTCTGGTTGACCACAGTGTTCTTTTTGAGTGGCGTATTGACTTTACCCATCAGCTTGATTTTCGCAGGTGCCAAACTGGTTTGAATCACAACGTCGTCATCAAAATTGTCGCTGCTATTGGCGTCAAAAGTGAAACTCAGAATATGCAGTTTTCGTGATTTGTCACCATACTTGATATCCACACGTTTGTCTTTGCAAGTTGCGGTCAGGATTTTGAATTCATTGACTGATTTTACAAAGATCTTTTTCGTAATCTTGTCGCCCTGTTTGACTTCGCCAATGCTCAGGATTTCAGGAGCCTCGACGGTTGGTTTCACATAACCGGAAACCGATACAGGGAATTTTTGCAACCGATTATCATTGGTTTCGAAAACAATCTGGTCGGTGAGATAGCCCGCGGATTGTTTGTCGGCCAACGTCACTTTGGCTCGGTAATTGACGCGTCCGTTGCTGCGTTGAGTTTCTTTCAACTCCACTTTCAAATTAGGATTGCTGCTGGAGAAGCTTTTGATTTTCCAAAGCTCGCTACCCGCGTACAAAATATCAAACTCTTTCGACATTTCTTTGCCCGAGTTGATCGTCATGAAATCGACTTTGCCGGGATTGACCACGATATCCTGGCGAATCGTGCCTTTGATGGTCAACTGAACTTCGGTCCACGACGGTTGATTGATAGATACAGTAATCGTCGCTTTACGCTCGCCAACGAATCGAATCGTATTGAAATTGACCTGAATCTTACCTTTTTCACCCGGTTTCACGGTGCGGTTCAAGATTTTTGGTTCGGCACAGCCACAGCTGGCTCGCACGCCGCCCAAAGTCATGGTTTGTTTAGTGGGATTTACAAATTCAAAAATAGCGACCTGCTTGGAGGCACGTGCGACCGTACCGTAGTCATGCAGCTTCTTTTTGAACATTTTGCTCGACCAATGCGGACGAGAAACGATTTGGCCCTGGCTCCAAGTTTGTTGTTGATAATATTGGGCGGATGTCACGTCAGCCATCAATACGGGTGAGATCAACAAAGCAGCCACGACGAGATTTTTCAGATTCATATTTTAAGTCCCCTGGACAAGGTTTTTCAGAACAGCCTTGTTTTGAAATGACGTTTGACGTCCCAGTCTTTCACAAAATGAAAAAAAATTTTTCACGTGCGACAATGTACGTGCAGGCTACGCTATAAGGTGGGGAATATCGCGAAGAATCGTATGATTTCTCGCTTCCGCGCCTAATTGTAGCTTTCAGGCGGAAAAATACAAATTTTTGACTCTTTCCTGTTAGGGAAACCTCAGGGAAAGTGCCTAGAGGGGCTTAGCACGGTTGGCGGAGGGGCTGATCCAGTGAGCGGCAAGGTGCAAGCCGCCAGTTTGTTGGAGCTTCGAACCGGCGGCTTGCGTCTTGCCGCTCACAATGAAAAAAAGGCTTTCCTTATTTACCAGAAAAGCCCTTTTTACGCGAAATTACCAACGTTTTGCCGATCGGTTAGCATTCATTGAATCCATTGAGAGTCAGGAATTCAAACGATGACCGTCAGCGAATCGTGTGCAGCCAAAGAAAAGGTTCACCCATCAATTCTTCGATTTTGTCGCGTTTTTCTTTCGGCAGTAAGCTTCGCATCTTCGCATCATACTTCTTTTTTAGCTCAGCAATGTCCGAATTGTATTCCTTGGCGTACTCGTCAACTGCCTTTTCCAAAGCAGCTTTCTGGTTCGCTGTTAGCCCGCCAACGAGAGCAGGGAATCGTCGGTTGATATACGCGCCAAACGGCGAATTGTTTCCGTGCAGACGTTTCTGCACCACAATTTGCATCAAACGTCGTTTCTGATGCGGTAGCAACAGTTTAAAAATGGCATCCTTCTGCTGAGTACGAATGCTTTTTTGTTTCGCCAAGTACGCTTTGTATTGGGGCGTTTCCTGATAGTTTACATTGATCATTTTCCCATTGGGCAGTATCTTGACGCCAGCTTCCAGGTGGGTCGGCTGCTTCACAGCGAGAAACTCTTTGTTGTACTTGTCATTGATGTGTCGGATTTTCCGCTGTTGCTTCTCCGTCAATTCCAGATCGTCATGCACATACTTGTTCGAAAGATAAATATGAAAACCGCGACTTCCGGCCATCAACTGATCAAGCGGCGTGCTCTTACTTTTTTCTTGGGCGGCAACTATCGAGCAAAGGACGACACCTGCCAGTAAAGCACAGAAATATTGTGAAATATAATGCTTCATGTTCGTCCTCATTTTAATGTGATAACAACTTGTGAACGGGTTTTATCGTCAACCCAACCAGCCCCATCGTGTACGACCGGTTTGATGCGATATTGGATCGGCATGCCTTCGGTGGTGAGATTGGCCGTATCGTCGAATGAAAATATTCCTCGCCGAAATGATCCAACACTTTGAATGAATAACTGTACCTCACCAGCATTCGTTATTTTATTGACGACAAACCCTGTTGCAGTATCCTTGCCCCATTTTTCAGCATGTTCGGCCGACAACTCGGGCACCCATGTTTCGAACTCGACACATATCCTGTTGGTAACACGTTCCTCTGGCCGTTGACCAACAATCACAATGTTGTGTTTTAGCATGTGATGTGAATGGAGACGAATTCCCGGTGCCATGGTGTACTTGGTCGTAAAATCATGTTCCAAAACAGAATCATCAGCAGAGAGATCACGACTAGGTGGTTGATGACCAGTACTTATCAAACTGACATTATTTTTTCCGGAATAAATTCTTTGATCGACGTGTCCCGCCACTGCTGGAATTTTCTTAACAACATCCCGATTAATGAGCTCCCGCAGTACGTATAGTGAAGTAGCATCATCGTATTTAACGTCGAAGAGAAGGTTTTTTTTAAGATCAATTTTAGCGCCTCCAGCTTTCTCCAGATCGTGCCAATATGGCAAAATGTCGTAGTTTGTCGTGATGAGCCCTCCCCAATAACCGGGAGACAATTGGATTGTGCCAACGTATAAATGCTGCGGCATCACCTTGTATGCGACATCATTTTTTGGTCGTTTGCCACGTGGATTTACAGGAACACCGAGGTCATCTGCATAGCAAAAAGTGCTGGATAGAAATAGCACGCAGGTCATTAAGAACTTTTTCATGAACACTAGTCCTTTAGAAAAGAATTAAACGGTGGGGCTCGTTCGACATTGAATTGGTTCGAACGATGTAGTGAAGGGTGAGTTGAGGGGATGCTCAATGAGCTAGGCAGATTACAACTTCACCAAACGGTTGTGTCAAGTTCGGACTCAAACAATGACCTGATTTTGCGCCTTTGTGTAGCAGCAGAGCCACCCGCTCGAAATTTAATGCACTGCGGATCAGGTTAAGAAGATCCCGACTAAAGAATTCGGACTATCAACAAAAAAGGGCTCATGGCAAAAAACAGCCATCAACCCATATGTTTCGAGCGTCGCGGAACTGCAGAATGCAGTTCAGTTCCGATAAAATTACCCCGCTAGGACTCGAACCTAGAATGGGTGGACCAAAACCACCTGTGTTGCCAATTACACCACGGGGTAACAACTCTTATATTTTTACTATCTCCACAAAATTTCATCAACCTCGGAATGAAAATCATTCGGCAGACGAACTTCGACCCGATTTTCGTTTGGACGATTTGGGAAGATCGGCTTGACGAGCAACCTCAAATGACAATTGCTCCAGTTCCATTGCCAGATCGACACCTACCGTGGCAATGCGGTTCGGCAAATTCAAAGTGATTGGGGCGAAATTTAGAATTCCGATGACTCCCAGCTCCACCAACATCTCGGCCACTTCCTGAGCCGCTTCGACGGGAACGGCCAAAATGGCCAGTTGGATATTTTTTTCGTTGAGCGTTTCGCCCATTTTTTCCAACGGTTCGATGACGATTTCACCGATTTTTTTGCCGTTCAGATTGGGGTCTTGGTCAAACGCCGCGAGCACTTCGAAGCCCTGCTTATGAAAACCACGATACCCCAACAACGCCCGGCCCATGTTACCGCAGCCGACCAGCGCCACTGGCCAGATTCGATTGGTTCCGAGAATCTGTCGAATTTCATTGACCAGCTGTTCGCAACGGTACCCGATCCCGGGATATCCAAACTGGCCGAAATATGCGAAATCCTTTCTCACCTGGGCACCGGTAATTCCCAGCATGCGGCCCAAGCGGCTGGAGCTGATCGTTTCGGAGCCGGTTCGCATATATTGTTGCAACTCGCGCAGGTACAAACTGAGCCGTGTGACAACGGCCTTGGGGATCGTACTGTCTTCTTTACGATTCAATGCAACCAACCTAGGGCAAACCGGCATTGGAATACCAACGATGTCATGATAGTACGAGCGAACAAATTGGTTAATGCGGCATCAAAAAAGGAATTCGATACAACGAGTGGGTTTCGCCAGCAGGCTTGATCGTTCCATCCGTTATTGACCGACTAAACCGAACGTTATCCCCAGAACTTGCAGTGTTTTAAAGCTGTTTGCATTGCTCTGAATAGGCCGGAATCTAAGTTTCACCAGTCGAGAATCGGCCCGAAATTGGAGCAATCGATACAGCCGGAAAACTTCGACCACCTTTTCGAAGAATTTCAGGCGGATCATTTTCTCCAGTTCATCAAGACTACGTGATCAGTCGATTCACACGAATGCCGGAGGAATTTTGCAAGCATGTCTGCAGACGTAGGACATGTTTTTCAAATGATGATGCTTTGGATGTCAGTGGCAACCAGAAAGTCATGACTCAAGCAAACAAAATCAGTATTGACCATGGCATGGCGAAACGTTCGCCAGACCAAGTGTCGCCTCCAAGGTTAAGAAACGTCAGAACATTTATTGGGAGAATTGAAATGAAATTGGTTCGAAGTGCTTTGACCGTCGCGGCAGTCGCTGCGATGTTGTCAGCAAGCTCGAGCTGGGCACGGTGTTGTGGCGGTGCCAGCTACGATGCTTGTGGCGGAGCTGCTGCTGCACAAGGCAGCGACTGTGGCGGAAGTTATACCGTCATGAGAACGCGACGTCGTGTTGTATGGGATACTGAGCAAGTTACGAAATACCGAACGGTCAGCCGTTTTGTTACAGAACAAAAACAAGTTCCTGTAACTCGTACGGTTCGAACAACTCAGTGCCGAACAGAAACTTACACCGTTCGACGTCCGGTTCGAGAAACAACTTACAAAACCGTGAATTACACGGTCCGACGACCTGTTCGTGAACAACGAACAAAAACAATTAATTACACTGTTCGTCGTCCAGTTTACAAAACACATACAAAAAATGTCTGCTACACCGTTCGTCGTCCAGTGGTTACCACTGAGATGAAAACCGTCAACTACACGGTTCGACGACCTGTTCGTGAACAAAAAACGAGAACGGTCAATTACACCGTTCGCGTTCCTGTTAAAGAACAACGCATGCGAACCGTTCGCAGAACAGTTCGCGTTCCAGAGACTTACACACGAAACGTTACCGTTCGTGGCGGTCACTGGGAAACACGCACTGAAGAAGTTCCTGTTGGCGGTTTCGGCAGTCGCATGGGCTTTGGTCGCGGAATGGGCGGCGGATTGTTCAGCCGTTTCGGATGTGGATGCAAACGAGGCTGCTTCGGTGGTTGCGATGACGGTTGCAATGACAACTGTGCTCCAGCACAAGATTGCTGCCCACAACCTTGCACACGTACGGTCTGCCGTAAAGTTTGGGTTCCAACTTGCGAAACCAAACAAGTTACTTGCACCCGTTACCGATGCAAAACAGTTTGCGAACAAGTTCCTTACTGCGTGACAACTTACAAATGTGAAACTCGTCAACGACAAGTTAACTACTGCTGCACTCGCTGGGTTTGTGAGCAAAAATCACGACAAGTTTGCTGCCGCAAAGTTAAATGGGTTTGCGAACAAAAAACCCGTCAAGTTTGCTACCGAACTTGCAGCTGGGTTTGTGAGCAAAAATCACGACAAGTTAACTACTGTGTTACACGTTGGGTTTGCGAACAAAAAACGAAACAAGTTCCTTGCTGCAAAGTCCGTTGGGTTTGCGAGCAAAAAACTCGTCAAGTTCCTTACACTGTCTGCAAACAAGTTCAAGAAATGAAAACCGTTTGCTGCCGACGTCGTGTATGTGAAAAAGTTCCTTACACCGTATGTGTCCGTAAACCTCGCGTTGTTTGCGAGCAAGTTCCTGTAACTGTTAACTGCTGTGGCTGCAACAACCGTTGCTGCAACAACGGTGCAGCTGCTGGTAACAACTGCTGCGACAACGGTTGCGGTGCTGCCGCTGGTTGCGGTTGCGGAATGGGAAGCCGTCTTCGTGGAATGATGGCTCGCCTTCGCGGCCTGTTCAGCTGTGGCTGCAAACGCCGAGCTGCTTGCGGTTGCGACAGTGGCTGTGGTGAAGTTGCTGACAATTGCGGATGCAACTAGGTCTAAACTGACTTTCATAACCGAGGCCACGCTGGTCTAAAAACGTCAACGGGCGGCTTGATCAATTGATCGAGTCGCCCGATTTTTTTTGTAGGGCCGGTTCCCACCGGTCGGTTCAATTGATTCAAACGGGTATAGCACCCTACCGTTGGTCGGGAGGGTGAGGCTCCCGCCGAACCAAATCCTGTGAGCGGCAAGGCGCTAGCCGCCGGTACGTCAGCGCGCCCAACCGGCGGCTAGCGCCTTTCCGCTCACATTTGCGTCAAACCAAAATTACCAGCGTCGGTAACACGAATTGCCAGAACAACGATTGCCGGAATAGTAAACCGGTCGCGAATAAATGACCTGTCCAGAACGGCATCCGTTGGAATAAACGACATTACCGCATTGACCATAATTGACCGGCTGGGAATAAACAACACGGCTGGTGACGACGCGATTTCCACAAACAGCAGCCGAACTCGCCACAGTTGCCGAGCTACAAACCGTCGACTGGATTGTCGGGGTGGCAACAACTTGAGTGGCCGTAGAAACAACGGTCGTCGTCATACTGGCGGGTCTCGCACAAACTCCGTTGGCGCACTGTCCATTGGCAGACAGGCTGAAAACACTACAAACACAAACGAGGGCCGCAACAGCCAATGCGCGGCGAAAAATTGAGGTCATCAAAATCTCCAAAAAACAAATTGATACTTGGGTCGAGTAACAAACTTTGCCATCATGCAGAGAACTTGCAACGTCGAATAAAATTGCAGAAATTCAAATTGGGAATGCGGCAAAGTCCCGATGTCGAGGAAGGTCCCTCGGCAATTGAAAGCTTCCAGATTGCTCTAAAGAATCCTTGTTACTCTATTAGCAGTCCAGGGCGAAAAATGTTCTGTACAGATCGGAACAAATTCTCAAAAACCGCGAAAAAGATCTTTCGGCGTTGGCGAATTCACTCAACAGCAATTCGATCCACCGCAACACTCATCAGCGTCGGTTCGAATCGAAGTCGCGCCGCCTTTGGTCACTCCCGGATTGCGAATGGCGTCACGATTGCAATCAAAATAACTTGCGTCGTCCAACGGGACTGGGTCCGCCGGTTCAATAAATACGAATTGATCGGCAAAAGCCGAACGTTTCAAATGTTGAAATGTACGATCGCAAACCGCCATCCGCTTGCCGCGATAATAGGTATGATCGTCATCGTCTTTGACACTTTCAAAAGGACCTCGGTAAATGACGGCCTGATGTCGCTCCAGGCAGGGTCCATCATCGCCTTTGAGTGCCAATACCGTCATCGAACGAAATTCTACTCCCTCAACCACTTGCCAAGGCTCGGCTGACCAATTGGCGACCTGAATCCCGTAAAACCCCGCCTGTTCAAACTGCTGAATGAATCGATCTTCACGCCATGCACCCGATAAACATCCGGACCACAAAGTCGGATCGGCCTTCATTTCCGCCGTTGGCTCTTCGTCGCAAACAATATCGCTGATCGCAGCCCGTCCACCAATTTTCAGCACGCGATACAGCTCTCGAAACAGACTTTCACGGTCATCGGTTCGAACCAGGTTGAGAACACAATTGGAAATCACACAATCGACGGAGTTATCGGGAATCAGCGTCAATTCCTGACGAAGCCGTTGTTCGGTTTGCCGCAACTCAATCAAACCTTCGACAGTCGACGTGTCAATGTTCGGGGTTGCTTCGGCCAGTTTCTCAAGATCGAGTTGCAGATCCTGAATCAACCCGCAACGAAATTCGACGTTGTCATAACCAACATTTTTGACAAATTCCGGTTTGTTACGGCGGGCCAGGCTCAACATATCGTTGTTACAATCCACACCGATAACTTTGCCATCAGGACCGGCCAACTGGGCGGAAATGAAACACAATTTTCCGCCGCCTGAACCCAGATCTAAAACCGTATCGCCTGGTTTGACAAACGGCGTTGGATCTCCACAACCGTAGTCTTTTTCAATCACCTCTTGAGGAATCGCCTTGAGCAGTTCCGTCGGGTAGGTAACAGGACAACACAGTGCCTCCTCGCGTTCCTGCGATGCACCGGAATATCGTTCTCGGACGGCCTGTTCGGTGGATACTGACGGACGTGCACCATCGACCATTGGCAATGGAATCGCGTTGGGTTTTGAATTTTGCATGTTGACTGACGGATCCTTGTTGAATGAACGGCCCACCTATCCTGCTGCCGGCATATTGAAATTGGTTGACATAGGCTTGAATCGTGTGACGCAAACACATCCGAATCCTTACAAAATTAGCTAAATTTGGGCATTTACGACAGTGCGAGGCGGGTTTTTTGCAGGTGAACACTGCGATCGAACTCTCGATTTTGGGTGCCACTGGCTCCGCCAGTGAATATCGATCAACTCGTCGTGTTTTTCATTCAGCTGTGTGCTTGACGAACTATTTGTCCCCCAGCACTGGCGGAGCCAGTGGCACCCGCGCGTCGTGCTTGTAAACGCCTTGCCGCACCAAACGATATCTTTTGTTTGTATGGGTTTACACAAAAACAATCGCCAATCATCCCTGCTCAAACCACACCTCTGCAGCAATTTTTTCACGGTTAGCTCTTTATGAGGATAAAAGCCAAACCGCCACACAGAAATCGGCGAAATATCCTCAATTCCCAACAGTGCAAACACATATTTGTTATCCGAAAATGTATGTTTTGGCTGGTTAGACAACACGCAATCGAAAATGGTCAAACCGGAGATTGCGGCCTGTCAATTTTCCAATCATGATGGGTTGGATTTTACAAGATCTTCACCAACGATTCGGGATCGCTATGAGTTGCAAAAATTTAATATCATCTGCCCTTGTTTTCACATTGTTGGTTTTGGCTTTCGCGCACACGACAGCGTACGGCCAGAACTCGAATGCCGCAAAAATCAAATCGAGTGATGTAGGAGCATTGAAATTTCGCTCCATCGGACCGGCATTGATGTCGGGTCGGATTTCCGACATCGCGGTCGATCCAGTGAAACCTAACACCTGGTATGTCGCCGTCGGCAGCGGCAATATTTTTAAAACAGAAAATGCCGGGACCACCTGGACACCGATCTTTGAAAATTATCCTTCGTACTCGATCGGCTGTATTACCATCGACCCCAGCAACCGCAATACGATTTGGGTCGGCACAGGCGAAAACGTTGCCGGTCGCCACGCAGGGTTTGGAGATGGCGTCTACGTAAGTTACAACGCGGGCAAAAGTTTCAAAAACGTCGGGCTCAAGAAAAGCGAACACCTTTCAAAAATCGTCGTTCATCCCAGTTACTCAAATATTGTTTACGTCGCTTCGCAAGGTCCGATGTGGTCCCAAGGCGGTGAACGAGGTCTCTACAAAACCACCGATGGAGGCAAAACCTGGAAATGCATCCTTTCAAAAGGTCCCTACACCGGTGTTACCGATGTTGTGATGCATCCGCGAAACCCCAACATTCTGTATGCGGCAACCTATCAAAAACACCGAACGGTCTGGGCATTGATGGCGGGCGGTCCCGAATCAGGAATCTACAAATCAACCAACGGAGGCAAGACCTGGACGGAACTTAAAAATGGAATCCCAGGTGGCGCCAAAGGAAAAATCTCTCTCGCAATCTCACCACAAAAACACAACGTTGTCTACGCAGCAATCGAACTCCCCGAACGCAATGGAGGATTTTATCGCAGCGAAAACGATGGTGTTTCGTTTACCAAGATGAGTGATTACGTGGGTGGCGGAACGGGTCCACACTATTACCAGGAAATTTGGTGTGATCCACATCGGTTTGACTCAATCTATCACGCGAATGTTCGACTGGGTCGAAGCGACGATGGCGGAAAAACATTTGTCTCGGTGGAAACTCGTTCGAAACACGTTGACAACCACGCCGTCGCTTTTCATCCAACCGATCCCGATTTTGTCGTCGCAGGTTGTGACGGTGGTGTCTACCGAACTTATGATCGCTGCAAGACATGGAGCTTTGTTCACAACCTACCACTGACGCAGTTCTACAAAGTTGCCGTCGATTACGACTATCCGTTTTACAACGTGGTTGGTGGAACGCAGGACAACAATACACAATACGGCCCTGCCGCAACCAATCGTCGTCAAGGCATCACTAACCGCGATTGGCGAGTGGTGATTGGCGGTGACGGACACGATTGTGCGATTGATCCGAAAGACCCCAACATTGTTTACGGTGAAAGCCAGCAAGGTTACCTGCGTCGCTACGACAGGCGAACGGGTGAAACGGTTGATATTCGACCTCAGCCAGCAGCCGGCGGCACGGACCTCCGCTTCAACTGGGATTCCCCGATTGAAATCAGTTTCCACGATCACAAACGTTTGTATTTCGGCTCGAAAAAACTGTTTCGCAGTAACGACCGAGGCGACAGTTGGACGGCAATCAGTCCCGATCTTTCACGCAATCAAAATCGATTGAAATTGAAAATCATGGGCGGGTTCTGGGGCATCAATGACAGTTGGGATTTGTTTGCGATGAGCCAGTACAACAACATCACGTCGATCGGCGAATCGCCGCTGGACGAGAATCTGATTTACGTTGGTACTGATGATGGATTGATTCAGGTAACCGAAGACGGCGGCAAAACCTGGCGCAAAATCGACTTGATCGATGGCCTACCAAAAATGGCTTTTGTCAACGATATCAAAGCGTGTCATCACGACAAAAATACCGTTTTCGTTTGCCTCGACAATCACAAATACGGTGACTACGCTCCGTACGTGATCAAAAGTACCGATCGTGGAAAAACGTGGACGCACATTACCGATGGTTTGCCCGCCCGGCATCTCGTTTGGCGAATTATTCAAGACCACGAAAAAGCGGGTTTGATGTTTTTGGGAACTGAGTTCGGCGTCTTCGCAACCGTTGACGGCGGTAAAAACTGGTTCAAATTTTCGCACGGTTTGCCAACGATCCCATTCCGCGACCTGGAAATCCAGCGGCGTGAAAACGATTTGGTTGGTGCAACGTTCGGACGCGGTTTCTATGTCTTAGACGACTACTCTCCACTGCGAGAAGTTTCTGCGGACACGATGAAAAAAGGGTTTCATCTGTTTAAAATCAAAGACGCAAAACAGTTTCCACAAGCAGATTTTCTGGGCGGACGACAAGGTTTCCAGGGAGACAGCTTCTACACAGCACCCAACCCACCGTACGGAGTCACGTTCACCTACCTGAATAAAGAATCTTACAAATCGGCCAAAGCGAAACGCAAAGAAGCCGAGGCCAAGGCGAAAAAAGCTGGTGTCGAAGTTCCCATTCCGTCAGTCGAACAATTGGCAGCCGAAGCAGGCGAGTCGGCACCACAATTGGTGTTCACGATTCGAGACAAAAGCAACAAAGTTGTCATGCGAATCACGCGTAGTTCGGCCAGTGGCATGAGTCGATTGACTTGGAATCTGCGAAATCAACGAGGCATCGAAATCGCACCGGGAACCTACAGCGTTTCGGTCGACCGAGTCCACCAGGGCAATCTCAAATCGCTGCAAAAACCTGTTAAATTCCAGGTGGTTCGCTGCATCAATCCGACGTTGCCTGCCGGTAACCGACAGATGATGGTCGCCTACTACGAGCAGGTTTATTCGTTGATGCAAAAAGCATTTGCGGTGAATCGTGAAATGTCGGCTGCCAAAGAGCGTCTCGATGAAATCGAATCCGAAATTAATCGAACCGGCGAAGGTCACTATGATCTGGTCAAATCACTGACCGAACTTCGCAAAACTTGGCGTGCGCTCAATGGCCAGTTCAGCGGCACAGGATTTGAGCAAAAAACGGGAGTCGACGCCAAACCAACGATCATGACCCGAATCTTCAACGCTTCGGGCAGTCGATTTGGATTGTCTCCTCCGACCAAGACCCACCGTCAGTCATTCAAGATCGCTCAGGATATGTACAAGCAGATGTATCCGAAAGTGAACAAATTCTTGACTGTCGACATGAAAAAATTTGTGCAGAAAGCCCGGATGGCCGGCCTGCAACTCAAGGGGTCACCGTTACCAAAGCCGGGCAAGTAGTCCGCCCCATTTAGCAACCAAATCCGATCAATCAAGCCACTCCATCAGCGAGTGGCTTTTTTCGTAGGGCCGGTTCCCACCGGCCGTTCGACCAATGGGCATTTGGTTGCTTTTGACAATTTGTCCGTTTGGCATATCGTTCAATCTGTTATGCGCTCGTTTGGCCGGTGGGAACCGGCCCTACAAAATTGCCTAAAAACAAAATCGTTTAATTCGTTGGGCGGCACGTTTTGATATCGGCTGAGGCCTGAAGTCCTGTCACAACTGTTTGAAAGTGGATATCGACGATATCAGCAACATCCGGTGCATAGCCGCCGCCCATCGTAATCACGATTGGAATATTTCGCCGGACACAACCACCGATCACCATTTCGTCACGCGCTTTGAGTCCCGCCTTGGTCAATTTCAACTTCCCCAACCGATCGTCTTCGAAAGGATCTGCGCCCGACACATAGAACACCAGGTCAGCGTCAAAACATTGAAATACTTGTTCCAACGCCGCGGACAAAGATTCCAAATAGTGTGCATCACCGGTTCCCGCCGGTAACGCGATGTCCAAATCTCCATCCGTTTTTCGAAACGGGTAATTATCGTTGCAGTGAATCGAAAAAGCGAACATCGTTGGATCACCGTTGGCCACGGCAGCTGTTCCGTTGCCTTGATGAACATCACAGTCGATAAACAAAATGTTTTGAGCGATTGCTTCCGCCTGACAAACCCGTGCAGCGACAGTGACGTCGTTGAATACACAGTAACCTTGGCCACTCTCGGGAAATGCGTGATGTGTGCCCCCCGCAAGATTGACACTGACACCATCAGTGATCGCAGAACGTGCCGCAGCGATCGAAGCTCCTGTCGAACGCCGCGATCGCACCACCATTTTCGGCGACCACGGGAAACCGATTCGCCGAATCTCCAAATCGCTCAACTGGCCGTTCGCTACCCGTTGAACGTAATCGCGATGGTGCACCAAACACAATTGTTCATCCGGACATCGGGGAGCCGGCAATACATTCCGCGGATCGAACAATTCAGAAGCTTGGACCCGTTCCCTCAGCAAGCGATATTTCGACATGGGGAAACGGTGTTTTTCGGGCAGCGGCAGCTCAAAGGTATCCGAATAAAACAGCTTCATATCAAGTAGGGCCGGTTCCCACCGGCCGTTTTGTTTTCAAATCACAAGCGCGAAGCGTGAGCGAGGGACCACGTTCCGCAGCACATCAGCATCGTATCGTGTCTCGCCGACATGGAATTTCATAGATGACCTCGTATTTTACGAGCACGAAGCGCCAGCGAGTGGTTTGATCGCGCAAAACCACTCGCTGGCGCTCCGTACTTGTATCAGTCACAAATGATTGCCTTGTTGCATTTTTTATAACGTCATCAATCCGATTGCAATCTAGTGATGTGCGGTTGATGATTGCAACCAGGCTTCCGTCATATCAGCCGCTTGCTCCGCCGTCACTTCAGCACAAGATTCATCGGTTTCCCAGATCCGGACGCGCGTCAATTTCAACTCGTAACCAGCGATTTGGTCCAGAAGCTTAGGGCCGATGTCGGCGATCAAATGCAACGCCATGTTTTCTGCCGTTGGATTATACGGCATCAGATAAATTCGGCTGCGTATTTTTGTTAACGCTTCGATTACCGGCGCGTCACGGTCGTAAATCAGAAACCCGTGATCCCAATGTTCGTCAATCCAGCCTTTGAACAAATTCTTGATCACCGAAAAATCGATCACGCGACCGACCTCGTCGGTTTTACTGCTGGTTACCGTAATTTCGGCAACATAATTGTGCCCATGCAAATTTTCACATTTCCCACCGTGGTTCATCAGACGGTGTCCGGCGCAAAATTTGATTCGTCGGGTCAATTCAATTCGCATGGTCATGATTCATTCAATTTCGGGTTCTGACGATGTCGATCCCGGTCACGGTTTGTTTTCTTGTTCAAATTTTCCTCAAGAGCTCGGGTTAAATCAACTCCTGTTTGGTTCGCCAGACAAATCAAGACAAACAAAACGTCGGCAAGTTCGTCTGCCAGGTCATTTGAGCCCTGCCCAGGATCCCCCGCTTTAAAACTTTGGTCGCCGAATTGGCGGGACATAATGCGGGACAGTTCACCAACCTCCTCAACCAATTGAGCCAAATTGGTCAATTCAGAAAAATAACGTACACCAATGGTCTGAATCCAGCGGTCGACCGTTTCCTGCGCTTCGCGAATTGTAATTTCAGACATGAGATTCCAGTTTCGTAAATCGGAATTCACACCGTAACGATATGCACAAGGGAATTCAAGGATGCGAGTAGGGCCGGTTCCCACCGGCCGTTTTTTTGATCGCTGTTTTGTATGATCGGCCCGTCTATTTCGATTGGCCGCTGGGAACCGGCTCTACACCGTTCGTGTTTCGTCTTCGGAACCGGCGTCATCTTCCATATCCAGCAGTTCCTCGATCCAGATACGAATTTCGTTTTCATATTCGCTGGACATGTCGTCTTTGATCAAATGCCGTTGAAATGCCGAAGCGCTGACGTCTTCGATCAACTCGGCAGCTTCGGCGGTCGGGAATCGCGATCCGGCATCGGGCTGAATCAGTCCAACACAAAACGCTATTAAAATATCATCTTCGATGATTTCCTGCGGAAGAATCTCGTGCAATCGAAACGGCAAACTGTGTTTGGCTGCAATCAGTTCGGGAAGTTTTTTGATCCCACTGAAAACAGGCTTGCCTGCCAACAGTTCGACCAGCACGTACCCCAGACTTGCCAGGTCGCTTCGTGGGCTGGTCGGGTGTCCCGCCAAAACTTCTGGTGCGGCGTAGGCCGGCGTACAAGCACGGCGTTTGGGTGGTGATTCGATTTCGAATGCCGCCCCCATATCAATAATTTTGGCATGGCCGCTACGCTTTAACATGATATTGGCTGGTTTGACATCGGCGTGAACAATTCCTGCGCGATGCAATGCACCCAAACCTCGCAGGCATTCACGGATAATCGCGACCGCGACGCCCGGTTTGAAACGAGGTTGGATTTCGCCTTGGGTCACTAACACGCGATTGATGTAATCCCAGCGTCGCTGCGAAAATTGATCTTTCATGCGGCCCAGCATGGCGGGAGTTAACAACCGGCGCAAATCGAACCCTTCGATCCACTCCATCACCATCAACCGAATTCTTTCGCGGTCCAAAAAATCCTGAACGACCAGCAAGTTGTCGTGTTGAATGCGAGCGACTCGAGACGCGACGCGCCCGGCGCGGGCCATTTCTTCGTCGTAAGCCTCGGGAGAGGCAAATCGTTCCGGGGAAAATATTTTGAGTGCAACTGGCAGCGTAAATCCATCGGCTCCGCGACGATGCGATAAATAAACTTTGCCCTGCCCGCCGACACCGAGCAGTTTTTCAAATCTCAGATGTGCCGTCCAACTCTGTCGGTCGCTGTGCAAGATCGCTTCGTAGAGCGGTGTCAGTTCGTTGACCGTCTTGGCGCACGCTTCGTCAAAGTGACTCGTAACGACGAAATCACCATGGGTTGTATCAATAGATTGACTCAACTCAATATCCAAAGTTGTTACCCGTGTTGTGAAAATTTGACGTGAGCGATTTCAATAGTGAAAGGTGAAAGTTATATTGTGTGCGGAGCCATGTTGGCGCAAAACGAGCGGTGGTAACACTGGCTTCGCAACGTGATTTGGTTGATTCCTAGCTTCCATTTTTGTGGGAATCAAAAGCACCGGTCATGCTGACCCATGAGTGAATCCATTCAAATCCTTTAATATTCTCAGTTTATTCAGCCAGGTGGTTGTGAGTCTAGGTGAATTTCCCGAGGAATATCAAACACCGCAAATATTAGGCGGTTGATAACTTCCACTGCTCCAATTGCCCGGGTTGGAGCCGGTTTTGCGGGTGGGGAAAAGCCAGCCGTTTGTCGACGAGATTAACGAACCCCACAGCATCTGCTCCACTATCACTTTCGCTGAGATACCAGCGAGAAAACGCAACGAGGTTCTGGCAAAACAGTTGTGTTACGAGATCATATCGGTCTGGCGATTGCGCACCGATATGCGGAGAAATCAAAACGTTGGGCAAATCCCAGAGCTTGCTGGAGTGGGGAAGCGGTTCGGTTTCACAAACATCGAGCCCCGCTGCGGTCAATTTTCCCGATTCCAATGCCGCAACCAAATCCGCTTCGACTAACACATCTCCGCGACCAACATTGATCACATAAGCGCCGTTGCGCAGCCTGGACAGTTTGGTTTTGTCAAACCACCGTGACGTTTGAGCTGTCAGACCTACGGTCAAAATCAAGACGTCTACGTCGGTCAGAAACTCGTCAATTGCCTCGACGGCAAACACCCGGTCAATGTATTCCGGCCAATCCTGATCATGAAAATAATCAACACCAGTAATTTTGACGCCAAACGGTTTCAGACATTTGGCGATTTGCAGTCCATTGCCGCCAAGTGCCACGATGCCGACGTTTTTGCCATGTAGTTGATCGGTCGGTCGACGCTCAAAAATCTTGTTCTGTTGCGCCGGCCAAAATTCATTCATCCGTCGAACGAGACCAAACAGCAGTGCCGCCGTTGTCTCGGCAACTTGCGGCGAAAACAACCCGGACGCTCCAGTCACCAAAATGTCCGAGTCCACAACTGACGGTACCAGGCAATGGTCCAATCCGGCTGCCGAAGATTGAATCCATTTCAGTTTGTCACCCGCCACAATCGCTGGCCAATCGACGGGAACTTTGGCGTGCCCGCAAAACACTTCCGCGTCGAGCAATGCCGTCGGGGTTTCGGGTTGCTCGCAGGCGACCACGTTCGCCGGGAGCCCACACTGCTCGGCCGTTTGCTGAATTCGGGTAACATGTTCTGAATTTACGGGATATCCCAGGACGATTTTCATAAACGATCTTTTATGGGATACTTCTGTATTGAAACAAAAGCGTTTCGCTGTGAAATACGGTTATTCAGCGATTTTTTGCCAATGAAACGTGTTCAAAAACGAATTAAATCTGGAGTGTCAAAATCCGGCGACAACCGGTAATTTTTAAAAACTCTTCCAGTACGAATTCTTCGTGACTGCACGCGGCAAAACGCCCGTGCGATCTGCACTGAAAAATATCTTGGTGAACAAATTCGGTGATTTGCGGATCAAGGTATTGCGCCATCGTTGGCTCGCCCATCGGCATCGGCTGATTAACATAGTTTATAACAAGGAACTCGATGCGTAACCCAGAGACTGATCCCAAACCGTTTAATTCAGAATCGGAAAACCCATTCAACACCAACTCGGCAGAATCTCTGTCAACAGAAATAAATTCAGCCATGGAAAACAAAGACCAACCACTCAAAGAACCGCTGCCGGACATCGCCGCCGAAACGACGGCTCACGTGTCTGGCAATTTGGATCGCGTTGGCATGTCCAATATCGAGACGGTGCTGCAGATGCAAATGTCCGATGGGCAAACCGTCTGGATCCCCGCCAAAGCAAATGCCTATGTCAACGTGAATGACCCCGACGCCAAAGGGATCCACATGTCGCGGATCTATTTGGCCCTGCAAGATGAATTACAACGAGCACCGGTGTCACCTGATTTAATTCGCCGGACATTGAAACGTTTTTTGGAAACGCATCACGAGTTGAGCGATCGGGCGGAACTTAATTTGGCGTTTGTCTATGCCAGCCAACGAAAAGCGTTAATAAGCGACCATGTCGGCTGGCGACACTATCCGGTTGAAATCCGCTCCACCATGGTTCAGGGCAAAGTCGAATTTCGACTCAAAATCGATGTCACCTACTCGAGCACTTGTCCTTGCTCGGCGGCACTTTCACGGCAATTGTTGCAAGAAAAATTCCAAGCCGATTTTGATCACCATCGCTGGTTGACCGTTGCCCAAGTTAACGATTGGTTGCGTAACAACGGATCACTGGCAACACCGCATTCCCAACGCAGTGTGGCACAAATCGAGGTGGCATTGGACGACATCGTCGAACATTTTCCAATCATGTCGTTGATCGACCGCGTCGAAGACTTACTGGGAACACCGGTGCAAACTGCCGTCAAACGAATTGACGAACAAGAGTTCGCGCGGGCCAATGGTGAAAATTTAATGTTCTGCGAAGATGCCGCTCGCAAAATCAGAGACCTCCTGGAAAACGATCAATCGTTTTTGGACTATCACATCCGTGTCGATCACTTGGAAAGCCTCCACCCACACGACGCCACCGCGGTTGTCGTCAAAGGCATCGAGGGCGGATTCACCGTTTAACGGAGTAGGGCCGGTTCCCACCGGCCAATCGAATAATCGGCCGGTAGGAACCGGCCTAAAAAATCATAACCCGACGCGTGATAGGATTTTGCATCAAGAATTGTAACTCAAGTTGAGCCAACGACTTCCTGCAATCATAAGCGCGAAGCGTGAGCGAGGGACCAAAACCACGCTGATTTACGGTGAAACGTGGTCCCTCGCACACGCTCCGGGTTGTGATTTTGCCAGCCAAAATCGTTCAAAAAACACCCCTCAAACCCCGCCCCAGTAAAAATCTCATTTTTGCTCGTGACAGTTTGCGAAATTGCGCTACTCAATACCAGAACCACATCAGTATGCGGTTCATCGGACCAGAGATTTTGCAGAATATGGGAGCAAAAAATGCGGATTGCGAGTTGGTGTTTAGTTTTTGTCGCACTGTTTGCCCTGACGGCCGAGAATGCCTCGGCCCAGGTCATTACCAAATCGACCAAAAAAAAGAATTCGACCAAGCAGGCTGATCAGAAATCGACCAAAAAGAAAAATTCTGCCAAACAGTCGGTTCAAAATGGCAATGGCGCGGTCAATGGCATGCCCCAAATGAAAGGCTTGCCGCCTCAATTCCAAGAACTGCTTCGTGGCATGCCACAAGGCAACCAAAATCAAGATCTCTCGATTTCGGTTTCCGATGGCGATCGTGAAGAGGGATTGCAGGTCAACTGGAAAGACGGCAGTGCAAATGTGACCTACTCAAACAGTATTGGCGGCAAAACCATCGTCAAAAAATATCTAGTGAAAGACATTGCCGAGTTGAAGAAGAAAAATCCCCGCGCGTTCGAAATTTACAAGCAAAATTCAAAACCAAACTTTGGCAAAGAACTTGGCTTGGGAATGGGCACTGTACCTCCTCCCGGTTACTCGCCCGGCGATTATCCACCACGTCGCGGGTTTAATCGTTCTTCGGCGTCGGCCAGCTCCTCTTCCTGGCAACGATCGGGAGCATCCGCCATCAACGGCAGAACTCAACGGTTTAATCGATCCGGATCTACCCGACGCGTCAATCGTCGATAACTTATCCTCCAATCGCGGCCAAAGGAAACCAAACCGTTGGCGCCGGCTTTTTCACGCGATGCAACTTCAGTTGCGATTGGGAATCCCCTTTTCCCAATCGCATTTTTGTTTTTGGCAGCAAAAAATGGGGTCGGGAGTCAATTGTGACGGGGCACCGTAAAGGGCCGCCCATAGCAATTGATACCCAACCCCCGTTAAACGCGATGTTGCAGCAGGTTATCATTGCCGAACAGCAGATATTGAACATCTGTGCAAATCACCTGTTGTTGGAATTTTCAATCGATGGACCACGAAAATCCGTTTGCGGCGCCGACCACAAAATCGGCGCGAGATATTCCACCGATTGTCGTCGATCATGAGCCAACAAAATGGTATCGACCGAGAAACTACTGGCTACTTGCTTCGGTCGTTTGGATGATCCTCGGTCCAGTCGTCGCTTTTGCGATCGAACGAGCCAACCAATTTTTTAAACCTCCGTTGACATCAAATCCTGTAATTTCTGTGATTTGGCTCGTTCTAGCAGCGGTTTGGATCGCTTGCGCTGTAATGGCCGTGATGGAAGCCCTCAGGCAAAAAATGCTGCGAAAAAAACGCAATGATCTGGTTGCTTCGATCATGATTTTGTCATGTTCTTTGTTTAGCGCCGGGTTCCTCGGATACATGTTGATTATGTTCGGTTGGGATTTCGAAAAATGGTAGACCGGAAACAAACGCAGAGGTGTAAAATCTGCTTGTCAGCAATGCATCGAAAATTCAGTTGACACGCAGCATGACCCAATCGACGTTGATTGATCGATACCAGAATAACGACTGCGAAGCGGTTTGGAATGAAATCGTTCAGCTAGGGCCTGCCGTGCAACACGAACCGTTGCGCTCCGACGTCCTGGCGGTCATCCATGAGACGATCGATCGAGCAATCGGCAACCTCAAATTGATTCACCAACGACTCGTTGCAATGGGTTACGAATTTGCCGACCCCGGCAACGCGCTGCGATTCTGTTCAACGCCTCCAACTGCGGCAATCGAAGAAATTGAACGTCAGTTAGGTTCGCTGCCAATGTTGATTCGACATTGGTTTGAACGCATCGAGCGCGTTGATTTTCGCCAATCTGAACGACAGTGGCGGTCTGGTCAGTCCAAACCGCCCGAGGCTCCAGACATTTATGGGCTGGGAGGCTGGGACGTAATTTTTCATTCGCCCGTCGAAGCCATGGAAGAAATGCGACAAGCGAAAAAAGACTACGAAGACGACTACCAGCACCTGTTTAATTTGCTCAAGACGGAAAATCCGGATCTCGATGACGCCATGATTCACGCCGAAATCCAGTGGCAAGATTATTTGCCGATCGGAGGCTGCGCTACGAATAACGAACCCAAAGGTTTTGCAATGCCATCCGACGCAGCCGATGGCGTGTTCTACGACGATGGGCACGCTGTCTATTTTCACGAAGAGCTGCGTGATATCTTCTACTGGGGAGGCTTCCCCAGGTGGTCAATTCTCGTCAACCACCCCAACGAATATCGGGTATTCGAATATCGTCCCAAATTTGCAAAACTCTACCCAATGTTAGCTGACGGACTGCGACCCGTTTAGCAAACTGGCGGTATGTGAATTCCAAAACATGTCATCGGATGCGAAGCGTATGAAAAATTACGGGTCCGAAAACATGATAAATTTCTGAAAATTTCTCCGAGATTCTTTCGGCAAAAACGAAGCGGGCAAAATCTTGTTTCGCTTTGAAAAAATTCACCTATGATAAACCCATGCGTTTTCTTTTTTTATTTGAAGAACCGAGGAGAGCTTTATGTTAAATCATCATTTTTGGACTCGCATTGCAGCGTTAGTGCTCATTGGTTTTTGTTTGCCAAATTTGGCTTTGGCACAAGAAACCGATGATGACAAAGCGGACCAAGTCCGCGAGTTAATTCAAGATGCGCGTCAAAGCCTGGGCGCCGAGGATTACGAAGAAGCGGCCAAGTCACTGGCCAAGGCTGTCAAACTGGACCCCAAAAACGGATTGGCCTGGCAACTGCATGGCTATGCACTTCACGCCGATGGCAAATTGGACGACGCGATTAAATCGCACAAAAAAGCGAGTGAATTTGAACGAACGCGCGGCATCGCCTTGTACAACCTCGGTTGCGCCTATTCGCTCAAGAAAGAGAAAAAGAAGGCCATGGATTATCTCGACAAAGCGATCGATGCAGGCTTTGTGACGTTGCAATACTTTGAAACTGATTCCGATCTTGATAATCTTCGCAAAGAAAAACGATTCAAAAAAATCGTCGAAGTCGTCAAAAATGGCGGCCGCAAGAAAACGCAGGAAACAGAAGGCAAGAAAGAACAGGAGAAAGAGAAAAAGAAAAAATCCGATTTCGATGCGAAGGTCTTAATCGGCAAATGGAAAGTGGTTTCTGGCACGCGATCTGGCGAAGATATTGATGGCAGGCGTTTGCCGCCTCAAATCTCCATCAGCAAAAAAGCATTCACCATTCCATCAGGCGGCGACGACAATTTCGTCATGTCTTACAAAATCAACGGTTCCAAAAAACCAGCCCACATCGATTTCAAAATCGAATCGGGTCCGGTTCCCGAAGGAAAAGCCATTGGAATCATCAAGGTTGAAAAAAACAAAATGACACTTTGCTACGATTCGACCGGACAAGAGCGACCTGAAAAATTCAAAACAGAAGAAGATGACAGTTGCTTTATGTTTGTCCTGGAACGTATCAAGGAGAAAAAAGGCAAGAAAGCAGATAAAACAGACAAGTAAACCTCGTTTCCTATCGCTTGTTTAAACAGAAATCACTGGTAGTTCGCTGCCAGTGATTTTTTGTAGGGCCGGTTCCCACCGGTCGTTTTTTATTGAACTAGCAAACATTGTTGGTCGGCGGCCGTGTTCATTTTAACTAGCAATCACATTGCAATAAGAATGCTCCAATAACACAAAGCACAATCCAAAATCGCAGTCCGACGTCGCATCTCTCTGTGCGCGGTCATGGCCGGTGGGAACCGGCCCTACGTCACTTATCGCTCCAAACCGCTAAAAAATTTCCATTGGGGTCATGGAAATGGAATCGTCGGCCACCTGGAAATGAAATCGGTTCATCGACAATCGAACCGCCGGCCGCTTTGATATCAGCCATCGTTCCTTCGAGATTTTCAGAATACAAAACGACTAGCGCCCCATCGTTGGAAATCCGTTTGTTTTCCGATACCGCTGCAAACCCGCCTTCGATTCCTGACTCGGAAAAACTCATGTAGCTATCACCCCAATCCTGAAACGTCCAACCAAACACTTCGGAATAAAACTGTTTGGTTGTCGCAAAATCGGTTGCAGGAAATTCGACATAGTTGATGGTGTTGTGTTGATTCATATTTCGATTCATCCGTTCATGATTACCGTTTGGAAGTGACGCGGAATCCAGATTCTATCCGATAACGACGGGTGTATTTGTTACCGTCAATTGATGTGGTCGAGCTGCGTGATTGCTAATCCCGTGAGCGGCGAGGCGCTCACGGGTGGCTGAAAGCATCGCATGCCTTTCTGAGAAAGTTTACCGGTTACGCGGTCTTTAACGGCTCATTTTGAAAAACTGGCAGATTGACCTTACGTGTCGATCATCCTGCGAATTGAGAAATAGCAAAGCAACAAATTCTCAGGAGGTCACCATGTTTTTGCTTCACACCATTATTTTTGTGGGATTCGCAATGTCAGCAGTCGTCAGCGCGTCGGTCATTATTCCGGTACGAAAAAGCCGTGCGTTTTAGCCGCGGATCGTCAACATTTATTGAAAAACAGATACAAGCACGAAGCGCGAGCGAGTGGTTTCGCGCGGTCAAACTAGTGCTTCGTGCTCCTAAGATTCAACACAGGTCGGGTGCCACTGGCTCCGCCAGTGTTGTGGTTTGATAGTGGTTGGTAAGTACTTCAACTGAACGAAAAAACTGTGAGTCAAAGTGCAAATCACTGGCTAGGGCCAGTGGCACCCACCGCGCGTCGTGCTCGACATCAATTTGCCGTCAAGTTGTTAAACGTTCCAATCCGTTGTAACTCACTGAGCAATTCACTCGGACTTTGGTAACGATCCGATGGATTTTTTGCGATCATTCGCATTACCACGTCTTGAAACATCTCATTGATCGACAGTTGGAAATTTTTGGGCGGCTCTGGCACTTTGTTCCGCACATTGTCGATCGTTTCCGGCAGTGATTTTCCAGCAGCTGGCGCTTTTCCGGTCAACAACGCATAACAAGTGGCGCCGAGACCATAGATATCGCTACGCGTATCAACTTCGCCATCGGGTAACGTTCGCTCGGGCGCCAGATAAGGAACATCACCGACAATTTGGCCGGGTTGAGTAACTTGCTGAGCCAATTTCCCTTCGAGAGCTTTCGCCAACATGAAATCTCCCAACAAACAAACATCATCACTTGAACGACGAAGGATATTGGTTGGCGTTACATTGCGGTGAACCACTTTGTTGTCGTAACCGGCTTGCAATGCTTGACCGATATTCATCGCGATCTGCCAAACTTTTCGCCAGTCCAACATTCCCTCGATGCCGATTCGTTCGATCAGTTGGGACAGGTTTTCTCCGTCGATATATTCCATCGCCGCCCAGCAGTAGGGCCCAGTAATTCCAGCGTTGTACAACCGCACGATGTGGTCGTCTTTGATCGGCAACATCGTTTTCATCGCTCGCACGAAACGTTCCCGCTGCTCTTGGTTGCGTGAGTACGCGGGAGTCAAAATTTTCAATGCGGCCGTACGATCTTTTTCCGTGTCGTACGCCTTGTAGACCATCCCGGAAACGCCTTTTCCGATAATCTCATCGATCCGATAACTATTGATCATCGTTCCGACAAGTTTTTCTAGCGGTTGGGCCATCGGTTTTGAGCCGGGTGACATCGTGGTTTCGCCGTCAACTCGCGGAGTTGTAAACCGCAAAACCGAATCACCCACTTGAATCACAGAACCGATCTTGATTTCTGCTTGGTCGAGTTTGTTTCCGTTGACAAACGTACCGCTGGAACTGCCCAGGTCTTTGATAGTCACCGTATTTTGGTGCCGCTCGAGAGCGCAATGGACACGGGAAACGGTACCATCGGCCAATTGCGTGTCACTCTGAGCACCTCGGCCAATGGTAAGGGTTTTTCCGTCTTCGATGACGAAAGTTCTGCCTGCATCGGGGCCTTCAACTACTGTGATTTGGTAAGCCATGTTATTGTCTGATCGAGGGTCTTCAGTCTGCATTCGAATGTTCGGATTCCGATAAATTACTTGTCAAACTAGAATAACAAGACTGGTGGCGAATACCAGCGAGTGAGATCAGCAACACTTTCTTTCCGGTCGCCAAATAACAATTTTTAACAATTGCGGGATTCGTAGCGTTGGAAATCACCTGTCCGAACTGTTCCAATGAGATAGTTTTTGGTGAAAAACCACCGAAATTCTGCGATCAATGCGGCAAAGCCATTTCGCCCGAATTGACGGGGATCGTTGCACCGGATAGCAAACCGTTGACCGACCAAGCGACCGTTCCACCGTCGGGCAGGATCACCGAGCGAATTCCGGCCGACACCATCAAAGAAGCTCGGACCATCAACCACTACGAACTGATTCAGCAACTGGGTAGCGGTGGCATGGGTGTGGTCTACGAGGCGCGCGATCAAACAACAGGACGACATGTCGCGCTCAAATTATTGTCCAGCGGTTTGACCTCCGACAGTGAAAACGTCGATCGGTTTGTTCGTGAAGCGAAATTGGCAGCCCAGATTTCTCATCCAAGAACAACGTTTATTTACGAAGCGGGAGAACACGACGGCCGACCGTATATCGCCATGGAGCTGATGCCTGGCCAAACGCTGCAAGATGTTCTGGAAAAAGAAGAGTCGCTGCCAGTTAACAAAGCGGTCGACTATATCATCGACGTCATCGATGGCCTGACCGCTGCGCATGAACTGGATTTCATCCATCGAGATGTTAAACCATCCAACTGCTTTGTGGCGGCGGATGGGCGGATCAAAATCGGAGACTTTGGATTGTCCAAAAGCCTCGTGACCGACGTCGGCTTGACGCGAACCGGCACTTTTATGGGGACGCCACTTTACGCGGCACCCGAGCAAATCCGTGGCACCGAAGTCGACAATCGAACCGATATCTACTCGGTGGGTGCGACGCTATTTACGCTGATCGCGGGCCAGCCTCCGTTTGACGGAGATGCGATGAGTGTGACTGCCCAAATCCTCACAGACGCGGCGCCTAATATTCGTAAATTCAAATCAAACGTCCCCAAAGACTTGGCGCGCGTGATCGATCGCACGCTGAAAAAAGATCCCGCCGAACGATTTGCCAGCCTCGCAGACCTCAAAAAATCACTTACGCCGTTCGCATCCGGCGGAGCATCTTTGACGCAAATTGGTCGTCGTTCGGCGGCCTACATGATCGACTATGTGTTCACGATGTTAATCGCGTACATCGTTGTCACTTTGTTGGCGTTTATCTTTATCTCGCGCAAACAAATAGAAAATCCCGGTGCCGATATTTCGGGACAGGTCCATCGATTTCAACTTTATGTGGCACTGGGAATGTGGACATTTGTTTGGTTGTATTTTGCGATCCTCGAAGGCTTCTGGGGCAAGACGATTGGCAAACGCATCTTGGGACTGCAAGTGGTAAACAACCAAGGTGAAAAACCTGGGATCTTTCGCGGATTGTTGCGCAGCTTTGCTATCCCCTCAGCCTTTGCCGTACCGATCATTTTTTCATTGATCCGATTGTTTTGGGTCGAGGAAGCGGTTCAGGACATCAACATGACATCGGTGATCTCAGGCTGGATCACCGCGCGATTGGCAGAAATCCTCCCCGCGCTGTTTTGTTTACTGAGTATGAAACAGTCAAACGGACTACAAGGTATCCATGGCATGCTGTCGGGAACACGTGTGTTCCGAATCAACCGTTCGACCGAGCGTACGATTGCCGGGCTACCTAACCTCGACGCCAAACCGATCGACCGTGACTTGCATTTCGGCAGTTACGAAGTCACCGGTTTGATTGCAGGCAACGACGCATACCAGGTTTTTGCGGCACGCGACGAAGTGCTCGATCGTCAAGTTTGGATTTACTACGGCGACAACGAAAAATTGGAAAAACGCAATCAACATATCAACCGCACCAGTCGGTTTCGTTGGATTCAAGGTGGCGAGTTGGATGGTCACCGCTGGGAGGCTTACGAAGCGGCCGAAGGCGTTCCGTTTAATCTGCTGGCCGATTTGAGTGGGTATTTTACTTGGGAAAATTGTCGCTACGCGCTGCAGGATTTCTGCGAAGAGCTCGAGGCTGCGCACGAAGATGAAACAGTATGCGACAACGTGAGTTTGCAACAGTTTTTTGTCAACAAAAACGGGCGCGGGAAATTCCTCGAAATCGCGCTGCCAACGGAATCCCCGCCGGTCGAAAAAAAGGAAAAACGTTCGGCCGCTTTTACATCCTGCGAAACCATTCAACAAGCGTTCGATTTAGTGCTCCAGCGCCAAGTGCTGCCGGAATCCGCCAGTCGACTGCTCAACGATTTCAGCAGCCAAATCAAAAAACCCGAGACCATTTCACGCTTTGCAGAAAAACTGGGCGAACAAAACAACAAACTTGCCAGTCTTCAATGGGACAGCCGATTGGGCGTACTGGCCGTCACGCTCGGCGTTGAATGGGTTATCTTGACCGGTGTCGGACTTTTGATCGGCTTTAGTATTTTCTCTTTGATTGGATACCTGCCAATTTGGAAACCATTGTTGATCACATCCATCTTTGCCACCGGTTATTTTGTCGTCGGGTATTTCATGAAAACGAGCCCTGTGTTTCGTTTTATGGGAATCGATATCCAGAAGAAAAACGGTGGATTGGCGTCCAGATTTCAGTGTGGTTGTCGCATGCTGATCAGTTGGCTCCCGTTTACCATTGCCTTTATCGCCGTCGTGATGTCGATGATGGTTGGGTTTGAACAAATTCAGTACCACAAAAAACTGCGCCAAAAAAACAATGCCGCAGTCAATGATATTGCTAATCGGCGAAAAGAAGTGAAAACAAATTCAACCGAGAATCCACCAACCAACACACAATCGCAAACCAACGAACCTCAAGTGATCAGTGAATCGGGGTTGGGTCCAGCTCCGCCAAAACGCATTTCACCGACTGAAGGAATTCCCAAAGATGTCCAGGAACATGTATTACAGTTTCTGTTTGTTTTTATTGCCGGATTTGTTGCCGTCGTCGTCGCCGTTGTGGGGGTACTCGTCTCAATACTCAAACCAGAACGCGGCATCCAGGATCGACTTGTCGGCACCAGACTGGTACCGAAGTAAAAGACATGGTGGAATAACGTTGACAACCCTATGCGTAGGACAGGTTTCCACCAACCGTTTGTTGGATTCGCCCGGTGGAAACTGGCCCTACATGAACATTGATACGAGCACGAAGTGCAAGCGAGTGGTTTTTGTGCGGTAAACCACTCGTTTGCACTTCGTGCTCGTAAATTGTTTTTGATGGCCGGCGGCTAACGCTTCCGGTTATGATTGAGATAACCAATCTTTCAACCCATGGAGTCTGTTCGTTTTGGAAGCTTCAGAAGAAAACCAAATTCTCGGTGAACTACGAAAAAAAATTGACGCCGTAGATCAACAACTCGTCAAATTGATCAACCAGCGCGCTGATTTAGTCGTGTCGGTCGGCGATCTGAAACGCTCGACGGGTACGCCAATATATGCGCCCCATCGCGAATCGGAAGTGATCAAAAAAATCCTTTCGCTCAGCGACGGTCCGATTCTGGATCGAACGCTTGAAGCGATCTATCGTGAATTGATGAGTGGCAGTTTCGCACTCGAACAGCCGTTGCGAATCGGCTACTTGGGTCCGGTCGGAACATATAGTCATGTTGCCGCGACACGACATTTTGGATCAAGCGTCGAATTCGAAAATCTCCGCGCCATTTCAGGAGTTTTCGAAGAGGTTGCCCGCGGACATGTCGATTACGGATTGGTGCCTATTGAAAACTCAACCGGCGGTGGAATTACCGAAACGCTCGACGCGTTTATTAAATATCACCCGAAACTGAATATCTATGGCGAAGTTAAACTGGCAGTCCATTTCAGTTTGTTGGCCAACTGCAAGCCTGAAAAAATCTCACGCATTTTTTCGCGGCCTGAAGCATTTGCACAATGTCGAAACTGGCTGGCCACCCAATTTCCAAACGCCGAAAAAATTCCCGCCGAAAGCACTGCCGAAGCTGCAGCCAAAGCGAAAGCGGCCAGCTTGAACGATCCCGAAATCGGCGTGGCCGCAATCGGTTCGTCATTGGCTGGAGAAATCTACGGCTTGCATCCGCTGTTCGAAGATATCGAAGATCGACAAGATAATATCACACGCTTTTTGATCCTTGCCAAAAACGAAACTGAAATCTCAGGCGATGACAAAACATCGATTATGTTCACGACAGACGATCGACCTGGAATTCTCGCCGACGTGTTGGGGGTCTTTAAACGTCACGGCATCAACCTGACGCATATCGACAAACGCCCTAGTCTCGAAGTCAATTGGGACTATACGTTTTTTATCGATGCGGTCGGCCATCGCAAAGACACCAAATTCGCCGAAGTCATCGGCGAAGCGAGAGCCCATTGCAAAAAACTGGTGGTCATTGGCAGCTACCCGGCTTGTCGTAGAACGCTCTGACGATGGGTTGGAAAAAACTCCACAACACGTGCCCATGACATGACAACAAAAATTGCCGCCATCTATGACATCCACGGCAACCTACCGGCGTTGGCCGCCGTGTTAGACGAGATCAATAACGCCAACGTCGATCTCATTTTGGTGGGCGGCGATGTGTTGCCAGGACCCTTTCCCGCGGAATCGCTACAACGGCTGTTGGATTGCGAAATTCCAATTCAGTGGATCTCAGGAAACGGTGAAAGTTGTCTGCTTTCGATGCTCAACGGCGAGTCTGAACCCGTGCTTCCGCAGCCCGTGATCGATGCCATTCGCTGGTCGTGACAACAACTGGATGAAGCGCAAATTCAAGTCGTTCGTCAGTGGCTTGCAACCGCTGAATTGGAAATCGATGGACTGGGCCGGGTGCTGTTTTGCCACGCCACGCCGCGAAACGACACCGAAATTTTTACCAGCCAAACACCCGAACAAAATTTGATACCTGTTTTCGAAAACGTCGCGGCAGATGTGGTTGTCTGCGGACACACGCATATCCAATTCGATCGCATGGTCGGTAAAAAACGTGTCGTCAATGCCGGCAGTGTTGGAATGCCATTTGGTAAAACGGGAGCCGACTGGTTGCTACTCGGACCAGATATTGAATTTTGTCACACCGACTATGATTTACAGCAAGCGGCCAAAGAAATCCGCTTGACCGAGTATCCAGGAGCCGACGCGTTCGCATCAAACAACGTCATCAATCCGCCGAGCGAACAAGAGATGCTGGCAGCATTTCAAAAGTCCGAAATTCGATAGCCCATATTTTTTCGTCAAAACACTGAATCTACCGCCATTTTGTAATTCCTTGGCGGAATTTCTGTTGATTATGGCGCGGACCTCCGTCTAATTAATATCGGAACAAAGAAATCTGCTATGAAAAAGCACTCAAAGGATGTGTGACATGATCACTCGGGCTACTCTTCTCTCTATAGCTGCTCTGTTTTTCGCAACGTCGTCGCAGGCGCAATCGCAAAACAATCAAAACGAACCTGACAAAGGTAAATTGCGACGCCCTGGCTTTATCGAACTGCGAACGGATCCACCTCAAGCCAATCCGCCGCAGGCAAATCGCGACAAACCTGGGGATTCGAAAAAACCAATTATCGTTTATCTCCCATCAACCAAGACACAAGCCAGAATGCCAAGTGCTATGATGGGTGGCGATTACCCACTTCCGTCGGGCTATCGGAAATCGGTTAAGGTCAAAAATTCGGAACGCACAATCCCTCGACCTTCCGGGAAAAGTAACTACCAGCGTCCGAAACAACAAACTTTGCGCAAGCCTTCTTTTGGGCGATTTCCGACTAATTACCGGAAATAACTGTTGCTTTTCAAAACAGTTCGAGCTGGCCAATGGCAAGACTTGGCTTTTTTGATAAATAAAACACAGGGCATTGGGAACAATATTGCCCAAAATACGTCAATTCTCTGGCAAACGGCCGAAAAAACTCGTAGAATTTTAGATTATCGAGGTCGGGTTGCGTCTTCGTCGAAACCACGGATAGACCAACAGCAGGAAATTTCCTCGATCCACTAAATTGTCTTGCACTTATTTAATTAAAGGGATTCCCATGCGTGGTTTTGTCTCTATCGCTTGTGCACTTCTGCTTGCGGTCACGGTTGGGTGTGGCGGCAACAAGAAATCGGGAAAAAATGTAGCGGATTCCGATTCTGGCAAATCCAACACATCACTCAAACGACCTGACGTTCCTGGTGGTGGAGGTTCGAAAGCCAATTCGAACACCGGCCAGTCAAACTCTGGCGGAATCAAAATGCCTTCGACCGGCGGAGGAATCAAAATGCCTTCGTCTGGTGGTGGACAACCCAATAACCAACAAGCCAACAACCAGCAGCCTAACAATCAACAACAGCCAAACAACCAAACGCAGCCCAACAACCAAAACGGTAATTCTGCTGGTGCTGGCATTGGTGGTGATTACCCACTACCTACCAAAAAACCAGATAACGGCGGCGGTCTGCGAAGACCTTCGGCCGGCGGTGGCAGTACTCCAAAAACTCAACAACCTCCAGCAAAAAAAGGCGGAGCAGGTCCAGGCATTGGTGGTGATTACCCAATGCCCAACAAAAAACCAGATAATGGTGGCGGTCTGCGAAGACCTTCGGCCGGCGGTGGCAGTACTCCGAAAACTCAACAACCTCCAGCAAAAAAAGGCGGAGCAGGTCCAGGCATTGGCGGCGATTACCCAATGCCCAACAAAAAACCAGATAACGGTGGCGGACTGCGAATGCCTTCGGCCGGCGGTGGCAGTACTCCGAAAACTCAGCGACCTCCTGCAAACAAAGGTGGAGCGGGAGCCGGCATCGGCGGCGATTACCCACGACCCAACAAAAAACCAGATAACGGTGGCGGACTGCGAATGCCTTCGGCTGGCGGTGGCTCGGGTGGAAAATCAGGTGGAACACCACGAACAGGAGGCCCTACTTCGTCGAACGCAATTAGTTTTGTTTCGCAGGTGGCACCTATCATCAATGCCAATTGCGGAAGCTGTCATGTCAGACAGTCAAAAGGCAAAATTAGCTACGCAAACTACGACGCCATCATGGCCAGTAAAACTGTCGTCGCTGGAAACCCAAATCGTAGCGAGTTGTTCACCTCGATTACCAGTGGTGAAATGCCCAAAAACGGCGGTAAAGTCGGCCAGGCGGATTTGAACATCTTGAAAACGTGGATTCAACAAGGTGCCAAATTTGACGGACAAAACACCAAAACAAATTTGGGACAAATGGGCCGAAACGTCGGCGGTGGTAATCCTTCGTTGCCATCCAAAGGTGGAGCAGGAGCCGGCATCGGTGGTGATTACCCACGACCCAACAAAAAACCAGATAACGGTGGCGGACTGCGAATGCCTTCGGCCGGCGGTGGCTCGGGTGGAAAATCAGGTGGACCGACTTCTCAACCTCCTGCAAATAAAGGTGGAGCGGGAGCCGGCATCGGCGGCGATTACCCACGACCCAACAAAAACCCAAATACCGGTGGTGGACTGCGAATGCCTTCGGCCGGCGGTGGCTCGGGTGGAAAATCAGGTGGACCGACTTCTCAACCTCCTGCAAACAAAGGTGGAGCGGGAGCAGGCATCGGTGGCGATTACCCACGACCCGGTCAAAACAAAAACAAAGGCGGCGAAGGCGGACTGCGAATGCCTTCGTCTGGCGGTGGCTCGGGTGGCGGCGGACGTACGGTAGGTCAACAACCACGTTCCAACCCCAGAACCAATAATCAAAATCAAAACCAAAATACGAGTCAAAACGTTTACGCTTCTGATTCGTGGCTAGGCTTTGCAGCCGAAGCTTTCCGTAACGGTCGCGAAACCGATGCATTCCAATACGTTTACGGTCACATTTTGACTCAGCCCGGTGGCATTGATCAATTTCCACTGAAATGGGTCGAAGGTTTGAATCAACCCCGCGTCAATTTTCGCTGGGGCTATGGAATCGTTTACAGTTCTCCCAAGTATTACACAAAACAGCCACCGGTGATTGGCGATCCTGCTCCTAAATCGTCGCGCACCCGAGCGCGAAATGCACGGTCGAATCGAATTGCACCAACATCGGCTCCAGCGCAAACATCGAAATACCAAGGTGTAGATAAAAGCACGCCTGCGGGAACGATGTACTACTACCTCGGAGATTTTGGCGAGCGTTTGTTGACCGCGTTGAACGATCGACGAACCAGTAGCGATTTTGGTGGCGCTCTGAAAAACATGCCTTTCAACCGAGTATCCTCGGTATTGCCTGCCGGTGGATCTTCCTCCGATGGCCGAACAGTGCCAAAATACGAAAGTGGTATGGCCTTTGATCCGTCAAACGGTCCCGGTCCCGGTGGTAGACGAGGAGAGAAAAAAGACGAGAAACCTGTCTTTGGTACGCTCCAACCGGGCATCATGCTCGTCGGTGTTGGCTCTGAAAAAGAATTGATTGCACGAGCCAAAAAAGCGGGTATCGACGGATTGTTGATTTTCACTGTCAAAGTTAACTCGGCACGAAACTCAACTGTTGCCAAAAGTGTTACCAAATTCAAATTGGTGGCTCCAGCAGTCGGCACCAAGGCACTTTATTCCAGCCGTGGTTTGAATCACTCGGACGTCGCCAAAAAACGTGACGGGCTACAAGATTCGTCGAAAGATCCCGTCCAAATGGTCGTCAACGATTTGTTCAAATCGCTGGTCGATGAAAAATTGGTCCTGAGCAAACTTCCGGAACTGAAACCTGAGCACGTCAAAAAACGTGTCGAAGATCTTATAAAAACAGTTCCTGACAACGCACTGCCAGTCGCCATCGAGATTTTGAATTACCACCGAAAAGGCTTGATGTCGGATGCTGATGCGAAAACAGCATTGTCAAAAATGTTTGACTCAGCCGGCGCCGAAGCGTTAATCGGTGGCACACCAGCAGCGAAAAAAGCTGCCATCGAAAAATGGCTGCCTGGAAATTACAGCGTGAGTTTCTAACGCAACCGATTGTTATTAAAAACACAAAGCCGGCCAAGTCGCCGGCTTTTTTTACGCGCTCTGGGAGGGCGAGGCTCCTGCCGAGCCGTATCGGCAGGAACTCCATAGCAAACATTGTTTACGGTTGCAGCGTACAAGCACGAAGCGCCAGCAAGTGGTTAGACCGCACAAAACCTCTCGCTGGCGCTTCGTGATCAAGTAAGGCCGGTTCCCACCAGCCGTTAAGTTGATTGGCCAGTTCGAAACCGGCCCGACCAATCACAAGTGCGAAACCGTGAGCGAGGGACCGGAAACAAAACGCGGTCCCTCGCTCACATTTCGCACTTGTGATTTTTGTTGCCGTGAACCGGCCCTACACCCACGCCCTGGAAAATTTCCGTTAAAATCGATGCTTTGCACGCCACCAATTAATCGAGAAACAACCATGGCTTCCAAACTGTTTGCGATCTGTTTGATTTTTGGTTTTGTTTTGCACGCTTCCAACTTGGATGCACAAGACAAAAAACCCGTTTCTACTTCGACCAAGCAAAAACGTAAAACCTATGCCATTGCCATACACGGTGGCGCTGGGAGCAGCCCCGGCCGGTCTGAAAAAGCGAACAAGGCTCGTATGGCTTCGTTGAAAAAAGCACTGGAGATCGGAACTAAAATTCTCGAAAACGGAGGAACGTCACTCCACGCCGTCGAAGAAGTCGTCAAATTTCTTGAAGACGATCCTCAATTTAACGCTGGCAAAGGAGCCGTTTTCAACTCGCAAGGAAAATTCGAATTGGACGCTTCGATCATGTCGGGCAAAGACAAATCGTGCGGTGCCGTTGCGGGCGTCAAAACAATCAAAAATCCAATCACCTTGGCGCGGCTGGTCATGACGAAAACTCGGCACGTTTTGTTGGCAACCGATGGAGCTGAACAGTTTGCCAAGAATTTTTCGGAAGTCACGATTGTTGAAAACAGCTACTTCCAAACCGAGCGTTCCAAGAAAGCTTGGGAACAATTGCAGCAACGTCGAGAGCTCTCCAAACGCAAATTGAAACTGAGTCACATCCCCCAACACACTGGCTCATATCGCGGCACGGTGGGCTGTGTTGCGCTAGACTCCTCAGGAAATTTGGCGGCCGCAACATCTACTGGAGGTCTCAGCCGAAAGAAATTCGGGAGGGTCGGTGATTCACCCATCGTCGGAGCTGGAACCTACGCCGACAATGCAACCTGCGCCGTGTCGTGTACGGGTACCGGTGAACAATACATTCGTAACGTCGTCGCTTATGATGTCTCGGCTCGCATGAAATATAAAAATGTTTCTGTTCAACAAGCCGTCGATACTATATTGTCTGACGTGCTGAACAAAGGCGACGGCGGAATCATCGCAGTCGACAAAAACGGCAACATTCACATGAATTTTAGCACTCGAGGAATGGCACGCGCCGCCGCCGATTCAGACGGACGATTTGAGGTCATCTGGGGCAAAATGAAATTGGGCAAATAAAACGAAACGCATTTCGGGAGGGCAAGGCTCCCGCCGAGCCGCGGCAAAACCACCCGTGAGCACCAAGTAGGGCCGGTTCCCACCGGCCGTTTATGGATTCGCCCAGCGGAAACCGGCCTTACAATCTGATTTCAACCATCAAAGCGGTTGAAGCACTGTCCATCGAACCGTTTATGAAAAGACTCCCAACCCCCTCAACTCAATTGAAGTTTTAATGTTACAAAAATCCTGATACGTGACGAAACAAACGAACCTTGGTATTCTCTGGCAGTCTTGACCAGTCAAGCAGAGATATCGAGGGATCCATGAATTTACCTAAAAATCGTGACGAACTTCGTCGACGCTGGGCAGCAGGCGAACCATTTGTTTTCTTTTTGTTCTATGGACACAAACCGCCAATCGAAGGCGTCGATGCATCCTGCTTGAGTCAGTGGTTTGAACGCACCTTCGAAATCGATGGTATCAAATACTTGACAGCCGAGCATTGGATGATGGCTGAAAAAGCACGGTTGTTCAACGACCAGCCGATACTCGACGAAATTCTTGCCAGCCCTAATCCTCGCGCTGCCAAAGCGCTGGGCCGCAAAGTTCGCAATTTTGACGACGATGTCTGGAACGAACATAAATTTGACATTGTTAAACGCGGAAACTTGGTGAAATTCCAACAACACGACGATCTCAAACAATTTCTGTTGGCCACAGCGGATTTCAAACCCCGCGAATTCCTCGGCGCCGTTGCCGAATCTCAAAAAACCTATCGCATCGCTTCAACATCCCACGCTCCTGCTGGAGAACAACTCAAGGTCTTCCCGGCGGACGTTGAAAAACAGGATGCCCCATCGGAATCAGCGCCTCAGCCGTCGGAAAAACAGTCCAATGTAATTTTGGTCGAAGCGGCCGGTCGAGACACGATTTGGGGTATCGGACTCGGTGAAAACAACCCTCAAGCGCAAGATCCGATGGAATGGCGAGGACTCAACCTGTTGGGATTCGCGCTCACGGAGGCGCGAGAGGAACTTCAATGAGTTTTCTGTGCGTCGACCGTCGACGCCCCGCCAAATGTTAATTTGAGGGCTGTGATTTGATAAAAAATTTTTGCACCATGTTGAGCTAGCTTGACCGCAGTCTCGCCGTCGTCCAAATTATCGGGTGTACCACTTACTCACAGACATGGGACCTGAAAATGCAACGATACACATTAGACGAATTTGTTCAAAAAACAGCTGAACGCGATCACCAACAGGGGCTTTTCGAACTCGAGGGCCCGCGAATGTTAGAGGTTAATCTGCAAGACATGATCTGGATGAAAAAAGGCGCTATGGTGGCTTATCTGGGTCAAATGAAGTTCGAGCGCGAAGGGATCCTCGAAAAAGGGATTGGCAAAATGCTCAAAAAAGCGGTGACTGGCGAAGGAGCAAAACTCACCAAAGTGATCGGGCAGGGAAAACTGTATCTCGCCGACTCTGGCAAAAGTGTTCAAATTTTAAATCTGAACAATGAGGCTATTTACGTTAACGGCAACGACTTGTTAGCGTTCGAAGACCAGATCAGCTGGGACATTAAAATGATGAAGAAACTGACTGCGATTGTCGCAGGCGGTCTGTTCAACGTCCGCCTCGAAGGGACAGGAATGATCGCATTCACCACGCACTTTGAGCCGTTGACATTGGCGGTTCGTCCCGGCCAACCCGTTCGAACCGATCCCAACGCGACTGTCGCCTGGTCGGGCAACTTGATGCCCGAATTAAAAATCGACGCATCGCTCAAATCCTTTTTCGGACGCGGCAGCGGTGAGTCGTTCCAGATGGAATTCAATGGAGACGGTTTCGTCGTCATCCAACCTTACGAAGAAGTCGCATTGCAAATGCAAACGGGCTAATCTTACTTCGGCTGGGCAGAACCTGATCCTGTGAGCGGCCAGGCGCTATCTGCCGGTTCGTTAGCGCTCCGTACCGGCGGCTAGCGCCTGGCCGCTCATGGGTGGCTTAACCGTGAATGGGAGCTCGTCCCAATACGGCTCGGCAGGAGCCTCGCCCTCCCGAACGTCTACTCAATCACTCTAACGGCTCAAAAACCTCAAAGTCCTCAACAGCTTTGACAAATCGTTTTGGACGTCCATCGTTCCAGTCACAACGATGATCTGCAACGGTTTGTAATAGTGGATTCGTCCAGGCCCGCCGTTGCGCTCCCAGAAATCGGGGTTGATGGTTTCTTCGATCAATCGCACGAGTGCTGGACCGTTGTCAGGCGGACCTGCCCAACGACCGCTCGCCATGGCAAAAACATTGGCTGCTCCGCCAGTCGTCTGGTTGGCGTAAGTCATTTGCTGCGAAATTCGATCGACCAGGTCGTCGAAATCGTTCATGCTAGGCTGGTTTTCTTGAATTGCGTTGGCAATTGTCCCTTCATCCGCCTTGAGGCCCTGGGCTTTGAGCTGTTTGGCGATTTCGCGTTTTTGTCTTTTGATTTTGGCTTCCAGTGATTTTTTGATCGTCGTCAATCGTTGCCAAAGCTGGCCGCGATAACCTTGCAGATCTTTTGATTTTTTGAAACGTGAATCTTGAACGATCTCCCGATGCAATCGACACATATCAATAATCGCATCAGTCAACTCGGCATTTGATTTTGCCGCGCGGGAGCGTTTAACAAACGCTTGAACATCGCGACGTATTTCAGTAATCGATCGTTTGGAACCAAAGTCCCCTTCGGAAGCCGAAACACTGAGCACCGGTGGAAATCCAAACCCAACGGCAACCACGATTAAACAGCCCCACGTCATGAACAAAAACCTCGTTTTGGTACTTCCGAGAAAACCTAGACGGCAACGCATGCGTCTCTCCTTATTTTCGTCCATTGAATGCGTTGAACGAGTGACGCGCCCCAGGATACAGGATCCATCCAAAATGTACCGAAATTCAGCCTGAAAAACAAATTATTCCTGGCACTACGCGGCAAATCCGGACGGTTTATTCGTTTTGCGAGAAAGTGGTTGCTTGGGCTTCCGAACAGCTTTCCTATTTTCCCATTTTTCAAACCAATGGTTAGAAAACCGACTGTACAAAATCACGGTCGACAATCCGATTGCCAAACCCGCGCCCACCAACGTATCACTGGGCCAATGAGCTTGAGACACAATTCGTTGCAGCCCGGCCAAAACAGCGAATCCAAAAAACAACCACCGCCCGCGGGGAAACAACCAGCTCAGCCCCATGGCCAATCCAAACGCGGTCGCTGTATGTGCTGACGGAAACGATTGGACCAGATAGTCAAATTCCCCTTTCACGTTGGCAATTGGCAGCCACCCTAAAAACGTTTGCTTAATCGACTCGGGAAACGGTTCTCTGATGGGACGAGCGCGGGTAACCAGACATTTTGCAGCATTGGCAACATTGCCGGAAACAATCGCACAAATTGCGACACGCGGTATTTGCCGGCGGACTGACGGCACCAAAACCGCAACCGATATCAGGATCATAGCGACACCAAAACCATGAGCAAAAAACTCGCACAGATGGATGGATTTCTCGATATCTCCGGGCAAATTTTCCGCCACAAGATTTTTGGACAAAGCAATGTCAAACAACATCACGATCGGTGCGGCGAGAATCAAAATCGCAGCAACGACCCCGTATTTCAGCGATCGAAATCGAGGTTGGTCCGATGTATCGGCGGGATTGGGCAAAACGTCCTTCATGCCAACATCGTCCTGTTTTTAGAATTTCCTGCAAATAGCAATTGGGCACGAAAAAAACCGCTGTAAAACTTACAGCGGTTTCTGGGTGTTTTATGATTCAAATTGCAGTTTCGGGGGCATATCGACCGTCTCATAATGTGAGACCCGTCAAACTATGCCGCAGATTTTTGCGATTTGAGTAATTCTTGTTCTTCTTCGTGATCCAACTCTTCTCGCAAGATCACGATGTCGCTAGGTGCTTCGATACCGAGTCGCACTCGGTCGCCGGAGACGCGAACAATCGTTAATACGATTGAATCTCCAAGTCGAACACGCTGACTTTCCTTTCGGGAAAGAACGAGCATCGGTTAACCTCCATGTTTTTATGATCTTATAGGATGATTGCAATGTTGTGAAACCTTCGCCGGTATTGCCTGGTCAAGCAGATACCAACATGGGTGAAGATTCGAGTTCAGTTTTCAAAAACCGCTCGCCCGTTGAACCGTAAAACAAAACTGTGTTGTTTTGGCAATCCCAGACTGCTGTGAGTTTGACGCTTCTTGGGCCGTGAAGACAAAAGAAAATGCCGCATGGATTTCCTTTTTTCGTCAGTACTCGTTCTGTAATCTGAAAAACTCCAACTTCAAAGTCGTTTTGGTGGCACAATGTTTGAGCAATAAATTGTCGCAATTGTGGTATTGTTTCAAACCCCGTACGATCGCGTTGCATTATAGACAAGTCTCCCTGTTGAAATGCTGTCGCGGCGAAGTACAGCAGCTTTATACTGGATTAAAACTTACTAACCTGCGTCGCCAAGCGATCATCCGACCAACCCACCTGCGGGTCGTGATTTCCCCAAGAACCTGATTCGAGCGGCCGTTTATTGGTGTCGTGCCCACCCGCAATCATCGCGACATTGAATTAGCGAAAGCTTGTTTCCAGCTCTGAATGTCGCACAAGAAAAATGTTTGATGTAAAAACACGTATCTCGCCAGCCAGTTGCCATTAGCAACCGCAACAACAGCAACGATCGTCTGTTGTTAATTGAAAGAACATGCCGCACCAAGAATTTTTAGTCATTTCACCCATGGTTCATCCAGAACCGAAATCGCTCGCCAAACATGTGTTGACAACGATTCTCAGATCCATCAATGACCCTCGAGTTAGCCGAACTCCACTGACTCTTCAGGTCAACAGTGAATTTATCGGAGTTAGGATAAGTTTCCGGCTAGCATTTTGAGCGTTTTTGTGAAACTATTCCGACTGCGAAGTATTGGCAAACGCAATAAATCTGAATGGTTGAGTAAAGTATATCAGTCACATTTTGAGACCATAAAATCCGCTGAATCTGCTTTGGCCGACCAACAAATATTAAAGTGGCGCGTCATCTTTTGTTAAGTTCTGTTGATCTAATTGCACGACAATCGTAATCTCTACAACTGGACCACCCCAACGAGTGACTGAAAAAATTGATGACAAAATTTCGTGTAAATCTCGAAGTCTTTCGCGGCCCAATCGACTTGCTCTATTTCCTCGTGCGAAAACACGAAATCGAAATTTCAAGTATTTCGTTGGCATCGATCGCCAAACAATACTCGGAATACATCGACGTCCTCAAAGAGATTGATATCAACATGGTTGGCGATTTTATCGAACTTGCCAGCCAATTGGTCGAAATTAAAACCCGGGCTGTCCTGCCACGTAACGAATTTGAAACCGAGGAACAAACCTACGAAGACCCTCGCGAAGATCTCGTCGAACGTTTGCTGATGTACAAGGAGTTCAAAGAGGCAGCGAGTTTACTCGATGAGCAGGGACGTCAATGGCAACAGCGTTTTACACGTTTGTCCGACGATTTGCCGCCGCGCAAAGTCGATATTGCCACGCAACCGATCAAAGAAGTCGAATTGTGGGATCTGGTTAGCGCGTTTGGGCGAGTTTTGAAAAACAAACCGCCAGAGGAGTCCAAAATCTACTATGACGAGACGCCGATTCATGTTTACATGGAGCGCATTCGTCAGCGAATTGTCAATCAAGATCGCGTCGCGTTTTCTCAAATGTTTGAACCCGGCATGCACAAATCTTCATTGGTCGGAATTTTTCTCGCGATCCTCGAACTTTCACGACACCACAGTGTTCAAACACAACAGGACGACGACGGCGGTGAAATCTGGGTGGTGCCTGGACCGGAATTTGACAACTCGATCGATTTTTCGAAACTCTCCGATTTTGATCCCAGCAAAGGTCCAGCGGGTGACCCGGCATCATTGGTTGATGGAAACAATTAGAGAATCGCGAGTTTTCAGCGACTGCAAATTTCCTACGACCGCGTGTTCTGAATATCGCTCTGGCGACGTCGAAAATATTTTGCCGTCGAACGACCAATGGATACGCCCAATGTTGCACCGCTGACAATCACTCGCAGCGGCAGTGGAACGATCGGCAAAACTCGAATGACCGATGCGGCGAAAACTCCTTTGGCCAACGGACGGGCAGCTTCGTCAACCGCATCGATTTGACTCGAATCTGCGACACCCGTTTTACACCAACGGGCAAAATGTTCGCAGTTGTTAGCGAATAAATGATAACCCGACTCGCCGAGACGGCTTCTTGCGCGTTCCAAGACCCTGTCGGCCGAAGACGATTGAGCATAATCGCGAATTTGAATTTCCCGGCCCAGTGAAAATTCTTCGATCGACGTTTCGCGAATCCGCGAAGTGTCTCCGCTGACACAAGAAAAAAATTTACGTTTTGGCGTGAAATCAAAATGGATTACATTTCCGTCGCCGCAATCAATGCCATGATGCGAATAACCGGTGCAATGAACAAAAATGTGGTCACCATGCGCCATAAAATACTCCTCTAAACGGTCGTAGAATTATACGCCCAAATCCCGTATCGACGCCAATCCTATTCAGCATTCGCGTATTTCGCTTCAATATTGGCCAATGCCCACGCTGAATAACAACGGCTTTTTACGAAAATGCCAATTGTACGAACCTGCCGAGCCCGATCCTGTGAGCGGCGGGGCAAGCGTTTTCGGGAGGGCGAGGCTCCTGCCGAGCCACAGGCGCGCTATCTTGTCCTGTTCTGTGCTGAGTTTTGGCACGGCGGGAGCCTCGCCCTCCCAAATTGCAAGCGCGGCCAAAACTCCTGGGGCACGTGTAGGAATTCAATGCATCGACTAAAATAGACAAAGCAACAAAAAACGAGAACATTACATGAATCAGCCGACCGTCTCTGAGATCGACACTTTGGAAATTGCCAATCGGGCTGCGGTATACCAGTTTTTATCCAGAACACTGGCGTCTGAAATCGACCTGGGCTTTCTCACCTTGATGCAACAGATTGATTTTTCCAGAGCACTTTCTGATTTATCAATCGTGGCACCGGCGGCAACCACTCAATCCGTCGAACTGTTGGCCATTGACTACTGCAATATTTTTATCGGACCCACGGATCAAGTGCCGCCGTTTCAATCGGTTTGGGCAGACCAACAGCTGCATGGTGATTGCGTCGCTTCGATGAAGGAGTATTTGGAAATCACTTCACTGACGCCAGCCGATTCGATGATGAAAGATCACATCGGACTCCAGTTACAAGTACTCGCCAAAATCCTGATGGCGTGCAGCGAAAGCGAACAACCCAAGGATTACGAATCTCTGGCAACCGCATTTTTTATAGAACATGTTCGTTGGGCGACGCCGATGCTACGCGCTGCTGCTGGTCGAGCGGAATCTGATTTTTATCAATCGGTTTGCACCACCGCCGCAAAATTTATTGGCAGCGAAGAAAGCTTGTTCATCGCAGGTTGAAAGTCGGGGTCATGTCGTTGAATCAATACCTGCGGGCGGCTGGCTGTTATCTCGCCGTTTGCGGCGCGCTGATTTGTTTCATAACGACCTTGGCGGGTTGCCATCAGTCAAATACAAAAGTGATTCGGTTGGGCGTCACCACGAGCACGAGAGATTCCGGACTGCTCGATCAAATTTTGCCTGAATTCGAAAAACGCCACTCGGTCCAGATCAACATCATTGCTGCTGGGACAGGCGCTGTACTGAAATTGGCACAACAGGGCGAGGTGGATGCCATCATCGTTCACAGTGAGATTGATGAACTCCAATTCGTCAACAACGGATATTCCAATCGCCGCGAACCGATCATGGTCAACTCGTTTGTCGTCCTCGGACCTGCCGACGATCCGGCAAACATCTCAGGATTGAATGTAACGGACGCTTTCAAAAAACTGAGTCAACAACATGGCCATTTTGTATCGCGCGGCGATTCCAGTGGAACTCACAAACGCGAGCTCAGCATTTTGGAGGCGGCCCAATGCAAACCCGGCTGGAAAAACTACCTCGAATCGGGGCAGGGCATGGGAGCCACACTCATCATTGCGGATCAAAAAAAATCCTACACGTTTTGCGATCGCGGCACGTTTCTCAAATTCCGTGAAAAAATCGAACTGATTCCACTGATCAGCGACGGTAAACTATTGAAAAATCCCTATAGTGCTTTGGTCGTTCGCTCATCCTCGAAAACACGTGATGAAATGTCCAATCGCTTGTTAGACTACCTGATCTCCTCGGAAACTCAGATCAAAATCAAACAGTATCAAATTGACGGGCAACCGTTGTTTTTCCCTCTGCGTCTCAACGAAAACAAAGTCAAAAGGTAGTTGGCCTTGAAAATCCTGATTGATGGCATGGCCGAAGCTTTTCAACTCGTGGTGTCCGGCGACCCGCTGGTTCTGGACGCAGCGTGGCGAAGTATTTGGGTCACGTCGACGGCGATCGCTTTAGCAACCGTGGCGGGATTGCCAATTGGAATCTTTTTGGCTCGAACACGATTTTTCCTGCACAGAGTTGTTGTCACCACTTTGCGCGCTTGCATGGCGTTGCCCACCGTGTTTGTCGGAGTCGTCTGTTTTGCCATGTTTTCACGCCAAGGCATTTTGGGTCCGATGGAATTGTTGTACACACCTTGGGCCATCGTCATCGGCGAATTTGTGCTAGCGCTGCCGATTATTATTTCGCTGACCTACGGCGCCGTTCAGTCATTAGATCCGCGCGTTGGCGAAACCATTCAAACGCTCGGCGCGCGAGCCTGGCTTCGAATACTGACCTACATTCGCGAAGCCCGAATTGGAATCAGTTTGGCCATCCTGACCGCGTTCGCTCGATGTGTGACGGAATTGGGGATCGCCATGATGGTCGGTGGAAACATCAAATCGCAAACGCGGACACTCGCAACCGCGACCGCCATGGAAACGGGAAAAGGTGAGTTTGCACGCGGGCTGGCGATGGGATTGATTTTGCTTGCCATCGCCATTGTCGTGATGTCTGTGATGACCTGGGTCAACCGTCAACGAGAATCGAGGTAATTGTGATTTATCTGGAAAATTTCTCGGTGACCAAGCAAGACAAAACTATATGTCGCGTCGACAAACTGGACATTCGGCAAAACACGTGTGTTTTGATTTCTGGTGCAAACGGCTCTGGAAAAACAACGCTGCTGCGTTCGATCGCCGGTTTCGAAAAAAATTATCGCGGGCAAATGCGAATCGACGCACCTGCACGACAAACTGTTTTAGTTCACCAATCGCCATGGATGCTGTCGGGAACTGCAAAATTCAACTTGAGTTTTGGCTTGAAATCACATCGCATTGACAATCACGTTGAAAAAACTCGGAAATTGGTCGAGTTGTTTCAGTTGGACAACGTCTTAAAAAGTGATGCGAAAACACTGTCCGGCGGTGAACAACGACGAATCGCTATCGCACGAGCTTTGCTGACCGAACCTCGAATCTTGTTGCTCGATGAACCGTTTTCCGATTTGGACGAACCTGGAATCAACAGTGTCGTCGCGGCAATTCAATCGATCGAAAGTACTGTTGTGATTGTTTCGCCAACGGATCTCGACTTGCTTGAGTTTGCTCAACGGTTTGAACTGGCGGGCGCCACGTAACCGCTAAGCTTCGTCGTCAAAAATATCGACAGGCTCGGGCTCTGCCAACTTTTTAGCTTCTTCGATTTCCTGCTGAACGCGAATCGGCGCGGCGACACGAACCAATCCCAGTTCGCGACGGGCAAAAACCAGATTGGCAACGACGATTGCGATCAACATCAGACTAAACGGGAGCAATACGGTCATATCATTCCAGTCAACACGTCCGCCACCTACTCCAGCAACGATCAGCCCCCAAGACGGCAAACCTAAAATCGGTAATTCAAATTCGTTCAGCAACCCAATACTGGCCAAAACGATAATCGGTACGAAATTCAAAAATAGTGCGACCGCCAATCCCCACAGCAAAGTCAACAGCGGAATGGAAAACCCAAATCTTCCACGCAACCAAATCGCAAATAAACTTGTCAGCCCAAGATAGATCGTTGCATATCCACAATTCAGGAAAATCATGACCAGCCCGGTTTCAACATCCGCGGTCCCCGGTCGAAACATCGAATAGGGAACACTGCCGACATTGACCGAGTAAAAAATTGCGGCAATGATTCCAACGCCCCAGATATTGCTGACGACAAAGAAAAATCCTCGTAACGGCCCGGGCATCAGCCAAGATGCCGTTATTTTGGCAAACATGGTTTTCGGCAACCCGCGGCGCACGCGCTGCGAAATTTCGCCCGATTCTCCAACAATCATCGAACCCACGATCGACCAGTGAATCGAGGCAACAATTACCATCACAATCATCAGTATCGGTCCGTCTTGCGACCAATCCAATGAATGGGCCATCGCCCAACACCAACCGATAAAAATTGCCTGCTGGACCAACAACGCGACCCTGATTCCCGTGGAACGGTTGTTGGCTGGAAATGTCAAATTCGCGACCGCCGCAAAGTAGGCAACCATCGAATAGGTCAATGCCGCCAGACAACCTGCTGCCAATCCCAATTGAATCTGGTTTTGTTCGTTAACCTGTGCTCGCATCAAATTGTCGATCAAGCCATCGATTTCAGACAACCCAACGCACAAATAGATATACGAAACAAAACAAATGAACACCAAACCAATCAAAAACAAAATCTGCAATGCGCGGTTCGGAGCACAAGTCGCCAGAAAAACCGCTACCGCATTCAAACAAATCGATGCGAGAAAAATAAACACCAATCCATAGAGGATATGCCCCAAATCGATGCCGCGCAGGAAATAAGTAAAACAAACACAGGGCGCGATGACCGCCAGATAGATCATGATTTGCAGCAGCGCCGTAACAAATTTTCCGGAAACAATCTGAGACGGTTTCATCGTCGACAGCGTGATCAATTCCAACGAATTGTCGTCTTGCTCCGTCACAATCGACCAGTAAGTCCACACGGGGACAATGATCATCAACGGAAAAGCCAAAATCCAAAAATAGCCGGTCAACAATACGATGGAGTTGTAGGACTCGGAAATATTGGGAGTCACAGCCAAAGCAAAAAACGACCAGAACAATGCGGCCGCCAAAACCAGCGAAAATGTCACCAAAAATTGATTGCTTTTGAGCGACTGTCGAGATTCTTTGATCAGGATCGGATTCAACCAGCGAGAAACGGATTCAATCCAGCGATCCAAACGGCTGTTTTTCTCGACGGCCAAGTGCAGGTCGTGGCCCGATTCGGATTTTGATTCAATGATTGTCATGGTGTCGAGCAAGCCGATCTATTGAACGATGCCTTTCGTTACTTCAACAAACACATCTTCGAGCGATTGTTGTTTGGGAACAAAACTCGAGATTCTGAAATTGGCGGCAACCAATTCCTTGATCATTTGTTCATGAACTTCCGGGTTTGCCGGCGCCTTGAAACGAATTTCGTCGACGACCAATTGGGCATTTTCGACCAGCGGATTTTCGTCGAGCCACTGCAGCAATTTTTCGGGTTCATCATTCACGCGAACAGAAACTTCGACCAAGGCGTCCGGGGATTGCCGCTGCCGGGTCGATGCCATGATCTCTTCGACAGATCCCACAGCCACCAGGCTCCCTGCCTCGATGATGACAACGCGATGGCACATTTCCGCCAATGCACTCAAAATGTGCGAGCTGATCAGGATCGATTTCCCCTGTTCTGCGAGTAAAGTTATCATTTCTCGCAATTCGATCCTGGCGCGGGGATCCAGCCCGGCAGCCGGCTCATCCAACACAATGACTTGCGGATCGTGGATCAACGCCCGACCCAGACAAAGTCTTTGTTTCATTCCTTTGGACAGTCCACGAATCGACTTCTGGGCCAGCGGTCCAAGGTGAGCAAAATCGATTACCCGCCTTAATGCTGAAATGCGATCGCTACCCAGCAATCCATAAGCGCGAGCAAAAAAATCCAGGTACTCCTCACAATTCATGTGTGGATAAGTACCATAATTGTCCGGCATAAAACCCAATTGGCGCCTGACCCGATCGGGATCATTGATCACGGAAAAACCATCGATCAAAGCATCACCCATCGTCGGTAAATCCAAAGTTGCCAGAATTCGCATACTGGTCGTTTTTCCAGCCCCATTAGGGCCAATAAAGCCAACAATCTCACCTCGCCCCACCGAAAACGAAACGTCGTTCACGGCACGCAAATGCCCGAACATTCGCGTCACATTTCGCATTTCAATGGCGGGTGCCGATGAGATCATTTCCAAATCCCGATTACGACGTGAAGCTGTTGCTCAATTTTTGCATCCGGTGCGCAGGTGCGAACCATCGGGTTGCTTTCGAGGACGACAACATATGAGTGGGGATAAAACCGCAAATAATGCTTAACCGCTTCCCTCTCGAATTTTTTCAAAACACGAGTTGAGTGAAATTGTTGTGGCTGCCTTCTCGATCGGTACATCGCATAGTACTGATATCTGTCGTAATCCTCCTGAATGTCGTCGCGCTGGCGACGAATATAAGATTGAATACTAGCATCTGTTGAAACCCCTCGTTCCACTAGCAGAGACGAACGCTGGCCGTCGGCAATATCCTCTCCCACGTAAAAATCATTGCCGTCTCGAAGACAGACAAAATGAATCTTGCCGCCAAGTTGATTGGTGATATCGGCTATATCGGTGATTCCATGGACTTGCAATTTGGACGATGTCGCATTGACCGAATGCAGCATGAATTGGTGCGGCGTTCGCGTTTTCATCTTGCCGCCCTGCAGCGTATATGAATCTCCCAAATCGGTTATTTCAATCGCTCGCTGACCATTTCGCGGGCACTCGGGTATCGCCAAAGTGTTTTTGTCAAATTCATAACCGCCACGGGGCAATGAAACACCAAAACACTGATGTCTGGAATACGTGTTGACATAGCCAATTCGTTGATCGAGATAACTGACACTTTCAATCCGTTCGTGCATTCGAAATCCATCGGCCAATACCGCATAAGTCAGCAATGTCACACACGTCAGAAAAGAAAATGCCGGAACGGTAAATAACAACAAATTGAGTCGTCGTCGTCGCCGCAGTACAACGTAATTGACTGGCCCAATCACCAACACAAAAAAGAAAATCAGGACCCGAAACAGATTGACTGGAGGTTTGCCAACACCCGGAATATCAAACGTCAGTTCGAAAAATGACGAAGGACTCTCCGTTCTGACTCGAGCACCAAACGAATCCAACTGATTGAACGTTGCGATTTTCCCATTGTGGTAACGCGTTTGCTGCAACGAACCTTCTCGGTAAATCACTTGCCAATCAACTAGGCTGTAGCGTTTCAAATCTCGTTGTTCAAAAAACACTCTCCCACCACCAACCGCGCGGGAAAAACATGTAGGCTGCCGCTCGCGATTTTTACCCAAGACCTGGCTTTCGAGATAGCTCGAACTGCTTTTGCCCTTGCTAAAGCGAGCAACGTATTTCTGCTGGTTGGCATCCCAGCGAATGGGTAAATTTCGATAATCCCATTCTGTTACTTTCGAATAAACATCAGCTTCTAGCGCGGAACTGGCAAATGTTCTGAGCAACCGACGGTCGGGTTCCTCAGGCTTTTCAGGTTGCATGTTGTATACTACTAATCGTCCACCATCATGCACCCAATCTGCGATGGCTTGCCGTGTTTTCGGACGGTCGCGACATATCGTGCGCCAGTTTTTTTCTGAAACCAGAACCAGTATGAAATTCGTGTATTCCAACCAGGTCTCTGGTAATTCATCGATGATGCGAGCATCAACAAACTCGCGCTGACTCAAACTCGCCCAAGAGTTCCTGGCGTTTGAGTTCTGGTTCTTGAATTGGCGAGGAACCCGTTGAAATGCTGGCGCCTGAAAATTTTGAGGCTTAGGTTTGTTGCGCAAAATCGTCGAGGTAGACGTACGCCCTCCCGCCTTCAAATACAGATGTCGCCAATTCGCATTGCCGATATCTTTGGTGATCCACAGGATGTTGGAACTGAACCCCGAATCGAAATACCAACCGTCGGTGTTCCAGGATTGCGTCGTTCCGCCACCCGTTTTATCAATTTCTACGTCCACACGTTGCGACACCACGAGGCATTCGGGAAACAGCACTCGTGCAGTCCCCTTTTTCTGTCCTGCACGAATCCAGACCGTAGCGGTTACTTCATAAAAATCGGGGGTGTTGTCGCCATATCCTGAGTCATTGTGAAAAACAAGTTTTACGTCGAATTTTTCGTCGCTGCTCGGCGCAACAGCTTTGTGCGATTCGATTTCAACCAGTAACTCGCCATAAGAATTTTGATCGCGAGCGGGACTTCGAAAGCGAAATTCGTAAAGTGCCGTTTGACCGAACAATAACGACGGTGCCGCGCAAAACACAAACAGTACCGCAATTCCCAGTCGTCGAAGCTGCATGATATTCGAATACACCATTAACCTGGATTTTGCGATTTCGTAGAGTCGTTCGATTGTGAGACGGGCGCGTCCAACGGACGTTCAACAACAGATGGGATTTTTTCCCGCTCGGCGACGAGAGAGGTCATCATGTAAACGACCGAATGCACGATCATGATCGGAACAACCGAAGCCACCGCGGCAACAATGAGAACAAACATGGGAACGCTATTGAGCGCACCTGGCAGGCAGGCAAAAAACACGGCTGCCAGAATGAGCATTCCAATTAATTGCTTGAGACTCAATTTTGGAAACATGGTTTATTTCTCTGAAATAAAATTTCCGACCGACGAACATACGGTGTTAATCATGTTATACCATCTGAAAAACCAATGCTGCACCTTTGACCGAGATAAATACTTGGTTTTTTCACAACACCGGTCAATCCGTTCGACGCGCTATTGACCGATAATATTCCGTCTCGCTCGGCAATCAAAACCCGCGATTCATATCATGGTCGTCTAACTATAATGATGCCGTCGTTCAACAAATACTTACAATCCGCTCACACCTCGCATCTACAATCTCGGGTTCGGTTTTTAACAATCTCTGAAGTTCGAAAAAATCGAGGTCAGGCGGAACCCCAATTACCAGTCGTTTGATTTCCTCTTTCTGTCGGTACCGCACAATCAAGCGGACTCGATCTGCGTCATGAAAAACGAGTTTAGTGGATTGAATCGAGTTTTGATCAACGCGTTCAACGGTTTGCCCGAGCTGATACGAAATTCGTTTTTGACTGACCACGACCGTCGGACGAATCAAATAAGCCATCCCAAAATAGGACGCGATGTACAGCAACATCATCGGTAACGCAAATACAACCGGCCAAACGGCCCATAAATTAATTTGGGGTATCAGCAATTTGAAAATGAGCAGGATGACGATACTGGAAACGGCCGAGCCAATGCTAACCCGCAGCAATGGCCCCGTTGAAAACACAGCCGTTTGTAATTCCCGCCACAATTGGCCCATGTACGACCAGCGTGGCGCTCGCCATTTCAACTTTGTCCGGTTTTTGCGTCTCGAATTTGCCATTCTACAGCAGTATTCGATTTTCAACCGACAACCTTGGAATCAAATTCGTAGGGCCCGTTCCCACCGGCCGTTTGATTGAATCGGCCGTTTTGATTGAATCGGCCGGTGGGAACCGGCCCTCCATCCGATGCTACGAATCTTGAGAATTTTCCCAAGCGTCAATCAACAAACTGCTTGCCCGTTCAATTTCTTCTTCGTTGGTGTACCAACCGACCGACAACCGCACGGTTCCTTTTGCCTGGTCGGCAGACAAACCGATCGATTTCAAAGTGGTTGAATAATTCCCGTCGTCGCTATGACATGCCGCACCGGTCGACGCACACAATTCCGGAATTCGCAACAACATCTCGTTGGCGTCAACGTTTGGAAAAACAACACTCAATGTATTGGGCAAACGCGGTGCCGTTTGGCCGTTGATGATCAACTGCTGTCCGACGCCACTGGAAATCTCATCGGCCAATCGATCTCGCAGCGAACTCAGTCGATCGCGATGCGTCTCCGCCGACTTGGCAGCCATCTTGCAAGCTTGCCCCAACGCAACGATGTAAGGCACGTTTTCAGTGCCCGGCCGAATTCCGCCTTCGTGACCTGCGCCATGGACAACCGGTTCGATCGAAACTCCTTCTCGCACGTACAGCGCACCAATGCCTTTGGGCGCATAAAGTTTGTGCCCGGCAATCGTGAGCAAATCCACTCCCAATTCATCGACCATCGTCGGGATCTTGCCGGCTGACTGGGCTGCATCGGTATGTAATAAAATTCCGTGCTGCTGACAAATCTCACTGATTTTTCGCACGGGTTGGATCGTGCCAATCTCGTTGTTGGCGTGCATGATACTGACCAAACGTGTGTCGGATCGGATCGCTGCTTCGATTGATTCCGGTTGAACAACACCACTAGCATCGCAACATACGTAGGAAACTTCGTAACCCATCCGTTCCAGAAAGCTCGCCGGAGCGGATACTGCAGGGTGTTCGAATGTGGTCGTGATTAAATGCCCATCCCCTGGCGGGCCGCCAGCCGTCATCACACCAACAATGGCCAGATTGTTACTTTCCGTTCCACCCGACGTAAAAATGATCTCTTCTCGATCCACACCCAGCATCGAGCCGACGTACATTCGCGCATCTTCGATCGCTTCGCTACAAGCTCTGCCCATCGAATGAGCACTGGATGGATTACCAAAATGCTGACTAAAAAAAGGCTGCATCGATTCGATGATGCTCGGAGCAACCGGAGTCGTCGCGTTGTAGTCCAGATAAATTCTTTTCACAGTAAATCAATGTTAAAACGTTTTTGGTTCAAACCTGAATCCCAAGTATAGCGAAAACTGGTTTCTTGGCTATTTTGATCGCGGCGTCTCAGAACGGTTCAATCAGACGCATCACCCAAGTTCTGATTGAGAAATCCCAGCACTTTCTGTTGATATTGTCGCGGCGCAAATTTGAGAAAATCGCGGTGATTCGCGCCGTCAACGATAAATAAGCTTTTGGGCTCCGCGGCGGCTTCAAACATTCGTTTCGTTTCTGCGACCGTCGTGTGTTGATCTTGGTCACCGCCGATTACCAATACCGGACAATTGACTTTGGCAATGTGATCGATCGGTCGCAGGTCTTTTGCAGAAATCCCCAACCTCGGCTTCAACTGGACTAGCAACACAGGTGCAACGATATGTTTAGCCGGTCCCAATCTCATTTCGACACGGTTGTAAATGGCTTCGGTGATCGATGGGTAAACGGATTCAACGACCAGAGCGTCGATGTCTAACGGACTGGCCAGGGTCGCTGCAGCACCGCCCATCGACCAACCGATCACAGCAATTTTCTGACCTGGAAATTGTTTGCGAGCAAACTGGACAGCTGCGGTCACGTCGTGTTTCTCACGATATCCGACCGTAATCGCATCACCAGGACTTTCGCCGTGGGCCTGAAAATCGATCATCACGACCGAATACCCGGCACGGACCAGCATTTTTGCTCGGCCCAACATGCTTTTGCGATTGCTACGAATGGGATGCAGCAAAATGACGACTGCCTGAGAACCTTCAGTCCGCACCAACCAAGTCGCCAGCTCGCTTCCCGACTCGCTACTGATGCGGTGGTCTTCGGCACTCAACTCAGCCGGAGGGTTTCCAATCGGTCGGTTCGCCGGTGCGACCAGGCGTCCGGCGGTGTACCAGGACAACCCGACGAATAGCAATAACAAAGTCAAACCTACGAACAACAGACGTTTGAAAGTTTTCTTTGAAAAAACCATGGACCACGTTCAATCGAGCAATGAGGTAAAGTTTGATATAGTACATCATACTTGAATGCCAACGTGTTTTGTTCCAGGCTCTCAAATACCATTGCATCGCAAATGAGCGCCTGACACTACGACACGATTTTTGTCTACGATCGATACAAGCACAACGCACGAGCGAGCATTTCGTCATACGATACAAGCAAGAAGCGCAAGCGTCCATGTGGAATCCTTCGTCAAGGTGTTGCGGGAAGTAAACGGGAACTCCAAGCGTCCATTCGGCATCATGAGCCTTGGCCCAGCGCCA
>JANQLU010000069.1 GCA_028280445.1 Pirellulaceae bacterium | reverse complement strand
CCAGGACCCGTCATAAAGCGTATGGCGGCGGCAGCCAACAATCTCCAGCGCAAGCGACAGAACCGCCGCGGTCACGCCGGAACCGCAGGTGGTGACGATGCGCTTCTATAATCGGACCCCGGACGTCAAAACGCTGTCTAGGTAGTTCCTGCCGTGTGCTGGCCATCTTGAAACTCAAGTTACTTGTGACTACTTAACTAAAAAAGGGAAAAAACGCAGATGGAGTTTTTGATTCAACTCTTGGAACTACTTGCTCTCGCCAGCGTGATAGCTATTAATGTTGAGCGTTGGATTCAAAAAAAGCAGGTTTTTTTTCATAATATGGGTTGATGAGCTTGAACCAACATATACAAAGGTGCTTTTCTCTCGCTGAAGCCGAACGGCGTGGCTTTGCCAGTCGATACCGTCTCAAGAAAGCCATTAGAGATGGTAAGCTTCTTGTAAGATCAGGGCCGGGGAAAAAACGTGTTCTTCTTAGCAAAGAAGACCTTATCGAATGTTTTGGCGACATCGACGCTAGAATAGCTTTTGAAGTAGTCGGCACAGGTGATCTAGCAAAACGCTGGTCGATGTCGGTTCAGGCTGTTCACAGCCGTATGAAGCAGGATTCTGAATTTCCGCTTTATATTGGAAAGATAAATTCCGGAAAAATCGCTGTATTTCGTGAAACGGATATTCGAGATTACGAAGCAATCCGGCCCGAACTGCTTTCAATACCATTGCGAAACTACAAGATCAGGGTTAAAGGCGCCGCTGCTGGCAAACTTACCTACAATGGCGAGTGCGGTGGTCGCGTAGCACAGATAAACCGCCGCTTCAGCAGTGGTAGATCAGTGTGCGAATGGGGTTACACGACGGGAACGATCTTGAGAAACACCACCTGAGTCTGGCCACTCGAGTCATGGCGCATCCGCGTCACGATCAGTCTACCGGGCCGCCCGCATCAGTCTTCTATTCGGAGTCACATACTGTGTTCCACGGTGGGCTTCGTTATTAAGCGGCCGCCCCGCGAGTCGTTACTTTCCGTCAATGACGGGATGCTCCTCTTCGGTGTGGCGTTCATCGCCCCATTCCGCCCAGGACCCGTCATAAAGCGTATGGCGGCGGCAGCCAA
>JANQLU010000033.1 GCA_028280445.1 Pirellulaceae bacterium | reverse complement strand
ACGCCGTGCGCAACAATGCTGGTTCTTGGAATTGGCCATTTGACCTAAGGCCTTCCAGAAAAGAGAACTCGCAACTCTAAATTTACTAAAATTGATGTGTGTGGTCAATAATATCCAAGAAATTCGACTTGCTCTTTTAGATAAAACTTGTAAAAGCAAAGTACGCAACCGTGCTGTTGCTCGAAATTGTGCGCAACTTTACTGTTGCTCGAAATCTGCGTAAAGAAACTCTCCGCAACTGTCGATTTTCTTGAAATTGGCTTCTTTTGGTAACAAGCTAAAACTTCTCCAGAACACCATGCGCAATGTCCTGTTGTTTAAAATTGGCGTCAAAACACTCTGCGAACAGTCGTTTTGCTTGTAGTTGGCTACCTTTGATAAAAAGGTAAAACATTTCTAAAAAGCCGTGCACAACTGTGAGAGAGTGTTTTGACGCCAATTTCGTGCAACAGGACAGTTGCGCACGGTGTTTTGCACAAGGTTTAGCTTTCTAAAAAAAGTGGCCGATTTCAAGGACAACGACAGTTGCGCAGAGTGTTTTGACGCCAATTTCGAGCATTTGGACAGTTGCGCACGGCGTTTTGCACAACCTTTAGCTTTTTGCAAAAAGTCGTCGATTTCAAGACCAACGACCGTTGCGCAGAGTGTATCTACGCAAATTTCGAGCAAAGCAACAATTGCAAGGTGCGATGTGACGCCAATTTCAAGAAACAGCACCGTTGCGGAGGGTGTTTTTGCAAATTTAAAGCAAACAGCAAATCGATTAACTTTGAATATTTATTCGAGCAAAAGGATAGTTGCCTACGGTGATTTGCACAAGGTTTAACATTTTATTAAAAGTCGCCGATTTTAAGAACAACAACAGTTGCGCAGAGAGTTTTGGACAATTTTTAGCTTTGTCACAAACTTCGCCAAATTTATGCAAATTCAGAGTTGCGCAAAGTGTTTTTAGGCCAATTTCGAAAAAAAGGACAGTTGCGCACACTGTTTTGGACAAGTTATAGCTTTGTAACAAAAGTCGCCAATTTCCAGAAAATCGACAGTTCTGCAGAGTGTTTTTACGCCAATTTCGAGCAACAGCACCGTTGCGCACTTTGCTTGTTGCAAGTTTTATCTAAAACCGCAATTTGATTTTCTTGGATATTATTGACCACACACACCAACTTTTGTAAATTTTCAGTTGCTAACCCTCTTTTGCAAAGGCTTTAGGTCAAACGGCCAATTGTAAGCAACAGCACGATTGCACACGGTGTTTTGAAGAAATTTTAGCTTTTTAACAAAAGCAGCCAATTTCAAGGAAAACGTTAGTTGCGCAGAGTGTTTAGACGCCAAATTGAAGCATTACGACAGTTGCGCACGGTGTTTTGGACATGTTTTACCTTTTTAACAAAGGTCGCCAACTTCAAGCAAAACGACCGCTGCGCAAATTGTTTTGACGCCAATTTCAAACTTCAGGACAGGTGCGCACGGTGTTCTGGAGAAGTTTTAGCTTGTTAACAAAAGTCGCCACTTTCAAGAAAATCCACAGTTG
>JANQLU010000016.1 GCA_028280445.1 Pirellulaceae bacterium | reverse complement strand
AATCAATTGACCACAACACCTTTTTTATTCCCCCAACACTTTCAACCCTGCGTCTCTGCGGCTCTGCGTGAGAAATTTCGGGAGGGCGAGGCTCCCGCCAAGCCTGATCTGTAAGCAGCAAGCAATCGGCCACAGCCGTCTGATCTGTGAACGGCAAGGCGCTAGCCGCCGGTACGGAACACCACGAACCGGCGGCTAGCCCCTTGCCGCTCACAATTAATCAACGCTACCTATGCCGATTGCAACAACCTAGGCGTGTGCTGATTGAGGATCTGTTTCACAGTTGCCACAAACCGTTGTTCGTTTTCTGCTCGATTCCAATCGTCGGGCAGGAGATGATCCGGAATACTCCAAAACGGAACAACGTCAGCCAGTTTTCGAGAAAGCGTCGAAAATCTGGCATTGAACAATGATGGATCGAATTGATACGCCTGGATTTCCGCGATGTCATCAGTCTCGGCAAATCGAAAGACACCTGGCAATCCGTGATACCAGGCGTGACCGAAAGTCACGGCGGGTTTGCCTGTGCAAATCGCTTCGAACCCGATCGTTCCCGTAATCGTCGCCACGAACTCACATTTTTCTAACAGCCGGTTGGTATCCAATTGAATGGGAACCAAGACCACATTTTTAATGCGAGCCAATCTTTCGTAAAAATCGCGACTTCGCATCGCACCAAAGCTAACACGATGGTCTTTGACGTAAATCAATACATCGTCCGGCAGTTTTGCCGCCAAATCTTCGATCGCTCGAGCTTGGTCGGAATATGCTCCGCCGAGAGGACAAGTCGTCAGTTCAGGTTGGTAGTGCAGTGCGAACAATACATACCGACGATTCAAATCGACATCGGTTGTAACCGTCTCCGAATAGCTCTCCAAAACTTCTTTGGCCTGCAGGTAATTGGCGATTTTATCAAACAGCCGCAGTTCGAAATCAACGACGTTGTGATTGTCTCGATGCGCCATTTCGAGCCGCCAGCGAAATTTTTTCAAATGCTTGTTCGCGTTTGGCATCCACTTGCTAAATAGATAATCGCGAAACAGTTTTTTGGCTTGTTCATGGTTTTCGGCGAATTCGAGAAACTCTTTCCAATTGGCCAACCAAATGGCATTGATCTCCTGGAACAGAAAATCGGCTCTTTCGCGAACGTGGCAAGTTTGGTTCTCGTCGTAATACCAACTGGCCACCTTCCGCAGCTTGGGCTGAAACTCCATCGCGCGATCTGACAAATTCGGACCGCTCGAAAGATCTCCTATGTCTTCATACGACTGAACACAGATCACTTTTTCGCGGAAAATGGATTGCAAGAAAACAACGGTTTGAATTCCTAGTGCCTGGGCAATTTTGTAACACAGCCAGCTGCCGCCGTAATGCGGCACCTCGTCAAACATCACCAGATCGATGTCGTGTTTTTCAAACCGGTTGAGAAAAAAACTGACCAAGCGATAAAACAGGTTTCGATCCGCAAACAGATCACGGACACATGAAAGCGTTTTGTACCCATGTCGTTCGACATAATGTCTGCCGATCAATTCGTGAAACTCGGGCAGCAAATGTTGAAAGTCTCCGTACCGATCGACGCGCGCCTCTCCTTCATCAAAATCTCGACTGAAATAAAAATCGTGTGCCACCGTTTCGGCATTCTCGAAAGTCACAACATCCTCGAATGCCGCCAAATGCAATTTAACCGAAATGGTGCCTTCGTTTTCCAGCTGCTCAATGCCCGACAATCCTTGGGGACCGTAAGCATCGAACCGGTAGATCATTGTATTTCGCATTGAAAATCCACGGGTTCGATTTTGGAGGTTAAGCTGCTTTGTTGTTGATGACAGACGGTTGCGTTTGGCCTTGGGCGTTTTGGATTTTTTGCAATTCGGCCTCGACCATCATCGTTACGATTTGCTCAAAAGAGTATTTGGGCTGCCAATCCAGATCTTCTTTCGCGCGGGTTGGATCGGCCGTCACCACATCAACTTCGGCAGGACGGAAAAATTTGGGATCGATCACAACAAACTTTCGCCAATCCAATCCGACGTAGTCGAAAGCACATTCCACAAACTCACCCACGCAATGGACATCACCGGTACCGATCACGTAGTCTCGCGGCTGATCCGCTTGCAGCATTTTCCACATCGCTTTGACGAAATCGCCCGCAAACCCCCAATCGCGTTTAGCTTGAAGGTTTCCCAACCTCAGTTCATTTGCCGATCCTGATTTGATCTCCGCCACGGTGCGGGCAATTTTGCTGGTCACAAACGCTGAACCGCGTCTCGGAGATTCGTGGTTAAACAAAATTCCCGAGCAAGCGAACATGTCGTAGCTTTCGCGGTAATTGACCGTGATGAAATGACCGTAGACTTTGGCAACCCCGTAAGGACTTCGCGGCCAAAACGGCGTCAACTCTGTCTGCGGCGTTTCAATGACTTTGCCAAACATCTCGCTGCTACTGGCCTGGTAAAAACGAATCGACTTGTCAACTTGTCGAATCGCTTCGAGCAACCGTGCCGTTCCGATCGCAGTGATGTTTCCCGTTTCGACCGGCTCATCCCAACTTTTGCCAACCGAACTTTGCGCCGCCAGATTGTAAACTTCTCGCGGCTGGATAGCGGTCAGCAACTGTTCGATTTCTTCTCCGCAGCCCAAGTCGATTTGGTGCAGGTTTAGTTGGTCACGAAACGAACTCAACAACCCTAAATCGCTTTGCGGTCGATGGGTCCCATGAACGTCGTATCCCAGGCGCAATAATTCTTCGGCCAAATACGATCCATCCTGACCGTTGATTCCTGTGATAAGTGCGACTGGCATCCTGACAATTTCCTCAAAGTGCTTATCCGGCTCGACGGCCTGAGATTCGACGAAGCGAACGTTTTATTTTGTAACGAAACGATGCAGGAATCCGCGAGCGAATCCAGGTTTCCAACTTTCGCCCCACTGATTTTTTCTTGCTCATCCACTTGAGAATAAAAATATCTTCCAGATGTTCCGAGCTATACCAATTGGCCAAGCTCGACGAGACGCAGGATTCCAATCGTGTCTCCAAATCCTGATCGAACTCCAACGATTCCGCTTCGCCTCCAGCCAGGAAATCGATACAACGCGGCAAGCATTTGCGGTCTAAATCGCAATACTCGTAGACAGCGGCCTGCAACTGGCTGCACCAATCGTCTAATTCGTCCTGACGTTCAACAAAAGCCGTCAGCAGCCCAGCCAATTCTTGAACATTGTCTCGATCATGCAGCAACAGCGGATAGTCTTTCGGCAAAAACTCGGCACACCCAGCCTCTTTGGTCACGATAATCGGCAACCCGGCGCGGATCGCTTCAATCACAACGTAGGCAAACGGCTCTTCGGGGCTCAGCGGGAAAACTGCCAAATCCATCTGGTCAATCAACGCCTCTAATCTCTCGCTTTGGCAGAATCCATGGAACTTGATGTTCGGCTCGAGGCCAAGCTGTTTGATGCGCGACTGCAATAATCCTTCGAATTCACCGGCGACACCGCCAATGAAATGCAAAACGACTTCTTGCTGCGGATGTTGCTGACGAAAACCGCTCAACGCTTCGACCAACTGCAAGATCCCTTTGCGTTTGTTGATCTGTCCAAAATAAACCAACTGCAAAGGCTCAGACGGATCACGACGTTTTGTTTTGTGCTCCATTTGCTCAGGCAGCACGACTCCATTGGGAATCACACAACTCCGCTGGTAATTTCCATACAGTTGATTTTGATTCAAGGTTTTTGTCGAACACGAAATCGCGCCCATTTTGTTTTTGGCACGCGACCAACGCGGCAGTTGATAAAACCCGTACTGGTAACCCGCAATCGTCTGGTCGAGATGATCCATCAAATGAATCGTCGTCGGAATTCCACTGCCAACCGCTGTTTCGACAATCCCGACTGGACCCAATCCCAGCGGATTAAAAATCCAGATCGCGTCTGGCCGAATCGCTTTTAACTCGTTTTGAAAGGCCATCACGTTGGCGGGAACGATCCCACCAAATTTCGCTTGCTCGTTGACGATTGGCACACCACTGAGACTTTTTTCGTATTCAAAGATTGGTTCGAAAATCGGCCTCACGTTTAAATCAGAAGCCGCGACGCCTTTGACCAAACGCCCGACAGGGAGACTTGTTAAAACATACGTTTCGTGACCAGCTTTTTGCGCGGCCCTGGCCAGGTTGAGACATCCAATTTCATAACCACCGATAACATGCGGTGAAAACAAATTGCTGACGATAACCACCCGCATCAAATTTCCCCTTACAAACTGCATCTCAAAACCGCATGAATCACCGATCAAGCGCAGATGCGTTGCTTGACCGTCAAATCTGAGCGATGCCTGTCCGATTGACCGAGGCCGGCAAAGACTCGCTCCCAATAGTTGTCCCACAGGTAATGCGACACCAAAGCGTCTCGAGCCGACTGCAGTCGCTCGCCGAAATACTCTTCTGGTCGCGAACCGACCGTGAGCAGAATCTCTGACAGCTGCGCACTGTCACGTTGCTGATAAACCAGGTCGTTCAAGCCAATTTTTTCCATAATCTCACAAAACGATGGCACGTCAGAAACGACCGGCAAAACGCCGACAGCCAGCGCTTCGAGAATCACCAGCCCAAACAATTCGGCATGATCAATCTCTCGCCCGTCGAACAATTGGCGACACGACGAAGCGATCAAGACGTCTGCATTCGCCAACGCCGCTACGCGTTCCTGCTGTCCGAGGCATCCCAGCAATTCGACATTGGGTCTGCTCGCTTTTCTCTTCAACAGCTTGAGATATTTTCGATCTCCTCCAGGCGGTCCAACAATTCTCAAATTCCAATCTTCGGGAATTCCATCAATCGTGACCTCAAATCCTTTGTGGGGCATTTGACGACCCAAGCCGATCGCTTGGCGACCAAACTGACGTTTTTCACTCGGTCTCATTGGCACAATGTCCTCGTGAAAAACACTGGCCGAAACTGCCGACGCGGTGATTCCACGCAAACCGGATCGTTTCGCCGCGAACTCGGAAATTTCGGCAACGCGGACCTGGCGACCGGGTTCGAAACACCTGACGAAATCTTTACAAAACGGCTCGTGGCCCAAACTTGTTAAAACAACGGTTTGATCCGGCGCAGCGGCGCTAATGAAATTAATGGTTGTCGAACAACTCAAATACTGATGAACAGCAATCGCGTCAAACGCACTGGTTCGATTCAACAATTCGCGGAGAGGTTTCGATTCAACCGCAATAACTTTTTCATCCGCGATTTTCGCCCGCACATATTTCCGCTTCATCCGGGAAACATGCGTTTCAATGGTCGGTTGCTGGGACGTCGAATACCACAGCTCGGACTCAGGATTTGCAGCTAGCAAAGACCGAAAGCTGCGGATCGTAAACAGCTCGCCTCCGCCGATGACATCCAGTGGCAATTGGCTTATTAGAATCGTCCTTGGCACCGTTGATGATCGCGTCATCGGTTACAAACTCCATTTTGTGTGACCTTAATGAGTGTATGACGAGCGTCAAAATTTTGTCAACATGAATCAGTTATTGGAAAGTAGGGCCGGTTCCCACCGGCCGTTTTTTGATGGCCGGTGGGAACCGGCCCTACTGCCAGCAATCTGATCGCAATAACATTGTGCAAGCATTTTCCGCGAAACGCGACGTGGGTGGCACTGGCCCCAGCCAGTGATGGGCACGAGATTGGAGCCAGCCTGTTTGCCTATGTCAGTTATTTGGGCAATGCATAACTGCAAACACGAATTGAAGTCACAAATGCACTGGCAGGTGGCATTGCCACCCAAAACCGGCCTACAACAATCCGCTATACAATTCACACGTCTCCTGAGCCACCCGTTCCCAAGAAAACTCACAGTATCGTTCAAATCCCTGCTCGACCGATTTTTGGCGATCAAATTCGCCACGTGCGACCTGGAGCATCTTGTCGGCAATCTCCTGAACATTCAATGGATCGAACAGCATTCCAACGCCGTCGAGGATTTCTGGAAAACATGAACTGTTAGATGCCAAAATGGGTGCCCCGCAACCCATTGATTCCAACAGCGGGATACCAAACCCCTCGTACAAAGACGGATAAACAAATGCGACGCATTGTTGATAAAGCATTTTCAACTGAGCATCATCGACTCGTCCGAACGATTCAACAACCCCGCCAAGCCCCAATTGATCGATCACGCTAACTTCATCGCTGCTCAATGGCGCACCAACACAAAACAGACGGTATTCGGGTGCAGCGCGATGCAAAATCCTGGTCGCCTCCAGCAATCGCAAAAAATTCTTGTATTCCGATCGCCCGCCAACAAACAGAAAATATTTTTCCGTTAACGCTTGTTCGATTCCCTGCGAATTCGCTTCGACCGCTCCCAGTTCGTCCGCCAAATGAATAACAACCGCTTTATTCACTGCATCGGGATGGTATTCGGCGAGATCGTTCATTGTCGATTGGGAAATACAAATGATTGCGTCCGCCTGTTTGATGGCTGCGCTTTTCCAGGCGACCTGTCGCTCGGCGTTTTTGATTTGATCACCGTATCGCTCATGTGTGAAATCATAGATGGTTAAAACGACGGGAGCCCGCTGTTTACCACTCGAAAAATTCTCAAAATAATTTCGAGTTAACGATCGATTGTAGGTGGGATGAATGATATCTGGCTGACCATCGAGAAAATGTTTTCGCGCGATTCGGGCTTCGACAAAACGTCTCAAGCTTTTTTGCCATGACAACCAGGGGGGCGCCGAACAACTCAGTACGTTGTGACGACTCGAAACTGGGAACGGCTCCGCAGATGTGACCAATGTCGCCTGAACGTGTTCAGGCAGATACTCGATGAGATTTTTGAAATATCGATTGATCCCACCATATTTCTGGATTGAGAAAATCGCTCCATCGTAGAAAACTTTCATGCCGTCCAGTCCCAATTTCTGTGGGCTTCGTCTCGTAAAACTCAAGATTGCTGCGGCAAATTAGCCACCTTAGTTGCCAATATCGACGCCTCTTTTTACATTGAAAGCCTGTTAAATCAGTAGTTTTAGAACGACGGGATCTCTATGACGCTCACACTGCCTGCAGCCATGCCGGCAATTCGAAAAACCCAAAATGCTCCCGGGCTAGAATTTTGTCCTGAAACTGAAATCCCGTCCATCGGTCCAAATGACGTTTTAGTTCGGGTTACGCATGCTGGCATCTGCGGCACCGACCGCCATATCTACGAATGGGATCGTTGGAGCCAAAGCCGTGTCAAAATGGGAATCACGACTGGGCACGAGTTTGTTGGCAAAGTTCATGCGGTCGGCGAAGGCGTTAAATCGATAGCCAAAGGGGATCGGGTCAGTGCCGAAGGTCACATTGGTTGCGGACATTGTCGCCAATGTCGTACGGGCGATGCCCATATTTGCAAAGACGTCAGCATCATCGGGATCGATCGCAATGGCTGTTTTGCCCAGTATGTTTGCATCCCGCAAGAAAACATCTGGCCCGTTCATCCGCTGATTCCTGACCGTTTTGCAGCGATCTTTGATCCGTTTGGAAACGCGGTTCATACGGCGATGGCAGCTGGTGTCAGCAACCGAAATGTTTTGATTACTGGCGTCGGCATCATTGGCTTGATGGCAGTCTCGGTCTCCAAAGCGGCCGGGGCGAACAAAATTATCGTCACCGACATGGATCAAAATCGTCTCGAACTGGCCAAACAACTTGGTGCTCACGAAGCGCTCATGGCCACCGAACCCGATCTCGTTCAACAAATCAAAAATATCGCCGGTAACGATGGACCCGAAGTCCTGCTGGAAATGAGCGGCCATCCGGTTGCGATTAGCCAAGGCCTCGAATCGTTACAAAATGGCTCGACGGCCGCGCTGCTCGGAATCCCGCCGGATAACATCTCGATTGACATCACGAACGCGGTCATTTTCAAAGGAACGACCGTCCTCGGAATCAATGGACGGCGAATGTTTGAAACGTGGTATCAAATGGAACAATTCTTGCTCGCGGGCATGGACCTCGATCCGATCATTACTCACCAGATTCCAATGGAAGAATTTGAATCGGGATTCCAGAAAATGCAATCTGGCGAAGCGATCAAAGTTGTTTTGGAAATGCCAGACAGCGACTAACAAACCGCAGCTTTCATGCAAAGGAATCATTTATGCCAAGTGCATTGTTCGAAAATCGGTGCACCGATTTGATCAATGACCTGACGTCCAGCGGTCAACTTAAACCGTTTTATCAAATCGAATCCCCCATGCGCCCGATCGTGAATATCGATGGTCATGGAGAAGTTTTGGTGCTGTGCGCCAACAACTATTTGGGATTGGCCGATCACCCGGAAGTGATCCAGGCCGGTATCGACGGCATTCGCGATTATGGCGCCGGCACCGCATCGGTTCGTTTTATCTGCGGTACACTCAAATGTCATCGAGATCTGGAAAAAAAGATTGCCGGATTTATCGGGACTGAAGCCAGTTTGTCCTACGTCAGCTGCTGGAACGCCAACGAAGCGCTATTTCCAACATTGTGCGGTCCCGACGATGTGTTGCTGTCGGACGAATTAAACCATGCCAGTATCATCGACGGTTGTCGGCTGGTTTCCAAAAAAACGGCCAAGCACATTTACAAACACAATGATCTGAACGATCTCGAAGACAAATTGAAACAGTCGGGCGATTACCAATGCCGCTGGGTCATCACCGATGGCGTGTTCAGCATGGAAGGCGACGTTTGCCCGTTGCCAGAGTTGATCGAACTTTGTGAAAAATACGAGGCAATGCTGGTCGTCGATGATTCGCACGGAATCGGCGTCCTCGGCAAACGGGGCAGAGGAACTCCGGAGCATTTTGACAAATTCGGCCAAGTCGATGTGATTACGGGAACGCTCGGAAAATCATTGGGGGGTGCAGCTGGCGGTTATATCGGTGCGTCACAAAAAGCGATCGAGGTACTCGAACAGCGTGGACGCCCCAGTTTGTTTTCCAATGCATTGCCCGCAACCGTCGCTTACAGCGCTGGCAAAGCGATCGAAGTCATCGAAAATGATCCGTCCATTGTCACGCGCTTGCACGACAACGTTGCTAAATTCCGCGAAGGCCTGGCGAATCTTGGATTCCAGTGTACGCCGTCGCCAACCGCCATTATTCCGATCATGATTGGCGATGAGGCAGAGGCGCTCAAAAAATCGGCCCGCCTGTTTGAATTGGGCGTTCTCGCGATTGGGTTTGCTTTCCCCGTGGTACCGCGTGGCGAAGCAAGAATTCGCGTGCAGGTTTCCGCCGCGCTGACTGATGAACATATCCAACGCGCCATGGACGCGTTTGCGAAACTATGACCCAGCAAGCCATGATCGATCTCCGTAGTGACACATTGACAAAACCGTCGGCCGAAATGCGTCAAGCGATGGCGGGTGCGGACGTCAACGACGACGTGATCGATACCGACCCAACGGTTGCCAAGCTGCAAACAAAAATTGCTGAAATGCTTGGCAAATCAGCGGCTCTGTTCATGCCGTCTGGTACGATGACCAATCAAACGGCAGTTCGGCTGCACTGTAAACCTGGCGACGAACTGATCTGCGAGGAAGGTTGCCACATTTACAACTACGAACAGGGCGCCTACGCCTCTCTCAGTGGTATCGCGGTCCGCGCAATTCGCGGCGACAACTACGAACTATCTCTGTCGCACGTCGCTGAGATGATTCGGCCCGACGATGAACACACTCCCCGGACGACGCTTGTTTGTTTGGAAAATACACACAATAAAGGCGGCGGCAAAATTTTGAACTTTGACGACGTCGTTGAAATTTGCAGTTGGGCGCATGAAAATGGCCTCAAGACCCATCTGGACGGCGCGAGGTTGTTTAACGCAGTGATCGGATCTGGAATCTCGGCCGAGCGATGGGCCGAACATTTCGATACCATCAGCGTTTGTTTTAGCAAAGGGCTAGGAGCGCCGGTCGGTTCAGCATTGGTCGGCGATCAATCCATGATTGCCGAACTTCGTCGCCATCGAAAATTATTTGGCGGTGGCATGCGTCAGTCAGGCATCATTGCTGCTGGGGCTTTGTACGCGTTAGAAAATAGCGTCCAGCGATTGACCGAAGATCATGAAAACGCCAAACTCATTGCCCAAACCGTCAGTGATGTCGACGGTCTGTCCGTCAACGAATCAGATGTGCATACCAACATCGTCATTTTCCAAGTCGACCCCGGACTGTGCTCCGCACCCGAGTTTTGCGAAAAATTGCTCGCAGCAGGTGTTTGGACTTTCCCGTTCAGCAACACATCGGTTCGCGCCGTCACTCATTTGCATATCGATGCCAATCAAGCCCGTCGAGCTGGCGAAATTATTGCAGAAACGGCAAATGCAACGATGAATGTATCGAGCTGAATTACAGCGAAATCCGATTCAGCTGCTTGAAAACGCGAACAAATTACGCGAATCTTCATCTATGTCAGAGACATAGCAACGGGAGGGCGAGGCTCCTGCCGAGCCAACGCAACATTCCGCGCGGCACGGTGAGGCTCCTGTGAGCGGTAAGGCGCTAGCCGCCGGTCTGTTAGCGCTTTGAACCGGCAGCTAGCGCCTTGCCGCTCACGGGTGGTTGGGAAGTTGTCCCGATACGGCTCGGCAGGAGCCTCGCCCTCCCGTTGCCACACAGCTTTCTTATCAAAACAAATCCTGCAAAAAAATGAACAAAAAACAGCTGATTCGACTGGGTGTTCCCGACGACTGTGTTCCACAGGCGATCGATGCCGTTCAGCGTGCTGCGCGCGCCGATGGTGAACGTCCTAAAAAAATGATCCCCAAAATCGTCGCTGCTCCTCAAGTCTACTTGTCCGACGAATATTATGCGGATCTTGCGCGGGCATTGATCGAACACGCCCAAACGGCGGACGACGTTCACGAAATCGCTTACCAACAATGGGGCACGGATATCGATCAAGCGTCCAAAGATCAAATCTCAAACGCTTGTCGTTTGCCAGTTTCGCGAGCTGCTGCGCTGATGCCGGACGCCCACAGCGGATATGGGTTGCCTATTGGTGGCGTACTCGCTTGTGAAAACGCCATCATCCCGTATGGCGTCGGCGTCGATATCGCTTGCCGTATGAAAATGACGGTGACAGATATCGATCCGTCAATCGTTGGGGAAAACAGCGCCAACAAATGCGAATTTTTGGACAAAGCGCTCCACAAAGGAACACGTTTTGGTACCGGCGGAAAATGGCGCCGTCCACATCAACATGCGGTTCTCGATGAAGACTGGACGATTACTGCAGTAACTCGTGAAGTGCGTGACCGCGCCTGGCACCAACTAGGCACTAGCGGTTCAGGCAACCACTTCGTGGAGTGGGGTATTTTGACGTTGCCACAAGACGAACTCGGCATCCCGTCAGGTGTATACGTCGCGCTATTGAGCCACAGTGGAAGCCGCGGCGCAGGCGCACGTGTTTGCCAACGGTATACCGATATCGCGAAAAAAAAGCTGCCGTCGCGTTACAAAAACGACAAACAAATGAAGCACCTCGCTTGGCTGGATCTCGATACGCAGGAAGGTCAAGAGTACTGGGAAGCCATGAATTTGATGGGCCGGTACGCGTCGGCAAATCACGAAGTGATTCATAACAATGTCACTAAAATTGCTGGAGCTGGCGTGTTGGCGACCGTGGAAAATCATCACAATTTCGCTTGGCGCGAAGAACACAATGGCCAGCAATTGTACGTGCATCGCAAAGGTGCAACACCGGCGGGTCTGGGTGAATTGGGAGTGATTCCAGGCAACATGGCAGACTCGGCATTTGTGGTACGCGGTAAAGGCTGTGGCGCAAGCTTGAATTCAGCCTCCCACGGCGCCGGTCGACGAATGTCGCGGACGGCTGCCAAACAACAGTTTCGCTGGAAGGAATGGCGTGACCATTTGCGTGAAAAAAATGTTCGCCTGTTGGCTGCGGGACTCGACGAAGTTCCCGGAGCTTACAAGAACATTCACGATGTGATGGCCGCGCAACAAGACCTGGTCGAAATCGTTGGTGAATTCAAACCATGCATTGTCATGATGTGTGGCGACGGAAGCCGTGCCGAAGATTAGTAGGGCCGGTTCCCACCGGCCCCCCGCCCCTACTGTAAGCGGCAAGGCGCTAGCCGCCGGTTCGTCAGTGTTTCGTACCGGCGGCTAGCGCCTTGCCGCTCACGGGTGGCTTTGAAAGCTTGTCCCTAAAGCCAATCCGATTAAATGGCCGGTGGGAACCGGCCCTACCGATTATTTCTGGCGGCGTTTTTTTCGCGGGCTGAACGACACGACTTTCGAAGGTATGTGTGCCTGGTCCATGATCTTTGCCAACCGCTCTACAACATCGGGATGCTCGGCGGCAATGTTGTTTGTTTCTCCCAGATCTTTTTCCAAATCAAACAACAACAATTTGCCGTGACGGTCTTTTCGGACATTCAGCCGAATTCCCTTCCATTTTCCCTGCCGGACCGCCTGCTTTCCTCCCTGTTCATAAAATTCCCAGTACAGGTATTCGTGTTTCTTCTGAACTCCGCGTCCAGTCAACGTCGGCACCCAAGAAACACCGTCAGTATTTTTCGGCGGATCGATTCCGGCAAATTCACAAGCGGTTGCAGGAAAATCCCACGACGCACAAATCAAATCCGATGTCTTGCCGCCGGGTATCTTTCCGGGACACCAGGCAATCAGCGGCACGCGAATGCCGCCTTCGTATAAATCGCGTTTCTGACCACGCAGCGGTCCGTTCGAATCAAAATGTTTCGGATGATGTCCGCCTTCGCTATGAGGTCCATTGTCACTGGTAAACATCACGATCGTCTTTTTCTCAATCCCCAATTTTTTGATTAAATCGATCACTTGGCCGACTGAATCGTCGAGGTAGGTGATCATGGCAACCGTCGTTGCCTTGGGATTCGCTTCGCCACGGTAAAAAGATTTTTTGTACGGCTTCTCCTTGCCAAACTTGCCCAGAAATTTCTTGCGATACGAATCGGGCACTTGCAAATCAGCATGTGGTTGCTGCAACGCAAGGTGGAGAAAAAACGGATTGTCTTTATTAGCCGTGATCCACTGCAATGATTCTTTTAAAAACAAATCACCTGAATACGTTTTACCTTCGTATCCCTGATTGTCATCGAACTTGATCGCCTCGCCGTTCTTCCACAATTTTTTGGGATAGTAACGATGGGCGCCGGTGTGACTCGAATAGCCATAAAAATAATCAAACCCTTTGCGATTTGGCAGTTTTCCATCGTTACTGTTGCAAGCCAATCCAGATTTCCCAATCAACGCCGTTTTGTAACCAGCTTTTTTCAAAAGTGTTGCGATGGTGATATCGAGCGGATCATCGCGAAACTGAACTTTTCCATTGAATCGTTGGTAAATGTGACCGGTATGCTGACCTGTTAGAAAACAAGCACGCGACGGTGCACAAACCGTACTGCCAGCGTAGAACTGCGTAAAACGCATTCCCTCGGCCGCCATCTGGTCCAAGCGCGGCGTTTTAAAATGTTTCTGTCCCATGCAACTGAGATCGTTGTATCCCAAATCATCGGCGACAATCCAAATGATGTTAGGTTGATCCGCCTGAAGCGAAGCGGCGAAAAACAACAAAGAGAGTATTGAAAACAGAATTCGATATTTTACAGGAGTAAGCTTCACAACATCGCCTTTCATGCAGAAAACCAGAAAGGCCATTGTAGCTCAAGCGAAAACGGTTTTCACATGCGGGTAGCGGCGTCGTGGTCAAATCAAAAGTGCCAAGCGTGAGCGAGAAATTGAGTGCCACTGGCTCCGCCAGTGAGGTGGCTGGATAGTGGTTATTAAGTACTAACTGAATTGAACGAAAAATCGTGAGTCAATGTGCAATCACTGGCTGGGGCCAGTGGCACCCACAGCGAAATCGCAACCCGAAGCGTGAGCGAGGGATCAGATACGACACTGATGTGAGTAAAAACGTGGTCCCTCGCTCACGCTTCGGGTTGCGATTTCCCGTCACCAACTCTTACACTGTCGGCAATCAACATTCAGAAACCGAATGAAAATCCGACACTACGGCGATGTCTGGGGTAAGGCCGACAATGCCGACGTCGAAATGGAGGAGGACCAAATCGCGGTTCGACCCAAACATGTTCGACCACGGCGGGTGCTGGAACGGGTCCAACCGCCGGTGCGAATCCTGCACCTTGCATGGCGGCAATCACGCGATCTGACACACCGCTGTTTTTCAAGTGAATTAATTGTTCGTGAGTCGGTGGGGCAACGATTCCCGTCGCGCGAATTTGATTGACAATGACTTCGTCGCTCAAGCCACTGCGTGTCATCTGGATCACTTGATCGATGTGGATGGCACGTTGCTGATTCGCGCGTTGATAGGCAGCATTTTCTTGGTCCCGTTGGCGGCCCTCGAGCGAGCCGATGGTTGAGCCCAGTGCACCACCGATCGCGGCGCCCTCAAGCGCTTTGCCATCGGTCGAACCGATCGCAGCACCGATCAACGAACCCGCACCTCCGCCAATCAGTCCGCCACGATATTGATTCGGGCCAACGCTTTGACATCCTGACGCAATGCTCAAACACGCCAATCCGAGAACAGTCCACTGAAATCTTTTACGTTTTTGCATCATTCTTTTGACAATCGTCAAAAATCTTGAAAAGGGTTGCGTAGTCGAGACGAATCGCTGATACCAACCTCCCAAAAATGGGTTGCGAACTTTCCCAATTCCTCGTTTCGCTGTCAACCCGCACTCCCGGATACCGTTGGCATTTACTAGCATTTCTGGCCCTCTGAATCCATAATGAAACATAGGTACAGAAATTTGATCGAAACAGGTGCTCATGAAACAGGTTCAGCAAGCCTCTAAAAAAATCACGCAAAACGTCGAAAAAGTCATCGTCGGTAAACGACAGCAAATCGTGTTTTCACTGGTCTCATGGTTTTGCGAAGGCCATATCTTGCTCGAGGACGTACCCGGTGTCGCGAAAACGATGCTTGCCCGTGCGTTGGCCCGTAGTGTCGGCTGTGATTTCAAGCGGATTCAGTGCACGCCCGACCTCCTGCCAACCGACGTGACGGGGGCATCCATTTTCAACCAAAAAAATGGCGAGTTTGAATTCCGCCAGGGTCCGCTGTTCACCAATTTGCTGTTGGCCGATGAAATCAACCGGACGACTCCGCGAACACAGGCGGCGTTGCTTGAGGCCATGGCAGAGTCGCGGATTACCGTTGATGGAACGACTTACCCGCTCGCCGCGCCGTTTCTTGTCGTGGCCACGCAAAACCCGGTCGACCACGAAGGAACGTTTCCATTGCCCGAAGCACAGTTGGACCGTTTTTTGATGAAATTCAATCTGGGTTATCCCAACATGGCCGATGAATTGGAGATGCTGGATAACATGCAAATGCAGCATCCGATTGAATCGATTGGCGAAGTCGTCAGTTCGGACGAAATTGTCCAGTGCCAACAGGCGGTGCGAAAAATTCATGTCGATCCGAAAATTCGAGAGTATATTTTGCAATTGGTGACCATGACTCGCGATCATGAACACCTCAACCTCGGCGCCAGCCCCCGTGCATCGATTGCTCTGTTTCGAGCTTCCCAAGCGTTGGCCGCCATTCGAGGTCGCAATTTCGTGATGCCAGACGATGTAAAAATTATCGCGCCACCGGTGATGACTCACCGAGTCATCCTGAAACCTGAATCACGGATGCGTAAAATCACTGGCAAAGACGTGATCACTCAAATCTTGGCGGAAATCGCCGTCCCCGTACTCGAAGGCACCGCTTAAAAAATGATCAAATGGATCTTATTGGGACTCGTCGGGCTATTGATTGCCTACGTGCTCGACATGAGCCTGCTCATTTATGCGATGTATGCCTTTTTGGGGATTGTGATCATCAGTCGAATCCTCTCCGGGAATTGGGTCGACAATGTTACGGCAACTCGCAAATGCGACCAACTGACGATCGAAGAAGGGGAAACGGTTTCGGTTTTCATTAGTTTGGTCAACGAAGGATCGCTACCGATCTCATGGATGTTAGTCGAAGACCTTTTACCGCCCAGTGCTCGAAATCGAGTCGCTCCCAGTTTGACTTTGACCGGACAAAGTGTCGACGTCGTGAAACTGGGTCGCGGCAAATCGGAAAATTTAGTCTATCAAGTCCAGGCAAATCGCCGTGGCTACTATCAAATCGGTCCGCTCGTTTTAGAAACCGGGGACTTGTTTGGTTTACATCGCCGATATCGTGTGGCAAGCGATCCGAACTATCTGTTGGTTTTGCCCAAGACGATCACCTTGGAAGGCTACGATATCGCTTCCCGCCGGCCGATTGGCGAAGTCGTGATGACACATCGTTTGTTCGAAGACCCCACCCGCATTGCCGGCGTTCGCGACTACCAACCAGGCGACGCATTGGCACGTATCAACTGGCGGGCAACCGCGCGAACCGGACAGTTGCAGTCCAAGATTTATGAACCGTCGTCGGTTGCTGGAGCAACGATCCTGGTCGATTTTGACCGCCGTTCATTCGACAGAAAACACGAACCCTATCGGAGCGAACTTTCGGTCACCGCTGCAGCCTCAATCGCCAACGCTTTGTTCCAAATGGGCCAACAGGTCGGGATCGTTTCCAATGGTCGCGACGCCGCAGAGAGAATCGAGCAAGAAGGCTGGCGGGGCGATGCACGAACCCGGGACGAAGCGCAAAAGCGCGCCATGTCGTCTGTTCGTGAAGACCAAATCAAACCGGTCGTGATTCCGACGCGCAAATCTGCCGACCAGATGATCCACATTCGCCGCGGGTTAGCCCGTCTCGAATTGTCCAATCGCCTGACGTTTTCGCAACTGATATCCGAGGCCCAGGAGGATATGCCACGCGATGCGACCATCATCGCGATTTTGTCCGAAGTGGATTTGGAACGCGCCGTCGCGCTCGGCTCGCTCCGTCGACAAGGTTACGCGGTCACGGCCATTATTAATACCTACGAGCCGGCAGATTTTGTTCGCATCAGCGGCCCGCTACTCAACGAAGGCATCGAGACCCGCCATTTGGTCGATGAATCCAGCGTGGCCAGTATCTGTCGTCGCCAAGTGTTGGGAACCTGACAAAACCGGCTGATATTGTGGCCAATATTCGTATAACCTAAATGGCCAGAACTCCGTATAATTCAGGCATGAACTAACAACACTGAACACCTATCGGTGTTCGGGCAACACCGAAAGGAAAACATGAAAATTGCCTGGACTTTTTGCCTGATGATTGCGGTGGCCAATTTCGCAGTCGCTCAACAAGGCAAACAACAAACCCCTCCTGTCAAAAAACAGGAAAAAAAAGAGCAGGATCCTCAGAAAACCATCGATCAGGCGAGCTTTATGATGGGCCAACGGATCGCTCTGGATTTGAAGGAGGCAGGCGTCGCTATCAATCTGGAACAGTTTGCCAAAGGATATGCCCAAGGTAACAAGCAAGGAACCAAAATTGATCCAGCGGAATTTCGAGCGGTGATGATGAAATTCAACCAGCTCGTGGCAGCAAAAATGGCAGACAAAAACGCCCGCGAGGGTGCAGCGTTTATGAAGAAAAACAAGCTCGTCGAAGGTGTCATTCAGACGGAAAGCGGATTGCAGTACAAACAGTTGAAAGCCGGCAAAGGGAAGTCTCCCAGCTCGACGGACATCGTCAAAATTAATTACAAGGGAACGTATCCCGACGGAAAAGTGTTTGATCAAACGTCGAAAGGACGTCCAGCAACTCTGGCCGTCAATCAGTTTATCAAAGGATTCTCTGAGGGTTTGCAGAAAATGACCGTCGGGTCCAAGTACCAATTTGTGATTCCAGGAAATATTGGTTACGGCATGAACCCTCCACCTGGAAGCGGAATTCCACTTAACAAAACACTGGTTTTCGAAGTGGAATTGCTAGAAATCGTCAACCCAGGCGGCAATCAATTGCCAAATCGTGGCGGCCGAATCAGGTAACTTATCGAAACACTCAAACCTTCGATACGGGCGGCGATCGGTCGCCCGTTTTTTGTTGTAGGTCGAGAAAATAAAAATACTCGGAATAAGGCTCGACACCGTCGTCCATATCGCGGCTGCGTCCATCGCGTTGAAAACCGAATTTCGTAAAAAACTGGTGGGCGCGTTTAAACCGAGTATCGGACCAAAATTCAACACGTTCGAAACCGACGTCGCGCGCCCAATCAATCGTCACCTGCATCAAATGATGACCCCACTGCGTTCCACGCAGCGTTTGAGCTAAATAAAGCCGTTTGAACTGGCAAACTTTGAGATCCGGCGCCGTTTCCGATTCGCAAGGCAGCGCCCCATGGGTTCCAACCACCATATCATCCTGGATCAGCACCCAGAATTCGCCACCGACGGCCCGATAAGCATCTTCGATATCCAGCAAGTCTTTTTCCGCACCATCGAGGCATACCGTATCGTTGTACTCCGAATAGACTGCATCGATCAGTTGGATGATCTGTTGTGAATCCGAATTTTTTGCTGGTCGTAATTTCATGCACTATCTCGATGGGTGTTAGTGATCGCCGGCTGGCACGTCGAAGTGGATCCTTGCAAGGCATTTGTAGTTGTTATACGAGCACGAAGCGCGAGCGAGTGGTTGACCGCGCAAAACCACTCGCCCCGCGCTTCGTGCTCGTATGCGATTTTTCCGATTACGTATCGTTTATTGAATTGCCAACTACATCATCCACTACCGATTTTTTCATAGTTATGTAAATAATAACAAGTTAAAAATGTTGTCCCACATGCCCTCAACAACAAAGGAAGACTTATGAAAATTGGCTTGACGGGCGGCACAGGTTTCGTTGGCCGTTCGGTAATCAACCTGTTGGTAAAACAAGGACATGAATTGCGATGTTGGTGTCGTCACGGCTCCACGCCTCCGGTGATCGATCATCCCAACGTCACCTGGATCAATGGAGAACTAAACGATCAGGCAAGTTCAGAAGCACTAGTCGACCAATGCGATGCAATTGTTCACAGCGGATTATTTCGCCAAGGTCCTGGTTTTCGCGGATCTGAAGGGGATATGACCGAATATCTGGAAAAAAACCTGATTGGAACCGTGCGATTGATCGAAGCGGCAATGGCTGAAAATGTTCAGCGATTTATCTTCGTTTCGACTTGCGCCGTTCACGAAAAAATTCTGGACGATCGGCCATTGGACGAGGCACATCCCACTTGGGCATTAACACATTACGGCGCCCACAAGGCGGCCATCGAACGTTTTGTTCATAGTTATGGATGGGGACATGAGTTTCCAATTTGTGCCATCCGCCCGACAGGTATCTACGGTGTCGCAAACCCCATCGAAAATTCAAAATGGTACGATTTGGTTCAACAGGTGAAAGCCGGGCTCGATGTCCAGGTATCCGGTGGCGGCAAAGAAGTTCATGTCGACGACGTCGCCAAAGGAATTTCAACTTTGCTGCAAGCTCCTCAAGAAAAGATCATGGGAGAAGCTTTCAATTGTTATGACCGCTATATTTCCAGATACGAGGTAGCGACCATTGCCAAAGAAATAACAGGCAGTTCCAGCCAGATTCTGGGGGAATCCAAATCGCCAAAACACCAAATCGAAACGAATAAAATCCGTGCGTTGGGTATGAGTTTTGGCGGCGAAGCAATTTTGAAAAACACCATTCAGCAAATGATCGACGTTTGACAAAACTGTTTGTGTAGGGCCGGTTCCCACCGGCCGTTTTATTGGTTTGGCAAAATCATCGTGAGCGGCAAGGCACTAACCGCCGGTATGAAGCACTAACCGCCAATACGAATCACTGACGAACCGGCGGCTAGCGTCTTGCCGCTCATAGGATCAGCTTCCCACTGGCCACTTTGATGAATTGGCCGGTGGGAACCGGCCCTACTGGTTATTTACCCGACAGCCTTTCGTTTACGCTTTCGATGAACCAACAACATACAACCCACTGCAAGCAACGGAAAACTCGCAGGTTCTGGTATGTTCGCCAGGTTCACTCGAAATGGCTGCTGATTGAAAGTATTCGGCGTCGTCCAATTGGTTCCGCCGGTACCGTCAAAGACAAACAAACCACTCCGTCCAATCGAATTGCCATACCAGAAATAAAACCCGGTTCCGTTATTGGCTCTGGCTGAGATCCAGTACCTTTCACCTTCGAGCAATTCTACTGTCGGGCCACTGGACGTGACGGAGTAAACCTGGTCAATGGCAACCGGTGAAACCGTTCCGTCCCAGATCGCTGCTCCCGGCCGACCGCCGACATCGGTCCAAAGCAATACTTGCATCTCGTCGTTTTGGCCAGCATTGGACAACGAAATCCCGACGTCGACGGTGGAAACCAACCCCGTCGCTTCGGACGTAAATTGATTGGCAAAATGTAAATTGGATCCCGGATTGCCGTTGTGGCCAATCCCGATCACTTGCGACCGACTGAAATTGTCGTTGGGACCAAAATTGGAATACGCGACGATATCCGCTTGAGCTGCGCGTGTTGACAGACAAACCGCCAATAACACTGCAATGAAAAACAAGATGTTTCTGGACATCAAACCGCATTGAATTCGAAAAGCCATGATTGCTGTCTCCCAAAGTTGCTCCAGGTGATACCTATACTCTATAAGTATATTAACCTATATTCAATAGGCATAATTAAAAATTGACATACTTTTGCTGAATAGGTATGATGGGGTTATGGCTGGAAAAAAGAATTCCAAAGAATTTGTACAGGGTGTCCCCGAACTACTCATCCTGCGCCTGTTACAGGATCGAGAAATGTACGGCTACGAAATTGTTCGCGGGATTCGGTTACGTTCGCATGAAGCCATTCAGTTTGCTGAGGGCGTGATTTACCCGCTGTTACATTTAATGCAAAAACGCCGTCTGGTGGCGACTCGATCGGCCAAAGTCAACGGGCGGCCTCGAATCTATTACCGGCTGACCAAGGCAGGAAAAAAAAGACTGGAAGCCAAGCTTTCGGATTGGAACCGAATTGTGGGTGCGGTTCAAACCATACTTGACGGGGCAGAAGGTGAACCAGAATCAATATAGTGATCTGCAACGAGAGCTGCGCAAACGCGGATATTCGGACCGCTACATCCACCGTTTGATCAATGAATTGACGGACCATTGGACGTGTGTGGAAAGCGAATCTGATCCGCACGGGACCCAGTCGGAATTCACCAAGGGACAACGAATCGGCAATTCGTCCCAAATCCTCGAGGTGTTGGACGACATTTCAGTACTGGAACCATGGCCACGTCGAAAACCGGTCGTCATGTTTGCTTTTTTTCCAGCCATGGTTTTGTTGGCATTTAATCTTCTGGCTGTGGTTCTTGGCAATTCATTGACGAACACTCGGCCGTTCGATTCAATTTTTTTGAATGGTGTCATCGCGACCACCATCGCGTGGAGCAGTTTCATGTTTCCGATTGGGGTCACGATTGCGACCAGTTGGCTGGCCGTTCGATACCGGGCAAGTTGGGATCTTCCCTTGGTTTCAGCTTTGATCATGGGCATCAGTTCGTTTCTGCTGATCAAAGTGGTCCATTGCGCTGAATCGGGATATGTGATTTGCACACAAAGTTGGACGTTTGATCCGATTCAATTGATTTGTATTGTGGCGCCAGCTGCATTGTGCATTGTCGCTTCGCGCTGGTTCAATTCGTTGGACGAACAACCTCAATTCTCAACGGAATTCAACGAGTGAAGCGTTTTTTGACGATCGTCGGTTTTATCACGCTGGTCAGCACCGCATTTTACGTGGCAATCTCGCTAACCAACTCGAAATCGACCGATCACGCTTATGACACCATTGTCCGCGACAACAATTCATCACCGTTTCGCGCGTCAGCCAGAAACCGAATTCTCCGAGACCATGAACTACGTACCAGCCTCAACCTGACTGGCGAGCAAAAAACCAAGTTAGATCAAATCTTTGAGAACTACGACGAACAACACACGAAATTCTATGAAAATTGGAAGCAAAAAAATCCAGACGCCGGTTACTACGTCCCGTTTGCAGCCAAAGGCTCGCGTGAATGGGAAGTTGATATTTGTCGGCGGGCCACCTCGATTCTGTCCAATTCCCAAGTTAACAAGCTGTTTCAGGCGGAATATCGGCTCGCCAGTTGGAGCTTTGTTTTCCTCGATGAAGTGCAAAAAGAACTACGACTGACGGAGTCCCAAATTCAAACCATCAAAGATCTGCACGTTGAAGCCGTCGGTATCCGAAACAAGCTGTATCGCAAATTGATGGCATCCACTCCGGAGCAGCGTCCCGCATTGAAACAACAGGCGGAGGAAAAAATTGCGGCGTTGAAATTGCAATTTGAAAACGTTTTGACCGCCGAGCAAAAACGTGTTTGCGATCATTTGCTGGGTCGAAAATCAGCGCCAACAGTGACAACAGCCGGTAAAGCAGCGGCAAAATAGTCGCAAGTAAAGCAATCATTTGCGACCGATAGACTGATACGAGCACGAAGCGCGAGCGAGTGATTTTGCGCGGTCAAACCACTCGCTCGCGTTTCGTGCTTGTAAAAATCAACGCAATGTAAGAATCGACATAATCTACGTTGCGCGTCACACCAATGGCCCGGCCAGTTTATCCTCTAGACCGAGAATGATTGACCGCAACCGCAAGTTCGCGCTGCGTTGGGGTTTTTGAATTGGAAACCACGCGCCTCAAGGCCTTCGTAGTAATCGACAGTTGTTTCGTCGAGATACAGCGCACTTTTGCGATCGACGACAACCCGAACACCGTGGTGTTCTGTCACTTTGTCGTTTTCCTCATCGACTTCGGTTTCGATATTCAAGCTATAGTTCAAGCCGCTGCAACCACCACTCACGATTCCAACTCGCAACAATGCAGAGGTCTCGTCGTATTCTTGCTCTTTAAAGAAATTCTTAACTTCAGCCGCAGCTCGTTCGGTAATCGCCAACGCCATATCTAAAAGCTCCAGTGATAAATGATCTGGTCCATTCAATTGCAGTTTTTTGCAGAAATTGCACTACATTTACAATATACAAATCGACCTGATTAGAAAACCGCTTTCCATGTTTTTGCCCAAAACGGCAACGTCCATCGGATCATTTGGCCTAACAATCCGGCGAATTCGGTCAAATTGTCCCCACGACTGGCCTTGTTTGGTGTCATACGACATTTTGAAACTGTGAATCGGTGGCCAGCCGTAGGGCCGGTTCCCACCGGCCAAATCAACAAAACGGCCGGTGGGAACTGGACCTACAGCTCCTGTGAGCGGCAAGGCGCTAGCCGCTCACTTGTGTTATTTGCCAAAAAGCGCCTGAAGAACAATTTGCGACCACGTTTCAAATCGATCGATTTCGGTCAGCAGTTGATCGGCCGCCACAAACGCCGCGTCCAAAATATCATCTTCACGCGCCTGCACATGTGGTTTCTCGACGTCAAACACGTGGACAACGCCCAAATGCACCTGTCCCACTTCATTGGAATCGTCGTTGATCAATCCGATACAGGATTCCTGATATGGCGTATCGATGATAACTTCCTCGTCCAACTCGCGCTGCATCCCTTTGGCATAAGGATCTGTGTTTCCGATATCGAGCGTTGAAATGTGTCCTCCGATTCCGATACTACTTTTTGCATGGAGTCGTGATTCGCCCTGACCTTTGCCGCGGGTGTATTGAAAAATATTCGTCGTTCCGTTGTCGTCGTAACGAAAAACACAATACGGAATCAATTGCTTGAATCCCGGGTCCGTTTCCATTTCGCCACGTGGCCGGTAGCTGGTGTGTAGCGGGTCGAGCAATGTGGGTAAATATCGTTCGGTGTCGCCGGAAAATCCCTGAAAGTACCCCGCTTCGCGAAACATTTCCGTGGGTACGACCATGACATGTTCGGTTTGGACGGTCGACATATTTGCTTCCTTTCATTTGTGGCGCTGTTTAACCCGAGACACTGGAATCCAAATCGAGAGGATTCCCAGGAGTGAGCCAATTGCGGATTCCGGTAAATCCAAGCGCGCCTGTTGTTGACAGTATTCGCTGACTCGGACAACTATTTTAACAAGCTATGAAGTGCAGCAAAGCTGCCGTTACCGAATGATCAGTTTTTCATCGGTCAACTCAAATTCGAGCCCTGTATCCGCGAGAATTTTTTGGATGAGCGCTTTATAAGTCACTTCTTTTTCAACGACCTTGATGCGTTTTCCAACCAGATTTTTCGCTTTGCCGCTAATCTTGAGTTCGACATCCAATTGTCTGGCAACCGCCCCCAACAATCCTTCGATAGTCGCTTCCGTGTCAACGCTGACCCGTTTTTCTTCACCATCTTCGTAATGGGTTTTCGAGCTTTGTCCCATCACGCTGGCTCGCCGCAAAAATGCGTGGACCAACGCGTTTCCCGTGACATCCAGGCCTTTCCCACGACGACTGACTTTTGCCTCAGAAAATTTCTTGGTAATTGCCTCCTGAACCGCGTCGCGATCCCCGACCAGATATGACGCTTTGTGATTGCCAGCTGGTTTTGATTGAATCAGTGAAAATTCTGGTTTGGCCTCGTCGACAACTGGTGTCAATCCAAATCCGGTTGCGAGCAAACAGACGCGACCCAGCAGCGAAGTTTTAGGAAAATTGCCGGCCGGCCACAGATCGTGGGGAAGTGATTGTGTCGTGATTTCGACTTTGCCATCGATCGTATTTTCGAGAATTTTTGCTGGTGTTGATAACCGAGTCCACTGGATCGTTTGGCGTTCCCGCCACAGTTTTTGCAGCTGTGAATTTTTCAGTTTGCTAATGCGTCGGCGTGCGTTTTTGTACTCGAAAAACAACTCGGCGGCCGCGGGTGTAGGCCCGATGTAGATCACATCTTCGATTCTGACGTAACCGGCATTACATTGGTCAGCAATTTGATACAACACGGACACCAGTGTTTTGTTTTTTACGGCCAGATCGATTTCCCGGCTGGGATCAGTCCGCCGGTCGAGAAAAATTGCGACTTGCTTGTTTTTGGACAGATCTCGCAACACAGTTCGCACGGGCTGGTTTTTTTGCGAAATCGACAACGTTTCAGCCAACGCCTTGCTCAAACTCGGACCGGTTTTGAATTGAATCTTGCCAGCGCTCTCGCCGTTTTGGCCAAAAACTGAGGGAGTTTTGACCATCTCAAAACAGACGCATGCGGCGAGGAAAAATGCAAGCAGAAAAATGTTTCGTCGTTTTGAATGCATGCCGGCGATACCTAATCGTCATAGCCGTTACGGCTTGCCAAACCAGCGTAGAATACGTGCGAAAAAGCCTGATTTGTATCGCGGAATCGGGTTCGAATCATTGTGGATACCGAGGCCGCCGAGTACACTCGAAACTTGGCCCCAAAACTGATTTTTCGTTTCTTCTATGTGTCGCAAATGTCGGATGATCTAAACTATCCTTTGATAGATCAACTATACCAAAAATATTTGCATTCCGAAAACTCCGCCGGTTTTGTCGAAGCTGTTTCTGAATCTTACACCATCGGAACATTGGAGCGTCTTGCAACTCACGGTCGCCGTGTCAGTCGTCGTGCTGCAGTCCTGGCAATCGGATTTTTGGGGGATTACCGCTGTAACGATGTGCTGGGCCGAGCACTGAAAGATTCTGATCGTGCAGTACGTTTGTTGGCCGACCACGGTCTACGAACGGTTTGGTTTCGAATTGACCATCCTGGCCATCGGCAAAAATTGAATACCATCTACCGTCTCAATCAATGTCAACGTTACGACGAAGCGATCATGCTGGCGGACGAAGTCATTTTTCAAGACGAAGATATTTGCGAAATCTGGAATCAACGAGCCATCGCCAATTACGCACTCGAAAATTTCTACGAATCATGTGGAGATTGTTGGCGAGCTTTGGAATTGAATCCGTTTCAATTTTCAGCAGCCATGGGCTTGGGACATTGTCATTTGCAGATGAATGAAGTTGCCGAGGCCATCGAAAGTTTCAAAGTAGCTTTGGAAATCAATCCCGATCTGGACAGCGTCCGAGCCCAGATTGAACATTTGCATCGCATTCTGGATGGCCAATAGATTAGGAAGTATCGGGAGGGCGAGGCTCCTGCCGAGCCGCGACGGTGCTATTTTCTTTCGGCCGGAAAAAACGATTCAACATGCCCGCGGCTCGGCAGGAGCCTCGCCCTCCCGGAACAGCTGGTTCGCTAGTGATTCGTACCGGCGGCTAGCGCCTTGCCGCTCACAACAAAAAATCTTCGCGGATTTTGGCAAAGTTTTCTTGGTTTTCGACGAATAGCCTGTCTGAACCATTTCTACAGGAGAAACGATGTCAGCGGTAACCTATCCCGTCAAGCAGAAACCCGTCACTTACGCCGGTGAAACTCACAACGTGGCGATCGGTTATGTTGCCTGGTTTTTCTACGGCATCTTTGGACTGCATCGTTTTTACTACAACAAACCGATTTCGGGCCTGATCTGGCTGTTTACGTTTGGGCTGTTGGGAATTGGCTGGATTGTCGATGCTTTTCTGATTCCTCAAATGAATGAGGAAGCAAACCAGACATTTGCACGTGGAAAAACGGACTACACTATCGCCTGGTTGCTGTTTTTCTTTTTGGGCGTGTTAGGCGTGCATCGAATGTATTGCAACAAATGGTTTACCGGTATCGTCTATTTGTGCACATTTGGCCTGTTCGGACTGGGATATCTGTATGATTTCTTTGTGATGAATCATTTGGTCGATGAAGCCAATCGAAGTTATTAAACGGTTGGCGGCCCGGGAGGGCGAGGCTCCTGCCGAGCCTCTGGCACAGTTATTGTGAGCGGCAATGCGCTAGCCGCCGGTTCGTTAGCGCTTCGTACCCTGATTCTAACCGGCGGCTAGCGCCTTGCCGCTCACAGGATCTGGCTCGGCAGGAGCCTCGCCCTCCCGAAACCTTCCAAGAACCTCATCGTCCACTTCCAAGAACTTCATCGTCCATGTCGCTAAACCAAAATTCGACGGTTGTAGATGACCCATTCGAAAAATAGAACGATCAGCGCGACGATGACGAACCATTTCCAGTACTCTTTGCGAACAATGCGATTGACTTTGGCACCGGTAATTTCCTGAAAACCGATTTCCAGCTTTTCTCGCACACGAATATCGCTTTCGCGACGATTCATCAGGTTGACCGCAAATTTCTCGCGAGTCTCGTCGACCTTGCCTGGCTTGACTTCATAGACGCCAATTTCGGCGGTGTCGGCAAACAAAAATGTATTGTTGGGTGCACGACGTAGTGTCGATTTTTTACCCACCGGATTTTTGACCTCGATCGTATCAAATTGTTCTTCGAGTTTTATTTTTACCGGGCTTCCGGTGCGTGTATTGTCGGCGATATCCATATCCGCCACGCCGCCGAGGTATTGAATAATGCTTTTGAAGATCAACGGGAAACTAGGATGATTCGGCCAATCGGTGTTGAGTTCGTCTGTGCCGTCATCTTGGGTGACAACGATGGGAAAACCCAACACGAGATCCTGAAATCCTTGCCGCGGTGCGATCGCCATCAGCGAGCCTTCTTTGGCATCGACCAATGATTTGGTGGCCGTGGGGCCAGTCAATGAACACGCTTCGACAATCACGATCCGGCTCAATTCAACAAACTGCGTGACCCGGTGGCTGCGACTGTAATCGATCACCGTCACTTGGCTAAACGATTCGGATTTTTTCCACTGATCGCCGGGGGGCAGGGCATCGATATAAAACGTATTCGCTTGGGGGTGCTCTTTGGGTGTCAAACGATCATAAATGATCAAATCGAATTCACCCGACAGTGCCTGAACCCGATATTCTTCGGAATCCAAGTATGACGGGATTTCAAATTCGATGGTCGCCAGTTTTCGCAAACGATCGGTGACCGCCAATTCCAGATATCGATTGCCATCGGATACAACCAGAACTTTCGCCTGTTTGGGCCGATTGATGATGCAAAACGCTTCGTTGTCCATGGCCAGTGCATCGTCGGTCTCGATTTCCAGCCGCAATTCGATGGGCAAATCGAATTTGTCGAGAGCCGCTGACAAATCAAATTGGGCTCCGCGCGTTTGATTGGCTTTGATCATCACGGTCGATTTCGAATCATGTAATTCGCCATTGGCATACAGCGAAAAACTGATTTCCTTGTCCTCGTTGCCGAAATTTTCAAATCGCGCATAAGCTTCGTACGATTTGTCTTCTTCGATCGACTGCGATACGGAAAACGCGATGATGCCGACGTTGTCCGGTGCGTCATAGGCGCCGATGGGATGGTATTCGGGAGTCAATCCGGCCAAGGAAAAATCCTGCACTTCGGCAACGCCGCCGTCGCTGACAATAAACAATTTGGCTTCAAGCGCATCAGCGACCTGAATATCACGATTGTCTTCGCGGTTACTCGTTCGCCCCGGGTTTGCCAAACCGGACGCGGCAATCAACGCTTCACGTAAATCGGTTTTGAATTGCGTTTGTTTGATATCCTTGATTTTCCGTTTCAGTAGTGATTTGTTACTGGTATAGGATTGATGCGGGTAAGCGCGATCGGAAAAACTGATGATCATCGCCACATCTTTTGGTTTCATCCGATCAATCAAGCCAATGCAATGCTCTTTGGCCAAGTCCAGGCGAGATTTTCCTTCTTCCATATCCATCGCGGACATACTGGCCGAAGCATCAATCAAAAATATGAATCGGTCCCCTTCGAGTTGCTCACCCCGACAACCCGGTCGCAAACCGGACAACAACAACAGGCAGATCAGAAAAAGTTGAAGCCACAGCAGGAGGCTATTGCGAAGTTTTTGCCAAAATGAATTGACGTGCAGATCCTCAATGGCTTTTGTCCAAAGGTAGGTACTCGGAACGGCGACCGGTTGGCGTCGCAGCTTGAGAAAATACAAAGCCACGATTGCCGCTGGGATGACTCCCAAAATCAGCCATTGCCACCACGTAAAAGCGCTGAGTATATTCACCGGACCAACCCTCGCTGTCGCAGATAATTGGCAACCAGTTGATCGACCGGCCGCTCCGTGCTGGTCATCATATAAACGATATCACGTCGATTGCAAAACTCGCGGGCTCGTCGAATAAATGTTGCCAAGGTCTGTCGATAGCGGTCGAGCAACCGTTTGGAAACAGTGATTTCGGCAACGTCGCTGTCCTCACAATCAACCAACCGCAAATCGCCTTTGACTTCCGGATCGATTTCTTCCTGGCTCAATACATGAATCAGATAGATATCCAGATTTTGTGACACGAGATAACGCAAAGCCGTTTCGTAACCTGTTTTGTCCATCAGATCGGAGATCAGCACTAAAATGCCTTTCCCTGGATTGCGCAGGCAAAAACTCTTGACGCTTTCTGCCAATGTCGCGTTGCTGTCGCAGGGAACTGAATCCAGATAATCGTAAAGTTGCCAAAGCGAATGTCGCCCGCGCAGCACCGGTCCCGGGTGCCGTCCGCTGGGATCGAGCGACTCGACTTTGACTCGATCCGAACGACAAAGGCCGATGTAACCGAGCGCTGCAGCCAATTGTTTGGCGTAGAAAAATTTTGTTGGATCGCCAAATTCCATCGACGCACTGCAATCGAACAGGCAGTAGAAATGTAAATCTTCCTCTTCCATAAACAGTTTGAGAAACAGCTTGTCCAATCGCGCGTAGAGATTCCAATCGATAAACCGCAAATCATCACCGGGAACGTAGTTGCGGAAATCGGCAAATTCAACACTTTGGCCTTTGCGTTTACTGCGCCGTTCCCCTTTCATGCGTCCACGAAAGATTTTTCGGGAAACGAGTTCCATGCGCTCCAGTTGGGCGAGCATTTTGGGAGTCAGATATTTTTCGCCGGTTGTTGTCATCACAATCTAGTTCAAAAATTATCCGGCGGCTGTTGCAGTTACAATCTCGTCCACCTTCTGTGGAACTTTGTCCAGGATATCGAGCAATACTTCGTCGCTGGACATGCCTTCGGCCTGGGCTTCGAAATTCAAGATGACTCGATGTCTCATGGCGGGCAGGAAAACACGGCGAACATCCTCAAAACTCACGTTGTAGCGGCCTTCTAACAACGCGCGAACTTTGGACGCCAGTGCCATCGTTTGTGCGCCACGCGGGCTGCTGCCCCAACGTAAGAAACGATTGGTTGCGTCGACGGCGTACGGGCCATCGGGGTGCGTCGACAATGTCAGTCGGACCAAATAATCCTGCACGTGATCGGCCAAAATCACTTGTCGAACGAGGTCCTGCCATTTCTGAATTTCGCTGCCGTCCATCACCTTTTCTGCTTCGATGTGAACGCGTTGCGTGGTCCGCTCGATGATTGTGGAAAGTTCGTCGCGGTTGGAATAACCGACAATGAGCTTGAACAAGAATCTGTCGAGTTGAGCTTCCGGCAGCGGATAGGTACCCTCTTGCTCAATCGGGTTTTGCGTCGCCAACACAAAAAACGGTTTCTGCAATTCGTAGCGCGTTCCGGCAACAGTCACCGTCCCCTCCTGCATGGTTTCCAGCATCGCCGATTGAGTTTTTGGCGTCGCACGATTGATCTCATCGGCCAGGCAGATTTGGGTAAAAATTGGACCTCGTTGGAATTGGAACGAACGAGCACCGCTGTCGGGATCTTCGACAATCATATTCGTTCCCAGAATATCAGCGGGCATCAAGTCGGGCGTGAACTGGATCCGACTAAAATCGAGGTCGAGCGCTTGTGCCAGCGTACGCACGAGCAATGTTTTTCCGAGGCCGGGTGCACCTTCGAGCAAGCAATGTCCGCCGATCATCATGCAAGTTAAAACACCGTGAACAATCTCGTCATGACCAACAATCACACGTCCCACTTGATCTTTTACCGCTTGGTATCTCTCGCGGAACTCTTCGGCTTGTTGCTGTAAAGTCTCGTTGGTCATTAATTCTCCTTGTGCAAATCGCGTCCAGCGATCGAGTTAAGCTTTTCTTAGTCTTTTTTGTCTGGGTCTTCGCCGCGTTGCTTTTGCGCCTTTCGCTTGGCTTCGAGCAAACGCGACATTTGTGTTTTTTCTTCCTCTTCGGCGGCAATCATCGCGCCGTCTAGTGTGGCCCGCGGTTTTTCTTTGTAGGTCCGATCTTCGCTTTCCAAAACGTTGTGCAGATCCTGCGCGCCTTGTTCCATTTCCGCTTCTTCGGGTTGGAATCTGGTCGATGCCCGTTTCGATTCCATCTCGCTTTCCACGAGCGCCTTTCGCGATTGCAACCGCGCCATGCTTTGTGAAACCTCTTCACCACGGTCTTTCCCGCGAATTTTGGCCATGGTTTTCTGATAGGCCGGTGGGACCCAATCAAAATTCACCGCGACGCGGCGGATGAACACGTCGGTAAAAAACAGAATGCCGGTGATGACCAGCAACAGCGGCCAGATATCCTGAATGCCAACCGTCGTTTGCAACGTGTTTCGAAACGGATCGATTTTCAGTATGGCTCCGAGATTTTCATCGTCAAAATTCTCGTCATTCATTTTGCCAATTTCGCCGCCTTCAGGCTCCAGATCAGACAATGATTCCAACAACGAAAGATTGGAATTTCGAACCGAGTATTCCGACGAATACGGCACAGTAATCCCGGCTGTCAGTCGTTCGTAATCATTGCCGGGAAAAATGCTAAACAGATAATTCCCGGATCGATCGGTTTTAAATTTGCCGACGTAGCGCCCCGAAGACTCCTGTTCGAATTGGATATCGAATCCTGTCATGTTGGGGTCGGTGCCACGTCCGTTCATCGACAGGTGGTTGATAAATTTGTCATCTTTGTCGAGTGCCCGAACGACGATCGTTACTTCGCCGTCCTTGACGTCCGTGCTGACCGTAAAATTGGCATTCTGCTTGACGGGTCGCATCGAATAACGAATAAGCTGTGTAAAGAATTTTTCGTAGTACGGCGATTGCGCCCAATCACTGGCCCATTTATTTCCAGCATCAGTCGTAAACACGATCGCCTTACCCAATCCATAACGCCAGCTGGCCAGGACCGTTGAGTTTTCACCTTTGTCGTCCGGTTCGTCGGCAATGATCAATTGTTCGACCAGCGAATTCGATTTGCGGGTCGTCATGACATAACCGTCGATCGGCCGCAGCTGCGATAAATCGATCCCTTTGAGAATTTCATTGTTTTGTGCGCCATCGATCAGAATGAGCCCCATTCCTTTTTTCTCTTTGATCAACGGTTTGGCGACGCGGCGGGCTTCACGTTGAAAAATTTTGGGCAGCGCGCGGGGGTTGGTGACGGCATAGAATTTTCCGCCGGTTGAATTGGCAATTTTCTGCATTCGCACTTTGTCAACTCGGCCGTGCGAGGAAACCGAAACGGTCGAGACTTTGATTTTCGCTTTTTTATAACCGGCAATCGTCGCGGCCTTGGGAGGAGACGCGTCTCCGTCGCTGATCAGGATCACATGCTTCATAGACGGATTGAAACCGGGGCGCGTCAAACCTTTCAATGCCAACGACATCGAATCTTCGAAATCGGGCATGTCACCTGGCACCATCCGTTTCACTTGGGCCATCATCATTTTTTTATTTTTGAACACCCGGTCGATACCATTAGGTTTTTTCCAAAGCCATCTACATCTGCCGCCGAAATTGGCCCATTCAACGACCCCACAGTAATCCATCGGCCCCAGCACTTTGATGGCTTCGGTGGCGATTTTTTGTTGCCAGTAGTTGCCGTTGCTCATTTCCGAAGCGTGCATGATCAAAACCAAAGCGCCCACGGCATCGACACGATCGTTTTTGATTTGAAAATCGACCGGCATCGCTTTTTCGAGTTCGGTATTGGCCCAACCTCCGGCTCCGAACGAGTGAGGTCCCCCCAACATGACGATCCCACAACCCATGTCTTCCATGTTCGAAACCAACATTTTGATTTGCGAATCGGAAAAACCGGTTGCTTTGTCGATCGAATCGCCACTGGCTCGCGGCACGTCGGCCAGGACAATGGAATCGAATTGCAACAGTTCCGCTGGCGATTGGAAAAGTTCATTGGAGGGCATCGACTCAACTTCGATGTTGTTTTCCTGAAGTTTGTTAATCAGGAAATCGAACTTGCCAGTTTCACTGGCATCCTCGATGAACAAAACACGACCTTTTCCCCGGACGTGAGTAAACGCGGATGCCACGTTGTTTTGAGGCGTCGTATCTTTGACCTTGCCCTGCGCGTCTTTGTCGGGGACGAATGTCGCATCGAATTGAAACATGTCCGCTTCGGTGACTTTGTGAGAAAATCCAAAGACGTTTTTTCCCGGCGTCAACGTCACCGGTTCTTCGGCAATTTTTTCAGTCCCTTCGCGCGTTTTTTGGGTGATTAAAATTTTGCCGGTGGTTTTGTTGTCAGAACCCTCGTCAATCGAATCGTAGTTGATCACAACTCGCGCATCAAATTTTTCGTCTTTTCGAATTTCCGTGGGAAGAACAACTTTTTCAACTTCAATTTCGTTTTTGGCCAACAACTCGACGGGAATAACATCGATGCCGATACCGTCTTCGGACATGGCCCGCGCCAGGCCGTAGGCGTCTCCCAGGTTTTCGTTGCCATCGGAAACGATCACAATTCGGCGGGCGGTCGCTTCGGGAAAAACCGCTTTGGCAAGTTTTAATGCCGACTCCAGATTGGTGGCGTCTTTACGCATATCAAATGCCGATTCACTGCGCGTCGACACCAACGGCAATTCGCCTTCGTAGGGTGCGACTTCGATCCGCGCTTCGCTTCCGAAAACAATGACACCGGCTTTGTCTTTTCGCGTTCGATTGCGAAATTCCTTGACGGCTCGATGAGCGTAATCGAGCATCAGCCGTTGTTTGTCTTCCGGGATGCTTTTTGAATGATCGAGAACAAAAATAACCGTCAATCGATCGGTTGTTTTTTTCCATTGCAATTGGGCCAGCGCCAACACCATCAAACACAGAACCAGTGTTCGCAGGATCAGAACCGTAAATTGGCGTGTTCTCCCGAGACCGGCCAGACTTTGAAATCCTAACCACCAGATCGCGGGAATCAGGAGCAGCAGCAGCAAGTACCAAGGACGCTCAAAAGCGTATTCAAAAGCCAATAATGATGTGTCCATTCATCCGCCGCCGAAAAAGTCATCGACATGGTCAAACAGCAAAATTTTCAAACAACAGCCCAAAAATTTGCCATTAACGTCTTCTAGGCCTGCTTCAGATTTTAGAAAAAGGTCACTCGAATTGCCACATTGTTAAGTCACAAACGAGTTTTTTTTCGCGGCGATGGATTCGACGTTCAACATTAATTGTTGCGATTTCCACGTCTACGACGCTGTCCTGACGATTTTTTCCGTTGCAACATATTCCCGTCGACAATTGAATTGATCGCTTCGGACCACGTCGGCACGTTTTTCTTCGATTTTTTAGACGAACCAGAGGACACTTTGGTATCGCGACTTTCCTCTGTGACGTTCTCTTCACGATCGTCTCGAGAGCGCGATTTAGATCGACGACGGCGCCGTTTTTCGTCGCGGACCACATCATCTGATTCCGATTTAGCCGGGCGCGGTGATTGATCATCCGACTCTTGACGACGCTTCGGACGTTCACGTCGTCGCCGCCGAGATTCCGGCTCGTCGCCGCTTTCCGAATCACTTTCTTTTGACGAGACGCGCTTGCGTTTCCGTTTACGTCTCCGGTCTGATGACTCCGAATCGTCGTCTTCCAAATCTTGGACGTTGAATTCGATAAACTCTTCGTCCGTATCTACAACGATATCGTCCACCACCCGTTCCTCGGGCTCCACCTCGTCGTCGAGCGTCTCATCGCCTGACGGGACAAACATGGAACTCAGAACCTCTTCGGATTCGCTAGTTTCGTGCAATTCAAACAGAGAGGAAACGGCTGACAAGTCTTCTGGCAATTGCACAGGCTCAAAGGTTTCCGGCTCGGCCGGTTGTTGGCTGTCTATAGCTTCATCCATGATTTCTTCGAGTTCCTCCTCAGGCGCATCGACATCGAGATCATTTGAAGTAATCCCCAGTTCGGCCGCAAGATCATTCCAATGTCCGCCAATGGCATCGTCGGAGATCGGCTGCGGAGAACTTTCAGAATCCTGAGTTTCACTAACAGGTTCGGCCGGAATTTCTGGCGCTGCTGCCGGTTGGGTTGTTTTTTCCGAACGGCGTTTTGGTTTTTTTCGTGGTCGTGGCGGTTCTGGTTCGACGTCTAAATCTTCTAAAGTCGGAAAACTGTAGTCATCTGAATCATCTTGGCCGCTGTCTGCCCCAGCAGCTGCAGCTGCGGTTTCAACAGGTTCGGTCGGTTGCGTCGAATCGAGCAAATCGTCTGTCTGCTGTTCCATCGCCATTTCTGGTTCGACGGCTTCTGGCTCAGATGCTACCGGTTCCACGGATTCCGGTTCGGCGGTCTCTGGCTCGTTGGTTTCCAGTTCTACTTGGGGTTGTGGAGGTTCCGGGAGATCGAGTTCGTCACTGGACAATTCGACGGGGCCAGCCGCATCATCGGTCCGTTTTGTGGTACCACCAAAATAATCGTAAATCTCGTCGCGCTCCGAGCTCAAAATATCGGAGATTTCCTGCCATTTGTTCTTGTTTTCAGACATCGTATTTCAGCTTTTTTTCAATTCGTTATGAGTTTGAATAGTCCCATAATTTGACGTGCAAAGCAACAGGCAGGTTTTAGTAGGTGGTAGGTGGTAGATAGTAGGTGGTAGGGACGGGCGGATTCGAAATCAAAACCCGAAACGTCAGTGAGGGACCACGTTTTATGAAACATCAGCGTAGATTCGGTCCCTCGCTCACGCTGATGATTGCTGGAAGTAGGGCCGGTTCCTACCGGCCAATCTGAAAAACGGCCGGTGGGAACCGGCCCTACTATTAGTTTTTAAAACCGTAAACGGCGACGTTGGCTCGTCCCTGTTGATAGCGATAGGTCGCCACGTAGCGATATAACACGTTTCCTTTTTCATCCACGGCGCTTTTTCCAAAGGTCACTCGCATCGCACCTCGGCCATAAACGGTGATAAACGAAGCATCGCCAACGCCGAACATCGGTGCGTCTTTGTAACGCTTTTTCAATTGCTCATTCACGGCCTTCAGAATCGCTGCCATGTTTTCACGACCACCAACGTTGATTGCAATAAACAACTGGTTGAGTCGTTTGTCGATGGCGGCCATGTGACCGAGATCTTCTTTGTCACGGAAAATTCGGCTCAAAGTCCGGATTCCGGCAATCTCTTTGCTCACCTGTTTGCTTTTGGTATTTACCGTCAATTTGAAACGAGCGAAATTTCGGGGATCCACTTTGTTTTGTGTCGCAGCAAACTCGTTACTTTTTTTGTCGTCGATTTCAAAGAATTTGTGTTTTTCGATGATGAAACTCAAGAGTTCCTGAAGCTGTTCCGGCGTGAGTTTTGACGACGCGGGCAGAGCCGCCGCATTGAGACGTCCACAATTGACAGTTCCGTCTGCCAAAATTTCGATTAACGGATCGTCCGGCTGAGTCGTCACAAAAGTTCGAGTCGGAACAACAATCGGCTTGTTATTGACGGTCTGTTTTTTCGAGTTGGGATCCTGTGACGTTTCTGTTTTTTTGGGATCCTGTTTTTTGTCTTGCTTGGCCAGTTCGCTAGGTTTTTTGTCTGTCGATTTTTTCTGTTGATCGTTTTTCTTTGGCAGGTCCAGTTCCTGCACATCAAACGCATTTTTCCTGGGCATAATCGTCAGTGGTTTTTTAGGAACCGTTTTATTCGGTGTCGATGTTTTGCCATTGCCAGTTTTTGTGTCGCCAGTTTTTGTGTCGCCAGTTTTGGAGTCGCCGGTTTTGGAGTCCGAATTTTTGGCGGTTGTCGTCGAATTGATCGATGGATCTTCCGGCAAAACGAATTTATTGGGCAGACGAACATCGAGTCGGATGACAACCGCTTTTGGATCATCCGGGAGTTCAAACTTGGGCTTGGCCGCTTTTTCCTGCGCAGAAACGGATGAGGCCAGGAACCAAGCGGAGATCAAGAAAAGAATGGTTTTTTTACACATCGGTGGGTTCCGAAAAAAGTCTTTCGATGTTTTCAATTATAGTCCTAAATCACTAACTAAACGGCTTGAAAAGCAGATTTATTTCAAGAGCTTGTCCACAGATTTCTCTAAATCACGTATTCTAATATTTCGGTTGGCAACTTTTCCTTTTTTGTCAATCAAAATGATTGTCGGCACGGCAATTCCCAACTGTGTCGCAACCGCACTCTCCATGCCACCTTTTTGAAACAGATGGACGCCCGGCAGTTTCGAATCACGAATCGCCTTGCGAGCGGACGTGGCGTCAGCATCCAGGTTGACGTTGATCAAATTGAAGCCCTTTCGACGGTACTTGCGGTAAATCTGTTCGAGGCCTTCATAATCAGCGTCTTTGTTGTATTGCCAATAGTGGATTACGACAACGTTGCCGCGGTCGCTATCCAACGAATAGGTATTCTGGCCGCCGAGATAAGGTCCCGAAAAACGGATGGCACGACCTTCGGATCGCAATCGCGCGAGAGCGCCACGTGCTTTTTTAGACGCCACACCATCGGGAAAAGTTCTAACAATTTTGCTGTACCATTTTTCGGCGTCCTTGGTATCAGTCGTCGATGCAAACTCATTCCAAATCGCTAATTGCATCATGGCGTCGGCCGATTGATCGATATTGGGATAGACATCGACAAATTCCTCGAGCTCGGCGACGTATTTTTTCTGGATGTCGGCGACGTCGCTTTGTTTCGCGTCTTCGAATTTTTTGCTGTAACGAGCGCTAATCATTCGATATAGCAAATAGCCCAGATCCTGTTTCCCTGCTTTTTCGCGTTTGAGTTGAATGTAATACTCGCGAACTCGACTGAGGCCATCCGGAAAATCGCCACTTTGATAAGCTCCGGCGACTGTGTCAGCGAATTGCCGAATCCAAGTCGATTTCTGCTCCGCTTCGTCATAGCTCGAAGCAATCTGAATTAACAGATCGGCACGGGAGTTGTTCAGTTTGCTGATGGTCCGTTTATCTCGATCCCGGACTGCGGCATCAAATTTTTTCTCCAACGTTTCCAATTGTTCGAACAATTTTTGCTGTTCTGAATTTCTCGGTGTCGAATTGCTGGTGACGTTCGAACCGGAATCCATGAATCGGTCATCTGGACCAATGAATACGCTGGCGGCCAAAACCGCACTTTTATCATCCATCGCTTTGGGCAAATCAATGGACTTCCAGACTCGACCGACTTTGACCAAAGTTCCAATGGATAACTGTCCGTGCTCCCCATCGTTTTCGATCATCGCCGCGACATTTTCATAAACTACCACATCTTTTTTCGATCCATTGGAACCTTTGGGAACCAGCGCTGGTTGAACACCACCAAAATGAACCCATTTCGATTTACTGGATATCAAACGTTGAGTCGCAGCCATCCGCGAAAAATCTTTCAATGCCGCTTGAGAGCGCTTTTTGAGTTTGGCCGCAACCGCATCGGAAACTCCCAATTGATCGATCTCTTTTTCATTTAATACCAACGCCCGATATGCCTTGAGGTCGCGATTCTTGACCGATCTTACAATCTCAGCCGTTACTTCTTCGGCGGAAATCGAACGCCATTGATCAATCACACTGTCGCCGTTGGTGTCGATCCCCCAACGCGTTCCAGCCGTCGAGAACCAACGAAACTGATCAACTTTACCGTCGAAATCTGTATCGATATCTCGATAAACTTCGACACCATCTTTGTAGTAGCTCCATTGATCGACCGACGCGTCACCGCCATTGTTAATAAACATTCGTAACACCTGGCCATTGCGATCGATCACAACAAATCCGCTTTTGCCAATTTTTGTCGCTTTGACCAACTTGCAAGTTTTCATCTGCTCGGCCGTTGGTCGATCGTATTCCACTCCCGATTGAACGGGTTCATAAGAAAGCGCGGTTTTCAACTCTTTGTCCTGTGCAGCGAGTTTCGTACATCCCGCAACGACGATCCACAAAAGCGAAATTCTCAACGTGTTTGAAATCAGCAGATTCATCCCAAGCAACCTATTCTGCGCAAGTTAAGCTGGCCGTTCCCGCAAGGGTTCAGCATTTGTTACCCAACAAGATTATCTATTTAAATTGTGCTGGAAAAGGCCAAAAAGGCATTGTGAATTTGGGCTGAGTTTTCCAGCGCCGATCAACCGGCGGTCCTGCAGCTGATTGGCAACAAACGCGACGACAGATTGATCTAGGTGGAACTGAGGGGGTCGGGTAAATTACAGAGTTAAACAAGGAAACTTTAGTGATTCAGACCCAAACCTGAATGATCAACGTCTTTTGAAACGGTGCAGGGAGGTGCCCCATGGCAGACGCTATCAAATTCATTCACGCTTCAGACCTACATTTAGACCAGCCCTTCGAAGGCATCTCGTCAATTCCCGCACACATCAAAACGACGCTGGCCAACGCTCCCTACGAAGCCGCCGAGAAATTGTTTGAAACAGCGATCGTTGAAAACGTCGATTTCGTACTTCTGGCAGGCGACGTTGCCTGTTTGGAACGTGGCGGGCCACGCGTTGCCGCTTTTTTACTCAACCAATTCGAACGGTTAGCTGACAAAGGCATCACCGTTTACTGGTGTTCGGGAAGCGTTGATCAACCTGACCGCTGGCCTACGTCCATCGAGCTGCCTGACAATGTGGTGACTTTCACATCTGCGGTTGTGGATCGCATCGCTCACAATCGAAACGGCCGCCAAATCGCGACGATTCTCGGTTGCGGCCATGATGGAAAAAAAAGAGTGTTGGGCGAATTTCGAGTTGATGAAACCGATCCGTTTCCAATCGCATTCTGTCATGGAAAACTCGATACGAATAATTTCTCGATGCACCAAATCCGGTATTGGGCATTGGGCGGGAACCATCAACGCTCGGTAATCGAAAAACAAGATTCAATCGGTATCTATCCCGGCACAACTCAGTGTCGAAACATTCGCGAAACCGGTTCACATTCGTGCACATTGTGTCGCGTTGATACGCAAGGTCAATTGAAAATCCATACCATCGATATCGATCGCGTTCGCTGGCTCAACCAAACCGTCGCCGTCGCCGAAAATGTCCGCATCGAAGAGTTACAGAATGTTCTGGCCGATCGGGCATTGAAAATTGCCAGTGAGTCGCCAGATCAACTTGTCTTGGTCAATTGGCTGACAACGACCACCGGTGATTTTAATCCACAAATCCGTCTCGACAGCTTCCGTGAAGAAGTTTTGCAATGGCTGCGTGATGAATTTGGGAAAGATGGCGAGCAAGGAATCTGGTCGGTTGATTTCCGCGTCAAAGAGCCCAAAAACCTGCCCGGTTCATGGTACGAAGAAGATACGATTCTCGGAGACTACTTGAGAAGCGTGGCACGTTTCAACGGTGACGAGACCATCCCACTTGGGCTACACGACTATATTCCGGCATCGGTTCAAGATGACAGCCTGGTCGGGATAGCACGCGTTGGGAAAGACCAACGGGAAATCATTCTGCGAGATGCCGCCATGATCGGCGTCGAATATCTCAACCAACACGAATATGAAACCACTGACAATTCATGACCCCGATCGATTGTCTGCATTTGATACAAAGCCACTAAAAGGAGTTTGGGCAAGTGAAAATCGCTGATCTTCAAGTTGATGGATTTGGAGTCTGGAAAGGCCTCACGATTGATGCGTTTTCCGAAAACATGACATTGTTTTACGGTCAAAACGAAGCGGGCAAGACGACGTTGATGCAGTTTGTGCGTTCGATGTTGTTTGGATTTTCCCCGCTCCGCCGTGAGCGCTATGTGCCGCCAGTCTACGGTGGATTGGCGGGCGGCTCGATGGCTGTCTCCAGCCCGTTGGGTGGGTTTGAAATCCAACGGCACGTCGACCACAACCGACTCAACGATCCCACCGGTGATCTGGCGGTTACCGACGCCGCGGATGGCAGTGTCCATGGCCGCGCTCAACTCGGTTCGATATTGTCCGATGTTGACGAATCCATCTTTAACAATGTGTTCGCCATCGGCTTAAAAGAAATTCAAGAACTCGGCGCTCTCAATAGCACGGCCGCCGCCGAACACCTTTATAAACTCACCAGCGGACTGGATCGCGTTTCGCTGGTCGATGTAATGCGGACACTGACTAAACGTCGCGAAGCCATCTGGTCGACTGATGGGGAAGTGCGTTCGCGAATGACAGAGTTGTTTTCAAAACGCCTCGAATTGATTGCGGAAATCGAAGAACTTTCCACTCGCTCGCGGCGTTGGTCAAAAATTGCCGTACAAACCAACGACGTCTCGCGTCAACTGGACGAGGTCGAACAACAAATTCGAGAACGACAGGACGAAGGCCGCGTAGTCGAAATCGCAATGCAATTGAGTGATCGATGGCGGAACCGCGAAATGGTTGACCAGCAACTCAATGAGTTGGGACGGTTGCCTGACAAACGTGATTTGGATCTTCAAAAACTGGATCAAGTCAACGAAAAAATCTCTTTGCAGCGGCAACGTTTCGACGAACTGCGTCGCCAGCGTCGCGAAGTCAGAAACGAAGCGCTCGATTTGCCAATCAATCGCCAGTTGTGGGCGCAAACTCCGAAAATTCAGGCGCTGAACGAACATCTGCCGTGGATCGATTCACTTCAACGTCAATCGGATCGTTTGCATCAGGAAATGGATGCCATCCGCAAAAATCTCGGCGGCGAGATCACCGGTCTTGGGACCCAATTGAAACTTGATCGGCACGAAGTCAAAGATATCGCCAATCGAGGCCTGATTGGAATTCGAGCGGCCGCCAAACGAATGGTTGCCGAAACCGAAAAACAGGCAGAGCTGCAAGGCAAGGTCGAACAGGCTGAATACGAACTGAATGAACACACCTCTCGATTGCGAGGAAGCCAGGCCGAGTCCGATGGTTTGTTAAACGGAACGATTGACGAAGCGGGAAAGACCGTTACCCGCCTGCGACGACGTGTTGAATTGGAAAACAAAATTGACAAACTGAACCGCGCTCGACGTGATCTGGAACGCGAGTTGGATGATGTGATTTCAGATCAAGTCTTGCCTGTCGGAAAATTGACGATTGTCGGTGCCGTGTTTATTGCGGGCGTCGTGCTGTTTGGCATGGGGATTTTGTGGTCCGGCTTGACCGGTTCGGCCATTGCAACCGGCATGCGTGACATGGGATTGCTGTTTTTGATTCTCGGTTTTGGAGTGGGCCTGTTTGCGATCGGTCTGAAACATCACTGGGATCGAATTGCACGCGATGAGTTTAACGACTATCAGCATCAATTTGATTTGATTCGACAACAAATCAAACGTGCCAAGTCAGAACGTGATGAAATCGAACGCCAATTGCCCAAACATACGTCGGGACAATGGGAATTGGATTTGAAGGATGCGGAATCGAGCCTCACCAAAATGGAAGAGATCGTTCCGTTGGAAAATCGCATTAAGGCGGCAAAACGCGAGTTGGAAAACACAAAACGTGAAATGCAAAAACAGATGATCGAAGTCGAAGCGGCCGAAGCGCGGTGGCGTGAAGCGCTGCGATCCATGGGATTGCCCGAAACCATGTCGCCGACAAACCTCGACGAAGTCACACAACGGACCGAGAAAATCACCGGCTTTCAAACCCGATTAGAACAATACAATCACGAGCTGTCTGAGCGTGACAAAGAACTCATCAACATCAACCGTAAAATCGAAGCGGTTTTGGAACAGGCCGGCCTGGAATTGTCACTGGATGATTCTCCTGCCGATCGATTGCACCAACTGACGACCGCTTTGGCCGAACAATCGAGACTCGTGGCACGACGCAAAGAATTGGCCGCGCGATTCCGCACCATGCGAAACAAATTGACCAAAACGACTCTCGAAGTCGATCGATTGCTCGGCGTCAAACAGAAATTGCTGTCCCACGTGGGTGCGGAAAACGAATCCGAATTTCGTGTTTTGTATAGCAAGTTGTCTGAAAAACAAAAGTTGCTTGAAAAACGCCTTCAACTGACCGACCAAATCGCCGCCGCGTTGGGCAAAAGCATCACTGAAGAGCAAGTTGGCAACCAGTTGGAAAACTACGGGCAGGGTGGCTTGGAAAAACGTTGGGAATTGCTTCAGGAAGAAGTCGAGGAACTCCGTGTTCGCGAAACAAAATTGCACCAACAACGAGGCGAGTTGCTGCAAGAAGTCAAGATGTTGGGTGAAGATTCCCGATTGGACGAAGCGCGGTTGGAGTTGAATTGTCTGGATACCGAACTCGAAGATCTGAAACAGCAGTGGCGCGTATTGGCATGTTCCAGCCACGTTTTGGAATCGATTCGTGAAAATTACGAAGCGCAACGCCAACCGGAAACACTCAAGGAAGCTTCTGGTTTTCTCAAACGTTTAACTGACGGACATTACGATCGTATCTGGACACGTTTGGTCGGCGAGGAGTTGCTGGTCGACAATCATGAAGGTGAAACTTTGTCAGTCGAAAATTTGAGCCGCGGTACTCGCGAAGCGGTTTACCTGGCATTGCGTCTGGCTTTGGTCGGCGCTTACGCACGACGTGGCGCCGTGTTGCCGATGGTCCTGGACGACGTGCTCGTCAATTTTGATTCCAAACGAGCCAGGTCCGCTGCTACAGTTCTCCGAGATTTCGCAAACAGTGGCTATCAAATCCTGATGTTTACCTGTCACGATCATATTCGGGATTTGTTCCACGATCTCCAGGTCGATGTGCGCGTCCTGCCGCATCACAAAGACGTTGTTGAAACCAATGCGGTACCGACGCGTTACGAACCGACCGACCAAATTTATTTGCCACCACCAACTCAGCCGTCGATTGAACCCGCGGTCGTCCGTCAACCTGCCGCCGTTGGCGAAGTGACCGTCGTACCGGGACAAGAAATCGGATTAACCACTGACGAGTTCGACCCGGAGTTGGAGTACGAATTGTCAGCCATATCGAAAGATCAGGCAAACAGTTACCCGAATGATGCGCCGTTTGACCCGCAACATTTCACCGCCGACGGTTTTCCCCGAGCCGATGTTTCGGATATCGATGAACGTCAATCGGCTTGAATTTGCGTTAATGTGATTGTGAGCGGCTTCGGGAGGGCGAGGCTCCTGCCGAGCCGCGGGCGTCGATTTTGTTGGGAAATCGGATTCCTTTCGAATAAAAACTCACGCAGAGGTGCAGAGGTCTGACTGAGCAATTTCTGTCGTCAATCAAGATCACATTTTGGCAAATGAATTCATACCAATCACGATTCAGCCCCTACGCCAGCCGCCGTTGCAAATAATTCGTTCGTTTGTGAAATTGAATCAACCTCTGCGTCTCTGCGTGAGTCTTTTTTGTCAGCAGGAATTTTCGACTTTCGGACAAACAACATGCCTTGCGCATCGGCTCGGCAGGAGCCTCGCCCTCCCGCGGCGCCTTCCTGAAACATCATCGACCATCTCCTAAATGACAAAACGGCTTGAGTGTTGAACTCAAGCCGTTTCTTTCGCGTTCGAAACACGAGTTACAGTGGGGATCGTTCTCGGGGGATCTCGTTACCATTGCCGGGTCAGTTTTCTGACAGCTACGATTCGTGCACCGGGGAATTGGCGTGAACCGTTTGTCATGGCCTGGTAACTGTTTCGAACGGGATAGGCCCACCAAAATCGTTCGCCAGACGGGCCGACAAAGTGGACGACCCACAGTTCGTACCACTGGCTACGATATTGTTCGAGTTGAACTTGCAATTGTTTGTATTCGATGGCCGTGCGGCGAGCACTCTGCTGACTACTGACCATGGCGTTTTGCAATTCAACCAGTGTTTTCAAATACGCAAGATCTTCACGATTCAGATCCTGGACAGAAACAGTTTTGGTCTGGTTGTTTTTCAAAACAAACGTAACATTTCTGCCATCAAAATTTTTGACGTAAGCGTCAACTTTTTTGTTGTCGATCGTCCATTGATGAGCAGATACAGTAGCTGGCAGTGCAACCAAAAGCATGAAGCAAGCCACCATAATTTTCTTTGCAAAAGAAAGACGTGTTGGGGTTTGGCTATTGTTCATTTTTTTGTTCTCAAAAAGGGGTCTTTTGTAATTCCGTTTTGCAATGCGTTTTGTGGACGCATTATCAAATGCAGAAATCAACCAAAACCTTTCACGAGTTCCAAAAATGCCCGATTTCACGGAATTTTTTGGAGGGAGGGATGGAAGAAGTTCGAGAAGGCGAGGATTTGGGAGGGCGAGGCTCCTGCCGAGCCATATGACGAATTCCCCGGCCATGGGTAATGCCACCTGTGAGCGGCAAGGCGCCCACAAGACCAGGCTCGGCAGGAGCCTCGCCCTCCCGGAGCCACCCTCCCGGAGCCACACTTCTATCAATCGTTCACCCAAACAAAAAAGCCCGATGTAATAGCACCGGGCTGTGAACAATCATCTTTAACTCAAACCGTATCGCTCTATTTTTTTCCGATGCAATAAAGATTCTTTTTACCGCGAATAAAGATTTCGTTTCCGACCAGTGCGATTGTCGCATCGACACGATCGTCGACTGAATTTTGAGCAACGACTTTTTGATCTTTGTCCAGAACGACTGTTTTTCCGTCACGCGCTGTGACAAAAATATTGCCGTTTGCGAAAACGGGAGACGAGTAAACGCTGCTGATGCCGGGCAGCCGACGTGTTTCAAACAATGGTTTTCCGGTATTGATGTTCACTCCCGAAAAATAATTCCTGTTTCCGCCAATAAAATACAGATTTTCTCCCGCCAACAGCAACGATGGAATATCAGGCGTAACTTGTCGCAACGTCCAAGCGGCACCGTTGTTGGAATTCAAATTCCCGCTTTCGGAAAATTTCAAGGCGGCCATCGAGGAACCTCGGCGCGAACTGGAAAACACGACGACTTTGTCATTGGCAACTGGTGTGGCACAAGGTCGGTCGGTCAACCCTTGCCAACTCCAAAGTTCTTTTCCAGTTTCATAATCATAACCGCGGCACTTGTTTTGGCCCGCTTGAGCGACCACCCATTTGTCGCCGGATTTGACGATTACTGGTGAGCACCAGTTCGACGGTTCGTCCCGTTTCACTTTCCATTTCGTTTTTCCGTCCGCTTTGTTAATCGCATACAACATCGATTGTCCTTCGTGATCCCAAGGAACAAACAACGTATCGTTGTGTAGCGTCGGCGAGCTGCCTTCACCAAAGCCGCCGCGCATTCTCATTTGGCCCAGGTCGTCGCGTTTCCATTTCAAATTTCCATCCATGTCGTAACAGAACAGACCGGGTGAGCCAAAATGAGCAAATACATATTTGCCATCTGTCACGGGAGAGGCCGAAGCGTAACTTCCGTCGCCATGATGGCCTTCGTGCGGCTTCCGTGTTGCCGCTGTTTTAGCCCAAATCGTTTTGCCAGTTTTCCGATTGATACACATCACTTTGTATTCGTGCTCTGACATATTTGATCGGCGACCTCGACCTCGACCGCGTCCTCGCCCACGACCTCTGCCGGAATCTGGTTGCGCTTGTGCCGCGCCGCCTTTAGGAACAGCCGTTACCACAAACACTTTGTCGCCCCAAACAATCGGTGAACCGTTACCAGACCCAGGAATTTTGATTTTCCATTTCACATTTTTTGTTTCGCTCCATTCCGTCGGCGGTTTGGCAGTCGACGAAGTGCCATTGGCATGGGGTCCACGAAAACTTGGCCAGTTGGATTCGGCATTTTTTTGAGCAGTGGTTGTCGAAACCAAGCCTATTGCCAAGACGGCAACGAGGCCCAGTTTGAAACGTTTTTTTGACTGGAGCATTTTTCTGGTATCCCCTTCAGCGAATAAACAAACATGAATGTGCGATTCGGGCGGAGCGTCAAAGCCACAACAGCATAAAGCGATCGTTGAAAGCTTTCAATGAACGATTAAACGCTCAGCGAAATAGATTTCGTTAAAATTCCCGAAAAAAAAACGGAATTTGTTGGTGATGTGCTCGCAGTCATGCTGCGGCAAATTGAAAGATCGATTACACGAATTTTGCTGCGACAAACTCGGTGGGGCGAGGCCACCCGTGAGCGGCAAGGCGCTAGCCGCCGGTTCGAAGCGCAAACGAACCGGCCCGCCGGTAACAAGCGCTGACGTACCGGCGGCTTGCCTTGCCGCTCACAGGATCAGGCTCGGCAGGAGCCTCACCCTACCGGCCTATCCAATCAACTGGCCGGTAGGAACCGGCCCTACGGCAATGTGAATTTCATTACGGGCAGCACCGCCAAACTCGTGAGATCGATTTTCGGTGTAACCGTTCACTTCGAAGCAGCATTGTTCGCATGCGACAACACGCCATTGCGCGCGTCCCACCAAATTTCTACCGCTGAACGAATTTATTTGTGACCTACATTTCTCTGATTCTTAACAATTAAATTCACGAACTTTAGGCCGATTTCGTCCGGCAAAACGCATGGAACGACAGGGAAGTGATTTAATTTACCGCTAAATTTCCAATGACGACCGAATAACTAGCATTAAAGGTGTTTCACTGGTCGATAATGGTATAGCCTAAACAATCACTATTACATAATATTATCTTAACGAAATTTTAACTTCATGTTTGGATTGAATCGATGGTCCGAGTGTTTGAAAACTTCATTGCGTTGTTAGCGTTTTGCATCGTATTTGCAATTTTCGCATGTGAAATTCTGCTTCAGTTCGTCCCTTAATCGCGAGCTTTCCCTGCGATCGAGAGAATTTCTCGTTAAGTTCCTGTAGGAATGGTTGCAAGTTGTTGTTTTAGTTCTCAAAATTTCCCGCACATCGCACTTATCTCTGTTTTAGCGGGAATCCCATGAATTTCGAATTCACGGTTCGTCATGAACCTCCCATTTCTTTCGTTGATTTTGCCGGCAAACTGACGGCGGCGAATTCGAGTGCATTTCTTCAAGACCTTGGCGATTTGATGAGCACCGAGGAATTCAGCCTGAAGGTGCTCGTTGATATGTCGCGTGTCGAGTTTTTGGATTCCAGTGGAATTGGCAGTTTGTTGACACTGCATAAACGTTTTCGCGACGATGGCGGACAAATGGTGTTTCACTCGATCACACCCAATGTCTCAGGAATTCTTTCGCTGCTGAATTTGCAAAAAGTGTTTTACATTTCTGAAAACGCCGTAACCGCGCAACAGATGTTGGAGACCGTATCATGACGTCGATTGCCTCACCTACGTTTGAAATTCCGGAACTCAAAGATTATTCGGCCGAGGAAGCAGTCAAGGCAGTCATTGATTTGGCGATTGCCCAGCGATCCAGCGACGTTTATTTGATGACCGAAAAACGCGCTGTCTCTGCTGCCATTCGTCGAAATGGCCGCGTTCATCGCATTGGCGCAGTTCCCTTGGAAATGGGTCGCAATATGATCGCGTACATCAAAACCGCCGCCGAGATGGACATTACTGAAAAACGGCGGCCCTTGGATGGTCGATGGTTGATGGCCGACGGTGAAGTCGATATTCGCATCAATACGATCGCAACGTTGCACGGTGAAGATTTGTGCATGCGATTGTGGGCGCGTGGTGGCAATGAGTTGGAATTGAGCGAGTTGGGTTTGTTTGATGCTGATCTGGCCAAACTGCAAAAAATGCTCTCGGCACCCAGTGGTTTGATCCTGGTGACGGGGCCCACCGGAACTGGAAAAACAACGACACTCTATTCGTGTCTGCGGCAATTGAATGACGGCAGTCGAAAAATCAACACGTTAGAAGACCCGATCGAATACGCGCTGCCCGGCATCCGGCAATCGCAAGTGAACACAAAAATCGGAGTCGATTTTCCTGACTTGCTTCGTAGCGTCCTCCGCCAATCGCCCGATGTGATCATGGTTGGAGAAATTCGGGATAGTGAAACAGCTCGAATTGCAGTTCGCGCCGCTAACAGCGGTCATCTGGTTTTGGCGACGCTGCACGCACCGGTTTCGTCCAGCGCTATCAATAACATGTTGTTTTTTGATGTATCGCCGCATTTTCTGGCGGATTGTCTGCTGGGTGTGTTATCACAACGTTTATTCAGAAAATTGTGCTCCGATTGCAAAACCCGAATTGACGTTGATCCATCGTCCAATATCTACGAAGACATCCAGTCGCTGGTATCTGAAGAGCAACGTTCGTGTTTTTACAGTCCCGGCGGTTGCGATTCGTGTCTCAACGAAGGTTATCAGTCGCGGGGCGGTTTGATGGAAGTGATGCTCGTCAATGCCAGGCTGCGTCATTTGATTTCCGAATCGGCAATGGCAGAAACGTTGCGCAAAGCGGCGATTGAAGACGGCATGGTCGAATTCCAGCGCGGCGCTAAAATCAAAATCGCCACCGGTATTACCAGTCCAGAAGAAATACTACGGGTTGTTTCGCCCGAACATTTGGGATTGGAAAAATAGCCATATTCAGAATTTGCTGACGATCGATTCTGGATTGAGCGACTTATTTCTTTCTGCTCAGCAGCCAGAAAACATCGTCGAAACAATAAGGCAATTTGAAAGCTGACGGAATCAATTTGCTCGGTGCCAACAGTGCGCTGGCCAGTTTTGAATCCTGCATCGATTTACGTACAATCGCTAATCCGTTTCCCAAGCTAATCCATTTGGTCGGTCGACCGATCTCGATGATCTGAAATCCGTTTTCCTCCAAGAGTTTTGACAACGAGGATTTCGTAAACCAATGCAATACCGAGGGTGGGTTATACTCATGCCACCATTTGCCAAAACATCTCGCCGTCCAGCTTTTGCAGTTCCAGGTTTCGACCAACAACAATCCATCACGATTCAAGTGGCGATGAATTTTTTGTAAGCTTGCAACAGGATCGATCAAATGTGGCAATACCTGCACCACCGTTGCAGCATCGAATCGCTCACTGGTTTCAAATTGTTCGATCGTCGTGTGCCGAATATCGAGCCCCAGTTTATTTCGGCCGTGAGCCGCCATCATGGCATTGGCTTCGATACCAACGCCGTGCCACCGGTCGTCGATAAAACTTTGCAAAAAAAATCCGGCAGCAGCTCCGACATCCAGGACTCGATTTGATCCTGTATCGCTTTTCAAAAACCGCCTCAGTAGCTTGGAATAATATTTTCCTTGCCGTTTTAAATCTGGCATTTGAGCGTCATAGCTATCATAGCAACCGGTACCGCCGGAAAAATAATCGTTGCTGAACTCGATTGTTACGTGATCGTGAGCGCAATGTGGCGATTTGCTAAACCGATGTCGACAGGATTGACACTCCAGAATCGGCAGCTGATTTTTTTGGAATAACGTGTTCGACTCACCGTGACAAAACGGGCAGTCGTCAGAGGACGATCGGTTTAACATGACTGGATGAGATGAGAAATAGGTGGGTAGCTGAGGATGGGACGAAGTCTATTATGCTTCAAAGGAAAGAAATTTGAAATGGAATTGGTGATGTTTCGAAATCATTAGTAGGGCCGGTTCCCACCGGCCGATTCACCTAATACAGGCACGATGCGCGAGCGAGTGGTTTCTGGTCCCTCGCTCACGCTTCGGGTTACGATTGTCACAAGTAGGGCCGGTTCCCACCGGCCGATTCATCTAATACAAGCACGATGCGCGAGCGAGTGGTTTGATCGCGCAAAACCACTCGCTGGCGCTTCGTGCTCGTAAATCGGAATTGGCCGGTGGGAACCGGCCCTGCATTATGCGTTGGACGATTCGATTTCTTGCAACTGAATTGCGAGTTCGTCCAGTTGAGTTTGATCCACGGTATTTGGTGCATCGGTCATGAGATCAGTCGCTTTGGCGTTTTTTGGAAACGCGATACAGTCGCGAATATTGTCCAAGCCGCCAAATATCATCACGATGCGGTCGATGCCCAGTGCAATTCCGCCGTGCGGTGGAGCACCAAACTTCAACGCGTCCAACAAGAACCCAAACCGTTCATTCGCCTGGCTTTCGGTCATTCCCAACAATCCAAACACCGCTTGCTGAATCGTGTTTTGGTGAATTCGGATCGTCCCGCCGCCCGCTTCGTAGCCATTGATCACCAGGTCATAAGCTTTTGCCCTGGCGGCGCCCGGCTGTTCGGACAACGTCTCGAGATCTTCGTCGCGCGGCGCTGTAAACGGATGATGCATTGCGTCCCAACGATTTTCGTCTTCGTTAAAATGAAACATTGGGAATTCGACAACCCAGGAAAAATGCATTTCACTTGGGTCGTAAAGCTCCAATTCGGCGCCAAGCCGTTTTCGCAAACCGGCTAAAGCTTTACAACTGACCTCCCAGGTATCGGCGATAAACAAAAACAAATCGCCCGGCTCGGCTTCAAACCGAGCTTTGAATTTTTCAAGGATCTCGGGAGCGAAATTTTTGGCGATCGGTCCACCGAGTGAGCCGTCATCTTCGACACGCATCCAAGCCAGACCTTTGGCGCCAAAATCTTCACGAACATACGTCGTCAGTTCATCGATACGTTTGCGAGAAAATTCTTTGGCAACTCCGCGGACATTGATCCCCCGAACTTTATTGCCTGCGTCGGCGACACCGCGAAATACACGAAACTCACATTCGGCAGCGATATCGGTACAGTCGACCAGTTCCATGCCAAAACGCAAATCGGGCGCGTCATGCCCAAATCGCTCCATGGCCTCGTCGTAAGTCATGCGGGGCAAGGGAGTTTGTATCTCCAAATTCAAAATCTCTTTAGCCAGTCGTTTCATCAATCCATCGATCATGGCCAACACATCGTCGGAATCGACAAACGACATCTCCAAGTCGAGTTGCGTGAATTCCGGCTGCCGATCAGCTCGCAAATCTTCGTCGCGAAAACAACGGGCGACCTGAACGTAACGATCGTATCCGGCAATCATCATGATCTGTTTGTAGATCTGCGGAGATTGTGGCAAAGCGTAGAAATTGCCAGGATGGACGCGGCTGGGGACGAGATAGTCCCGCGCACCTTCGGGCGTACTGCGTCCCAGAATCGGTGTTTCGATATCTATGAAGTCGTTCTCAGCGAAATAGTCTCGCATCGTTTTGACAATCCGGCTACGCAAATACAGACTTTTTTGCATTTCCGTGCGTCGCAAATCGATGTATCGATATTTCAAGCGAATATCTTCGTTGGGTAATTCTTCGACCTGCCCGGGAGTGAATGGTGGCACATCGCTTTCATTGAGAATCTCCAACTGGTCAACTCGGACTTCGATTTCGCCTGTCGCCATTTTGGGATTGGTTTGACCGTCGGGCCGCTGCATCACCTCGCCAACCACTTTCACAACATATTCTGATTTCAACTCTGCTCCGAGTTGGTGAACTGCTTCAGAACTGTCTGGCCCGATCGTCGTCTGAGTAATCCCATATCGGTCGCGGAGAACGATAAATTTGGCTCCTCCAAAATCCCGAATCATGTGAACCCAGCCGCAAAGGGTGACAGTTTGACCGGCATGTTCGGAGCGTAATTCGCCGCAATGATGTGTTCGTAGCAATGGACTTTTTCCGTTAGTTGGTTGGTTGTTTCCTGCAAAATGACAATTTAGCAAAAACTTGGTTCAGCGAATATGTGCTCAATGGCTGATACTAAACACAAAAAAACCGAAGCCCGGGGTGAGCTTCGGCTTGTGTTAGTCAATAAAAAAACGCTGGTCGCGTGCCACTGGCCCTAGCCAGTGCTTGACCTATTTTTGTTTCGTTAAATGGAAGTACTTGACAACACAGTTCGCGGATTTTCAATCATTGGCGGCAAAGCCAGTGGCAGAGTGAATTTGAGAAGAGAAATTGTCGAAAACCTATTCAACCAAAACACTGGCTCCGCCGGCAGAGCCAGTGGCACCCAAAATGCGTGTGAGCGATGGCGATACTGTCAAGCAATAAGGCCGGTTCCTACCGGCCGTTTTCTTGGATTGGCCGGTGGGAACCGGCCCTACTTCTATTTGCTCAGTCCTGCGTTTTTAGCACTGATTTCACTGCTTTTAAACCGATGACTGATGATCCATTTTTTGGTGGGCGTGGTTGTCGCACCGCGGTGAAAATAAGCGATCGTGTTGTAGTGCAAGTACAGTTTGCCATCAATTTCTTCGACGGTGGTCACTTGGAATTCGTCCCATTGGCGAACGATTTTTTCAACGGTGTTGCCCGAAACCTCGTAGGTAGTACGTTCTTTCGAGCGTTTGTCTGAATTGACGACCATTTTTTTAACGTTTTTGATGCCATACTTTTTGTTCTTGATGACTTCCGCTGCGATTTTTGCCAATTCCGGTTTGTTGATATCTTTGGGCAATTCGGTCAAGCGACCGCCGGCAACCAATTTGATTTTTGCCTGGTAAAGTTCATTCCATTTGTCGAACTCTTTTTGCAATTTGACCGACCCGTAATTCGTTCCGAAATCCGCTTCGATTTTTGAAGCGATCTTTAACAGCGGCTCAGACAATTCGATCATGGTTGCAATCTGCTTGCGGCTGCGTTCACCCAATCGATTGACAACGTGATGTTTGTTGGACATATCCACCTCGGCCCCAATTTTCAAACGCTGATTCGTGCCTTGTGTGGGTTGCATCAGTCGCTCGACAAGCCGTTTGATATCCTCGGTTGATTTTTTGTCGAGGTGACTTGAGTAGCGAATTTGATATTTGAAGATATCTTCGTTTTTCTTCATGGCCGGAATTTCTTTGGCCAAATTGTCTTTGATCGCTTTGACAGTCGCAACGTATTTCAGGATCTCTTCTTTGCGTTCCGGCTTCAAAGTTCCGTAAATCACTCTTGGCAATTTGACCTGGCCTCCGCCATATTGCCCGCCGTATTTTTTTTGCATCAGTTCTTTGGAAACCGACAATTTTGGTGGCGCTTTGGGTTGGTTGATTTTGGTCACATACGCTTGAATCGCTTTCAAACGTTCTGCCGTTTTCGCGTAGCTCGGCGAGCTCTTTTTCGTTTTGGCAAACATTTCCGTGGCCAGCCGGGTGTCGGTGGTAAAGCGGCGAACTTGGTAGTTGTCTTTCAGATTCAACGACGCCTTGCGGTTTTCCAATTGTTGGATTTTTGGAATGACTTTTTTGAGATAGTAATCGTCTTGCTGCGCGTTGGCACTGGCTACAAACAACAAAGCCACCGCCATCGTTATCACTGAGATTGTTTTGGCTAACATCGAACCCCTCCAGAATTGGTTAATCGATTTGAAACAGAAATTGACTGCCGTACGAAAGGTAGATTGGAAACGACGAGCAGGACGGCCAAAGTTTTTCAAAAGTTCACAAAACAAGGCGAAATGGTGTTTTTAACCGTGTTTTTGCCCTGTCGTGTTAGCCAATTCGAGCATTGACTCGACAATCGACTCGACGGACCAGTTTTTGTCGATGTCCAAAATCCGGCATTCATGAATTCCGCGGAACCAGGTTTCCTGGTGGCGGGCAAATCGGCGCGTGCGAATCAAAACACGTTCGTGGGTCTCGGCCAACGTGCCAGGCTCGTCGGTCGATTCGGATTGGATCAAGTTGATCACCTCTTGATATCCCACGGCCTGAGACGCTGTCACCCCAAGTTCCGTCCACTGTTCTAATAATCCGCGAACCTCGTCGATCAAACCCCGATCAAACATTTGTCCCACACGTTGCTCGATTCGTTCATGCAACTGCTCGCGCGGGTGTCTCAGCGTGAACACTTTGCAATTTTCAGGTTCGGTTGAGATTTCAAACTCGTTCTGCAGGTGGCTGATCGGTTGGCCCGTTGTCGTGTAAACTTCCAGCGCGCGGATGACTCGGCGCTGGTCGTTGGGGTGAAGTTTATGAGCGGAAACTGGATCAACCTGGGCAAGACGTTCGTGCAATTTTTCCAGCCCGAATTCGGCCAGTTCCTCCTGAATCGCTTTTCGAAACTCCCAATTCGCTGGAGGACCCTGAAAAATTCCGCAGATCAACGCTTTCAAGTAAAGTGCCGTTCCGCCGACAAATAACACTTCCTTGCCACGAGATCGAATCTCATCAATTTTGTTCAACGCAGCATCACGGTACTGAGTCACGCTGAATTTTTCTGGAGGGTCGCAGATATCCAACAGATGGTGCGGAATCAATTGGCGTTGCTCCGCCGTGGGTTTGGCCGTGCCGATATCCATACCGCGGTAGATGGCCATCGAATCGAGCGATATGATCTCCGCATAGATTCTCCGCGCCAGCTCCAGTCCGACAACTGTTTTTCCGCTGGCGGTTGCCCCCGTTAAAAACCAACATTCCAACGCTTTGTCACAGTTGGCCTGGTTTTGTTCGATTTCGTTCAATGAAATACGCCGAATGTTAAAAAACAGAAATATAGTTGATCACTTGATTTTTGTCATTTGGTCAATTGCAAATTGCCGGTCGTGTGATTGAGTGTTAACGAAAAAAATCACAACCCGAAGCGTGAGCGAGGGACCACATCCACACAACCGTGCGGTAAAACGCGGTCCCTCACTTACGTTTCGGGTTACGATTTTCATTTGGTGCAAAATCCTAACTAGCGAAGGACCAAAATCCGCATAAAAACACGGTTATTCACTGACGCCTCGCATTCTTAATTAGAACTTCAACAACACTTATTCACTCACTACCAGATTGCCACTGATACTTTGTTCAACCGAATACAGCAATTCGAGATTAACAAACGGCCGCGCGATCACGGCTGCAATTCCCATTTTTGCTGCCTGACAGAATTCCTGAATTCGGGGAAAATTCAATGTCAAAACGATGGGTTTACTGGGCAGTTCCAGTTTTAGCTGTCCAACCACGTGTTGCGACGAGACGTCGAACGAGTCACGAACGACCAAAATTGCATCGGCTTGATCTTTTTCTGACAGTGGCACGATACGACATCCGTGATGCTCAAACAGATCGTTAAACCACTGCTGTTCAGATCTCCAGCGACAATCGACACAGATCCGGTACTGAGCGGCAAGCACTTGTTCGGCCAGCGCGTTGTAGCGAAACAGTAAATCTCCATCAGTCGCGGTCGCGGGCAATCGAAACGGGTGATCGAGTTGATCCTGAAAGACTTTTTCTAACACTCCCCAAAACGCAGGCCACTGGTGCCAAAATCTGCGGTGCCAGCCTTCGAGCGGTTGACCCGAACGACGCTCGCCTTCGCAATAACTCCCCAACAAAACGACTCGCATGGACAACGGGAATTGCTCAATCAGTTGTTCGCTATCAGCGCAAGCAATGCTGCCACGCCTGGCCTGGCAGACCACGACCAGATCGGGCTGGCCGTCAAAATTATTTTTGACATCGGAATTTTGTGTTACGTCCGACAGCCGAGAATATTTCAAACGCGTGTCATTTTGCAAAACAAATTGAAAAACGTCGGCTTCGAAATCGCCAGTTACCAAGACTGTTGGACGTTGATTCATGCGAAAACTTTTTATGACTTTAATTCTGCTTCGGCGTTCTGCAACAATTCAAAAATTTCGTTCGGTGTTTCCAACTCGCGGATCGCGGCCAGTGTTCCGGGGTCTGAAATCAAGCGGCTAATGAGTGTCAGTGTTCGTAAGTGACCGGCATCATCGACCGAAGCGATCAAGAAAAACAGATCGGTCAAGCTCCCTCGTAATCCACCGAAAGGGATGCCGCTCAGTGTTTTGCCAAGTATCAAAAATGGCTCGTTCATCAGGTTGGGCAAAGGTCGTCGAGGGTGCAACAGCGCGACACCATTTTCCAACGCGGTCGTGTGAAGATTTTCACGGGCTCGAATCGCTTCGGCCATTTTTCCAGGATCCCACAGCAAACCGAGATCGCCGGCAAAGTTACAGATTTTTTCAATGACTGAATTTTTCGTGCGCCCGGACAAAGGTACCAAAATATTTTGTGGTGGCAACTGCAATGGAATTTGCAGTTGCTCAACATTGGCATTTTCTCGACTGAGCATTTGCTCATATTCCACCAAATCGCCTTCCGTGGCAAAACCGATGCGTTCCTCGAACCAATGGTGTATTTCCGCTTTTGAAAAACGCCACTTGCCAGCAATTTTTCGACCGGGCACTTTCCCCCGACTCGCCATTTTTTCAACTTGAGCGGGTGTAATATGCAAAAACGTCGCAAGTGATTCGATATCGTAGTCGTTTTCAGGCAAAGGACTTTTCCCCGTTTCTGTAAAACAACAATCTTATTTATTTTTGCAAAATATTAAACCAGCACATTTTTGACAGCATCCCGATTTGTCGTACGCCCCGCCGATCAACCTTGACAATAACCGGCAGATGCCAAAAATCGATGCTGTAATTTGTTGATACAAATTCAGTTAAACCACTCGATGTGCAAACGGAATTGCATCATTGCATCGAGTGGGTTTTTAACATCATTTGTTAAAAACATTCGTCTTCGTTGTGTTCATAGCTCGATCGTTGGCAAGGAGGCCAGGCGATGAAGTTAGCAAACCCGTCAGCCATCAGTTTGCGGCAGTTATTACCGGACGCAAAATTCGTTGGAAAATCGGATATTCTCATATCTTCGTGTTCGGGACATTGGCTGGATTGTCAATCGGGAGATTTGTTTGTTGCGATTGTCCGCGCTGACGACGACGGCCATGATCACGCTCACGAAGCTTTGGCCAACGGCGCAAAAAGTATTCTGTGCGAACGGTTACTGGCCGTCGACCGACCTCAATGTATTGTTGATGACACACGCGCGGCATACTCGAAAATTTGCTGGGCGCTGGCAGGTGCCCCTTCGACACAAACCACGACGATTGGTATCACCGGTTCCCAGGGCAAAACGGTGACCGCTCATTTGCTCGATTCGATATTAAACACTGCAAATCGAACCAGTGGTGTGATGTCATCCATCGAATCCCATTTGAATTGTCCCAGTGAATCACTGGACGATATTTCGCCTCCGCAATTGGCAACCAGTTTGAAAAGTATGGTTGCAGCCGGATGTGAAAATGTCGTTGTCGAAGTTCCCAGCTGTTGGATGGCGGAGAAAAAACTTGCGGGATTTGATTTGGATATTGCTGTCGTCACCAATGTTCGTCGTGAACATTTGGAACAGCATACGACGGTCGACAATTATATCCGCAGCAAATTTTCTGTTCTCGATGCGTTGTCGGAAACAGGCATTGCCATTCTCAACGCCGATGATCAGGAGACGCAAAAATACCTGGACCATATTTCTGTTCCAGCGCTGACTTACGCTGTTCGAGAACCTGCCGAGATTCGCGCAAAACTCATCGAACGATGTAAAAGCGAACAGTGTTTTCTGTTGATCGCTGGAAATGAAACTGTGCCTGTTCGAACATCGATGATCGGCGACGGGATGATTTACGATTGCCTGGCCGCAACTGCCGCGGGTTTTGCTCTGGGAATCGACTTGGCGACGATCGTTCGAGGCATCGAATCGCTGGAACATTTGAGCGGACGGCTGGAAAGAATTGAATGTGGCCAAGAGTTTGGAGTGTTTGTCGACACATCTCACACCCCCTCACAACTTCGTACGGCACTACATACGCTGCAACAAATTACTCCCGGCAAAGTGTTTTGTGTATTCTCACCTCAGAGCCTGGAATACCCGTTGCGAAACCATCAGCTGGGCCAAACGGCTGATAAATACGCTGACGCCAGTTTCATTACCAGTCCGTCCGCCGGTGTCTGGCAACAAGAGATGTTTCACCAGGTCGTTGACGGTTACAGAAACCCTCGCAATGGCCACGTCATTGCAAACCGCTTGACCGCGATCGAATACGCTTTGCAGCAGGTGTCTCCCGACGACACCGTTTTGATCGCCGGAGTTGGAGAAAAGCCGATTGCCATGGTCGGCGACCAAAATTGGCCGATTACCGATCGTGATATATGTGAAAATTGGCTCTACGGCAACATTTCTGCAAATGTTGTGGATATAGAACCGACCAACGACATCTACAATATCGACGACTACCGAAATAATTAGGGGCGAGAGACGAGGTTCGGGAGGGCGAGGCTCCTGCCGAGCCGCAGTCATGTTGTTTCGTCGATCAACTCTCCGCCCAACCACAGGTGTGTCGTTTCATTCTGTCAAAACCTCTCAACTCAAACAGCAACTCTCGATCCGCCATTGAACAATATGACCGCGGCTCGGCAGGAGCCTCGCCCTCCCAGAGCCACGTCCTCCCAAAATCAAAAAACCCCCAAACCGCCCGCTGAATTGCAAACGATTTTGGGGGCTCGAAAAGATGGATTAGAAAAGCGGTTTCCTGTTAAAAAATTTTGATTGAAAAAACGGGTGACAGACTCATTGTGAATCGGTCTGCGTTTTCATCGCACGTTTTCGGCGATAGTTGAAAATCAAACCAAACAAAACGGTTGAAACCAACGCCAACCAGGCGTCGGGTTCTGGAACGGACGAAACCGAGTTAAAGCTGACTGCCAACCCACCTTGGTCGATAAAGGCCACGTCAGTTCCTGCGGCAGTTGCCAAAATCTGGCTATCGATCACCAAACGAAACGAATCCGTTTCGGGAAAACTGAATTCAAATTCTTGTTCCCAATTGCCGACGCCAGTGCCGTTTTGTTGAAACAATGAGTTAGCTGAAAAAACTTCTCCGTTGACTTCGACAAAAGCACTGGTGTGAATCAGCGAAGTCGCCGTTGATCCGAAATTCAGAAACGTACCGAACCCGGTTACTTTGATGCCGTCAAACAATTCGCCAGGTTCGGCAAACACCGTCATTTCCATCAACCCAGCGTGAAAATCCATGTTGCCGATGGCTTCGGAACGAAAACCAAAACCGGGCATCGCAATATTCGAATCGTCGGCTTTCGGTTGTCCAAACATCGCATCCGGCGATGCGGAAATTTCCGAGATATCGATGGCATCGAAATGGCTTCCATCAACATCACAATAAACAAAATCGGCGACGGCGCTTGCCGGGACGCTAGCGAAAATCACCACAATCATCGCCAGCAATCGCGCCCACCAAAATTTCAATTTTTTTTGTTCCCAATTCCAGTGCCGGGTAAAACGACTATCGCTAGTTTCAATAGCCATTTCCTGATTAATCCATAAGCTCTCCACCATCGTCCCAATCCTTTTCGGTCAAGTTGCTGATTCGTGTAAAAAAATGTCAACCGTTTTCGGTACAAAAAACGAATCGAATCACTTCCGCTTGATGAATTCACGTCCATCGCAAAGGCACTCAAACGGACTAAGTTTCAGCAGTTGGCACTGGAACCCGGAAAACGACACCGCATGCTGGAGCTTAGCCAAAAAGGCCGCCTTTCGTCAGGAAATCCCGACCATTGAATACCTGCAAACGTGTAAAGTTTGTTCGGTCATTCGATTCGTCTGGGCCATTAGATTCACGTTTTGTGGGGCGCACAACGAAAGCCCTCAGGCACCCTCAAGGCAGCAAATTCGAGTGAAATCGATTTCAATGTGAAACCTTTAGGAAGCCCTGGTGAAAGAAATCCAATTTGCTTTCACATCCCTCACTCCAACGGGGGAATCTCTTACCAACAACCTCACCCCTCTCACCTCGCCACTCGCCGCTCCTCAGCTATTCATCAACTCGCGGATCTGGCCGATGGCGAATTTCGTGCTCCAAACTGGTTCCTCGTCGCAGCGACGAGTGGCCAAATCGATCGCGAATCTCATCACTCATCTGGTCAAAACGGTTTTGTTTTTCTCGATCCTCATGATCGAACAACGTTTTTTGAACAAACTGTTGAGGTGATTTCAAATTACTGACGCCGACGCCCAAGAGTCGAATTCCACGATCGAAATTTGGTTTGCCACCACGGGTCAATGTGCGTTCCAACAACGTGTTGGCGATGTCCGCCAAAACATTGGTTGAGTTCGTCGCTTCGGTGAGAGAATTCGCGCGAGTGATGGTTTGAAAATCGTTGAATCGAATTTTCAAATTGACAGTTTTCCCAACGATGTCATAACGGCGCATCCGCAGGGCAACTTGATCGGTCAATTCCAATGTCCAAGCGGACAATGCACCGACATCGTAAATATCGCGAGCAAACGTCGATTCATGGGAAATCGTTTTTGCGTCACGGTCGGGCACGACTTGGCGCGAATCGATGCCACGGGAGAGCTTCCAAAAATGTGAGCTGTTGATGCCAAATTTCGCTTGTAGACTGGCTTCTGGAATTTGACGTAATTGGGCGACAGTCTGCACACCCATCGTTTTAAACTTGCGTTCGGTTACTTTACCAATTCCCCAAATTCTGCTGATCGGCAACGGGTCGAGAAATTCCTGGACGGCGTCCGGATCGACAACCGTTAGACCATCGGGTTTTTCTAAATCACTGGCCACCTTGGCCAAAAATTTATTGGGAGCAACACCGGCCGACGCCACCAAATTCGTTTCCGATTTGATACGCGATTTGATTTGTCGAGCGATGGAAACCGAGTCGCCAAACAGTCCCGCGCAACCGCGGACATCCAGAAACGCTTCGTCTAAAGAAATCGGTTCAACTAGAGAAGTAAAGTCGAAAAAGATTTCGCGAATTTGTTTTGAAATGTCGGCGTAGTAATCCATCCGCGGTTTGACGAACACAATGTTGGGGCACAACCGCAACGCTTGCGACGACGGCATGGCGCTGTGAACGCCAAATTTTCGCGCTTCGTAACTGGCCGCTGAAATGACGCCTCGGCCCCGTGGAGAACCGCCGACAACCACGGGCTTGCCTCGCAAATCAGGATCATCTCGCAACTCGACCGCCGCATAAAAAGCATCCATATCGATATGCAGGATCATCGTTGGCTCTTTGGATCAATGACGGCGTCGAGAAATTACTAGTGGAAAATGGTAGCCCGTCTGATGGTTTCAGGCCAGCATTTGTCCGTCCATTGTTGGGAATTTTGTAGGGCCGGTTCCCACCGGCCGATGAAAAACAACTTACGAGCACGAGGGACTGGAAACAGCGCTGATGTATTGTGGAATGTTGTCCCTCGCTCACGCTTCGGGTTATGATTTTTATCGGCCGGTGGGAACGGCCCTACTGCCTATCGCCCGCCGAAATTTTTGTCGGAATCGAAACCGCGGCCGTTGTTGAACATCTGCAAAAACTCTTTAATTTCCTGCGAGTCCAATTTGTCGTCGTTGTTTTTGTCGATGTGTCCGATGTACAGTGACACGCGGCCTTCGGGCAATTCATCTTTGGTGATAATGCCGTCTTTGTTTTTGTCGAACTCCCAAACTTTGGCAAACATCTTTGGCATAAACACGCCGGGGCGCGTACCGCCAAACCGATTCCGCTGGAATTTAACCAGATATTTCTGTTTGACAGGCAAGCAAAAAGTCTCTGCGTCGTCACAGGCCGCATAGGCAACGGTGATCTCCAATGGTTTTTTAAAATCCGTTTTTTCCAACGTATCGATCTCCAACAAAAACTGCCGAGGATCAACATCCGCTGCCTCTTTCACCTTCGGCCCCGTCAACTGATACTTCTGAAGTTTGACATTGCCGTCTTGCTTGATTTGCACCACGATCGGACGCATTTTGTTGTTCCAGTGAACTTTGTAAATTGGATCCAGGTAGAACCCGAGAAACAGTTTTCCTGACCCGGGCCGATATTTACCACCTTTGGGTCGTGGCAGAATGGCGTTGGTCATTTCCGCGCGCAATTTGACGTAATACGGAGTTTTCTTTCCATCGGGCTGCGGCTCGACGACCAATGCAATCATGCCGCCCGGCATTTTGACAGGTTTGACAACGCCGCTGGCGATCTTTCGCGGCTCCACTTTGAATCGTGTTGGCAAATCTTCGACACGGGTAATTTTGTCAACTTTACCGATCAATTCCTCCAGGTCTTTGCGCAAAGTGTTGGGATCGCTCCAAAACCGTTTGCGAATCAATTTACCGTTTTTGTCAAAAACATATTCGCCGTTGGGCGCGGCTCGCAGCGCTTTCTTCAGATCTTGAGTCATCGTGTCAGCAAGCCACGGCATTTTAGATTTTGAAAGCCGTTTGAATTCGGCAATGTGCATCAATTTTTCTTTGATGTTGTGCGGCGCAACGTAATTGTTAATTTCCGGATGCTGCACATTGGAGTAAACGTAGTAGAAATTGACGTCTTTGTTTTGATAATCACGATAAACTGTTTCCAGACCGGAAACATTTCTCAAAAACGGCGGTCACGTCAGGCAGCCGAACACCAACACCGTATGTTTGCCTTTCAGATTCTTGGTCGAAAACTTTTTGCCTGCTGCATCAAACAAACCGACTTCGTCCAACGTGTCACCAACCACCGGTTTTTGTTTGGCATGACGTTTGTTGTACATCTCCGCAAACTCTGGGCGTTTTTCTTGAGCATGGATCGCAGACGAAAACAACACGACTGCCACCAGCGGTCCGAAAGCTAACAGGTTTTTCATAACATTTCCCCGCATGGAATCTTTCTGAATTATCGTAATTATGAATATGCGCCGTGTCAGTTCGCAGCAACACAAAAACGTCAAACGACTGAAACCACTTTTTCGCACAACGTTTCGGCACGCTCCATAGTCGTCGATTCGGCAATAATGCGAATAATAGGCTCGGTATTGCTGGCTCGAACCAGCAACCATGCATCATCCCAGATCAACCGCAGCCCGTCATCCAGACTGTACTGAGTACCGTGAAATTCATCGCGAATCTCATCAAACAGTTTTAACAACCGTTGCGGATCAACTTCTGCCTTCATCTTGCAAATCGAATATTTCGGGATGTCGTTTACCAACTCGGCAATCGATTTGCCGGTTGCAGCCATCGCATCGAGCGTTTGAGCCATACCGACAAAGCTATCTCGCACCAAACCGACTCGCGGATCGATCGGGCCTCCGTTGCCTTCTCCGCCGTAGACCGCATTCAACTGCAGCATTTTTTCAGTGACATTTGCCTCGCCAACTTTGCTGCGTTCCAAGTGGCAATTCGCCGCTCGCGCAATGTCTTCGTTCATTTGGCTCGTCGCACAATTGATCACTACCGGACCTAGAGCATTTTTCAACCGATGTTGGAGCGTGATGGCCAACGTGTATTCTTCACCGACGTAATTTCCATCGGCATCGATCAACGCTAAACGGTCAGCGTCCGGATCTTGGCAAAATACAACATCGGCGCCAAACTTTTTGGCTTGCTCAACAACGGTCGAAAGATTTTCCGCGGTGGGTTCGGGAGGATGTGCAAAAGCGCCATCGGGCTGATCTCCCATAATCTTGAAATCGACACCCAGCGCCGTCAGCAACCGCTCACCCAACACGCTTCCGGCCCCGTGATTGGAATCCAAGACAACTTTAAAGTTGGCGGATTGAATCCGCGGAACATCAACGGTTTTCAAAACCAAATCCAAATGAACGTCAGTTGTTTCGTCCAGGTCTTGAATGCTGCCGATTTGGTCGTGTGCCACCCAATCCGTCTGGTCTGCCCGGTAACGTGCGATGACCGCTTCGCCTTCGTCTGCAGTGATGACACGACCGTGACTGCCAAACAATTTGATTCCGTTGTAGGGCGGCGGATTATGGCTGGCGGAAATTTGAATTCCGCCAGCAGCCTCGTGTTGCCGAACCAGAACACCCGTCGTCGGTGTGGCAGCAACATCACCATATCTCACTTCGCGACCGACGGCGCTCAAGCCGCTGCAAATTGCGCTGGCCAGCATCGACCCCGTCGCGCGACCATCTCGAGTCACGATGATCGGTCCCGGTTCGAGTTGCGAGACGAACGCATTTACAAAACGGATTGCCAACAAAGGGTCCAAACTTTCGCCGACGATCCCTCGTAGACCGGAGACGCTAATTATCGGTTCGTTCGTCATCGCTTTCATCTTGTCACTAGTGCTTAATTGGCTCACAATCACATTTCCTGGCGAACCAAATTGTTTCCAGCCTAAGTTTCCATTTTTTGAGGTTTCTATCAATGACCGAGGTCTCTTCGAGTGCAGATATTGCCGTTGCCTTGGATTTAGTTCAGCAAGCGACTGCCGATTCAAAAATAACGGAGGCGGCTGCGGATAACCTTAGCAAATGGTTAACCGAACCTAAATATCAGGCTTATCGTGCGGGAATTCTGCAAGCGATTGACGATCGAGATTGGCAAACCCTCGATGATGTTTTCTGGACCGTGATCCCGTTTGGAACCGGAGGCCGTCGCGGTCGAATGCACCCGTTTGGTTCCAACGCGATTAACCATCGAACAATTGGCGAAAGCGCTCAAGGTCTGGCAGATTATGTGAAATCTGAAAAACCCGACGGCCCATGGGCCTGTGCGATTGGCTACGACACGCGTCATCGTTCGCGGGAGTTTGCCGAATTGTGCGCCGGAATTCTGGTCGCCAATGGTTTCAAAGTGTTTTTTATTGATGATTTTCGCAGCACACCCGAGGTATCGTTCCTGATTCGCTACAAAAATTGTGACTGCGGAATCATGGTCACCGCGAGCCACAACCCGCCCAGCGACAACGCCGTCAAAGTTTATTGGTCCAACGGTGCACAATTGATTCCACCGCATGATCAGGGAGTCATCCAGTGCGTCGAACAAGTCGAATTGTTCGATGTCGCTGATTTTCAAACGGCGATCGACGCCGGAAATATCGAATTGTGCCGCGACGAAGTCGATGCGGCGCTGCTCGAAGAACATAAAAAACAGAGCCTTGGCGAATCGCGTGACATTCAAGTCATTTTTTCTCCACTGCATGGAGTTGGCGAATTCAATGTCAAAAATCTGTTCGATGCCGTCGGATTGGATAACCTGGAAATATATGAACCACATCGAGAACCTAACGGCGATTTCCCCAATGTTCCAGGACATGTTTCCAATCCGGAAAATCCAGAAGTGTTCGAAAAAATTATTGAACACGCCAAACAAACCGGCGCTGATTTAATTTTGGCATCGGATCCCGATTGCGACCGCATGGGAGCCGCCGCGCCGTTGACCTTGGAACCGGACAGCGATTGGAAAACACTCAACGGTAATCAACTTGGCGTACTGTTGGCAGATTTCATTTTGAAGAAAAAAGATCAGCGCGGTGAACTCAATCGAGACAGCTACATGGTGACAACGCTGGTCACGACACAGATGATTAATCGCATCGCCAAATCTTTTGGCGTCGCCTGCCACAGCAACAATCAGGTCGGGTTCAAATGGATTTGCAATCGCATGGATGAACTGGGGCCGGAAAATTTCTTGTTTGGTACTGAAGAATCACATGGCTATCTTGTCGGACAATACTGTCGTGACAAAGATGGCGCTGTCGCTTGCATGCTGATGGCGGAATTGGCGGCGGACGCAAAAGCCAATGGCATGACAGTACACCAGTATTTGAACCAACTGTATCTCGCTCACGGCTACCACGCGGAAAAACTGCTTAACATTCGTCTCGAAGGTTCCGATGGGATGAAGCGAATGCAAAACATCATGGGCACGCTTCGCAAAACACCTCCCTGGCAATTGGGCGAATTCCGATTGGAGTCGGTTCGCGATTTCCAGGCCGGCAGTCGTTTCTACCCTGATGGCTCCGTCGAATCGTTCGAAGGTCCGACTGGAAATCTGCTCATTTTCGACACCACGATCGACGGAAATTATTTTGCGATTCGACCTTCCGGAACGGAACCGAAAATCAAACTGTATCTGTTTGGCTATCATCCCGCCGATCAAATGGGAGATTTCGAGACGACGAAATCCGAGGTTCTCGATCGATTGGATTCGCTGGCCAACGAATTACAAGCATTTGCTGATCGGGTTTGAGTTGGAACTCTCAGTTGGTGGAAACTCTCAGTTGGTGGAAACTCTCAGTTTTGGGTGCCACTGGCTCTGCCAGTGTTGTGAGTGGCCAGTAATGGTTGTTAGCTACAGCATTGAACGAAATATCCCAAAGAGTTGATGGGTCAATCACTGGCTGGGGCCAGTGGCACCCAAAATGAAATCTCCAACTCCGCTGAGTCACAATTCTGATGCAGAATCCTGTGTCGTTTGGAATCGACACCATTCCCAAATCCAAATACACTGTTCAGAAAGTGTCCTTGACAGAACTTCATTTATTCAGAACCAATATGTCTGTCATTATCGTTACCGGATCCGCCGGATTGATTGGCGCCGAAGCAACTCGTTTCTTTCACGGCAGAGGGTTTCAGGTTGTCGGGATCGACAACAATATGCGAAAACAGTTCTTCGGCGACGACGCTTCGACAGAGTGGAGTCGTAACAAACTCAAGCAGGAACTCGATCAGTATCAACACTTTGATATTGATATTCGTGATCGCACACAGATCGACCAACTGTTTGCCAATTTTGGAACGGATATCGCCGGTATTGTTCATGCGGCCGCGCAGCCATCACACGACTGGGCCGCCCGAGATCCTCAGACGGATTTTTCCGTCAACGCCAACGGCACCTTGAATTTGCTTGAAGCGACTCGCCAGTATGCTGAAAATGCCAGTTTCATGTTCTTGTCGACCAACAAGGTGTATGGTGACACGCCCAATCGATTGCCGTTGGTCGAGCTTGAGACACGTTGGGAAATTTCTGAAGACCATCCTTACCACGAATTTGGCATCGACGAATCGATGTCAGTCGACCAGACGAAACACTCGCTGTTTGGAGCGTCGAAACTGGCTGCTGACGCCTTGGTCCAGGAATATGGCAAGTATTTTGAGATGAAAACCGCTTGTTTTCGCGGTGGTTGTTTGACAGGGCCAGGGCATTCGGGAACGCAACTTCACGGATTCCTGTCGTACTTGATCAAATGTGCGATGTACGGAACGGAGTACACCATTTTTGGTTATCGAGGAAAACAAGTTCGCGACAATATCCATTCGTACGATCTGGTCAACATGTTGTGGCACTATTTCCAGGCCCCCACATCTGGCGAAGTCTACAATGCCGGTGGGAGTCGCCATTGCAATTGCTCGATGGCCGAAGCGATCCAGTTGGCCGAAGAACTTACTGGGAACAAAATGAAATACAAATACAGTGACGATGCGAGGATCGGCGATCACATCTGGTATATCAGCGATGTACGAAAATTCCAGTCCGATTACCCCGACTGGAATTACCAATACGGTCTCAAAGAAATCATGCAGGAGACGATTGAGTCGCTGGCAAGTCGTGTTTAGATTTTCAAATCGCCGACGCGCATTTCCGATTCGTCGATACGGCTCAGGCGAGACGCCCCGGCAAAACGAATGCCTTGCTACCTTGCGGGCGGTGAGTTTGGGTTTTCGCAGCAAGGCATTCTTGGCTGAACCCTGGATTCAACCAGACGAATGAATCGATCGGTGATGATCTACAATCAACTCTTGTTAGTCATCGACTCCGCCATCACCACGGCCGCCGCCATCACCACCGCCGCCACCACGGCGATTTCCTCCGCGACCACCACGGTCACCGCCGCGTCGTCCCTCGGCTCCACCGCGATCGCCACCTCGTCGCCCTTCGGCTCCGCCGCGTCGTCCACGCTCCTGTTGTTCAAATTTGAATTCTTCTCCGACCAGTTCTTTGTATTTTTTTCGTTGATCGGCCGTCAGTTCACCGAGCAAATCGTCTTGCATTTCCTTGCGCAATTTGGCAACTTTTTCGTTGAACTCTTTTTGAAGTTCCTCAGATTTTTTCTGAATCTGCTCTTTTTGCTCATCGCTCAATCCCAATTGTTCAGCGAGTGAGCCACGAGTAAACGCACGAGCACCGCCCGCCGAGGACGCTTGCGCTGAAATTTGGTTCAAGCGTTTCAGTTGATGTGGCAACAAAACATCACCCAATTGTTCCTGCACTTTTTCGTTACGTTCTTGCATGAACTCCTGAAATTTTTCGCGGCGTTCTTCTTGTGACAGATCGCGCAGTTCCTGCATCATTTCTCGCATTCCCTCGCGGTTGTTTCCCAAATCCTGGATTTTTTGCAACTGTTCCTCGGACAATTCGAGTTCTTTCTGAACATCTTCGCGCCGCAACAGATTTTGCACGCCGCCGCGGAAACCGCCGCCAAATGCGCCTTGTCGGCCACCTTGGCCGCCGCCACGACCTCCTCGACCGCCACGCCCGCCTCGTTGTGCCATGACATCACTGACGCACAACATGAATGCGAAGGAAAATACCAAACCGACCATTAAGTGTTTTTTCGAGATTTTCATACTGTTCTCCAACTGGATAGATGATTTCACCAGGCGACGGGCGGTGATGCCAGAATCGGCAATAAAGACGTACCGTTTCAAACAGGCGTTTGTGGACAAGGTTTGTTGGAAAATTTTGAATTCGAGGTGGCGGTCAAAAATTTCAACCCGAAGCGTGAGCGAGGGACTACGTTCCACAGCAGATCAGCACGGATTTCAGTCCCTCGCTTACGCTTCGGGTTGCGATTTTCAGTTACCTCCACGACACCACGTCCGGAAATCCCATTTTTCAATTGAATTTTACGTGTTTCAGGTCGCTAATTTTCGCTTCACGCAGCTTCAATTGCAATAATTTCATCGCGCCATCACAATTGTTAACCTGACCCAGATATTCTCGATGGACCGACATGCCGCCGCAAAATGACAACCAGAACGTGGATACGAACCCGGATCAATCTGGTTTCGAATTTGCGGCAGAAAAGGCGAGAGCTTTTCCTCAAACTCCCGGCGTTTATTTGATGAAAGATGCTGTGGGTGTCGTCATCTATGTTGGCAAGGCCAAAAATCTGCGTTCCCGCGCCAGCAGCTATTTTCTCAAAAATGCTGAACAAGAACTCAGGCTGGCCAACTGGCTGCGTGAAATCTGTGATATCGATTACCTGGAATGTGAAAGCGAAGTTGACGCTTTGTTGGTCGAGTCACGGTTGATCAAGGATATCCAGCCGCGCCACAACAAAGAACAAAAAGACGACAAGACTTTTCCGTATCTCCAAATCACCACGCGTGAGGATTTCCCTCGCGTCGAGGTGACGCGCGAGCCCGCAACATCGAGCACCAAACTGTATGGCCCGTTTGCCAGCGCCGGTTCGTTGCGAGGCGCTATTCAGGTATTGCAGCGAATTTTTAAATTTCGAACTTGCAGCCTGGATATCCAGGAAAACGACGAACGATGGCGTTGGTTTCGGCCGTGCTTGTTGGCCAGTATTCATCAATGTACCGCACCGTGTAATCTGCGAATTTCCAAAGAGGATTACAAAAAAGATATCCGGCGTTTGCAAATGTTTCTCGAAGGAAGCAAAAAACGACTGCTTTCCCAAATGGAAAAAGAGATGCAGTCGGCGTCGCAGGAAATGCGATACGAGGAAGCGGCCAAACTCCGCGACGAATTGGATATGCTCCGGTCGCTGGACAATCGTGGGGAACTGGATACTCACGCTCAGCCGGAAGTGTTTTACATCGATCCCAACAAAGGGCTCGCGGGTCTCAAAAAAGTTTTGAAACTGGACGAAGTACCGCGGACGATCGAAGGGATCGATATCGCACATTTACAAGGCGGCCAAACCGTCGCCAGCCTCGTTCAGTTTATTGACGGATTACCTTTTAAGCCTGGCTATCGCCGCTACAAAATCAGGTCGGTTCAAGGCATCGATGATTTTGCCAGCATTCACGAAGTTGTCTCGCGGCGATACAAAAAACTCTACGAAGAAGGCGAACTGTTTCCCGACATTATTTTGATTGACGGAGGAAAAGGGCAGTTGAATGCGGCGGTTGCGGCGTTTCGCGCTTTAGAGATCGAACCGCCAACTTTAATTTCGCTGGCCAAGAAAGAAGAAGAGGTTTTTCGCCCCGGCGAATCGGAATCGTTGAAACTCAGTCGACATTCTTTTGCCTTGCGGCTGCTGCAGTATGTTCGTGATGAATCTCATCGATTTGCTCAACACTACCATCATATTTTGCGCAAGAAATCGCAGATCGACTGAGGTCGACGATCACGACTGGCTGACTCGGGCGACGGCTACGATAGCTGCCGTTTCCATTCGCAAAATAGATGGCCCCAACGTCATGGATTGCCAATCGTTTTCTGAGGCCAACTCTAATTCGTCGTCCGTAAACCCGCCTTCGGGCCCGACCAGAATGGCAACATCAGTTGGTTTCCAGGTGTTGTTATTCGCGTCCGCTCGCGGATCGAGGATTAATTTATTTTGAGGCAGCGCACGATCATTGACGACTTCCGTAAATTGTCGCGTAGGCGAGATTTCCATCAACTTGTTTCGCCCACATTGCTTACACGCCTCGATCACGTAACGATCCAACTTGCTCAGCGATTTTTCTTGAAACACACTGCGTTGCGTTTTTACTGGGATCAGCTGCGCGACACCGATCTCTGTTAGTTTTTCGACAAGAAACCTGGCTCGATCCCCTTTGGGTATCGGCATTGCAACGGTAATCGATTCGGCAAGTTCACGAGACACTTCGTCGATCGATTGGATTTCTAAAACGACTCGATTCCGTTCGATCATAGAAATGCGGGCAACGGCCTGTCGACCAGTTCCATCGAAAACCGTGATTTGATCGTCAACGACCAATCGCATGACGTTGCGGATATGGTGAACTTGGGCGTCGGTAATCTCGGACTGACCGACGGCGAGATTTTGCGCTACGAAAAATCTTTCAGACATCTGGTTTGTTTCACATTTTGTTGCCAATTCGTGAGCTGACCGCCCGAAAAACAGTTCTGGTCCAAGTGATCTATCGAACAACCCGCCGAAAGGGCATAATTACGCTTTGCGTTCATCCATCTTTGCTTGGTTAGGCGTTTATGTCGACAGTCAATATAAAACAGCCGGATGGTCCCGACATTCAGGTCAATCTGCGCGAACCTTACATCGCCGCCATTTTGGCCTGGCTGTGGCCGGGAGCCGGACATTTTTACCAGCGCCGGTTCACCAAAGCGTTCATTTTCATGGTCTGCATTTTGGGAACGTATTTTTACGGGCTGGGGTTGGCCCGCGGTCGTTGTGTCTACGTGTCGTGGAAAGAAAACGATAAACGCTGGCAATATGCGTTCCAGGTTGGTGTCGGAGCACCAGCACTGCCGGCAATCATTCAAAGTGTAAAAACTAAAAATGGCGGTGATCCGTTTTTTGTTATCGCCGAACGTTGGCCCAAAGACTCCGCCATCGGCGCCGATCAGTTTGCCATTATCAAAGATCGCTCCAAGTACGACACGAACGAGCCAATCATCAAAGATGGTTTGATGGCTCCGCCGTTTGGCAAAGTCGAACTCAACAATATCGATACGTTGGGAGCCTGGCATCGTGACTTGCAGCACAAATTTGAGATCGGGACGTTGTTCACGATCATTGCCGGCGTGTTGAATTTGTTGGCGGTGTACGATGCTTTTGCCGGCCCAGCGATCATGCGGGATGAAAAGAAAAAGAAACGTCGGTCACGGGCCGAAAAGCGAAAGGATGATGAGCCGCCGCCGGACGATGACGGCAAGGAGGCTGAGTTGAAACAAAAAGAAGACAAAGAAACCGAGCCTGTGAAAAAATCGCCGGGGGCACAGAAAAAAGGTCCGAAACCGCGCTCCCAAAAACGCAAGAGAAAATAACAACACAGCGACAAATACGATGGATGAGTTATTGTTAGGGTCGATTTTCGACGCCAGATTTTGGTACGCCGTTCCGATGATCATTGCGATCAGCCTGGTCTACGGTGCAACGCGTCATGAATATGTCCCGCAAATCCTGAAACAATCGGTCAAGGCTGGAATTTGGGTCGTGATGTTTATGGCCGTGATTTTAGTATTGATCCTGGTTGCGGATCGATTTATCTAATTTCAGGTCGGTTTATCTCGTTTTGCGGCGGATCTTGGTTCTAAAACTGCATGCCGAGCCACCCCTGAGCGGCAAGGCGCTAGCCGCCGGTTCGTTGAGGATTCGTACCAGCGGCTAGCGCCTTGCCGCTCACAGGATCAGGCTTGGCATGTTTTGGCTCGAATGTCTGCACCATTTCCAAAGTGTCTGCCGATTCACCAAGTCGTTTTTTTCTTGAATTCAGTCTGAAATTCCTCCAACAATCCTCGTATGCTGGCGAATCTCCAGAAGTGCGACGCCATAATATTGGGGCGTGATGCCGTAAAAATCATTAGTGCGAAGCGTAAGCGAGGGACTACAGCCACGCGTGCAGTACAATCTGGTCCCTCGCTCACGCTTCGCGCTTGCGATTTAACTACATATAGCTCACAACCTTTTGTTGACACTGCACAATTGTGAACACGACATTCAAAAAGTCTGGATTCCACATGTCACACCGATTTTACAAAGCTGTTTCTCTGTCCGTTGCCTGGTTATTGGCATCTTCATTGACGACCTCGTTGGTAGCGCAAAAAGCGTCGGATAAACGAGAGTCAAAAAAACCAACTAAAACCGAGTTTCTCAAACTCAAGTCTGACTCATCTGGCAAACCCCTTGCCTTGCAGACGGCGATCAGTCGCTATACCGCACGTTCGGGAAAAAATCAGGTTACCGTCGATCTGGTTGGAGTCATTCACATCGGTGACAAAGAGTATTATCAAAAACTCGACAAGCAATTTAAAAACTACGACGTCGTTTTGTACGAATTGGTTGCTCCCGAAGGAACAGTCATCGACAAAGATGCAGTCAAGAAAAACACCAATCCGTTGCGAATGTTGCAAGCAATGCCACAACAAATGCTGGGCCTTGCATCGCAATTGGAAAACATCAATTACAAAGCCAAAAATTTTGTCCATGCCGATCTGACGCCAAGTGAGATTTCGAAAAAAATGAAGGAGCGTGGCGATTCGACGCTGACCGTTTTGCTGAGCACAGCTGCGGATATGATTCGCCAACAAAATAAGCAATCTCAGAAAAAATCAGCGACCGATGGTGGCGACGCCATGTCGGAATTGTCGTCATTGTTCGAAATGATGAACAATCCGAACAAAATGAAAATCGTGATGGCCAAACAATTTGTACAGTCAGGAGCGCTCGATGCTGGATTGGGTAAATCATTGAATCAGATTTTGATCAAAGATCGAAACGAAGAAGCGATGAAAGAACTCAATCGCCAAATGTTCGCCGGCCACAAGAAAATCGCGATTTTCTACGGCGCAGCACACATGCCCGATTTCGAAAAGCGTATGAAATCGGATTACGGGTTCAAATTGAAAAACCAGGTCTGGATGGATGCTTGGGATTTGACCAAAAAGGTGAAAGCCAAAAGCAGCGATCCCAGCAAATTGCTGCTGGACATGCTGAAAGATCTCGGCGGGTAACGAGCAAGGTAGTCCGGCCAATTCGGCAAACTTGATTTTTGACAGGATTTACAGGATGTTTTTCGGATCTTATCCTGTTCATCCTGTCCAAAAAAATTCCTGTCCAAAAAATTTAGAGTTCAATTGGCCGGTGGGAACCGGCCCTACTTCGAAGCATGTTTTTTGATCATTTGCAACATTTTTCGTTGCCTGATCAATTTCGGAATCTGGCCTTGTGCGTATGTGGTCGTTGTTTCAGCCCAATCGACCCAGTGTTTTTTCCCAGCAGAATCCACCAATGCGATCGCGTCGACGTAAACCCAATTGGGAGTTTTACCACAATCCAGTTCGAGTTTTAAACTGCGAATTTTTGTTTTGTCGGAAACGGCCAGGCCAAAGACCGTATTCTTCTTCCGTTTAAATTTTCTGTCTTTGCTCAAAGCGATCGCTTTGCCATCGTCACCATAACCGACCACTGACAAAATAACGTCAGACGATGGGTTGATGTGAAATTCGATTTCGGAAGTTTCAATCGCGGCATCAAAAAACAAGGTTACACGTTCTTTGGAATTGATGGTCGACGGGCACCAATTTTGAGGACCCGTCGGATTATTGGCAGGCGGCCCGATCATTTGCTCAGGACCCCAATTGCGAAATCCGGCTGAACTCGTTTTCTTGCTGCTTTCACCTGCCAGTGACATCGGTGTAATCCCCGCAGAGTTCTTGACATTGAGATCCGCACCGGCGTCGAGCAATAGTTTCACGCATGCGTACCGGCCTTGCCAGATTGCTTTGTGCGATGCCGTATTGCCGTCAACATCGGTTCGTTTCAAATCGGCTTTGGCAACCAACAACGTTTTGACAATCTCGCTGTGTCCGTACCATGCCGCCGTATTGAGCGGCGAATTGTGTTTGGAATTCCCGTTGACGTCGGCACCATGTTTGAGCAATTGTTTTACGCTGGCAAGATGATTTCCATTGGCGGCTTCGAATAGCGCTGATCGTTTTGAACGATTCAATTGATCAACATCGATTCCATGATCAATCAAAATAGATAGCAACTCGATGTGTCCCTCGCCTGCTGCAATGTGCAACAGTGTATCTCCCTCGACGTTGCCAAATTTCAGATTGGCGCCTTTTTTGATCAATGCACGAACGACATCGACCTGGTTCGTTCGAACAACTTCGCCGATCAGGGAACGGAACAATTGCTCTTTTAATTCGTTTTCCGATGTGGCATCGGATTTGACAATGGCGTCGGCAATTCGCTGCAAGGCCGGTGGCAGTCGTGTGCCAGAGGTTTGTGCCTGAACATTGTTCATAGCAACCGTTAACAAAAAACACACGATCGTTGGCGCCAAAATCAAAATTCTCATAGTTTCATTTCCGTTCAAAAACGCGTATTGCCTGTTGGACGCGAATCCGTTTCAATAGTTCCTCGTGAAACCAAACTGTTGAGTAGGAATCTACACTATGGATAAACCTAAAATCGCCGGCACTGCTCCGTGCAAAGTTGAATTGGAACAGGGCAAAAAATACGCTTATTGCACTTGCGGACTCTCGGAAAACCAACCTTTTTGCGACGGAAACCACAAAGGAACTTCGTTTATCCCCGAAGTCTTTGAGGCAGAAGAATCGAAAACAGTTTTTTTCTGTACCTGCAAACAGACGGGCAACAGCCCCAATTGTGATGGCTCTCATAACAGCGTTGAAATGCCCGAGTGAAACGTTGCATGTGTTGAACTAGTGCTCGGGCGTTCGTTGCTAGATTCCGTTGAAACAAGATGCACATGCAAGTTTGCTGTGCAACGAACCGGTGGCTACGTAACGTTAGCTAAATATGAGCGGCAAGGCGCTAGGCAGCGTTGATTAAATCGGCAAGCTGCGAATTTGATCTGAGCGGCAAGTCGCTAGCCGCCGGTATTTGAGGGTTCACCGGCGGCTAGCGCCTTGCCGCTCACAGGATTGGATGGTTCATACGAGCACGACGCGCCAGCGAGTGGTTCTGCTCGGTTAAAACCACTCGCTGGCGCGTCGTGCTTGTATCAGTGTTTCAACTGAGGCCGGTTCGTATCGGCCAATCCAACCAGCAGGCCGGTGGGAACCGGCCCTACTTGATCGCTGCTCAACTTACTCGGTTTTTTTCTTGGCCGGATCGGAAATGTCGTAGCAGTAAATGATTTCCTGATCACGGAGGTACAGTTTTCCACCAGCGATGGTTGGATGCACCCAAATTTTGCCTTGCGGCTTGCGTTTTTTGGACAGCGGAGAAAGCTGGAATTGACCTTTGAGTTCAAACCCTTTTTCAGTCGCTTTGATCAGTCCGACTTTGCCCGTTTGTTCTTCTAAACAGTAAAAATGGCCGTCGGCATAGCCAATGGCACCTTTTTTCAATACTCGTTTTTCATTCCAGACCAATTCGCCGTCTTCCCAATTTTGGCAAGTCCATCCGACTTTGTCACTGTAGCCGTACAAATACCCGTTCAGGAGAATGACTCCGCCATGATGATTTTTCATCACGCGGTTTCGCCAAACTTCTTTGACATTTTTGGTGTCGCTAATGTCGACCAATTTGCATCCAACACCATAGCCGCTGGTGATGTAGACTTTGTTATCTTGATAAATCGGTGTTGGGATGACGGCAATCCGTCCGTTCCAATCCGACGTCCAAAGCACTTCACCTTTTTCTGAAAGTCCGAACAGTTTTCGCGGCGTCAACTGAACGTACTGTTTTTGCTTTCCAGATTTCGCGACAATAATCGATGAATAGTGTGCCGGCTCCGTAATATCTTTCGATTGCCAAACCGTACTGCCATCTGATTTCTTCAGGCAGACGACTGTGCCGTCACTGCCACCAGGCGTACATAACAGACGATCGCCATCAATCAAGACCGATTCGCTGTAACCCCAACGAGGAACCTTTCCGCCAAAATCAGAGACCAAAGATTTGGACCAGACTTTTTTGCCATCTTTCGCTGCCAGACATGCGACATCGCCATTGGCTGACAAAATGTAGACATTGTCGCCATCGACCGTCGGAGTACAGCGCGGCCCGTCTCCCCAACTATTGCGATACCAATCGCTGACTTTGGTTCGCCAGATTTCTTTTCCGTCTTTGGTGTTGAGGCAAATCACGTACGATTTTCCATCGTCGAGTCCCATGGTGTAAAGTCGATCTTTGACGACTGCAAATCCGCTGTAACCCAGGCCGCTCGATTTATTCACCCAAACCTGTTTGGGTCCGTTTGCGGGCCATTTATCCAACAAACCGGTTTCTTTTGAAATGTCATCGCGATTGGGGCCACGCCATTGCGGCCAGTCTTGCGCCAGGGCTGTCGACTGGACAACCAATGCAATTGCGATGAAACACAAAAACGACTTCATAACCAATATTCCTTTTCCAAGATTCGCAGGACGTGTCGGGGGCGTTGTGGATTTCCACATTCCTCGATTCTAGCCGATTCCGCTTGATTCACCTACGGATAGAGAACCTGACCTTGGAAAAATTGGTAACGTTCACCACAATGAACGCGTCCGGCCTACTGATGCTTATTGGCATTTGGTGATGAAATTCTCTCGAAGAAAGTTTTTGCGGTATTCTCTGGCTGCAGGCGGCATCGTCGTTGGCACAGGTTTCTACGTGCGACAGATTGAGCCTCACTGGGTCGCTTATGAGCAACAATCGCTGAGCATTCCAAATCTGCCCGATGAATTGGTCGGAAAGAAACTCGTTCAATTTAGTGATCTGCACATTGGACGTCGGGTGAGTGACAAATATCTCGAAAACCAGTTTGAGTATGTCAATTCACTAAAACCAGAATTTGTCGTTTACACAGGCGATTTCATTGATCAAGGAAACCTGGGGCATCACGACAAACTCAAAAACCTCGCGCCTCAATTTGCGCGAGGAACGTTGGGAACAGCCGGTGTGTTGGGAAATCACGATTATCAACGGCATACAACCAATATCGATATTGCTTTAAAGGTCGCCAACACGCTGAACGATGCTGGAATCCAAATCTTGTTTAACGAAACTCAAACAATTGCGGGAATCACGTTTGCCGGGTTAGAAGATTTTTGGAGCCCAAGATTTCAAGTCGGCGCCAGCCGAAATGTTATCCAATCGTTGCCACCGTGTTCGGTAGTCCTGAGTCACAATCCCGACACCGCCGATTTGCCGATTTGGAACGGCTACCAAAGCTGGGTTTTGTGCGGTCACACTCATGGCGGGCAATGTCGTGCTCCAGGATTCAGACCACCGTTTTTGCCCGTCCGCAACAAGAACTATGTTTCCGGAATCTATCAATTGCCAGATGGGTTTCAGATGTATATCAATCGCGGCTTGGGACACAAAATGAAAGTGCGATTTTGCGCTCGTCCCGAAGTCACCGTGTTTACGTTGAGCAAGTTGGGCTCACGCGTGGCAAAGTGATTATGAGCGGCAAGGCGCTAGCCGCCGGTATTCGAGGGTTCACCGGCGGCTAGTGCAGCAAACGTTAATTGTTGTTCCATGGGGTCTGGAGTTTGCCAGAGC
>JANQLU010000015.1 GCA_028280445.1 Pirellulaceae bacterium | reverse complement strand
TTTTTCCATTGCTCTTGGCCATCGTGGCGCTCCTTGATCCAGGCTCCGGTACCTACAATCTTAGAGGTTCGCGCGCCCGTCAAGCATGGGCCACCTCACATAGTTAACAAAATCGTTAGAGGAACATTGAAGATTGACCAGGGCCAGCCAGTGCTTTTGAAAAAAATCCCCTACATGATGTTTCCTGCCCGCTCAATGGCAGTACTCATTCAAAAAATTGCAGGTCAACTTGACGATGATGCATTGTTTCAACTTGGATACGAAGCAGGAGAAATGGCTGGAAGAGAATTTATAGATAAGCTTGGGTGGCTTGGGAAAAGTCTTTTGTACCGAAAGAAATCACTGTTTCGAATGTTTGAAGTAATGGGTTTTGGCAAAATCGATGTCAAGCACTGGAATGCAAACAAGAACATGGTGGTGATTCACATGACTGATCACCCTGTAATTGAGCATGCGATTAAGTTGTACGGAACAAAAGAAAAAAGTAGTTTGTTTTATCGGGGCGTATATTCAGCCCACACCCACTTTGAATTTGGTATTGAAAACTGCAAATTCGTTGAGACGCAGAGCCAAACAAAAGGGGCAAAATTTTTTGAATGGTCGTTTAACTTCTTTAATACTAATCAAAAAGACAAAGAGCAGGATTTCTCGAAGTCAAAAAAAATGAACATATAGGTCTTGCAGTTGGCAAAAACAAATGACTCTTTAATAGCATTGATTGCCGATTTTTTTGATGGGAATTACAAATCGGTTGCTCACATCAATCAGGGTAGCTTCGCAAGGAATTTGTTTTGATGATATCGATAAGAGATTCACAAAAGTTGCTCATGACGGGAGGGAACACACATGCTCCTAACCATCAACAACGAGTATCAATCTGTTAATAGTCCATCAGACCTTGCGGAGTTAGTTGGCACACTCTTAGAAACTGAACATGAGTTCGATCAATCCAAAGAACACTTTTATGCAATAGGGTTAAACACTAAAAACGTTGTTCAGTACATAGACCTCGTTTCTCTTGGCACACTTGATGCAAGTCTTGTTCATCCACGAGAGTCCTTTCGTCATGCAGTTGCAATGGGAGTTTCATCTGTTGCATTTGCTCACAATCACCCAAGCGGTAACGTAACACCAAGCAATCAAGACTACCTTGTCACCAAAAAATTAGTCGATGCAGGAAAAATCCTTGGTATTGACGTGATTGATCACGTTATTGTTGGCAATGATTCGTCTAGTTATTTCAGCATACATGAGCACTGCCCTCAGTACTGGAAAAAAATTTGAGAAGTTGCGTTTTGCAGTATGCTGTAAAGATGAGTTCAGTATTCGGTTGATTTATTGAGTTCGATGTTTGAGTTTTTCAGCTTGTGAATTAGGGGATTTGTGCTCTCTCTAGCGATCCACACCAAGAAGACACAAAAGTGTCTTCAATGGCATGAACGGAATGTTTTCACTGTTCCCTACCCTGCTGCCTTCTTCGTCTGTGCCAAAAGGTGTTCAGGGGACAATGAAAGATGTTGATAAACCCTCGCGAGTGTTGATGGGTCTTTATGGCCCATCAGAATTGCAACAGTAAGCGGATCAACTCCTCGCTTTAACGCATTGGTAGCCCAAGAATGCCTCAAGGCATAGAGTGAATAACGAGTAGCCAATTCACACGCCCGTTTTCTTGTAAGTTTTCGCTTTGCTTCTTCGCGAAGTTCTGCGGGACGTTTGTCTCTAACAACCCCTTTTTCTCTTTTGGTTTTGGTGAGTGTTGGAATCAGTTCAATGATTTGTGAATCGCGAATGGTATCACAACGCGAATTCATTTCTTGCTTTCCCATTCGCACCTGAATTGCAGAAAACGCACAATTAACAGCATCCGTTGTCCAAGGGATACCATTTTTGTTGCGAAATAGTGGTCCAGTAGGATATAGATGCATCAACCGTTTTGTAATGGCAAGTGCGGTATCCGTCAGGTAAACCACCCGTACACATCGTTTCATTTTCGACTCAGAAATTGGGAACACCCATCGTTGATTCTTAGTATCAACATGACGTGCCTCAACACGAAGAGACTCTTGAGGGCGACATCCCGTTTCCCACGTTGTGACAACTAGATCACGGAAAGCAGAATTGCAGATGAAACTAAGAAGTTCCTGGAACTCTTTTTCCTCCATTGCAACTTCTCGATGTTCTGCTCGTGGTACTTCAAGTGCGGCAATTGGGTTTTTATCGGTATAACCTTGTTGTTGTGCCCACTTGAGACACCGTTTGATACTTCGAAAATAGTTTCGTCTTGTCGTTACTGTAATTGAATAAGAATCAACCCATCGCTCGACATGATATGGACGAAGAGTTGCAATATCCATATCAGGGTAGAAATCAATAAACCGTTGTAAACGGTATCTGTACCACTCAAAGGTTTCAGGAGAACGATTTTTTTTCACCCAAGATAAAAAAGCATCAACAATCACCGCGAGACACTCTGTATTTAAAGGTGCCTCACGGGCTTTTGCCATTAATTCGTGATATTTCTGAAATGCTTTTTTGCGGTTGGGGCCAAGATTGATTTGTTTGCGGTTGATTTCAACGTACCAAACACCCCTACCCTTTTTGAAGAATGGTTTTGGGAAATGTGCCATGTGTGAGCCTCCAGTCAGTAATAAACCAATAGGGGCGACTAGCATTGCTCACATCTTGGCTGTAATCATTGAGATCAAAGCCAAGTAATTCTCGGACAACTTCTCGGACAGGCAAGCTTTGAAAAGCAAAAATCCTCATTTTTTCCAGTACGCCTGGCGGGACTCGAACCCACGACCTCCGGTTTAGGAAACCGATGCTCTATCCAACTGAGCTACAGGCGCGGAAGGCTATTTTTATGTTGGTACGTTTTTGGCCTTCGTGTTTTACACGTAATCCTCGACATATCTTCCAGCCGAATGACTATTGAAAGAGGTTCGGAGATGCTGACCACGACAATCCGGATTCGTACCGTTTGGTCGCGACAGCCTGCTGTCTCATGGCCCATTATGAAATCAACGGCTTTCTGGTCAAGTGTTGCGGAAGCATCTGACTCAAACGTGTTGCATGAAAACTCAAAAAATCCCGGTGTGTTGATGTTATCGTTAATCATGATCTTGCAAAGCAGTTTTTGATTTTGACGTTGCCGGAAGTGACCGGGTTCGTTTACTTGGTAATTGGTGGGATGGTTGGACATCTCAAGCCATCGTTTCGATATAAACGGCAGCTGCATTTTATACCGAATTCAACTGGGTGACGAACATTTGGTCGACATGAGTGTCTGTGATGAAATGATCAGCATGACCATTCTAAATTTAAAAGGCTGGGCGCCGAGTGGTTTCAAAAATTCAACGCGTTCTTTTTGAAAAATTTCAATGAGGTGATGATGGAGGCTGTCATATTCATCGGTCTGCAAGCGTCGGGAAAATCGTCTTTTTGTAAAGACAGATTCTTTACGACGCATGTTCGCATTAGCTTGGATCTGCTCAAAACTCGGAATCGAGAGCGGCGATTGATGGAGGTCTGTTTGGAAACTCAGCAACCTCTGGTGATTGACAACACGAATCCAACGCGAGAGGAACGGGCTAAATACATCGACGTCGCTAAGGCCGCCAATTATTCAATCGTCGGTTATTACTTTCGATCGAAGATCGATGAGTGCCTTGAGCGAAATCGCAATCGTAGCGAACCGATTCCCGATGTTGGCATCCTCGCCACCGCCAAGAAACTCGAACGGCCGCGATTGGACCAAGGTTTTGACGATTTAAAATATGTCCAACTGACGGACCGAGGTTTTGTGATTGAGGATTGGACTGATGAAATTTGATGAACTCGACAAGAAAATGAGGGTGTTTGAAACAAATGCCGATTTGTGCGTGCTGCCAGGCGTGTTTATGGTGGCACGTTTGGACGGCCGTAGCTTTACCCGGCTGACCAAGGAAGTTTGTCAGTTCGAAGTTCCATTCGACGTGCGTTTCCGCGATCTGATGGTGGCGACCACGCAGTCGTTGATGACTTGCGGATTTCGAGTTGTCTACGCCTATACGGAAAGCGATGAAATCTCGCTGCTGTTCGATCCAGCCGAACAGCTCTTTGGTCGAAAACTTCGCAAGTACAATTCGACACTTGCCGGCGAAGCGAGCGCCCAATTCTCAATCAAACTGGGTCATCCGGCATCGTTCGACTGCCGGATTTCGCAACTACCAACTTCGGAACTGGTCGTCGATTACTTCCGCTGGCGCAACGAAGACGCGGCTCGCAACGCTTTGAATTCATCATGTTACTGGACGCTTCGCAAAGATGGATTGAATGAACAGCAAGCAACCAAGCGACTACTTGGTCTGTCGGTGAGTCAAAAGCACGAGTTGCTGTTTCAGTATGGAATCAATTTCAATGACCTTCCCAAATGGCAAAAACGAGGCGTGGGTTTGTTTTGGGAACAGTACGAAAAGCGGGCGATCAACCCGATCACCCGTGAGCCGGTTACCGCGCGTCGTCGACGCATTCGAACCGAATTCGAGTTGCCGATGAAAGACCAGTATGGCCAATTTATTCGTACGTTGTTGCAGCAAGTTGTTGAGCGAGAGTGATTCCGATATTGAACAACAGCCCATTTGACGATTCGTGGGGAAAGAATTCGATTCATTGAATCGAAGCGGTGTTTGGCAACAACTAATTCAGCTGTCTAAAACTAGGGCTCAATCGAGTAACGAAAAAGCGGCTGAACAACCGCCTTCAAAAAAGCGCAATTGTTCAAGGTTTTTGCAATCATCGACGGTAGCAGTTTGGCTAAAGAACAACAATCAGGAGCAAAAATTTTTCTTGGGGAGGGAAACTTTTTTCGCAATCACCGACAGTCCATGATTTTGTTTTTTCGTAATGTATTTCGCAAGAACTCATAACCGATACAAAGGGATGACAGTGCGCGAGGTGACGCGTCCAACAGAGAATTTGAGGGGCAAAATTGGTGGCAGCTGCGACCTATCCAATTCGGTTTCTGATTGCGATCTGCATCGCCTGGATTGTGTTGTCGCAGGCAACTGATTCGTGCGTTGCATTTGGTGTTTCGGGTTCCGGAATTTGCAGTTGCCAATCCACAACTCAGCCGGCGCAGCAGCAAAACAGCCATTCGAAAGTCGAATCGACTTCGCCCCCAGCAGGTGCTGCAACCGCCAAGAAAGATAAACAGGACGACGATCCAGAATTTGACAAACTGCTCGACGCCGATCTGGAAACGTTGTCCAAAATCAAAGTCGCAGCACCCGAAATGAATTTTGAGGTAACGTCCGTTTCGCGATCACAAGTTGTCGTCGGAAAAACACCAGCAGCGATTTTTGTGATTACACCAGAGATGATTCGTCGAAGTGGCGCAGTGACTTTGCCGGATGTTCTGCGAATGGTTCCGGGACTGCAGGTTGCCAAACAGAGCAACGGTACGTGGAGTGTTGGTGCGCGTGGCTCGGCTGGAACGTTTAGCCGTTCGTTGCAAGTACAAATTGATGGCCGCAGCATTTACGATCCGCGGTTTGGCGGCGTGTATTGGAACATGCAGGACATCCTGTTGTCGGACATTGAGCGCATCGAGATCATTCGTGGTCCTGGCGCAAGTGTATGGGGAGAAAACGCCGTTGACGGAATTATTAACATTACGATGAAGTCAACGAGCGAAACACTTGGAGTTTTGTTGCAAGGTTCGACGGGAACGGAGTTAAGACATCAAGGGAGTTTTCGCGTCGGCGGCATGTTTGGCAATGGCAGCAGTTACCGGTTGTTTGGACGGTTTACCAAGTTGGATGGCGGGCTGTTGGCTACTGGGGCCGACGAGCCGGGTGCTTGGAATTCCAATCGATTGGGGTTTCGTATGGACCTCGCATCCCCGTTTTTCGACAAGCAGACGATCGAAGCTGGAGTGACAAATTCGGTTTACGATTCGCTTGTAACCCAAGCGTCATTGACTCCGCCTGGTTTCCAGACGACGTTACCGGAACGACATAATTTCTTGGGCTGGCATTTGTTAAGCAGCGCAACGCGAAATATCAGTGACGACGAATCCTTTACCGTCCGTAGCTATTTTGACTCACTCGATTTTACCTGGCCATCGTTGGGCAGATCGGGCAGGATTACGGCTGACATTGATTTTCAGCATCAATTCAAATGGGGAGAGCGGCACTCATTCGTTTGGGGAGCCAACTATCGTTTTGATCGCTATGATGCAAATAGCACATCGTTTCGTTTAGCGAACATGCCGAGTGATCAGCGAAGTATTTTTGGAGTTTTTGCGCAGGACACAAATTCAATTCGTGACAACTTGGCGTTGACGCTGGGGGCCAAGCTGTCTTACAACAATTTTACAGGCATGGAATTTCAACCGACCGCGCGACTGGTTTGGAATCCGACCGAGAAAGTTGCCGTCTGGAGTGCTGTTTCCAAATCGGTGCGCCTTCCCGCCGTGATCGACCGAACCATTGGCATCCGATTTTTGCCCGTTGCAACGGCGCCATTGCCAACGTTTCCGCTGGTTGTCGGAAATCCAAACGCCGAAGCCGAAGACAATTTGGCGATTGAGGCGGGCATTCGCGGACAGCCTACCAAAGAATTCTATTGGGATCTCAATGCCTACTTTTTTCAGCTGGACGACCGCATCGAAGTGATTGCCAATGGAACGACCATCCTCAATTTGCCACCCGGTTTTGTGGATGTTGTTTCGCCACTGACAAATGTGCCAGGTGAAGTGAATTCAGGCGGGATGGAGTTGCATTTGAAATATGGAATCACTGAGGCATGGGAGATTTCTGGGAATTACACTTACGCCGCGATTCGCAATACTGGCACGATTGCAAATTTTCCACGCAATTCTGTTTATCTCCAATCGTCGTTCGATTTCAACCAGTGTACGGAACTCGATTTGATTTGGCGCTATCGCGACAATCTTGTTTTTGCAAACACGCCGGCGTACAACGACATGGATATCCGATTAGCTTGGCGTCCGCGAGCGAACTTGGAATTCTCGTTGGTCGGTCGAAATTTACTTGATGCGGCCCATTTTGAGGAAGGGTTCGATACGGTCCTGGGACGTCAAGCATCGCAAGTGCAACGCGAGTTGATCGGCACTGTTCAATGGAGCTATTAAAGCGTTTTTTCGAAGTTGATTGGGATGGTGAAGTTCTGGGAAGGTGAGGCTCGCGGCCGAGCTTGATCCTGTGAGCGGCAAGGCGCTTGCCGCCGGTATGTTAGCGATTCGAACCGGCGGCTAGCGCCTTGCCGCTCACGGGTGGTTTTGCTTTGGATGAGAGTTCGTCCCAATACGACACGTTCATGCAGAAACATTGACCTACTGAAGCAAAACGACATGCGCGCGGCTCGGCAGGAGCCTCGCCCTCCCAAGTCTCGCCGCCGCAAAGTCTCGCTGTCCCGATGCGCCCTCCCGAATCGTATTCTACGATTCAATCGGACCTGCAAGTTCTTCGGGCAAGTTGGAATTCGTTACAGGAATTGGCAGCGGTTCGGATTGCTTTTCTGTCGAAAACCCTTGATTCAGCAACCATTTTAATAGGGACCGTCGCGCAATGACTCCGATGGGTCGCCCGTCCCGCGTAACAACAACTTGCGGGATCGATACTCGGACCAGGAATTCAAATATTTCCTGTAGCGCGGTCGATTCCGGATAGCAGACAACGCTGGTCATCACGTCTTGGACCGCCGTCTGGTTCAACTGTTGAGCCATCAACGATTGCAAAATATCGCGTTCAGTCAATTGTCCGGTTATTTCACCTTCGGCGTTGATGACTGGCGCCGATGTTGTACCGTCGTTTAACAATTTGTTGAGCGCTTCTTTGAGTGTTACTTCTTGTTGGACAAGCGACATTGGGTTCATTACGTCTTTAGCGTGAACTCCGTCAAAGACATGATTGATTTGGGATTCGCTGTTTGTCACGCAGCCTTCGGAAACCATTTGGTGAGTCACTACCTGGTTGCGGCCCAAATCTTTGGCCATGCGAAGTGCGCGGTCGGCGCCGTCCATCGCTTGTTCGAGTGTCATGGTTGACGTATTAAATTCGCAGACTCCAAAACTGGATGTGATGAAAATAGGATTTTCCAATGCTTTGGCGACGCGCGTATTGGCAATGGTTTGTCGAACTCGATCGGCCCAATCAAACGCCATTTTCTCATCGGCATTTTTCAGCAAGACACAAAGCTCTTCGCCACCATAGCGCGAAACGATATCTCCCGGGCGGCTGTTGTCGTGGAGTATTTTGGCAACCGTACAAAGCGCTTCGTCACCGACCGAATGTCCATGGTCATCATTGACTCGTTTGAAAAAATCCAGGTCGATCATCACACATGACAACTGAGTGCCTTGCTGTTCAGTGATGGATTTTTGCCTCTGAAAATGGTCCATAAACGCGCGGCGGTTTACCAACCCGGTCAGTGCATCGTGTCGCGCGTCATACCAACGTTGGTGGAGTGTGGAGACCAACTGCCGCACTTCGATACTTTCAAACGGCTTTTTGAGAACCAGGAAACGGCTGGTGTGTTTGAGTTCGTTGATAATTTCTTGCCACGAATAATCCGAGTACGCCGAACAAATGACAACCTGAATGTCGGGGTCGACTTCCCAAATCTTTTGAACCGTTTTAATCCCATCCCAACCAGGTGGCATACGCACGTCGACGAAAGCCAGACTGTAGGGCAAGCCTTCGGCCAAAGACGCTTTGACTTTTTCGAATCCCTCCTGACCTTGGTACGCAGAATCGATTTGGATTTGCTGCTGCTGGACTTCGGGGCGTTCAGGTGCATCGGAAAACAATTCATCGAGTTCCAACAATTCGTCATCAATGGGTGCCTGATTTTTCAAGATCTTTTGGAAATCAGTGTGGATATCTTGATTGTCGTCGATGACCAAAATTCGCGGATCGGTATGGAAATGGTACATGGTAATTTTGTGCCGTCTTTCAAACTAACGATTCGTTGAACGGTTGATACAGGGTTTTGTGAAAGTCGCCGTCAACGGCGGAGTTGTCTTCGATTGCGTTGATGCGATTGTTGATAATGGATCTCACACCAGAGCCTCAACGGGTAAAAACGGTAAATCAATCAGGAATGTGGCGCCACAGTTTTTGCCGGAACTGCTGGCAGACAATTTTCCTTTCATTTCGCCCACCGCATTAGCGCAGCTGTGCAACCCAAAACCGTGTCCATCCTTTTTAGTCGTGAAACCATGCGAGAAAATCCTGGTGACATTTTCTGGTTCGATTCCGGCGCCGTTGTCAGTGAAACTGATATGCAATCGATCCTGATTGTGGCGACGAATGGAGATGATCAATTGTCGGTCATCCACCTTGCTTTCAACCAGAGAGTCTTTGGCATTTTGCAACAGGTTGACAAACACCTGTAACAACTTTTGTTTTTCTATTTTGACCTGTGGCAGTTCTTCGAATTCTCGGATCACGCGGACGTTGTGTTTTGCTAAAGACGACGCGAGCAGCAATTCGGCATCGTCAATCAAAGTTCCCAGCTCAACAACTTCGTGCAGACCGGAAATTCCCGCATAGGATTGCTGCATCGAGACAATGGTTTTGACATGGTCTAAATGCGCGGAAAGCGAATCCAATTCGTCGGTCGCAATTTCGCGTTCACCACTTAATTTGGCTACGAGCTTGTCCATATAACCCGGTAGAGCCTGGCCTTTTTCAGTATGGTCAAAGAAATGCGCGAGGTTGTCTTGCTCGTGGATCAAATCAATACATTTTTTCATCATGGGTAATCGTGACGAATGCAACGTTTCACGAACCAAACAAGCGGAAACATTGATACTATTGAGAACATTCCCCACGTTGTGCAACACACCAGTTGCTATTTCGGCTTTGCCAGCACGATGTGACAGTTCGACCAAGTGCTGGTTCATTTTTTCGCGTTCTTCGAATTCTGTTTTGAGTTTCAGGTTCGCTTCTTTCAACTCACTTGTTCGCTTTTCGACACGAACTTCGAGTTCATCCCGTGATTGTTGAATCGTCTTTTGAGCTTGTTCGATCGTTTCCAACATCTCATTGAAACAGGCATAAAGGGTTCCGATTTCGTCTACAGATTTGGTTTCGACACGACGCGAATAATTGCCATCATCAGAAACTTCCTGTGCGGCGTGGGCCAAGTCGAGAATCGGTTTGGAAACGACGCGTTGTAACCGGAGGATCATCACCCAAGCGACAATCAGTGAAAAAAACATGATGGTCACAGCGATCCAGAAATTGTGCAGGGTTTCTTGACGGATGTCGTCCAGCGACGCGTGAATGTAAAGCGTTCCCAGGAACTCTTCGTCTTCGATGATCGGCACCAAAACATCGAGGTAGCCGTCGTCGGTGTACTGGTAGCCGGCATTCATATCTACAACTTGATCGTCGATATTGAAATCTGGTACGCGGGAATAACTGGCTAACAATGCGCCTGATTCGTCGCTCAATCGCGCATATTGAATTGTCTTGATCGTCGACAATGATTTCAGTAGTTCTTCGGCGGATTCGACTTGGCCAAACGAAACGGCCGCCGTGCTGTTGGACGCCAACAATTGGGCCGAAGCAGTCAATTGTGTCGCTTTTGACGCGCGCAGCGACATGATGGTGCTAACAATAAATGCAACGCAAGAAACGAGCAGCGCGATGGTGCATGTCGCGGTCACGATCGCGATGAGTTTTCCTCGAATTGATTGCGTTTTAATAGGCATCGTGTTGTGATTGACGTTTCGTATTTAGTGTGTTTTGATCATCGTCCAACCTGTGAGCTGGATGTTTTGGATGCGCGGGCAAGTTTTAGCAGTTTTGCGTTGACCTGCAATTTTTTGTTATTCACGACATTGATATCAATTCCAAACCCAACGGTATTGGCTTGATCGACAAACAACCGTATGGATGAACCAGATGTTGCCGAAGTTCTTTCGGACACCACCAGCACGGACTGGGACTTGGTTTTTTTAATCGCAGCCTTGAACTCGGAATCGGTAACGGTTCGCGTGACAAACAGCAGGTGGCAAGATTGAATTTTGTCGGCCGATGCAAAATGGCGAATTTCGATCTTTTTGCCTTTGATCTTTTTTTTCTGAGCGAGTTTTTCCAGTTGGCTGCCTAGTGAGTTTTTTCCCAAAACTCCGATCACAAACGTCGACGTTGAATCACTGAGGGATTTGGCTGGCCACTCGAAATAGCGGCCAAAATTATAAAGGTAGGCGACTTTGACTTTTTGCTCGAGCAGCGTGGCGGATTGTTGGGATTGTACTGAGCTTTTGGCTCGAATGGTTGTTTGTGATTGAGCAGTGAGTTGCTGCGCCAGCAACGAAGTGAACGAAAGAAATGTGATCGACATCAATAACCCGACTAAACAGCGATCATTCCTCCATGAATAATGCAGGACGTTTTGTGGGGTCGAATTACGAAGGTCGTGACACATAAAAAATGGCTGTTACCGAAAAACGGAATGCGCAACAGTACCAACAAATACTTTATGGGATCTGGCCAGAACTCCGGAAATCAGCTGAATTCAGGAAATAGTGTGAGGCCTGAAAAAATTTCGATACCGGTAATCAAAAATTTCACCGTCACAGCAAAAGGGGTGTTGCTGCAAATGCGAATTTGCCGACAGGGCGTCGATGATTTAGTTGTTTAAAAACCGCATTGTTTTGATGATCGAAAGCTAGCGTTTTCCGAATGGATGGCGTTTTACCGGTGGGCTAATTCAGAGACAATCGAAAGTTATGACGAAAAACGATGATGAAAAAACACCTAGTCGCAAAAGGCGCACATTTGAACATGTTTTGGAGGATTTGAGTGAAAACCATTTAGAGCGAAAAGTGTTAATGAAAGGTCACGTGCTGCGCCGTCCGAGGAGGGATTATGGGGTCGATGTAACGATGTTTCATTACGCAAATTCAGGAGAGATCGAAAACGGTGAAGTTAGGTTTCAATTGAAGGCGCCGCGTCCTCAAACGCATCAAAAAAGGCAAAGTCGTATCACATCCGATTCGTACTGGCGATCTTCACTATTGGTCGTTGGAGTTCTATCCGTTTATACTGATTTTGTTCGAGCAATCGACCAACCGTGGATTCTGGCTGCATGTTCAGTCGTTTGTGAATCAGAATCCTGAATGCGTCGCTCCAGACAAAAAACCTTTAATGTACATGTTCCCGTTGCCAATAAATTAACCGTTCGTTCAATCGATGAATTTCGGCGAATGTCGCTGGCGGTAGTTGAAAAACTTAGAAGCCAAGGAGGGTTTCCGGATGTCAAACGAAAACCAAAATAAGATCACGTTCGCTAGGCTAAAGCGCTATTTAAAACGAATTGGATTCGATCAATCCGTGACAATGGAACAAACAGTAGCGTTTCACCATGAGGGTTCAGGAGTCATTGTTACGCTGACAGTACCTGAAGACGGAGTGTCGATACGTTCTGCTGATCTTTTATCAATTCTTGTTCGATTAGAAATCCACGGTATTGAAAGCAAAGATGGAATCCGCCAGCTTCAGCAAGGACAGATTCCGGTTGCAGCTTAATGTCTACCATTACCTATGAACGGTTATTCGTTTTTTTGGATTCACTGAATTTCACAGAAGTTTCAGTAAACGAATTCGAACGTGTATTTTCGCGAGATAACGTCGGAGTCATCGTTGCATTTTCTATGTTAGATGATCCGTCACCCAGCAGGTTGGTTAGAGAAGCAGATTTATTGTCAGTGGAATATCGGTTGATACACCATGGATTAATTGGCGAAGACGGTTTAAAAGAGGCCATCAGGATGCATAACGCTCAAGATCAGAGCAATTAGCTTTACATGATCAAGAAACTGCAAATGCTAATTTGCCGACAGGTGCGATATCATCAACCAGTGTTCATTTCTTCCAGTCGAAATTTTGATCGCAACGTACAGTGCTAACACATCGTTGCGCTCTGAGCAAAGCACAAATCCTCACGAAAAGCACAAAAAAACTGGGGACAAAAAATGCGATGATTGTCGATTTTGTTGTTTCTGATTGTCGTACCCAGAGTTTCAGTAAAACTGACGGAAGTTTCTTTGATATAATAATCATTGAATCAAACCGCCCGGTACACTGTTCGAAAATCTGTAGATGAAATCACGCGTTGTAGCCGTGGGGCTAGATTCGACCGATCAAGATTTGCTTGAGTCTCTTTTCTCCATCGGACACTTGCCTCGTATCGAGCAATTGTTTCGACAAAGCTCTCGGTGCCGATTGGAAACCAAAGTGAACTATCACTCCGGCGTCGCCAATTACGCATCCACCGAAGGCAACTGGGTGATGTTTCAAACTGGCGTCAGACCGGAAACATCGGGCTATTGGGAAACGGTGACTTACGACAGCCAAACTTATCGAACCACCAACGATTTCTACTACGACGGATACGACTACGAAAAATTCAAGCCTTTTTATGCTCTGGGGAAAAACTATCGAGTTACCACTTTCGATATTCCCGTTTCTGCAGTCGTTCCAGGGGTTCACGGAAATCAACTCGTTGGCTGGGGCGGACATTTTCCGTATGTCGTACGTGGATCGAGTCCAGCGAATTTGATGGAACAAACCAACCGTCGATTTGGTAAAAATCCAGTCATCTATAAAGATCATGGAGTCTTTTGGAGCAAGAAATACGCCGGCTGGCTTGAGAAATCAGCGAAAGAGGCGATTCAACAAAGAAAAAATATCTGTCTCGATTTTTTGAAACAGCCTGACTTGGATCTGTTTGTCACTGTCCTCGGAGAAACGCATAGCGTTTTGCATGATTTATGGGCTGACGCTCATCCGACAAGTCCCGTTCATCGTGCGCGTGACGGTTTCCAAAATTCTCTCAAAAACTTTTTTCAAGACGTCGACCAAACCGTTGGCGCGATTGATGATGCGCTGCGACCAGAAGATTATTTGATTTTGTTTTCTGTTCACGGCATGAAAGATAATTCTACAGATCTGGCGTGTCTGTTTTTTCTTTCGGAAATGCTTTACCGATTGAACTTTCCCGGAAAATTCGGGATCGCACCTGGCCGAGTATCCGCCCCCGTTCCGCCGGTGATCGATTCGGGGCTTCACTGGTATTGGTTTGGCGAGATCTGGCGACGTAAGGCCAGCTATTTTCCGGGGATGCAAAAATGGTTGCAGAAATTGCCCGCTTGGGATCGTTGGGTTCGGCCTGGAGCGGATTTGAGATTCCCATTTTTTATCAATCCCAAAGGAGCAGAAAACGGTTGGATGCCGTCGGTCTGGTATCGTCGGACGTGGCCTCGGAGCCGATCATTTGCACTACCGGCTTTTGCTGATGGGCATGTCAGAATCAATGTCAAGGGAAGAGAAAAGCATGGGCTCGTCGAACCTCGCGACTATCATGCTGAATGCGATCGTGTCACCGAGTATTTGAAGCAATGGACTGATCCGAGAACAAATCAGCCGGTCGTTGTCGATGTATTTCAAACCAGAGACGATGCCCTGGATCCCGATCCAACATTACCGCATGGAGATCTAATTGTTGTTTGGACCGACCAACCGTTTGATGTCGTGGATCACCCCACCGCTCAGCGCATTGGCCCTGTGCCGTATTTTAGAACAGGCGGACATCGACCCGGAGGATTCGCAGCGATCAAAGGCCCCGGGATCCCAGAAAATACGCTGCTCTCAGACAACGCGGTTTATGACCTCGCGCCAACAATCTTGGACTTGTTAGACGCACCGATCCCCAATCATTTCGAGGGCCAGCCCATTGTGCAACGCGCCGCATGTTCGTTCTAAATCTGTCGTTGCGATCGACGAACTAAGCAGGCAACGATGTGTGATTTTGATAGGTGCAGATCATGTAATCATCGAGCTGCGTGAAATAGCCGAACCAGAATGACCACCACAATCGTGGACGGGTAAGGAAGGTGACGATTTTTTTCTTTTCAAACAAACTATCAACGCATCCGCCTGTCGACTGAATATAGTCGGCGACGAAACGACTATTGAGGCCTGGATGAAGTGTATCCAGCCAGTTTTTTCTTTCATGGCGAACCAGCCTCAGCCCACATTTTTGGGCAAGCTGTTCCAGAGCCTGTGACGAAAGAATGTGTCGGTGATACGGCTGATGCATCAACAGAGAATTAGGTCGATCAACTGACAGTCCATCTGCATTGGGTGTTGCAATGACCAACCGTCCATTTTTTTTGAGCAGGTCCGTTTGGTCTTTCAAAAAAGCTTGAGGATCGGGCACATGTTCAATGACACCAAAGGAATAAACCACATCGTATTTCGTTTCTAACAACTTTTGATCAGAGCGGTGGTCGACATAAGGATCGTAACCGGTTGCTCGATGAAAACCTTTCGATTTTAAATACTCTAAAAACAGTCCTGCACCGCAACCGTAATCCAGAATGCAATCGTCTTTGTGAATTCCAGATCGCCGCAAAATCTTGGCGCGATTCAAATAAGAAATACGTGTCAAGTATTGAATTTTTTGTGCTGACAACGGGTAATGTTGATAGTAGTAGTCAAAATCAATGTCTTCCTTGCAATGCAACGTTTGACATTGGGCGCAGCGCCAGACAGTAAATTTTTGATCTTTAAATTTACGCACGTTGGATCGAACTAGGCCGATTTCCGGAGAACGCTCACAGTCCCCGTTGTCACAAACTTTGCAAGTTAAATATTCCAACCAGCGCGTCCCAAAAAGATGTTTTCTAAACCGATACGCAACCGCTAAACGATGAATTGCCAATTATGGCGGTGGGCTAGTTTGCTGCAAGTTGGGGTAAAAGGTCGGGAGTCAATTGTGCAGAGTAACGGTTCTCGGCGGCTCAGCCCAAAATGAAAGTCAAATTAGTAGGGACGGTAAATAGAACGCATTCAGGAAGGGAAGATAAAATAAAAAGCGGAGGCGACCTCATAAATAGTTGACGCAGTTTTATAAAGTATCAGTACCGCTGTGATCTTTGACACATTTTGACGCCCCTTTCTTTTTCATGTTTCTGGTCAGCAGATTCGGGGAGGGCGAGGCTCCTGCCGAGCCGCGGGCAAGGCCACCCGTGAGCGGCAAATTTCCTGGTAGGCGTTTTAAGTTATAGATGAGACAATTGAGGTTTTGTTACGCAACTTAGGGAATCATGCTATGAATCAACTCATGCGTTTTTCCAGTTCGGTCAAACGAGATCCTGACATCGAAGTCTGGATGAAAGAGCATGCGAATGAATTGGGAGCCATCGCAAAATGTTGGTTTGATGTCATCCGCCGCTGTGGTGACGATGTGCGCGAACTGTTGCACGATGGGCACCCGACGGCTTGTGTTAATGATGCAGCCTTTGCTTACGTCAATGCCTTTAAAGCCCATGTGAATGTCGGGTTCTTTCGCGGAGCTCAGCTTTCTGATCCGAAAAGCCTGTTAGAAGGTACTGGCAAAATGATGCGGCATGTGAAACTCCGGCCCGCAGATGACATTGACGACGACGCGCTGTTGGATCTGATCAATGCCGCCTATGCCGACATGAAACAACGTCTCGCAATGGATTAGTCAACGATGCGTTTTTCGCGCAGTTTTTTTCGCACAAATTTTTTGCATTGTGGAAACTGTTGAACAATCCTGAAAACTCTCGACACTTGGCGTCACTAACTTCTGGTATGATGGTAACGTAGTAGATCGTCGATTTGCGTCAACCTTTCCCGCCAAAATCATCCATGATGAAACAATTAGCAACTGCGATTTGTGTAAGCTTGATTTTGGGCCTGCCACTTGCATCGGCCCAAAATAAAATCAGCTTTAACCGTGACGTCCGTCCTATTCTGGCGAACAATTGCTTTCAATGTCACGGCTTTGATGAAAACGCTCGTGAAGCTGATTTGCGTCTCGATACGCGCGACGGTGCGCTGGCAGAGTTGGAATCGGGTGAAGGGTTTGCGATTGTCCCTAAAAAACCGGACGCAAGCATTTTGCTAACGAGGATTACGGCGCACGACGAGGATGAACGCATGCCGCCGGCCGAGACTGACAAAAAATTAACGCCTGCACAAATCGAGACAATTCGAAAATGGATCGCCCAAGGTGCTGAGTACGAACGACATTGGTCTTTCGTGGCACCTCGTCGTCAAGCCGTTCCGAAAGTCAAACAAATTGATTGGCCGCGCAATTTGATCGATCGTTTTATCCTCGCTCGACTGGAACGCGAAGGGTTAAAACCGTCGCCAGCGGCCGACCGACGAACGTTGATCCGACGGGTGGCCTTGGATGTGACAGGTATCCCGCCAACGCGCGCAGAAATTCAACGCTTTTTGACGGACAAATCACCAGATGCTTATGAGAGGATGGTCGACCGCTATTTGGCCTCGCCTCGTTATGGTGAACAAATGGCTCGCCACTGGTTGGATTTGGCAAGATATGCCGACACGAGCGGATATCAATACGACCGCGAGCGAACAATGTGGGTCTGGCGCGATTGGGTCATTCACGCGTACAACACTAACAAACCGTTTGACAAATTTACCGTTGAGCAATTGGCCGGTGATTTATTGCCCAATGCCAAACCGCAGCAGATTTTGGCAACCGCTTTCAATCGCAATCATCCAATCACGATCGAAGGCGGTGTGATCGACGAAGAATACCGCACGGAATATGTGATTGATCGGCTGACGACGGTGGGAACGGTGTGGATGGGTTTGACGTTGGGCTGCGCACGTTGTCACGATCATAAATACGACCCGGTCTCACAAAAAGATTTTTATCAACTGTCGGCCTACTTCAATCAGGTACCAGAACGAGGACTCAACGGATTCGCTCCACAGCGTCGCATTGTTTCGCCACTGGCCCCACCACAATCCAAGGAAACTCTTGCGAAAATCAAATCGCTTTCTGATGAGTTGGCGACACTGAAAATGGTTGCCGATGCGCGCGAAATTGAAAAATGGGTAAAAAAGATTGCCGCTGCCAAACCGAGCGTGTGGGAAACATTGGATCCCGTGCGAATGAAATCTAGCGGTGGTTCGAAATTGACCAAACAAGCGGATCGTTCGATTTTGGCCGGAGGTGCCAATCCGCAAAAAGACATCTACGAAATCGTTGCCAAGACGCAACGAACCAATCTCACGGCCATTCGATTGGAATGTTTGACAGATTCGTCATTGCCTGGCGGCGGACCGGGCCGACACTCCAATTCAAATTTCGTGTTGAGTGAATTTGAGTTGACCGCTGTTTCAATCAAGGATTCTGGAAAGAAACAACGCATCAAATTCGTTCGCGCCGCCGCCGATTATTCTCAAGCCAAATACGAAATTCGCAAGGCGATTGACGGTTCGGTATCGAACAACAATGGCTGGGCGGTCGACGGGCCGACGCGAAAAAAACCGGCGACCGCCGTGTTTGTTGCTTCAAAGCCGTTTGGATTCGACGGAGGTACGGAACTGGTTTTTCGTTTGAGACACGAAGCGAGTTTTGCCACACACGGTATTGGTCGAGCCCGGTTATCAATTACGTCCGCCAAATCGGCCGAGCTATTGCTTCACGGCGTTCCCGCAGAAATTCGAAACATCGCCAAAAAACAGCCAGAGAATCGAACCACCGCGGAAGTGAAACGGCTGACGTCATTTGTTCAAAGCGAACGTCGCCAACGCGCCAAATCGCTTGAGGCTCGGCTGGCCGTTTTAGATTACCGCAATTCATTTCCTGTCACGATGATCATGCAGGATATGAAAAAAACACGCAAGACTTACGTGTTGCGACGGGGCCAGTACGACCAACGGGGCGAAGTGGTTTCGGCCGGAGTGCTCGAATTGTTGAAACAACAATCCAAATCCGCACCGAACAATCGTCTCGGGCTGGCGCAATGGATTGTCGATCCCGGGCATCCGCTGACAGCCCGTGTTGCAGTCAACCGCTATTGGCAACAATTGTTTGGAACGGGTATCGTCAAAACGGTTGAGGATTTTGGCACGCAAGGAGAATTGCCCAGTCATCCGGCGTTGCTCGATACGTTGGCCATTGAATTTGTCCGCAACGATTGGGACGTCAAACAGATGTTGCGAATGATGTTGACTTCGGCAACGTATCGCCAAAGCTCGCGAATAACTGCAGCGCTTCGGGAACGCGATCCGGAAAATCGACTGCTTGCACGGGGTCCCAGATTTCGACTCGATGCAGAACAGATCCGTGACCAGGCTTTGGCAACTAGCGGACTGTTAAAAGAAAAAATCGGTGGTCCCAGCGTCTATCCATATCAACCAAAAGGATTATGGTTGGAACTCAACAACCGGCCTGGACTCTCCCGCGCTTACATCAAAGGCCGCGGTGAAGCGCTGTACCGGCGAAGCATTTATACGTTTTGGAAACGCACTGTGTTGTCGCCGATGCTCAAGACATTCGATGCACCGGGGCGAGAGTCTTGCATCGTTCGCCGATCGCGTACGAATACACCGTTGCAAGCTTTACTGCTGTTGCAAGGTCCACAGTTTGTCGAAGCGGCTCGAAAAATGGCGGCGCGGATGATCAACGAAGGTGGGCGGGATACCAAATCGCGAATCACGTTTGGTTTCGAACTGGCAACATCGCGTATACCCAACGATCAGGAGCTCGCCGTGCTGACCAAATTTTTAAAAGAACGGCTGGAATTTTATCAACGCAATCGCAACGCTGCTCTCAAATTGTTGAGTGTCGGAGATACCCCGCGCGACTCACGATTGAATCCAGCCGAGCACGCGGCCTGGATGGAACTTGCTCGGCTGTTGTTGAATTTGGATGAGACCATTACCAAAGGTTAAATCGAAATGGATCCGTTAACTCAATCACGATTGATCGAAAACCGACGCCAGTTTTTTGGGCGCGCATCGACCGGTATCGGATCGCTGGCTTTGGCTACGCTGTTAAATCCGAAATTGTTGGCGACTCCGCAGAGGTCACAGTCAGATCAACGAGGGCTTCCAGGATTTCCACAATTTCCTGCGACTGCCAAACGCGTGATTTACTTGCTGCAATCGGGTGCGCCATCGCAAATGGAATTGCTCGATTACAAACCGTCTCTCAAAAAACTGCACGGCAAACCTTTGCCTGAGTCAATTCGCAAAGGGCAACGCTTGACCGGCATGACTTCGCGCCAAAAAAGTTTTCCGATTGTGAATCCGCCGTTTGCATTTCGGCAACACGGCCAAAGCGGAACATGGATCAGCGATCTGTTGCCCTATACGTCTCAAATCGTTGATGATCTTTGTATCGTCAAATCGATGCACACCGAAGCGATCAATCATGATCCGGCGATCACTTTTTTCCAAACGGGACATCAGCAACCCGGTCGGCCGAGTATCGGTTCGTGGTTTAGCTATGGATTGGGAAGCGAGAATTCCGACTTGCCGGCGTTCGTGGTGTTGCACTCGAAAAACACGTTTTATCAAGCCCAGCCGATTTATTCGAGGTTGTGGGGGAGCGGTTTTCTGCCATCAAATCACCAAGGTGTCAAATTGCGCAGCCAAGGCGACCCGGTTCTGTATTTAAATGATCCAGCCGGTACGGATCGTGTGAGCCGTCGCAAGCTGCTCGACTCGCTGGCAAAAATGAATCGCATTCGCGAACAAGAAATTGGCGATCCTGAAATTCAAACGCGAATCGCGGCTTACGAGATGGCCTATCGTATGCAAACATCGGTACCGGAATTGGCCAATACGAAAGATGAACCGGAAAGTACGTTCAAACTATACGGCGAAGACGCGCGAATTCCCGGCACCCATGCGGCCAACTGCTTGCTGGCTCGTCGATTGGCAGAGCGCGACGTACGCTTTATTCAAATCTTTCATCGCGGTTGGGACCACCACAGCAATTTGGCCAAGCACATTCCCGTGCTGTGTCGGGAAACCGATCGAGGTACTGCTGCGTTAATTACTGATCTCAAACAACGAGGACTGTTGGATGACACGCTTGTAATTTGGGGCGGTGAATTTGGACGCACGGTTTATTCACAGGGCGGGATTGGCCGATACGGCCGCGACCATCACCCCCGATGTTTCTCTGTGTTTTTTGCCGGCGGCGGAATCAAGCCGGGAATTTCTTATGGCAAGACGGATGAGTTTTGCTACAACATCGTCGAAAACCCAGTTCACGTTCACGATTTTCATGCAACGATCTTGCATACCATGGGGGTCGATCACAAACGACTCACCTATCGTTTCCAAGGTCGCGATTACCGATTGACCGATGTGCATGGAAAAGTCGTCAAAGACATTCTCGTTTGATGGACGTAGCGCAATCGTAAGCGCAATTGTGAGCGGCAAGGCGCTAGCCGCCGGTTCGGTAGCGCTTCGTACCGGCGGCTAGTGCCGCAACCATTAATTGCTATTCCACCAGAGCGAGAATTTTCTCAATCTTCTTATCTTTCGTCTTTTCTCGCCATGTTTTAGGTC
>JANQLU010000014.1 GCA_028280445.1 Pirellulaceae bacterium | reverse complement strand
TGGCGTGAAAAGACACAAGATGCAAAACTTGAGCAAATACTCGCCTTGGTGGCATAGCAATTAACGTTCGTGACACTAGCGCCTTGCCGCTCACTGGATCTGGCTCGGCGGGAGCCTCGCCCTCCCTATTAGCCAAAATTAATTTAGACAGGATGAACATGATCAACAGGATGGTTTCAAAATCCTGTCTATCCTGTAAATCCTGTCTAAAATTTGGGAACCGGCCCTACAGATGTTGCGTTTTCTAAACCGTCATGGCTGCGGCAGGAACTGGAAAATCATTGCAGAGGTTTCTGACTTCTGCGCGAATTCCTTGACGTGAATCGGGTTGGCTCAAAGCCTCGGTAATCCAGGCTGCGATTTGACGCATTTGATCCGTTCCCATATTCCGAGTCGTCAAAGCTGGCGTTCCCAAGCGGATACCGCTGGGGTCCATCGGTTTGCGAGGATCAAACGGAATCATGTTTTTGTTAACCGTGATTCCACATTCATCGAGGACGTGTTCGGCTTCTTTGCCGCCGACTCCCAGCGGTGTGACGTCAACCAACACCAAATGATTGTCAGTCCCTCCGCTGACAATTTTTGCTCCACCCGATGCAAGGCCTTCGGACAGTGCTTTGGCGTTGTCGATGACTTTTTGTCCGTATTCTCGAAATTCCGGTTGCAACGCTTCGCGGAAACAAACCGCTTTGCCTGCAATCGAATGCATTAGCGGTCCGCCCTGCATGCCTGGAAAAACGGCGCTATTGATTTTTTTGGCATGAGCTTTTTTGGCCAGGATCAAACCTCCGCGCGGACCGCGCAGTGTTTTGTGAGTTGTTGTCGAGACAAAATCTGCAACACCTACCGGACTGTTATGCAAACCGGCGGCAACGAGCCCCGCGTAGTGAGACATGTCCACAAACAGAACGGCGCCGACCGAATCAGCGATTTCCTTGAATTTGTCGTGAGGAATTTCGCGTGGATAGGCGCTTGCTCCTGCGACAATCATTTTCGGTTTATGTTCATTGGCCAGCGCTGCAACCTGATCAAAGTCGATCAATTGATTGTCTTGACGAACACCGTAATGCACAAAATTGTAAAGCTTGCCCGACGAATTCAAATGCATCCCGTGAGTTAAATGGCCTCCGTGAGCCAAGTCGAGTCCGAGAACGGTGTCCCCCGGTTCCAAAGCCGAAAGGTAAATTGCCTGGTTCGCTTGTGAACCTGAATGGGGTTGGACGTTGGCAAAATCGGCCGAGAACAATTCTTTGGCTCTGTCGCGTGCGAGATTTTCCACGACATCAGCAAATTCACATCCCCCGTAATAACGACGACCGGGATAGCCTTCGGCATATTTATTGGTCAATACACAACCAACCGCTTCCATGATCGCGGGGCTGGTATAGTTTTCGCTGGCGATCAATTCCAATCCATCTTGTTGGCGCGTCGCTTCGTTTTCAATAGCTTGCCAGATTTCGTGATCTTGTTCTTGGAGAAAACGAGTCATAAATGAATCCTGTTGTGGGGAGTGAATGAACCGTTGAATTTTAACACTGGCGGGCTTGGATCGGGAGGTGTTCTGCAGCCCCGATTTCACCGCGCTGTGAATGATCGTCGGGCACGCTGAACGAGAGCGTTATTTTTGAGGTTGAACTAAAATCGTCACTTTTAATTTGCCGAGATTGTCGTCCAGTTGAGCCGGGTTATCGTTGATTCGCAAACATAACTTGCCAGACTGACGAAACGACAACGGTTTGTCCGTGGCCGATCGGGCATCCAACAAATTGGTATCCACCGATACCAATAATTGACCCAAAGGTCTTCCATGATGGTACTGAATCGTGATTCCGTTGGCCTCGGACATCCACGGTTTTCCGTTTTCTGATTTAATTTGAATTCGACCATCGGCAGATATGACATATCGGGCATCCGGATCGATATCGATGTTGGTGCGGTGCCAGGCACGTTGTGAGTCAATTTCAACTACAAACTTGTTTTTTTCCAGCGAATCGGGTTTGGCTTCAACATCGACGGTCGCCGCGGCGGCGACATCAACACCATAGTCCATTTCGCTAATATAAACCCGCCAATCTGATTCGAGTTGCTTGTAAGATGTTTTGAAATGACTCACCAGTTGTTGATTGAACGCAAGACGATTTTTCGTGGTGTGTTCAAAAGTTTTCTTGAACGAATCGCGGCTGATGGGATGGTTTGAAAAAAACTTGCAGGCAGCCCAACTCCAGGCATAAGGTCGCGATGCCTGGAAATAAGATTTGGGATCGATTCGCAGCACTTCACCAAGCGTGATAGCGCGTTGGTGTTTGAAATCGTCACGAAGAATCCGAACACGCCCCCAATATTCAGACTCACTTTTGTCGCGCAAACGGTAATTCATCACAAGTTTTTTCTCTTGCCAACGATGAACGGCGAGCATCTCGGCCATTCCTTCTGCGTACCAGGCAGGTCCGTAACCGCCAATGAATTTCTGCATGAAAGCATGAGTTCCTTCGTGCAACAACAAATGTCGTGTGTAATAATTGCCGCGCTGCATATAAATCCAGATTTGGTTGCCGTGTTGGTAACCAGTGGCAAATTTGGGAAGTGTCGATGTCAGCACGCCGACTTTGGCAAATGCGTTTTTATTTTCAATGATAAAAGCCGTTATCTTCCAATCCGCGGTTTTTGCTTTGTCGATTGAAAAATACTGGCACCAAAAATTGATGGCTTGCTCGAAAATCTCTGGAAATTCCTTGATCGCAGCGGAATTGCGGATGTCGGTGTAGATCGTCAGATGGTCGCTTGAGATTTTCTCGATCCCATTGGCGATAAACAGCTCTTCGTCAACGGCGACGAGTGGTTTTTCCTGGTTTGGGGGATTGGCGGCCGCCGGTCCGGGATCATCGATGGTTGGAAATTTCTTCGTCTGGGAGCCGGTAATTTTGTTTTCAGACGAGTCTGTTTGCTTTGCTACTTTGATTTTACTTTCAGGTAATTCGTAGGATTTTTCCTGAGAGTCCGACTGCTGTTTAGCGACTGGCTTGTCGGGTTTTTGCGACGTCTCAGATTGCTTCGATTCGCAACCGACAGCTGCAAACACTAAAATGACGATCGGTGGCAATGTTTGTCGTGTTAGGGCAATCATCGAACTCATTTCCGTGGGTCCAGTCGCAAATCAAATGCGGCAAATGTGCCATGTCTGATGGTGAGAAAAAAAGGTCTCACTTTGATTTTATCTCATTTTTGAAATCGCTGCGGCATCGGAACGAAATTGTGAAGTACCTGAGATTTTGTGTTTGTTGTGTTTTTGCGTCAATTTCCTGGATTCAAGTCGGTTGTATCTCGAAATCGCCCGAGGAAGTCGTCGTCTATGCGGCGCTGGACAAAGAATTTTCGGATCCCATTTTGAAAGATTACGCCGACGAGTCGGATGTTTCTGTCCTGCCAAAATACGATATCGAGTCCAATAAAACGGTTGGATTGGTCAGCGACATAATCCAGCGTCGGGATCAGCAACGATGTGATTTATTTTGGAATAACGAAATATTGCATACCTTGCGACTGCAAAAACTGGGAATGTTGGTCGCCTATGAAAGTCCACTGGCCAAAAATTATCCTGCCGAGTTTATCGGCAGTGACAAAACGTGGCACGGTTTTGCAGCCCGGGCACGCGTGCTGATTGTGAATACTGATTTGTTGCCCGAAAAATCAAACTGGCCGAAATCGGTTAACGATCTCGCGGATCCCCAATGGAAAAATCGTTGCGGGATGGCCAGACCCCTGTTTGGCACCACGGCATCGCATGCGGCCGTATTGTTTTCTCGCTTGGGTGAGGACAAAGCGACGGATTTTTTCAAACAGGTCGCTGAAAATGCTGTCATCGAAGGCGGCAACAAAACGGTTGCCATGAATGTCGCCCAAGGACGGTATGCCTGGGGAATTACAGACACCGATGACGCCATTATTGAAAAAGACGCTGGAAAGCCGGTTGCTATCGTTTTCCCCGATCAAGGCGACGGACAACCGGGTTGTCTGCAGATTCCCAACACGTTGGCGATCATCAAAGGGGGGCCCAACACGGAAAACGCAAAGAAACTGGTCGATTATCTGTTGAAAGCCGAAATTGAAAAACGACTGGCCGCCGGAGCCAGTGCACAAATCCCACTGAACAAAAACGTTTCCGAACGATCTCGAGCCGTCAGTGGCGATGTCCGTTGGATGAAGGTCGATTTTGAAGCGGCTGCCGACCGTTGGGACGCCAGCCGAAAAACGCTTGAGCAACTGTTTCCCGTCGGCAAAAAATGACCGGCCAACAAAATGCTGTGACGCCGTCGAGGCGTGGCTGATTTTCTGAGAATTTTTTCAGCGCTTAGAATGCAACCGGTTGTCAGTACAACAACCGACCCGCCAATTGTGTGGCGGGCACAGCCCCCTGTGTGTCATTCTGTGGTGTCATAATTCCCGATGCGAAATAACCGTCACAACCGAAACAGTTTCGCACAATTGAGCCGTTACTTTCGGCAAAAATTCATCAACTTTTGCACTTGTCCTGTCCGATCCAACAAAGAATGATGGATCTTTAAACCAATTTCGTATCTTTTCACAATTTTATTGACGGGAGTGTCAAAATGAAAAACATCAAAGCAACTTGGGAGGACGAGGAAAACAACCGCCAGATCCAGTTTTCGGTTCGTTACGAACTGGAAAACGAAGCGGTCGAGATCACGAATGTCACTCCCGAAAAAATCTCGTTCATCTGCCCCGATACCAACACTGTCACACGAACCGTCCAAGTTTGGACTGATAAAGGTCGCGACATGTTGGCTTCGAAACTGGATATCGCTCGGATGGCTCAATTGAAATCTTGCATTGCCGAGCGCGAAACCGCCAGCACCAGCCAAGAGCTAATCAGCATTTTGTAAGAAACTACTAAATTCTTGCTCGAAACAACAAAAGCCCGATTTCACGTCGGGCTTTTTTCATGCGCCGCATCAGCGATCATTTATCTCAACCAGCTTTGAGCACACTATAATTGAATGCAATCCTGAGCCCGATGCGGCGATTGCATGAAGTATTTTCGAATCAATTTAAAGCAGTTGGCGATGCTGGTCGTGCTGGCGCATTGAGCTTCGGGTTTTTGGTCAATTGCCCGCACTATTGTTTCGGAGTGTTTTGCTGCGGCGCCTTGTCACTCACAGGATTCAGGTTCGCGGGAGGGCGAGGCTCCTGCCGAGCCGGTACGAAGCATTAACGAGCCAGTACGAAGTGCTAACGAGCCGGTATGAAGTGCCAATGAACCAGCGGCTACGCTTTGCCACTCACAGGATCAGGTTCGGCGGGAGGGCGAGGCTCCTGCCGAGCCGGTACGAAGCTCACAGGATCAGGTTCGGCGGGAGCCTCACCCTCCCTTAAACCGAAAGACCCACCAATTGTGTTGGCCCGACTTCTTCGGTGATGACCGTGCCGATCAATGTAAACGCCGTACATTCGTAAATTCCGATCGGAATAATCTCGCCGATCAGCCGCTGGTTGCCTTCGAAGACGACAATCCGGTCATCGTGAGTGCGACCGGTCAATTGCATCAAACCGCTGGCTGATTTTTCGATGCGATCATTCTTTTTGCTGGGGCCTTCGACCAACACCTGAACGGTTTGCCCGATAAACGGCTGATTGTCCTCTTCGCTGATCTGAGTTTGAACCGCCAGCAGTTCATTGTTGCGGCGCTTTTTAACTTCATCGGAAATGTCATCCACCAGGTTTCCAGCGGCGCGCGTGCCGGGGCGTTCGGAGTATTTAAAGATAAAGCTGTTTTTGAAACGGCATTCTTTAACCAATTCGACCGTTGCCTGGAACTCTTCCTCGGTCTCGCCGCAAAAACCAACGATGAAATCGCTGGAAACAGCCGCTTCGGGCAAATGTTCGTTAATACGGCTCATCATGTCCCGATAATCTTCAATGGTGTAGCCGCGCTTCATCCGTTTGAGGACATCATTGCTGCCACTTTGCGCCGGTACGTGCAAATAAGGCGAAACTTTGGGGAGCGTGTGAATGGCTTTGAGCAAACGGGTTGTCATATCCTTGGGATAGTTGGTGACAAACTTGATCCGCTCAATGCCATCGATGTCGTGCAGTAACTCCAGCAAACTCGTCATATCGGTCGTTTGATCACCATCGACGTGTTTGTAGCTGTTTACGGTTTGGCCCAAAAGCGTGATTTCTTTACAGCCCTGGTCCGCCAGAATTTTGGCTTCATCGTAGATTTGGCCGGGAACTCGACCTTGTTCAGGTCCGCGCGTCATCGGCACGATGCAATAGGTACAGAATTTGTCGCAACCGATCTGGATCCGCAGGTAAGCTTGAAACGGCGTTGGCCGCATGGTTGGATCGCGTAGTGGATCAAACGTTTCGTGGGACCGTTTGATTTTGTTAACGCTGCCGGCGGTGCGTTCCAAACTCAGAGCCGAATGTTGTCCGCCTTCGACAGCTGCTTTTTCGATCAAATCGGGCACTTGCTGCAATTGGCCAGGTCCGACAATCAGATCGACATAAGGCGCTTTTTTGAAAATCTGGTGCTGATCCTTTTGGGCCATACACCCCATCACGCCGATGATTTTGCTCGGATCACGCTTTTTTTCAGATCGAACGCGGCCCAAGGCACTGTAAATTTTGTCTTCGGCGTGCTGGCGAACACTGCAAGTGTTAAACAAAATCGTGTCCGCATCGCGCGTGCTATCGGTCAGTTCGTAACCCCGTTTTCGCAAGCTGGCAACAACCATTTCACTGTCCAGCACATTCATCTGGCAGCCAACAGTTTCGATGTACAGTTTTTTGGTGGTCACTAAAAAATCGCCCTGGAAACGAACCGAATTTCGGAAAGCTGCTCAGTTTATCATGTCGGCCAGCGAACCGACGAGGTGAAATTTCCTGATTCCGAGTCCTTTTTTAAGCAATTTCCCGCGATTTCAAATTTTTTCGCGGTCCGTTGCAAGAAGCATTTCGTAGAGGTAACCAATTCTCAGCGGCCTCGAATTCCTCTGGTTATCTGAATTGGACTGCTGTGTCCAATCACGGGGCCAAAATATAGGATTTGAATCGCTGCTATCGAATTTACTAAAATAAAAACCCTGTAATCCTCTTGTTACTGGAGCATTGAATATGAGTCAAAATATTCGCTTTTTGTTGGCACTCTTGGGCATCGTCGCCATGCCTGCCGTGATTTCTGCTCAAGCGGAGTTGCCACGTATCGACCTTGGCCGGGGCGTCATTCAATTGTCTTCGTCGTCATTCGGCGGAGGATCCTCCATTCAGAAAACTGTTCGCGATGGAGTGACCACGATCAAAGTTACCGAGAAGGATGGAAACAAAGTGACGATCGTTGACGATCCCGACAATGGCATTACCGTCAAAATGACCAAACGCTACGGTCCTGAAAACGCAGACAAACTGGAAAAATCGATGCCTGGTCTGTACATGCATCTGAAATCGATTCCCAAAACGGCAAACAAAGCCAAAATCGAAGTTCACGTTGACGTGACCAAAGACTACGAAGCTGACGATAAAGAAGATCTCAAAAACAAACACCCCGAGGTTTTCAAAGTCTACGAAAAATACACCAAAGGTGGCGGCGGAGGCGCGTTTCGCTTGGGTAGAGGACGAATCATGCGTCCGATTGAGATTCGCCCCTTGGACATCGAAATGAAAATCGACGATTTGAAAAAAGAGATCGAAAAGAAAATTGACGAAGCGCAAAAATTGCGCATGGAAATTCCAGAAGTTGGCGGTCTCGATCGAGGTTTGGAAAAAAAGAAAGAGAAAAAAGAAGAAAAGAAGGAAAAGAAAGGCGATAAAAAAACGTCTCGAAAAGACACGTAATATTTGTCTTTTGAAACCTCAAACTAAAACAACTCAAATCGGCGGCTCATTTCCCGGAGTCGCCGTTTTTTATTGCTTATTGCGACTTGGTCAGATCAAATTCTGCCCATTGCTCTCGCCTGGCCGGTTGTCTGGCATTGAGGTCAATGGTGCGACGCCAGCAGTTGAGTTGAACGATGTTTCCCAAGGGAGCTTCGGTTTGGCCGCGCCGTGCATCGGCCAGCCAGCATTTTGCCAGATGTTGCCTAACCTGGAGCAACCATTTTTGCTGCTCAATGTTTTCCGTTTTGATCGCTGACAAATTAAACAACGTCCGCCGCCAATATTGAGAGTTTTCAGTCAAATAGATCGAACGAGAATCCGGGTCGGTGACATCTTCCACGGTTCGATTGGGGCCTCGAACGGTTTCCCAGTTTTTGCCGTCACCTTGTCGAAGTTCAAACCAGATGTTGTCTGGTGACGGCCGGCCAAACATCACAAACTCCTGCGTTGTCATGGTGACGTTGCCAATTGTTCGAAATATTTTGTTCGCCTTGGGAAACACACCGGCGTTACCAACATTCATGGCAATCGAAAGGACTAAAAACAGCGCGCAAACAGCACTCGCCCACAGCGGCAGGCGACGCGGAATTGAATTGTTAGCATTATCTGTTTGCTGTTGTTGACCGAATCGATTCCAGAATTCCGATGGTAAAAACACGACCCAACAACAGATTGCAGCAATTGAAAAAATTCCAATCGACATCGTCAGCCAAATGCCGAAATGCATCGAGCAAAAAGTGACCAGAAAGAAAATTCGCCACCAGCGATTTCCAAACGGTAAAAAAATCAAAAATGGCCCGATCAATTCCATCACCACAGTCAGCAATGTTATCGATTTAGTCAACATCGGAAATTGGGCCAACCAGTGCCCCAGTGGTTTGACATACAAATCCAAATGGAGCGCGATTTCCAAGGCATCGCCGCGCATCCAGACATCGTTCCATTTGGCAATGCCGGAAAAAAAATACATCATCGCGATCTGTATCATCAAAGCGGCGGTGGCCACAGAACAAACTTTGGTTTCCGAATTCTCGACCTTTGAGTTTTTCAGCCGAGCATCAATCGACCAGACCGCACCCATGGGCAGGAACATCATCCAGAACAAAACCATGCGCAACAAAACATGGCCGGCAGTGGTTACCAGCGGATTACGAACGTTGAGCGACCAAAACAAAACCAAGACAATGATGGTCATTTCTCGAGTTCGCCATCCGCAAGCCAAACCGAGCGCCGCGACTGCGGTCAAAACCATCAGGGTGGCGACAAACCAAGGTGTCTCGATCAGCCAATACAATGACCAGAAACCCTGGTCGGTCGGGCAGAAAACCTGGTTCAATGGAATGGTGAGAAAGCCATTTCCACCATAAAAAAACGAGAACGTGCCAATCGCATTGAACAACTCGCCTAACACCAACAAACCGACCGCTATCCGCAGGATGGCCAACGCACGAACATCAATCGCAAACAATCGAGCGATGACCGACGGTGTTTCACGATGTTGCGGTGACGTGGGAGTCATTTTGCTTTTTTTGCGATTCACCCTGCGAAGTATTGATGTTGATATCCATCTTAACCGACCATTGTCCTGCCGTATCCCCTCGAACGAGCCAATGAGGCTGGACGACAACTGATTGATGAACCAATTCAAAACCCGCTTCGCTTTGACTGACAGATTCGATCGGGAACGCCCAGATTCGCGACGGTTGTGAAAGGTTCAGTCCAACATCGATTCCCAGCCATTGGTCGGCCAAGTGCAATTCAGGTGTCTCGTCGGTATCCAACCGTGTTTGCAATTGCCCAACGCTTGCTCCGTCGCCGAAGTGGAAAAATCGATCGTCGGCACCGCTGGGCAGTCCCGCGAAATTGAATTCAACCGCAAAATGAAATTCGCGATCCTGTGGCAGCCCTGCGAGCAAATAAACGACTTCCAAATTGGAATCATCGGATGACAGTGTGACCGCTTTAGTGATTTGCAGCGGTACACCCCAAGCGTTTCCGGCTCGCGATAACTGAATTTGCACGCGATCTGCCGCCCGTCGAATTTTTGATTGATAGGCGCCCGTCGAAAAATCGCCTCGTTCGCTCGCTTGGCCGCTAACAATTTGATCCAGCGAAACTTCGGCATCCCAAAAATGATCGATCAACATTTTGCGTCGATGGGAATCATATTGCAGCCGCTGGTCCAAGCCATCTTGTTTGAAAATGACCCGGTCATGGATACTGGCCGCTTCATCGGAATTCGTGCCTTGCCCGCGGCGCACTTTTTCATGATACGCTTCGGGTGCACGATCGATGGTCGCCAGCAGGTTGTGGCGGATCGAACGAACATCCAGTTCATAAACGCTGCCTCCGGTGGCCGGCGATACCCAGGCGACGAGATGCGGATTGGCCAAACGAATTTCAGGTCGCCCATCGAAGTTGTAATCGTCAGCCGTCGCTTCGCACCAACGACCGGTTTTACCGATCGCCGCGTGCAAAATATTTTCCGCTTGAATCAATTCACTGTAAATCGCGTTTCGCAAATGGGGTAAATACATGCCCCCAAAAGCGCCGTGCCAATACGGACAATTGCACTGACCTCGATACAGATGATCGCGGGCGGTTGTCAAAGCCGTTGCGTCGACATGTTCTTGCTCGGCCTGTTGTAACAACGAACTGACGTACATCATTCGCGCATACATGTCGTTGGTGTCTGGATAACGAACTTTGAAATTGCGCCACAGCCCGCCACGAACAAACGATTTAACTTGTTCGGCAGTTTGCGGATGGAGTTTCGAGTCGTCGGCTTGCGTCGCTGCGTCCAGGTCATGTTTGAGATGATCGTATTCCAGTTGGCGCGAAACGGGTAAAGCCCATTCGGTCATTTCACGGTAACTGGCATCGGGTAAAAATATTTTGCCGCGAGGAGGCTGGCTTTCAACGGCGTCGGCTAACGTCGAAGTGATTAACCAATCCCGGTTTTCATCCAACGCTTCGAGAAAACGCTTCAGCCAGCCATCCTGATAAACATGTTTGTGCGTTTCAGGCCAGGTCCCGAATTTTTCCCCGTCGTCACCAAATACAGCGATCGTACCGGGGCAGCGATGTGCCAAATCGCGAAGGCAATCGATGGTTTCCTGAGGGTCTGCAAACGGGATCAGATATCGCAATCGCTCGCTGCCGGGAAATACTTTCAGCGTGCGGCCATCGTCTTCGGTGATGTAGTGACCGTGCAGTTGATCGTCCGTTAAACCCGCATGCCGAAAATGGAAATCGTCCAACACCGTGTATTGAATGTCTGCTTTGGCAATGTCGCTGGCCAACGAGGATTCCCAGACTCGTTCGGCAACCCACATCCCTTGGACTTTGGCATCAAACCGATTTTGAAGCCAGTCCGTATAATTTGTGATTTGGCCAATTCGATCGCGCGACGGAAGCATCGGCAAAATTGGTTCGTAAAATCCTCCCCCGATAATCTCAACGCGGCCTGCGAGAACAAGTTGCTTGATGCGGTCCATATAATCGCTGTGATGAGCATCCAACCACTGCGCGAGAGGACCACTGATGTGCAAGGAAATATTCAGGTTTTCGAAAGGCTCGAACACTTGGAGAAACGGCAGATAACTTTCGTCATAAGCTTGCTCAAAAACGTGTTCGAAATTTCCGATCGGTTGATGGTTATGGAGGACCAGGCAAAGTCGTACAGTTGGTTTCATGATCTGCGTCAGTGGGTTCCTGATAATTTATACGGGCCGTCCTTGATTTTAAGATTCTGACAGTCAGTCGGATATCTCAAATATGCCCTTGATGCCAGATCAGCGCAGTGATCCAAAATCTTCGTCGGCAAATTTTACGTCGTTTATGTAGTTTTTCTGTCTGCACATTGAGAAAAGCCAGTCGGGCCGTTTCCCACCGGGAGGGTGAGGCTCCTGCCGAACCAAAACAACGTTTGTTGTTCGGTGCGCACCTCGACCTCCAAACAAATTTTATGCCAAAACAAATACACTGCCCGCGGCTCGGCAGGAGCCTCGCCCTCCCATTTAGCCAAAACTTGTTTAGGCAGTAGTCGGGCCGGTTCCCACCGGCCAATCCAACGAACGACCGGTGGGAACCGGCCCTACGACGCAAAATTTGATGGCAATTGACGAAGTTGTCGGGCGGCTTCGTCGGGTGAGATGTGATTGATCCAGCACCCCGTCCCCAATTCATAACCGGCGAATCGGGTAAGTCGCGGTACGATTTCGACATACCACTGATAAGCATCCCGGTTTTGTTTTCGATGAGCCCTGGTGTGAAACATCACATTATAAGCGGGAAAGTCGTGAATGCGTTCGAGTCGATCAACCACTTCGCGAATCATGCGGCCCAGGCTATTGAGATTTTTTTCGCAGCAATGAACAAAATCGAGTTCACGCCGATGCGGTGCGATCCACACTTGATAGGGAAACCGGCTGGCGAACGGACAAAAGACGACCCACGGTTCCTCTTGGGTGACGATGCGTTGCGACTGTTTGAGTTCCCAGCTAACAATACTTTCGATGATGGTTTCGTTTTTTAATTCAAAATGAGCCTCGGCCAGTTGATGGCGTGTTTCCAGATTCGGCGAAATAATCGGCGTTCCAATAATTTGTGAATGAATGTGCTCCAGCGATGCACCTGCTTCACTGCGGCAATTGGTAAACAACATCGCATGTTCGACAGCTGGACGTTGCTGAACAGCTTCGAGCCGTTTTTGAAAAACACGGAGACTGATTTCCAACTCTTCGTCGGTCAACTGGCTGAAACTGGCGACGTGCCGCGGTGATTGGATCACGATTTCCTGATAACCGGGCCGGCTCATCGCTTGGAACGGACCGCCGTCGACTTTGGCGGTATGAGTGACGTCGGTCAGCGCAGGATACTTGTTAGGTACGACTCGGATCAACCATTTTCCCTGGTCGTCCAGCACTTCATCGAGTGCAGCGGGCGTTTGGTGTTCGAATCCCGCGCAAAATGGACACGCCAAATCGCTGCGTCGAGTTTCGACTTGGCGAAATTCATTAGGGCGAATTGCCCGTAATTCAGAAATGACCACCCATTGGCCGGTGACAGGGTCCTGGCGAAGATCTGACATTTTTGTCCAGCAAGCGTTTTGGAACTGTTCTTCAACAGTTTAACTGGATAATTTTGGGTGTCTTCCCCTGTCGCGATCGGAAACGGCTTTCTGCGATGACGCACGTTTCTGTTGTTACCATCGCAGAACAAAATCGTTGGCCTCACGCAGAGCCGCAGAGACGCGGAGCGAGGATGCAAGACACATCAGACAAAGGTGAGATTGCCAGTCGAACAGGAAATTATTCTATCTTTCACAGTGACACCTCTGCGTCTCTGCGACTCTGCGTGAGGCCGATTTTCTGGAGTACGTACCAAGTATCGAATTGCAGTGAAGATCCTGTTGACCGTGTCTATCGGGTTTGCGTCTCGGTTGCCCAATTGGTTGATGCGCCATCGAGTTAGTTCACCAAATGCTTATTCGCAGCGCGATGTTGGGCGATCGTTTTTTCGTACAACTGCTCGTAACGTTTTGCACTGGCTGCCCAGGAGAAATCTTGACGCATGCCTGTGTTGACCAGTTGTTTCCATAAATCTTGATAGTCGTTGTACATTCCAACGGCACGATTTAATGTGACCTCAAGCGCCTCGACATTGTAGGGCGAAAAACTAAAACCGTTGGCGTTTCCAGCAGAGATGGCGGATGTGTCGGCATCGACCACCGTGTCAGCGAGTCCTCCAGTCGCGCGAACGACGGGAACGGTCCCGTATTTCAACGAGTACATTTGATTGAGGCCACAAGGTTCATATTCGCTGGGCATCAAAAAAATGTCGCTACCCGCTTCGATTTGGTGAGCAAGTTGGTTGTCGAAACCCAGGATCAAGCCAAGTCGTTCGGGAAATCGTTTCGCAAGTTCCTCGAGCGTGTCATGATATTCCGGTTGTCCCGTACCCAGAATCGCCCATTGCACATCCATACTTTCCAACCAACGGGACATCAATTCCAGAATGAGCGACCAACCTTTTTGTTGTGCCAGCCGACCGACGAGTCCAATCAGCGGAACATCGAGACGCTCTGGCAAACCGAGCTCCTTTTGTAACACGCGTTTACATTTCGGTTTGTGGAGCTGCCAATCCGACGCGTCATAATTTGCAGCGATATGCGGGTCGGTTTTTGGATTCCAGCTTTCGTCGATTCCGTTGATGATCCCGGTCAGATTCGCACGGCGATGGCGGAGGATATTTTCCATGCCACAGCCAAGTTCGGCGGTCTGTATTTCCTCGGCGTAAGTCGGACTTACCGTACTGATCGCGTCGGCGAACGCAATTCCCGTTTTGAGCAGATTGAGCTGACCGTAAAACTCCATTTCTTTCCAATTGAAATGTTTCCAGTCCATTCCGGTCAACAACATATCCCAATGCCAGAAAACTCCCTGGTAAGCCAGATTGTGAATCGTCATCAGCGTACTGGTGTCTTCGAATCCGGGCTGGCCCGCGTATTCTGTGGCCACATAAGCCGGGATCAAACCAGTTTGCCAGTCGTTGCAATGAATGAGATCCGGTTTCAATCCAAGGAAACGCATGGTTTCCAAAGTTGCTCGACAGAAAAAAGCGAATCGTTGACAGTTGTCATCAAAATCTTTTCCGTTTTCGCCATACAGGCTTGCGCGATCAAAATATTTTGGTTGGTCAATCAGGAAAACGGGAACATTACTTTGCGGCAATCGTGTCTGAAGAACATTTCCGCTGACAGTTTCTGTATTGATCGCGATTTCAAGTCGGATGTCCAACGGTTTGAAATCGATTCCCGCAAGTTTGGTCTGTCGGTACGCGGGCATGAACACGCATGTTTGATGGCCTAGCCGTGCAATTTCTTTTGGCAGCGATCCACAGACATCGGCCAAGCCACCGGTTTTCGCAAACGGAACACATTCACTTGTCGCAAAGACGATATTCATAACAGTTCTGTCCGAAGTTTCTATGTTAGAAGTATAGCAAGATTTGCTGTCATCACTCAGATGAAAAAATCGGTTGTTTGTCAGGCAAAATCTCTATGAGTTTTTGACTAACGCTCCAGGGGCATCATGGCTTGGCAAGCAGCATCCAGTTCTTTGGCAAATGTGATTGGTTTGTCATCAACGAGGACAATCGAGGGACCTGGAAAATGTTGAGTTTCACGAATCCAATCGGCACGTTGGACGTGCTCCTGGAAAACGGCGACCAGCGTTGCCGTGGCTGCTTGCTGCCGATATTGTTGTGCTGATTTGACGCAGCCGATTTCGATTCCGTCCGGTGTTTGCGATCCCGCAAAATGAAATCGGTTCTCTGAAAAATTTATCGATTGGATTTCAAGTACCCTTTCAAAAAAATTTTTTTCTTGAAAAGCTGCATCGACCGCTAGCAAAATAAATTTCTTTTTTTGGTTAATTTTTTTCAACAGATCCCCAATCGACACTTGGCAGACCGGATGAATGAGTTCATTTGCTATTTCACTTGCGGGTTCCAGGACAAAACGTCGAAAAGTCATTCGAGGGTGGGGCACGACAAGCTGGTTTTGTCGAATGATCTCAGAACCGAATAACAAAATATCCAGATCGGCTTTTCGCGGCTGCCAAACGGAGCCGTGTTCTCGTTGACGTCCCAGGTTTTTTTCAATTTCCAAAAGCAATTGGAGTAATTCAGGTGCCGCCAAAGTTGTCGTGATTCGGATTGCCGCATTGAGATAGTCGGGTTGATCGGGATCACCGACTGATCGAGTTTGATACGGTCGACTGGTGACAACCGAGTTAATTGTTGACGTGTTTTGCAGATGATCGATGACTTGTTGCAGTGCAGATTCCGGTTGACCGAGGTTGGCACCGAATCCAATCAAACAATCTGTAGCATCGGAAGACATGGGCGCGTTTTACGAAATCGCGCTGATCAGCACAATAGTTCAAACAAAAAAGCGGTCATCAGGCTTCCTACCCGATGACCGCTTTGACCTCCGCATCCATCAATAAAGTCAGGATTTGGAAATGATGACGGCGTTTGTGCAAAATCTTTCGTGACTCATGCAACCACGCTTTCTTGACCTTCATGGTGTTGAAATTGTGACGGGTCATTGGTTTTTGCCGCTGACCTTCAAACGCAAAAATAAGGGGGGCCTCCGAACCGCGGTAATCCGCCGATCGTCGCTCCGTCAGTTATCGCCACCTAAGTCACTTCCTGTACTCTCTCAATCAGTGTCTCGTGACGTTTTTGATCTGGAACGATATAAATGTGGAGTGTTCACATCACGTTGATATGAATCACAACAACAAAGAAAGACCACAAACCAAACTCACAACACAGCACTGGTGTGCCTGTTGATGCCAAGTCATGCGTCAGGTTGTTATAAGAATCTGTATTTAGCAGAGTAGGATTTGCGAAGTTCCCTTTGTCTGGAAGGCCCATTTTGCCGAGATAAATGATGTTGTCAACAACTTCATTAACCATTTTTTAAAGAAATTATTTTTCCACTTTTTGTACAAAGTTCTACTTGAAAAGACGAAAACGAACGTTCCAAAAATTTCAATTTGATTTTCAACGTGTTTATTCGCAAAACAAAAACGATTTATTTCGGCGCGAATTCATCTGGCCCGTCAATACCACTTTTGTTCGATTGCTAGTAAAGTAAAAACTTGGCAATTATGAAAGAACTCAATGAACGAACTTGAAATCATTTTTTATCCCCACCCGACGCTGCGTCACGTGTCGAAACCGATTCGCAAAGTCGATGCGGATCTAAAAAAAATCGTTGCGCGAATGTTTGAACTGATGTACGAACACAAAGGAATCGGGCTGGCTGCAAATCAGGTCGACCTGCCGCTTCAATTGTTTGTGATTAACCTCGAAGGCCAAAAGGACGAAGGCGAAGAACTGGTTTTCATCAATCCTGTTATTTCACAACCCAAGGGCACGACGACTGCCGAAGAAGGATGTTTGAGCATTCCTCAAGTCTACGGAAAAGTCACTCGGCCCGAATCCGTTCATGTCAAAGCGTACAATCTCCAGGGCGAAGCGTTTGATCATCGCGTCGATGGACTGTTTGCCCGCGCAATCCAACATGAAACAGATCATCTGCAAGGCGTGCTGTTTCCCGATCGCATGACGGACAACGAACGCAACATGATCGATGGAGAGCTGGAGGATTTTCGAATTGATTTTGAAAGCCGACGTCGAACAGGTTCGCAGCCTGACGATGAAGCCATCCAAAAACGATTGGCCGAGTTCGAAGCACGATACTGCTAAAAGGTCGATGTCATGAAAATCATTATGATGGGCACAGGCCCGTTTGCGGTGCCGACCTTTGAAGCCCTTGTTCCACGTCACGAAATTCCGCTGCTAGTGACTCGTCCAACCGCGGCTGTCAAACGAGGAACGCCTCCACCAAATCCCATGCGAGCATCCGCGGACGCATTGGGAATCAAAGTCGTTGATCCGCCAAGTGTCAATGATGAAGCGTTTGTTAGCACGCTGGAATCTTATGCAGCTGATTTGTTTGTTGTTTGCGACTATGGACAGATCCTTTCGAAAAAATGCCTGGCTGCCGCGCGGCTGGGTGGTATCAACCTGCACGGGTCCCTGCTGCCCAAATACCGCGGTGCCGCGCCGGTCAATTGGCCGATTTACCACGGCGAAACCACGACTGGTGTCAGTGTAATCCACATGACGCCCAAGCTCGATGGCGGACCGATTCTATCGAGCGCCCAGACCGAAATCGGTGAAAACGAAACCGCAGCAGAACTCGAACCGCGGCTCAGTCACATCGGGGTTGCGTGTGTTCATGAAGCGATCGAACAGCTGGAAAAATGGAATGGTGTGGATCCAATCGGCGAAATCCAAGATTCATCGCTGGCAACTCCGGCACGTCGTTTAAAAAAATCGGATGGTGCCATTGATTGGTCGCGAAGTGCCGTTGAAATCAAAAATCAAATTCGAGCGTTCGACCCCTGGCCCGCCTCATTTACTTTCTGGCATCGCGACAATGGTAAAACCGTTCGCGTAATTATCCATCGCGTCACGGTCGCGGATTTTGAGTTTCCATCCGATGCGGTCAAACCCGGCCAAGTCGTCCAGTCCGACGGCAAACAATTGATCATCGCCACCGGTGACGGCTGTCTGGCCATCGATTCGATTCAACCATCTGGAAAACGGGCAATGGAAATTGCTGAATTCCTACGTGGCTATCCCGTAAAAATTGGCGATCTGTTCGGTTCACAAGACGGATGACGGAGTGCTTGTAAGATTCACTTGTGGCAGGAACAAAAAAAATGTCTTCACCGCAAAGTCAGCGGCAATCTCCCGACCGCGAAGCCATCGTGCTGCTGAGACATTTGCGTTGATGGACGCAACGATCCAGGCCTTGGGAACATCGGCAGAAATGCAGCCTTGCCATTTGGCCAAATATTTTGGCGTGACATTAATGATACATCAGTGTATCATTTAATTCATCACTGTTGCGCAGCATTTATGCCTTGTTTTTTCGAACGAAGACTTGAGGCCGACGCCAAACATCAGCCCGGTTTTGGTTGCACGATCGCCCGCGACTGTTTGTGTTGGAGCTCTGTGCGATACGTGAGTCTGTTTCAAAATTTGTTTATGCCCGAGTAAGAGGAATTCATTGTCAGAATCGAAAACCAGGTCATTTGATTACCGCCGCATTTGGAAGATCGTGAAAACCGTACTTTACCCGTTGGTCATTGTTGGAATTGCGGGTGCGGGTGTTTATTTCCTGCCAATGTTTGCCATCGAAAAAGATCCGATTGAAGCACCGGTTCGACCTCCTTTGGCTGTCGCTGTCGCCAAAGTAAAAACGAGCTCAGTCAGCGACTTCGAATTTTCCGACGGAACAGCACGCGCCGTTCAACGAGAATACCTGGTGTTTAAAAACGGCGGTCGTGTTGCGTTCTTGAAAACTAATTCGGATGGCGGACCGCTCCGTGAGGGAGATGCGGTGAAAAGTGGCGAACTGCTGGCTGAACTGGATCGTGCAATTGATGATGCCACGGCAAAAACGGTTCGTGCAGAATTAGATTCGGCTCGCAGCCGGCTGGCCAATGCGAAAACTGAATGGGAACGCTACAAGCGACTCGTTGCACAGAAAGCTGTATCCAAGAGCGAGGCGGAAGCTCGAAAAGCAGCTTATGAACAAGCGCTAAATGATGTTCGCACCGCTGAAGCCCGCCTGGATCAGGTTACGGCCAACCTGAGAGATATTCAGGTTCGGGCGCCCTTCGATGGCGTTGTGTCATTCGTCAATATCCGCGAAGGCCAATACGTACCGGGCGGCGGATTCGATGTGTCTTCGGAAAAGGAAGCGGCTCGAACGGCACCCATCACCGTTATCAATCCGAAAGCATTTGAAATCATTGTCGAATTGCCTGTTACCAGTGGTAAACGAATTCAAGTGGGACAAGCTGCGTTCGTTCTCGACGAAACGACACTGGCATCGTTTCAACAGTCTGGGTACGTCGAAAAAACTGAAAGTTCATTGCAAGACGTGCTTTCTGCAGCTCGCGTTGGTTCGGTAAGCCCGGCGATTGATCCCAGCGGCCGGTCCATTCGTGCTCGCGTCATCACGGATCAACCCATCGAAGGTCTGCGCGACGGAACCTACGTTACCGTCTGGATTGAAGTTGATAAACGTGAAAATGCAACGATTGTCCCTGTTGAAGCGATCATTGAACGAGGCGATGAGTTGTTTGTGTTCGTCCTCGACCCTGGAACTAACACCGTCAATCGACGAAATATCAAGGTCGGTTTGTTTGGGTTTGAAGGTGTTGAGGTCACTTCCGGTTTGAGTGTTGGCGAAGTCGTCGTAACCCAGGGGCGTTACCGATTAAGTGATGGTATGGCGGTGCGTAGCAAGTAACGGTCGGAATTGCGAGCCAATGCAACGAGGCGCGCACGCACAGTAAAAGTTTGGAGTTGAATACAAACCAATATGAGTACACCGACATCCAATGGAACTCGTTCGATCGTGCAATACTTCTTTGTGCGAAACACATTTGCCCGACTGGCTTTGATCGCACTTTCGGTTGGCGGATTCGTGGCATATTCAGGAATGATCAAGGAAACCAATCCTGATTTGGCCATTGGTGTCGGTATGATTCAAACGGAATGGGCGGGGGGCGACCCGCAAACGATCGAGCAAGAGATAACACTCAAGATCGAAAAGCAACTAAAGAGCCTGAAGGGCGTTAAGCGAATCCAGAGTGGCTCGTACGCGGGATATTCATTGATCGTCGTCGAGTTTCGGCCAAACGTGCCGCAACGTGATGCGATGGCGCGTCTCCGCGCAAAAGTCAGCGAGGCAGAAGGTGAATTGCCGAAAGGGGCGCGTAAACCAGCGATCAGTCCCGCTTCGATAAACGACATGCCGATCTTCAGTTTCCGGCTGCATGGCGTTGACGATCTGGCCAGCGTTGGATTGGTAGCTCGCGATTTGCGTCGAGAACTGGAACGAGTCCCAGGGGTGAACAAGGCAGTTATTTTTGGTGATCGGGAAGAAGTCATTCAGGTTCGATTGATCGGCGCCCGCATGGCGGCTTATGGTGTAACCTCCGATGCCGTCAGGCAAGCGATCGCAAGTGCCAATGTTGATATGCCATGGGGAGATTTTGATGGTGAAGAGGTTGGTGCCGGATTTCGATTCCTGGCGCGTTTCCGGGACATCAAGGATTTGCAAAAGCTTCCAATTACAAAATCACCGAGCGGCAGAACGGTGCTGCTGGGAGAATTGGCAGTTGTCAAACGCGGCTACGAAATGGAGTACGCGCGAACCTATTTTGCAGACCTGACCCAGGATTCACCCAAGCAACAGTACCAAGCGGCGATCGACATCACGATCACCAAACGACCGGGTGCTGACGCCGTTGAAACCATCGCGGCGATCAAAGAACTGCTTGAGCGAGAAACAGCCAAGGCGTCCTGGCCTCCGGCGCTTCGCTATACGACAGTTTACGATGAGTCAACGTTTATCAATGCGGACCTGCGAAGTATCTTCAACAACGGCTGGCAAGCGATGTTGGCCGTGTTTGTCATCTTGCTGATTAGTTTGACATGGCGAGAAGCGTTGGTAGCAGGGTTGGCCATTCCCGTCGCGTTTGGGACCGGACTGGTGATTGTGGCTGCCATCGGTTACACCCTCAACAGCATCGTTATCGTTGGTATGGTTTTAGCTCTCGGTTTGTTGGTTGATGACTTCATTCTGATGATGGAGGGCATGCATGAAAACATATTTGTTAAAGGCAAGTCATTTGCCGAATCGGCATTGGCCACCGTCAAGACGTTTGCAATTCCGTCGCTCAGTGGCAGTTTAACCACGATTCTGGCCATGGCTCCGTTGCTGTTTATCGCAGGCGTCGAAGGCAAATTCATTCGTCAGATGCCGATCACGACGATTGCCTGTTTGGCAGCCAGTTATCTGATTTCGATTTTTCTTGTCGTTCCATTGTCAGGCTATTTGTTGCATCGCAGAACTGGCGGGGAGGTCAGAAAGACTATGATGGATCGGATGACTGAAAAAGCGAGCAGTGCCTTGGCCGGACTCCTGAAACGCGTTTTTGTCCGCAATCGTTTTTATGCATCAATGTGGATTGCCGTTGCTTTAGCAATATTTGCATACAGTTACACGCTCTTTAGCACACGACCGATCGAGATGATGCCCAAAGGGGATGGACGTACGATGGGCATCACCATTGAACTTTCGCCGGACGCTTCCCTGGAATCGGCTCAACGATGCGCCGATATTGTCGGCAAGATCTTTCTCGAAAAACCGTACCTGGCAAATGTGACCAAACACGTCGGCGAAAAGAGCCCATTTTCGACCGTCTCAACGACCGATCAACTTTCTCCAACCGTTGGCAACTACCTGGTTGGGTTTTCACTTTCGTTTGTTCCCAAAAAACAGCGCGACCAGATGGTCTTTGAATACGTTCCGGAACTGCGGGCGGAAATCGAAGCTGCAATGATTGATATTCCCGGTGGAGTTTTGACGATGACTCCCGATTTGGGTGGTGCGTCGGCCGAAGCGCCGATACGGATCGAATTGTTGGGAACCGATATGAATGTTCTGCGTGAAATGGCTTTGTCAGTCGAAGCCGAATTGAATGCTTTGCCCGGTACCAGCGACGTGCGGAACAATTTTGGTACACCGAAACTAGACGTACGGTGTACGCCAGATCGAGAGGCGATGCATTTTTACGGGTTCGATGCTAATACGGTTGCACAGCAGGTGCGTTCGATGATGGTCAGCGACGAGACTGGAAAATTTATTGCTGGCGACTTCAAAGAAGATTTGAAGATCCGTATGGGTTATGCCTGGCCAAGCCGAAACGGAGAGTTGGGCGGACCTATGGACTTTGCAGAAATCTATCTGCTGAATCTGATTAGCCACGATGGTCGCCGAGTGCCATTGTCGTCTGTAACAGATTTTCGACTTGAAGAATCAGCTTTGACGATTTTGCACAAGAATGGAGAACGCGCAATTTCGGTCATGGCCCAAACCAACAATAGAACAGCCGCGGAAATCATTGCAGACCTGCAACCTAAACTGGATGCGATGGCGGCTGACTGGCCGCCTGGGTATCGATATCAAATAGCGGGAGAGGCCGAATCCAGCGAAGAAGTATTTGGATCGTCTGGAAAGATGTTGGTTCTGGCGTTGTTCCTCGTTTTTGCATTGTTGGTATTGCAATTCGACAATTTCAAACAGCCATTCATTATCATGTCGGCCATTCCTCTTGCTCTAACAGGAACATTTCTTGGTTTCTATCTACTCCAGATGTCGTTCTCATTTATGGCGATGGTGGGGATCATTGCTCTGGTTGGAATTGTCGTCAATGACACAATTATCATGATCGAAACAATGAACAACTATTATCGGGCGGGTACTCCGTTGGTCGAAGCCACCGCTCGCGGAACGGCTGATCGTCTACGTCCTATCGTGACGACCAGTGTCACGACAATTGTGGGTCTGATTCCGCTGGCGATTAGCCAGAAAGTGTATTTGCCACTTTCGGTAACGGTAGTTGCAGGCCTGATATTTTCGACCTTCCTGGCATTGCTAATCGTTCCGTGTCTGTACCTGATACTGACGCCGAATCGAAAACAAGAAGTAACGTCGCCAACAGCAAACGAATGAGATTGAAAGTTCCACGTTTCAATCTCAGGACTCGCCATTCACTGAAATTTTCAATTCAGAACTATTTCAAAATCTTCACTTCGAAATGCGTGTCGTTGTCAGCTCCGAGGTGGAGCGTATGATTCGCTTTGACAAAATCTGAAGCTTTGGCTTTGAAAATATTGTCAACGTAGGTCTGCGGATTGCGGTCGATCAGTGGGAACCATGAACTTTGGACATGGATCATGATTCGGTGTCCTTTTTTAAACGTGTGAAACACGTCCTGCAGGGGAACGCTGACCTTGGTGATTTTGTTGGCAACAAACGGTTCAGGTTTGTCATAACCATTGCGGAATCGACCGCGGAGAACTTCGCTGCGAACCATTTGTTGATACCCGGCTAGTTTGACACCGCGAGGTGTTCGCGGATGATTTGGCGTATCGTCGGGATAAACGTCAATAACTTTCACAATCCAGTCAGCCGCGGTTTTGTCAGTTGAAACTTTGAGATGCGCGGTAATCGGTCCAGCCAAAGTGATGTCTTCTTTGAGAATACCCGTTTGATAAACCAAAACATCTTTACGTCCCGTGGCAAAACTTTGGTCCTCGGACATGTAGGGCCGCGGGGTGAATCGGAAAGTCATATCGGATCGTTTGCGATACGGAACGGGCGCCGCTGGGTCACTGACAAAAGTTGATTTTCCATCGCCGGTTGGTTTGTACATCGACAGGCTGCCATTGGCATACGGATAGATCTTGACCGTCCGCGCTTTGGCTGGCGGCCATTTTTTGAAATTCCGCCATTGTTTGGTGCCGCAGTCGAACATCATGGCTTCGAATTTTGGTTTTTCGCCAGTGCCTTTGAGGAAGTGTCGGAAAAATGGAGCTTCGACTTGTTTTTGATAATTGGTTGACAGATTCTCGCCAAACACGAGATTGCCAGCCATCGACGTCCCAGAGCCGCGGGCCCAGCCGCCATGTTGCCAAGGTCCCATCACGAGGACGTTAAATGTATCGGGATTATTTTTTTCAAGTTCTCGATAAATGTTCAGCGGACCGTACAGGTCTTCGGCGTCAAACCAACCACCGACGGTCATCACATTGGCTTTCACATTTTTGAGATGCGGCAAGATACTGCGTTTTTGCCAGAATTGGTCGTAATTTGGATGTTCCACCAACTGCTGCCAAAAGAAATTGTCTTTGCCATAAAATTTCTTGGCGTTGGACAACGGGCCCATTTTCAAAAAATAATCATAGGGATCGCGACCCGGGTACGATGGCGTTTTGTACCAGCGACGGGTGGTTGGCATCGATTTCTGATAGCCAAACGTCGGCGTCGCAAAGAAATACATCAGCACATATGCACCTTGGTGATGAAAATCATCAAAATAGAAATCGGCGATAGGAGCTTGGGGCGAAACAGCAACCAACGCGGGATGATGTTCGGGCAAAGCGGCGGCTGAATAAAACCCGGGATATGAAATGCCCCAGATGCCAACTTTGCCGTTATTGTTGGGAACGTTTTTCAGCAGCCATTCGATGGTGTCGTAGGTATCGCTGCTTTCGTCGATCGGAGTCATCCCTTTGACATGGGGTCGCATGTTGTCATATTTTCCTTCCGACATCCAACGACCACGGACATCTTGATGGACAAAAATGTATCCGTCTTGTTCCATCACCGGAGATGGCCCAATCCGCCGTGAGAATCTGTCTTTGCCATACGGCGCGCAACTGTACGGTGTGCGTTTCATGACGATCGGATATTTTTTCGAACGGTCTTTCGGTGCATAGACGGTCGTATGAAGTTTTTTTCCGTCGCGCATCGCGATTTGGTATTCGTTTTTTGTATAACGATCCGATAGTCTCCCGCGATCCTGGGCACTGACGCTGGAGATATGAATGGGGCCGACCAAAATGATCGCGAGCAACAAAAAACGAACAAGCATTGTAAAACCCTGTATTGAAGAAAAATGATGCTTATAGCTTAACAGTACGGCATCGCGGATAACAGGTTTGCGTTGCCAACAATCAGTCTTCGAGCTCAACACCGAGGCCGTCCGCGACACGATTTACAAAAGCAAAATAGGCGGTGACGTTGCAAATGTCATGTATCGCACAATCGTCGAATCCGGCGCCGCGTAATTGCACGACATCATCTGCACTGATTTTCGCTGGTTCTTTTGTCAGCTTGACGGCATAACGGAGCATGATCACGTCGTGTTCCGCCAATTCAGGCAACTCAAGGTTTTCCGGATTTTCAGCAAGCTGATTCACCAGGCGATTTGCCTGTTCAACTTCGCTGCCTTGTTTGATCAACGCTCGTCGCAGACCGCGACTATGGTGGACCGTTCAGTAGAGACAGCCATTGATCGAACTGACAACAACACCAATCAATTCCCGTTGTGCCGTCGACAGTGGTCCCGGGCCGCGCATCAATTCAACGTATAAATCGTAATGCAACCGCATGACTTTGGCGTGTACCGAATGGATACGCAAAATGTTGTCGGTGTCATCAACAGAATCTGCCGAATCGATTTCTTCGTCGGTCAAATATTTAATGAAGGCCATGGTTATTCGGATTGCAAACCATCTGTCGCAATAGCAAACCAGTCAACGGCGCCGTCAAATTCCGTCGCCTCGTAATTTAAATGGGCCAGGACGGGAATGCGCGTGCGGCTGGATATTTCCTCGCGATTGCTTCCCATACTCAAATCATCTTGAAACGACTGAGCGTCATTCAGGACGATTCCAGCAACATCGATCCCTTCACGAAAACAGGCCGCAGTAATCAAGGTTTGCAATGTTTGGTTGATCACGCCGAGAACGTTTGGCGCGACCACGATCATCGGATAACCAAAATCCAGCGCCAGATCAGCGACAAATTCGTCTTCGGAAATCGGTGACATTAAACCTCCGGCTCCCTCGACAATCATAATGTCGCAATGGCCACACCAGTCAGAGATTCCCTGCCGCAGTAAATCGCCATCGACTCTTTTGCCTTCGACTTGTGCCGCCAGGTGTGGAGCCAAAGGTGCGCGAAACGGCTGTGGGCAAACCTGGTTGACCGAAAGCGGTTGTCCAGCGGCTTCCCACAACGCTAATGCGTCTTCGGAAACAACCACTTTGCCGTCCGTCATACAATCTGACGCGGTCGGTTTGTAAACGCCCACGCGGTAACCGGCGGCTACCAGGGATTTAACAATCAAAATGCTGGCGTATGTTTTTCCAACTTCCGTATCCGTCCCGGTGATAAAAAGCCCGATGGGCGGTTTTTCAAATTCTGGAGCAGGATATTCCGATGTATTGACAGATGCTTGAGTCATGATTTTTATCGAATTGCCAGCCGGCAATTACGTTATATTTTCGGCGATGTTGACGAGATCGGGCTCGTCGGTCGTTGATTTTGTCTAGCGGCAGTGAGACATTAAGAGCGTTATTCTCAACTTAGTTGATGAAATTGCCAAGGCGTAAATCACCCTGCTCAAAAAAGAATACGAATGCTTGCAGATCCGTCCCATCCGACCGTCGCTGTCGTGCAATCAAGCTGCGTTGAAAATAAGCAGCAAAACATCGAAACAGCTTTCTCCGCCATTCGTCACGCCGCTGGCCAAGGGGCTGATCTGGTCTGTCTCCAGGAATTGTTTTCCAGTCGCTATTTTTGCCAATCTGAAGATCACGAAAAATTTAAATTAGCCGAATCGATTCCGGGGCCGACGACTGATTCCATTTCCCGTTTGGCCGACGAATTAAAAATCGTCGTCGTTGCCAGTATGTTTGAACGTCGCAGCGCTGGAGTTTTTCACAATACGGCGGTCATCATCGAGCGAAATGGCGAAATCACGGGCAAATATCGGAAAATGCACATTCCCGATGACCCGTTTTATTACGAAAAGTTCTTTTTTACGCCCGGCGATCTCGGTTTCCAAACGTTCAACACGTCCGTTGGCAAAATCGGAATTTGTATTTGTTGGGATCAGTGGTTTCCCGAAGCTGCCCGACTGACTGCACTCAGTGGAGCACAAATCCTGATTTATCCGACTGCGATTGGCTGGTTGGCCGAAGACAAGCTTTCCTGCGGGAGGGCGCAAGTTTCGGCTTGGCAAACCATGATGCGGTCTCACGCTATCGCCAATGGCGTGTTTGTTGCCGCCCCGAATCGCGTCGGTGTAGAAAATCACATTGAATTTTGGGGTAACAGTTTTATTTGTGACCCTTACGGTGAAATCATCACTCAAGCGCCCGATAATTCAGACGCCACGATCCTGGCGCAATGCGACTGGAGTATGATTGAAACAGCGCGCACCCACTGGCCTTTTTTACGCGACCGTCGCATCGACGCATATTCGGGACTGGTGCGACGATGGATTGACGACTAACCCCCCTCGACTGGTGAGATTCAGATGCACAACAAACTAGGATTTGCCTTGTTGATTTTCGTTGCCGCTACCACCGGCGGTTTGATCGTTTCGTCAAATCAGAATTTACGAACGGCACAACAGCCGCCGCAATCCAACCGCCAGGTTCAGGAATCGAACACCCGCGACGATGGTCTCCAGTTGCGTGATTTCCGCCCTCGATCGATGTTGAAAGGACGAACCACCCAACTCAAAAAAGCGCGTTATCCGGTTGTCGACGTCCATACCCATTTTGGATTTCGACTCAAGGGAGACCAGCAACGGCGCGATGCATTTGTCGATGCCATGAATCGACACAATATTGCGGTTTGCGTCAGTCTCGATGGACAACTTGGCGGAGCGTTTACTGACCACACGGATTTTCTTTGGAAAAAGCACAAAAACCGGTTCGTGGTTTTTGCCCGCGTCGATTGGGTCGGTCGTGGAAAACGCGACGATCCAAAAACCTGGGATTGTCATCGCGCCGATTTCGGGCGAAACGTCGTTGAGCAGATTCGTGACGCTCACAAAAAAGGGCTAAGTGGTCTGAAATTTTTAAAGCAGTTTGGGTTGGGCTACAAAAACCCCGACGGTTCACTGATCAAAATCGATGATCGACGCTGGGATCCGATTTGGAAAACGTGCGGCGAACTCGGTCTGCCGATTTTGATTCATACCGCTGATCCGGCTGCATTTTTTCTGCCGACTGATAAAACCAACGAGCGTTGGGAAGAGCTGTCGCGACATCCCGATTGGAGTTTTCATGGTCGTGGTTTTCCATCGCGCGAGGAGTTGCTTGCCGCGCGAAATCGCGTGATTGCCCGTCACCCGCGTACAAAATTTATTTGTGCGCACATGGCAAACAACCCTGAAGATCTCAAGAGCGTCGCCCAGTGGTTGGAAAAATACCCTAATATGTATGTCGAACTGGCATCGCGGATTGGAGAGTTGGGACGACAACCTTATTCAGCACGCGAGTTTTTGATCGAGTATCGTGACCGCGTTTTATTTGGAACTGATGGTCCGTGGCCGGAGTTGCGATTAACCTATTATTGGCGTTTTCTCGAAACGTTAGACGAATATTTTCCTTATAGCGAAAAAGAGTTTCCACCGCAGGGGTTCTGGAGAATTTATGGAGTCGGACTTCCGCGGGCCGTCCTGGCAAAGATCTATTTTCAAAATGCACAACGGTTAATTCCGGGCCTCAAAGCCAAATATGAATTGGCCAAAAAAGAAATGCGAATCAAGAAATGAGCTTCCCAAATCAACCTCAGCCACCGAGCCAATTTCCTCCGGGTCAGTTTCCCCAAAATCCAAATATTTATTCACCGGCACCGATTCAACAAGTTCCACCTCCGAAAAAATCCAGCAGGAGTACCTGGTTGATCGTCGTTATTATTTTTGCGGTTGTCATGCTTGGTTTTTGCGTCTTGGCGGCAGGCGCTTTTATGTGGGTCCGATCCCTGGCCAAAGACAGTACGGAAACCAAAACGGTCAAATCATTTAGTCAGCGCGCCAGTCTCAAGATTCCTAAAAACTGGAGCAGTTCGTTGAGTCTCAACTCAATCGCGGATATTCAGGTCGGAAATAATTTTTCCGAAAAATACATCATTGTGATCGAAGAGCCAAAATCGGATTTCCAACGAGGAGCTAGCGCCAATACGTATGCGGATCTGGTCTATCGCAACATGAAAATGGGGACTCCCAGTTTCTCGCGCAGCAACTACAAAAAAGTAACGGTTGACGGCAAGCCGGCCGTTCAATTCCGACTCGTTGGTTATGTCGAAGGACTGCATCTCGTTTATTGGGTGACGGCCGTTGAGGGATCAAATCATTTTTATCAAATTACGGCCTGGACATCGAAAAAGCGCGAGACCGAAAACCAGGAATCGCTACTAAAAGTTGTCAACAGTTTCAAAGGAAAGTAGCAGGCTCATGATCGTGCGGTTCACCATTTTTGCAATTTCATTGAGTTTGTTGACGGCAGGTTGGGTCGAAACCTACGGACAATTCAAAAACGGCAACACGCAATGGAAATTTCAAGGATCATCGAAAGCGGCATTTGCAGATTTCAACAACGACGGCTGGGTCGACGTTTATTCGGGCGTCCTGCTGAAAAACGATGGTGGCAAAAAGTTTGTCGCGGTGAAAGATTCTGGCATCCCGTCCGGCGAAGGCATCTGGGGCGATTACAACAACGACGGGTACGTCGACCTGTTTTTATTTACCGGTTCAGGTGCGCTGTTTAAAAATGTCGACGGTAAAAAATTTGAAAAAGTCTCGTTTCCAAAACTTCCGACGGTTAACTCACGCAGCGCGGTTTGGCTGGACGTCAACAACGACGCACACCTGGATTTGTATGTCGGAGGTTACGAAATCTGGACCAAAAAAGTGCACCCGGATGCTGTCTTTCTCAACGACGGCAAAGGAAGTTTCAAAGAAGTTTGGCGGCAAAAAGATTGTTATTCAGCCCGAGGCGTGACGAGTGCAGATTTCGATTCGGACGGTGTCACCAACGTATTTGTTTCAAATTACCGACTCCAACCGAATTTCCTGATGAAATTTGATGCAAACAACCAGCCACAGGATATCGCCAAAAAATTTGGCGTGATGGGAACACCGAGTACCGTGATCAATTACACCGGTGGAATCAAGTATCCGATATGCGGTCACACGATTGGTTCTTGTTTTGGCGATTTGGATAACGACGGCCAAATTGATTTGTTTGTGGGAAATTTTTCACATCCGCCGAAAATTCAAAATCGGCCCCAGTTCTTGCGTAATCTGGGTCCGAAAGGAAATTACAAATTCGAAGACAAATCAAAAGACACGGGTCTGGCGTGGCAAGAGTCGTTTGCCTCTCCTGCCTTGGGTGATTTCGACAACGACGGCGATCTGGATTTGTATTTCACCACCGTTTATCCAACCGCCAGTGGCGGCATCAAAAATTATCCCGTCCTTTATCGCAACGAGGGAAACTGGAAATTCAAAAACGTGACCGACGAACAAAAATTGTCAAAACTCGCGGCTACCTATCAAGCGGCGTGGGCCGATATCGACAACGATGGCGATCTCGATCTGTGTTCGGCTGGCACGATATTCATCAACGAGGCCAAGGCTGCCAATTGGATCAAATTGCAACTGGTTGGCGATGGCAAAAAAGTAAATCATTCGGCGATCGGTGCGACGGTGAGAATCAAGACCGGCGATAAAACCATAGCGCGGCATGTCGAAACGGGAACAGGTGAAGGAAATCAAAACGAGCTGGGCCTGCATTTTGGATTGGGTGATCACAGCGAGCCGGTTGACATCGAGATCATTTGGCCCGGTAAACACAAACAAGTGGTGAAGAATCTGAAACCCGGACAGAAACATGTAGTTTCGTTTAAGTAGGGCCGGTTCCCACCGGCCGAACAAAAAAATGGCAGCAGGAAGCGGCCCTAATGACAACATTTCAAAATCTTTTTGGACAGGATGAACATGATTAACAGGATGATTCTTGAAAAATCCTGTTCATCCTGTAAATCCTGTCTAAATTTTTGGTCGATCGGCCGGTGGAACCGGCCCTACTGGCTTAGCAGATCTTTACAGGATTGGCCGTCAACAGAAACGACAGTCAATTGATAGGATGGCAGCCAAGAGATATCGCCATCTGAATTTGCCACGGCAACCCGTTCCGACTCGGAGCTCTTCGTCGAAGATGACATTGGAAAAAACGGGCCGGCTTCCGACGTACCGTAACCAGCACCGATTAGAACGTAAAATTTGTTGCTGATATTGTCTTGAACAATGATCGCCATTTTTGGCACCCATCCTGTGTGCGTGGTTTTGGATTCAATTGTGTTACAACAAATCACTTGCCAGGTCGGCTAACTCACTGCGTTCACCTTTTTCCAAAGTAATATGTGAGTAGATCGATTGACCGACCATGCGGCTGATCAGGTAGCTCAGGCCATTGGATTGAGAATCCAGATACGGATGGTCAATCTGTTGAATGTCACCGGTGAAGACAATTTTAGTTCCTTCGCCGGCACGCGTGATAATTGTTTTGACTTCATGCGGTGTCAGGTTCTGTGCTTCGTCCACGATGAAGAAAATCTTTTGTAAACTGCGACCGCGAATGTAAGCCAAAGGCGAAATCACCAGTTTTTCATTTTCCAACATTTCGGTGATACGCTCCGCGTTGGGATCGGCATCGCCGAATGAATGGCGAATCACGTTAAGATTGTCAAACAACGGTTGCATATAAGGATCGAGTTTTTGAGAAATGTCACCGGGCAGATAACCGAGGTCTTTGTTGCTCAAGGGAACAACGGGCCGTGCGAGCAAGATTTGTCGGTAACGTGACCGCCGCTGCAAGGCGCCTGACAGTGCCAACAGTGTTTTTCCCGTTCCCGCTTTGCCAGCCAGAGTCACTAATTTGATGGAGTCGTCGGTGAGCGCTTTCAAAGCAAACGATTGTTCGGCATTGCGGGGAGTGATCCCGTAACATTTTGCTTTTTCGACACGGATGTAGGAATCAATCGATTTCTGAAACGTCGCCAAGGCGCTTTTCGAACCATTTTTCAAAATAAAATTTTCGTTAGCGACCGGTGCAATTTCTTCGGAAATACTGTCAACCGGAATTACTTCGCCATTGGTATAAAAAGCGTCGATGACTTCGGACGTCGTATAAATCACCCGTTTGCCGGTGTACAGTTTGTCGATACTTTCGATTTTGTCATTGGTGTAATCTTGCGCTTTGATGCCGACCGCTTTAGCCTTCATTCGCAGATTGGTGTCTTTGGTGACCAGGATGACTTCACTGGCACTTTCGTCACAATGCAATTTCAAAGCTGTAAACAAAATGCGATGATCGGGGCTGTCGCCGAGAAAAACATTTTTTAGGTCCGGTGCGACCTCGTGACGAAAGATCACGCGAATCGTGCCTAATCCGTCTCCCAGCGAAGCACCGTTGGGCGAAAGAATATCTCCTGTCAATTCGTCCAGCGAGCGAACAAATTGCCGGGCCTGAAAATTAATATCTCCGTGACCTTTTTTGAATTTGTCGATTTCTTCGAGGACCGTGATAGGAATTGCGACGTCGTGTTCTTGAAACTTACGGATGCAACCGGCATCATGCAGGCAAACGTTCGTATCCAAAACGAAAATCTTGAGAGGCAGTGTACCGTTTTCCGCGGGCATAATTCTCTGTTTGAATTCAAAAAAATGTTCTTCATGCAAGATAATTTGGCAGCTACGAAATGGTCAAGCTCGATTGCTAAAAACCAATCCAAGCTGCCTGCTTTCACGGTTTTTTAACAGGTAAAAGTTGTGTCAATTTGGTTTGGTGAATTCACAATTGCTAGTGCAAACAAAAAAAGTGCCAATTGCCTGGTCGGTGGGCTCGATATCGAGTTGTGTGAAAAGGGTGATGATTTTCTGGTCGCGCGGATGCCGGTCACTGAAAAAGTGTGCCAGCCTGCCGGAGTATTGCATGGCGGTGCGTCGGTTGTGCTGGCGGAAACCGTTGGAACTTGGGCTGCAACGATGGCCGTCGATCGCGACAAATTTCATTGCGTGGGAATCGAGATCAACGCGAATCATGTTCGGCCGGCGGCGGACGGATCGGGTTTCGTGTTTGCAACCGCGCGTCCAGCACATCTCGGTCGAACCACCCAGGTTTGGGAAATCGAAATTAAAAACGAGGCGGGCAAAACGGTTTGCATTTCCCGAATGACCGTCGCCGTATTGGCGATCCCGTCACAGTATTGATTCCGTCGCCACCAGAGTTTTTCCGAATGCGCTATTTGCCTGTTGGCATTTGGAATTCTCGTTTTCCCTGTTTGCCGCTGTAAGGGATTTCGATAAACGATTTTTGCTTTTTGCCATCGGCGGTATTGATCCCGTTGTCAAAGCAAAAAGAAAGAAACAGTTTTCCTTTTGAATATGGGGACCAAAACGAGACGGCGAATTGTCCATTTTTTTCGACCGTTCCAGCGTGAGATCGCGACCAATAATCACCGAATTTGTTTCCACCTCGAATGTTAAAAACGATGACAGAATGTGCCTTGAGATTTGAATCGAGCGTGCCGCTAATCGTTATTTTTCCATTAGCGGCCTCATCAATTTTGAGATCCTTGACTTGAAGACGTTTTGGCAAAACGGGAAGCGCCGAGTTCGATCGAAACAATGGATGTTTCCAAATCATTGCAGCGCTTGCTTCGTTGAGATAAACGCGCGTATCTTTCGACTTGGTTCGTTTAACAAAATTTGGTGTTGTAGGTCCCATCAATGAATTGCCCAATTTGAGTTCCATTCGAGGTCCGTTGTGGGGCAGTCCTAACGCGTGTCCGAATTCATGAATGGCGGCTTTGATCTTGGTCCCACTCACTTTTTTCGAAGCGAGTTCGGCGTTTTGATCAATCGAACCTTTTCCGCCAGGGTAGGCATTGATCGCCGTTCCTGATTTTGAATTTCCTCCACCTCGGAATCCCGCAACACCGGGGTAGTCGTAAAAAATCCACCAAACTGTCCGCGAATTCCGTTTCAGGTTCAACTGTTTCTTGGCGGCTCGGATGGCCCGATTCCGTAGTTCCCCAATAGAAGCTCTCCCTTTCGGTTGGCCTGCGAGTTGAACGCGAACCAAGGTTACCTGGACCGAGCCATCGCTGTTTCTTGTAAAAATCGTGCGGCGCTGGGCATCGCGCTTCCAATACTTCAACCAATCGGCAAAAAATTTCTCTGCGCGTGTCGCAACCGACCCCAATCTTTTTTTGTAGTCTTCTTTCGGGCGAGCACCCATGGGAATCACGAGGACCACGCGCGCTTTGATTTTGCGTTGTTTTTGCTGCGCGTTTACGTAACGTGTTGGGCTTGTTGAAACGGCGATCAGCGCGACGGCGACGGTTAAATACAATTTCAATTTTCGATCCATGTTCATCAGTGACTTGCTGTGACGATGGTTAGAGCCTAGTCAGACATCGATTAACATTCTAGACGGGAATCGAATTTCCGTGTTTGGTATTCGGGAAAGTGAGCGGCAAGGCGCAAGCCGCCGGTTTGTTAGTGCCTCGAACCGGCGGCTACAGCCTTGCCGCTCACGGGTGGATGAGAGTTCGTCCCAATACGGCTCGGCGAGCCTTCTTGGAACCAACAATGCGCCTCACGAACCAACAACGCGTCCTCGGCTCGGCGGGAGCCTCGCCCTCCCAAACAAACAACGCACCCTCCCAATTGTTAGGAGTCGCGATTTGAACTGTGAGCGGTTGGACAAAACCTTATAATTTGATGCTGCCGTTTCGTGTTTGAATTACGTCAAAAAAAATCTCTACAAGCATGTCAAGTAAAACAACTGGTGCCGATCCGGAAATCGACGCAAATCCCTTTGAGCTTTCACCTGCAGAAATGAAAGCCATGGGGTACCGCATCATCGATATGATCGTCGAACATTCTGTGAATGTTGCCGACAAGCGACCTGTGACCCAAGTTACCCGTGAAGAAATGGACTGGCTGTTGCAGGAGCCGATGCCCGAGACTAGTACTCCGTTTATGGAAGTGCTCGACCACGTCAACAAAAACATTTTTGACAGCAGCGCCCACCTGGATCACCCACGGTTCTATTCCTTTGTTCCGTCACCCAACAATATCGTGAGTACGCTTGCCGATTCGTTGGCAACCGGGTTTAACCTGTTTTCGGGGGCCTGGGTTTCGTCACCGGGAGCCGCGGAATTGGAAATGCTGACGACCAATTGGTTGCTGCGACTGTTTGGTTTTCCTGTGCTTGAGGGAGGAGGCCTGTTTGTCAGCGGTGGATCGATGGCGAATTTGACAGCGATGGTCACCGCCCGACAAAACATTCTGGGAGACGATTTTTCCAAGGGCGTGGTCTACTGGTCGGATCAAACACACTCGTCAGTGGAGCGCGCGGCGCGAGTGATGGGATTGCGAAAAGATCAGATTCGAATCATTGAATCAGACGAGCAATTTCGGCTGCCGATTGATCGACTCAAAAACACAGTTGAGCAAGATGCAAAAAACGGGCTGCATCCGTTTTTGGTCGTCGGCAATGCGGGCACGACGAACACGGCTGCAGTCGATCCGTTGTATCGGATCAACACTTTATGTCGGCACCACAAAATCTGGATGCATGTCGATGCGGCTTACGGTGGTGCTGCCATTTTATGTCCTCAGGGCAAGGCTGATTTGGCTGGAATCGAATTGGCCGACTCGGCGACGATTGATCCCCACAAGTGGTTTTTTCAGCCTTACGAAATCGGCTGCCTCTTGGTCCGAGACAGCAATCGATTAACGGGAACATTCCGCACTCAGCCAGCCTACTTGCGCGATCTGACCGGCGCCGCCGAGGAGATCAATTTCTACGATTTTGGAATCCAATTGACGCGACGTTTTCGAGCACTGAAATTCTATATGTCCGTCAAAACTTATGGACTCGGCGCGTTTCGGAAATCCATCGAGAATTCCCTGGCGTTGGCCGAGAAATTTGGCCAATGGATCAACGATTCTGACAATTGGGAAATCGTGACGCCGCCCAGTTTGGCCGTGCTCACATTTCGGTTCAATCCTTCGGCAAAATCAAGCAGCGCAACGGACCGGAATCTGGATGCGATCAACCAAAAACTGAGTGACCGTATTATTGCCGAAGGCAAAGCGATGTTGGCAACAACTTTGGTGAACGGTCGTACGGTTTTGCGAATGTGTTTGATCAATCCTCGCACAACAATGGATGATCTGTTGTCGACGATGGCAACGTTAGAATCGTACGTTGACGAAGAGTTTTCAAATTGACAAATACAGGAAGGCACTTGACTCAAGCTGAGCGCTAAGATTTAGCCTGCCGCGATAAAACGCAGTGCCTGTTTTGATCTGTTACGAATTCTGTTCCGCGAGAAACGGCGAACAAGTTGTGGCAACATTCAGATATTCGTATCCACTGGATGCGAATTGATAACGCTCTGGTTTTCCAAAATAGTACCCTTGGAGAAAAGTTGCGCCTGCTTCGGTAGCCTGCGACGCTTGTTTTTTTGTTTCGATTCCTTCGACCAAGGTTACGAATCCTAACTGAGACAGCATCGTAATCGCCGGTTTGAGCAAACGGAGCGAGTTCCACAAAATTGCTTTGTCGATCTTCACAATATCGGCCGGGATCTCCGATAATCGCGAGAGATTCGAAAACCCATCTCCAAAATCATCGATCATGATTTTGACGCCGAGCTTTTTAAGCTTGTCAAAAAAATGTTTGTGAGTTTGGCCGATAAATGCATCTCGCTCAGTAAATTCTACCGCGATCTGGTTGGGCCGGATGTCAAATTTGGACATCATCTGTTCGAGGTTTTCCAAGTATTGTCCGTCGGCAATTTGTCGACCCGACAGATTGATAGAGACAAATTGTGATGATTGACAATGGGTGGCGGCAAAATGGCACGCGTTGGATGCGGTTTGCAATCCCAATTCGACGATTCGATCCGATTTTTCCAAGGCAGGGATAAATTCATCCGGAGAAACATGTTCATCGCCAATTTTCCAACGCGCCAACGATTCGAATCCGACCACTTGGGGTGAACCGTTTTGATCCATCGTGACGATGGGTTGATAAACGTCAAAAAAGTTCTCGATCCAATGAGATGAACTCAATTGGTGCTCGATGATCGTTTTCTTTTCGTAGTGTTTGGCGATCGAATTATCAAAAATTTGAACGCAACTGGAAATGCTGTTCTTGTTTTCTTTCGCGAAATACATGGCCTGGTCGGCACAGCGCATGATTCCGACCTTGGACTTGGAATGATCCGGGTAGATCGAAACTCCAACACTGCAAGAGACTTTCCAGGTTGCATTGTCAATTTCAACCGGAGTTCGACACACGGTTTCAATGCGACTGGCAATCGAATCGACCGATCGGTCGCTGACGTCGGGGATCAAGACAACGAATTCATCTCCTCCAATACGAGCAACGACTTCGCGTTCCCGAAGTGTGCGGCGTATTCTCTCGGACATGATTTTCAGCAATTCATCTCCCGTCGCATGTCCTGCTGTATCGTTAACCGTTTTAAAACCATTGAGATCGATAAACAGGACGGCAAACTTTTTGGAATGCAGATTGGATAGCTGCATTTCTGAATCCAACAGGGCTTCGAACATCGAACGATTGGGTAACCCGGTTAATCGATCGTGTTTGGCCAGTTGGGAAAGCGACTCGACCGCTTTTTCGAGATCGGCCTGCATATTGCGAAGTTCAGAGATATCAGAAACCACACCCACCAGAAACCGTTCGCCGTTTTCCAGCGTGAATGCGTTTTTAGTGGTTCGCACGGTGCGAGTGACACCGTTGCTCCCCGTGTTGAGTTCCTCGTTGACGATTGGCGTGTCCGATGCGAATACCAATTCGTCCATGTGGCGAAAGACACTCGCTTCTTCGTACGGGAAAAGATCGTAATCAGATTTGCCGAGCAGAAAACTTTCTTCATAACCCAAGAATTCACAGAACGACTTGTTGACGTAGACCAGTCGATGATTGCGATCTTTGGCAAACATCGGACCGCCACAGTTGTTCAACAGCGATCTAAAAAAGGATTCTGATTGGGTTTTCATTATTCACGTGCCCCCGGGTACACCAATTGAAAGATAGCACGTAACGAAACCGGTCATCTGGATTTGTAACCCAAGATACGCAAGTGGGAGGGCAATTCGCCGATTGACGGGATCGTAGCGAAGTAGCAGTTGAGCGTGGACAGTGCAAATTTGCGATTATTTTTCCTTGTAGCAGGATCGGTGTTGGCAAAAAATTACGAGGTTGAATTTTTGAAACACCGCTGCACCGTTCTCAACATGACGCCCAGTTTCAGCCAACAATTTTTGCATATTCGCGCAGCCGATCGGTCTGATAATTCAGCATGGAGCGATTGACATTTAATTGGGCCGTGAAGCAATTTTTTGCCATGCAAATGCGAAAGCTTTTCCGCAAGGTTTGTGTTTTCAATAGAAACTACACGGGTCGGGTGGCACTGGTTCCAGCGGCGAAGCCGGCTCTGCCAGCGGTACCCTGCTGTTGGTTTCGGGAGGGTGAGGCTCCCGCCGAACCAAATCCCTGTGAGCGGCAAGGGGCTAGCCGCCGGTACGTCAGCGCATCGAACCGGCGGCTAGCGCCTTGCCGCTCACATTGCCTCTGCGTACGTCATTTGCCGGACATCACTGGCAAAGCCAGAGGCACCCGAAAGGCACCCGAAATGGGCGTTTTCAGCATGCAGAGATTTCTCTAGAACGGGACGTCGTCCTCGTCAAATGCCGCTTCCGAGAAACCGGCGTTGGCGTCGGTTGTATTGACGACGGTTTCAGCGCCAGATTTATTTTTCTCCGAGACAACATTAAATCGGATCGCTTCGGCGTTCAAAAAATACTTGACTTCACTATTGCTGTCTTTTTGCCACTTGCGCCCGTTTAATCGATAGCTGATCTCGACATCATCGCCGACGTTCAATTGATCAACGCTGTCACAATTGTCTTGGATGAATTCGACGGGAATATAATTGGTAAATCGATCGTTGTCCTGTTCCAACACGACCAGTCGTTTTCGGAAACCTTTTTGGCCGTACGTTTTTGTTTCATCAATAAAATGGACAATGCCACGAATTTTGGCTTCACTCATTTTTGCCTCCGAATAAACTGTCGCGTTTATCGTAACGGTCTCAAGCGGGATTGAAAATGAGCAAGGGTCCAGATCGTAAAATAAAAATGCCGAAAACGGCACAGGCTTGGCGGATAGAGTGTGCACGTTTTCGGCAAAAGATCCAGAATGCCAATAGGGCAGCACTAACATCCTGGAAGGATTCAACAGCGCGAATAAAAACGGATCAAGAACCCGTTTTCGCGCTGCCAATTGTTTTCTGGACGTAGCCCAAAATGACCAGCAGAATGATGGCACCCACCGTACCGGTCACAATTTCACCGACCCAGTCCATGCCGATGTTGATGCCGAGCATCGAGAATATGAAAGATCCGACAAATGCTCCCAGGATACCGACGATGATGTTCCCCAGGAGGCCAAAGCCGCTGCCTTTAAGAATCGAACCGGCAAGAAAACCACAAATGCCACCGATCGCAATTGTGACCAATATGGCAACAACGTTGACTTCAGCAAAGAGAAAGAAATTATCCATTGATAAATTCTCCAACGAAAGGAAAAGGACGAGCTAATTGAATTAGCGAGTTATTTGACTTGCAGATAAGTCACGCAAATGGCGTGCGACAAATCAAATGATGGGATTCTAAAAAAAGTATTGCTTGCGAATTAATCACAGCAAGTCGTTTTTTCTAACTTGGTCGAATATTATCAAATTCGAAAAAACAATCCAACATGAATTCGTTAGAAAAATTTTTTTGTGATCAATATGATATCCATTATCTCATATTGAAACGGCGAAGATCATTTTGACGCTCTGCGATTCCACATAATGGTCGCTGTTACCGGAAAGTGGTCAGAAGGGTAACGGCCATTTTTGTTGTAGTCGTTTATCGAAGCCGATTTTGTTTTGAATTGTCCACAATGTAAAACCCAATCGATCCGTGAACCGGTTTTCGTTCCTTTGAATCCGTTAAAGGTGCCTTCGTTTTTTTTGACTTTGGGATTCTGAGCGCGATAAGTATCCGTCCATTTTGAATCTTTGCCAAAGAAAACCTGGTATGGTTTGCTCGAGGTTCCACAATTGAAATCACCAGTGATGATGATTGAGTCACTAGCATGATTTTTTTTAATCCATTTTGAAATGACTTTTGCCGATTCCAATCTCGCTTGACTCCCGCGGTGATCAAAATGCGTGTTCAAAAATAAAAATTGTTGACCCCCATTTGCTTTGTCTTTTAACACGACCCAAGTGGCGATTCGTGGCAGCGACGAATCCCAGCTTTTGCTGGCAACCTTGTCCGGTGTTTCGCTTAACCAAAATTGCCCAGCCTTTACTTTTTCAAACCGTTTTTTGCGAAACAGGATCCCGCAATGTTCACCTTTTTGGGGATCCTTTCCGCGCGACCATCCAACATATTCATAACCGGTGAGATTTTGTTTGAGATAGTCGGCCTGAAACGAAAGTGTTTCCTGCGTACCCAACAAATCGGGATCGAAATCCTGAATGGCGTCGATGACCAGTTGGTGGCGTTTTTTCCAATGGTTGTCACCGTCACGCGCCGTACCAAATCGAATATTAAAACTCATGACACGAATCGCGCCTGATTCCGTTTTTGATTCGGTGGTTTGAGTTTGCCAGCCGTATCCAGGCGCCGTCACCCAACTATAAAAAATGATGCACCACAACATCGAACCAAAAAATCGATAACATCTCGCAAGAGTTTTGGGTGATGTCATGGTGTCGCTCCCTTTTTTCTATTCAATTTTTTTATCGAGTGGCCAATTTTCGCTGAGGCATTGTTTCGGCGTCATGAAAGCTGTGAGTTTGCCCATCAGCATGATGAATCGCCCCAGGAATATCGGTTTACCGGTTTCAACACACGATTTTAAACACTTGGTGATGAAATCGCCGCCTTGCTTCATGTTTTTTTCCGTTTTTGTGCCTACCGGGATATCTTCTGAAATCAAAGTATATTCAGTGCCCCCTTCGACCTCCTTTAACTCATGAGTGACTTTGCAGAGCGCGTCGTCAAAATTTGTGAACTTGAAAGTCATCGAGTACTTGAAAGGCGGATCGAATTCAAGAACTTCGCCAACCACTCCCGTGTATTTGCCGTTGGACGTTCGCATGCGAATGGGCGCGCCAGGTCCTAACGTCGTCGTATGCATCACCGTCCCAAAAAAGAACGGCAAAACGTCACCTTCGGCCGTCAGCGTATCCCAAACCTGTTGGATCGGAGCGTTGATCATGATTTGATTGACAATTTTGGTAGTATTCGGTTGCTCGGTCATGACTTTACTTTCTTTTTTTTCGAAGTCGTTTTCTTTCTATTTTTAGATTTGCGCTCCGCCTTGTATTTCAGGTCGACAACCTGGGTCGCCCAAAACGCACTGTATTCGTCACTCCAACGGTCGTAAATCAACTGGATGGGCGCAGCATTGAAAAACAATTCGCGACTGCGTCCGTTTTTTCTCGAAATCACCAGTTTGGCATCCACGAGCACGCGTAAATGTTTCATCACGGCAATGCGACTGGTTCCAAAATGTTGAACCAGATCATTCACGCAACAGCCCGGTGCCGATTTGACTAAATCCACGATTCGCCGCCGCGATGCGTGCGCCAAGGCGTGAAAGACGAGATCGAGTGTTTGCTCCGTGATTTTCATATGTAACTAAAAGGTTACATATAGGATCGGTCGATTTCAAGGAGGCTGTTGACAAAAAAATTGAAAATCGTGAGTTACGAAGCCGCGATCATTTCAACCGCCAACTGGCGAATTCGCTCGACCATCGAATACAACCCGTTGCGACGACCGTGGCTGAGATGTTGTTCGAGCCCGAGTTGTTTAAAGAAGGCTTGCGGCTCGGTTTCAATGACCTTTTGTGCCGGTTGATCGTGAAACAGGGACAACAGCACGACGATCAAGCCTTTGACGATGATCGAATCGCTGTCGGCCTGAATCTGCATACGGCCATTTTCGTTGCGAGTGACCAGCCATACGGTACTGAGACATCCATCGACCTTGTTTTCCGGCGTACAAAATTCTGCGGCGAGTTTCGGAAGCTCGCGGCCCAGATCGATCAGAAAATCGTAGCGTTCGTCCCAGTCGGGCAAATCATCAAACGTTTCCAGCAATTCATCGGTAGTCGGCGGAAAATCAACGGTCATATTTGTTTCACAGATTTCAAGGAGTACTCTTGTTATGCTACTCCAAACGGACTCCAAGACAACGGGACTAATACGAGCACGAAGCGCCAGCGAGTGGTTTGGCCCGCGCAAAACCACTCGCTGGCGCTTCGTGCTCGTAAGTAGTGCCGGTTCCCACCGGCCAATCTAACAAACGGCCGGTGGGAACCGGCCCAACCATAAAAAAAACCGCACGATGGTGTACGTGCGGTTTTCAATTTATGTAATCGATCGTTGAGACTCACCGAAATACATCAGCACAGTCCAACTATCGTTTGTAAAAGGATTGGTTTCTACTGCGGTGTCCGTTGGCATACCGGAACGATTGCGATCGAAATCCATTTAATGAACGGTTGTTATATCGGTAATCGGTTTGGCCGAAGCCTTGAACCTGTTGAAATTGTGAACGTTGGAAGTTGTTAAATCGACTTTGTGCATTCAATTCGTCATAGACGCAAGTGATCGAATCGTACATGGCATTCATGGTACGATCCAAATGCAATGTGCATCCGCACAGTGGCCGATCGAGTCCATAAGCTGAACGATAACGAGCTGTCGAAACCAACACCTGGAAATCTTCCATCAGTCGGTAGATTTGGTCGGTTTGGTTGTAAATCTGTTGTTGTGACGCATTGATCCGCGACAGCGTTTGCAATTGCAATGCTCTCATGCGGACCTGGTTCATTTTGCCTCGCAGCTGACCATAAACCCGGCTTTGTCGAAATTGCCGATGCAACGTTCCTTGGATACTCGAGGCGTAGCCAGAAAGATGTCTCGCATTGGATCCCACAACGTTTTGATTGGGGCGATAGTTCTGGCCACTGGCGACAGCGCACCCGAACAAAAACGATCCGGTAATCAACAAGTAGGGGAAGTAAATTCGCAGGTTCATATTTGGCTCAGTTGTTTCGAACAAAAACTTACAACCGAATCGAAACGCAAATCCGTTGCCAAACAGAACAAGATTTTGAAATATTTTTTTTCAGCCGAAAAACAGCGGGTTTTTAGCGGGAAAAGTATATGTTGATGCTGCCCGATGTATCCAATTGATTACAGCTGTGTCGCTTCGGACACCTGCTATTTTTGTTAAGCCGCTTTGGAGGTGATTTGTCCGCTGAGATGTGCCCGCAACATTTCGTTAGCCAGATTTTCGTAGTCGGCGGCGCCGTTGCAATTTGGCGAATAATCAAAGATCGATTTGCCGAAACTGGGGGCTTCTGCCAAGCGTATATTGCGACGAATCCGGGTTTCGAAGCTCGATGCACGCGACCAAGGCGATTTGCTGTTGGATTCATGTTCCAGAAACTCTTCGACGTCGCTGATCACTTCACCGGCCAATCGTGTGCCGTTGTCACACATGCAATAAACGACTTTGGACAGGACCAGTTGTGAGTTCAAGCGTTTGGCGACCAATTGAATTGTCTGCAACAATTTGCTCAATCCGTGGAGTGCGAGAAAATGAGGTTGCAAGGGTAGGAAGACTTCGTTGACCGTGGTCAGCGCGTTGAGTGTCAAAACTCCCAGCGACGGAGGACAGTCGACAATCAAATAGTCAAACGATTCCTGATCCCGGCTCAAACACTCCCGCAAGATGATTTCTCGACCGACTTCGCCAGACAGTTCCATTTCTGCGGCGGCCAAATCAATATGCGCAGGCGAGACCCAAAGATTGTCATCGACAGCATATCGAGCCCGTTCGATCGGCAGGTTTTCGGTGAGAACTTGATAGGTCGACGGGTCGTTTTCCTCCAGTGCCAATCCGAGATGTAACGAAGCGTGCGCCTGAGGATCCAGATCAATGAGCCAAACTCGTTGGCCCGCACGCGCCAAAGCGGCACTCATGTTGACGGCGGTGGTTGTTTTTCCAACACCGCCTTTTTGATTGATAATCGCAATCGATCTCATCGTCGACTCCTTTCGACAATTGTGTCCCCATTTCATCAAGTGGGCAAACCAGAGGTCGGGTGATTATCCAATAAACCAACAGATTGCTCCAGACGAATCGATCGTTCAGCGAGATCAGCTAGCAGCTTGGTACGGCGAAACACCGTTTGATCATCCGCCACCGAATTTTCGGTAATCGTGCGGTCAAATCGCAAGCGCGAAACGTGAGTGAGGAACGACGTTTAACTGCACTTTTGTGTGGTTGTGGTCCCTCGCTCACGCTTCGCGCTTATGATTGCAGGAAGTCGTTGACTCAACTTGAGTTACAATTCCTGATGCAAATTCCTATCACGCTTCGGGTTGTGATTTGACCGCTACACTTGATGATCCACAAGCGAATTTCTGCATCACAAAATCGGGAATCAAAATGGCGTAAGGCGGTTTTCCGGGTGGAAAACGGCAACAAAGAACATGAAACTGGCCTGTGGCAACTCGATTTGATGTTCCCACGATTTCAAACTGGTATTTGATCGATACGCCATCGACCGAGCAATTCATTCGAATGGTCAATTCGTCGTCGAATCTGGCGGCGTTTTCAATTTCATAATTCGCCGTGCGACGAGGAAATCCAATATTTCCGCGTTCATCGGTCAACACAACACTAAGTCCGATGGACCGCAAGAACTCGTATTCTGTCTCTTCCATGTAGCGAACGTAGTTTGCAAAATGGACAAATCCGCTGCTGTCTGTTTCACACCAGCGAACCCGCCGAGTCGCTTCGAATGAAGTTTGGGATACGTTCATGACAGAAAATAAAAATTCACGGCTGTATTTGGGGCCAGACGATTCAACATCCGAGTCGGCAGAATTACAGCATAATCAGGTGGCCTGGGATCGATTGGTTGAGAAAAACAACCGATTTACTCGACCGGCGAGCGACGAAGATTTTAACAACCCTTTGGCGGTCGTCGATGGATGTGGTTGGCTCGGCGGTGATATTCGCGGAAAAAAAGTTCTCTGTCTGGCTGCCGGGGGAGGGCGGCAAGGGCCGTTGTACGCGGCCGCTGGTGCCGATGTCACCGTCGTCGATATCAGCAATGCCATGTTGGCAATCGATCGTGAGGTGGCGGCGGCCCGGAATCTGCAATTGCAAACAGTTTTGGCGTCGATGGATGAATTAACGATGTTTGCGGTCGCGAGTTTTGACATCGTGATCCATCCGGTCAGCACTTGTTACATCGCCAATATCGAGCCGTGTTATCGCGAAGTCGCCAGGGTGATTCGCGAGGGCGGTTTATACATTAGCCAGCACAAACAGCCAGTCAGCCTACAACTCAACCAGGTTCCCGTAGGGGAAAAATATTTTCTGGAAAACCGTTACTACACCGATGGCAAACCTTTACCCGCCGGGGTTTCCGGGTCACTGGTTCGCGAACCGGGAACGCAAGAGTATCTCCACCGCTGGGAACAGTTGTTGGGTTGGATGTGTCGAGCAGGTTTTGTGATCGAAGATTTAACGGAACCGGTTCACGCCAAAGTGGATGCCGCCGTCGGAACATTTGCCTACCACAGCCAGTTTGTCGCGCCCTATATTCGAATCAAGGCACGGCGATGTTGATAAACAGGGCGTGATTCGTTTTTTGCTAAAACGAGGTCGAGCGCCAGCGAGTGGTTCGACCGTACAAAACCACTCGCTGGCGCGTCGTGCTTGTAAGAACATCAAGAAAGACTTCCGACTCCCGATTTTTGCACCGAGATTTTGACGAATGGCAGTTTTCGCGACATAATAGAAAAACTGTTGGAGGTTACCATGGAACTGAACCACATCAATGAAAGCGCAGTTCAAACTCAAGCTGCAGCGGCCGGTTTTGCGACAGCCGAACTTTACATTCAGCATTTGATTCAAAAAGACGCTGATCGGTTGGCTGTTCAACAAGGTTTTGAAGATGTCGAAGCAGGGCGTTTACGTCGATTTTCTGAATTCAATCAAGAAATGCTTCAATTACTCGATATCAAGCCGGATGAGTAATTAATGCTCAACATCTTCATCACGCAATCTGCAGAACAAGATATCAAGCAAGCAGTAGCGTGGTGGAGTGAGAATCGCTCACCAGCACAAGCCGCAAATTGGTATAAACACGTGTTTCTTGCCATCGATACCTTGCGGGAAATGCCCCAACGTTGTCCAGCTGCACGTGAGACGATTGATTACAAGCTCAATCTCAGACAACTTCTTTTTGGTATGGGGCGGAAAGCGACACATCGAATTATTTTTGACATTTCAGAAAACGATGTCAGGATTTGGCGAATACTACATCTTTCACGCGATAACTTCGATTTGGAAATTTCAGAATGACAATTGTGGTGGAACAAGCGCATTGCTGGTTCCACCTGATTTGTTGGATTGGCCGGTGGGAACCGGCCCTACTTTTCAGTTTGCTTATCTATGAAAGTCCTTCGACCTCGAAGCCTTTGCGGTATTTTCGCTTGATCAATTTGTTGGCTTCGTCGTGTCGAATAAACTCGAATTTCTTGGCGTCCCATTTCAAAGTTTCGCCGGGGAAACGGTTGGCGACTACGCCCATCAATAAAGCTTCGGTCAGTGGGCCGCCAAAACTGAACGGTGCTCCCGTCGACCCTTTTCCCAAACAAGCGTTGACCCATTGGTGATAGTGATTGCGGTCAACCACTTTAGGTTTTTTATACTTTCCAAATTTGGTTTCTGGAAACAGCACGGGCTCGCCAATATGAGGCAACAACATCATGCCTTCGGTGCCAACGAAAAACGAGGCTTGCCCGGGAAAGCGGACGCCAAGCGGCAATTTAAACTTGGTCGGTTTGGGTACGCAATTGCGACCGTCATACCATATCCATTTTAGGGTTTCAGTCGTATAACTCGTTCCCGGAAATTCGTATTCCACCGTATTTTTCTCAGGGTGTCCGAATCCCGTCGGTTTGCGACAAATTGTCTTGACCCAATTCGGCGAGCGAATTTTCAAATTCAGAGCGTCAAACGGAGTATCGAAAATATGAACACCCATGTCGCCTAACGTGCCGGTCCCGAAATCGATAATTTTTCGCCAGTTGCCGGGATGGTAGACTTTGGGAATGTAGTCGCGCTCGGGAGCGGGACCTAACCATAAATTCCAATCTAAATTTTCGGGGACTTCTGCTTTACCTTTGTAGGGCTCGCCATCGTACCCCCAATTTTTGGCGCTCCAAGCGTGGACTTCTGAGACTTTGCCAATGGCACCGCTGCGAATGATCTTGGCCGCTTTGCGATAGACGGCTTTGGAATGAATTTGGATTCCCATTTGAGTGACCAATTTTTTCTCTTTGGCGACTTTGGCCAATTGTCTTGACTCGTAGATTTCATGAGTCAACGGTTTTTGACAATAGACATGTTTGCCCAAATTCATGGCCGACATGGCCGCCGGTGCGTGGGTGTGGTCGGGTGTTGAAACGACCACGCCGTCAATTTTGTCGCCTAATTCTGACAACATTTCGCGGTAGTCTTGAAACGTTTTGGCGTTTTTAAATCTGGCAGCGGGCCCTTTGAGCCGAATTGTGTCGACATCGCACAGTCCGGTTACCTCAACACTTTTGTGAGACGAAATGGAATTGAGGTCCGAGTTTCCCATGCCGCCGACACCAATATGTGCGGTTTGCAGTTTGCTGTTGATGGGAACCAGTCGCGTTCCCGACGGCATGATCAAAAACGCACCAAACGCTGATGCCGATTTCAAAAAGTCACGACGTGGTTCAGTGTTTGGACTGGACTGTGGTTGTTGTTTGGTCATATTCGGCTCCTTATTTGTTTTTGTCTTGTTTTTTGGAATTTCCATCTGGAGATGATTCGAGTTTTGTTTTCAATTTTTGTTTGAGGGAATCGGCTTGTCGTCGATACAAAAAGATTCCCGGGTTATTGGAAATGGCATTCAGGTACATCATGGCATTTTTGTCGTTACCTTGGTCCGCCAAAAATTGGGCGACAAAATAGGCGGACTCCGGAGAAAGTCGTCGTTGCTGGGCAACGGGATTGAGATGTTGAGCGGCGCTCTGCGTATTTCCGAGTTTGTGGTAGACCCAACCAAGAACGGATACGGACGCTGAATTTTTTGGGGCGATGCCGACGCTGATGCGAGCCAATTCTAATGCGCGCCGCCGCTTGCCCTCGTTCTGACTTTCAATTAATGCCAACGCCAGCAGATTTGCCGCATCGACATTGCTGGGTTGCGCGGTATGAATTTTCGCAAAATGCATTTCGGCAACATCGTAATTTTGTTTGAGAAATGCGATTTGACCTTTCATAAAAGTCGTGGTCACTTCGTTGGCGCCATTTTTCTCGGCGTTGGAAACCCAAATATTCGCTTTGTTCAATTTTTGTTGTTCGATCAACCACCGCGCGTATTCGAGTTGTACATTTTTGTCGTCTTTATGTTTTTGTGACGCAGTTTCAATCCATTTCGTCAAGTTTTCAAAATCACCTCGTTGCCGATACCAATTGGCCAGCATCAACGGTGCGACGAGAATTTCGTTTTCATTTCCTGTGCGGGCTTTTTCCAAATACTTGATGGTCTGATCAACATCATTTTTTTGAAAACTGACACGGGCTTGTCGCAGAGGGACGCGACTGTCGTCTGGTAGGAGCTTGGCCAGTTCGACCAGGTAGGCGTTGGCCTGATCTAGTTGGTCGCGTCGCATGGCGATATCCGTTTTGATATCGAGAAATTCAATTCGAAATTGTTTGTTTTGATCTTTGCTCCAGGTACCGGCGTCAAATTTTGTTTTCATCATGGCGACCAACGCATCCGCATCCGTGACACGGTTTTGATTGACCGCGATGCGCGCGAAACCAGCATAGGTTGCCGGATACTCGGGCGTTTCCGTGGCCGCTTTTTCGAGAAATTGCCGACCCGCATTTCCATTGTTCACCGCAAAAAATAATGAGGCAAAAATCAAATTGGTCGGCGGGAATGTTTTGTCCGCTTGAACGATGGCATCTACCGCATCCTTGCACTCTTTCATTTTTCCCGTGGCGAACAATTCAGCAACTTGGTCCAATTGTTTTGCGCGCGGCGAGCCCTGTTTTGTTTCTCCGGGAATCAATTGGTTCATCGCGCTGACCAAACGCTGTTTGAGTTGCTCTTTTTGGCGCTGCTGAGCCTGGCTCGCCGGCGTTTGTGGCTGAGTCGCGGGTGGTTGCTGTGAACCGGTCGGCGGTTTTTCGTTTTGAGCGAAAACAGGGCCGGTAAATCCGCTAGCGGATAAAAAAGCGATGGACAAAAACGCAATTGCAAAGCGCATGAAAAATGCCCTTGGTGGTAACGAAGGAAAGGTGCCATTTTACTCGAACCCAACACGGCGTGCACTAGTTTCGAGCTCTAAAACTCAATCAGGCAAATTGTGAATTGAACGATGTTTGCCCCAAAACCTCGATTGTTGCGCGAGATTTGTTCAATACGTAAAAATGGATACCTGGAACGCCATTTTCAACTAGCTCGTTCACTTGCCGAATTGCAAAATCAACACCGACGCGATGCTGATAGTCGGGTGACTCGTTTTTTGATAAAGCGTTGGCAAAATCAGATGGCAATTTGGATCCGCACAAATTCGTGATTCGTTGAATTTGCTTGAAATTGGTAACTGGCAGAATTCCTGGAACGATCGGAATATTGATGTCCAGATCAGCACACCGATCACAAAACGCAAAAAAGTCCTCGTTGTTGTAAAACAGTTGTGTGATGATGATATCGGCGCCCGCGTCCACTTTGCGTTTCAGATTTTCCAGATCGATGTCCAGCGAGACGGCTTCGAGATGTTTTTCCGGATAACCTGCCACCGCGATCGAGAAATCATCGTGAAACTCGGCACGAATGAATTCCACCAGTTCGTTCGCATAACGAAAACCGCCGGCCGTCTGTTGAAATTCAACTTCGCCCTGTGGCGGATCACCACGCAGAGCAACGATGTAATCGACACCCATTTGTTTGGCTTGATCCAAATAGCTTTTGAGTTGACCTGCGGTCGAGCCGACCAAGGTCAAATGGGAGGCGACTGGTACATCGAATCGTTTTTTAACTTCGGAAACAATTTGTAGTGTTTTCGCGCGCGTCGAACCGCCGGCACCGTAAGTGCAGGTAATAAAATCCGGTGAAAACTCGCACAACCGTTCGACATGTTGAAACAGAGCCGTTTCCCCTTTTTCCGTTTTGGGTGGAAAAAGTTCGTACGACAGCACAAGCGGTTTATCAGTAAATAGTTTTGAAAGTGACACGGCTACAATTCTACAAACAAAGATTTCAAAAATGTATTTTAATTGCCAATAATGTTTTGCGGCAGTGGCGGTTAGCGACACCAACTCAAGATTAAAAGACTAATGGTTCTTCGGCCAGTTGTCTTTCGTGTCGCGTTAATTCATACATGTCATGCAGCAGTTGAATGTCGCATGGACGTTGTTGGACATTTCGACGACTAAACATGCGGTATTGAGTTGCCGCCATGACCGACGGTGGCAGTTCGGTTACTTGGCCGAAGGAGCGAGCGTAGTTCACAAAGCTAGGAACATTGGTTGTTACAAACCCATAAACCATGCTGCAGGTTCCAATTAGCTTTCCCGTAAAGATACCGGTGTTGATTGCGGATTTGGCATAATCGCCGACGATGCAACCAATAAACTGCATGCCTGTGGAGACTTTTTGGCCGCGATACTCCATTTTCACTTCGCCATAAGTATTTTTGAGGTCGCTGTTGCAAGTACCGGCACCTAGATTGATCCAGCTGCCCAGGTAGCTATGGCCCAGAAAACCATGATGTTGTTTGTTGGTAAACGGTTCGATCACCGACGCTTCGACCTCGCCACCAATTTTCGTAGTGTGGCCAATGGAAACAGCGTCTTTGATGGCTGCATGTTCAATGACCCTGGCCTTCGGACCGAGATAGGCGGGACCATTGATAAAACTGAAAGGACCGATCGATGCATCTTCGTCCAGGATGATCGGGCCGTTTTTCGCATGAACAGAAACCGTTGGATCGATCGTCGCGTTTTTGGCAACAAACAAACCGTCTTTGATTTCCGAATAATTTTCTTTTGCGATTCGAAAATTCAAATTGTCGGTAAATGTTTCCAAATTGTATCGGACAACATCATGCGGATACTGAAACAGTGGCATCAAAGCTTCGGGAGCGGCACCGTTCGAATTGTCCATTCCGGAAAATAATGACTCCACGGTCTGCGTGAATTGATACGTCGAGGTGGTGTTCCAGCGTTCGGTCAGTTGTTTGGTCGCAACCACCGCGGCAACGATCGAAGTGCCTTGTGTTAGCAATACCGGTTTGTCGGTAAGGGACAGTTTCTTGATTGCTTCGAAATTTTTGATCGTTGGTACAAGTCTTCCATTGAGAATCAGCGTCCATGGTTCGCCGACGTCTAACGGGTCGGTCAATGATCGGTCGGTCACTGCTTGAACCGGTTTCAGATGATCACGGACAACCGACCGCGTGTTCGCACTGATCATTCTTGCAAAATCGATCAGACGATAACTTGCGCAAGTAATTTCGTACGCGGCGCGGCCTGTCGTAATCGGGTAGATGTTTTCGACAGCGTTGTCTTCAAATAGAACGATGTTCATCGCTATGACCATGAAAAGGTTGAGTCCTTGATCATATCCAAGTCCCCGACAATCGAAAACAAGCCGATTTCGTTAAACAATCGTCATTTGGTAGTTTGGGTTGAGTTTGCCGTTTGCATAATCCCAACGCTGTAAACATTTTTCACGATCGCGACGATTTGTGTCGAAACGGAAAGCATGGCGGATGAAATATTCATATTTCTGTTGGCCGTGGCATTGTTTGGAACCGCGGCGATTGCAGTGTATTGGCTATGGCCAATGCGATTACGTAACGCGCGAGAGAATCGGGATTTGCTAATGCAGCTCAAAGAAGCCAAAGAGAAAATTCAGAAACAGAAACAGCGAATCGCACGTCTGCATGCAGATTCCCGCTTGGACGCATTGACCCAGCTGCCCGACAAACACGGTTTCCGTGAAGAGCTAATTCGCCGTTCGAGCGAAGTCGCGCGTTACAACGTATCGGCATGTATTTTGTTGGTTGCTGTTGACGATTTCGAGTCTTTTGAGGCACGACATGGAAAATCGGTTGGCGACGTGGTGTTACAACATCTCGCCGAAACCGTTCGTTCCCAGGTACGTGTGTGTGATTTTGGCGCGTGCCTGAGCCGCGGTCGTTTTGCAGTCGTCCTGAGCCATACCGGGATTGATTTTGCACGGCCGGTCGCTGACCGTTTGCGACAAAGTGTCGAAGGAGTCGAGTTTCAAAAAGATAGCGGGTCAGTTACGGTTTCCATCGGTGTGGCAGCGCTGAGCGATGACGTCTCAAATTCCATGTCGGTCGCCGAGGAAGCTTTGGCGCGGGCGCAGGCTAATCGACGAAATCAGGTTGTCATCTCGGACAAGAAATAGGCGATTTAACCAGAATGGTCTCTCGCTCAGGCGAATTAGACCTCGTTGTAATTTCAGCCAGGTTAACGGCTACCAACAATCCTAACCCGAAGCGTGAGCGAGGGACCACACCACGCTGATGTGCGGTAAAACATGGTCCCTCACTCACGTTTCGCGCTTGCGATTTTATTGATCCACCGACACATTATCGTGCGCCGAGTAACGACGAAAATCTACTCGTGACGCAGCGCTTCGATGGGATCCATCTGCGCGGCGCGGATTGCTGGATAAATACCAAAGATCACACCAACGGCTACAGCAATAAAGAACGCCAAGGGAACAGAAAGCGGGACAATTTCGGGTGTCATCACCTGAATATCTTTGGGAATACTGGCGTAAAGTTTCGGAGAACTCGATTCGAGGATCGAGCGTGCCAGGTTAAATATCGGTGGGCCCAGGAAACCGAGCAAAACACCGACGCCACCGCCCACGACAGACAACACCATCGTTTCTACCAAAAACTGACGTGTAATGTCGCCTTGGTTAGCTCCCAGCGCACGGCGGATACCAATTTCGCGTGTTCGTTCGGTTACGGTCGCCAACATGATGTTCATGATCCCGACGCCGCCGACAATCAAGGAGATTCCCGCGATCAGGACCATAAATCCCAAAATCATCAAACGCTGAGCTTCAGCCTGTTCGAGCAATTCATAAGGAACCACAATCGAAACGTCCTGCCGGTTGGGGTCGTTGCGTTTGAGAGTATTCATAATCAATTTGGCAGTTCGCGGCACATCGTCGACATTTCGAACTTGCAAAGTGACTTGAGTCAATTCGTAGTGTTTGGCACTGAACGAACCCGATGAACGTTTCATGACGATATCGCCCATCCGCGATTTCATCGTTGAGATCGGAATGTATACATCATTGGAAAAATCCTGAGACGAGAGCGAACCGCCAATCGCAGCGGACGCTTCACGATGCTTGCAAACGCCAACGATCCGGTAACGTTCTTTGTTTTCCGGCAGAAAAATCTGCTTTCCAATCGGATCTTCCGAGGGGAACAATTTTTGAGCCAGCCGCCCTGCGATAACACAAATCGAAGCATTTCCTTCGACTTCGCGTGACGTAATAAAATGTCCGCGATCCATTTTCAAACGAGTCACTTCCTGATATTCAGGCGTGCAACCGACGAGGCGTCCATTAATCGGTTTGACGGCAGCATTTCCGGTATAGGCGAATTCCTTGCGCATTTCTCGTACAGGGATGGCGCCATTGACCGTTGGAATGGTTTGCGACAGTAACTGATGTTCAGCTCGCGTCAGACCAAACAGATTGACTTGTCGAAAATTCGAAGAACTGTCCTCGGGGGGTTCGACCGATCGAACAATGATGTTGTTGGCACCGAGGTCTTGGATCCGTTTTTGCGCTTCTTTACTGACCCCTTCGCCGACGGCCAGCAACCAGATCACACTGGTCACGCCGATAAAAATACCAATGATCGTCAACAACGACCGCATCGGGTGCAGCAACAGGCTTTTGACTCCGAGTTGAAGTGTTCTGAAAATTAGCATTTCATTACAGCCTGACTACGAAGTGGTCGGTGAAGCAACGGGATTGGCGTCGGCCGGAATCGCGGGGATGGCACCTGGCGTACCAGTACCAGCGATGACGCGATTTTTATTTTGAACGTCGGATTGGATGTGGCCGTCCCGCAGCCGGATGATCCGCTTGGCGTGTGCAGAAACTTCGTCTTCGTGAGTCACCATAATGATCGTGCGGCCTTCCTGATTGAGCCGTTCAAAAATGGCGAGGATTTCTTCGGTCGTGACGGTATCCAGGTTACCGGTCGCTTCGTCAGCCAAAATAAAATACGGATCATTGACCATCGATCGGGCGATCGCCACACGTTGTTGCTGGCCCCCTGACAGCTGCGTTGGGCGGTGATCGAGCCGATCACCGAGACCCACCATTTCGGCCAACTCAATGCAGCGCTTGCGCGTTTGTTTGTTCAGTTTGCCGAGATAGTACAGCGGCACCTCGATGTTTTCGACAACGGTCAGCTGTGGAATCAAGTTGTAAGATTGGAAAACAAACCCAATTCGCGAAGCGCGGATATGGGAAAGTTCATTGTCGTTCATCTGCGCGACGTTATCGTCACCGAGTCGGAATGAACCACTGGTCGGCCGGTCGAGACAACCGAGCAAGTTCAGCAGTGTACTTTTACCCGAACCTGAGGGACCCATGATGGCGACATAATCGCCTTGGGGAACGTTAAAGGTGACGCCGCGCAAGGCGCGCACTGTCTCGCTTTTAAGGACGTAGTGTTTAGTCAGATCTGAGATTTCGCAAGCGTTTTCTCGCATTTAGGCATCGCCTCCGCGTCGTCCTCGGTCTCCACCGGGCCCTCCGCCTCGGTTACCACCTGGACCTCCACGGCCTCCGCCATCGCGGCCTCGGCCACCACCACCTTGACCTCCACGTCCACCGCCTCCGCCGTACTGTTTCATCATTTTCTCGAAATGAGTTTTCAGTTCTTGGCGGGTGATTTTTCCGTCTTTGTCGGCATCGGCAGGTTTGATGAAATTAGCCATCCGGCCAGCTTCTTTGAGTTCGTCGGCGTCGATGACTTTGTCGCCATTTTTGTCAACGCGGGTCATAAAGCTATCGAGTCTCGCGTCGGCATCACCGCTTTTTCCTTTGCCTTTTTTGCCGCGGTTTTTACCCTTTTGTGCTTTTTCCTTGGCTGCCTTGGCTTCTCTTTCGAGCTCAGCTTTTTCTTCTTCGGTCAAATCACTGTCGGCGGTTGTTATGTTTTCAGGCAAATCGAGCAGATCTTTGTAGGCGCCTGGATTCAACGCGACTTCGGTACCGGGATCGAGACCTTTGATCACTGCGTTGGTCGAGTTATCGGTGACGACTTCGACTTCTTGGGTTGTCCAGGAATTTTCGCCGTCTTTGAGCAAACAAAAATGTTTGTCTTGAGCGCTGTAGATACATTGAACAGGCACTTGCAGACAAGTTTCAATCAATTGAGTTCGAATGGAAACCGAAGCGTTCATGTTCGCTTTGAGCTTGGCGGTAGGTCGGATGATTTTGATGTAGACTGGGAATTTGGGGATGCTGCTGCTCATCCATCCTTGGCTTTCGGCATACTGGCTGACACTGGTAACAACGCCTCTGAACCGCTCGCCGGGAAGAGCGTCGACAGTGATGTCGACTGGCATTCCGGGTTCGATCATCGCGATACTTTGCTCGTTAATCGCTGCTTTGACTTCCATTTTGCTGGGAGTCGGCAGGCGGATCAACACTTGTCGTTCACGGACCGATGCGCCTTCTTCGAGAACCCATTCCGTTTGACCGCCGCGCGAGTATTGTTTGGCATAAACAACTTGGGCTTGTTTGGTGTTTTTAGGTGCGCGGATGGTACAGTTGTCGATTTGTTCCTGGATTTCTTTCGATTTATCGAGTTCGACTTTTTCGGCTTCTTTTTCGTTGTCAAATTTGACTTTAGCCGCTTCGATATCGGCTTCGAGTTTGATTTGCTCTTTTTCTTTGGTGATGTTTTCCAACACCCACAATTTTTTCTTGGCTAACTCCAGCGAGTTTTTGGCTTGTTGTACGGCGATCAAATCGGTCTTCATTTGTTGAGCCGTAACAATTCCTTTTTTCTGAAGCTTTTCACTGTGTTTGACGACAGCTTTAGCTTGCTCATATTGTTGCTCTGCGGTGTATTTTTCGTTTTCGATTTGGATTTTTTGTTCGACGTAGGTGCCTTCGATGTATTCCCGTTTGGCTTGAACCGCTGTTTTGAAAGCGGCATCCGCTTGGATCACACGAGTTTTGGCGTTGGCGACAGCGATGTCCTGAGTTTGTTTTTGTTGCTCAAACGACGATTTGTCGAGTTCGACCAGGACTTCGCCTTCGTCGACAATCGTCCCTTCTGGGATCACCGACAGAACGGTGACATTTCCTCCGCGGGCCTCGACCTGACATCGAATCTCAACGTTTTCGCTACTTTGAATTTCACCTTGATCGAGGACATGCGAAACAAATCGGCCTTCGCTGACAACCGCTGTAATGGGTTGATCCATCAGGTCGGGTCCGGACCCTTTCATCGCATAGAGAATTCCACTGCCCACCAACAAAATGGCAATCAAGGCGATGATGACCAAATGGAGGGTGCCTCCGTTTCGGTTGTTGATGGAAACTGGATTGTGTTTTGACAACATCTGTATCTCACAAAGTATCGATTAAAAAACCGCCAATCTATTCTAAAATACGCACTGACATCGGTGCATATCAAAAACCCGGGTTCGGAATCCATTCGGTCAAAAAAGCAATCACAAGGACGCCCAACCGTAGCAGTAACCCGCATATAACCGCTTTTCGGAAATTCCTGTTGCAACTCGACAATCTGCCCTGACATGGTCAAGAGTTGATACATTTGACGGAATGGAGGGCGCGGGTCGTCGTTCGTGCGACAATATGAAGATACCAGACCTGCCCAGCGGGCATTCAGGCGGCATAATTCGCATTCGCTGCTTTAATTCAACCCCGCCTCTCGCTGGAGGTTGCGTCAGATTCGCAATTCGAGCGAAAATGTTGGCGTTTTCGCGTATTTGGACATTCGGATTCTACTAATTTTATCGCCGTCTGATCGCTTTCTGCGATCCCGACAGGTCTAGCACTGCGGTGCGCTCAGAGTTTGTGCCCGATCGCACAGGTTCGGACGACTGCAGTGACCGATTTTTGAGCCGAGTCAAACGGCTCATCAGACGGCGATAATCACTAACCGGTTCTTCGGATTTTGGTTGGTTGCTTTTTCCAATCTGAAGTAAACCCTGATCGAGTCGATTTGATCCATCAGTCGGGTTGGACCCGTTGGATGGATCTGCTGGAGTGGGTGTTTCAGGCGCCGGAGTGTTCTGGATATTTGGTTGAACACCTTCGGGAACCAAAATTAACTCACCAGACAGAGGATCGCAGTCTATTCCATACTTTAAAGCGACACGTTGCGCGATCGATGGATCAATTTCTCCTGGATCGATCCAAGCTCCGCTATCGTCCAGTTGCATGGTGCCCATATCAAAATCGAGGTTTCGACGCAGGACCTCAAGCGAGACCCACACATTCAAAAATGCGTTCTGGTCGCCCTGCAGCTGGTTGATCGCGCCCGTCAAGTCACGGGTGGTTGTTGCACCGAGCTGATTAATTCGACCGATTGAATTGACCGATGCAGGTTCCTCAAGTCGTAGCCGTGCATTTTCAACTTGCCGAATCGAAACTTTCACACTTCGACGGTTCAGTTCAAATTGAATTCGATTCAATTGGATTTGTCGAATGATCTCACGAAGGTTCGCTTTGATCGCGTCTTCGAATTCATAGAAACTACGTTTGGACTGTTGATAACGAATCAGTGTTTCACGGTATGTATTACGTTCTTGTTGACGATTGATGGGTGAATCAAACTGAAATCCAGCCCGCACGGTTCCTGTTTCAGCCCGCAGTGAAAAAGGATTGCTGCCGAAATTACCGACCGAACCACTGACAACGATATCCAGTTGGCTTTCGAGTTGATCCGCGACAAATTCAATCTGGCGCCATTGGTCGACGAGGCTGGCACGGGCATTCATCCAATCGCGGCGGAATTCGCGGGCAATCTTGGTCGCTTGAATGGCATCGATTTCGATTTGTGGCAGTTCAATCGAGTCAGCCCGAGCTCGAGCCTGGAGCAACGACAACTCAAGTGCCACGCTGCCGATTTCGGTCAGCTGTTGTGGAATAATGTCGAGCAGTCCGTCTTTGACTTGTTTGTAAAGACGTTTGGCCGCATCAGGAGCTGCGACATCGGCGGCCTTCACATCTTTCAATTTGTCGATTTCGCTGTTGAGGCGTTTCAATTCCTGTTCAATTTTGACCAGGTTTTTTGTCAGCAACGTTTTCAATTGGTCACGCAATTCTGGAACGCGTTCGAGAACCGCTACATTGCTTTCAAAACTTTCAGAGTTGGGGTCGTACGGAACATCCAGACCTGCGTCCGACAACAGGCTGGGGTCGATCGAATAACGTTCTTTGCCACCCGTTTTGCGAATAAACTCGCGCAATGATTTCAGATCGGCAATTCGATCGCCGCGAACGGATTCGAATTTATCAAAGTCTTGTTTGACCCGGATAGCGTCGTCATCACGGATTTTGGTGACCAGCGGTTTGATTTTTTGCAGGAACGGTTTGAGATCGGCAATGTCTTTTGCCAACGACTGGTTCCATCTCAGACCGTAGTCCAACGAACTTTCTTTTTCGTCAACGCGGAATCGATTGGCTTTTACTTTTTCAGTAATTGCAATCAGTTTTTCACCCAATTGGATCTTTAGCCCATCGATTTCTTCCTGGCGTTTGTTGTTTCCATCATCAATTAATTCAAATTGATCGAGAATCGGATCACGAATGCTCACTGGCAGATCCGGAGGAAGACCAAGGCTCTGCTTGAAGGCGTCCAATTGACGTTGATAATTTGTTTTCAATCGGAGCAGATTGTTTTGTGCACCATAAAGTTGTGATTGAGCTTGCGCGACCTGCAACGAGTCAATCCGTTCGGCAGCCAAAAACTCTTGAAGTTGATCCAGAACGTTTTTAAGCGAACTGACATTGTATTCTTGAATTCGAATTTGTTGCTGGGTTTGCAACAACCCGAGAAAACCGCCTGCATTGGCCGAACCTGTTCCAGGTTGAATCAGGAAATTTCCTGCGCGCGAAGGACCTTGACCTGGATTCCGACCGATCACAACCTGAAGATAAAAACCGCGTCGGTAACGTTCCATTTGACGAACATTGGCCAACAGGGTCCGTTCAGATTGCGTCAACGTTTCCAGAATGCGATCACGACCAGCACCTCGAAGCAGTGGTTGGATCAGTGAAAAATCGAGTAGCGTCGTTGCTGTTTGCGTATTCGGTCCGGCAAACTGCCAAATCATCGTATTGGCCAAACCGGTCGCTAATGTTGAACCGGTAATGCCAAGTTTCTGCAGACGAAGGCCTTGGTTGCCGAGCGCCGTTTCCAAAGTTGTACTTGGACCGCCAGCAGACAGGGCGCCACGATTTTCCACAAACGAGTTGAAGCCGGAGAACAGTTGTGAATCAAAACCAAACCGGTCGAGGCTGACATCCAACGCGGACAGGTAGAGTTCCTCGCGTTGTTGCTGGTAATCCGTGGAGTGAATTTGAGCGAGTCGAAATGCGCGTTCTAGGTCGAGTTCGACGATGCCTTTGTCATTGATGGGCAAATTTTGCAGCCATTCGGGGTTTTCAACATGGCTGGTATCACCATTGGCATGCCAATGAGGATAACCATTTTTGCCATCCACACATTTCATGAGTTGGTGTGATGTTGGATCATCTGGCGGAATAGGTGGGTGATCGGCGGAAAACGGATCAAACATCCGAGATTCAGGGTCGATATTGATCGTCGTATCCTGCAGATTCCAGCGAGGATCGCACGCTTTTTGACGAATGAGTGCCTGGGCCTCGGCATCGGCCTGCCGTCGATAAAATCCCCGGTGACAACCAGAGGCCAAAACAATGGTGGTTGTTCCGACTGCAATCAGTACAAGGCAAAAAAGTTTGAATTTCACTTTGATATTCCAATAGCCAACACGAACTGGGTCAGGCAAAGATCTTCAAAGTTCGTAATTTAGGGACTTTGAGGGAACGAACGAAGACGCCGGTAGTATTGAAATTCGGGATTGTAGGCCGAGTGCCTTGAAGGTTTCTGACACTTGAGACGGTGATCCACGTAGTGAAACAAGTGACCTAAACGATTAATCCAATTGCAAGGGCTCGGGCTGAGCGTTCGTTGACGACCCAAAGCCCCTAAATTATCATTTTCTTGTCAAAAGTCCCCGGAAATGAGGATTTTGAGACGATATGGGTGCGATGGCCAAGTTAAAATTGGTGGATACGATTCCCAACCGTGCCGGTTGAATTACGTCATCAATCCATCCATGAATTCATCTGTCAGAGGCAATTCAATCCAATGATTACCTATGCCGTATTAGGACTCCTTGCGATCGTAGCTTTGGTCTTTTGCATTTTGAGTGCAAAGACTTCAAAGATTCTCCATGTCATGCTGATGTTTGTTGTGTTCGTCGCGATGGGTGCCTGCGTGATTTTTATGTCAGCGGCAGTTCGGACGCGTATCGATTGGGTCAAGCAATACAACGAAACACTTGACAAGCTCGAGACTGAAAAAGCGAAATATCGTCAAGCACTTTATGGTGATGCTGACGAAATCGAATTGAAACGCAATTCACTGTTGGGAATCGAAACGATTTTGGATATTGAGTTGACCGGTCAAGGCCGTGTCTGGCGAAATACCAAACCAGCGGTTGCCGGCCCCAATTCGGTCACCATTACATTTGGTCCTGGTGCTTCGAGCCAGATCGAAAACGACATGCTGTTGTATGTCTTCAAAGAAAAAGGGGTCACAGTCAAGAACTCAGATACTCCGGTCCGCGTTGCTACGGATTATGTAGGTGCCGTTCTCGTTACGAACGTTGCCGATGATACTGTGACTGCCAAAGGACAATTCATTGCTGACACAGCGGCATTCACCGACGCCGACGCCATGCAATCCGTTCGATGGACGGTATTCGAAAAAATGCCGATTGACCCGACCGATTCATTGCTGCGTGCGGTGTATGACGAACCATTTGATCCAGCGAATCCGCCAGCCAATATCAATTTCGATGTTGATACCCATGTCAAATTAATGCGTGACAAATTTAAAGAGTTGTTTGCCAAACCGGATAGCTTGACGGACACCGAATACGAGTCATTGGTTGACGATTATGCATTCGAAGGAATGAAATTGACCGATATCAATGCTTGGCTGCAAAAAAACGGCAATGGTAGAAAATTTGACAAAGGTCAAGATGAACGATACTACCACCTCACAATAAAAGACAAACAAACGATCAAAGTCCAAGTGGACAATACAGACGATTCCAATACTCTCAATAATCGTTCAGCCATCGATCCGAATACTGGGTTGGCGGTGAATCCAACGTTGAAAGCTGGAACCGATGACGGCGTTGCCACATTGAAAGCCAAAGAATCCGGATATTTCAGTGTTCGCGCCTGCGATGAAGGAGCAGACGGCCTAGTAAAAATGTCACCGCTGAACCCCAATGGCGGTGTGGCTACGATTGACTATGAAGTTTACCGACGTGCCATTGTCGACATTCCAGCGCGGATTCAAAAAATTCGTGAAAACACAACAGATCTTGAGTTGCGGACGATCGACTGGCGGGAAAATATCAAACTGGTTACGAAAAGCAACGAACTATTAAACGCGCAAATCAATTTGAAACAGAAACATGTTCGCGAATTGTCCAGTGACAATGTGAATTTGAATAAAGACCGCGAATCTGTCGAAACATTGCGTTCGGAACTCGACGAGGAAGTCCGAAATACCATGCAGCGAATTAACGACCTGTATGCGGATATCAGACAAAAACACCAACTGCTCGAAAAATACAACAAAATGCTGTTGGAAAAAGAAGCGGAAAATCGGAAATAGTCGACAGCAAAATATGGCAAACCAGTAAACGCATTCACATTTTGTGGATGCGTTTTTTGTTTGGTCCGCTTGTGTTTGCCGTCAGAGCAAAACCCTTCGAACTAGCCAATCAACTCGAAATCGTTAAGATAAATTTCGAATCAAGTTCTACCCAACACAGGTTTACTCATGGGAATCGAAGACCGTTCATATTACCGTGACTCCTACGAACAACGTATGAGTTTCGGTTTTGGTAGCGGAGGCGGTCGTTCGATAATCGTGACGATCATCATTATCAATGTTGCCCTGTGGTTCATTGATTGTTTTACACAACACGTTGGCCCTCCCAACCCAGCGACTGGCGAAAAACCACTTCGATTCCTGTCGTATACGATGGCGCTAAATACTAACATCATTAGCGAGCCCTGGAATTTTTGGAAACTTTTGACGTACGGATTTGCCCACGCATCGTTGGGTACCAAATCTGGAATCTTCCATATCTTGTTCAATATGCTCACGCTGTTTTTTCTCGGACGGGCGGTCGAGGAAAAACTGGGCAAAGAAGAGTTTCTGAAATTCTATTTGCTGGCAATCGTTGTATCAGGTCTCGGCTGGTTGTTAGTCAATTTGCTGAAAATTCAAATGGGAGGAAGTCCAGCAAGTGCCGTTGGCGCTAGCGGAGCCGTCGCCGCGGTTGTCGGATTATTTGTGTTTAATTTTCCCAAACAAAAAATCTACATTTGGGGCGTTCTCGGAATGCCAGCATGGGTTCTTGGCATTTTGATGGTCGGCATCGATATCTTTAACTCGCTCAGTGATTCCAGTCGCATTGCTGGCGAGGCACATCTGGCCGGTTTCGCTTTTGCCGCTGTCTATCATTATCTGAAATGGAATTTCCGCTGGATCAAAACACAGTGGGTTCAGGATCGTTTAGCAGGCAAACCGAATTTGAAAGTTCATAAGCCAGATGATGCGTTTGAAAAATTAAAAAACGAAGCGGATGCAATTCTCGAAAAAATTCATCAGCATGGCGAAGAAAGTTTGACACGGCGCGAACGAAAAACTCTCGAAAAATACAGTCGAAAAGTTCGTCAACAACAAAATCCGTGAACGAAAACGGGCCACTCGTGAACGAAAACAGACCAATTCGCGAACCTGGACAATCTGCGAATAGAAAAACTCTCGAAAACTTTTTCATGTTCGCTCATAATATGAACGGTCGTTATTAACGACGCAGTTTTTCCGACTTAATTCGAAAACAAAATGATTTACGCAAAAATCACTCTGTCGTTTGTGTTAGGGCTGACGTTTGTCGCCTCCATTGTTTTTCAGCCATCCAATTCTGAAACAACAACATCCACCGGTGTTCAGGAATCAAACAGCAGCAGTGACGAACTGCGTCGCGTTGGAAAAAACCTGATTGCCAACGGGGATTTTTCTAAAGCCAAAAACAATCAACCGGTTGGCTGGGTTCAAAAAACCTGGAGCGGTTCACCGGTTTTCAGTTATGTCAAAGACGCAGGCCATAACGACAAAACCAGCGTTCGGATTCAATCGACCGATGGAGCGGATGCCAGCTGGAGTTTTAAAGTCAGTGTCAAACCGAATACACAATACGAGCTGACGAGCTGGATCAAAACCAAGGCGCTCGATACGTCGACGGGCGGATTTGGAGCCCAAATGAATCTGCACGAACTCCAGTTCGACGGAAAATCAAAAGCAATCAAAGGAACCAACGACTGGACGAAAATTACAACTCGATTCAATTCGGGAAATCGAACGGAATTACTGGTCAATATGTTGTTTGGAGGTTGGGGGCGTTCCAAAGGTGAAGCCTGGTTCGATGATGTTCAATTGTTCGAACTCGCAGAACCCGTCGTCAAAATGTCTCCGACCGAAGCAATTGCGTTTTATGAAAACAAGGTCAAGCCGATTCTGACAAAGCACTGCATGGAATGTCATGGCGAGGACCCCGAAGAATTGGGTGGCGATCTGGCACTGATTAGCCGCAAAACCATTCTGGAAGGCGGTGAATCTGGGCCAGCGGTCAATCTTGAAAATCCAAAATCCAGTCTCTTGATTGACGTAATTAACTATGGCACTTATGAAATGCCACCCGACGGAAAATTGCCGGCTGACAAAATCAAAATTCTGACAACCTGGGTCAAGCTCGGGATGCCGATGAACAAAGCCGATGCTGAAAAAACGCTCGGGAATCATGGCAACAAAAAATCAAACGTCCCGGCAGTGAATGCGGAAAACAAAAAATTCTGGTCATTTCAAAAAGTCGTACGTCCGGAGCCACCGGTTGTTAAAAACAAAAAATGGGTCACCAACGAAATCGACCAATTCATTTTGCATGGTTTGGAAACCAAACAATTGTCGCCCGCTTCCGCCGCGTCGAAAGCAGCTTTGGTCCGTCGCGTTTATTACGACTTGATTGGTTTGCCGCCGACTCCCGCCCAAGTGATCAGCTTTGTCAACGATCGATCACCGAACGCGTATGAAAAATTAATCGATCGACTTTTGGCGTCGCCTCAATACGGAGAAAAATGGGCGCGGCATTGGCTCGACATTGTTCGCTATGCGGAGTCAAACAGTTTCGAACGCGATGGAACCAAACCATTTATCTGGCACTATCGCGACTACGTCATCAAATCCATCAACGCTGACAAACCTTACAATCAATTCTTGCTTGAGCAACTCGCCGGTGATGAAATTGAAAATCCGACCCCCGAATCGATCATCGCCACAGGCTATTATCGGCTGGGACAATGGGACGATGAACCTGCGGATAAACAGCAGGCTGTTTTTGACGACCTCGACGATATTTTGGCAACGACGTCGCAAGCCATGATGGGGCTGACCATCGATTGTGCCCGATGTCACGACCATAAAATCGATCCGATTCCGCAATCGGACTATTACCAAATGTTAGCGTTTTTTCAAAACATTCGGCGTTACGGCGTTCGCGCACATAATACCGTCATCGACGCATCAACTCGCCAAGTTGGTCGCCAACCCGACCCGGCGGAACAAAAACGATTTGATCAACAGGTCGCTGCGATCAAAAAGAAAATGGCGGTCGTCGAAAAAATTGTCAAAGCGGATTTCGAGTCGGTTGAGTTCGAAGATTTTCAATACGATCAAAACAAACTGCCGTTGGTCAAAAAACGAATTTCAAAAAAAGTCATTACCCAAAAACAATTCAATGACTATCGCGACAATTTCAATCGGCTCAAACGGCTACGCGAAAACCCTCCACATTTGATGCGGGTCTTGTGCGTCAAAGAGCATCATCGTGCTCCGCCCGAATCGTATGTAATGATTCGCGGCAACGCCCATGTTCGCGGCAAAAAAGTCGAACCCGCGTTCGTGTCGATTCTTTCTCCACCGCAGCCGAAAATCAAATCGCTTGCCGATAAATCGTCTTCGGGCCGCAGACTTGCTTTGGCAAAATGGATCATCAGCCCCGAACATCCATTGACGGCGCGCGTGATGGTCAATCGGATTTGGCAGCATCATTTTGGTCGTGGCATCGTCCGTTCGGCCAATGATTTTGGATTCCAAGGTACCAAACCGACGCATCCCAAACTGCTGGATTGGTTGGCCGCCGAATTTGTTGAGCGTGGTTGGAGCATGAAAAAATTGCACAAACTCATCATGCTGTCGAGCACCTATCGGATGAGTACCCAATATGACAAAGCGGCTTATGCGGTTGACCCACAAAACAATTTGTTTTGGCGATTCAATATGCGTCGACTGACCGCCGAGGAGGTCCGCGATTCGATTCTGGCTGTCAGCGGTCGCTTGAATGTTAAAAAAATGTACGGCCCGAGTATTTTCCCGGTGCTTTCACGCGAAGTGCTTGCCGGACAGTCTCGCCCCGGAGATGGTTGGGGCCGCAGCAGCGACGAAGATGTTCGACGGCGCAGTATTTACGTCCATATCAAACGATCGCTGCAGGTTCCATTGCTGGCCAATTTCGATGCGGCGGATACGGATACGTCCTGCCCCGTTCGATTCAATACCATCCAACCAACTCAGGCGCTCGGATTGCTCAATAGCTCGTTTACCAATAACGAAGCGGTTGAGTTCGCAAAAATTATTGCGGCCAAGCACCAGAAGCGCGATGCCCAGGTCAAAGAAATTCTTTGGCGTGTGACACAACGAAAACCAACTGAATCTGAAATCAAACGCGGAGTTCAATTGATCGCCGATTGGCAATCGCTAGACGATGTCGATCAACAACAGGCGCTGGCGTTTTACTGCCTGTTGTCTATCAATTTGAATGAGTTCATGTTTATTGACTGATCGACGATAGGTCTGACGAGCCTTTGTAAAATTCCAGCACGATTTAATAAAAGCGATTCGAAACGATGAGCGAAAACAAAAAAAACTTTTGTAACCGAACGCGGCGCGAGTTTCTCTGGCAAACCGGCGGAGGATTCAGTGGTCTGGCTTTGTCCAGCATGCTGGGCCATTCGTTTTTGGCAGGGCAAGAAAAAAAAGCGGATGGAACGGCTTGGAAAAATCCACTGTCGCCTAAAAAACCTCATTTCGAGGCCAAAGCCAAGGCCGTCATTTTTCTCTACATGTACGGCGGACCAAGTCATATCGATACGTTTGACTACAAGCCAAAAATGTATGGAATGGACAATAAAACGATCGCGGTGAAAACACACGGTCGTGGCGGTCATAAAAACAAAGGGCGGATTGTCGAACCGCGCTGGAAATTCAAACAGTACGGTGAATGTGGCAAGTGGGTTTCCGACCTGTTTCCGAATATTGGAGAATGCGTCGACGACATCGCTTTTGTTCACTCGATGACCGCCGATAGTCCGATTCATGGATCGGCAATGTTTCAAATGAATTCGGGACGCATCCAAAGCGGCAGTCCTTGCCTCGGTTCCTGGGTCAATTACGGACTCGGTACGGAAAATGAAAACTTGCCCGGGTTTGTCGTGATGTTGGACGACAAAGGGGGACCGATTTCGGGACCTAAAAATTGGAGCAGTGGTTATATGCCGGCGACTTATCAGGGAACAGTTGTTCGCAGTGCCGGGACGCCGATCCTGGATCTGAAACGGCCAGCCAACATGTCCGAATCAGCTCAAAAACGGCTACTGCAGCAATTGCGCGAATACAACAAAGAGCACGAAGCAACACGTGGTGGTAATTCTGATTTAATGGCGCGGATTGCCAGTTACGAGTTGGCTTACAAAATGCAAAGCACCGCGCCTGAGGCGGTTGATTTGTCAAAAGAAACCGAGGCCACCAAGCGGATGTACGGCCTGGATAACAAAAAAACCAGGTACTTTGGACGGCAACTGTTAATGGCTCGACGTTTGGTAGAACGCGGGGTACGGTTTGTCCAGGTTTATTCAGGCGGCGCTCACAACGACGACAACTGGGATGCCCATGGCGATCTGGTCCATAACCACAATTTGCATGCCGGTGAAACCGATCAACCGATTGCCGCGCTGATTAACGATCTCAAGCAACGAGGTTTATTCGACGAAACGTTGATCGTCTGGGGTGGAGAGTTTGGCCGTCAACCCACGGCGGAGTACGCCAAAGGGACCGGACGTGATCACAACGCTTACGGATTTACGATGTGGCTGGCCGGCGGCGGTATCAAAGGTGGAGTCAGTTTTGGAAAAACGGACGAACTCGGTGCGGCTGCTGTGGAAAACCGCATGCATGTCAAACGCATTCATGCAACAATACTACAACAGTTGGGGCTCGATCCTAATCGCCTGACCTATTTCTTTGGCGGTCTCGATCAGCGGTTGGTCGGTGTCGAAGGCGCCAAGCCGATCAAAGAGCTCATCGCCTGACCAAGATCGAAATGACCGTGTCCAGATTTTTGGATTGAAATTCATGTCAGATAGTTTTGGCAAAAAAATTGATGTTGCCGCCAGTTTCGATCCTGTGACTTTGCTCAAAGGTATTGCTGGCGGAATCATCGGTGGAGTCATCGGTTATTTCGTTTTTGTTTATCTCCACAAAGTTGGACTTTACGCTTTTGTTTTACCTGGAGTTTTGGCCGGATTCGGTTGTTCCCTGTTAGCCAAGAGCCGCTCCAAAGTCTTTGCCGTCATCGGCGGTTTGTCGGCTCTAGTCGCCGGGGTCTTGAGTGAATACCACACCAATTGGTTTGTGGATGACAACAATAACGATCTGGGTTTCGTCCATTTTCTGACACACATTCATCAATCGCGTAGCGGCATGGCACTGATTGCCATCTTGCTGAGTGTCGCCGTGGGCGCCTGGCTCGGTCGTCGAGCATGATCCATTGGGCGCGATATGTCGCTGAGTTGGTTGATTAACCGCGTTGCCGATACGCCATTAATACAAACATTGTGAGCGGCAAGGCGCTAGCCGCTCAGTTGCATGCTGGATCAGCGCACTGGACGTCCGTTATAAAAAAAGAATCCCGCGTGCCCAATCAAACACGCGGGATAATTTTTTGGCCATTGGTCACCACTCAAGAAGAACTCAATGCTGATTTCGGCAACGCAATAGCCGTGCGTCCAAAGTTTCATTGAATACATATTAGTAGCCGTTGGTGAAATCGTGTTGAACGGATCATGAATAAATGACCAAGATTTACGCACAACGGGGGAAACAATTTTGTGATTGCCGGAATCCACAAATCGTTGATGACCGCCACATAAGTAGGGCCGGTTCCCACCGGCCGTTTTGGCGGATTGGCCGGTGGGAACCGGCCCTACTTGTTTCGCTAGACGGATCGAAATCGTAACCCGAAACGTAAGTGAGGGACGACGTTCCACTACACATCAGGCGGTTTCTAGTCCCTCGCTCGCGTTGTTTTGGCGGATTGGCCGGTGGGAACCGGCCCTACTTGGTTAACGTCGGCTGAGCAGACCGGAACGTATCAAAAAATAGAGCAGGGTGAGTGCCGTACTGATGACCGCCGCAACATAAGTCAGTGCCGCTGCGTTGAGCACTTTATCGACGCCAACGCGTTCGGAATCTGAAATAATTCCTGATTCAACCACCAGTCGTTTCGCGCGGTTGCTGGCGTCAAACTCGACAGGCAATGTGATCAATTGAAATAACAAAACCATCGAGAACATCAGTGCGCCTCCGATGATGATCCATTGTCCCAGCGATTGCGATTGTGTCGTGCGAGACAAACTCATCAGGATCAATCCACCAAACATCGTAAAATAACCGATGCTGGAGCCGATGTTCGCCAACGGAACAATTGCCGATCGGATATACATTGGCCAATATCCCCGGGCATGTTGAATCGCATGGCCCGCTTCGTGGACCGCGACTCCGACAGCAGCGACGCTGTTACTGGCGTAGACCGGTTCGGACAAAGCCAATTGTTTGGTCGTTGGATTGTAGTGATCGCTCAAATAACCGCGCGTTGCGACAACTTCGACATCATGGATTCCCGCGTTGTCCAACAGTTTCTGTGCGGCTTGAGCGCCGGTGTATCCGTTGCGCGTTCCAACGCGTGAGTATTTATTGAAATTTGATTTGACCATCCAGCTGGCAATTCCAGAAATCGCCAGACCGGGTAATAGGACCAGGATCAAATACAGTGGATCGAAAAGCATCAATTCCTCAAAACAAAACAGTGAAGTGGTTTAGCAAATTCGGATGAACCTGCTCCAGACATTTTATACGTGTCGCAATATTTGGGAAAATACGAAAGTCAGTGTCGTATTCCAAGTTTTCAGATGTCCAACCGATAGTTCCAGCGAATGGTAGACTCTTTTTCAAATGTTGGACACTCTGCGACAATGGATATCTGATCGTCGCCGTCCCGATTAAATACTGCATTTCCAACCGCAGGATCGATCGTCAAATTAACGGACTGCGAATTCGCGGAAATGGCGATCTGGTGCTGGCTGATTTGTTCAATCTGACACGACCTGGAGAGGTTGTAGGTCGTACCAATAAACTCGGGCGGCGATTTAATACGACAGGCCATATCGAATTCGAGGCAGTGGTTTTTCAGATCGGCGGCGATACTGGCGGACCAATGGGATCGCCCAGCCATACCGACGGCCAACAACAGTGTTTTATCGTTTCGCTGTTCGATGGAATAATCTTGCAACGGTGGGCTGGGAGGCCAGGGCTGCACGTCGCTACCTTCGACGGTCGAAAGTAAGACGGCGTTTGGAGAAATATCAACCGAATTTTCCGAGCTGATGAATTTGATACAGTGTCCGAATCGATCGCTGTTTGTTCCTGGGGCAGGGCAATGGCGCGTGATTTCGAGGGTGAGCCCGACTCCATTTTCTTGATTGATGACAGCGATCGAGTGATGCATTGTTTTGTTAGCCGATCCGCGACCGGTTTTTGCGTTGTTGAAATTTTTCGAGATCCGCAATTCCTTGTTTCAGAATTTGGTCCATTTGCAACTGATCCATTTGAACATGAGTTGCCGGTTTTCGAATCGTTTCCGTTTTTTGGTTTTCGTTAGGTTGTGTAAAAGTTGACAACATACAAGCCAGTGCGATTGTGAAATAAGTCATGATTTTCTCCAGTGTTTAGCGTTTTGTTTTTTGTCACACTTGGAGATTTCCATGTTGCCTGATCACCGGACAGAAAATTTCAAAAATTGGGAGTTGTTAGTTTTTTTCGTGCTTCACACGCCATTTCAGGAGTGCGTCGAGAAAACCCTGGATATTTCCATCCAGCACGGCGTGAAAATTCCCCATCGAAAAACCTGTCCTGACATCTTTGACACGTTGATCGGGATGGAGGAAATAATTGCGGATTTGCGAGCCGAAGCCCACGCGGGCCTTTTGTTGGTATTTCGCTGCCTCTTCAGCTTCACGTTTTTCTTCTTCGAGCCGTGCCAGTCGCGCCCGCAGCATTTTCCAGGCTTGGGCGCGATTTTTATGCTGACTCCGCTCGTTTTGGCATTCGACAACAATTCCGGTTGGAATATGTCGCAATCGAACGGCACTGTCTGTTTTATTGACATGTTGCCCGCCGGCGCCACTCGCTTTGAAGGTGTCGGTTTCGACATCTTTTTCCTGGATTTCGATTTCAACGGCATCTGAGATTTCTGGCGAAACGTCGACGGCCGCAAAACTGGTTTGTCGTTTTCCGTCGGCATTGAATGGACTGATCCGGACTAGGCGGTGCATTCCGTCTTCGCCTTTGAGATAACCGTACGCCATCGGTCCCCGGATCGAGATGGTCGCGCAATTGATGCCCGCCTCAGGGTTGTCGCGTCGGTGGAGCAGGGTGACGGAGTAATCATTTTTGGTTGCCCAAGCGGTGTACATGCGCAGCAACATTTCGGCCCAATCGTTGGCGTCCGTTCCGCCGTCGCGGGCGTTGATGGTTAAAATGGCTCCAGCGCCGTCGTGGGGTCCGTCCAACAGTGATTTGAGTTCCAGGTCATCGAGCAATTTTTCAAGACGATCGATTTCGCCAACGACCTCCTGCTGAATCGAATCGTCTTCTTCGGCCATTTCCAACAGCGCTTGCATGTCTTCACAAGCGGAACTTAAATCCGCGAGTGGCCCGACGATTGATTTGACGGTTTTGAGTTGACCGACGGTTTCCTGCGCTTTTTCCTGGTCGTCCCAAAAACCGGGGGCCGCCATTTTTTGTTCAATTTCGGCGACGGTTTTCAGTTTTTCGTCGTAGTCAAAGAGAGTCTCGCAGTTGAATCAAACGCTGCTGAATGACTTTGGAACGATCGACTAATTCAGTATCCATCAAATTCTCAAACAAATAGAGATGCGCAACCAGGAAACTCAAATTATTTCAAAAACACAGAATTTGGACAGGCCGGCACCGGTCATTCTTGTAAAAGATAGCCGTCCGCATCTCGATCGATTCCACCGGTCAGAATCATGATTCCCTCAATCAGCGCCCAAATACTTGAGATTCCAGCAAGCACGCCGCAAGACAACACGGTAATGAGCAATTGGGCAACAGCTTTGCCGTGGAAACCCAGATAGAAATTATGGACACCAAATGCGCCGATCAAAATACCGAGAATGCCGGCAACAATTTTCGACCGCGATCCGACGGGGCCGCGCTGTCGAGTCTGCGCATAAGCTTGTTGTTTGTTGGCGTATTGGTGTTGATAGGGTTGGCCCGACGAGACAACCGGTGATACGGCAGTCGAAGCCGACAGGTGTGGGTACAGATCGGTTGCCCATTGCCATTGCGAACCGCCCGTCGGCAACAGTTGGGATTTTGCGTTGACGCGGCCTTCGGCAACCCACTGATCCAATTCAGTTTTGTCGACAGGTCCATAGATGTCCCCGGTTTCGGTTTTCATTTGATATTGGGTCGACTGAGTCTGTTGAGTCTGAGTCTGTTGATATGTCGAAGCCGTGCCGACAGTCCCGCCCACGGCAGCTGTCGTCGCCGCTTCTGCTGCAACACTGGGCACTTGGATGGTGGCCACATTACATTTCGGGCAACGGATTTTTTTGCCAGCGACATCATCGGGCACTTTGTAGCTTTCGGAGCAATCGGAACATGTAATATCGATTGGCATGGGATTTACCTAAAAACGTAACAGAACGAGGTGGCCTGAAATCTGCAGCACAAATAGCAAGTCTAAATCGTAGCGAATCGCCTGGCCAGCACCGAAATCAAAGGGTTGAATCGGGTGATTAACAGGTCCATGGTAACTGCAAATTTCGTGCTTTTCCAACAAACTCATTGTTCGACAAAAATTGTCCAATATTGCACTAAATATGTAAAACTGGCCGTGATGACGTCATTTCGGAGCCCTGGCAACGCAAAACAAGTACCGATTGGCCTGGGTGACGGATTTTGCAGGTCGCCAGATTTACCGACGGTAAAGTTTGGTTCAATCGTGAGGGACGACAAAGTTTCCTGGCCAATAAAACGCGTTTTCAAAGCACTTTTCTAACGCATTTTCTGTGTAAAATGAAAATAGCGTAGAGTTCCTGACAGCTTTGTTCTCACCTGCTTCCAACAATTTTGTCTACCTCGCCCAAATTGGCCCCTTTTGGTGGATCGATGAGGGGGTCATATTGAAAAATCCACCTCAGCTACGCTTCGAGCAGATTCGAACGAAGGATGATTAATGGCTCATTCAAAATCAAAATCAAAAAATACAAATTCTGATGCCCATTCCAATGGCGAATCGATGGATGCGTTTACCGAAGAGGCAATTGCCAAGCGGTTTGTGACAAAATACGTCGAAAAAGAAGTCGATCGATATTTCCGCGCTTTGGTCAAACTCGAAGGTTCCGACCTGCACATGAAGGTTGGCCAACCGCCGATTTGCCGTGTTCATGGAAAACTGAAACCACTGAACCGGGCCCCGGTTACCGCCGAAGAAATGTGTCGTCTGTTGATTCCCATGTTGGAAACGGATCGACTCCGGAACATCTTTAACGAAGAGGGTGGAGCGGACTTTGCCTACACGATCGAAGTTGACGGGGTTCGCTGGAGATTTCGCGTCAATATGCTGCAACAAATGGGGCAAATGGGTTTGGTTGCCCGCCGTGTGAACAACTTTATTCCCGATTTCCGTGGACTCCATCTGCCGCCGACCATTGAAAAATTATGCCATCACGAACAGGGCATGATTCTACTGGCAGGAATCACCGGATCTGGAAAAAGTACAACGATTGCTTCGATGCTGAACTATATCAACTCGTTGTACATCAAGCATATTTTGACACTCGAAGATCCCATCGAATTTGTTTTTAAAGATGACAAATGTCTGATCAACCAACGTGAGGTCGGAATCGATGTTGTCGACTTTAGTATTGGAATGAAACACGCTGTACGTGAAGACCCCGATATCATTTTGGTCGGCGAGCTTCGCGACGAAGAAACATTTATGACAGCCATTCATGCGGCCGAGACGGGTCACCTGGTGTTCGGCACGATTCACGCGTCGACTTCTCCGTCGACTATTGGACGTATTCTCGACTTGTTCCCCGAGGAAATGCACAGTGCGATTCGCAGCGCGATCGCCATGAATATGAAAGCGATCATTGCTCAAAAACTGTTGCCGTCCATCCGAGAAGGCGTTGGTCGTGTACCTACTTGCGAGATCATGACGTTCAACCCGACCGTTAAAAAGCTTGTTCTCGAAGAAGAAGATCATAAATTAGCGGATGCGATCCGAATCGGTGCCGAGGAAGGGATGCAGGATTTCACCATGAGTCTGCAACAACTCGTCGACGACGAATTGATCGATCGCCCCACCGCGTTCCAAGTCGCGCCAAACAAGGATGCGTTGAAAATGGCTCTCAAAGGAATCAATGTTTCGCAACCCGGTATCCTTTGATGCTCAAATATACAATCTCACTTATTTTGGTTCTGGTTGGTGGTCTCTGTACGGAGCTTTCAGCAGAATCGACGAATCCGATTTTGGCTGAAACCGCTACGGCATCGGCTTGGGCGGATCTCGAGTTGCTTGCCCAATGGCCCGAGTTTCCACAGGCGGATGAAAATGATCCGTTTCAACTGGACCGCGGACCCGGCGCCTATTTTGCCTGGTACAAACTGGGACTCATCGTCGTTTTTTTTGTCATTTGGATGTGGCTGGCCGAGTTCATTAACATCGACTCCACCGAGATGCATGAACAAACGAGGATCATTCCACAAGTCATCAACCCGTTGAATATGCTCAGTTACTTTGTCGGTTTGTTGGCGATTTTGTCCGTGCCGATTTTTTGGATTGGGTTGCCGATCTATATACTGACCACTTTCCTTCCGTTCGGTTTGTATTTGCTGATTCGCAACAATCGCGTCGGACCAGAAGACAAAGCGTTCACGTCGATGGCCTGGTTCAAGCTTTACAAAAACGGCAAAGTGTACCGAGCCAAAGAAGCCGAATTGGCAGCCCAGCAAGGCCCCGAAATTGAATTTGCCGCGGGCGGAGCAACTGGCGCTGAACAACAACACAATCTGATTTCAGCGCGGCAGGCGGAACATTTTCCAGCGGTCAAAGCGTTGATGCATGACGCAGTGATCAAACGTGCCAGCAGTGTTTTGATGGATTTTACGCAACAAGCGGTTAATCTGCGGATGGAGGTTGATGGTTTCTGGCATCAATTGCCCGTGCTCGACCGACCGACAGGGGATTCGATGTTGATCGCGCTGAAAACCCTCAGCGGTTTGAATCCGCGCGAGCGTCGACACAAACAACGCGGTAATTTTGCTGCCATTTTGGAAAAGGGAAGAACGAATTGCGAACTCACAACCCAAGGTGTTCCGACCGGTGAGCGCGCGGTCATCAAAGTGGCTCAGACGTACGCCACTGGTTTGAATTTGGCACAGGTCGGCATGTGGCCCGAAATGGTAACGGCCACCACCAACGCGCTCAACTCTCCAGGATTGGCGATTATTTCGGCACCACCCGGCGGTGGTTTGTCGACCACCTGGGCAGCCGTGATGGAGGCCTCAGACCGAATCATGCGTGATGTTGTTGCGTTTGTTTCCTCCGAGGAAAACGAGACACACATTGAAAATGTTGCTCGCGAAGTTTTCATCAACAATGGAAAAGGCAATGTTACCGAATTGCAAAGTTTGTTGCTGCGAAATCCCGATGCGTTTGTCATGCCGGAACAGGTTTCTAATCCGGCGTTCTACGATACTTTGCTCAAAGAAATGGCGTCGGAAAATCGAACTTTGATTATCAAGCTGCGCGCTGGCTCAGCCGCCGAAGCCTTGTTGCGGTTGATGAAACAAGTCGGAGATCGTCAACAATTTGCTAAAATCGTAACCTTTGCCTGTTCACAACGTCTGGTTCGTCGGCTTTGCGATGCCTGTAAGCAACCTTTACAAGTGAATCCGAATTTCCTCAAACAGCTGGGTGTTAAACCGGGTGACGAAGTCAACGTCCACGGTCCTTATCAGCTGCCGCCTCCAGAGCAGCGGGTGGATCAGGATGGCAACTTGATTGAAATGCAAGAATGTCGCGTTTGCAACGGTTTGGGATATGTCGGTCGGATCGCCATTGTTGAAACGTTGGTTGTCGATGACGAAATCAGGAAAGTCTTGATGACGTCGCCCGAGTCGTTGACAAAAATTGCCCAGGCCCGAGGTAACAAGTCGCTGATCCAGCAAGGATATCGGCTGGCGTTATCAGGAGTGACCAGCATCCAGGAAATTCAACGAGTGTTTCAGCCCAAGAAAAAATAACTTAATTCAAAATGTCTGAACCTGAACAAGAACCACAACCCGATTTGGAGCCGGTCGAACAACCAGCATTGCCACCGATTACGTTCACCGCTGGTGGTGCGTCGGAAGAGATTCGGCAGGCCAATCTGGAATCCGTTTTGCCATCACCGGGTTATCCCACGTGTGCTTTCATTATCTCCGACGCGATCGCAAAAAATTCCGATACGATCGTATTTGATTTTTCGACGCAAGCTGTTGTGGTGCGATTCAAAATCGACGGGCTGTGGCATCAAATGCCGTCGCTGGACCGTCAAACTGGCGACTACATGCTCGCATCACTCAAAAAATTGGCGGGTTTGAATTACCGCGAGCGACGAGCGCGTCAGGAAAGTACGTTTGGCGCCAATTTCACGGATGTTGATTACAAATGCAGAGTTGTTTCGCAAGGAATCAAAACCGGTGAGCGCGTGGCGTTGACGATCCGTCAGGGCAGCGCCCGTGAAATGACGCTGGAAGAAATGGGCATGCGGCCCAGCATGAAAGAAAAACTCATTTCGCTGATGAACCGTGATTCCGGAATGGTGGTGGTGACAACGCTACCCGGTGACGGCCTGACATCCTTGTGGCGATCGGTTTTGAACACCAGCGATCGATTCACGCGCGATGTTGTGATGATTCATGATGAATCGTACTTCGATGACGAATTTATCAATATTCGAACGATCAAGTACGACAAAACCAAAGGAAAAACGCCCGTCACTGATATTCAGCAGGTGTTGTTGCGACAACCCGATGTATTGGCCTTTCCAGAAATTCCTGATGGACGGGTGTTGGATGAATATTGTGATTTGGCGACGCAACATAACAAAATGGTATTTACGCAACTCAATGCGAAACACGCGATGGATGGATTGTTTCGGTTGATGTTGATGAAACCCACCATCGAAAAATTGGCGAACGCCGTGACGTGCGTTATTTATCAACGCATGATTCGGCTGTTGTGCGACCAGTGCAAACAGGGTTTTCAACCCAACCCGGCGATGCTGCAACGTTTGGGAATTCCGCCAGGCCGCGTGGCGATGATGTATACGCATTTTCAACCGCGCCCCGAAGATGCGGTGGATGAAAACGGCCAGCCGATCGAGATTCAACCTTGTACGAAATGCAATGGTCTCGGTTACTACGGCCGAGCCGGAATGTTTGAATTGCTGGAAATCAACGACGCGATTCGACAAGCGATGCTGAAGCAACCCAGGGTTGAGTCGATGATGCATATTGCCAAGGAAAACGGACACATTCCACTGCGCGACGAAGGAATTGTATTGGCGGCAAAAGGGAGCACCAGCGTTGAGGAGTTACAGCGGATTTTGAAAAAATAATCGCGGATCAATCATCATGGTATTTTTAATCGCATTTTTGATTTTCATCATCATCGTTGCCGGCATGTGGTTTCTCGGCACTTGGAATGTCTTTATCAATCTGGTCATTACCATTTTGGCCGGCACAATTGCCTCGAGCTATTTTGAAAACGTGGCGGTGATGATCGAGAATGCCGACGATTCGCTGACGTACGTCGCAGATTTTCTGGCACTGTGGTTGTGCTTTTTCGGCAGCTTTATCATTTTGCGGATCTTTGCCGACGGTACGACGAAATACCGAATGAACCTCAACATGTGGGTTGATTTTGCCATGCGGACGGTTTTAGGGATGGTCACCGCGTGGGTCTTTATCTGTTTTACATTGTTTACGCTGCACACCGCCCCGTTGCCATTGGAGGGAGCCTGGGGATCATTTCAGGAAGACCCCGATACCTACAACCTCGGAGTCGGACCAGATCGTCTATGGATGTCGTATGTGCAAAGTCGTTCACGGGGAGCGCTGGCCGAATCCAAAAATGGACTGTTTTTCGAAGAGGACAAACGTGACGATCATCCGGATGACGCTGATTTAAATTGCCGCGTCTTCGATCCATTTGGCGATTTCATCTACAAATTTCATCATCGTCGGGAGGAAGTTTGGAATCGGGATGAGTTGCGAGTCAATCCGGATGAAAGAAGTGGGCAATAATGCCCCTGGCGGGCTGATGTTCAATCGAACGAATGTTCGCTAGATTTCGTAAAGATGTATCGGATTTTTGCTTTGAATGACGGTCAATCATTATGAATCGAAATGCTGAAACAGAATTAAATGAAATTGAATATCGCCCGATCAGTTTCCTGGCGATTTTTTCAGTGTTTATTTCTTTGTTTTCATTAGCTACGTTTGTCAACGTTGGATTCACACTGTTTGGTGTGTTGGCATTTTCAGTCGCCGCATTCGCGGTGTGGAGAATCCGCACCAGTGAGCGAGATTTCGTCGGCGCTAATTTTGCCTGGATCGCCATGTTTATTTCCTGCTTTGCCATCATGTTTGGAGTGAGTTTTTTCACGATGAAAGATGGCCACCGCTGGTCCGCAGCGCAACAACACGCACAACACTGGCTGGACTTGATGCAAACGGGAGAATTCGAAAAAGTTCATCACATGACGTTGCCAGTCAGCGATCGTGAACCTCCAGAAACGGACCTCAAAGTCTACTATCATCCCGACAATCGAGGACTCAAACAAAAATTAGGCCGGCAACCTCAAACCGGATATGAGTCTTTTTACGAAATGCTGGTTCCGCATCGACTGATCAAAGCTGATGGCGAAAAATGCCAAATTGAGTTCGTCAAGCGAATCAAGATGGAAAAAATCCCCGGGGGTGAACTGTACCGACTGTTGTTTCGCTATTATCCAGCCGACAAAAGCCTGAAGAAAATGACAGGCGTTGGACGTAACAACGCAACCATTCGATTTCCACTGGAGTTCGAAGTTCGAATGCACCGGGCTTCTCCGAATGACAAAAATCCGGATCCTCAATGGCATGTTCATGAGGTCAGCGTCGAGGGGGTTCAGCAAACCGGCGAAGAACGCCGCATAGATTAAACGATCGAGAATGCTGCCCTCCGGGGCATCTGCACAATCGACTCCCGACCCCTTTATTCAAAGTTGCTGCTCTGGTGATTGAGCGGATTCGTAGTCTCAAACGAAACCATGCAATAAAAAAAGCCGTTGACATCGCGTCGAACGGCTTTTGATCCAATTGAATTTGACGGCAACAATCAGGCGACCTATTGATCGTCTTTTTTATCGTCTTCCTTTTTGTCGTCTGACTTTACATCGTCCTTTTTGTCATCCGATTTCGAATCCGATTTTTTGTCGTCAGACTTGTCGTCTTTTTTGCCATCGTCTTTTGTAGGACGTTTGGTTTTTCCTTTTTTCCCTTTGGCGGGTCGTGAACCGCCTCCACCAGGTGCGGAGGGCATCATCAACTCTTTAGGTGGATTTTTGGGCATCTGCATTTTACCCAATGGTGAGTACGAAACGCGTGTGTTTTCGCCAGAAATTTTGTACAACACAAACCGCTCTGCCCATTTGTCAGATTGCTCGGGATCTGGCAGGTATTTTTCTTTTTTGAAAACCGCTTCAAAAAAGTATTTTGGAAATGATTTGATTCCAACCGGTCCGATTTGCAATGTGGGTTTGTCCAGATCAGCGACGATTTCGTCCTTGCCCTCTTCCTCATCGTTTCCAAATACTAATTGCAACGGCAAACCGCGATTCCATTCATAAGTCATGATTTTGACATCTTTGTTGTCACCCGAGAAACGCTCGGTAGCTGCCTTGCGGCCGATGGCATTTTCAACATCTTCGGGAGTGTAAGCGGGACGCGGTCCTTTGGTTTGTTTGAGACCACGAGACTCAGAGAACATTTTGTCAACGATCTCCAGATTTTTTGACATCGCCGGTTTTTGAACCAGCCAGTCAAATACAAGTGTGGCGACCAGCGCCAGTAGCAGGATACCCAGGATGGCCATCCGAATTTTGAACCAAGGGCTTTTGGGAGCGCTTGATTTTTCAGAAGTATTGGTGTCGCCCATTGGCAAACCTCATTAAAAATAAGTACAAAAATTATTGAATCGACATTATGATTCACTACGAATCGGAGAATCGTGCGGTGTCCCACACATTTCACCGGAATTTAAACTTTCAATTCTAGCCGACCAGAAACCACAAAACAGCCGCCAATCCCGCTAACAAGATCAAGATTCCAAGGATTTGAATCAGGTAACCTTTGACGATTGGCGAATTCTGGAGAACTGCTTTGCAGGCGGGGCACCGCTGGACGAAGCGGCTACTCAACGGATGCCCACATTGACAGTAATACTTGCTCATTTTTGTGGAGTGATTTCTTAGGAATGACTCTCTCTGGCTTCCTTGATTTTATCGAGCATTCGACCAGGTGAACCCATTGCATTATACCCTGCGTCCACGTGCAGGACTTCTCCGGTAATTCCATCGCTCAAATCGGAAAGCAGAAATGCTCCCGTTTTCCCCGCCTCTTCATGAGTAATATTGCGGCCCAGTGGAGCGATTTGTTCGTACAACTCCAGCATCGGTCCGACCTTGGCGGCTGAGCCAGCCAGTGTTTTCAATGGACCGGCGCTGAGTGCGTTGACGCGCGTCCCGGCGGGGCCCATGTCAAAAGCCAAGTAGCGCATGGCTGCTTCCAACGCCGCTTTGCAGACCCCCATCACGTTGTATCCGGGAATACATTTTTCGCCACCCATGTAAGTCATACATAATACCGACGATTTGTCCGACAGAATATCACGCGCAGATTTGCAAACGGCGAGCAAACTGTAGGCGCTGATTTCCATCGCCAATTTGAATCCATCGCGGCTGGTGTCGATCGTATCTCCCTTCAAATCATCGAGGCTGGCAAATGCAATGGAATGCAGCAAAAAATCAATTTGACCAAATTCTGCCTCCGTTTTTTCCATCACCTCGGCAATTTGAGCATCGTTGTTGACATCCAGAGGAACGAGAAATTTGGCGGCAGGATTATCCCCAACACATTTATGCACCCGACGGTGATTTTTCTTTTTCTCGTCACCGGGACGATCGGGCAGGTGGGTGAATCCACATTCGCCCCCTTCGCTCATAATGAAATTCGCGATGGCCAGCGCGATCGATCGATCGTTGGCCACGCCCAGAATCAAGCCCTTTTTGCCTTCGAACATTCTCATCAACGAACCTTTCAATATTTTCGATCAGCCAATTGTTGGCTGGTGTAAAACCGGATAACCTTTGAGAATCATTTTGATAACAGTTTTTTTCCTCAGCGGCAATTCCTGCGTAAGTCAGATAGCGAAAAGAAAACAGCAATAGGTGACCATGGCAACCGCCCAACGACAGGCAAGAATCACAAGTCAATCACTCGGTGAGCAGTTTGCCGCGGATTTCATGTCGATTTCCCTCTCCGCCGAAACCTTGGACGATTGCCTGTCTCAAATCCTGAAAATCATCAAACAACAGACGGGTGCAGCGCACACTCAGATCATTCGCGGGACCAAAGGCCAGTGGCGGACAATCGGCAGTACCGATCCATCGGCCGACGGTGCATTGCCGGTCGAGTTGCTGGCGGATGTTCTCGATCAAGAAAAAACACTAACGGCTGGAACACATGTTGCCGCATTGCTCGATCCGCAACAATTGGCAGGGCAAGTGTTGTTAGTGTCGGGCGCTGAAATCGATGTTGACCAATGCGACAGTGTTGCGGCGTGTGTCGGCGAAACCATTTTATTGACGCGACAACGACTGGCTCAATTCAAACGAGCCGATCGGCTGCGTCGCATGCTGGACATGACACAGTCCTGGAATCAAACGCGTGAAACCGACACGCTGCTGTATGAAATGGCCGAAGCGGCTACGCAATTGCTGGATGCCGAACGAGCAACCATTTTTTTGTGGGACAAAACCAATCATCAATTGGTAGGGCGTCCCGCGTTAGGTGTCGAGTCGGGTGAAATTCGAATTCCCGAAGGGACCGGTGTCGTTGGCCAGACGGTTAAATCGGGCCAGTCGCAACGCGTCGACGAAGATATCGCCAGCGAACAGGAAAAAATTCATCGCGATATCGATCAGGAACTGGATTTTAAAACGCGTTCGTTGCTGTGTGTTCCGATGCTGGATTCCAAAGAACGGGTCATCGGAGCATTCCAGGTGCTCAACAAATCGACTGGACAATTTTCCGATAGCGATGTTCAAGCGCTCGAAGAACTGGCGGCTCACGCATCGATCGCCATCGACAATACGCAACACGTTGAAAAACTGGCGACCAGCCGTCGTCAGATTGCCGAGGAAGCGGCTGACAAAGTTCATTTGATTGGCGAATGTGATTCGATCGAAAACCTCCGCAAAACTATCGGCCGCGTTGCTGAAACAGAATTGGCGATTTTAATCCTTGGTGAAAACGGAACGGGTAAAGAGGTCGTGGCCCAATTAATTCACTACCTCAGTCAGCGTCGCGACCAGGTGCTCGTTGCGGTCAACTGCGCCGCCATTACCGAATCGCTGCTGGAAAGTGAATTGTTTGGGCATGAAAAAGGCGCCTTTACCGATGCACACCAGGCGCGGCAAGGCAAATTCGAATTGGCCAATGGCGGCACGCTGTTTCTCGACGAAATCGGTGATATGAGCCTCGGTGGCCAGGCAAAATTGCTCCGCGTTTTGGAAGAGAAAATTGTCGTTCGCGTCGGTGGATCGACCCCGATCTCGACCGACACGCGCGTCATTGCAGCCACGAACCAGGACCTTGGAAAACTGGTTCGAGACAAACAATTCCGTGAAGATTTGTTTTTCCGTTTGAATGTGGTCACCATTGAGTTGCCTCCGCTGCGGGATCGCGGCGATGATGTGATCCTGTTGGCCGAACATTTTCTAAATCAGTTTTGCGCACAGGCACGTCGCGCGGCACCCAAACTGACGGCTGCGGCAAAAAAACGGATGTTGAGTCATACGTGGCCTGGCAACGTCCGCGAACTAAGAAATTTGATGGAACGGCTGGCCTATTTGAGCGAAGGCGAAACCATTGATGCGGATCAACTGGCGTTCATCATGTCGCCGCATGATTCGGGCAGCGACCCCATCCAATTGGACCAACCATTGGCTGACGCGACCAAACAATTCCAGGTGGAATATATCCGAAAACACATCGAACGATCCCGCGGAAATATGACCGATGCGGCTCGAAAACTGGGCCTGCACCGGTCAAATCTCTATCGCAAAATGCGTCAGCTGGAGATGACCGAAGGCCGAGAAGAAGGGCAGGACGAGGCCTGAAATACCGGGTTTTTCGCAACCCGAAGCGTGAGCGAGGGACCGCGTACGACAGAACATCTGCGTGTTTTCCGGTCCCTCGCTCACGCTTCGGGTTGCGATTTTCGGTCACCGCCACGACTGAATTTTATGCCTTCACCATGGCAGGGCAGTTTGATAGAATCCCGGATTACAAATTTTCAGAGAAATACGAAATCAGACAATCATGTACGCAATAATTGATGACGGTGGAAAGCAGTACAAGGTCGAGGAAGGCCAACTTTTAGATATCGAATACCGGGCAGACGCCGAAGCAGGTTCCGAGCTGACCTTTGATAAAGTTCTCGCGGTTGGCGGAGATGGCGATTTCAAAGTTGGTAAACCCGAGGTCAGTGGAGCATCGGTAGTTGCGACCGTTGTCGAGCAGACCCAAGCTGACAAAATCTACATCCAAAAATTTCGTCGCCGCAAAAACAGTAAGCGACGTACAGGTCATCGCCAAAAATATACGACGATCAAAATCTCGAAGATTGCGTAGTTCAATTTTCGCCAAATCAAATTTCAGGCAGCGAATCAGGCTGCCTGTTTTTATTGGTAGCACGCCTTGTTTTTGAATGTCTGCCAAACAAGTCGCTGATTTCGACCTCGTTGGCGCTCCAAATCACGAGCGTTAACACTCCCAGCAACATTAGTGCGCCCATCGTGATTGGGTGAATGCGATCCAAGCCGATTTCGCTTTGCGGACGAACAATCCAATAATTGACGTCTTGCCAACCGTAACGTGTGAATTGCAGGCGATTGACATTGGAAGTTTTGGAATCGACGGAACGAGTTGCTGATACATCCTCTTGGGCGATCGCTTGAACCGGTGGCGGAATAAACCAACCCATCAACGCCATCAAAACGATAGCGCTGAAACGGTTGGTGCGGATGAAGTGAGACAGTGCCATTTAGTTTCCTGCAAAAAGTTGTAATACAGGCAAACGCAAAACGGATGCCAAACCTCTGAGATCGCCAAATACCGGGAATTGGCGCCATCTATTTGGAATAGGTTGCCAATTTGCAACAGATGTGGTCCAAATTCAACAAATCGCCAAATCCGAATACTTTCAACCGCGTCGCTTTCCAAACGGCTCGTGAACGGCAAGTCCGCTACATTCTGAATTTTCGTCAAGCTTTTTTTTGGACCTGCAAACCGTTTGTTTTTCAGGATTTGAGAAACAAAATCGCACGCATTCGAGTCGAAAGCTGAATCTTGCATCTAAACTATAAATAGGAAGAGCAATCATGATTCAGGAAAAACGAATTCGACGACAACATCTGCTACGAGAAGCTCAAGGCTATCTCGATCTGGCGTTGTTGTTTGCCGATTGTTGGGTCCTGGAGCAAGATCGCATTGAAATTCTGGCAGAACGCAGTCTCGATTGTCTGGACGAGCTGGAAAAGAAATTCGGCAGCAGTGTTCAGACGCTGTACCTCAAAGGCGAAGTTTACCGGCTCCTCGAGAAATATTCTCAAGCGATTTTTTTCCTACAAGAAGCCAACCGGATTGAACCGCAAAATACGGAAGCCCTACTGGCGCTGGGTTGGTGCTACAAACGAACGGGCCGCCTCGATTTGGCCGTCGCTGCACTCGAAGAAGCGATCGAAATCGACTATTCGCTGGGAATTGCCCATTACAATTTGGCCTGCTATTGGGCTTTGGCGAGCCAGGCTCAGTTGGCGATCAAGCATTTGTCAATCGCATTTGATATCGAACCCGAATATCGGCAGTATGCCGCCGAAGAACCGGATTTTGACGCCATACGCTATCACCCCGGGTTTCAAACGTTGACTGCGCTGATTGTTTGATGTTGACCCAAACATCAATTGTCTCTATTCCACCAGCATGTTTGTCAAACTGTTGGGAAATGCGCGCTCACGATCATTGCTAGCAACGCTGTTGTTGCTGGTTTGTGCGTTTGGCATTTTGACAAACACAGGGTGTCGCTGGTTTACTTTGGCCAAAAAAAAACCGGTCCCAGCTGAGCCGTTCAAACTTCCACCATTTCAATTGTCGGAAAACTCCGTCAGCTTGGAAATTGGCGTGATTGATATTCCCAATTCGAATGCCGACAAACTCGATGAACTGTGGAAAAAAGCGGACCAACAACCGATCTTGCTGGAAACCAGAAAACTGCTCGACAAAAATTCATTGCAAACGGCGATCCTCTCAAGTCAGCCGCCGAGGATTTTTTGGCAGTTGATTGATCCCAAGATTCAATATGAAAGCGAAGATCAGCAACGGTACCACGAAAAATGGCGACATTCTCAAGGCTTGCCCCAACAAAAAAATATCGCGGCGCTCCAAAAAGCGACTTTGATTGACGGCAAACCTCATCGTTACCCCACCGGTCCAACGATGAATCAAGCCACTTGGGAGTTGGAACTGGATCATCGGCGTCGTAGCGGTTCGCTCAATCTCGTTCAGTGCCATTTCCGGATAACAACTTTTCCACAGTCAGACGGATCGGTTCGAATTCGACTCACGCCTGAAATCCATCATGGCGAAAAAAAGCCTCGCATCGCGGTCTCCGATGACTCGTTCTATTGGGAGCCATCACAGGACAAGCTGACCATTCACGAGTTAACCATTAATGCCCAATTGAGAACCGGCCAGACATTGTTGTGCGGGCCAACTTCCCGTAATTCGCTTGGTCTCGGCGGGCTATTCTTTTGCTCCGACAATTCTCAACGAGTATTTTTTATCCGCGTGACGAATGTGGGCACCCAACACAGTCTCGGGCTCCGCGAATCTTCCGAACCTTTGGCAACACCGCTCGATTAACGGGTGGCGATTTGAACCAATACGCCTTGGACGATCATTTGCGGTTATGTCTAATTGAATTTTGATATCAGGCTAAATTCGATTCAACGGAAACAACTATGTCACTAGTTCCACTTCGACAAATTCTCGATCACGCGGCAGAAAACAATTACGGCGTCGCCGCATTTAACGTAAACAACATGGAACAGATTCAGGCCATTATGGAAGCCGCCGAGGAAACGGATTCTCCAGTCATCGTTCAAGCCTCTCGTGGTGCAAGAAAATATTCGCAAGACAACTACCTCCGCCATTTGATGCTGGCTGCCGAGGAACTTTATCCACATATTCCCATCGTGATGCATCAGGATCACGGCAACAGCGTGGAAACATGCATGAGCGCTATCGAAAATGGATTTACATCCGTGATGATGGACGGCTCGTTGCAAGAAGATGGCAAAACACCTGCCGATTACGACTACAACGTGGAGGTCACGGCCGAAGTTGTGAGATTGGCTCACGCCGAAGGGGTCAGTGTCGAAGGAGAATTGGGCTGTCTCGGGTCACTGGAAAGTGGTGAAGGGGAACAGGAAGATGGACATGGTGCAGTCGGCCAACTGAGTCATGATCAACTGCTGACCGATCCCGAAGAAGCCGAACGATTTGTTGCAGAAACGAACGTCGATGCGCTAGCCGTCGCGATTGGTACCAGCCATGGCGCTTATAAATTTACGCGAAAACCAGATGGCGAAGTTTTGGCGATGAGCCGCATCGAAGAAATTCATCGACGGTTACCGAATTGCCATTTGGTCATGCACGGTAGCAGCAGCGTTCCTCAAGAACTGCAAGATATTATCAACGAGTATGGCGGGCAGATGCGACAAACTTACGGCGTTCCGGTCGAAGAAATTCAGCGAGGCATTCAACATGGTGTTCGAAAGATCAACGTCGACACCGACAATCGCATGGCGATTACTGGTGCGATTCGTAAAGTGTTTGTGGAATCACCAGAGAAATTTGATCCACGCGATTATCTCAAACCGGCGCGCGAAGCGATGAAACAAGTTTGTATTGCCCGGATGACTGCTTTTGGACAAGCGGGACATGCAGAGTCCGTTCGGAAACAACTTTCGGTATAAATGACCAGCACCTTGGAGGTACATGTTGCTTCCTCAAAATCTTCTGTTGGTTGACCAACGAGAAAGCCTGATCCTTGCGCCGTACGCGATGCATTCGTGTGACAGCATGGGTCGCCAACACCCGGAAACACCCCATACCTATCGCGGTCCATTTCAACGGGACCGAGATCGAATCCTGCACAGTTCGGCGTATCGCCGCCTCAGCGGAAAGATGCAGGTGTTTACTGGCGAGATGGGTGACTATCATCGAACGCGCCTCACACATACCCAGGAAGTCGCTACCATCGCGCGAACGATTGGACGTTGTTTGCAACTGAACGAGGATCTAATCGAAGCACTCGCGTTGATGCACGATATTGGACACCCACCTTATGGACATGCGGGTGAAGATGTGCTGAACGAATGCGCATCGGAAATTGGCGGTTTCTCACACAACCAATTTGCGCTGACCATTGTTCGCGAGCTGGAATTTCGTTACCGCAGCGTTCCGGGGTTGAATCTGACTTTTGAATGTCTTCAGGGCCAGACACATCGCATTGAGAAAAACAACAGCACCAAACCGTTGCTCGAGGTTCAATTGGTTGATGCTGCGGACAGCGTCACCTACGATGCCCACGACACTGACGATGCTTTGAAGCTTGGGCTGGTGACCTTGGATGAAATGTCTGAAAACGCGCTAATTGCTGACATCATCCGGCACGTCCGAGAAAACTACGCGGGGTTGTCGCCGGATCTGATGCGACAAGCGGTCGTTCATCGATTGCTCGAGCGACAAGTCACCGATTTGCTCGTTCACACGGGGCGAAAACTTGACGAACTCTCGTTCCCCAATTCGCAAGCCGCTCGAGAAAGTGATTTCAAAATTGGACCAAGCCCAGAATTTTCGGAGCAGAAAACAGAACTCGAAAAATTTCTTTATGAACGAGTTTACCGGCACCCTCGGCTGATGGAGGTTCGAAAACGCGCCCAAAACCGATTGCGACAAATGTTTCATGGATTCATCGAACACCCCGAAAGATTCCCTAAAAAGTACCAACTTCGCGCTGACAAAATAGGCATTCGGCGAATGGCAATCGAGTATTTGGCTGGAATGACCGATCATTTCTGCGAACAATTATTTGCAAAACATTTCGCCAAAAAAAAATAAAAATGTGCTGATTTTATTCATCAAAATTCAATTTGTTAAAAATTGAAATCTCTGCGAATCGGCGCGATGGAATTACGAATTGTATATGCCTACAATAAAGGGCAACGTGTTGGTTCGTGCCGCCAGAGAGCCTCGTTGAATTATCTATATTTTTCATTCGACATTCATAGTCACTGATTTTCATACTGCGGCAATGAACAATTTACCGACGACAGTGAGTCGGCTTGTTCAGCAAACACTTTATATAAAGCACTTAATAAATGACTATTTGGATACTTCGGGCCAGCTTTATGGTCTTTGTCGTCGGTGTCGGTGCGGCATTGGCGATTAATCTTGATATGACGTCGGGTCAGCGGATCATGACGTTTATCTTTTTCTTGTTGGGTGGTTCAGCACTCATCTTTGGCGATTCTCTGATCAAAATCAAACGCATTGATTTGATCTCAAGTGTTTATTTTGGACTGCTCGTTGGATTGTTTTTGACGTTTATCTTTAGCTTGGCGCTGGAATCTGTTTTTGCGGGTATCACGGTCGAAAGCTCCGGATTTAGTCGAGAAACGACAAAGACGGTGGTGATTACTTTTTTGGCCGTTTCGCTGTGCTACATCTGTATCAGTTTGCTATGGCAAACCAAGGATGATTTCAGGTTCGTTATCCCGTATGTCGAGTTTTCGAAAGAAATCAAAGGCAGTAAACCTTACGTACTCGATACCAGTGTCGTTATCGACGGGCGAATTGCCGATATCATCGAAACGGGGATTTTCGACAATCAATTGATCATGCCACGTTTTGTTTTGGGCGAATTGCAGGCGATCGCTGACAGCAGCGACAAAATTCGCCGTGCCCGCGGACGTCGTGGATTAGACGTGCTCAACAAACTCAGAAACAACTCGAAAGTTGACCTGAAAATCATTGATACAGAAACGCGCGAAATGGACGGACAACCCGTCGATATGAAGCTTCTGCTGCTGGCAAAACACCTCGAGGGGAAAATCGTTACCGGGGATTACAATCTGAACAAAGTCGCCCGATTACAGAACGTCAATGTCGTTAACCTGAATGACGTTGCGAATTCCCTAAAACCAGTTTTTCTCCCAGGTGAAAAAGTCATCGTACGCGTTGTAAAACAAGGCGAGGAACATGGCCAAGGAATTGGATACCTCGACGACGGTACCATGATTGTCATCGAAGATGGTCGAAACTTTATTGGACGCGATGTCAACATCGAAGTTACCAGTATGCTGCAAACCAGTGCTGGGCGTATGGTGTTTGGTAAATGCATCAGTCCGGTAAAACAGTAAACGACAGCTAAAAAATTTCGCAGATTAGGGGCAATAATTTTCCCCAATCCGGACATACCGACTCCACAGGTTTCAATTCGGGGAGAAATTCAAAATTGCCTCAACATTTTGTTTGGAGATTTGAAATTTTGCGATAAAATTCTGTAGTCAAGAAACATTTCTTGTTCAAACCGGAGGGCACTTGATGCAAGATCCACCAAAAGCATCATGCTGAGAAGGTTTCCTTCTCAGAAACACAAATCATTACACCTCCTTTTTGATGCCCTCTTTGTCCTCATGCGAAGAGGGCATTTGTTTTTGAATCAGTCACTCAGTTGAATCACCAATCGCAACCCGAAGCGTGAGCGAGGGACCAGAAACCTGCTGGTGCGCAGTTAGAACGTGGTCCCTCGCTCACGCTTCGGGTTGCGATTTTTCTTTTTCCGCAAGCGTGCCACCGACCTTACGTTATCAAACGCATCTCGACTGATAGCAATTTTTTGAACTTGTTCTCTTTCGCTCCTTTTTCTAAAAGCTCTCGCTGGTCTCGTTTTTCTGGAACACCGGGACATCTCCATGGAGCCGTTCGCCAGGCACTTTACGATTTTCTCTGCGCTGAGTCTGTTGCTGATCAGTACGTCGGGTTGTCAGACACTCAAACTGAATTCGGTAGCCGATCGTATGGCGCCGTCGAATTTTCGCAATTGGTCGCCCGAATTTACCGAAGTTGCCCAAATGCAACGAAACGGTTCGCAAATCAAGATCAGAAACATTCGCAACAACGAATACATTTCAGAAAAAGATTTCGTGGTCAATCACTATGACCGCCAGTTCGATTTAGATGAAATTCGATCGGTCGATTTCATCGTTGTGCCGTTTAACGATGCTCCGCTATTGGCACACACCATGTTGAGTTTTGGATTGGAGGACCAGACTCAAATTGTCGTGTCCGTCGAAATCCGCACGGAAAAAGGCGAAGAGTATTCCCCGGTGTTGGGAATCAGTCGCCAATATGAATTGGCCTATGTTGTCGCCGACGAACGGGACGTGATTCGACTGCGCACTCACCATCGCGATGCAAAAGTTTACGTTTACCCCACCAATGCCACGCCCCGCCAGTCCCAACAATTGTTTGTCGATATGATGAACCGGGCCAATAAACTCGCGCGCGAACCAGAATTTTATGACACCCTGACCAACAACTGCACAACCAACATTGTTCGGCATATCAATCAAATGGGTTTCCGCGTCCCATTTAATCTGCAAGTGCTGTTTCCTGGAAACTCCGACAAATACGCTTATCGATTAGGGCTGTTAGACCAAAGCATCCCGTTTGAACAGCTAAAGCAACGTTGTCTCATCAACGAACTAGCAGATCGGAATTATTCTGCCGACAATTTCTCACAACTCATCCGACAACAAAGCCACTCACGTCGTTTATTGAGATAACGTATCGTCAGGACTTTTGGGTGCCACTGGCTATGCCAGTGAGAAACTCCGAGTTAGTTTCCACTTCGTTTCTTTTATGGCATCCAGATCGATGTCCACTCTGTTTTTGAAAGTGCCTCAATTGAAGACAATTCACAATACACTGGCAGAGCCAGTGCCACCCAACCGCAGAGACAATGTGAGCGGCAAGG
>JANQLU010000012.1 GCA_028280445.1 Pirellulaceae bacterium | reverse complement strand
TACGAATCCGTTGATCGGAGTTGATCGATTGAATCAGAAACTGACTGATCTTTTTGTCAGACGCATTATTTTCTCCATCGAGCAATTGCAGCTGAATATGTTTGGAATGGTGGGTGATTCGAGTTTTGGCTAACAAATCGGACAGCGATTTGGGGTATTTTGTTTTTTGTTGGGGTGATTCGAGCGATTTGACAAACGCTGAAATTTTTTGCCCCATCGCAGTTTTGGCCTCGCTGTCTCGAAACATCAACTTGGCATTCAACAAGCTCGCCTTGTTTTCTGGTTCCAAAGAGATCGTCGCCCATTTGAGGCGGGTCACAGATTGCTCCGTTGTTCCGCCATAACGCTTGGGCGCCATTTCGCGAAGCGAGCGCGCCAAATTGTGACTCAAGGCAAACGCCGCCTGGATCGGTGCATTGGGGTTGGATTTGAATGCGGATGCCAATCGGGCAACATATTCTGCATCGGGTTCGTGGCTTTTGTCCGGTTTTTTGCCAAAGACATGAATCGTGATCGGCGGCAACACACCCTCGTATTTTTCAACCAGCGGCTGAAGTGTTTCGGTTTGGGTATTGGCTGGGCAGACCAAAATGAGTCGCTTTCGCAAATTAGATTTTGAATCGACATCAAAAATAATGGCTGCCGAATTAAATTTGGCTGCGCGGAAATCAGTAGCAGCTTTGCCGAGTCGCTCAATGATCGCTTTTGACGATTTAGTTGGCGTCGATCTTGCGAGGCGCTGGATGACAGTGCCAACACCCGCGCTTTGGAGATCGATTTGAACGACTCCAAACGTTGTCGGAGAAAGATAAGGTTGCAAGTGCTGTTTGAGAATGGGTGCTGATTCCGTTGCCGAAGAATTACTTTGCGCTAGAGCTGGAAGAGGTGCCAAGGTTAACAACAAAACGATTACGGCCATGGTTTTTGCAAATTGAATCATGATTATTTTATTTCGCTGAGTTTGGAATGGTGAAAATAATTTGTTCGATCAAATCGTATTTGGGTTTCGAGTGGATTCGACGCAACGCCACACCGTTTTTGATTTTTGTAAATTCAAACGGCTGGTTGGCCATCGGGTCGATTGCGATGAGTTGAGGGTCCAGATCATCGGCGCGACTCGGCAACCGGTTGTCGTGCTGTGCCATGTAATGACGAATCGCTTGACCGTTTTTCATCGCAGCGATGCGACGTGCCAAAACGAATTCGGAGCGAACAGCACCGACAGTTGGTTCGACATAGTGTGAAATGCCGATCAGTGGCATGGGTCCCGGTCTGCCAAATCTAGGTGATTTAAATCGATGGGCTGGAAGTTCTAGCTGTTCGAGCGATTGACCACAGTACTGATTCAGCAATTGCGACGCGTGAATGGCGATGACTTGCCCCACCGGCATTTTTTCAAGGTCCGCCGGTTTCATTCCCGAATTGACCAAGGATCGAAAAGCGGTGTCGTATTGTTGGGCAGCCATCCAGCCGAATTTTTTTTCCAGCACTTCGGGAGGTTCGGGTTTGGGATAACCGGCAACGATTCGCCCCGTTTGATAAAAAGCCAGCAGTTCGTTGCGCCATTGATCCGCTGTTCGTTTTTGCTCGATTGGTTTTTCGAGAACGGGAAACGCTTTTCGCCAATAGTTGAGTTCCCGGCGTATTAATTGGCGCAAGTCGATCGTTGGTTTGGGAAGCGCCGAAAGTGCGGCGTGAAAATTCGGAGCACCTGGAATGCCTGACATTTCTTCGACGAGGTCGAGGTTTTTATCGATCATTCGTTTGGCAGAAATGCCACAGACGATAAACTCCATTTTTCCGACATGCATGGCAAATTGGTTGGCGATGGCGAGCCAACGAATCGCGTCGTCGAATCTTTTTTCCTTGATGGAGATTCTCGCTTTTAACATCAGCAAATCTTGGATCGCGCGAAACGGGTCAAGTTCCGGAATCAGTTTTTGAACGACCTTGAGTGGCCCTCCTTCGAATCCCGAAGTTTCCCAGGTGCATTTTTGGCAATGAGCTCCGGTTTTAATTTCATCAAAACAGAACTGGGTTTTTGCCAAAATTGTTGAGAAATCTTGTGGGTTCAAATCAGTCAAGGGTTGGCGAATTGCTTTCCAAACCAATTCTCGTTGTTTGGTAGCGGCAGGAAGATTGGAGTAAAAAATTGCTGCACGGTAGTAATTGGAGGCGGCGTTGCCCGTCGATTTCAATTTTTCATTGGGAATGTGCAAACGCAATTTTTTACTGGCGTTGTCCAGTTTCGCAGCGTTCAACGCGACAGATGGTTTCGTACCAATATTCTGGAAATATTTTTGTTTTTCCTGGGCGATCGACGACGACGCGATCCACAACAAAATGTTTGTGGCGATCAGTGCGGCGAAACAGGAGTTAGGTTTTTTGAATGTCATGGCAGATTGATTTTAAGATTAAGAATGGAGTCCAAGACCGACAGTTTCAATTACAACGAGTTGTTAAGTAGCAGTTCACGATGGAGTGTCAGCACCGATTCCGTCGTTGATTCGCTATCCCCCGACGACTCGACCGGTTTTCCTTGAGACCGAAAACGGTTGTTCCAGGCAAACGCAAATAATCCGCGATCGAGTTGACCGTCGACATGGCTTGGTTCCCAGGCAACGTCGACCGGAAATGTGGTTTCCAGAATTGCCTGTTGTGGGAACGATTCCGGCTGCCGCTCTGGCGCCGTATTTGTTGTGTTCGCTTCTCGGCCTTTGGTGATTGAGCTATCTGGTGGTGATTTGCTTTGCCAAGCAACGATGGCAACGACACTCGCAACAACAAACATCAGGCTTGCCGCAATTGCATAACGCCAAAATTGCAATCGACGAGTCATCTCAGTTCGTTGGTCCAGATGTTTTTTTTCTGCAAATTGTTGACCCGCAGAAAACAGTGTTTTCGCAAACTCATCTCCAGATTCCAGGTTCGAAGCAACCGGTCGAATGGAGCGAAGTGTTTCTTCGAATTCATCGAATTGATTTTTCAAGTTTGACATTGTTCTCGTAGCCGTTTTTTGAGTTGTCGTAGACCTTTGTGGTAGCGGCGTTGGATCGTGCTGACAGCAACCTCCGTCATCTTTGCGATTTCTGTAAATGACAGCTCGCCCCAGATGTGTGCGACGATGACTTCACGGATGTCGTCGTCGAGTTGAGAAAGGGCTGTTTGAAGTTGTTCAATGTCGATGTCCGCGGACGATGATTCCTCAAACCAAGGTGCGCGTTGATAGGATTTTTCTCGAGTTCGCCGCGCGGTTTCACTTTTCCCCTGGCTGATGGCCAGATTGCGGACGACTTGAAACAACCAGTTGGCCGGATGGTCGGGCAATGGATCACAGGTTGCCAATTTGACGAACGCTTGTTGCACACAGTTGGCTGGGTCGGTCGTCCATTGACGGGCGTAAAGTTCGAGTTTGGCAGCATGGGAACGAATGTATTGGCTAATGGTTTCGGCAACTTCCGCGCTGTCTGAAGCGGTTGCTTTTGAATCAGGATCGCGATTTTGAGATGGCGATTTCACGGACGCGGTACAGTTGTGTTGTTTATGGGTAAGACAATTTCGAGAAGTCTATTTTGCACAAAAATTTTTATTCAGCGACAATTTTTCGGCATTGGCCATGGTTGTTGGAAAGTCATTGTATTTGTCAACTGTTGTCGAGTTGGATCGTGTGGCGAGTCAGTTAACTGTTTTAGGCGTTTCACGAATCAGTCTGCGCAATGAACCGGCGGTAGCGCCTTGCCGCTCACAGGAGTAGGCGACGCGGGCGTGGGCTTGTTGAACGAGTGTTGATATTGATTGCTCGCGTCGTTTGACCACGATTTGGAAAACACTTTTCATTCTGGCAAAAACGTGTTCCAATGTTTTTCCTGTTCGATCCCGTCGCTGCTCCACTGATTTGTTGCATTTTTCTGTTGTACTCTTCGATCCGTTTTTCCTCTCCTTTTTCCTCTTCCTATTGTTCTTGTGAGCCAGCAAGCACGTCATCACGTTTACCAGCCTGTATTACTTATGCTGCTATGGCTATGTGCGGGTATTTTGTTGGATCACTATTTCGATCCGGGATGTTCGATTTGGTTATGTTTGACATCCATTGCGTCGTGTTGCTGGATACTTTTGTATGTCAGCTGTCCTCGCCGAACTCTGGTCTGTTCGCTGTTGTTATTCATCGCCGTTTCTGGAGCAGGCGGATTATGGCATCAAATTCGTTGGAATTGGGTTGGCCAGCACGATGTCAGTTTTTTTGCCAAGCAGCGATTTGAGCCGGTTTATTTGCGAACGGCGATTCAAAGTGAACTCAAGACAAAACTGCCTGGCGAGAAAAATGTGTTTGATAATTTGAACGCGGGCATTTCAACGTCGATGACGGTGAAAGTATTGTCCATCCGCGATGGTGATCGATGGATCAAAACCAGTGGCACAGCCGAATTGCAAGTCAGTGGACAATTGTCGGGTGTTGTTGCCGGTGACGAAATTGAATTTGCCGGTAATTTGGTCGCCAGTCGCAGCGCAAAAAATCCTGGGGAGTTTGATTTCTATCAGTTTGGTCGACGGCAATGCAAATTTTGTTTTATTACTGCCAATAGCCCTCATGCAATCAAATTGGTCAAACGTGGCAACTGGAACCACCGGCGATTTCAGGCAAAACTGCGTGGGACGTTGAATCGGATTATCTGGCGGCGGCTGCAACCCAAACACGCTGCGATTGCCTCTGCGATTATATTGGGGAATCGCCGCCAATTGTCCACCGAGCAATTTGATTCGTTTCTAGTCAATGGCGCGGTTCATGTTTTGGCAATTTCAGGATTGCACGTCGGCATCCTGGCATCGGGAATGTTGTTCTTGGGGCAATTGCGATTCGTCAGCCGGAGAAACGGCTATTTGTTAACGATGATCGCGGTTGCGTTTTACTGTTGGCTGGTTGAGTTTCGCCCGCCTGTTTTTCGCGCAACGATTTTGATCAGTCTCTATTGCACGGGTCAATTGTTGGGTCGGCCTGGGTTTAGTCTGAACACACTAGCGCTGGCCGCGGCCATGGTTTTGGTATGCAATCCATCAGACATATTGAATACCGGCGCCCAGCTTTCGTTTTTAGCCGTTGCATCCATCAGTTTTGCAAGTCGTTGGGTTCATCAACGGCGTTCGAGCGACCCGTTGGATCGTTTGATCGAGCAATCGCGGTCACCAATCGAAAAAACGGGTTTGTTGTTGTGGCGAACGTTGCGTTCGGCGTTCATGATGAGTTTTGTGATTTGGCTGGTCACGATGCCCTTGGTGGCTTACCGATTCAATTTGGTGTCGCCGATTGGGATTTTTGTCAATCCGTTGTTGATGATTCCATTGGCTGTATTCCTGTACAGTGGATTTTCCATGCTGGGTTTAAGTTTTGTGTTTCCAGCGGGCGCCGCTTTTGCTGGAGTGGTGTGTGAGCAAAGCTTGAGTTGCATTGAAAACATCTTGTTTTGTTCACGCCAGATCCCAGGAAGTTTTTACTGGACTGCTGGACCAAGTTTATGTTCTGTGCTGTTGTTTTACGCGATGTTGATTGTTGGTTTTGCCTATCGTCCAACACGTCTGCCGGGCCGCTGGCTATGTGTTTTGTTTTTGGCCTGGTTGAGTTTTGGTTGGTTGCTACCGGCAACGATGTTGCGAGCTCGATCTGTCAGTGAGCGACATTTGACGGTGACTTTTGTTGACGTTGGCCATGGCACAAGTGTGATCGTGCAATTGCCACAAGGAAAAACTATTTTGTACGATTGCGGTTCACTCGGCGCGTCGGAATCTTGTGCGCGTCATGTTTCTCGGGCGCTTTGGCATTTCGATATTTCGCACCTGGATGCCGTCGTTATTTCGCATGCCGATGTCGACCATTTCAATGGCTTGCCTGGAATTATCGATCGGTTTTCGATCGGTTGCGTTTACGTTTCGCAGCAGATGCTCGACTCCGATGATCTGGCAGTTCGAGCGATGTTGAGGATTCTCGATCAGCGCAAGATTCCCATACGCGTGTTGAGTCGAAACGATTTTCTGATCGACGACGATGTCGAAATCGAGGTCTTGGGGCCTCCCCAATTAGGAACCGGTGGCAACGACAATGCGAATAGCATCGTATTGTCGATTCGATTTGGCCAACGCGCGTTATTGTTGCCCGGTGATTTGGAGCAGGCAGGAATGGATACGTTGCTGGAAAGTCAACCACGACCATTCCAGGTGGTGATGGCGCCACATCACGGCAGTCGAAACAGTCGACCAAGAGATTTGTTTTGTTGGGCGAATCCCAAAGTCGTCGTTGTCAGCGGGCGATCAGACCGCGTCGACTCTCGCGCCATCGATCGAATCGTTGGGTCCGATGTGCAGGTATTTCGGACGGAACGAGACGGTGCCATCACGATTCAAATGAATGCTGCTGACATCGCTGTGAGGACTTGGGTGAAACCACGCGTTGCCAAAAGTCTTCGTTAGGCCTCGTCATTGGTAACATATTCACGATAGCGGATGACGTACGCCGCCGCGGCTAACATGGCGATCGTAAATCCAATGAGAACCAGGATCGACAGAATCTGGGGAAATTCCGCCGGGAAACTGAACACTTCAGGTATGTCGCCGCGTCGCGTACGACCGAAACGGATGTCCAACCATTTCAGTCCGAGGCCATGCAGATAATATCGCACAGTAAATTTGCTGATCAGCGCCGGTACGTTTGCCAGAAACAGGTCGGAGCCCATAGCATAAACCGCGGCAATCACCATGGCACGTTTTTGAAACATGACGCCGATAAATGAAAAAATGGACCCGTATGCCAGGACGGCCAGCGTAATCAGACCCAAGTAACCAAACCAAAGTCGCGCGATCGGCTGCTGAAAACTGCCAATCGAATCGCCGATCAGCAGGCACAACGTGACTGAAAATAAGCAAATCAACCACGCGTTAACGATCGCAGCAATGTATTTTCCGAACAGCACGCTGATTCGCCCGCCGGACCTAGACGAAACAAAAATCCAGCCACGGCTTTCCAGTTCGGAATACACGTTGGGTGTCGCCCAAAGTAACAGCGCCAGAAGTCCGACGAGAAAGACAAAGACGCAGATGACCAAGTTGATATCGAGTGCAATCGGTCCACCGTTGACCAAGATCAGGAACAGCATTGACGGTGGAAACAGCGTTAGCACCCCGGAAACGGCGATGCGCCGCACAGAGACTCCGTGCCTGAGTTCGAAATCGGCAGTCGTTTTGACAAGGTTCAAAAAACTCATGTTGGTCTAGAGTTCTCCACGATGGATTTTCAAAAGATTCGTAAACAGCTCCTGAAGTGAATCCTCCGAAGAACTGATTTGAAAAATTTTGACATGTTGATCGTTCACAATATCGTTGATGACGCCATACAACAGCGTCGCTTCGCGTGTTGCGATTTCGACCGTTTGCTGTTTGGGATCAAGTTCGATTTTGTCGATATTGATCGCTTGCAATAACAGGCCAGAAAGCTTTTGACAGTCATCTGATTTGATTTTGAAGACGTGGGGGCAATCGGTCATTAACTCGCGAACCTCGGTAGGGGATCCCGAGGCCAGTAGGCGGCCTCCAGAAATCAGCAAAAATCGTGGATGAACGGCTTCGACTTCATGCAACACGTGGCTCGCCAGGATCAAGCTTCGCCCGTTGTCGATCCAGCCGCGCAGATAATCGGTCATTTCGATTCGGCCGACGGGATCGAGGCCGTTGAAGGGTTCGTCGAGAATCAGCAATTCGGGATTGTGTGCCATCGCCTGTGCCAATTTGCAGCGTTGTCTCATCCCGAGTGAGTAACTGCTGATGGGGCGATTCATGTTCTCGGACATGCCAACATTTTCGAGCGCCTGCTCGGCCAACTCTTTTGCCTCAGCGGCATTGATTCCGTGGAGCCGCGTCAAATAGACAACCCACTGAAATCCGGTCAAGCGGTGATAGAACGGTTCGAGTGCCGGACATAGTCCAATTTTTCGCAGGATCGAATCGTCTTGCGTCGGCGTTACTCCAAACACAGAAACTTCGCCGATCGTCGGTTTTAGCTGCCCGGTAATCAGGTTGATAAAAGTCGTTTTGCCAGAGCCATTGGGTCCCAGTAACCCATACGCACCGGGCTCGAGATTCAACGAAATATCGTTGACTCCGATGACGGATTTATACAGTTTCGTGACGTTTTTAAATTCAATCACTGATGATTTCCGGGTCAAACACGAATCGGCGCGGAAACGCGCCAGTACAAAACGAACCAACTGAAAATCGTGGTCAACAACAGCATGCCGCCACAGGCGACCACCGAAAAATCAAAAGGTACTAATCCAAAAATCCAGCCCTGAATATGTTGTGACGAATGGTAAAAAGAAATCATTTGCCAATTGGAATTGAGCGGGCGAACGTTTGACAGGTCGATATCTTGATTGTTCACGGTTCGTTGACCGACCACGTTTCCTTCGACGTCATACATATTGACAACGACGGTCGATTCGCTTCGTTCTTGTTCTCTAATTTCGTTGGTCAGCTCGTTACTGGTGTGGAATCCCCACATCACCATGTATGCTCCAGCAGTCAAAGACCAGATGGCAAACATCGCAAATGTTGCAAAACGGCTTTCTTGAGTCAGTGACGAAAGCATCAAAGCGACCGAGACCGTCGGGACAATCATGACGGCCGAAGCCAAAACGATTTTCAACGGCAAATACCAGGTGTCGAGGACCACCGATAGGTCGGGCGAAAGTGCGACCGCAAATATGTACAGGCCGAGGGCTGGCAGCGTAGTGATCAATACGAGGAATACCAGTGGAATCGTAAATTTACCAAACAGGTATTCAAAGCGGCCAATCGGTTTTGCAAAATAAATGAAATAGGCGCGCGAACGAAGATCTCGCGAGATCAGAGGCGGAACAATCAAAGCCAACAGAATGATCGTCGCGACACCCTGCGGATAACCCAAAAAGACCATCAGGAAATAGGACCAGCCGAGGACTCGCGCTTTGGCATTGTCGGGTGTCGCCCAAGCTTCAACGATTTTTTGACGATAGGGTACGATAAACGACGGCGGCAATGAATCGTTGAGATCCATTTGTTGCAATTCAAATTTAAACCGATCTTCGGGAGCCAGTTGCTGACCCCGTCGAATGAGATCTTCGACCGACGGCAATTCATCGGTGATCGGAAGATCTTTGGGGTCCAGTTTGCTGATTTTTTCAACTTGTTCAGACAAATTGTCGAGTTGTCGTTCAAGTCTTTCCCGGGTTTTCGCATTGTCCAGTCTTTGCAAATAACGAGTCAAAATTCTTTCGTTGAACGCGATCGGGACGCCAGATTTTTCGAGCTTGTCAAACAGTTTTTTGATCTTGGGTTTGGCGACATCAACATCGAGTTCGCGACATTTTTCCTTGATTTTGTCAACGATCTGTTTGTTCCGATCGGCAATAATCTGGCTGATCTGTTTTTTCATTGAGCCAGTATTTTCCATCGGCACGACGATCTGCTTTTTTTGGGCGGGGCGTGAATTGCCGGGACCCAGACCGGTTGTGGCACGATCAAGTCGGCGAAGCGGCGGCGAGTTTTTTATTTGTTCGAGATATTCTCGTCGAGATTCTGGATCATCGAGATCGACGCCGAATTCGGCCGCTGATCTGCGGAGAAAATCCATTTTGTTATTGCGATCCGAAAGGTAGTTTTCGAACACGAAAAAGAAAGAACCAATGGCGACAATTGGCATCCAGGCCGCCAGAAGCATGCGTTTGATCCATTGGCTGCGAAATGCGATAGCAATGCCCGTTTGTGCAATCATCCACCAGCGAGAGATTATCGAAGTCAACTCGCCTTTCCATGCGCGGTAACCTACATCATGCATCGGCATGACCAGACTCCTTGATGGCTTGAATAAATATTTCTTCCAGCGAATTAATCGATGGGGTCATGTTGCGGATTCCGCAGCCAGATGTTTTTGCGGCTTGCCAAATTTGGTCGGAAATGACATTGAGATCGCCTTCGATGGTCAATTCGTCGCGATCTCCCGATGTAGTTTCCAGTCCGATGTTCTCCAAAGCATCTGCTAAAACTTGTTTGTCTCCGACGACCGATAAAGTAATGGTGGGCGAAGCGGGTCGACTCAGGTTTTCCAACGAATCGCTAATTCGCAATTGTCCACGTGAAATGATCACGACGTGGTCGCAGGTCGATTGAACATCGGGCAGGATGTGCGTTGACAAAATCACGGTCTTGCCAAATTGTCTAGACAACACGCGAATCCGATTCAACAGAGATTCACGTTCCTCGGGATCGAGTCCCGACGTCGGTTCATCGAGAATCAGCAACTGGGGGTCGTGGACAATCGAACAGGCAAATTTGATTTTCTGTCGCATTCCCGTCGAGTAGGTTTCGATGTTGCGATAGCGTTCCTGTTGCATCCCGCAAAAATCAAGAATCTCGTGAGAGCGTCGCAAGGCTTCGACTTTTGGCAGTCCGGCCAGCGTTGCCGAAAAACGGACGACTTCGACCCCCGTCAATCCGGGAATGTAGCAATCATCCTCGGGCATGTAACCGACCAACTGGCGGATTTTGCGACCTTGTTTTCCCAATTGATAACCCAGGATCGTGCCGTAGCCCGAGCTGACTTTGACCAGCCCTAGCAACACTTTGATGAGTGTCGATTTGCCCGCACCGTTGGGACCGAGCAGACCTGTCACACCCGGATAAATGTTGCAGGAAATCTGGTTCAAAGCGCAAATCGTCTTGTAATTTTTGACGATGGAATCAAGTTGAATCAGCGGTTGCTTCACGGTGATTTGCCGGGCTGACGAATCATGGGAAAATCGTCATTCGGAAGTTTGCATTCACATATTGGATTTATTTTTGTATTAATCATACGAATTGTTCAAAGTTCCGAATATCCGAGGGGCTGATTTTTGATAACATGGCGTCGAATCGTCGTTCGACGCCCCTGAAATCGACAAGGAGTTTGAAATGAGGACTGGAGTTTCCTGTTTTGCATGGTTCGCTGTGATGAGCCTGTCTTTTTGTATCTTGGCAAACGTCGAAGGCCAAACTCAGTCCGGCAAGAGCGACCCCTGGAAACAGCTTACCGGGAAATGGAAATGCGAAGGGGCTTGGGTTCATGGCCAGGCCATGCCCAAGCAAGTCGTCGCCAAAATGCAGCTCGAAATGTCGAAAGGCAAATTCGTTGCTCAAACGATGGTCGGTCAACAAAAAGGCGAGTTGGCGTTTGTTGGAAAACCCTCCAACAAGAAATTGAAAATCTCGACGGTCATCCCAGACCGACTCGGGGGCCAGCCGAAAAAATCAACCATGAACTGTATGTACAAGTTCGAGAAAGGCGTGTTGGTGATCGTTTATTCGTCGGACGAGAAATTTCCTACGGAATTCAAATCGACCGAGTCCAACAAATACTTGCTGGTCCACTATCGCAAAGTGGCATCTACAAAAACTGATAGCAAAAAGAAATAGCATCGAAGCCATCTGGGGTTCATCGCCGCCTGTGGTTTTTACCTAGATTTTCCAGAATGTTTCGACCGGTTATGAATTTCCAATGTTGTGAGCCAGTCGTGCTGGGAGAATCAAGTCAACAATGTTCGGATGCCGATGATTTTGCCGGCAGCAGAAAGTTTCTCATATTGATGTTGACTTGGAATCAGGCGAGCAACTACTCTCTTGCCGCGCTGTAAATTCAGGATGCGGATTTTGTCTGGTCGGTTCATGATGAACCGCGCATCCCGTTTGATGAATGGACTGGAAAAGGCAAGTAGGAAATGAAAAACAAATTGAACTTCCATCTCATGAGTTTTTTGGTCGTCGGATTTGTATTGCCATCGTTGGGATGCCAAAGCGGAAAATTGACCTTTCCGAAAATTCCTGCACCCAAACTTGCTTTCTGGAAAAAAGACACCGATCGCATCGAGTCTCAACCCGATTCGCAATTGACAGCGCCGAGTCAACAACTCAGTCCTGACTCGCCACAAGGAAATCAGAATCGATTGGCCCAGCGTTCCAATAACGAATTACCGGGTTCAAACTATCCGCCGCGCGAACCTTACAAAATGCCGGAAATCTACGAAGATCCAGCAATGAAGAACGAGTTCGCGAACAAACCGCTCGACGGAGGCGGTGGACAAAAAAGCATGGTGTCCAATCCTTATGCCTCGAACAACAATGTAGGCGGCAGCCGAACGCAAGTGAACAATCAGCACGTTGACAATTCGTTTCCAAACCAAAACGCTGGAAATGGTAACTCAAGTTTCAACACCCAAAATTCCAACGTTGGTGCTCCGTCGCAATCCCCCGGAGCGGCGCAGGTCGTCGCCAATCCGTATGTCAATAACAACATGCCGAATAACAATGTGCCAAACAACAATGTGCCAAACAACAACAAACAGTTTTCCAATGGTAATTCCAACATGAATTACCCGGATACTGGGTTTGGCGGATATCAAAACCAACCAACCACACAGCAACCGCCAACACAACAACCACCAACGACTAACCAGTTTCCTGGCGAACTTCCTAACAACAATTCGCAGCAAAATGTTCCAACCGAGTTCAAATTGTCACAGCCGCAACAAAACCAATCGGGACAAAACACGCTTCCGCAGTTTGCCAACGAGCAAACCAATTCGATGCCTGCGTCGCCCCCTCGAACGGCTTCATTGCCTCCCGAGTTGATGAATTCATCAGGGTATCAACCAGGCAGTACAAAACTTCAGCCTCGATTCGATTCGCAAAAAACTTCTTTTGATGCGTCACCGATGCCGACGCAGCCCGCACAGGAATTTCAACCTGAAATCAGCCCCGCGGGCGGTGGAAGTTTTGTTCCTCAGTAGGGCCCTACTCTATTGCTAATCGTAACCCGAAGCGTGAGCGAGGGACCACGACCGCGCTGATGTGTTGCGGAACATGGTCCCTCGCTCACGCATCGGGTTACGATTCATTGACATTGACGCCCTACCAGGGCGACACACCGCCGTTGACGCAAATCGTTTGACCGGTCACGAATGACGCTTCGTTGCTGGCCAGGTAGATGACGGTGTCGGCGACATCTTGGGGAACTCCCCAACGTTTCATTGGAATGGTTTCCAGATAAGCGTCTTTGTCCGCTTGAGGATCGTTTTCATGGCGTTCCACGGGAATCCAGCCCGGAGCGACACAGTTGACGGTAATCTGGAACGGTGCGAGTTCTTGAGACATCGAACGCGACCAACCGATTTGTCCACCTTTGGCGGCGACGTATGCACTGAATGGCGACTTCGACACGTGGAACACTTCGCTGGTGATGTTGATAAAACGTCCCCACGATTGTTGTTTCATGTGAGGCAATCCTCGCTGAGCCAACAGGAACGGACTCTTGACAAAGAAATCCAGCATTCTCTGATAGAAATCCCAATCGTATTCTTCGATCGGTTTCAACGGCTGTTCGCAAGTTGCATTGGCAACGATGATGTCGACATTTCCCAAGGTCTGTTCGATCTGGTTAAATAGTTCGTCAATTGACGATTGATCGGTAACATCGGCACGTATCAGCATCGAATCAATACCCGCTTCCTGGTATTCTGCCAGTGCTGACTCAGCGCGCTCACTGTTGTTAGCAAAATTGACGGGGACTTTGGCCCCGGCTCGTCCAAGTGCCAAACCGATGGCTTTTCCCAACCCCGTGCTATTGCCGGTGACCAATGCAACTTTATTTTCCAATGAAAACGACATTTTTTGATTGTGTCCTGCTCAATGTAATTAGATTTGAACTCTATAAAATGAATTTAGTGTAACTCTTGTCCCACGTGAACCGATCTGCAGTGAACTTCAGCCCATCGAATTTGGATGTTGAGCGAATCCGTCACGATTTGCCCGAAATCGAAGTGGTCTATTTGCCGACGGTTGATTCAACAAATAGTTGGGCATTGGAACATCTGCGGGATCGATCCACAGGATCCGTTCTGGTCGTGACCGATCAGCAAACGGCGGGACGGGGACAGCGCCAGAATTCGTGGTTTGCCGATTCGTGCTCGTTGACATTTTCGTTAGTCACTGAGCTGCCGAAACACCAAAGCCGATTCGACCCACTGATTTCGTTGAGCGTTGCCGTTTGGATTTGCCAGGTCCTCGAAGCAGCGGTCGAGGCGGAGGGTCAAACTTCGCGTCGAATCCAGATTAAATGGCCAAATGATATTTTGATTGACGGAAAAAAAGCGGGCGGAATTCTGATTGAGTCGTTGGTTGGCGAGACTGAAAAACAAGTGATCGGAATCGGACTCAATATCAACCAAGCAGAATTTGATTTCGACGCGTCGAGTGCCGTGTTGCCGATCAGTATGCGACAAGCGTTTCAGAGAACGTTTGAGCGAACGGAATTGCTGGTTAGGATTGTTTCGGCGATCCAACATGGATTGAATCGTGGACAATCGGACGAAGAGATGTTGGCGAGTTTTTCAAATCGCGATTTTTTGTTGGGCCGTTCGGTTGTTGTTCAGATGGGTGATACTCGGGTGGTCGGAACCTGTTCGGGAGTGAATGAGCGCGGCGGGTTGTTGGTGGAGACCGAGCAGGAAACAGTCACCGTATTCTCCGGCGTCATTCAGTCAATCGGCTGATCAAGAAACGGCGTTTGAGTCGCAAAAAAATCGCAACTTTTTCGCTTAAATGCAAGCTGGATTCGAACTTTCCCCCAAAAATCACAACAACGTATCGTCGTGTTAATGCGAAGAATCTGTTAAAATTCGAACGTGTAGAGTATTGCGGGTGTTGAAAAAGACGTTTCACGCTCGTTTGTTTTATTCGCAAGCGCGAAGGAGTTTACCAAATGCCTCTATTTGAAGTTGAAACTGAAGCACACATTATCATTACCTGGGCGGACAGCGAAGAGGCCGCAAGTGGTGTCGCTCAGGATAGTTACCCCACAGAAAGTGTGGTTCGAATGACCAAGCGCCCGCGTGATACGTGGGTTATATCGAAAGGCGTCTTGGGAATTACGGACACGAAAACTGACCCTTGCTCGGTTGCACGTGATTGTTTGTCAAAAGCTTCGGGCGACAAAGTTCACGCGATTCGACTTTATATGCATGAAACGGGTACAGACCTCGAAAAAGCTCGCAAGGTTATCGAGTCAAATATGGTGATGGGGTGGTAGTGTTCTGGCATAACAAGTTTTGAAACGGAAAGGCAGGTCCGCTCGAAAGGCCTGCCTTTTTTGTTGTTGATGAAGTTGTTCAGGAGGTTCTTCGGGAGGGGGAGGCTCCTGCCGAGCCAGATCCTGTGAGTGGTTTTGCCATGGATGGGAGTTCGACGACATGCCCGCGGCTCGGCAGGAGCCTCGCCCTCCCGAAGAGCCTCGCCTTCCCGAAGAGCCTTGCCCCGATGTACTAATAGCCCAGGATTGGCGAAAGCCATTTTTCGATGTCGGCGATGGATTGGTTTTTCAGTTGGGCATAGTGTTCGACTTGGTCTTTGGTGATTTTGTTGATGGCAAAATATCTCGATTCTGGGTGAGCGAAATACAATCCACTGACAGCCGCACCGGGCCACATTGCGAATGATTCGGTCAACGTTATGCCTGTTTCAGATTCCACGTCCATCAATTTCCAAAGCGTTTCTTTTTCGGTGTGATCCGGGCAAGCAGGATATCCTGCCGCCGGTCGAATGCCGCGATATTTTTCTCGAATGAGTTCGTCATTGGACAAATTTTCATCCGCTCCATAACCCCACTCTCGTCTTGCGCGGTGATGGAGCATTTCGGCAAACGCTTCGGCCAAGCGATCCGCCAGTGCAGCGACCATAATCGCATTGTAGTCGTCATGTTTGTCGCGATACGACTGCGCGAGCTGATCACATCCATGTCCGGTGGTGACTGCGAAACCGCCGATATAATCACTTCGCCCGCTTTCAACCGGAGCGACATAGTCCGCCAATGAGCGAAATTGTTCGATGCCCTGTCGTTGCCATTGTTGGCGAAGCGTATGAAATCGCGTTAACTCCTCGTTGCGCGACGGGTCGGCATAAACGATAATCGAATCTCCGCAGCTGTTGGCAGGCCAGAATCCAAAAATCCCTCGCGCGGCAAGCCGTTTTTCGTCGATGATTTTTTGCAGCATCTGTTGTGCATCGGCAAACAATTTTTTTGCTTCCGCACCAACAACTTCGTCCTCCAGGATTCGCGGATATTTTCCATGCAATTCCCAAGAAAGGAAAAACGGAGTCCAGTCGATATAACGGGCGATTTCGGTCAATTCAATTTCGACATCTGTTTTCGTCGATTGCCAAGGACAGTTGGACGCGGTGTCGGATGGCTGGAACGCCGTTCCAATGGTTTGTGTGCCGGTAAACGATGGCGTTGGGATGTCAACATTTTCCCAATCGGTTTGAAATCGTTTTTCAAACGCTTCGGCGTAAGGAACCAGTGTGATTTGCCGTTGTTCGTAACTGGAAACGAGTTTCGATTGAAGCTCGGAGTTTTCCTGCAGGTATTGCGGTTTGGTGTCGGGATTGATCAGACGATCGACCACGCCGACGCATCTCGAAGCGTCGAGGACATGAACCACGCCCCGTTCGTACTGAGGCGCTATTTTGACTGCCGTATGTTTATCGCTTGTCGTGGCACCTCCAATCAGCAGAGGAACGGTCATATTGAGGCGTTGCATTTCCTTGGCGACATAAACCATTTCATCGAGGCTTGGAGTAATCAGGCCTGAAAGTCCAATGATGTCGACATCGTGCTGGACGGCTGCTTCCAGGATTTTTTCACAGGGGACCATCACACCGAGATCGATGACTTCGTAGTTGTTACAACCGAGAACGACCCCCACAATATTTTTGCCGATATCATGAACATCGCCTTTGACTGTCGCCAACAAAATTTTGCCGCGACCGCGATCATTGGCCACACCGGCATCGATTTTTTCCTGTTCCATAAACGGCAGCAAATAGGCAACCGCTTTCTTCATCACGCGGGCCGACTTGACGACTTGTGGCAAAAACATTTTGCCGCTGCCGAATAAATCACCGACAATTGCCATGCCATCCATCATCGGGCCTTCGATGACTTTCAGACACCGATCGTATTTCTGCCGCGCTTCCTCGGTGTCTTCATTGACAAATTTGTCGATGCCTTTGATCAACGCATGTGAGAGTCGTTTTTCAACGGACTCATTTCGCCACTGGAGATCTTCGGTGCGATTTTTCTTCTTTTGATCTTTGACCGTTTCCGCAAATTCGAGTAGTCGATCGGTCGCATCGGGTCGGCGATTCAGTAAAACGTCTTCGACATATTCCAGCAGATCTTTGGGAATCTCTTCGTAAATTTCCAATTGACCGGCGTTGACGATTCCCATGTCCAGCCCGGCTTCGATGGCGTGGTACAAAAACGCTGCATTGATCGCTTCTCGGACCACATTGTTTCCGCGAAAGCTGAAACTGACATTCGACACTCCGCCGCTGACTTTCGCGCCCGGGCAAATTTCTTTGATCTGCCGAGTCGCTTCGAAGAAATTCACGGCATAGTTGTCGTGCTCGGACATTCCAGTCGCAATGGTCAGGATGTTCGGATCAAAAATAATATCTTCGGGTGGGAAGCCAATTTTTTCCGTCAGCAAATCAAAAGCGCGTTTGCAAATCCGAACTTTGTCATCGGTTTCAACCGCTTGTCCGTCCTCGTCAAACGCCATCACAACCGCGGCAGCTCCGTAGCGACGAATCAATTTCGCTTTGTCGAGAAAATCCTGTTCCCCTTCTTTGAGCGAAATCGAATTGACGATCGCTTTGCCCTGGGTGGCCTGCAAACCGGCTTCGATCACCGACCATTTGGAACTGTCGATCATGACCGGTACTGAAGCGATATCCGATTCCGCGGCGATGAGGCGCAAGAATTTTGTCATGGCCGCTTCGCCGTCCAGCAAGGCATCATCCATATTGATATCGATGACTGCAGCGCCGCCTTCGACCTGATCTCGCGCCACCTCGACCGCTTCTTCGAATTTTTCTTCGCGGATGAGCCTGGCAAATTTACGCGAGCCCGTGACGTTGGTCCGCTCACCGACCATCAAAAAATTGGAATCGGGACGCAAGGTCAGCGGTCGCGAACCGGAAAGTCGTGTCCACGATTCAACTTGATTTCGTTTGTGGGGCGGGGCTTGTTTGACGCGATCTGCAATCGCCGCGATGTGTTCCGGAGTCGTACCGCAGCATCCGCCAATAATATTGATCCAGCTTTCGTCCGCCCACTGGCCAACCATTTCCGCCATGTCTACGGGCGATAAATCGAATTGTCCCATTTCATTGGGCAGGCCAGCGTTGGGGTGTGCGCTAACGTACGGCGTCGCGATTTTAGACAATTCCTCGATATGAGCCCGCATCACATCGGGCCCCAGCGCGCAATTGATACCGACGCTGATCATCGGAAAATGCGCAACGCTGTTCCAGAACGCTTCGACGACTTGTCCGGAAACAAACGTGCCTCCCGACTGGTCAAACGTTCCCGAAACCATCACGGGCACAACGTTTCCGGTTTCATCAAAGTAGCGCGCGATTGCAAACAGACAAGCTTTGAGGTTGAGCGTGTCGATCACCGTTTCTGGCAGCAGGATATCAACTCCGCCTTCGACCAACGCGGCAACTTGAGCATAGTACGAATTTTCCATTTCGGAAAACGTAACTCCACGCCAGGCGGGATCCTCGACGCGCGTGCTGATGGCGGTTTGTTGGGCGGTCGGGCCGATCGAACCAGCGACAAATTTTTGCGGTGCGCCAGGATGTTTGGCCTCGTACTGCACGACTGCTGCCCGAGCATTTGCAGCAGCCGCAAGATTGATTTCCCGCATCACATCGTCTGACAGTTTATATTCTGCCATGCCGATCGGGCTGGCGTTAAACGTGTTGGTTTCAACAATGTCCGCGCCGGCTTCGAAATACTCCAAGTGGATTTGCGTGATTTTTTCCGGATGCGTGAGGCTCAGGATGTCGCCGAAATTGTTGAGTTGAACTTGAGGATCGTGATTGGCAAAACGCTCGCCGCGGACTCCCGCTTCGTCCAGTTGGAGCCGTTGAGTCATGGTTCCCATGGCCCCGTCAAGCAACAGGATTTCATGGGCCAGGCGTTCCTCGAGCAATTCAGCAATCGTTTTGTTTTCAATCATCGACATCGTGCAGGACGTATTTCCATTTCGGCCAATGGGCCAGAGTCATGTTAAAGAATTCGGGTATCAGAGAGTTTTCCCATTGTTATTATTGCACGGCGCATCTTGCTAGCCATGTTCGAGCCGGCAATCGCTACTATCGTTTAACTTTATCGACCGCTCAAGATAAGTACAATCCGCTCCGATCTATTGCCGAGTAAAACGAATTTTTCCGAAGTGCCCGTCCACGTCCAGCTGAAATTTGGCGATCTCAAATGTCTTCGACAAAACACAACCTGGAGAACCACCCGCCGGTTCCCACTCCGCATTTTGGGCGCGTCAAGCGTAAAGCGAACGCCTGGAAAACTCAACACGTTGCTGCCGCAAAGCAGCATTCGGTTGGCGACAGTATTGATGCAACGACCTCGTCCATGAATTCTCCGGGCAACACCAATGCCACGGTCAATACTCAAGAGTACGTTGCCATTTCGACTGACGCGATCGATCGCGTTGATTTGAGTCACACCGAAACCGTGTTGCCCCATTTTCTGCCCAATGAAAAAAAGTCCAAAACATGGGAGTCAAACGTCGGTTCGTTTCTTGTTCCGTTGGGGGACGACACGATGCGTCCGCCAGCGAAAGCCGTTCCCGACGCCGATTCGTTTCGCCAGGACATCTCGGAAGTCTTTACTGGCGACAAGCTCGAATTTCGACCCAATTGGGAAGTCGAACAGTTTCTGTGGCCAGAAGTTACCACTGAGTTGTTATATCAACACGAGCAATTGTTCAGCGAGTTTGCAAATTTGATCGATGAGTCAATCCTCGTGAAACAAAAACGTCTCGTCATCACTGGAGTGCGTCGCGGTGAAGGGCGTACAACATTATCGATTGCGATTGCCCGCAAATTGTCAAACGATGGCAAACGAATTTTGATCGTCGATGCTGATTTGGTAAGTCCCAAATTGGCGGATTCGATGGGAATCGATACCCAGATTAGTTGGCTAACCGATCAGGCGGTTTTTGAGTCCTCTGCGGAATTGTTAATTGGCAATGCGGAAAGCAATGTTTGCATCATGCCGCTGATGCAATCCAGTCGCGCTGAGTTTTCAGCGCACGCTTATCAAATTCTCGATGTTTCACTGCGAAAGCTGGAACAGTTTTTCGATGTGATCATTTTGGAGTTCGGACCCATCGCCCAAATCGATTTGGCAATGTTTCGCAATTTGAAAATTGCCAATGCGGGGCTTTTCGTCCACGACCCGCTGGTCTCCGATGTCAAGCAATACGCTGACGCTTTTCAAAAATTTCAAGCTTTGGAAATGTCACATTTTGGATTTGTTGAAAATGGGGCGGTTCGTTCTTTGCAAAGCGTCGTGTAGTAATTCGATGCTGTAGGGCCGGTTCCTACCGGCCGTTTTGTCGATCGACCGGTTAGGAACCGGCCCTACTTGATGCGGTCCCTCGCTGACGAGGAATTTTCATAGATTAAATTGAATCTTACGAGCACAACGTGCTTGTATCGGTCATTTAGCGGTTCGCGATGAAGTGTTCTGGATCTAAAATACGATGATGGTCGATCGCATCGTATTTTTTGTCGTTTGTATCGTGGCAGTCCTGGCCATCGTGTTAGGAGTTGGCATCCGCCTGCTGGTCGTGATCCAACAGCACGAATTCGTCTGGATTGATGAATTGCATACCGCTTGGACGGTTTCTGGAGATTGGGGTGACGTTGCCCAACGCGCTCGAGCAGGAAATCAGTCTCCGCTGTATTTCTGGGTGGAGTATTTGTGGATTGGCGCAACCGATTTCGACAGTGTTCAATTACGTGAGCCATCGCTGATTGCTGGCGTGCTACTGATATCGGCGATCGGTTTGTTTTTGTGGCGGTTAACGGGTGATGTTGCGATGGGGTTGTTAGGTGCGGCCATTGCCGCCGTGGAGCCGCATTCCATTTTCTATGCCACCGAGGCGAGACCTTATGCGTGGGTGCAGGTGGTGGCGGTTTGCCAATGTTTTCTATTTTTACGGTGGCTCCATCGCGACGCTTCTCGCACTATCCGCGTTTTGTTTTTGATCGCCAGCGTCATGTTGTTTTATCTGCACTTTACGAGTGTGGTGTTTCTGGTCATGCAATCGTTGGTGGCCGTCATTATCGTTGAGTATAAAAAAATTCCACGAAAACGAGCGATCTCGATGGCACTGGAATTCGGAGCGGTTGCCTTGGCGTGCCTGCCAGGATTGTTGACGTTGGCGGCCATTGGAGTCAATCGACAACAATGGAATTCGTTTGGCGTATTTTCAGAATATTTCCAACAAGTCCGCGGTATTTGGATTGTTGCATTTTTGGTTCCAGCTACGTTGTTGACGATATGTTGGTTGGTGTCGCGAATGCGCGAAAACATGCGTTTGAGTGCGATCTACGAAATCAATGAAAATTTGCTGATCATCGGTGGCATTTTTGTGTCGACCATTTTGTTCGTCGCAATTGTGTGTCTGCCCATTGTGGGTGGACGACCGCTGGCTCCGTTGGGGAATGTCAGGTATGTCATTTCCGCCGTTGCGATTGCCCCGATGTTGATCGGATTGTTTACGGGCGGGCTGAAACATCGCGGTGTTCGCTGCGCGGTCGCCGCCGGGATGTTGTTGTTGTCGGTTTCGTTCAGCCCCGTTGTTTACCAAACCGTGGCGACGCGGAAGGTTTCGTTGTTGCGGACGGAACGCTGGGATTTGGTGACGCAAGAGATCGTTGTCAGGAACAAGCGAGAAAACTGGAGCAAACCTGTGTTGTTGTGCGCCAATTTGGTCGAAGATTCGAATCTCGTCGATGATAGTGCAATTTATCAATCATTGCGCGAGTATTGTCGATTTCCATTTCGGAGTCGGTTGTTTCGCCTTCCGGAGCAACACATCATTCCAGTGCCGACTTTTGCAAATAAAAGGCTCACGCGTTCAACGGTTGAACGTGTAAGAAAGGCCGATGGATTTTATTTGGTTGCGCGGGTTTCATTTGCTGATTTTGAACGACTTCGGCGCGAACTCGTCGAAGAGTTTTCCGACCAGTGGGTCCGTGTTCGGTTCGTCGATGTCAAACAATTCGAAAACAGTGACGTGATTTTTGCGGAAGTTGAAACGTACCAATCAATCGTACGTAAGTCCGGTTCCTACCGGCTCTGATCCTGTGAGCGGCAAGGCGCTAGCCGCCGGTTCGTTAGTGTTTTGAACCGGCGGCTAGCGCCTTGCCGCTCACAAAAGCCCACTCAATGAATTCCGGCAACACGCTCTTTTTGAGGTAGAACTTCCAGGCAAGTTGTCCACCAACCTGTCTCGATGGTTTCGCAAAATTCGTCCGGTAGTTTTTCGGATTTCATTTCACGACTGAGCCGACGAAAATCGTAAGCCACGGGAATGAATTGGACATTGAGGTTCGACTCGTGTGATTCGATGATGGTGTACCAAACATTGGTGTTGCCATCGTTTTCCGGACGACCCAGCACACCAGCGTTGACAAAATGTTGGTTGCTAATTTGGCGATGCCATTTTATTCCGGTATGAGTGCCGATGATGGCATCACATTGATTTTCGTCAAACAGACGCTGCAAAAAAGCGTCAGACGTCGTCGATTGCCACAGGAATTCATTCACGCGTCGTGGGCTGCCATGGCATAACAACACATTGAGGTCACCGATTTGAATTTGAATCTGCTGGGGCAGTTCGTTGAGGAATTCGCGATTTTCGGTCGACGTGTTTTCCAACGTGTAGTCATAGCTGATTTGGGCAAAGTAATTATCGCGAGGATCGGTGTATCCGCATTGGCAATCATCCAGTGCGTTTCCAATCGAATCGTCATAGTTGCCTTGGATACAAACCACGTTGTGTTCGTGCAGCAACGGGAACACGCGATCGGGAAACGGTCCAAATGCTCCCATATCTCCCAGGCAAAAAATTTGATCAACTCCCCGCGCGCGAATGTCCGACAGCGCCGATTCCAAGGCGAGATAATTGCTGTACAGACCGCCGAGGCAGGCGATTCGTTGATAACGCGGTGGCATTGCTAAACTGTCTCGTTGGACTTTTGAATATGAGTTTCTTTGAACTGATTTGACGGGTTAGAGCAAATCGCGCCGTATCGGTAACACGTCACACACGCGCCGTGAGACATTTCAAAGGGGACGAGCGAGTCTGCAATGTTGTCCGACAACAATGAATCGGGTGTTTCAATTAGGATCGGGCAGACGTGAACGCCACGATCGGTCACGATTCGGCTGTTGTGGCAGATTAATTGCGAGTGGTCAAATCCGACCATCATGTCATTGGTCAATCGATCCGCCTGCGTGTAGCCGTGCGTGCGGTTTTCTTCGGCACCCATTTGCAACGTTGGCAAAATCTTGATCCTCGGACGATCGTAACCAATCGATTTCAAGGTTTTTGTAAACTGCTGAATGACGTTCAGGTTGTCTTCGTCGGACCAGGTTTGAACGGCGGTAATAATTGGTAGAAAACCGTGTTTGACCAGTTTTTGAACTCCGCGGATGGCTCGATCAAACGTACCAACTCCGCGAATCGGATCATTTGTCTCGGCATCGAATCCATCAATGCTGACACGGAACTCCAGGCTATAACGACTTGCCGAAGCGGCGATGCTCAATCGAGTGAGCCAGTCGTCTTGCAAGACCGTCGCATTGGTCAATACGGTGGCCGGACCGAGTGCTAACGTTGTGATCAAAATGTCGACCATTTCGGGATTCAGAAACGGTTCGCCACCAGTGAAATAAAATTCTTTGACGCCTAACTCACCGGCCTGCTGGAGATGGCCTTCTACAAATTCGAGTGTCAGAAATCCAAAGCTTTTGTTTTTGGGGCTGCAACTAATAAAACAATGGTTGCATTCCAGGTTGCAACGGGTGCCGGCCACCTGAAACCACAGTTGGTCGAGGTGGTCGATTCGAATGACGGGTGTATCGGAGTTTGAAATCATCGGACGACGTTCGCTTCGTAATTTTTGTAAAGGTCCAGGTTGTCGCGTCCGACGATTTTTTGAAAGACGTCGCGAATTTGGTGAAGTCCGTTTCTAAACAGAAACTGTGAATTCCGGCCGTACGATTTCGAGCCGATCACATAGAAATTTGGTTCAGTGGTTACCATCGTGGATGAATCGGAAGTCACGTTCATGCAGTCAGCGCTGTTTTGTGACAAAAGAGATGCTGCGAGTTTCATGGGCCCGCCTGTCGCGTAGCAACGATGCAGTTGCAGCGGTTCCAGAATCGCGTAATCGCCTTGAAAGCCAACGTTTGCGATCACGCAATCAAATTCTTCGGAACTGGTTGTCGATATATCTTCAGTGCTCGTCCATTCAATCAGGAATCTGCGCGACTCCCCTGCCCCGATGCTGTTGATGATTTGATTGTTTTTGAGATCGATTTGTTCTGCAATCTTGTTTGCCCGCTGTGTTAAATCACGGCGGTTTTTGAGTTGATCATTTTCAATGCTGTTGACCGGAGCGCCATCGTGTTTTGTCAGCCAGGACAGATGAATGTTGTGTGTGTGTCTGAGTTGTTCGAGCGCCAAAATATTCGTGGCTGCCGAATAACCACTGCCAACCACCAGAATTTTTTTCCCCCGAAGCGCGTCAGCGCATTGTGAAATATCGACGATACCGGTCGTAAACCCATGTTCGATGGTTTGTTGGCTGGTTGATAAACCAGAAATCGAATTCAGCAGTGACGGTTCTCCAATGACTGGCCCTGCGCCGATGGAATTGGGATGTCCGTAATTGCCCGTCGCATCGATCACAATATCTGCCGATTCATAGCGGCACAGATTCCCTGATTCAACAGTCACTCGAAACCCGTCGTCAGCGCGTGACGGCGAACCGATCGCGTCCGTTTTGCCTAACGTAGGTCGACCGACAGCGCAAATTTTAGAGTCGAATTGAATGTTGTCTGCCAACAGATCGGATTTTGAAAGTGGTTCGAGATACCACTGCGTCCACTCAAGTCCTGTGTGAAACTGATCACCGGTTGGCATATTGCGATCGGGCTCTTGAGCCTCAAGTGCAGCCAGTCCGAGCGGCGAAGTATTCATTTCGAACGGCGTGAATAATTGGACGTGGCCCCAATCCATGACGTTTCCGGCGATTGAGGAATGTTTTTCAAACACCTTTGTCGGGTAGCCCAGATACCGCGCATATAGAGCGCACTCAAGTCCGACGGGACCAGCGCCGAGAATGACAATTTTTTCCAGATCAGAATCCATGAAGCTTTTTTTGATTTTCCAGTTTGGAAATCAGACGAAACGCTGCGTTTTAAATTACACGAAATATGGTTTGAATTACAAATTGGTTTTGAGGATCAGCCGCGAGAAGGCCGAAACGGGTCGAGATCGACATCCAACGCTTCGTCTCGCATCAGTTGATTGAGTACCTTGGCTGTTCCCGTTGACAGATGGAGACCGCTGCGCAAATGCCCGGTAGCAATATAAACGTTTTTGAATTCAGCCAGTCGGCCAATATACGGCATCCCATCATGCGTGCCCGGACGCAGACCTGCCCAACTGCGAACAAAACTTTGTTCATTTAAACGATTTGACCACTTGTTGGCAAAGCCTTGGAGCCGTTCGACCGCTTCGGGTGTAGTGGAATTGTCGAACCCGGCCCGTTCCAACGTCGAGCCGACCAAAACGTAGCCATCGGTTCGCGAGACAATGTACTGTGACCCTTCGTACAGTATTACGGGAAACAGCGGTTGGTCGAGTTGGTAAAGCAAGATTTGGCCACGAACGGGTTCCATACTGATTTCGACACCGACGTCTTTCAGCAACTCGCCCGTCCAGGCACCACAAGTGAAACAGACGTGGTTGGCATCAACCGGTTGGTCGTCTGCGTAGATTCGAGTTAGCTGGTCGGAAGAAAATTCAAACTGCGTTGCACAGGAGTGAATGATTTTTCCTCCAAGTTTTTCACACGATGTTTGCAGTGCATTCAAGTGAGCAGGATTTCGCAGTTGATGTTCGCCTGGCACGAATACCGCGTGTTGGATTGAATCGCGGGTTTCAGCATTGGCATTGCCGAGATGCGTTTTGATTTGAGCAGGATCGCAAACTTGAAATTCGATTTTTTCTTCGAGCCAGCTGCGCTCTTGCCCGCGCAGCGAAGCGATTTCACCAGCCGATTGTGCGACAAAAATCGTGCCGCATTTTTTTAATTCATTATCAATTCCCGAGATTTCATAAAGCTGTTGGGACCATTGTTGATGAAGTTGGTCGCTGATTGCGCGCAGTCGGTCAAACGGATCCACCGCCGTGTCGATATTGGCCGCAGGTAAAATTCCAGCTCCTGCCCACGAAGCCTGTGGCACAGCCTGCGTGCGCTCGATCAGAACGACTGACCAGCCACGCGATAGTGCTTCGAAAGCGGTAGACAATCCAATCACACCGGCACCGATGATCGCTAAATCAAATTTCATGATACTCCTCAGGCAAAACCGATTCTATTTCACCCAGAAGCGATCGATCAGCCGCTGATCGACTGGCGCGCAGTTGTACAATCATCTGCTGAAGGTCGTCGATTTCATCGATATCGTTCATCGGTCCGAGTTGTTGATAAGAAATACGGAGATCATGCAGTTTGCTCACGGTTTGAGAAAAAACTTGGGCCGTACTCCACGCGACATCGTCAAAAATTTCAGGACGCCATTGGTTCATGCCGATGAGGTAATAACCACCGTCTTCGCTAGGTCCGACGACAATTTCCGAATTTTCCAACGCTTCGAAAGCTTGGCGAATCGTCGTTTGGGAAATCGTTGGACAGTCTGAACCAATCAGGATCGTACTGGACGCTCCGTTTTCAAATTGGCGTCGAAAATGTTCGGACATTTTGTTACCCAGATCACCGTCGGCTTGGACTTGAAAATCAACCGGGTGCTGGAGATTCCATTTCTCGGTGTCGCGGACAAAGTGTTTCTGTGATTCTGGCGGCCAGTAACCTACAATCGTGTTTCCAAAGACTCCGTCAAACTGAGCGACCAAGTGTCTGAAGAAAACTTGGTGGATTTGGGACGCGGCTTGTTGTCCAATGGTTTTTGCCAGTCGCGTTTTGACTTGGCCAGGCGTCCAGTATTTGGCGAAAATTGCAAGCGTTTTCAATTTTGAAGCGGTCATAAATCGGCTGGTTTGCCCGAGCAGCGAAAGTCGCGCTGGTTCGAAGTCGGATAATCGGTAAAAAGTTCATTCTCAATACCCAACCGAGTCGTAGCTCCGGCCACGATTTACGGTTGCTATGATAGATTCTGCTTTCAATTAAAATGGAATCAGGCAAGAGCGAGTTAAACATTTACCTGGGTATCCAACCCATCGTATAGGTCCATTGAATGTCGGAACAGAGTAGCAAGAGTTTTTTAGGTGTTCTTACGCGCAGCGGACTGGTTGCGAAGGACGATCTGAAAAAAATCCTGTCCGATTTCCAACGCGATCATCCGGGAAAAAAACTGGACGATTTTACACAGCACTTGATTGCTACTGGGGTCATTACGCCGTGGCATTTGGAGAAGCTGAAGCTCGGCAAATACAAAGGATTTTTTCTAGGTAAATATAAACTGCTCCGGCATCTGGGAACGGGCGGAATGAGCAGCGTGTACCTTGCCGAACATTCGATTATGAAGCAGCAACGCGCGCTGAAGGTATTGCCTCGAAAAAGAATCGACGACAAATCCTATCTGGAACGGTTTTATCTCGAAGGTCGCGCGGCGGCGGCATTGAATCATAAAAACATCGTTCGCGTTTATGACATCGACAGCGACGGTGATACGCACTATCTGGTGATGGAATATGTCAAAGGCAAAGATCTGTACGATCTGGTCAATGACCACGGGCCATTGTCGATCGACAAAGCCATCAAATATACGATCGACGCTGCACATGGACTTGCTCACGCTCACGAACGATCGTTGGTGCATCGAGATGTCAAACCGGCGAATCTCCTGGTGACCCAGAACGACCACGTCAAAGTTCTCGATATGGGATTGGCGTTGTTTCGCGAAGATGACGAATCGTTGACGGTGGCTCATGGAGAGCGCGTTATCGGCACCGCCGATTATCTTGCACCGGAACAGGCGATCAACAGCCACAATGTTGATCATCGTGTCGATATCTACGCTTTAGGCTGTACGTTGTATTTTTGTTTGACCGGTAAACCGCCGTTTCCTGAAGGAACGCTGGCTCAGCGAATTGCGTTGCACCAAACCGTGGAACCCAAACCGATCGAGCGTGAGGATTGTCCGACCGAGCTTCGACAAGTCATCAATGCGATGGTTCAAAAAGATCCCGCGGCGCGCTATGCAACTTGCCAAATGGTCATTGATGATTTGACTGCGGTGGCTCAGGGGACGCAGATTTCTTCATTTGCGCAAAACGCGACGACTTCTAAATTGCCAGGTTTGAGTCCGAAAACCGAAGATAAAACTGCGGCAAAGGCAAAACCTGAATCGCCGAAAGTAAATCCGGCGGAAAAAGTCGCAGAAGCTGCGCCAGCGGAGGCCGCCAAACCCAGTTCGCCAGCGGCGATTCAAACCGAGGAGGCTGACAAACCAGCAACTGTGAATGTCAGTGAACTATCGGTATTGCCGCAAGCAAAACCGGGAAAATATCGTCCGCTCAAAAAAAATAATACGGCAACCATTATTTTGACTGTGGTTGTTGTTGGCATGGTGATTTTACTGGCTGCCATTCTCGGGCTGGTCATGTGGCTGACTTAGCGGAAATGTCGTTTTCTGCGGTTTCTTGGCAATAATGTGGGGTTCGAAATCATTCAAACTGTTGACGATGTTCTTGGAGCAATCCACAATTTAGGAACTTTCCCGCTGCCTCGCGAACAATATTCCTTTTCTTCACGCTGACGGAATAATGATGAGAAATTCTTTATTGGTACTGGTGGTTGTCGTTTTTTGTTGGGGATTTTCAGCCAATCAAGTGGCGGCCCAAAATCTGTCCCGACAACAGAAGGTCGAATTACGAAAAATTACCAAAACCATCGATGCTGCAGAAAAAAGCTATGTCGGCCGCAATTATGCTGAATCCAAAAAGCAAATCGAAACGGCAATGTCGGAAATGCAGAAATTGATCAGTGGGCTCGATCAGAAAAATATCAGCAAAGCCAAAAAACAATACAACCGACTCAAACAAGCGCATGAGTTGTTGACGAAGCAAAAACAAAAACTGCCGAAATTGTTTGAACTCAAAGTGACAAAAAAATCAGGGACAGATGACAAGCCTAAAACAGCCGACGGTATCAGTTTCGTCAAGCAAATTGCTCCGATCCTCAACAGCAAATGTGGACGATGTCATGTCCGCGGAACTTCCGGCGGTTTCAGTTTGGCCAACTACGAAGTTTTGATGAAAGGCCCCCGAGCTGGCAAAGTTATTTTCGAAGGTAAACCTGACGATAGCCGAATCATCGAAGTGATCGAGGAAGGCGACATGCCGCGGGGTGGTCTGACGGTTAGCGAAACGGAATTGAAAACTTTAAAGACCTGGATCAAAGAGGGTGCAAAATTCGATGGCGACACTCCGACGGCGAGCCTGAATCAGTTGGCCGGTGGAAACAATCGTCCCCGCCGCGAACGCCTGGAGGTCAAAGCGGCCACTGGAAAAAACAAGGTAAGTTTTTCCAGCGAACTCGCACCGATCATTGTGGAAAAATGCAGTGGTTGCCATTTGGGTACGCAGCGTATTCGCGGTGGACTCAACTTGGGAGATTTTCGAGGTCTGTTGCGCGGCGGCGACAGCGGCAATGTGATCAAACCAGGCAGCGGCAAAGATAGTATTCTGGTGAAACGGCTACTCGGCGAAGGCGGTGGACAGCGGATGCCTGCCGGTTCAGCGCCGCTTTCCAAAACTCAAATTCAAAAGTTCATCACGTGGATCGACGAAGGTGCTCCGTTTGATGGCGGCGACCCACGAGGTCCGATGGGGCGGCTGGCGGCGCTGGCTAAAGCGAGAAATGCTTCGCATGAAGAATTGTCGGCCGATCGCGCGAAACTTGCGGTGCGAAACTGGAAAACCGTGATGACCGATACGCCGTTCAATCAACTCGAAACGGATAATTTTTTGTTGATCAGTGAGTTTGACAAAGCGACGCTGGAAAAATTTGGCAAGGTGGCTGAAACACAAGCTGCCAAGATTAGCAAATTGATGAAAATGTCATCGAAGTCGGGCTTTATCAAAGGTCGGATGACGTTGTTTATTTTCAAACGCCGTTACGATTACAGTGAATTCGGAAAAATGATCGAGCGGCGTGAATTACCGCGCACGTTTAAAGGTCATTGGGGATACACCGTCACTGACGCTTATGCCGCGATCTTGACTACCCGCACCGCTTCGCCAGATGAATTTGGATTGATTCTGTCGCAACAAATCGGAGCCGTTGCCATGTCGTCGACCGGCGCTGATGTGCCGACTTGGTTTGCTGATGGTGTTGGACACTGGTTGACTGCGAAAAACTATGCTCGCGACGACACGGTCAAGAAATGGAAGTCGGATGCAGCGAAATACGCGCAAAGTATGAGCAAACCCGACGACTTTATCAAAGGCACTTTGCCCGAGGATCAGGCGGCATTGGTTAGCTATTATTTCGTGGATTTGGTGAATAAAAGCTCGTCACGTTTCACCAAGTTTGTTGCAACGCTGCGTAACGGCAAACCGTTCGAAGAGGCATTCGAATCCGCCTGGGGCAGCAAACCCGAAGCTGTGCTTAAACGCCTGACAGGTGCTCCGCAAAAAAGCGGCAAAGGTAAAGGAAAACGAAGACGCAAATGACGCGGGGCCGGCTCCCACCGGCCAATCCAATTAAAACGGCCGGTGGGAACCGGCCCTACTTTCTATGCCGAACAAACGTGTTACGCGGCGCGGCGTTGTTCTTGACGACGCTGCAATTTGCGAAGCCGACGTCGTTCAGATTTTGACAACGATTGGTTGCTTTCCAATTCGTCGATTTCGGCTTGCAATTGGCGATCGTGTTCGTCGGTGTTAGCAGACGATTTAGATTTGCGTTTGGGCTTGGATGATTCTGGCGCAGGTGACGTCGGCTTTGCAGCAACGGATTTTGATTTTTTGACCGGTGTGGCTGTTTTCTTTTTCGCTGCAGGCTGTGTTTGACGTTTGGTTTTTTCCGGAGCGGTTTGTTTTTCGGCAGACTTGGCGGGTTTTGGTTGAGCGGTTTTCTTTTTCTTTTTGATGGATTTCTTCTTGGCTGGTTTGTCAGCTTTGACACGCGGTTTAACCAGGCCATGTGCCTCGAGATAAATAAACCGGCTGTAGAGCAACACGACGGCGAATACCGCGATTTTTCCAAGCATCATGAAATTGCCGTATGTCAGTTTGTACTGTTGGGCAGCAGCGGCTGGCAATTCAATCGCATTAACGATCAAAGCGCTGCTGTACAAGAAAAACACAACACAGCAACCGATCAATGCACCGCGTGAGATTCGCATTTCATAACCAAACCGGCCGACCAATACGGCCAGGACAGAGAATTTGACCAACGTCCAGCCCCAACCAACGGTGAAGTTTTCGGGGCTGCTGAATAGATGGCCAACCAACGTCGCTCCGATGTTGATGATTCCGGTAACGGCATTGAGGCTGGCAAACACCAGGATCGCAGCCATCCACAACCACCACCGGTATACGCCGCGATAATCGTCCGAACGGTGTTGTCGCAGCAAGTAGATTTGCAAACAGCCGAGAGCGGTCAGAATCAAAATGAAACTTGAAAACCAATTCGAAAGACTGGTGTTGGTGCCGATCGTCAACGTTTGCACACCGCTCTCGCCAATCACATCACTCCACGAGTTCGCGGCGTTGTCGAGCAAGACAATTCCAAAAACGGCTGACAACAACAACAGAATAACAACTGTCAGCGACCAAGCGCGTTTGGGAATCAGATCCGTTGTACGGAGTTGGTAACGACGACGGGCACGTTTGGAATACTCCGTTTTGCACTCGGGTGTGGCTGGTGGGGCGGAAGAGGATTCCGCGCGTGCAGCAGTTGGAGCTTCACAAGTATCGGTGTTAGGTGTGTCGTCCAGGGACAATATTCGTCGTCGCTGATTACTTCGTCGGATTTGCATCAGGATGTTCGTCGATCGCGCGCGGAAAAAGCGCGGAGTATTACGGGCTGGAAAAAAGAAACTGCTGTTTTCTTCCAGTCCTTTGGTCGAAACGCAAGTTGAAATAGCTGTTAATGTGAAAATCGGCAAGCTGGATCGAGATTCTTGACCACGTAATCGAGAACTCGCGATGTTTTTGCTAGCTGGCAACGGGATTCCGCAAAACCCCGAGATTTTCAATCTCGATCTCGACAATATCGCCGGGACGCAAAAAGACCTGAGGATCACGTGCGGCTCCGACACCGGGCGGAGTTCCCGTAAAAATCAGATCACCCGGGCGTAATGTGCAAAATTGTGAAAGGTGCGAAACGAGGTATTCGACGGGAAAAATGAGTTTATCCGTATTCGAATCCTGCATTACTTCCCCGTTGATTCGCGTTTGAATGTTCAGATTGCCAAAATTGGGGACGGCATCCTGAGTGGCGATAAACGGACCGATCGGGGCAAAAGTATCAAAAGTTTTACCCAGCAGCCATTGTCCGCCCGGTTTCCCTTTTTGCCAATCGCGAGCCGAAACATCGTGACCACAGCAAAACCCAAACACGTGTTCCAGCGCTTGATCTTGCGAAATGTTTTGGCCTGATTTTCCGATCACAACAACCAATTCACCTTCATAGTCGACCTGGTTGCTGATAGGCGGTAACACGATGGGCTGTTCGGGTCCGATAATGGCCGTCGGGAATTTGTTAAACACAACGGGGATCTCGCCGACGGTGGAACCCATTTCTTCAGCGTGCTCGAAGTAATTTCGTCCGATGCAGATAATTTTTTCCGGCGAATGAATTGGGGGCGCAAATCGGATTTCATTCAGGGGGAGTCGTTCAAAACGGTTCAAATCAGAACACTGCTCGGCGAACTCTTCCCAGCGAGGAAACAGCGACGGTGTGTCATCGGGGAGACTTGCAATGGTTTTTTCGACTCGATAAACAAATTGATCATCGACAATCACCAATTCCGATGTGTCGTTTCGTGTTTCGTGTTTCCATACTCTGGCGATCTTGGTCATTGAGTTACTCGTGCGCTGGAATCCGGCAAATCCAAAACGATCGGAACAACCGGAATGAGTCATTGAATTCAGTGGAAACCAAATTTAAGTCAGATAACGGTTTTTGACCATCTACCTGCTAAGAACTAGACTTTTTTGAACCAGATCACTTTTCGACCCCTCATTTTCTTGATGAACTCCAACAATTCCGAATTTGATTCGACATCTGAAAACGGCTCCCAAGTTTCCGGCGATCCCAATCAGGAGATGAACATCATCGACCTGGTGAACCGCGTGTTTACGTCGACCTTGCTACAGAAACTGCGTGAGGGAATTGGGTTTATCGATTTGGAAAAACGTGTTTTGGTCTGGAACCAAAGCGCCCAACAGATGACCGGCCTGAGCCATGCAGACATGCAAGAGGGCTGGTCGATTCAGCGGATCACGCGATTGCCGAATACGAGTCGGCACTGTCCGGTTGCCAAATGTTTAGCCAATCAACAGGAAAGCACGGAGCAATTCAAGATTGTTCGTGACGACGGCGATTTGGTCGAAGTTTGCATGCGTGCGGTACCGCTGAAATTGAACGACCAAAAATTTCTGGGCGCGTTGTTGATGATGGACGATCATTCGTCGGAGCGGCGACTTGAAAAACAGGTTGACCAACTCCACCATCAAGCGATGACCGACCCACTGACCGGTGTCCGCAATCGGCAGGCGTTTGATGAAATGTTGCGCGCGGCATTCGAGGATTTTCGTTCGTCAGATATCGTCAGTAGTTTGGTGATTTGCGATATCGATTTCTTTAAACGCATTAACGACGATTATGGGCATCAAAAAGGTGATTTGGCGTTGGTCAGTTTTGCCAGGCACTTGACAGAATTTGTCCGCGACGACGATATCGTTGCCCGCTATGGCGGCGAAGAATTCGTAATCATTTGTCGGGACTGTGACCGTCAAACGGCGGCCGAACGTGCCGAAAAAATTCGTGAACAATTGCAAAAAACACCGCAGGCGGATCTGGATGGAAAATGCTTGACCGCCAGTTTTGGTGTGGCCCAAATAACAGCTCAGGACGATGAGGAAAGTTTGTTTGTCCGCGCCGATCACGCGTTACTGACCGCCAAAGAATCGGGTCGCAATTGCGTTGTTAGTGCAAATGTTGGTGAATACAACAAACCGGCCACTCAAACAGAGCAAGTCAAAAAATCACGCAGCTGGAAACAGATTCGTGGCGAACCCATTATTCAAGAGGAATACCTGACGCCGACACCGCCGGATGTCCTGTTGGCGAAAATCCGCGGGTTTATCGAAGATCAATCGGCTACGATTCACAAGGTCGACTCGCAGTCGATCGTGTTGATGTTGGGAGGCAATCAATCGCTGTTTCGACGCAGTTCGGATCAAGTGATCGGTTTGATTGTCGATATTGAGATGAGCGAAGAATCGCGGTCGGGTCAAGCCGATCGGAAACTTGGCAAACAGACGTTGATGCGTTGCACTGTCCGTCCGCGCCGTCGCCGCGACCGCCGACAAAAAGAACTGACCGAGGCAGCCAATCATATCATGTCGACCTTGCGAAGTTTCCTGATGATCGCAGGGAACCAGTTGCCCAAACGAGCAGCCACCAAACCCGGTGAAGGACGCACCTAAAGAATTTGTATCATCGAAGCTGCCGATGAATTCTTGCGCGATGTGTTCTCTCGCGAAATTGCGTTTTTCTAATCGCCCCTTTGGTTCGTAATCGGTATGAGCCAAACGAGCACGTTTGTGATGGCGTTTTTTGACAGGATGAACATGATTTTCAGGATCGATGTGTCTATCGTGCCGCCGAAAAAGCGTCGAGATGTGATGAAAATTTACCAACAATTTCCCGGGCGTTGCGAATCACCTGTATTGGAGATTTCAAAAGATGCGAAGTTACAATCACGGTCCCTCGTGGAGACGACCGTTGTGGGTTCAGTTTGCGCTGACTCGGTTTGATTCGCGAGATTCCGCCGAGCTCGGATGTTGGGTGACTGTTGGATTATCAGTGGTGGCCTTGGTGGCAAGCTTGCTCAACTGGATACCTTGGTGGTTTTTCTTGTGGATCATCATTTATGGATTGTGGGTTTCGATGGCGGTGTGGTGGGTCGACCGATACGATCGATGGGACGATGATCGACGGGCGGATCAGGAATGAAACTATGATCCTGCACGCGGCAATTTTGCGGTCAAGTGATCGACACGAGAATTTTCAATGAAAATCGTTCAGATCGATTCACACCAATTCGAAGCGTTGATGCTGAGGGCTGAATCATAAAATTCGGTCGTAACAACAGGCGGTCATTGTCTACCCACCCGTGAAACGTTAAATTTTGTTTCAACAACAAAATATATAAACCAAATGTTTCGCGAGGAAAAAATGGCCTACGAACTTCCTGATTTGCCTTACGCTCACAACGCTCTGGAGCCACATATTGACGCCAAAACGATGGAAATCCATCACGGCAAACATCACGCTGGCTATGTTGCCAAAGTCAACGCAGCACTGGAGGGAACCGGTATCGATAAATCGGTCGAAGATCTAATTTCTGACTTGAACGCTGTCCCCGAAGAAAAACGCGGTGCGGTTCGCAACAACGGCGGCGGACACGCGAATCATTCGCTGTTCTGGTCGGTTATGAGTGCCGATGGAGGCGGTGATCCGACGGGTGATCTGGCGGCTGCGATCAACGATGCATTCGGCAGCTTTGATGGATTCAAAGAAGCGTTCAGCAATGCGGCAGCGACGCGGTTTGGCAGCGGATGGGCCTGGCTCAGCGTCGATGGTGGCAAATTGGTGGTCGAAAGTACACCCAATCAAGACAGCCCGTTGATGGAAGGTCGCACGCCGATTCTTGGGTTAGATGTTTGGGAGCACGCGTATTATCTGAACTACCAAAACCGACGCCCCGATTACATATCCGCATTTTTCAATGTCATCAACTGGGCAGCTGTTGCCGAGCGATTCGCAGCAGCGAGCTAAGCGGTTAATCCAGATACAGGATGCGTTAATTCGCATCCTGTTTGTAGGGCCGGTTCCCACCGGCCGATCCCAAAAGTGACCGATCAGAATGATCGACCGACTCAAAATAACAGATCCAAACCGATCAATTAAAAGTCATCCTGCCGCAAACGTTCCTGCGGCCCGGCGTGGCACAGATTACATTGCATCTGGGCGGGGCGTTTGAGCCATTTGTCGAAAGCGAAGGAATCGACGCCGAAATTGCTGATGCTCCGTTTTTCATTTTCAACAATCGCCAATTGTGACTCGTCCAGAATTTTTTTGAATTCGGCGCGTTTTGAAACCAGTATTTCGCCCACGGATTTTCGCCACTGCGTATCGTCGGCCTTGAGTTGCTCGGTAATCATTTTTTTGACTTTTTGGGTTTGAGTTTGGGTCAATCCCAGATAAAGCGCGAAATTAAGCGTAGCAAATTCAATTTGTGCGGATTGCGAGTTAGGATTTTTCTTCAAAGTTTTTTGGAGTACTGCCAATTGCGAACTCAATTTCTGGCGACGTTTTGTGAATGATTCCAGTTGTTTTTTCGACAGGACTTTGGTCGTCAGTTTGGACCACTTGGGATTTTTGCGCGGGTTTTTCAATACCACGATGCGTTCCCCAATCTTTTTGGTGTCTTCGTCAGCCGCGATTCCTTTGATGCCAATGCGCAACTTGGTAATTTGTTTGTTCGACAATTCGCACGTATTGATCAGTTCATTCAAATGATTGAGCAAATGCAATCTTGCAGACACCGTTCCTGTGATGCACGGTGGGGCGTCCTGTTCTTGTTCCTGTTGTGGGTTCCCTGAAACGACAGAAAAGGACATCCAGCCAACGATGAACAACGAAATTCCGATATTCTTCCAGTTCAAAATATTTGTCATAAATTAACTCCGGTCATCAGTTGCGACGGCAAGCTGGTTTTGTTTGGTTCGGGAGAGGAAACAACGTCGTGTTGTTTTCGATGGTGGATTGATGACACATCGTACATTTGACGTTTTTATGAACGAAGGAATGTTCAAAATGATGAACATTTCGCAACTGACTGATCGAAACCGAATCATCTTTGGCCGATGGCATCAGTGACGATATCACGATGTTAGTTGGCCGAATCTCTGTGCGAGGCGTGCCAAGTCGGCCGATAACCGCGCCATAAATCAAAAAACCGGTCAGCATCGCTGTGACAGCGACAGCTTTCGACGTCGTCAGTGTCTGGAACAAAGCGGCCGTTGATTTCGCCAACGGGGCAGCTAGTGCAACAGTCTGCGACGCGATACAGTACTGAACCGTATTTTCAATCAAGTTCGCCGATACGATGGTTGCCGACGAAATGGAAACGACTGGCAATACGCAAGCCGAGCCATGTCCGCGCCGCACCATATTGGTTTTCAGCAGTTTTCGCCCGCGCGACAATAATCCTTTGACACTGGCCAAAGAGAGGTTCATCCGCTGGGCGATATCCTGTCGATTGACACCTTCGAAGTGAAACAGAATCACCGGTTCTCGATATTGATGGGGCAGACGGTCGAGCTCTTGCAACAAAACTTCGTTGATATTCAGCTCGGCAATCATTTCCCACGGTTCGCCAAGAGCACTTTGCAGCGAACTGCTAATCGGTGACTCTTTTCGTCGAATCCGCTTGGAACGAGTTTCCAGGCTGTTTCGAAGTGCGACATGATATATCCAGCCGGCGATCGAATGATGTTTCAGAACTCGTCGTGCTTTGAGCATCAGTGTCAAAAAAGTTTCTTGAAAAACGTCGTCGAGGTCCCCGGATTGTCCGAGAATACGAACCGTGACTTGACGTACCATCGGCGCATGACGTTCGACGAGTTTTGCGAACGCCTTTTCGTTTTGATCAGCCACAAACGTGGCCAACAAAGCTCGATCAGTCTGGTTGTCCATATTCCATCCGTTCATTAGTAACGGGACAGGCCCGCGATTTGGACCGTCGAAAAAACAAAAATTGTCAAAGAATCAGACCGTTTGCTGCCATCTGTTATTTCTTGTATTTAAAAACGGCATCCAGGTACGGGGCTTTGCCCGAGAAATAGTCTTTTGACGTGAATTTAACTTTTACATCGGGTTCGACCGCTTCGGGGTCCGAGTTTTTCAGCATGTGCCAATATTTTGTGGAGTAGCTGACCCGCAATTTCGACGCGGGCAAAGTGACATATTTGATTTCACCAAAATGATTGGGTTTGCCGCCCGTCGGTTCGCCAACAATGACAACATTGGTTTCGCGGCGGAGGTCCAATGCTGCCCACATACCACTGGAAAATGTTTGTCGCCCGATGATCGCAAACAACTTTCCTGTTCGATTCAATTTCCTGCTTTGTTTGAGGTAATTCAACAGCGGTTTAAATACTGCCGAATTTCCGCCGCTGTTGTTTCTCAGGTCAATGACAAATCGTTGGACATCATTTTTTTTCTCGAACGCAATGGTGCTGTTGACCAGGTTGTTAAACCCTTTGAAATCTTTGCAGCGATTATATTTGAAATAAAGTGTATTCTGATCCGCGATCCAGTCGTTCCAAAAATTGAGTTGGCTTTTCCTCATGTAGCGCGGCGAATTGGTGATTTTGCTTTTAAAACGAGTTTTGCGAAACTCGGCAAGTTCCATGGGTTCAAACGACGCTTTTATTTTTTTGCCATTGCGCTCAAATACAAACGGCATCGAGTTTCCCGACATTTTCGCCCCGCAAGAAACGAGGTATTCGTGGACATTCGAGTTGTTTCCAAACACGTTTTTCAGTTGCTGCGGGTTGTCGTGAGCAAACAGGTTGCCGTAACGCTTGATAATTTGCTCAACAGAAACGCCGCCGATGCTGACAATTTTTGCCCCGAACAATTGAGCGTTGGATTGCGGTGCAGCGATCACAAACACACCGTCATCAAAAATTCTGGCGTTCAGCGGATAGTACTTCAGGCGCCTGAAATCAACGCGGACCGCGGTATGTCCATCCTGGGCCATGGCAACCAATTTCATGATTTCTACTGCGGCTTGTCCGTACAACGTATCGTTTTGAATTGAATTCAGAGCCTGGTCACAAGCAGCTTCGAATTTCTTTCTTTTAACTTTTGCGAAAAAGTTGACGTGTTTCTTGGGCAAATCTGTTTTCAGAAACTTGATGTCCGATTTCCAATCGATCTTTTGCTGGCAAAAACCGTGATTAGCGATCGGAAGCAGGAAAACAGTGGTGAGTAATGTTACAAATAAAAAACGAAAGCGATTCATGGTAATACTGGCCCTTCCAAAAAAACGTGCACCGTTATTGGAACATTTGAATGCATCGGATGCAAAGCGGTTTTTGTTGTAGCGGACTTCGGTTTTGCACTACAATACATAGAACAGGGCTCAACAGAAAAAATCGCATGAAGCTTCACCATTTTTTCATTTTGATCGTTTTTTTGCTTTCGGTGTTCGAGGTCGACAAACCCGAGGCCGACGCGCAACAAAAAAAGTCGACCGAGAGCTATTCTGCCCGAGTGCTGCGAGGTAAGAAGATTGAGCCCAATCGAGCTGGATTGAGGCAATATTTTGACTCGTTAAAAACGACCGATGAATTGAAGCGGCGAACGAAAAAATTGTTCACGCAACTTTCTGACAAAAAATATTCGGTGCGAATTCAAGCTTTCAACGAGTTGCAAAAAATTCCCCGAATCCCTGCCGAGTTGCTGGCCACGGCATTGAAATCAACCGATCCCGAAACTCGATACCGTGCCCAGGCGTTGCAGCGCAAAAATGAGCGGGATTTTGGACCGGTACAAAACGCTGTTTGTCAATTGATTGGAGAATTGAAGCTTGACGGATTTTCGCAGGAACTGATCGGCATCATCGAGAATTCAAATAACGACTACACCCGAAACTTGGCGCAAAAGTCGATTGTTAAATCCAGTAGTGTGACAGATCTCGAAGTTCTCAGGCAGGCATTTACTCATCAGGATCATTACGTTCGTGTCGCCGCGATTCGAGCGATGGGGAGACTCGATGCACGGCGTCACCGCGAAATTTTCAATCGTGGACTGACGGACGAATCGGAGGCCGTGCGTTTGTATTCGGCCGAAGCACTGGCCAATCTTGGCGAACGGAAAAGCTTGAAAGCGTTGTTGCGATTGCTTGATTCCGAACAATTGCTGATTCGGTATCAGGCCGACTACATTCTTCGGCAGTTGACACAACAGGATTTTAAATTTCGGCCCTACTCATCTGCCGACGTTCGGCAACCGCAAGTCAAACTTTGGGCGGACTGGATCGCCGAGCATGGTGAAAGTGCAAAACTGAATTTTCCGATTGTGGTCAAAGAGCGGCGTTCCCATTTGGACGAAGGACACGTTTTGCTGGCTTATGGACACCGAAACATGGTTCGCGAGTACGACGGTGCTGGAAAAGTGATTTTTGAATATCGCACAAAACACGTTTGGAGTGCCGAGAAACTGCCCAGCGGAAATATTTTGGTCAGCGACTATTCAAAAAATCGCGTTGCCGAACTCAACATGAACAACGAAGTGGTTTGGGAATTTCCTTGCAAAGGATGTTTGAATGCACGCCCGTTGGCCAACGGAAATATCCTGGCCATTTCACATCTGGACCGAAAAATCATGGAAGTGACCCGTGACAAAAAAGTGGTATTTGAAATCAAAACAAAAGGATTGGCCTGTGATGCGCACCGTCTGCCCAATGGCAACACCTTGATTTCCGAAGACGCATTGGTGCGAATTGTTGATCCGAAAGGGAAAAATGTTTGGACTTATGGTGCGCGGCATCCTTATGGCGTGGAACCACTGCCCAACGGAAATATTTTGATTGCCGACATTACGCTGCACCACGTCATTGAAGTGACGCCTGACAAAAAAGTCGTTTGGAAGTTTAAAGCAAGCGCTCCCGGTGATGCATACCGTTTACCTAATGGCAACACGCTGATCACCGATACTCATCGGTTTGTCGAAGTGACGCCTGACAAAAAAATTGTCTGGGAAATGAAAGGCAACTATTATGGTTCTGCCCGAAAGTAGAATGGTTGGGGCAAATTACGATCTCACCAGAGTCAATTACTCAGGGTCGGTTGGAATGGTGTTTAGCGCAAGTAGTTGATCGGTCGAGTCAAGAAGAACACTAACTGCTTTGTTGGCACAATTCGGTAACAAATTGTTTGACGCTGCCGAATTCAGCATCCAAGGGGTCAAATTGATTAACAGCCGACGAGACGTCACCGGCAGCGGCATATTTTTCGACGGCTTCGAACATCACGGTGAGATTGGTAGCTGCGACAGTGGCTGAAGTTCCCTTGAGGCGGTGTGCGGTAGCGCGCAACGATTCAATATCCGATTGCGATCCAGATTCGCGAATCTTGGATAAACCGGTTTCACAAGTTTCGAGAAAATCGCTGAGGATTTCCTGCGCGAAATCAAGTTGTCCCATACAACGAGACATCAGCTGCTCAAGGTCGATTGGTTGGCTCACGTTAGTGTCCGAATGAAATTAAAGGGCATTCATAAAAGTGATCGTGCTAGGCAGTTGCAAAAATGTAGCTTTCCCCAGCAGCGAATCGTCAACAGCTGAAATTATTGTTTGAAATGCTCAGATTGTGGGCGGATAAGAGCGATTGTGCGGATCATTTCGATCGTCATGGCATTGTGAGCGGCAAGGCGTAGCCGCCGGTATTGGAGGGTTTACCGGCGGCTGTCGCCTTGCCGCTCACATTTGATCAATACTACCTACCGTCGGTACGCCAACAAACCGGCGGCTCGGCAGGAGCCTCGCCCTCCCAAATGATCATGGTTCTTCGGCTTCGCCGACGATCGACCAACCCTTTTTAATATTTTCCTCACGGAGTTCTTGCCAATGTTGTTCGATTTGATCGGCGCAATTGGTGACTCGAATGTCTCGATTCAACGGTGATTTACGATTGGGACTGAAATCCGTGTAGTGGATGACGTAACCGGGAAACTCGTCGGACTCGGTTTCTTTGTTGGTTTTCCACATCACGAACTTGCGCACCATTTTTTCGCCTTTGAGCATTTTGGTGTACACTTCGCGGCGGAGGACGTTACTTTTCGGCAACGCCATTCGATTGGCGTCGCGGTCGGCCTGGGGAACTTCGACCAGATCGGCGACTTGTTTGATGCGAATGTCCGACGCGTTCACCGATTTGTCGTCGCGAATGCGTTTGAACTGCGGAGAGATGACACTGCACAACGGCATGCGGCGGACGACTTCATAGTTGGAATCGTTTGAGTTCCAACTCAACACCATTCGATTCACCGGCCCGCCGCGCGTTGTTTGTGAGATCAAATCGATAAAGCTGATTTCGACGACGCATTTGGGTTCAACCATTTGATAGGCGACATGATCCGAATTAACTTCGGCGTATTCACTGGTGACGATCATGTCTTTCATGTCGCTCAGCAAATTGCGACGCTCATCGTCCGAAAAACCACCGCCAACGCGGCATAACACTTGCAAGGCACCATCGTTTCTCATCACGGCCAACAACAGGTCGTGCATCATGCCCGTTCGGTCATCCGAGTTTTCCGTGAATCCAATGATAGCGGCGTCGAGTGTGTGGCGGGGTTTGATTTTGAAATTCCCCACGGTGTCGCTGCGCACCACCAATCCTTCTGAGCCCTCGTCAACGACCCAGTCGTGAAAATATTTTTTGATGTCGCCCGACGATTTTGCTCGAACCGATTCGACAACATGGATCAATTCGCCGTCACCAAACCATTTTTGAATCTGTTTCGCGGTTTGGTTGAATTCCTGTTCGACGGGCTGATCATTGATCGAGATCAAGTCAAACACGGCAAATTGTAATTTGTTCAAATCATCGTCAGATTCCGGTTGTCGTGCCAAACTAGCGATATCGTGCACACGCTCGCGTTTCCCATCGTCGTGACGCGCATACAATTCGCCAGCAATCATCGCTTCGTGAATTCCGGCATCGGTCAGTATTTTTGCGGCTTCGTCTTGCCACGGCAGTCCGACGCGAACGGTTCCTCCGGGATTGAGTGTGACCAGGGTGCCGTTGCGCCAAACCAAAACGGTAAACTCACCGTCCAGTTTGCGACTGACGTGATATTCAGCGCTGGGAATTTTGCGACTAATGTCGTCTTGGTCCAGCGGATACATACGCGATCCAGATTGTCGCCGGTAGTCCTGGACCCGAGGCAGAATCGCTGGATCGTCCAGAGCGGTTGCAGGTGCGGTACCATAGCTGCCCCATTTGATTTCGATTCGACTGCGATCCAACAAGCCATTTGCGTTCATCTTTGTTTTCCAGGTTGTTTAGTCTTCGTTTGTTTCCGTTGGGACTTTTAATTCCAGATTTGATAGATGGAGAACCAAACAGTATTTTTCTCCGTCCGTGCGGCCTTCGAGAAACCCGCGATACGGTGATCCACCGCGGCGGAGTACCAACGGTTGGTTATTTTTGGGGCCTCCTCCTAACAACATCAAACTCTCATTTTTTTCCAGCTCACTGGCCATAGCATAGAGAAAATCGTAAGTCAGTCCGTTGATATGCAACAATTGCATCTTGGCCGAAAACACGAATTTACGGACAGCTTCGGTACGTTTGATCAGGACGCCGGACCAATTCAACGGTATTTCGCCGGAGACGTTTTGAGCTGCCAATTCTCGTGGCCGACGTTCTCGGATTTCACCGTCAGGCGCTTTGACGATTTCCCATTGCGTCGCCTTGTGAACAATTTTTCGTTGCTGGTCAATAAACACGCGCGACGTGTTTCGCAGATGGGTGCCGACTTTTTCAATGTCGATCTCGGGATCGGATTCGATCAAAGCGTTCGCCACGTTTTCAATGCTGCCCAGCGATTCCGTCAACGAGTCGATATCGTGGTCAACCGTTGATTTCAAAAGTCGGACACTGGAAACTTGCCGGCCACGATTGTCCAGCCAGCGGACTTTTAGTGGTACGGTAACGCTTTCCAGATTAACGACGGCATCGCGTCCGGAACTGTTTTTAATATTGATTTCAGGCATTGCTTTTTCACTCTAGATCATGTCAAAGTCCATCAGGCCGGCTGCCGAGTCTTCGGCGGTTTCTTCCTCGACCGTTGATGGTGCCGTTTGCTGCAACCCGACCATCTCCACATCGGTGGGGTCACCGACGACAAAGAACAATTCTTCGTTGTGGTTGGTCAGCAAAAATCCGACGTCGGCTTCCAAGCCGCCGCGATAGCTGTACGGGAAACTGTAAATCGTACCGCTCTTGAGTTCCTGCAATAGTTTTTCATAGGCATCGTTTTCTGATGCGCCATCCTCTTCGGATTCGATATTCAATTCCATGCGATACATCAAACGAATGTTGTGATTGAGGTACTGATCGATCGTCGCTTTTTCTCGCAATTCGATCGCGCTGGAAAACGAAGATTTGACCGGCGTGATTTCGTCACCTTCGAGGTCAACCGGTTTGATATTCGTACGTTCACACCAATCGCCATCGACCGACAAATAGGCCATGGCCGTCCCACCTTTGCCAACGACGGTTCGTCCGTCTTCGGCGAGTGTTGCGAGTTCGCATTTTTGTTCGTTTTCATCGACGACCTCGACCTCTTTGTATCCATACAGTTTTGACCGATCGATTTTTTGCATCGACAATGCGATTTCATTATCCACAAAGTGAAAGATGAGGGATTTTGGCATGACGTTCTCGGAATTCAGCTGGTAGGAAAACGCTATTTTGATAAACCGGAGCAGTAGAATCTACCGGATTAATTGTGAAAATTTAGAATTCCCGTTGTCGATGGAAATCAATGTCGATTGGGTAACTGGGGGTTTGAGAAAACTTGGTTTACAATGAAAGGCTGACTGTTTGGAGATTGGTAATTTGTGTCGCGTTGTTATCTATTTCGTTTTGCTCTGTGTTGTGTCTTGCTGTGCGATTGACGGGCAAGAGATCAACTTTAATCGCGATATTCGTCCGATTCTTTCCAACAACTGTTTTCATTGTCATGGACAGGATTCTAAAAAACGCGAAGCGGGGTTGCGCCTGGATGTCCGCGAAAGTGCAATCGACGCGGATGCCATTGTGGCTGGCGATTCAGAAAATAGCGGATTGATCGAACGAATTTTCGCCGATGATGCAGATTTGTTGATGCCACCACCGGATTCCAATCGGCAGTTGACCGACCGGGAAAAAAAGCTGTTACGGCGATGGATTGATGCGGGCGCGAAATATTCCAAACATTGGACTTTCGAAACGCCAACGCGACCAAAACTGCCATTGGTTCGCGACCGAAAATGGGTCCGCAATCCCATCGATCAATTTGTTCTGGCAAAACTGATTTCCAAAGGGCTGACACCGTCCCCCGAAGCGGATCGCCCGACTCTGATCAAGCGGCTTTCGATCGATTTGACGGGCCTCCCACCGACCCCAGCCGAGGTCAAGGCGTTTGTCGAAGATACAGATCCCAAGGCGTACGAAAAACTGGTGGATCGACTGCTGGCTAGTCCTCACTATGGCGAACGAATGGCCTTGCCGTGGCTGGATGCAGCGCGCTACTCAGATAGCAATGGTTTTCAGCAAGACGGCGATACCTGGCAATGGATCTGGCGGGACTGGGTGGTTCGCGCGTACAACACGGATTTAACGTTTGACAAATTTACGATTTGGCAACTTGCCGGCGATTTGCTGCCTAATGCGACAACCGATCAGAAAATCGCCAGCGGATTTAATCGCAACCACATGTTAAACGGCGAAGGTGGTGCGATCGCAGAGGAACAACGGTTTGTCAATTTGTTTGATCGTATGGATACGACAGCGACCAACTGGTTGGGCCTCACAATGGCGTGCGCTCAGTGTCACGATCATAAATACGATCCGATGACTCAGCGCGATTACTACAGTTTGCTCGATGCTTTCAATCGTGTTCCCGAGTCGGGCACCCCTCAGCGTCAATCAGCGCGCATTCGCGTTGCCCGCCCGTTTATTGAATTGCCAACGGCAGAAAATAAAAAACGGATTGCCGAGTTTGAATCAAAGATCAAACAGCTTCAAAGTCGCGTGAGTAACTTGACGGACGCAGCCTTTGCCAAATGGCGATCCGATATTTTGGCAGATGAGAATCACGCCGATATCAAAGGGTTGCCGAAAGACCTGATGCCGATTTTGAAAAAACAAGCGAGTCAGCGAAATCCAGCCGAGAGCAAAAAACTGGAGGCCGGTTTAAGTAAATATTTCAATCAAAAGGTCAAACCAAAGTTGGCTGCAAAAATACCAGGGATCAACGAAATTAAGAAAATTCGATCGCAATTGGGCGCCTATCGAGGCGATCAAATTCCTCGGGTGATGATTATGAGCGATGCCAAACCACGTCAAACCAGTGTCTTGAATCGCGGCGAGTATTTGAAACCGACGGTCAAGGTTTCGTTTGACACGCCCAAATTCCTGCCTGCCCTGCCCCGTGACGCTCCAAAAAATCGACTTGGTTTTGCCCGCTGGTTGATCTCCGCGGAAAATCCGTTGACCGCGAGAGTCCAAGTGAATCGTATCTGGCAACACTTTTTTGGCCTTGGAATTGTGCGAACGTCCGAAGATCTCGGGGTCCAAAGCGAGTATCCGATTCACAAAGAACTTTTGGATTGGTTGGCTGTCGAATTTCGTGAGTCCGGCTGGAGCATGAAGAAAATGCATCGGCTGATCGTGACCAGTGCAACGTATCGACAATCCAGTCGTGTGACTCGCAAATTGTTGTCGATCGATCGCGAGAATCGTTTGTATGCCCGGGCTAGCCGATTTCGCATGCCGTCGATGCTGTTACGTGATTGGGCGTTGGCTTCGTCAGGTTTGTTGGAATCCAAAATCGGCGGCGCACCCGTTTATCCTTACCAGCCTGATAACGTTTGGGAGCCGTTGGCAATTACCAAGGAACGCGATTTCACTTATCCAATTTCCAAAGGGAAAGACCTGTACCGTCGTAGCTTATATACGTTTTGGCGGCGAACGGTCGGTCCGGCCAACATGTTCGATGCGTCGAATCGACAGGCTTGCCGTGTCCGCCAATCGCAAACGAGCACGCCACTGCACGCTTTGACGACACTCAACGACCCGACTTGGACCGAAGCCGCCAGGACGCTTGCCGAACGAGCAATCGTTGCCAACAAAAACGATTTGCCAGGGCAACTGACTTTTGCTTTTGCCCGCGTCCTGTGTCGCCAGCCTACCAAGACCGAAATTGCGCTGCTCCAGTCAGCTTATCAAAAACAATTTGCTATTTACAAAGCCAGTCCTGAATCTGCCAAAAAATTACTTGCTGTTGGTCAATCGAACCGCAACGAAAAAATCGATGCGGTTCAACATGCCGCTTTGGCATCAGTTTGTCTGGCAATTTACAACTTGGACGAAGCGCTCACACGTGAGTGAATTTCATGAACGAACTACAACGTGAAAACATCAATCGAGTCAACCGTCGTCAATTGTTCGGCACGGCCGCCAGTGGCATCGGTGCCGCGGCGCTTTCGACGTTGTTGCAATCGGAATCGTCAGGCGCCACCTCAAAAACTGACGCCAAGGAAAACGGGTTGCCCGATCTGCCTCATTTCGCGCCGCGGGCAAAGCGCGTTATCGTATTTTGGCAAGGCGGTGGTCCATCGCATATCGACTTGTTTGATGACAAACCCATGCTGCGAAAAATGGTCGGCAAAAACGTGCCCGATTCGATTCGCGGTAAAACACGTTTGTCAACGATGTCGTCCGGGTACGCCAAATGGCCATGTGTGCCAACGATCAAACCACATCGGAATTATGGCAAATGCGGCATGAAACTCAGCGAGATGTTGCCCAATGTCGGCTCGATTGCCGATGACATTTGCCTGGTTCGGAGTATGAATACCGAAGCGGTCAATCACGCGCCCGGCGTGACGTTTTTTATGACCGGTTCGCAAGTTCCAGGTCGGCCCAGCATGGGAGCTTGGCTGTCGTATGGACTCGGTCGGGAAACGGATGATTTGCCAACGTTTGTCGTGATGACGTCGAGCGACAAAGGAAAAACGTGCGGCCAGTTGTTTTTCGATTACTATTGGGGCGCCGGTTTTTTGCCAAGTCGTTTCCAGGGAGTTCGCTTTCGAAATACCGGAGACGTTGTTCCATATCTGGCCAATCCGCCGGGAGTTAGCAAAGCGGCGCGGCGTGCCTTGCTCGATGATATTGCAGCGTTGAATCGAGCGCATTTGGCGGATTATGGTGATCCCGAAATTGATACGCGGATTGCCCAATACGAGATGGCATTCAAAATGCAATCCAGTGTTCCAGATCTGGTTGATTTTTCCAAAGAGTCCAAGACAACTTTGGAGCGATACGGTCCCAACGCATTGGTAAAAGGAACGTATGCCAACAATTGTTTGATCGCTCGTCGGTTGCTGGAACGCGGTGTTCGTTTTGTCCAGTTGATGCATTCCGGTTGGGATCAGCATCGCAATCTGTACACGCAATTGGCCGAACAGTGCTTTGACACCGAAGGCCCGTCGGCTGCGGTCGTCAAAGATCTCAAAGAACGCGGGATGTTGGACGACACTTTGGTGGTTTGGGGTGGAGAATTTGGCCGCACACCTTTTGGACAAGGCCCGTCGCACAAGCCGAACGGCCGCGATCATTTTGGTAAAGCTTACAGTTGGTGGCTTGCGGGAGGCGGCGTCAAACCTGGCACGGTTTACGGCGCAACGGATGATTTCGGTTGGAACATTACTGAAAATCCAGTTCACGTTCACGATATGCAAGCGACGTTGCTCAAACTTTGTGGTATCAACCACGAACGGCTCACGTATCGCTATCAAGGGCGACAATACCGACTCACCGACGTCCACGGAAAAATCGTCAAAGGTATTTTGGCTTGAGCCTTCACCGAAGTTGAATTCGGAGCTGGGGAAAGAAATTGACGTTTGCCGGGTGCAGCCGTTGAACTACAGAGACCACAAGCCGACAATCTTTTTTCAGTTGAGCTCCAACAAGATTGTGAGTGAACTAAATAGCACGGTCCCGAGAAGGCAACTGCGTCACATTATTGCAGACGATATGAAACCCAAGTACATTGATTTGGACGGTAAAGACGTCCGTTTCTTTTTCCACCTAAGCAGTCTCGATCATGACAAATCGCAGTGTTCTTGATGAACTTTATGACGATTGCTACCGCGTTCTCAATGAATTTGAATCCAAGTCTGATCAGCCTTCCGTCCGAATTGGAGGAGGAAACCTGCTTGAACTTGTCGCATGGAACATCATCATCGCCTTCATTGTTCGAGTTGGCTCAAGCGTTGCGTCGAATGTGCTTTGGGAAAAGCTAAAAGCGAAGAAGACACATATGCTTGATGAAAAAGAGCTGGATGAACAAAAACCGCTTGTTGAACAAACGATTAATGAAATTGGTAAGGATACTTCGGCCATCGAAGTTGTCGATGGCAAAGAAGCCGTATTGTTCGTGCTACATGGAGTTGGTTTGCCGGAACGTCTCGCTGGGCAGGTATCGATTAAGGTTGTGGAGGCGATCACAGATCGTCTAGAGCAAGATCCCAAGTAGACGTCTGGTGTATAGACGTATATATAGCGGCGAGATACCGTCGAAAGGAGATCGCGATGCCACTCCCCGCCAACCACCCGCTTCTCACGTTTGCAGCACGTGTTTGCGACAATCCACTAGTTTGGGACGATTGTGTTGAAGTAGTGTGTGCCCAGGAATTTTTCGAGGCAACAACAGCAACTGGCGCTCTGGATGTGCTTTACGAAGCAGTTTGTTCAAGAGAAGTTTTGGCACCTGCCCCGTTGGGCTTTGTTGCCGGTGCTTTGGCGATGGAAATGGTCAAACAACATGATCACAGCAAAGCGCGTTGGGTAGGCATCAGGGTGTTTCTCGAGCTATCTGAGGAAGTACCTGAGCTACTTTTGGTCAGTATCAAGTTCCAGTCCTCGTTGCTTGATGTCCTCAACTCGGATGCCGACGCAGAGTTGAGGGCAGGAATTCTTCGTGCGCGCGGCGACGATTATTACGACATGCATCAATGGCGTTTGGCTGTGTCTGACTATTCGGATTGTATTTCATGTCTGAAGGGATTGACGTCGCAAACGCAGCAGTGGGCGAAGACCGGTTTCGAAATAAACGCCGAACTAGGGGCTGCGTTTCTACGCCGTGGCGATGCTTTCCGCCACCTTGGGCAAATTGCCAAGGCAATCGCAGACTGTACGGATGCAATTGAGTTATTTCAGCAACTCACCATGAATCGTGACGACATGGAGGAGTTTGTGGGCGGGGCTCACTTGAATCGTAGCATCGCATATCGTCATTCGAACAACTTTGATGCGGCACTTCGCGATTCTGAGATCGGAATCGCTACTCTTCAGCGTTTGATCGACCAAGGTCATGTCCACTTGGAATACGATTTGGCAACTGCATATACAAATCAGGGGATTATTTTCCGTTATAGGGGGTTGGCAAGCGAAGCTATTACGGTCGGGGATCGTGCGATTTCGATTCTCGAGCGGCTTTTGAAAACGAGCGGCAGAGACATCCGGCCCCCTTTGGCGATGGCACATATGACTCATGGTCTTACTTTGGCTGAAGCTGGGCAATCAGAGAAAGCGTTAATACATTTGGAGAAAGCCATATCTGGTTTTCAAAAGTTGGTCAGCGCAGGACTGTATCAATTTGAGAACGATTTGGCGGGGACGTATTTGAACCGTGGCAATGTGCATGTTGATCTGCTAAGGATGGAAGCTGCTTTGTCGGACTTCAACGAAGCAACGGAACGTTTCGAACAACTCATTGATCAAGGTCGCCAGCAGTTTGAGAAGGACCTTGCAAGCGCGTTATTATGTCGGGCAAATGCCTATTCATTACAAAACGAACATCAGAAATCGATTCTCGACTTTGAGCAAGCGATTGACATTGTTCAGAAACTGATCGAATGTGGACGTCATGAGTTGCGGCCGATGTTGGCAGCGTGCTATACGAATCGTGGGGGCGCATTAGCTCGTTCGGGAAAGCACGAAAGCGCCCGAGCCGATCATACTATGAGTCTGAGCATCCTTGGTGGCTTGATTGAGAACGGTGCAGAGCAAATGCAACAAAACTTGGCCGTATCCTATCTGAATCGCGCAGATTCAAATGAACGGCTTGGACGAGCGGAAGAGGCAGAAGCCGATTTTGGACAGGCAGTAAATATTTTCCAAATGTTGGTAAGAGAGTTCTCTCGCAATGATTTGGCGCTCAATCTAGCTATCGCTTTAAATGCAAGAGGATCAGCTGCGGCCCGACGAGGCAGATGGCCTTTGGCGATGAGAGATTTCGAAGCAGCCGTTGCTTTGCTCGACGAAAGTGTTATCGAGTTGGCGAGCGAAAATAAGCGCCTCGCCGTAATGGCGCAACATTCAAAGCTTTATGATGATGTCATTGCGGGCTTTTGTCGCCAAGTGAACCACGAATCAATTGATGGCGAGTTCAAGACGCCTGCTGCGCGGCTCGCTGTCGCTAGCCGCGCAGCTTTCTGGTGTGAGCGTGGAAGAGCTCGCAATCTTGCGGATATTATTGCGAGCGCCGATGCACCGCCTCAGAGAATAAGGCCTGAAGAATATCAGAAGTATATTGAGAAACAGCGAAACCTTCGACACCTAAGCAACGCTGTCGCTGCATTGGAAAGGTACGACTCGGACAATCGTGGTTCGACCGAATTTGCGCCGCTGGTTGACGCCGCCCGGGCCGAATGGCATTCGATTTTTGAGGAGATAGATAAACAGCGACAGCATTTCATTGAACTTGATCCTGACTGGGTAGCAGCAGCCCCAAAGGTCAATGCTGAAGAAATGTACGAAGTCGCGGAAACGGCCGAAGCTGCGTTGTTGAGCGTCCGGGCAACAGTTTGGGGTACATGCGCCGTTGTAGTTTGCCCTGACGGACACGTTGACGCGAGATTGTTTGCTGGGCTGACATCAAGTACCCTCGACTCCCTGCTCTTTAGTTCGACGGACGGTTTGTTACTGAAATATGAGCAATTTCGCTCTGCTCCATTCTGGTCACGCGGCGCGCAACACAAAACTTGGCAGCGGTCACTCGACCATACGATGCATCAAATTGGTGAATTGCTCTGGAAGCCACTGTGTAATTGGCTGCGGCGATTCTATTCAAGTGAACATTTTGGGCATCCTCGGCCAATCGTTGTTTTGGCTGGACGTGGTCTAAATGCAATACCACTTCACGCTGCATGGTGGGAGGAGATGGGCGTAAGAAGGTTTGCCTGTGACGTGTATCAGTTTACGTATGCGCCGAGTCTTTCGGTTCTCAGACAGTGTCTGAAACGCGAAGAACGAGAAGTAGTTGCACCAAATCTGATGGCAATACGCAACCCTACAGGCGATCTCCATTGGGCTGGTTGGGAAGTCGATCAGGTGTGTCAATTTTTTGATGAGTTTTCAATTCTAGATGGTGTCAGCGATCACTCGGCCGCAACACGCGAAAATATAAAGGCTCAACTACCCAACTATTCCGTTGGTCTATTCTCAACACACGGGCAGTACGATGTCATTTATCCTTGGTCAGGATCAGGTCTGTTCACGGCTGATGGTGGTTGGAAGGACGAAAATCAACCGTACATGAAACTTGCAGATATTTTTGGATTGAATTTGCAGCGGCTTACACTTGCTGTCATGACAGCATGCGAGTCAGCATTGACCGATGTGCATGACAATGCAGTCGAACAATTAGGGCTCCCGTCAGCTCTGCTGGCAGCTGGTGCCACAACTACAGTGGGAAGCATGTGGGCAATGGACGATTTTGCGGCGGCACTTGTCTCCGTTAAAATGTTCGAATTTCTGTGTGATCCGGAGATGCACATGACCAAGGGGAAAGCACTGTGGATGGCGCAGCGTTGGCTCCGCGAATTAGATGCCAGCAAGGTGTTGAGTATTCTTAACGAAATTATAGAAGATGAGAATGTAGGGACAGTACAATCATCGCAAATCGGCTTTTCTACGAAAAATGACCTTAGAGAAAGTGCTCAGCGGTACAAAGACGACGTTTTGAAACGCGGTAAACACCCTTTCAACGATCTGTCTTACTGGGCTGGGTTGGCGTGTCATGGCGCATTTGGGGGTAGGTATGCAATACAAGGATAGGTGACCAGATGTAATCGAACGGTCGATTAACTGCCATGCATGTTTGAAGTTTTTTAGAAAGGGACCTTCCATTGCCAGTTCCAGACAGTAATCAAATTATGCAATTGGCACGAAAAATTGCTGATCAGCCTATTCTTTGGGATAAAGTTGTCGGACAAGTAAGAAACCCACAGTTCCTCCGACAATTGGTAGATTCTGGCCAAATTGATGACCTGAGTACTGTTATTGCTGGCCAGGATCCCCAAGGTTTTGGACCAGAACCTTTTGGGTTTTTGGCTGCTGCGCTCGTTTTTGAGCTGGTAAAGGGTGCTCGAATCGAGAAGTTAACAAGGGCTGTCGGCCCGTTCCTGATTAGCCAGCCATGCGGAGAATTCCATTGGCTACCTGTACGGCTACAGCTGTCTGATCAATTATTGCAAGACAGAAAAATTCACTCTGACACACGTATGCGTCTCGCGATTTATGGAGACCGTGCGCGATCATATTTGCTTTTGAAATGTTACAAAGATGCAATTACAGAGTGCCGTTTAGGGTTGGCAGCAAGAAAGGTTCTCGGCGACGATGTCAGCGATGACATCAATATCAATACAGCTATGACCTACCGATTGCGCGCATCTGCTGAACGTCACCTGGGGCAGCTGGACACAGCGGTCGTCGACGTGGAACGTGCAATTTCAATCTTTGAGGATCTCCTAAACCGAGGAGTGTCACGGGTTAAAAGCAATCTAGCAGCAGCTTATGTTGAGCGCGGAGGAGTCCATTTTCAGCGAAACAGCTTTTCCGATGCTGTCAAAGACTGTGAAGTAGCGATTAACATGTGCCTTGAAAACCACGATGTTGCGAGCACAGCAGTTCTGGCCGATGCGTATTCAGGTTTGGCAAATGCAAAAAGACATCTGGGCCAATTCCAAGAGGCAATCATAAGCGCAAGCGAAGCGATCGTCTTGTACCAGAAACTTATGGACGAGAAGGGAGAGGCCCAGTTCGAACTCAATCTTGCGATTGCCTGCCAGAAAAGAGCGGCTGCACTAATTCTATGCGGTGAGTTTATGGCGGCGGTTGCGGATTGTGAGAAAGCAGTCACCATTTGCCATCGCATCGTTTACGATCGAGATCGATCGGAATGCATCGACGATTTAGCTTTGGCGCATATGCACTGTGGCCAGGCGTATTTCGCTCAAGGGCGTTTAATGGAAGCGATGGCAGAAACTGAACGTGCTATCCAACTCTTTGAACAGCTCGTAAATGACGGACGTAATGAACTTCGTGAGGATCTCGACACCGCCATTCAACATAAGGAGAGTATTATTACGCGTCACGATGCGCGAGCGATTTCCTTGAGTCATGAAAGTGACATGATGATGCCGCGTTTATGCCAAGTTTCTGCAGGCAAGTTCATCATGGGGCGTGATCCGGAAAGACCAAGCTCTTGGATCCGCCGTTGGTTTAGCAAGCAATTCACACAGGAATCGCCCCCTCGTTCAATCTACGTCAGCGAATTTTACATCGATGAAACTCCTGTCACGTGTGCGCAGTACTCGCTATTTATGCGGTGGATGTGTGAGACAAACGATCATTCTTTTTGTCATCCCGACGAACCGCAGAACAAGGATCACAGTCCGTTGATCACAGACCAAGAGCTGTTTTTAAATGAGGAACAACCGATCACTGGAATAGATTGGTATGATGCGTACTCATTCGCAGCCTGGGCCGGGATGAGGCTGCCTACTGAAGCGGAGTGGGAAAAGGCGGCTCGCGGAACTGATGGTCGGTTGTGGCCTTGGGGCAATCAGCCTGGCCTAGCATTAGGGAAGCTCCAAGCGTGGTATCACGACGATGGCACCGTTTGTAAACACCCACGTTTAGCACATGTTTTTGACTATCCAGATGGTGAAAGCCCGTACGGTTGCTTAGGTATGGCTGGAAACGTATGGGAATATTGTTTGGATTACTATGATGAGCACTGGTATGAGCAAATGCCTCAGCGCAACCCGGTTAACAAAACACCGGCACAACAAGTTGTTGCCCGCGGTGGATGCTTTACTTTTAACGAGCATGACGCAATGTGCGCGATTCGAATCGGAATCAAGAAAGACGTAAAGATACCCGCATGCCTTCCTAAGCTCTTCCGAAAGTCGATCCCAGTATTTGGATTCCGATGTGCTTCTGATTCCCCCAATCCTGTCGGAGCGATTGGTGCAATGCGTCAAGTTAAGGCAGTCGATCGTTTCGAGTGACTGAGGATGGCAAATCAAATCTCTAGGTTATTCAGATACCTAAGAAATGGTTGAGGATTGTTTTGGAGGTCAAGGTATGTCGGTTTGAACTCCCTGAAAAGGGATCTTCGCGTCAAGCATTCGATAAAGGATTGATTGTCCGTCGTGCCATGCTGTGTCAGTTGATGAACGACAACGCATTCTATCCGCTGCCAAATCAGTTTCATTTTCTGTAAACTCATCCTTATCAACAGCTTCTGAAAAACCTGAAGCATTACCGGTTCCTACCAGACATTTTGGCGCATTGGCCGGTGGGAGCTAGCCTTACGCCCATACTTTAATCTCGCCTGATTCGGAGACGGTTACCAACGACGATTCGAGGGAAAACAAATTGCAGATTGCAGACGAATGTGCTTGGAACGAATGCAGTTGCTCGCCCGTTTGATGATCGAGAATTGCGACATTCCCGTTGGAGTGACCGACAAATATCACATTTCCATCGAACGAGTTTTTGACGCTTTTGATTCCGGTTTGCATTTGCGTCGAAAACGTGGGTGTTTTACGAGTCAATTTGTATTGTCGTACGGTGCAATCGCGACAACCGGCAACGATCGATTTACTGTCTCGCGCGAAATCGAGACAACCAATGCCGCCGCCTCGACCCGTATTGATGTTTTGTTTTTCTTTGCCACTGCTGAGCGTGCGGACCAACAACCGTCCTTCACGCGTACCAGTACCGAAAGCAACATATTTTCCATTGTCTGAAAAACAAACAGTCCGAGCAGGCGTGTAGGGTTCAAAGAAATGCGCGGACGATCCATTTGTCGCGTCCCAGATTCCAACCTCCGCTTCATGACCCGCGGTTGCCAGCCATTTTCCGTCTGCTGAAAATGCCAAGTCGTGAACCAGGTCCTGATGTTTTTTCGTAATCTCAAACAACGGTGCGACTGTTGATTCGGCTGGGTTCTGAGGGCTTTGCATTGCGATCGATTCGGCGTTCAAAATATCAGACACTCGCCAAACTTGAGTGTAACAACCGCGATATACCATCGAGGCGGCGATTTTGTTTCCATTTGCGGAAACAGCCACCGATTGCACGGAGTTGGAATAGGGAATCGAAATCCGAGTTCCTTCCTGATTCAAATCGATCAACAACACGTCGTTTCCCGAGGCAACGACAGCGAGATTTCCGTCGGAATTGATTGCGGCATCGGAAACTGGACGATTGACGAATGCCTTGGATTTCAATTGGTACTCAAGCAATTTTATTTTCATGATTTCCTTGTTTAGTGAGATTGATCTGTGGTGCAACGCGTGTCGCGATACATACCGTCAACATGCCGATGACCATGACGATGCTGACCCAATTGGAAAATTGCCAAGGTTCTCGGGGCTCGATCCAAACGGCGATCAAAAACAACATCAGGCTTGCAAACGCAATTCCGGTTAGCATGCCGATTAAACAATACCAGTAATAGCCTCGTTCGAGCGGGTCAGACGATCCTGCGAGTCTTTCACCTTTGAAAATTAAGTAGTCGACGACGAATCCTGAAAACAATGCAGAAATCAGGACACAACCCCAAGGTGCGATCGAAGTGATTCCTGCCCACCGACTGGCAAGTACAATTGCACCGACGAATGCCATAGCGACAAAGCCGTAGAAAGCTGACAGAATAGCACCAAATATAAATACCATTTTTGCGATTCCACGTTTATGTTTCTATGTTGCGATCAACGACGAACGGACGCATGAGTAAATGGCTTGGAGTACTTTGAAGCTGGTTGATTCGCCCGTGTTTGCTGCCATCCAGTTCGAATAATGAGAAAGTGTCACTAGATTGTTTCTCCGTCGAGTGCGTCTTCGACACGCCGCAATGCCGCGTCAACAATCGATGCCATTTCATTGTCTTGATTTTGAGTTTGCAAGTTTTGCAACATGGTGATGGCTGCCCGCGTTGGAAAATGTCCAATCAGCCATACCGTGTTTTTCCGAACATTGGCATCGTCGTCGTTCAAACCTTTGGCTAATCGCATCACGGATTGGTTCAGAAATTTCTCGAATTCCATGGCGTCGAGTTTTGTATACGCCAACGTTTCACCCGACTCGGAACGATCCAACAACTCTTTGCATTCGTTGGCCAGTTCGAACCAACTGAAGCTGTGTTGCTTTCTGGCAAGTTTGTCGATTTTGTAACACCTGATGAAGTCGGCAGGCAGAATGGACGCTACGAGGCAAATCCAACGTTCTTTGGCATGGATGTCCGACCAAAGATCAAATCCGCGATCGATTCCCGACAACATCGTGCCAATTTTTCGAAGTGCCATTTCGGCCTCAGCGACTGCCAGCAGCAACCAGCGAGTCGTGTCATGTTCGGTTTGCTGGTTCGAGGATTTCGAATTGGTTGGTGATGTATTCATTGGATTCATTCGTTGGGTTTGAAATTGCAACGGTCCATTTTGGATTGATTGGTCGCCTGTTTTTGCGAAACAAGTCTTGTGGTGGAAGGTCTGAAAATAACTTTTGTTGGAGAACTTGGAGAAGCACAACAACGCGTGTTTACTCATCAGTCTTCGCAGGTTTCTGGCAGCCGAGCCCATCGTATTGCTTGATGCCGCAGCCGATTGCATCATCCAGCGAAATCCGGTTTAGCCAGACGGGACTCGATTTCGATTTGAATGTGCCAGCCCGTAGCGGGATTCCAAAGATCGAACGGATTTCGTTGGCCACAGTCATTTGGACCTTGATATCTGCTTCCGATGCATTGCGATCAACCAACACTCGTCCGGCAAAGTTTGTCGCCCATTTTTTGCTGACCGATACTTTGGGAATTTTCTTTGAGTTTCCGTGGCTGTCTTCATGGATATGTTCTGCCTCGTCCTCGATGTCGTTGAGGTTGATTTGAGTGTTAAACTCCAGGTAGTCGGCAGCGACGTTGCCAGCGATCAGATTGTTTTTCAACAACAAATTGGATTTTCCAGCATTCTGAATTCCGTAGCGGTCTGCAAATGCAAACACGTTGTTTTTTACTGTGGCACTGATGCGTGCATCGGATTTGAGTGAATTGCCGGTATAGCTCTGAGCCGATTCGTCATATTTCCAAGTAAACAGAACCGTGTTGTTTTCAATCAGAAATTGTGGCTTGGCGGCTTCGTCCATTGCTGCGTATTTAGTGCCAACGCTGATGCCTGTTCCGGTATTGTTAATCACCAGATTGTTGCGGATGGTGATTTTGCTGTTTTTGTATCCGGAAACCATCAACGCGCCTTGCGCGGGCGCGGTATTGGCGACGATGCAGTTTTGAATTGTGATTTTCCAACGTCCAGCCAGATCGCCGGTCTTGCTGACCAGCACGACAATTCCGCCTCGATCAGGAGTGGGGTTTTGTTTTGTTTTAGGATTGGCAGACCGGATAATTTTCAATTGAGCCGTAGTTTTGTAATGATTGCGATCCGCGTTATCAACGATGATCCCGTCGATTTTGATTTCTGGCATGTTTTTTTGTTTGTAGTTTGCCAAATTGATCATCAGCGCGGGGTCGCGTGACCAATTTTTGCTACCGTTGTCAGCGGAGAAAATGGTTCGGTGCTCGCCCCAAGGATCGCGACAGGAAAAATAATCGTCGTAACCGCCGATAATATTGACCGGGATACGGATGACGTTTGAGCCGCAGCCGCCGCGACCTGAGTAGACGCCGCCAGCAATATGAACCGTATCACCTGGTTTGAGTTTGGAGATAATGTTACCAAGGTCTTTCGCCGGATTTTCCTTCGTTGCTTTTTTCCCTTTTCCACGAGAGGCAGAAACATAGTAGTCGTCGCCAAACGTGGCACGAAACGGGATCGCGATCAACAAAAGAACGAAGAGAAGAACGAAAAGAAATTGGAATCTCTGAAACATGAGTTTCCTCTGTGCAATGACGTTGGGGATTTGTGTCTCTCAAAGTAGATTCGAACGTAGCTGTCTTGTGGCCAGAAAAACTCGAAAAATTTGATTTGTTGAAATCTGGAGGCGTTTTTCTGTCCCGGTTTCTGCTATTTGTAAACCTAAAAAGATTCGTTAAACGCCCAGCAACGATTCATTTTAATCAGGACATCGATGAATCTGACGCTACCGTCCTGAACAACTAGCTTGAATGGCTTTGTCGGACGCATGAGCAACACAAGGCTCAATTGCCAATATTTTCCGTCACTTTCCAGTTGTCGAGTTGTTAGATAATTGTCAGCAGATACTAACATTTAGAAATTTTAATTCGGTTTTGAAAACCATGATTTTCAAATCTACACGTATTTGTCTTGGTTTGTTCGTTGCTCTCTTGCGCACTTCTGTTTGCGAATCGATCCCTGCACAAGACAAGACAAAAAAAACAATTCATGGATGGAGTCATCTCTATCGGAATGCTACACCTCAGAAAAAACGGTCCAGCGAACTCGTCCACCGTGCCAAAAAAGGCGTAGCAGGAGAATCTCGAAAACAATTGATGGATGATTTGATACGTGAGAAATCGATTTTGGAGCTAGAGGCCAGGAAATTAAACTCGTTTAGTTCACTGACAAAATCTGAATTGCAGGCACTTTTGAAAACGCAAGCGCTACGACAACAGCAACAACGACAAAGCTCCTATCGCGGTAGATCCCGTGGAAGTGCTACCCGTGGCGGCGCAACACGCAAAGGCGCTATGCGTGGAAGCGGTAAAAATCTGATAAAATTGTTCTGACGGATTGGATCGAGTGGCGACAGAGGAAAATAGTGAACGATCTCAAACGACTGAATGCAGAATTCAGTTTTTCTTATTGGTGGTTTTGATATCTGGTTTCCTGCCCTGCTTAAACCCCTCTAAAAAATTTCCGTTACTTTGCTCTTGAACCATTGCACTTTGTCTTGATCCAAACAGTAACATACGGCAGGACCATCCGTTTCCCCTTTGATCCATCCAGCTTCGCGCAGCACTTTGAGGTGTTGAGATACGGTTGCCTGGGCAATCGGCAAATGGTCTACGATATCTCCGGTAATGCATCCCGGGTGCGTCAACAGCAGCTTGAGTACTTCGAACCTAATCGGGTTAGAAATCGCCTTGCACATTGATAAAAACGTTTCTTGCTGTTTGCCTTTGATATTCAACGTGCAGCATTTTGGTGGGATTTTTGTTTTTGTTTTTTTCTTTGTTTTCATACCAATTCGATACCTGTGAAGCGGATGACTGCAGCTGATGGATCAAACACAGACATTAACAGTGCACCATGAATAAACAGTCTAATGCGCCAGTTTATTTCATTGCAATTATATGAAACAACGCATGAGTCGCAATTTACTCAAACGGTCACCCACAGCGATTCGCGATATCGGTATTGCAAACACCGGTTGGGGGAAGGCTTAATTCGATACGCCTGGCAGCCGATTTGTCGCCGCGAATCTCCCCAACAATCGACCGGATTTGTTCGTAACCAACGGCCATCAAAAATGTTGGAGCACGGCCATAGCTCTTCGATCCAACGATGTAAAAATTCTTTTCAGGCTGTCGCAGCTCGCGCTCTCCGTGCGGTCTGACTGTTCCGCAACTATGGATATTAGGGTCGATGAGCGGCGCCAAAGCCGGAACACACTCGAGCGATGCATCACGATCGAAACGAATTTCGCGGATGAAGGAAAAATCTGGTCGCGATCCCGCATTGACGATGATTTCTTCAATACCGGTTAGCTCGAATGGCTGATCCGCTTTTTCTGCAACAATAGTCAATTTGTTGTCTTGCTTGAAAATGCTTTTGATGAACACGGGATGAAAGACGTCAACACCGCCTTGGTGAATCAGCGATTCGATTTGAATTCCAAGCTGTCCTCGCGCTTCCAAGCCATCCAATTCCCGACCTCCATACAGTGAACGCAAGTCGTTTTTGCGAACGATCCAGTTTATCCTGGTGTGGCTTTCCGATTTTCTCAATTGATTCAGATCCAGGACCGTGTTGATTGCCGAATGACCGCTGCCCACCACTAACACATTTTTGTTTACATAACGATCACGATCAGCACCTAACAAATCTGGAATGCCATAGTAAATTTTTTCATGTGCCGTTTTCTCACTCGGAGAGAAATACCCGTTGCCACCCAAAGGGTTGGGATTCGACCAGGTACCCGTTGCGTCGATGACAAATTTTGATTGAATTGTTTGCGTTAGATCATGTTGTTCATACTGAATTTCAAAATTGCACGCTTCGCGAGCTTTCGATTTGACCTTGTCTCGATTATTTTTCCCAATGGCGATTACCGTTGAATCAAGCCGTATGTTTTCTTCGATTCCCGGCAACGAAGCGACTTTGGCCAAGTAGTCGTCGATCAATTGATGACCGGTCGGCAATTCAGAATCGTTTGGAAGACCAACACCGTTGGCGATTAGCATCTGTTTCGCACACGGGTCAATGTTGTACTTCCAGGGAGAAAACAGTCGCACATGGCCCCATGAGCGGACATTTGCTGCAACCTCATTTCCTTGTTCAAGTAAAACGAAACTAATTCCAGAATTCTTGAGGTGGGCGGCTGCAGCCAGGCCGATTGGACCCCCGCCAACAATTGTCACAGTCACAAAATTTTCATACATCAGTAGTATCCACTTGAATTAAATACGAATCAGTTTCTCTGGAAATAATTGGTCAACAGGCCAGTGCCTGGTCTAAATCTGAAATGATGTCGTCTGCACGCTCGATCCCGACGGACAGCCTGATCAGTCCATCGCTAATCCCGGCAGCCTCACGATGTTGTTTCGAAAGCGAGGCATGGGTCATCGAAGCGGAATGCTGGATCAATGTCGAAACATCGCCCAACGATACGGCTAGTCGACACAACTTGACCTTTTCCAACATCTGGCAGGCCCGTTGGTAGTTGGCCACTTCAAAAGCAATCAAGCCTCCGAAGCCTCGCATCTGGCGAAGTGCGAGTTCGTATTGAACGTGGCTCTTCAAGCCTGGGTAATGTACTTTGATGACTTCTGAATGTTGCTCCAGAAAACGCGCGACGGCCAAGGCATTCGCATTGTGCCTTTGCATGCGAATTGGCAACGTTTTCAATCCTCGGTGAACCAGGCTGGCTGTGTCAGGCGCGATGATTCCACCTAACAACTTGGCGGTGTGCCAACGAATTTTCTCTATGGTTGCTTGATGGCCAATGGCAATTCCTGCGACCACGTCAGCGTGTCCTCCCAAATATTTGGTGGCGCTGTGCACGACAAAATCCACACCCATTTCAATCGGCCGTTGGTTGAAAGGCGTGGCGAACGTGTTGTCGACGACGGAAATCAATTCGTATTCACGAGCCAATTGCACCAAAGCCGGCAAGTCGACCAAAGTGAGCATGGGATTAGTTGGCGTTTCAGCGTATACCAGTTTCGTTTGCCGAGTTGCCGCCGCCCGCCAAGCTGCTGGATCAGTCTCGTTGACAAAGTCGATCGAGATTCCCAGTGGAGCAAGGATTTGTTTCATCAAAGCGGATGTTGACGCGTAAATTGAACGGGGCGCCAAAACATGATCGCCCGGTTTGAGTATTGTGAGCAACAATGAACTGATGGCGGACATTCCGGAAGCTAATCCAATGGCTGCTTCGCCTCGCTCAAGTTCACAGATGGCCGACTCTAGCGCCGATTGCGTTGGTGTTCCCATGCGACCATAAAAATATCCCGGCTTGTGCCCCTCGTGGATTTCGTTTGCTGAAATCGGATCGTCGAACTGGTAAACGGATGCCCGATATATCGGTGTCGCCAGCGCACCATGGAATTTTTCAGGCGTTTCACCGCCACGTACGGCACTGGTAAAAATCCAGTCCTCATCCTCTTCCCGGTCTTTCATTTCGTTCTCCCATGGGCTTGCGAATCCATTGCGTTCATTATATCGTATTTTTACGATAAAGCAATCCTTGGTTTATGAGTGATCGTTATGAAATCTGAAACTGAACGCAAAAACATCGAGCTCATTGAAAGGCTCGTTCAACAATCCGATGCAGGAAATGTTCCAGCAGCCGAAGAGTTTTACACCAATGACTACCGAGATCACGCGCCGTCACCCATTCGTGCAACGGCCGGTGGTATCGAAGGTGTTCGTCGCGCGTTTGAAATTTCCCGTAGCGGATTTGCAGACACGAAACACGAGATCAAAGATATCTTCGCCGATGGCGACCGAGTTGTTGCGCGGATTTATGCCGAAGCAACTCATACCGGTGAGATGCTGGGTATCGCGGCGACCGGCAAACGGGTTGTCTTGGAAGCGATCGCAATTTATCGAATCGAATCCGGCAAGATCGCTGAACGCTGGTGCTACAGTGGTAAAGGCATTTTGGACCAGTTGAATGAAACCGATGACCAATGAGGTCAAGAAAATCACAACCCGAAGCGTGAGCGAGGGACCACGTTTCACCGTACATCAGCGTGATTGTGGTCCCTCGCTCACGCTTCGCGCTTACGATTAGAGCGCCGTAGGGCCGGTTCCCACCGGCCGGTTAGCTGGATTGGCCGGTGGGAACCGGCCCTACTGCCAGCCAGTTTCTCTGAACAACGATCCTGTTTTCTTTTTACGGGCTTACTTTTGAGCCGGGAAATACCACACTCTGGCAATCAGTTTTTTGTTGGAATCCAATTCGAAAACGACCAATGAATATTGTGAACGCCGTTTTCCTCGCGAATCCCAGCCAACAGTTTCTTTTGCGGAAACAAAACGCCCCGCAACGGAAACTTGCGAAAGTTCGCTGCGCACGTTTTTGACCGATCTGAAATAACCCTGCATCTCTTTGATCAATTGATCGCGTCCGCGTGTCCCAACCGCCGCCGCACCTTTTTGATCGACATAACGAATTTCGCAGTCTTTAGTTACGAATTCACCCATTTTTTTCGGATCACCAGCGTTGAATCCGGCAACAAGCCCGCGAATGGGTTCTGGAATTTTGTTTTTCTTTTCGACGGCTTGCTGTCGCTGCTGTTTTGAATTTTGCTGCGCCCATCCCGAACGCGGAGATAGCAACAGGCCGGCCAAGGCAATCGAGAATCCTAGTGCAAAAATCTTAATATTTCGTTGTATCTTCATCGGCTCACCAACAATCCTCAATTCTTCTAATAACGCAGTTTTCAAATCAAAAGATTAATCGTATAATTGCGATTAATAGATTTCAAGACGGGTTGTCTCGTGTTTTGCTGAACAGTTGTTGATTGAGCCGTTTACTGCAAAAACCACGACGCTGAGTCGAAAACTACAATTGTCACATCTAAACATCGAAAAATATGCCTCAGTATTTTTAATGGCTGGTGGCCGTGCGATCATTGTTTCCTGTGCCGGGCAACGGAACGATTTTGTAAAAAAGGTTTCATTGCACGGCGTTGGTGTCATCGTGGGCGACCGGTATAGATCGGCTTTTCCTGATATCTCGCTTCGGTGATACGATCGATCCTGAAGTTTTTTGTCTTTCCGTCCTTGTGATCCATTCCGCGAATCGATTTACCGGTTAGACGTTCCACGGTGACATGACGAGCTGAAAACGTACCATCCGATTTTTGATAGGTGAAATACAATTCGTTCGGTTGCTCGGAGGTGGCGATCAGTTCGTCGATCTGTTCCGCTGGCAATCCGACATTCAGGCCGTCCGCCAATGTTTGAACCGTGATGCCACGTTCCGACGGTGGCAGCGAACAGAGGTACTGATCCATCTCGGACTTAGCACAGTTGCCATGGCCCCGAACGCGGTCCTCACCCCAAACCTGCACCGCCCACTCGTAACGATCCGGGTCAACTTGATAAAGTACGCGAAAAGTCTCGGGCCATTGAATCGATGCGGGAAGATAAGTCAATCGTTGATGCCAATCACCTTCCAGTTCGTCGGTTTGAACCACCAAACCATCAATACCTCCGACCGTTCGAATAAATTTCGACATGTGCCAGTGGATGGCTTTAACATCTCGCATTCCTTCCGCCTCGCGCCGGCAATCGCCACGAAAAGCGACCATGCCGCCTTGCCGCTGGACTTCGGGAATCTGCCAAACCCAAAAGGCATACGGATAGACTTTGGGATACAGCCGCAACTTACTCAAACCGGCCTGACTGACGTTGATCTCTCGCAACCGGCTGTTATCGAATTTTGTCATCACAGATACCACCAATTTGATCAATGTAGTTCCGGTCATCGCAAACTTAAGTGAATCGATCGCGTCGACCATCGCGTTTGTACATTGTCGAGCGGAAACCAATGTACGAAACAACATCACATAGCAGACATATCATAGCTGCCAATCAGCTTCGAACCAACTTTGGTGCCAAGTTGACAAAGTTGTAAGTCATTGCAACGTGTTCGAACAAATTCGGGTAAGCGAAACACAATAACCGGAGACAGCAAAAGGATTCTGGCAGCCTGCGAAACAGTAGCTGAGCAACTCAAACCCCTTGACCGACGAGGTTCAAGTACAGCTAGTCCTTTGCTTCGTCTTTGAGTAGTGCGGCAAACAGGTTTTTAGCTTGTTCGTAGGGCTTGGAGTCATATCGATTGGTGAGTACGACAATCCAAACCTCGTGACTTGGCGACCACAGGACCGCATGACGAAAGTTGGCCCAGCCTCCTCCGTGATAGTAATACTTCTTGCCGTCAAGTTCATCGATGAACCAGCCCATTCCGTATCCTTTTCCTCGAGGCACATCAGATGCCGGCTTACCATTGTTTAATTTGGCTGGTGCAAGTATTTGCTCAATCGACTCACGCTTCAGTATCGAAGTAGTTTGCCAAGCCTTGCGCCAATCTGTCATGTCATCGAGCGTCGAATACAAACCGCCATCGCCAAAAATATTGTTAAACGGTGAATAGTCCTTTTCGACGAATTTGTTTCCCTGCTTCTCATAGCTTTTAGCAAGCGTATTGCGTCTCACTTCCAATGGTCTGGCCAAGCCGGTATTTCGCATATCCAAAGGCGATAGCACTTTGCGCTGTAGATACGTTTCGAATCTTAAACCGGTTATTTTCTCTACGACCAAAGTCAGGACGACGTAGGCAGAATTGTTGTATTCCCATTTTTCCCCTGTTTTAGATCTCAACTTGGGAAATTCGACGAGAATATCTAGCACTTCCTTGTTGGTTGGCATGAAATCCTTGGATCGAGAACCAAGTGGTGCAAAAAGGAAACCTCCCGGCGCGTCCATATCAAATGGGACTCTTTCCGCATTCATAAAAAGCAACGAGTGATGAGGCAATCCTGATGTGTGATTCAAAAGGTGCCTGATCGTGATTTGGTCTCCCAGCTTCTTCATTCTCGGAAGATACCGGTGAACCGGCGCATCCAGCGTGAGAACACCATCTTCAACCAGCCTTATGGCCGCCACAACCACGAATTGCTTGGTTAGCGAGGCAATTCGCATTGGCGTCTGCGAGTCGAACTTGATTTGGCATTTAAGATTGGCAAATCCTTTGGCCTCCTTTAATAAGATCTTGTCTTTTTTGGTCACGCTCAACAGCATTCCCGGTTCGTTGGCGCCGACTAGACTTAATTGTTTTTTCGCTTCACGTTCGAGTTCAGATTGAGGGTAGACTCCATGTGGAACGATAGCCAGAATCATCCACACTAACGCATAAGTGCTAACGGTCTTGAACAACACGAATCTCCTCCATTCGGCTCAACAAGTCTTTCTTTTTCAATGCAACAATTGAACGTGATAGGACTTGGGACAGGTTTGCTTCGATTTCTTGATTCAGATTGTCAAACAACATCATCGCGTCATCGAGAAATTCTTCGAGCAACTTCAGTTGGTGGCGACCAGCTTTCGTTAGTTCAAGGTCATACCGTCTTTTGTCGCACTTCGACGTTCGTTTTCTTATCAGCCGGTGTTCCAGCAAAATGTTGACACGCTGTGTTATTAATTGGTGAGGGTATTCCAGTGCAGTCGCCAAATCCGCCATTGAACAACCCTTGTTTTTGCCGATCTGCAGCATTGTCGAAGTGCATGTTGGCGGAAATATCAATCCGATATTCTGATAAAGTTCTTTTGCTTGCGACGAGAGTATTTGCCGCAAGTCGAACGCTAACTTGCCAACGAACGATCGAACGGTTTTTTCTGAATCGAAAAAAGATGTCATACAAACTCACCAGAAAACATACAATAAATTGTACAATATATTGTATATCTATAATAGTCAAGCGGCCAATTAGGAAAAGACCACGAATCCGACATGACTTCGTTGTTGTGACGAGACCAATGGTCGAGCAACACTTGTCTTTCAGCGTCGTGTCAAAGATCTTCAGGCTTGGCAGTTCCTTGCAACTTATCGCTGGACGATTCGATATGATCGTTTTCTCAGAGACTACCTTTGGTTCACCGAAATTCGATTCAATTAGATTTCAGCGTTTATTTCTGTTGCATCGAAGCGTTAAATGTAAGCTTGAGATTCGGAATAATTCACTTGGGCGTCAAACCAATCTGTGTTGAGTTCCGCGATGGAATCGACAATGTGTTTTGGTTGGAATGCAAAGTTACAAAGTTCATGGCGTTTTGTTCCGCCTGTCAAAACCAGAACCGTTGTGTAGCCAAGTTCGAGACCGCCACGTATGTCCGTGTCCATGGTGTCGCCAATCATAAATGTCTGAGCCGCTTCCAATTCAAGTTCTTTTCGTGCATCCCGCATCATGACCGGACTGGGTTTTCCTGGTGAAAATGCAATCCTCCCCGTCGCTTTTTCCAAAAGGCTTACAACAGCCCCACAGCCAGGTCTCGTTTTTCCATTTGCTGTCGGACAATTTGGATCCAGGTTCGTGGCGATCAACCGTGCACCATCAAGTACCAGATTGGTTGCATGTTCGAGCATTTCAAATGTATACGTACGTCCTTCTCCAACAACAACAAAATCTGCATCTCGATCGACAGTTGCAATTCCGTTAGCGTGTAACTCAGTTGTTAATCCAGATTCACCCAGTACATATACCGTTGGATTCTCTTTTTGGTTTGCGATGAATCGGGCAGTCGCTATTGCACACGTATAGATATGTTGAGGCTGCACACAAAACCCCATTCCCCTGAGTTTTGTGGCAAGGTCCAGTCGAGTTCGTTGACTGTTGTTTGTAAGAAATCGAAATGGAATGTTCTGTTCGACTAGTTGCTGGATTGTCTCAACAGCTCCGGGAATGACTTCACCACCACGATAAATGACTCCGTCCATGTCGATTAGCAAGCCGTAACGGTTTACTTTTTGTCGTTCTTTGGTAAACATGTCCGTTTCACTTTTAGGGAAATTTGACACCATTAAGTGTTGTATTTCCAATTTTATGCAAGATATTTCTCTCTTGGAATGACTTGGCGTTCGAAAAAGCAAGCTTCAATGCCAACTTTCTGTCATACGGGAAATTCAACTCCGTTTTAGTTCTCCAAGGGGTGCGCCTTCGTCTTTGTTAATTGCTGAAAATTCTAAATTCAACGCGACAATCACCATGCGCGTCAATCAATTGTCAATTGACGCAAGCTGGCGCAGTTCGTTGTTGCCTGACCAGTTCAGACAACGATTGCGTTAGCTTCATAGATGTAAAATCAAATTACGAAACTCGAGTGTGCGTCGAAGGAATTCTTCGTCGACGAGCGAACATACAAATCGAACTTAATAACAACACAACACTGCAGCCTGGCTCGGGAGATCCAGTTTTTGCATCGTTCATGTAGCCAAGCTTCTACGAGATTGCTATGTACTCGAACCGAATTGAGAACGCCAACCAACCAGCAGGAATAGCCACATTCAGGAATATTGCATAAAAAAACCGCTTATTGCTTTTAGGCGTAAACTCGGAAGTAATCCGGGAAGCCCGGTAGAGCAAAACCATGGAATAGATGTGGGCCAGGATTGGCAAAAATGCAATTCCAAAGATGGTTGCGATCCAAGCCCGCCGCACCAAATCCTCGGCGCGTGGGTCAACGGTGGCCACATCGGGTTCATTTTCAATTGGCGAGGATGCTTGGATCGGCGGTTCATAAGGATTGTCGCCCTCGGGTGCAGAAACGGCATTGGCTAAATCCAACAAGCCAACATGCTCACTCGCCTCTTCACACGCTCCCGATGACTCTGGAGCCCGACGAACCTGCGAAGTGGATCGATCGGCGTTACATTGCCAACAAAAATCAAACTCCGCGTCGACCTCGTAGCGGCATTGGCTGCAATACCAGGGTTCTTTGGCTTCAGCGCCTTCGCGTTCGTGCGCCGTAACGATCTCTATTGCGGAACTTTCATCCTGTTTCCGAACAAACAATCCACACCCCAACGCAATCACTGCATGGGAAAGTGTATTGGACGAATTCGCGCCATCGACAAATGCATCGATCTGAAACGACTGCAAAACTGAACACATATGCTCCGCTTCCGCAGCACTATGATATTTACGAATTCGGACAAAGTCAGACATCACAATGAAGGGGTCAAATTTCTGAAAATGACAATGGAACTGTATTACCCAATCTGTTTGATCCTGAAACCGTTCCAACAGATTTCTAGATTGTATAACAAGAATTTTTCGCAGTGTCCCCGATTTGTGGGCTTCGGTGTGTTTTCTGAGATTAGAGGCGAAAATATTCTGTTGACACCTGAAAAAAAAGTGTTGCACACAAAGTCGTACAAACTTCTGGCTTTGGACGATCTTAGCAGCCATCCATTGGCGTTGATTGGCAACGTGGGATTTTAGATAGTTTTGTACGCAGGTAGTCGAAACCAGAATTCAGTCGCCACGGACAGCGCGATTTGAGCACTGAAAACTGATGACTCATCGATCGGCATGATGAGTTAATCGATACAAGTGTTTGGATAAAGCACGCCGTCCTCGCAGCGTGCATGGGGGAGCAAGCCGATTCAGCTGATTCTCGCCAATTTCAGCGCAGCTCAAACACTTCCATGCAATATCGGCTACTTTTTGTTTGGCATTTGCGCGAGAGAGTCGCGAATCATCTTGATGTGTTTTTCAAGTTTTCGGCGACGAGAAACGTCTGTTTGATTTTGGCTCGCAACGTGCAAATCATCCAAACAAACCACCCCGTACTTGATCAGCTTGCGAGAGGCTTTATTGCTGGTTGCGGGGTCATCTGCCAGAAGGTCATCGATCATCTTTTTGATCACAACCCCTAACTCTGGCTCAGCATGGGATTGACGAATCAAACCGACTCTTACCAATCTGCTGGGTTTTGGGTGAAGCGAAATTTTTGTCGCACGATCATATTCGGCCTGTGGCAAACGGTAGAGCAGTGTCACTCCTTGTTGTTGGAAAAAACCAGGTCTCCAGATTTTTTCCAGCATTGTGGCCTCATCTTTGAAAAGACCGGCTCGAACCAGTCTCTCCACCAAATTTTGGCTCGTTTTGTTCTGCCAGTTTTCTTTCGTGATTCTCTGCATTTTGAGTTCGGTTTTTTGTTGGCCTTTTCTGATTTCATCAACAACACAAAGAGAAAGTTGGCCGTTATTTATTTCAATAGCAAACAAATCATAAATTGTATATGGAGCGTTGTTGATCAAAAGAAGATTGTTGTTCTTCAGACGTTGGGTTGAAAGATAATCAAGAGGTTGCATCAACCCGTCGTAGTAGATGAATTTTTCTTGATCGACACGGCGAGTGGCCCCAAGCTTCCCAAACGAAACAGGGCCAAGGGCATACAGCGTCGAAGATTTTGTTTGCCGTAGATCAGCATACCAGTGCGAAGGATCAACCTTGAGTTTCGTCGTTTGTTTAATTGAAGGCAACATGCGCTGAAACGCATTACCTGCTTGTTGACGCCTGGCCGATAGATAAGCTTTTTCACCATAAAACTCCCAGGTCATCGTGTCTTCAATTTTTTTTACTGGTCTGCGGCCATGATTCATTTCGCACAAATTCCTGGTTGTCGGGAACCACAGCGCGTAGTGCCCTTTCGTGAATTTGATAGAACAAAGAAACGGTTTTTTGATGGCTGTTTTGTTATGGATTTTGTCGAAATAGAAGTAAATGACAGGTTTGTCGACAGGACCCTGATAAGCACTGGGAAGCTTCCACTTGGGAATCGCACGGTACATTCCCTTTGGCAATGTTGACCATTCATGAGCCATTTGAGCGTTCGCCCATTTTTGTCCTTTCATGACCGACATCACGCCCCACTCATGTACTTCATAACCCCAAAGCATACCGATGGTTTCTGCCAGATGCCCTTTCACCCGATCGGACAATGTTGGAGATTCCAAAATCTGTGTAATTGTTTTTTGAGCGGCCAGTTCCTGTGGGTTTTGGGTATAGATTTTCTGCAGTACTTGAATCGCCCGCGCGCGAATTTCTGTTTCCGTTTTTGGGTTCACGATGAAATCGCGTAGCAAACCCAGAGTTGATGCGCCTCGCTTGACCAGTTGGGCGCTGGCCTCATGGCGCTTCTTGAAGTCTCGATGATTAAGTTGTTTGATGAGAGCTCTAATTTTTTGTTGATCGTCGCTTGGCGATTTTTCCTCATCCTGAATACTTGTCACCTGACCACCTGGCGTAGAAGAACCCAACACGCGGATCGGTTTCAAAACCATGTTGTCGTTGAATAAACTGCTTTCATGAAGGACTTTTTGTTTTCCTTGAGTGCAGCAAGTTGTTGCAAAAAATACAGAACTGATGAGTGTCGACAACAAGAAAGCCGTGTACCAATTTCTTTGTTTCATTCTTTACTCTGTGTTGATTGGGAGTGTTTTCAGCAACAGGCCAGCGTGCGTGGCTCGAAATTGCTCGACAATATCAGGCATCTTTTTTTTATCTTTGTATTTTGTTCCGAGGCTTTGAGCATGACTGTGATTTTGATCCGACTTCAATTGAATTGCTGTCAAATCTGTAGCGGCTTGGCGGAAGATCGATCAAACCATGTCTGATGGATCGCATTAACGCCGATCTTTTCCGAAACAAAGTTGTCCTATCCCTTGCCGCATTGCCGCCGAATCTCGCAAACGAAACAGTAGACTTTCTCGTGTTTCGGGTTCAAGTCTCAAATTATCCTCTGTTTATCTATACACGTTAGATGCCCCTACTCATTGGTGAGGTTCCAGAAAATAATTGAAAATTTACAATCGAGTGACGAATTAGCTCGACAGACAGATCCTTCACCAATAAGGGTTACGGACAATTTCTGAAAGTCTTCAGTTCGCTGGAGATTGGATACAGCGCAAAAATGAATTGAGGACGGTTGTCCTCATTGAAGTGATTCTTCTCAGTCATTCAATGGCGTTGATTGGCAAACTGGGGTTTTAGAAAGTGCTTCGCACAGACCCTTACAACAACGAGAGTTAGTCGTCCTTTGTCAGTGTTTGACATCGAATGACCAAAGTAGCGGAGGAGGGACTCGAACCCCCGACACGCGGATTATGATTCCGCTGCTCTAACCAACTGAGCTACTCCGCCAGAAAGGAGCGACTATCTTGAATCGAACAGATCGACAGAATTCAAGATAGAACAAAGTATCAAATCAATTCAAGTATCTCAAGGCTACGCTCAAACTTATCGACAAACGCGAACCAAATAGCTCAAACTGTCTCAGAAAATAGGACAGTTTCACGACGCCACTTTATTGTCGGTGAACAATTTGATATTTTGGTGGCAGCCGCAGGAGACGTGGCTGAGTGGTCGAAAGCGCCGGTTGGCTGCACACGCAATTGCAATTTTCTTAAAGGCTGCAAAGAAGAGTTGCCAGACTCGGTTGCGGTCGTAGTCGATGTTGATGAAGTAATCCGTGACCGCAGAAAGAAGTATGACGAAACGGGTGACGTTAACCATTAGAATCACGAGAAGGCCTTTCAGCGTGAGTTGAGAAAGAAAGGGCGAGAGATCCCGAAATCAAACGCAACTACTACCTCGAAGACATAATCGACATTGGAAACTTCATTAGTCGCGAGCGGTTACTTTCAATGGGCCGCAACGAAGAAGAAAACAAGCGTATTGCAGAAATGGACTGTTACCTGGGTTTAGGGCTGGACTGGGCCCGAATCTCAGATGAAACAATTGCGTCACTCGCCACACCAGAAAACGATGTTGTGGGGTGGTTCAAATATCCACACGTAAACCATCAGGAACAAATTGAATTGCTGCTCAAAGACTTGGAGCCATACAAAGACCGAATCAGCTCAGTTAGGTCAGATGCTACAGGTGCTGACATGATTACAGAATACCTGGAATTGAACAGTTGGTTACCAATGGACAAGAACTCAGCATTCAAGTTTTCACTCCAAAGCAAGGCTAATCTCTACTCGGAGTTTGAAGAATCGCTTCATAGGGAAGATGAACTAGGATTCTCATATCCTGCCGATCACCCACTGGCAGAACAATTCGAAGAACAGATGACAGGTCTAATCCGCGAGTACAAGGGGACGAATGGGGAATACCTTTCAGTGCACCACCCTGATGAAGCTGGTGCAAAGGACGATATTCCAGACAGTACGGCGTTGGCCCTCTCCGCATCAAAGAATTCAACGTATGGCGACATCATCTTTTAGGTGACGCAAATCGAATGAACGAATGTTAAACTGTTGAATTCAAAACAACGTGGAGTCCTCAATGGAAGTAACAATATTTTATGCGTGGCAATCCGATTCGGATCAAAAAGCCAATAAGTATCTCATTCGTGACGCGGCAGTATCTGCGTGCGAACGAATCTCGGCAGATAAATCCCACGACTGGTCAGTTAAGCTGGACTCAGATACTCAAGGCATGGCGGGGATGTGCGACATTCCAGCTTCGATACTCAAGAAGATCGCGGAATGTGACATTTTCCTGTGTGACCTTACGTTGGTTGGAAACACATTTAACAAATCTAAGAAGCTACCAAACTCAAATGTGGTTTTTGAACTTGGGTATGCGGCAAAGGCAATTGGCTTCGATTCAATTGTTGCCGTGGTGAATGAACACTATGGAAAAATGACTGAGCAGGTCTTTGATATTAAGCGGCGATATGCAATTCCATACTCTGCTGAAGGCAAGAATGATAAAGCAAAAGACAAGCTTAGCAAGACTCTAGAAAAGGTTTTCCGCTTGGCGATTAACCGATGTGTTGTCCCAAAGCACAAGGAGAAAGAAAAAGACCGCCTTGTTGACATGAAAATAATTCAAAGAGAAACATGCAAATCAATCAGCGCAATTGGCCCGAATGAGTTTCATGGCTTCCGCAGTTTTCCCGCGACTGTAGTAACGCTATTGGGATCGAGCCCGACTCCTGATGATCGAGATCCATTCGCGATAATTAAGCGGTTTGGTCATCGCCCCAGAATGCACCATGATTCAATCGTTTGGAACGAGCAGGAACTACAGGTTTTTGAATTCAAGAATGGCCAACGACTAACGCAAGCGAATGGAAACGATTATTTGATGTTTAAACAATATGCCTGGCCCACCCAATGTGAACTCGATAGTTCATTGCCGAAGAAAACACCAGATCGGATATCCTCAATAAGCCTGCAAGTAAACCTGGTTAAAAACGTACACAATTTGGTAAAGTATATGGAGGAGTTTGGCGTGGGGTTCCCAGTCATGCTCGGAGTCTCGCTGGTTGGTATCAAGGGATTTAGGTTGATCGTGGGTGAGCACGACTTGTCAGATGAATTTGGTTCAAGTGATGTGCATTTGGACCCTTTGTTGATTGATGAGAAAGCAGCTCAAGAACTATTGCATGATTTCGCAAATAGAATGGTTCCGGTAGTCAACCAACTTTGTCGTCAGGTTGGCATGCTTCGAAGCAATTGTGTTGGGCAGAACGATATTTGGACGCAACGATTTTTTTAGCTGTGGTAAAATGGCCGCGTGTCATCTTCCTACCCCGCGAGTCTCGACTCGTTCACTAATCCAACGGCGACAGATCAACAAAACTCCCCGTCACACACCGAACAGCACGCAAATGCAAATGATGCGATTGCTGCAATTCAAGGCGAGTTAGGAACGGACCCGGCAGGTTCATACTCAACAGTTAAAGACCGCTTTGCCGCAATTGATGCTCTCCTTCTTGAGTTAGCCAATCGGTTGTTTGAAGATCAGTTGGTGAAGCCTGAAAAGATTTCTTCCAGTTCAGATGCAATTGAATTCTGCAAAACGCACTTTCACCGATTGATCATGGAAGCACTTCGAGAAGAGTTCCACATTGTCACCCTCGACACCAAAAACCAAGTAATTGCAACTCACCAAGTCGAGGGATTGCTCGTGCTAATTTAAAGTGGCACTATTCGGCCAGATAAAAACGAGCATTCACAGAATACTGAATTGCCAACCGAGCGCAAGAAGAAAATGGGCGAGCTAGGCACTACGCTCTCGGGGTTGATTAAATCCGTCAACAAGTTTCGTTCGCAGCTTCCACCGGTCACTACTCAAACCACAGCCCGCAACTCCAGTTTAACATTCGTCTAGAAAAGGTGTAGACTGACCGTAGTCTCTGTGGCACCCCCGGTTCTTTACTGGGCCCAACCAAAACGATGGAATGCAATCACAATCGAAAGGTAGAACTAAACGGTACCGTTGAGTGCTTGGATTGCCTAATCATGCTCGAAGCTAGTGACGAAGCTGCTCAACGAGAACTAGCCATCAACAAATGGTTCAAAACGAACAAGGCTGGCTTCATGAAATGAGCAACTGCGTCCTAGTGCCAAGGGAGATTCACAAGAAATAGATGACGAATCTTGGCAAGTTGCTAAAATAAAAAAGTCGCAAACATTTACTCAAAGGATAGGTAGAACAATGGAACAAGATTATGGATTTGAATTTAATCAGTTTGAAAAAGTAAGTGAAAAGTATGGAGTTCGGCGAGCAGTTGTAATAGTTGACATCGTTGAACGTTCAACTGGCGAGGTGAAATGGCAGGCTGAAAACGAGCATGAAGCAAAGAGAAAGGTCAAGTCCTACGTCAATGCCATTATAGATGCAGCCGAGAAAGCATGGATGAATATCTTTGACAAGGTAGACATAGCATCATTTGACGAACTCCAAGAGTATCGGCAAGAAATGAGATCCCATTTGCGGGAACTTCAGAAATTGAATATTTTTCCGACTGACAAAGAGACTTCTGCTTACCGCGATGTGTCGGCGTGCATTGAAAGAATAGAGGAACGAATCAGTCTGCTCACTAGAATACGAAATTCAAAATGAAGGTAGTGAATGCGATCAAGAGTATCAGCACGCTTACAACAATCCCAATAAGCCTGTACAGTGGCATGCCAAAAGTTCGTTGCTGCCACGATCGGTGAATGTGAGGATTGACCGGTGGGATTTCCAAGTCAACTTCATTCTGCACAACCCTGTCTTTTCGCTTTTGATCTTTCAGGTTTTTACGCTCTTCTGCTTCAACAAGAGGAGCAAGCAGTTCTTTTGCCTTAGCTTGATCAATTTGCCAAACTTGAATCTCTACACTCTTCCTTGCGCCAGGACCTGCAAAACTCACCCCCTCGCGAACTGGCTTTGAAACAGTCTTGGAAACCTGTACAACAACACCATGGTCAATGAGTTCCTGGTGCTGGGCGGCTTCATCTGCGGTGAGTTCACCAGCAACGACTTGTTTGAGTAATTCAATCATATCAAACCTGTTTTTCCCAATATTGTACGGCGAATAGCGAATACAAAATATGACACCAGAATTAGTTACAACATTAATTACAACATTATTTGGCCTTGGTGGTGTCTTGATTGGTGGCCTCATTACGCACTTTACGCAGCAAAGCGCAAATCGACACAATCGAGAAGTTACTCTACAGGCAGTAATGAAATCCACCATTGCACCAATGAAATACGAATGGGTGAAAGACCTTCGTGAGTGCGTCGCTCAAGTTCTGGTTAGTCTTCAAGAAGGTTCAACCATCGACAACACTGAGCGACAACTAAACCTAATGCGTTTGGAACTAATGCTCGGAACAAAGAATGAAGCACTGGTGAATATGCTGAACGATTGCCAGCGAAAGATGCAGGATGCTGGCGATGATCCTGGGCGGAAACTAGAAGCGACTGAACAGTTCAACAAGTGTGCTGAAGCTTGTAAGGCGTTTGCCAAGCGGGAGTGGGATAGGATTCAAGATCCAGAGCAGTGCTAAGTTCCTCGGGGAACGTGCCGCCCAAGTATAACAAACTGATGAATTCAGTCTTTTGGGAACTACCTCCCTCTCTCGTTTTTCAACGAGTTTTATGGGTTCGTCTGTGTCTTGTGTTGTTTCACCGCAGTAGGCTGGTACTTGCAACGTCTCCATTGCGGAGGCTCACGCTTCTGAGCTATTTCCGTTCCCTTAAGAACAATGTGCAGATTCACCATTGCTACGGGAGAGGAGGAAAGCACCACCAACGCATTCATTCGTCCGTCCTGAATTCCGTTCCACTTTGCCATGAGTGCCACTTCGATTTTCACCACTGCAAAGAGAAAGACGAACGAAGGGTGAATCACTTTCGGATCACTTCACAACGAGTGCAGAAAGCTATTGACGAAGGCAGGTATTCACTCAAGAAGAAAGACAAGGAATTTTTGCGGCATTACCAGTTGGCAGAAATAGAGCAGAATGGTGCTCCCTCAGACTCGTAATGACGATGTATATACAATGTATATACACATAGCCGGAGAACGGTAGGACTTTCGCCCCTCCCTTTGCACAAAGGCCCCCTACGCCAACAAGCGGCTACCCCCAAAAGCTAACCCACACCAAATTTGTCTGCTCCCATCCCTGGTCGCAGTCGATGATTTCAGGGGGCCTTTGTCATAAGGGGTTATGGGCTCAACCGGTACGTCCTGACGGCTGCCCTATGGTCGCAATGTTCCGGCCTATGACCCCACCCGTCCTACTTCGGAACACTGTATCGGCCCAGCCCCGCTGTCATTTGAAAAAACCTTTCGAATCTATTTTTCCAATGCTCTTTTTCTTTGAGAGTAAGTGAGTTGAACATAAGTAAAAGGGGAAAGAAATAAACATCGCGATGGCACGGAGTAGGCTACGCCGGTCGGGCCGTGTCAAAGAAAGCGTAGCGGTTTGACACTAAGCACGTACCGGTGTTAGGTTCGTGTGCCTAAAGAGCGATGGAGAATAGAAGCCGTGAGAAAGAGAATCTCTCAAGCCTGGTGTTCGCTGGTTGAACGCCTGAAAAACTTTGGCAGTAGATATGCGAATTGGTATAAGCCACGAACCCACATGTTCATCGTTTCGGGTGTGGCGCTAGTGTCAATCACAACTTCAATAGCAACCACGTATTTTGATGTAAAATCTATACCGCGAGATGGAATTCACCGGTGGGAATCATTGCTCTTTGTTGGGTTCTTAGTTGCATACTTTGTAATCCCAATGGCAATGGTGATTGCAACTGTTGTTATTGCTGTATTCCAAAGGCGGAAGTTTGCACAACTTTCTGTTTTAGTGGCTTCATACCTGTCGATAATTGTGATCTTCACAGGGTTTTACCTAACGGAGTGTTATGTTTCGGACTACAACGATTGCGTGGTGCGTTATAGTCACTGGAAATACGAGAATGGCATACCCAAATCAGATAGAGCAATTGCAGGCATTGAACCTCGATTTTGGCAGCTTTGGCTTGACGATTTTCAGCTCACTGCTGCAGAAGAATATGAATTGAGAAACTTTAACAGAGATAAGGAAATGGGTGACGCGATCTTCCGGGTGCCGAATTCGAGGAAGTCGATTCTCGTTGCCTGCTTCCATTTCAGTGTGCAGTCGATGACGTTTAGTGGCACTGATAAGATTCCGAAATCCACGAGGGCAAAATTGGCCCACTCGGTTCAGTTACTAATTAGCATCTTCTTGGTTGTTGTCCTATTTGGGATTCTGGTGGCCGATTGGCCAGGAAGACCCAAACAGGAGTCGGCAACGAGTGCCCCAGGGGGTGAATAACCACCGTTTTTGAACCTTTTTGTGTCAGAAGTGTCTCATTTAGGTTCAAATACTACCGGAGAAACGATATGAGTGAATGGACTTTGCAAGATGCGGTCTCAGTATTGGATTGTCCGCACTGTGGTAACAAAACACCTAGTGATGTGTGGCAATATGTCTACTATGCTCGTACTGAGGCGGAGGACTACGAAAGCCATTACTACATGATTACGAGGTGTGGCACGTGTGCAGGATTGGCGCTGCGGCGACTGATTTACAAACGTCCAAAGCCACAGCCGCAACCATCGACACCCGGTGTAAAAAGGACGGGAGTGTTGCCGGTTTCATTCACACAATCGGAGTGTGAAGGGCTTTCCACTGAGGAGTTGTTGTGGCCAAATGTAGGTTGGCTGCCGGAGTTTGTACCGGAGAGAATTCGGAAAATATACACCGAAGCAACCGCAGTAAAGGCAAAGTCACCAAACGCGTTTGCAAATCAAATCAGGCGTGGGCTTGAGGCCATTTGTAAAGACAAGGGACACACAAAAGGCACGCTTGCCGATAAGCTAAAATCTATGGGCGGGTCGAACGAGATACCCGATACGCTCACTGGTATGACCGATCTCATACGAGTACTGGGAAACCATGGCTCGCACGATTCGGATATTGATGTGCAGCCTGAGTGGGTTGATGCTATAGATGAGTTTTTTCTAACGGTGGTGGAGTACGTGTACATCGCCAATGAAAAGATCAATGATTTAAAGGACAAGCTAAGCAAAGCCAAAATCCCATCTAGTGGGACATAAGGTAAGAGGGGATTGCTTGTTGTTTTTTTCTACTAGTTCCGTGGTCGCCTAGAGGTTTTGTACAAGACTCTTCATGTACGCCACATCGCCTTCAGTATGGTCGTTGTGGGTTTCGATCATCTTTATTGAAGTTCCCATTAGCTTAGCGATAACATCGCTGGCCACGCCTTTGCGTACCATGTTGCTAATGGCTGTATGCCGTAGGTCGTACAGGGCGTATTTCTTGCCTAGATTTTTCTTCATGGCCAGAAATCGGTTGTTTATTGAGTTTTTATTCCACGGCCTACCGATGGCGTTTACGAACAAGTGGCCCTCATTGTCCAAACGCTGCACGATTTCCCAGGCTATATCGTTGCAGTAAATGGCCCGTGCCTTCTTGCCTCGCTTTGTTTCTTCCTTCGGAATTACTAAGCGTTGGTTACGGTGATCAATGTGGCGACCTTCCAGCTTCCACGCTTCTTGTGGTCGGCAGCCAGTGTGCCAACAAAACGTAATCAAGTCTTTGAAGTTTTGGTCACTGCTCAGCTTGAGCATTTTTTTGAAGACTGGTTTTGTAACCGTGTTCTTTCTTCGCCCCGCTGCGGGCTTGTCCACTCCATTGATCGGGTTGTACGCAATCAGGCCCTTTTTCACGCCCCAGTTGTAGACTCGCTTGACCGCTTGGGTTGCTCCTGCCCGCCTGCCAACCGATACATCCTCAAGGTATTCCTCGAACTGATACGGCTTTAACTCTAGGCTCTCGATTGCTGACAGGCGATGCTTTTTCAACCATTCGTGGAAATGGCTGCAATGCTCGAAGTAGAAGCGGTACGACCCAGCCTTTAGGTTCCGCTCAGTCCAGTCTAGGAACTTATCCATGAGGACTACCAATGCAGTTGAGCTTTTAACTACCTCTGGCTTTTCGGCCATTCGAGCGTGGAATTTCCTGAACGCTTCTTCTCTATCTTCATCTAATCTGATACGCTTACCGTCAATGGTGACGTACCAACATTGCTTTTGTTTCCACCACCAGGGCTTGTTGGGTCTAGCCATTACTGTATCTCGCTTTTAGTGACCTTGAATACTGACCATTATTTGCGAGAATTGACGAAAGTCAATAAAAATAGACCCGGAGACGTGGCTGAGTGGTCGAAAGCGCCGGTTTGCTAAATCGGTGAAGGGGTCAAACCCTTCCGCAGGTTCGAATCCTGTCGTCTCCGCTCCAAAATCTGACAAGCTCGCAAACGTCGCATATTCAAGCGTTAGCGAGCTTTCTTCGTTACTGGCCATAGGCTTTGTCCCTGTTTTGTCCCTTGTTGCTGTCCGATGCTCCAGCGGCAGCTGCATCAACACCATTGTAACAAAAAGATAGGATGTAAAATTCATGTTGGTCTCCAGTAGGTAAAACAAAATAATGAAACCGGTCACCACGTGGTGACCGGTACGTAAACTCTTAATCGCCAAATGAAACAGATTTCATCAACTCCATGCTGTCTTCATCAGTCAGATGAAAATACGAGTTGGACGCTTTCCGTCTGTCCAATTCATGGCCTTGCCACAAATCGACGACCGGCTTGGGAACCTTCCCTTTGACGATACAGTGGGTCTTGAAAAAGTGCCGAAGTGAGTGGACGGTAAAACCGCTGTCTCGCCCAACGGGTATGCCCAATTCACCCAAGACCTTTTTAAAGTCTTCGTTAATCCGCCTAGGGTTAATGTTATGGTCCCCAGCGGGATACTTCTTGCTTGGCCGTGCTGTAAAGAACCATCCTGATTCCGGCCAATCAGTCTCAAGAAGGATCTGATGGAGCCTTGGATGAATCGGCACTCGCCAACTTTTCCCTGTCTTGGTCTCAAATCCCTGACGCGAGACGATGTCGATCCATCCGTTTTCGAGGTCAACGTCTTCGATTCGAAGGTGTTGTGCTTCGCTGATCCTCATCCCTGTAAACGCCAGTAAGGCAAAGATAAATCGACGTAATCGTGACGCTGTTGCAAGCAGCAGGTCGATCTGGTCGAGAGTAAGGACTTTCGACTCTTTGGTGTCGGGTTTCTTGAAGCGGATCGACTCAAGCGGGTTCTCATTGATGAGATTGCGACCGACACAAAAGCTCAGAAATCGCTTGATTGCGCCTCCTTCGTATTGCATCGATGCCTGCCCAATAATGTCCCGTTGAGATTCGCGGTAGCCGTCAAATGTGGCGACGTCAAGTTGATCCAGGAATAAAACGTTTTGACATTCGCAGTGAGTCTGGAGTTTCGTGAGAATGCCCTCGTATTTCACGCGGGTTTTTAGTCTTTTTCCTTCAGTAATCAAGTTGGACCTGTAGCGAGAGATCGCGTAAGCCAATTTAACGCGTTTGGTTTGGCGTTTCTTGTTTGAGTCGCTTCCCTCGTGCTGATAATTACCTTGTAGAAGTTCTGCCTCAATAACCGTCGCTCGGCGCTTCGCGAATTTCAGGTTGGCAGTTCTGGTGCTTAGAATTCGGTGTCCTTGGTAGTGAAAGTGCATCTGCCAGATTCCCCGTTTGCCACGTCGGACAAGTGTTATTCTTTCTCCGACTTTAATTCTTTGATTTTTGTTTCTTGGTTTCTTTCTGTTTGTCATCCCAATCTGCGCCATTGAAATAGCAAGCCAAGAGCCTGTCTCGCCAGTAGCGATCCTGGCCTTGGCGTTGCCGATATGATCCTTCCAGGAGACCAGCGTTTTTCCAGGCATTTAACGTCTTCGGTCTGAGGCGAAGCAATGCTGCTGCTTCCTCAGTCGTCAATACCTGGGGAACCACTGGTGTGGACCCTTCACTGAATGCTTGCCTGATCTCTGCGTTCGACAGCTTTTTATCTCTTGTACTCATCGTTTCCTTAGTCGGTCGGAAATCTTGCATTCAGTTCTTGGGTCAGGGGTAGATAGTAAGAGTCGATGACTCTGTTAGTCCGGCCAAAGATGCCGGTCAGCGGTCATCGCAGCCCTGCGAAAGAAAGCTGCCCGATTGTGGGCAGCTTGTATTTTTGCGATTTTGCAATTCCTGTCAAGCTAATCATGCTTGGTACGAAAAAAATCTTGAATGCGGTGCAAATTCACCGAAATCAGAGTCGTTGGAATATAATCAGGCTCCTTGCTGAATTTGTTTTCCAAGATTTTGAGCCACTGGCTGTCCTGTTTACCCGCGATGCAACGAATATAGGAAGAATCGGCAAACAGTATCCTGAACTCGGTGTTGGTAACAAAATCCAGGTTAGCAATGAAATAATCAAGGTTGCTTCGAACCTTCGGCCTCGTCGGAACCCTGTCGAAAGTCCAAAGAAAATGTTGGACAGTCTCTTTTTTGATCCCGGATTCAAGTAGTTGGGCGGCGCACACGATTAGTGTTGCCCCTGATGGACTGAACCTTCGCGCACTGCCGGACACCGTTTCGGGTGAATCGTCTTCTCGAAATGGACCGAGGTCATGGTCTACGACGTACCTCAGTTTGCGTACGGGCAATCCGGTGCGTTTGCTGATTTCTGAAAGCGAAAACAATAAATCTCTCCTTTGCCCAATTATGGGCAGCTTTGGTTGTGGTGACAATGGGGTAGCGGGGTTTTAGGCATTGCTGCGCTGGCCCCGTGTTTCGCGGACTTTTGTTTTGTCAGATTTTGCCGATCGATCCTTTTGAGGATCTTCGGTGTCGCGCAAATGATTCTGATGTAAGTGCTTGCGAGCCAGTAGGCGAGCAACCAAATCCAGGAATTCGTCAATGCTTTTCTCAAAGGTGTCAATTTTGCACTTCGTCATTTCCGTGCCTGTTTTGTTGCTTTGAAAGTACGGGGAGTATTTCTGGCGACATTCTGCCTACCAGAACAGGTACGACGCTTTCCAGCGTGAGCCGCGTGGGTTAGACGTTTATGAACCCGGTGTGGGCTCCTGCGTCTTAAAATCACGATTTTTCCTTTCCATAAAAAAAAGACAAGCTCATAATGAGCTTGCCTTAAACGCTTTTCGTTGTGATTCAGTTGGTTAGAATGATGTGTGCATCTGGTTCCTTATTTACGAGGGAAACTAAAGTAAGCCGCAAAGCGGCTTCATTGATTTAACAATTTGAACGACGCGCGAGCGTCAGCGTTGCTACCTGCAAATACCGCCAAATCGAGCTTCGGCTCAAACCCAACAGTAGCAGCACCCTGAAGCCGCGCCCCGAATGGGGCGCTGGCCATGTGCTGTTTTGTTGGGCCCCTTGGCGGGGGTTGCAGGAATGGTTTTGGTTCAGCGTCCTTTTTTCGGAGATTCAAATGAAGAAAAGTTATCCGTTTATCAATCGCGATTTCCGTATTCTCGTGATCACATTAGTATCTTTGGGCCTTGCGTCAACGATTTTGCTGGGCTGCCGGAAGACATCGACTGCCCCGAAGACTACTCGTTCTAAATCCGCAAACGGACATCGAGAAGAGATGGAAAGAGTTCTCAAGGAAGATCAGTTAGCCGCTTTGAATCCTTCATCTGTTGCCAAGGTTGTTTTAAAGATGAGGGCGATTGAGACTTCGGCCTGCCCTCAGGATTTTCGTTTGGCATACCTGAAACATATTCACGCATGGGAATCGTTAGCCGCTGTGGAAGAGGAAGCCAAGCGCTTCAACCAGAATTACAATTCATCCGGCGCAATGGTCGAGTCATTTATTCGTGGACTTTATTTTGATGTTTTTGGCAAAACTCAAGAGGCTATCGCAGCACACAAACAACTTCAGCAAAACTATTCAAAGGCCATAGATGAAGTGCGTTTCACCTATCATGAGGTTGAAAAAATCGCCGTCGGGTATGGAGCGGAGCTACCTCCCGCACTTACGATCGAATGGAGCGGTTCCTGTACGCAACCTGGGAAAGGCGAGTACCCAATGAAGATGACGATGAATGTTAGTCCCAATGGAGAAATCAGTGGGACCATCCACTGGCCTGAACTAAACAACAGCTTTACAAGATTCACTGGGAAGATTTCAAAGCGCAAGGTTGCTTTTACCGAAAACGAACTCCTTTCCGGTTCAGGCATCGGTATTCCATGTAACTACAGCGCGATCGTTGATGATGGAGTAATGAACGGCACCGCAACGTTTCAAGGGCAAACTGCGAGGTTTTCTGTAAAGGCCACGGCAGGAAACACTGAAATTCTTAAAGGTCTGTAATTTCGCGAGAGAGTCGCTTGGGGAAGGAATTCCCGAATCCTGATGGAACGATTTCGTCGGAGTTCAGACTTTGATAGACTTTGAAAAGGTTTTGTCGCAAGCTGCGCAACCTTCTCGTCCTCGTAAAAGCTAAATAACTGTCCATGCCTCAACTTGAACATATCGAAGCGATTGAGAAGCGGTTATGGACCGCCGCGGATACGTTGCGGGCGAATTCAACGTACGCCAGCAATGAATACTTCCTGCCAGTAATGGGACTGCTATTCCTGCGGCATGCGTATTACCGCTATCTGAGAGTCCTCCCCGAAATCACCGCCGATCTGCCAACCCGTGGTGGCAAGACACGGGTGCTCAAAAAAGAAGACTTCTCAAAAAAGTCAGCTGTTTTCCTTCAGGACAAAGCCCAATTCGATTACCTTGTCTCGCTGCCCGACAGCGCCGACCGGGCCAAGGCGATCATCGAAGCCATGGAGTCGATCGAGGAAGACTACACAAGCCTTCGTGGTAGCCTACCGAAATCGGAATACCAGGAACTGGATAACGACGTACTGGGCCAACTGTTGCGAACCCTGAATCCGGACGAACTGAAAGAAGTCACCGGTGACGTCTTTGGCCGGATCTACGAATACTTCCTGACCAAGTTTGCCGACCAAAAAGCCCACGATGGCGGCGAGTTCTTTACGCCCATCTCACTGGTCTCGCTGATTGCACATGTCCTCGATCCGGACCGGGGCAAGGTGCTCGACCCGGCCTGCGGCAGCGGCGGCATGTTTGTACAAAGTGCCAGGATCGTCGAAGAACACGGGCACAGTCCCAGTGAACGTCTAACCTTTCGTGGGCTGGAAAAGAACGCCACCACCATTCGACTGGCACGCATGAACCTGGCCGTTCACGGACTGGAAGGCAACATTCAAAAAGCGATCACCTACTACGAAGATCCGCATGAACTGGTAGGCAAAGCTGATTATGTGATGGCCAATCCCCCGTTCAACGTAGACGAGATTGACGCGGACAAAGTTAAAAACGATCCGCGGCTACCGTTCGGGCTGCCCGGCGTCAACAAAAAGGACAAAGTCTCCAACGGTAACTACGTCTGGATCAGTTACTTCTACAGTTACCTGAGCGACAAAGGCCAGGCTGGGTTCGTCATGTCGTCCCAAGCTTCAAGCGCAGGGCGGGATGAAGCCAAGGTTCGCCAGAAGCTGATCGAAACCGGCGATGTCGACGTCATGATCGCCATCCGTTCCAACTTCTTTTACACGCGGACCGTTCCTTGTGAGTTGTGGTTTTTGAACCGGGCTAAACCAGCGGCGCACATGGACAAAGTCCTGATGATCGACGCTCGCAACGTTTACCGCAAAGTCACTCGCAAGATTTATGACTTTAGCCCCGAGCAGGAACGGAACCTGATGGCCATCGTCTGGCTGTACCGGGGTCAACAGGAAAAATTCCTCCAACTGGTGTCCGATTACCTGCGGGAAGTAATCGACGAAGGTCAGGCGTGTTTTGAGTACGAAACGATCGACGGCGAAACCGCGCTACCTGTTCCCGAATTCGAGATGGCGATTTCCAAGACGGTTGAGTTGATCTCGCCATTCATCAAGTCGTTCAAGGGTAGGCCGCAGGTACCCGCGTCCAGCAACGGTGCCCCGCCGGCTGAACTCCCGCCGCTCTCCGATTCGCTTGGCGAACTGGAAGATGGGGTCAAGCAGTACCATTCGGCCACCGAATCATTAAAAGTCAAACTTGCCAAGGCGTCCGAAAGATGGCATGCGACGGACGACACACCGGCCGGACTCTGCAATCTGGCCGAAGCGTTCAAGTCACTGGCCGAATTGGGCCGCGACCTCGTCCGCGACACCGACCTGCTTTATAAACTAACCGCGCGATTGATTGAAACCTGCGAAAACAATTGCGAGGCTCGGGACAGCGAGGACTGGTTACGCAACGAAATTAACTCGTCTCGCAAGGCGGCCGACGCAGCACGCCAGCTGGCCGTGATCGCATTGAAACAGGTCCGATACTTCTGGCGCCAGGCCCACTGGCTGGTCGACCGATTCCCGGATGCCAAGCTGGTAGATGTCGAAGGCCTTGTAAAACTTGTCGACAAGAAGGAACTAAAGGACAACGATTGGAGCCTAACGCCCGGACGTTACGTCGGTGTTGCGCCGGAGGAAGTCGACGAAGATTTCGACTTTGAAGAAGCCCTTCGCGAAATCCATGTGGAGCTAGAAGACCTCAACTCCGAAGCGGTCGAGCTGGCCGACAAAATCAAAAAGAACTTTGAGAAGTTGGGTGTATGATCGTGGATTGGCCGAACAGGACTTTGGATCAACTTGGCTTAGTGAGTCGCGGCAGGTCTCGCCATCGTCCGCGTGATGCAGCGCACCTTTACGGCGGGCCGTATCCATTTATTCAAACTGGAGACGTTAAACATTCCAATCTGTACATAACTGATTATGACCAAACATACAGCGAGGCCGGTCTGGCACAGAGCCGACTTTGGAAAGCAGGTACGCTGTGTATAACAATTGCAGCAAACATTGCGGACACTGCAATTCTGGCTATCGACGCCTGCTTTCCGGACAGCATCATCGGTTTTTTGCCGGACGAAGAAAAAGCGGATGCCCGATTTGTAAAATATTTGTTTGACGCTTTGCTTCAAAAGAGATTTAAGCAATTCACTCAAGGGGCTGCACAGGACAACCTTAGCCAGTCAAAACTCCTATCTCTTGAGTTTCCAGTTCCTCATGTGTCAAAACAACGCGAGATCGCTGACATTCTATCGACCTATGACGACTTGATCGAGAACAACCGTCGTCGGATCGAGTTGCTGGAGCAGTCGGCGCGGCTGCTCTACAAGGAGTGGTTCGTCCACCTCCGCTTCCCCGGCCACGAACACACAACCATCACCAACGGTATCCCCGAAGGCTGGGAAAACAAAACGCTTGAAGACGTTGCGCCGCTCCATTACGGCAAAGCACTCAAAAAGGACGATCGGATACCAGGCGATTTTCCTGTCTATGGTTCGAGCGGGATCGTTGGCACCCATAAAAAGGCTCTTGTTACCGCTCCCGCAATTGTTGTCGGCCGAAAGGGAAACGTCGGAAGCATTTTCCGGTGCCCAAAAGACTTTCACCCAATTGACACTGTCTATTTCATAAAAACCGAGGATTATTCCTCGCATGTACTGTATGCACTGGAAAATATCAAGTTTATCAATACTGATGTTGCCGTACCTGGTCTAAATCGCGACTTCGCTCATAGCCGAAAGCTGTTGGTGCCATCCAGCACCTTGCGTTCCCTTTTTGAAGAACAAGCATCAACGATTCACTGTCAGATTGACTCGTTAACACTTCAAAACGAAAAACTTGCCGACGCCCGTGATCTTCTTCTCACACGACTTATGAACGGAGAGATTGCAGTCTAATGTCCTCTGACCAATACCGTCGAAATGCTCAGCAAGCGCGAGATAAGATTGCCCAGCTAAATAAGGACAAAGGTCGGCTTGCCACGAAGAGAGCGACATTAACAAAAAAGATCAGTGACGCGAACGAACGCGCAATGAAAACGACCAGCGCAAGTACAGCCAAATCAAAATTGCGTGAAGCGGAACGTGCAGCGAAGGATTTAGCCAAAGTTGAATCTGACATCGGAAAGATCGAAAACAAGATCGCCCAGGAAAGCAAAAAACTAAGTAGTGCTGAACAATCACTAGCTAAGGAAGAAATTAAAGAATCGAAGAAAAGAGAATCACAGGCGAAAAAGCTGGCCGCAACTACAAAATCACGAATTGAAAGAATTGACTCAACATTAAGTACTGCCGTTATGGATATCGAAAGACTCAAGGCATTGCCCGACGTAATTCAGGTGCTGTTCCTTGCCGCCAATCCACTCGACGAAGACGAGTTGCGGCTTGACGAAGAAGTGCGCTCTGTTCACGAAATGATCAGGAAGTCGGAACACAGGGATTCTGTGAAACTGGAATCACGTTGGGCGGTTCGTCCTCTGGACGTATTGCAAGCAATTAACGAAGTTGATCCAACCATCATTCACTTCAGTGGACACGGATCAGATCAGGATGAGATTGTGTTTCAAGATGAAGCGGGGAACTCCAAAGTCGTTTCCCTCGATGCCATCGTTCAGATGATGAAGGCGTCGTCAGGCAAAATCCGACTTGTCTTCTTCAATACCTGCTTCTCGCGGGGGCAAGCGGAAGCTGTCGTTGAACACGTTGAAGCGGCAATCGGAATGAGTGATTCGATTGGCGACGATGCGGCACGAATCTTTTCATCACAGTTTTATTCCGCAATCGGTTTTGGCAAATCAGTTGAAACAGCATTCGAGCAAGGCAAAGCGGCGCTAATGCTTGAGAATATCCCTGAGGAACATATCCCAGAGTTATTTGTCGCAGACGGTCTGGACCCCGAATGGATTGTAATTGTGCAGCCAGAAACAAAGGATCATCAATGAAAGCAACCGAAGCAAAACTGCTTGACTTTTTGAAAAAGTCACCCCAATTCATCATCCCGATCTATCAGCGGACGTATTCCTGGACCGAGCCACAATGTCAGCAGCTGTGGGATGACATTCTACGCACTGGACAAAACGATAATGTGCCCGCACATTTTGTCGGCTCCATCGTATATATCCAGCAGGACGAGTACCAGATTTCGAATCAGTCGCCGTTGCTCGTCATTGACGGTCAACAGCGGTTGACCACGGTATCGCTAATTCTTGAAGCCCTCGCACGGCAGCTGGGCGAGACAGAACCGATAGATGGTTTCTCACCCAAGAAACTTCGTCATTATTACTTGCTGAATTCGCTTGAAGATGGCGACTTGCGCTACAAGCTGATCCTGACGCAAAACGACAAATCAAGTTTGCTGGCGTTGCTGGATCAACAGCCATTTCCAGCAGATCATTCGCTGCGCGTGAAAGAGAATTTCGAGTTCTTCGACGAAAAAATCAAATCGCTCAATGACCTTGCCCCGCTTTGTAAGGGATTGGCCAAGCTGATGGTGGTGGACGTTGCCCTGACACGTGGCCAAGACAATCCCCAACTAATCTTTGAAAGCATGAATTCCACGGGCAAGGAATTGAGCCAAGCCGACTTGATTCGCAATTACATTTTGATGGGGCTCGAACCGAAACACCAAACCGAACTCTACAAACACCATTGGCGTCCTATGGAGGTAGGGTTTGGGCAAGAGGCCTATGAAACCCATTTTGACTCATTTATGCGCCACTTCTTGACGATCAAGACCGGTGAAATCCCTCGGCAAGATCAGGTCTATGATGTTTTTAAATCTTACTCCTGCGAAAAGGATGTCGCCAAGGCTGGCGTGGATTGTCTAGTTGCAGATATCCACAATTACGCGAATTACTTCTGTGCGATTACGCTCGGCAAGGAAAGTGATCCAAAGTTATCCAAAGCGTTTCAGGATATCCGTGAACTGAAGGTCGATGTTGCGTATCCATTTTTGCTAAAGCTGTATGGTGATTATGTCGCCGGTCTGCTCTCGGTGGACGAATTCGAGTATCTGGTCCGCCTCGTTGAAAGTTACGTTTTCCGAAGGGCTGTGTGTTCCATTCCTACTAACTCAATGAACAAGACCTTTGCCACGTTTGGTAAGTCAATCAAAAACGAAGCCTATGTTGAAAGCGTGGTTGCTCATTTTATGTTGTTGCCGTCTTATCGCCGGTTGCCAATGGACGACGAGTTTCAACGTGAGATACGCGTGCGCGATATGTACAACTTCAAACGCAGCAGCTACTGGCTACGTCGTTTGGAGAATTTTAATCGAAAAGAGAGGGTGTATGTTGAGGAATACACGATTGAACACATTTTGCCGCAGAACGAGAATCTCTCTAAAAAGTGGCAGGAATCACTTGGGCCAAACTGGAAAGAGGTCCAAGAGACTTGGCTGCATACATTGGGAAATCTCACTTTGACTGGATACAACTCGGAATACAGTGATCGCCCATTTTTAGAAAAACGAGATATGGATGGTGGATTCAAACAGAGCCCGCTTCATTTGAACGAAGGATTAGGAATGCTCGACAAGTGGGATGAGGATCAGATCAAGAAGCGAGCGAGTAAACTAGCATCGAAGGCGACAGAAGTTTGGAAATCACCTGCGATGGATGACCAGACGTTGAAAAAATACCGACAACGTTTGACAGGTACAGAGTCCATCGACGATTACATAAAAATTCAACAGCATCCAGAGCTTAAAGGTTTGTTCCATGCGTTCACCAAAGAGGTGACTGCTTTAGACGACTGCATTAGTGAGGAACTGAAAAAAAAATGTATCTCATTCACAGCTGAAACAAATCTGGTGGATGTTGTGCCCCGTGCGGGCTACTTGCGTCTGTTTTTGAACATGAGGTTTAGTGATTTGCATGACCCAAAGAAAATCGCAAAAGATGCGTCGACGCGCAAGAATAAGATTGGCCTTGGAAATGTCCTTGTGGATGTTGGGTCAGTAGATGAGATCCCATACGCAATTGGGTTAGTTAGGCAGGCATTAGAGAACCAAATGGAGTTGGCTGAAGGTTAAAACCAGTGATCAGCACGTATTCTGAAGACCAGTTAGTCCAACGGACCATGGCTGAGTACCTGAAACAGGAACTTGGCTGGCGATCGGTGCTTGCCTGGGACAACGAGGACTTCGGACCGAACAGCCTGCTGGGGCGTAGCTCGGAACATGAAGTTGTCTTGAAAAGAACGCTTCGCGAGAAACTGGTCGAGTTTAATCCCGAACTTCCAGATGAAGCGTACGATGATGCGATTCGTCAGATCACGGCAACGGAGGCATCAGGAACGATCGCGTCGATCAACCGAGATAAGTATGAACTGTTGCTTGACGGTGTCCAGGTTGCCTTCACTGACAAGGACGGGCAGCGGACTAGGCAGCGATTACGAGTTTTCGATTTCGCGGAGCACGAAAACAACGATTTTCTATGTGTGCGTGAACTCTGGGTCAAGGGTGACCTGTACCGACGGCGCGCAGACATTGTTGGATTCGTTAACGGTATCCCCCTGCTGTTCTGCGAGTGCAAAAACATGCACCGAAACCTAAAGTCCGCGTTTGAAGAGAATTTTTCAGATTACAAAGACACAATCCCCCACCTGTTGCATCACAATGCCATCGTGATGTTTGGTAATGGTGAAGAAGCCAAGATTGGCTCCATTACCAGTGGCTGGGAGCATTTCCACGAATGGAAACGCCTTGAGGAAGACGACCCTGGGATCGTCGACATGGAAACTCTGCTGAAGGGCGTTTGCAATCGACGAAACGTCCTGGATATGTTTGAGAACTTCATCATGTTCGATGATTCGTCCGGGAAAGCCATCAAAATCGTGGCTCGCAACCATCAATTCCTGGGTGTCAATCGAGCGATTCAGTCGGTGCGGGAACGAAACGAACGACAAGGAAAACTTGGCGTCTTTTGGCACACCCAAGGAGCCGGAAAAAGCTACTCAATGGTCTTTTTCACGCGCAAGGTTCATCGAAAGTTGGGCGGTAATTTCACATTTGTTATGCTTACCGACCGCGAGGATCTTGATTCGCAATTGTACAAGACCTTTGCTGGATGTGGTGTCGTGGATCACGATCGGGAGCCTTGTCGTGCAGCCAGTGGAAAGAATCTCAAAAACCTGCTGAAGCAACACAAATCCTATGTGTTCTCATTGATCCAGAAGTTTAATGAAGTCGTCGCCCCTGACGAGGGATACACCCAGCGAGACGACATCATCGTTGTCACCGACGAAGCCCACCGCACTCAGTACGGCACACTGGCTCTCAATATGCGAAACGCATTGCCCAAAGCCAGTTACATCGGATTTACCGGGACACCGCTATTCACGGACGACGAGATCACTAAAACCGTCTTTGGCGATTACGTTTCGACCTACGATTTCCAACGCGCGGTTGAAGATGAAGCAACACTGCCACTTTTCTACGACGCCCGCGGTGACAAACTGGGTGTGGCAATCGGTGATCTCAACGAGCGAATCTCAGCCAAACTTGACGAACTGGAAAACGAGATCGAAGGCGACCAGGATGTTCGTGAGCGCCTAGAAAAAGAACTGAAACGCGATTATCACGTCATCACTGCCGACAAACGTCTGGAACAGGTTGCTCGCGATTTCGTCGACCACTATTCCAAAGCCTGGGAATCCGGTAAAGCGATGTTGGTTTGCATCGACAAGGTTACTTGCGTGCGGATGTACAACCTGATCGGCAAGTATTGGAAGGAAAAAACCAAACAAATGAAGGCCGAAGTCAAAATAGAATACGACATAGACGGCCAGGAATCGACGACCGCCCAGCAGCTTGCCTGGATGCAGGAAACCCGAATGGCGGTCGTTGTCAGCGAGGAACAGGGTGAAGTTGACAAGTTCAGGAAATGGGACTTGGATATCAAACCACACCGTCGGTTGATTAAAGAAGGCATTGAGCTTCCTGAATCAATGAGGAGTCTTCCTAAGTTCCGAAACATGCAGCGTATGGAACTGGATGATGCCTTCAAAGAGGAGGAGCATCCGTTTCGGATTGCGATTGTTTGCGCAATGTGGCTAACCGGCTTTAACGTTCCGAGCCTCTCCGCGCTTTACCTCGACAAGCCATTAAAAGCTCACACTTTGATGCAGGCAATTGCTCGGGCGAACCGAGTAAATGAGGGCAAGAATAATGGCATGATCGTCGACTACTGCGGAATACTGAAGCACTTGCGCAAAGCGTTGTCCACGTTCGCTGGAACCCGTGGGGACGGTGCCCAAGACGACCAAAACCCCGCCAAGCCTGAAGAAGAGTTGCTGGCAGACTTGAAAGAAGCAATCGCTTTTGTTCGCAAATTCCTTACCGAACATGGAGCGTCGCTGGACGCAATTATCGAATCAGCTCCCGGCACTTTTGGACGAAACGCCGCCATCGTGGCATGTAAGGAAGCCGCCAATGAGAATGACAAAACTCGAAAGTGGTTTGAGATATCATGCCGCGAAGTATTTAAGAAGTTCAAGGCGTGTATCAATGTGAAAGGTGTCAACGAGCAACGAGAAGATCGAGATGCAATAAATATCATCTACAAGAGTCTTCAAAAGGACAAAGAACAAGCTGATATTTCCAACATCATCCGTCAACTTCACCAAGTAGTAGATAAGGCGATTGAAACCCAGGATATTCCTGTCGTCGAAGATCATGGGCCTTATGACATAAGTAAAATCGACTTTGATTTGCTTCGACGCGAATTCGAGAAGAGCAAGAAGAAGAACACAACTGTCCAAGAGTTGAAGGATGCGATCGAGAGCCGTCTTGCAACACTTCTCAGACAAAATCCGCTCCGAACGGATTTCCAAAAGCGATACGAGGAGATTGTCGCTGATTACAATCGCGAGAAAGACCGGTTCACGATCGAGGCGACCTTTGAACAGCTGCTTCACCTGGTTCAGGAACTCGGCGAAGAGGACTCTCGGGCGGTCCGGGAAGGATTGGACGAAGAGTCGTTGGCGGTTTTTGATTTGCTCAAGAAAAAAGACCTCGAACAAGATGACATTAAGGCGATTAAAGAAGTGGCCGTTGGCTTACTGACCAACTTGAAGGCCACGATCGAAGAGATAAGCCAATGGCGACAACGTGAATCGACACGCGACGCCATCCGCTTGGCAATCCACGATTATCTGTGGAGTGATGGCACCGGTCTGCCCGTCGATTCCTACGATGAGAATGACATCAACGAGAAGACCGACGCCGTATTCCAGCATGTTTACAGGGTCTATCCAACAGTTCCATCACCGGTTTACGGAGCAGCGGCCGGATAATCAAATTTCAATTTGGTAGTTAGACGACATGGGAAATAACAACGATCTAGTCGCATTGCTTAAACAGGTAATTGCGGGTGAATTAACTCCGGAGCAGGCCTCCAATTATCCAGATTTGGTTTCCAACGGTGTTGTATTTGAAAAATCCGAAACTCAGATTCAAACTGCAAGGAAAGGAATGGTCATTGGGCCTCGGGACTTCAAGAAGGTCTCAGTCTCGGTTTGGACATTCGACCTAGAAAGGGCGAAGGAGTTGCTCAAACCTGCACTAGACGAGGAAGCGCATAAGAGTCTAGTAGAAGAAAAGCGAAAACACCGCAAAGCTCAGAATGAAGTAGATGGTGAGATTCCCCCTGTCGATCCCAATGCCAGCACTTGGTGGCAAAGAAAACATTTCGGTCTGTCAACTCGATTCTTGATTCCAATTGTCATAAGCCTTCTCATCCTGATCATTGCAATCGCGACTTTCTTTTACAAATTTGTTTTCAACAACGGTTAGTTCCAACCATCTCATTCTGTTAAGTAAGACTAACTCACACGGAACGCTATTTAGAATCTAGAACTTAAACGAAGTGGCGAGGACAGTACCAAATGAACTGCACCTCGCCATAGAGAATTGTGAAATATCTAGAATCGTTCTTCTGCGATCTCGCTGATGTCGAGCATGTCCCGCTGACGCCGCACGGTCATTTCACAGACGCCAGTCAGCCGAGCGATCTCGGCGACATTGAAGCGGCCCGCGGCTAGTAATCCCCGAATCCGTCGGATCGTTTCCGCTGTGTGGTGGCAGAATCGGCCGCGGCGAGGGCGACGACCTTCGGCCCTCGCAGCCGCGATCTCTTCCGGATGAGCGTTGTCCCAAGCCTCAATCACCCAGCTTCGAGGAACTTGCAGGTTTTTTTCGCTGACTAACCGGCGTTCAATCTCGGAAAACGAGCGATTCTCTTTATCCCGAAGCCGCACGACGTCGTCCTGGATTTCACGAAGAATCCGAGCCTTCTTCTCTTTGTGGGATTTGGGGCGGACACCATGTAGGGCATAGTCGACAAGCTCTTGGGTGCGTTCCGTGGTCAAACCGAAGGAGTCCGCAAGCCCCTCGACCGTTACACCGGCTTGAACCTTGGCGGCCAATACTGGTGCCTGGCTGAGTCTTGGCGGTATTTGGTCGAGCAGAACCGTATGCACTTTTTCCCTTATCCATTTTCCCCGACAAAGGAACTCCATAGTACGGGAATCTGGATAGCTGTCGTTTTTTTTCGTAAGACTTCGTAGGAACTGGACCAAATCTGGGGAAAACTTGGCGATCCAGGCCCCGCCGGTTTTGCGCCCAGGTTTTTTGTTCTGCGTAATTGAGATCGGACCAGTGATTGCGTGAAGTGCTTCGGCAGCCGCTGGCGTTTCCTGGTTCAACAAACCTCGCATGTCAGCGACATAACGAGTCGCGCAATCCAGATCCAATGGTGGCGGCGTGGGAAGATTTCGTGCTACCATCTCACCAATGTCATCCCGGAGCCGCTTCATCTGCCGTTCAATGCTTGCGATCTGTTCATCGTAGGCATCGTTCAAATCAGGATCATCTGTCCGCGATAGTCTTGCGAATAATTTGTCCTTGTCTTTCTGTAAACCGGCCAGGGTTCGTTTGAGTGGGCCAACATCTTCCCTGGGCTTAGCGGCCTCATCCGCGAGCCAACAATTGGCCTTGCTCAACAGGTTAGCAATGTTCGACTCATTGATAATGGCAATCTTGAGATATTCCAAAATGCAATTCTCAATGATCCTGTTGCTCTTTGTTGTTGTAAGGCGGCATGAGTGACGTCGACGACGACCATTGGAGCATTGCAGCTGTTTATGACCACCGGCAGATCGGGCAAGTGTTAAGCCCTTGCCGCAATAGCCACAGACAAGTGCCTTCGAGAATAAAGTTGAAGCCATTCGCACGGCCTGGCCGGTTCTCTTTCCGCGTTGGTCACTGATATCCGCTATACGCCTTTTTGTGGCTCGCCACATCGCAATTGAAGTAATCGCAAGGCTAGGGTCGTAGTAGATATCCCACTCTGACCGGGGATTCAATTTTCGTTCCCATTCTCCAGTCTCGAAATTCTTGAAACTGGATGTTCGATTGCTAATGAAAACTCCGATGGCATCCGTGTTAGCAAGCGTGGAACGAATTCCTACATCTGTCCATCCAGACCAACCAATAATTTTTGCACGATTGTAATATTGGGCGATCTTGTAGTAAGACCATTTTTTTTCATTGAAAAGTTCGTACATCTTTTCACGATATTTGCGGGTATCGGGATCGATACATGGCACCATGAATGGTGTGCCGTCGGGTTTGAGAACTTGATTGCCATCTCCGTCCAATTCTGGTGTACGAGCAAAACCAAGACTGAGTTTACCGCTTACTCTACGACGCTGAGCGGCACCTCGATGTCCTCGATTTCCGCGTTTGTGCCGCAGCTTGCCTTCGAGTTGAGTAATCAAATTATATAGATGAAGCATTTCCTCCCAGTTTTGATCTTGGAGGTTAAAACCATCTGACGCGCAGTACAGCTTGATGTTCTGATTTTTGCACAAGCCTGCAAATTGCCACCACTGCCTATCGCTACGGCTACCCCGTTGGAAATCGTCAATGAGAACGCAGTCGATGTCCGCACCATTCTGTTTCAACACCGAATTCAAACTCTCGAATCCTTGCCGGTGGCCACGAGTAGCGCTTCGCGCGTAGTCCCCGAAGACGAACTCCCAAGGAATGAAGCAATCAAGCGTCCTCCCTTTTTGGAGAATCTGGAACGCCTGATCTGGAATAGACTTCACTTGAGATTTTCGATAGGAGTATCGGGGATACATCACTCCAAGGTTTGCGACGACTCCCTGAAATGCCGCAATGCGATCCCAATTGACAATCGCCCGCCGATGACGCTGTTTGTAGCTTTCCACCATCTCGGAAATGGTTTTTGGATTATCTACAGGTAACAGTCCGGAAACTTGTAACTCCGGCCAAATTTTGGTCACGTAACCGATAAACAGCTTTGCGAATTCTTCAAGCGTTTCATCGGGTGGAAGTCCGCGATCTGCTTTCGGTACAATGCGTTTCCGCTTAGCATTTGGAACGATGAGTTTGTCGGCCCCTGGGTCATTTTCGGCAGAGGCTGTCATACCCAAAAGGAGGACGCCGAATGCCAAAATAGCGGCCAGTCGCATATTCGGCAGGCCAGGATTTTTGTCCCTGTTTGCTGACTCCAAGGACGGGATCAGACGGGATCAAACAGGATGAAACAGAATCCTCGAAAGCTCGGTCTGTTCGGTAAAAAGCGAGTTGAGTTGTGTTTTGCCGGGGCTGGCGTAAATTGGGTGCGTAGAATCCTGTCGTCTCCGCTTAATCTCAATGGCACATAGTCGCCCACTTGCATTTTTTCGCACTAGCCTCCGGTTTTCAGGGGCTCTGTCGTTCTTTGCGACTCCTTCTTATGGCGCAATCACCACTTCGAACTTCTGATCGTCGCGAATCAGGGTTACTTCTAAGCTGACATTGGCGTCGATTGATGTTAGTAAGCGATGAACGTCATCAACGCTGGCGGTGATCCGGCCATTCATGGCGACGATGAGGTCGCCTGAACGGATGCCGGCTTGGGCGGCGATTCCGTTGGATTCGAGATTGACCACGCGAACGGCTTGATCGGCCAGCAAGTCGAATGTTCGAACGAAATTTCGTGGTAACTGCTGCGTTGCGGCGACGATGCCGAGGTGACGACGGCGAACTTTGCCGTGCGCCATGAGCTCTGAGACAACCCATTCCGCAGTGTTGCTCGGTACGGCGAATCCAAGACCTTGCGCCATAGCAATGATGGCGGTATTAACTCCAACCACTCTCCCAGATGAATCGACCAGTGGCCCGCCGCTGTTTCCTGGATTGATTGGCGCGGCGTGCTGGACAATATTGTCAATCAGCCGGCCGTCCTGACCGCGCATTGAGCGACCCAACGCACTTACCACACCCGTTGAAACGGTCGAGTGCAGCCCGAGCGGACTGCCCATCGCGATGACCAATTGACCGACGCGAATCGAATCGGAGTTGCCAAGCGTTGCGTATGGTAAATCACTCGAAACAAGGCGAAGCAATGCAATGTCGGTCGCTGGATCATCACCGACAACCGCCGCATCCACTCGATCGCCTTCATGAGTCTCCGCAACGAGCCGTTCGCGTCCACCCAAAACATGACTATTCGTTACCGCGTAACCATCGGGAGAAATCAGAAATCCGGAACCGCTGCCGCGTCCTTCACCGCTGACGCTGACGACTGCTGGCGAAACTTTGTCGACCACTCCCACAACAGCTTTCGAATATGCATCGAGCAAGTTGAAATCGTCTGGCAATCGTTCCTGCGGAGGACGAGCAGAATGACTCGACTCATCTCCACTGACAAAAGTCGTTTGTGGAAATTGGTTTTGCATCGTTTTCCTTTCGCTTTATCGAGCGCTAACACCATGCGTATTCATCGATGTTTGTTCCGATGGACGCCTTGGAATTATAGAAAGCGGAATGCGAAGGGAAAAAAGAGCTGTGATGAAGCAAAAAAAACGCTTGAATTCGTGATTTTTTGCGTTGACCTGTACGGGCCAACCAGTTGCGTAAGCATCCATATAAAAGCAGGCAAATTTTTGAGCAAATTGCTTATCGCTATGAATTAAGCGTGCTTGAATCCGTTTGTTGCTTTTGCTTTGGAAGCACTTCGTAGCCGTTGAGGCCGACACTTTGTGGAACTTGAATTGGTTAACGGCATTCTATTGCAAAAATCACTTACTTTTAACTCGAACAACATTTGAAAGCGATTTCAAGCCGTAGGCGAATGATGACGTGATCAAGGGTAGGTTAACGTTTGCAATTTTAAACTTAACGAAGCGTGTGCGTTGACCCTGATACACTATTTTGAATGCGATGATCCGTTACTCCTTGTCAAGTTTGCCGCAAAAAATAGAATCGAGGTTTCACATAGCGAAACCCAACTTTTGGAATTGCATCATGAAATTCGCGCTAAAGGCGATTTGTCCATTTTTGCTTGTTGCCTCCGTTTTGTTAGTCGGCACTTCTGCAAAAGCTGATCTGATTCCCAATGAAGTTGCCATCTTTGGCACTTATGTCTTCGACGAAAATGGAAGTTTCGCGCCTCCAGCAGCTAACCAAAGTGGAACTATTTATTCCATTATCGCCGGTGTTGAAAATGCAAAAACGGAATACACCGACGCGACGGTCACTTTGGGAAACGAAGATATCAGTGCTTTGTTCAGCCAACACGGTGGAGGAACAGTGGGGAGTGGGGATGGATTCGGCGGAAACGCGTTGGTCGATGCGACTAATACATTCGCCTTTCGCGCTGACACGGATCTGGATGATTCAAATTCCCTCGCGTCACCACTCAATATCGTAAATAACTCAGCGTTGCAACGTTATCGATTTGAATTCAGTTTGACTTTTGATCATCAGGTAGATGCCAGCGGTGCAGACGCAGGGCTCCGCTCCGATATCGATTTGGAATTAGCCGGAAACCGAATTTTCAACTCGGAACTCATTTCCGACACTGTTATTGGAAACATTGTTAACGGCGCACCTGCATCCGGATTTGGCGGACTGTTGACCGCATCCGGGACGTTCCAGTTCAGTTTCGAGCTCGACCCAGGTGAGTTTACGGAAATTGGATTTGATTACACTATGGAAAGTGCAGCATATCCATTCATTTCGTCAGGGCAAACTGTGGGCTCTGCTTCTTATTTTTTGTCGATCGACAATATTGTTGCCGTACCCGAACCGAGCAGCCTGGCTCTTGTTGGAGTAGTGGTGTTCGGGTTGGTGTATCGGCGTCGGCGACGTTAACAGATCCGGTTGATTAACGACTTCTTGCGTTCGTTTGCGTTCGTAAGCGCTTGGAACCGGCGGCTAGCGCCTTGCCGCTCACAACGACGAACTAACGCGAAGCGTGAGACGCACCAGCCATTCGCTCGCGCGTCGTGCTTGTATCAGTCGCAATCGATTTCCGCTTGCACAAGCGGCGTCAAAGGCCGAAAGCAAAAAACTTAGCGTCTTCGTTTTTTGAGTTCTTCGACTTCTTTGCGAAGCGATCGGATGGCCGAACTCAATTCTCGAATTGCGCCACTGACTTCTTTTCGGAAATTGTCATCTGAACGATCGCGACTTTCCCGCTCACGTCGGTCGGAATCACGCTCGCGCCGATCCGAGTCGCGTTCACGACGGTCCGAATCGCGTTCGCGTCGATCGGAAGCACGTTCACGGCGATCGGAGTCACGTTCACGGGTGCGTCGACTGCGTTCGTAACGGGCAATCGCCGCTTGGATCTTTTCAATCCGCTGCCCGACCATGGTGGCGATTTCGTCCATGCCAGCTTCTCGCAAATGGCCGTGGGCCTGTCGTAGATGCCTAAGTTGGTTTCGAGCAGTGCGAATTTCTGGGTGTTCGCCTTCTCGTTCCTGTTTCGATTCACGTTCGCCGCGCTCGCGATCTTTGATTCTTGCAAAATGGGCTTTGATTTCTGCCATCGCATTCATTGCCGCTTTTCGTTTTGCCAAGAGTTGTTTGCGTTTTTCTGGGTAATCGTCTCCGCGATTTCTTTCTAGCCAGGCGTTGATCTCTTTCAATTGGCCAGCATACTGCCTGTATTTATTCTCAAGCGATTGATCGCGTTCCTGTTGCGCCCGTTTTTCCCGGTCGCCTTCGCGGCGTTGGTTACGCTGCCGAATTTTTGCGAATTGGTTTTTGATTTCTGCCAAGGCATTATTGAGTTCTTTTTGATGAGCACGTAACTCGGCATATTTTTCTGGATGCTCTTTTCGATTTGTTTTTTCGAGGGCACCATCGATTTCTTTTTTTTGTGCTGTGATTTTGTGGTATTTTGCTTCTAGTTGATTGACGTAACGTTTCAATTTTTCTTCACCTTCCTGGCCATTGAGCATTCCAATGGTTGCGATGCTAAAGAACGCGAGTGCCAGTGTGAAAACGATAGATCTTTGTACATTCATTTGATTCTCCGTTCTTGCAAGGTTTGCTCTGGTTGAGGCGATTCGATCTTGCTCATTCTAAATTGGTCAGCATGACGTTGCCAGAATCTTGCGGGCGTTCAGTGAAAAAGTTGTCACGGGGGCAGATTCCGCCGTACCGCAAGTGGCCACACGGTAGATGGAATGTATCGAGTTTTTGAATGTGCGGTGGATCCTGTTTCGCCTGCGACGAAATTTCATGGATTACCGTGAATCTTACGAGCACGAAGCGCCAGCGAGTGCTTATGCGCGATCAAACCACTCGCTGGCGCTTCGTGCTTGTATCAATTGCAAGTGAATACCGCAGACGGATTTGTTGTGATCCATGAAATTTTCTATTGCGTGCGATGCTGATCAGACCTTGGAAGCGAGAGTGGTCAGTGAGTGATCAGTTTGTTGTCTAACAGTATTTGGTGATCGACGGAAATAAAAAACGGCCGCGTACGATGACCGCACGCGACCGAAAGATACGAACAATGTTTTGACGAATTAACGGTCTGCCCATACGGTGATGATGCTGTCGGCATCTTGCCAGGCACCGATATCCGCGACGGTTGTATTTTCCCAATCACTTTCATAGAAACCTTCTTTGAAGGTATACAGGTTGCCGTTGGGCAAAGTTGATCCGTTAGAACGCACTCGAAGTCTTGCGTAGTACTTTCTCTGGGCCGTCGACCAACGCCAACATTCGTTGGGGATGTGATAAAACATCGACCAGCTGTAGAGAGCTCCACCGTCCCACGGGTAACCAGAGGTATTCGTTCGCGTCGAGCTGGAAGTTACACGGTAGTTGCGGCCGGTCACGAGGTTATACGAGACGTCTTTAAAATCACCGTAGTCCGCATCCGTCGGGTCTTGGATCAATGCTTCCAAGTACACCTCCTTGTTGGGTTCGACCAGATATCCTGTCGCAACTTGCAGCGTTCGCCTTGTGCCGAGATCCTGATTATTATTGGGTAAAGTCATGCAACCCGAAAAAACGACGGTTGCTCCAATGATCAACGAAAACGCCATCCAAAGATTTGTTTGTTTCATACTCTCTCTCCAAATTCAGTTCATGTCCCTTGAGCTGCTGAAAGGAGATGATGAAAAAAGACGAAATCTTTCACGAAAATTGGATATCTTGAGGCGAATACGAAATGTATTTGTGTCGGCCACATTCCACGAAAGAATGGACGAACATAGCGGCCAAAAAGAATTGTTGTGCGGGTGAGGTTGAAGATGGCAGTCGAAACAAACACCGTGCCTGTGCGTCGACAGAAGCATTGACCTACCGAGCTTCGACTTCCCGGCTCAATCATTGTTTGAGCTATTTATGAAACGCGTCGACGCCGACGGGTCAGGTAAATCAGTGAGCCTAAAACAAGAACACCGAGAGAGTTCGGTTCGGGAATCGCATTCAATTGGATTGTACCGTGTGGTTGAGTGACACAAGAAAAATCAGATGCTCCAAACCCATGGATGTTTGCCAATAACAATGCATCAATATCAGTCAGTTGGCCGCGCGTTCCCGAAACAATCGATGGACCGATGACGTTGGGGTAATACGTGCCACCGAGCGAACCGGGTCCATCCCATGGCAGGCTGATGGTTGTATGTCCGCCAGAGTAAGCAACTTCGTAGGTTGTGCCGTCAGCTACCAGGTCCAGATCGCCATCGCTGCCGAGATCGAGTTGGCTATAAAGTGGGTAGGTGTCAAGGACTCCTAACGCGTGCATGATTTCATGGACAGCAACCGAGTACATGTCTGAGTTGTCGGCCGCCGCTGTTCCCAAAAAATTTGCGTAGTAACGGTCTTCGACGTTGACTTGAATTCCATTCGAACTGAATTCCATCGTTCGCAAATCGTTGGCGCTTGCGCTGAATTCCGAATGATCGGCAGGAGTTAAGTCGGTAAAAAAAGTACTACTTCCATCGTTGTCCCAATTCAATGTTCCACCGGTCAATTGATTGGAACCATTCCAACTCGCACCACCGGTTGCCAATGTATTTCCACCATGCGATGCCCAACCGACGGCAATGGTCTGATTGATTTGAACGTCGGTACAGTTGGTAAACAATGATTCGATATCCGCGACCGCTTGATCCATCACCGCGATGGCGGCGTTGAGACGCTCGGTATCGGTCGTACCACCAGTCCACGAGTCGTTGTTCAGTATGCTGGAAAGTCCGCCGGGCGCCGAGTTTTGAAACGCCGTGTAGTCCATTGTGATATTCAATTGCGCACTCAGTTGAGAACTGAACACAGTTGCGATCGCAATCATGAATATTTGGGGCCAGATTTTTGACTGCTTCCAGGACACGGGGGAGCTCCTCACAAGAGTTTCAAATTGGATTTTCGCTGAAGAGGTCAGCAAAAAGATCGTTCTCAAACCATCGAGCCCGATAAGGGAGATACTTTTTGAAATAACCGCCAGCTGCAGCAAAAGTTAGGTCTTAAAAACAAGTTTGGGAATAGCAGTTCTTGATTCTGTCACGTTAGTTAGTAAACTCGCCATGCAATGTCCGAATATGTCGAATGTGAAAGTTATGACGTCATGAGCGAATTTGGCCAGCATTTTCAAAATATGTCAATATCTAAATATCTACGCAATTCAGCTGTCATGCTGTTGGTAGCTTGTTGCATCCACCCGATAGCACATTTACAGGCAGACCCGCCAGACCGCCTGCCCAACGTTGTTTTGATTATTGGTGACGACCAGTCCTGGGGCGATTACGGATTTATGGGGCATCCTCATATTGAAACTCCGAGTCTCGATCAGCTGGCAAGTCAAAGCTGTGTTTTTACTCGCGGATATGTTCCAACCAGTTTGTGCCGTCCGTCGTTGGCAACGATCATCACGGGATTGTACCCATCGCAACATGGAATCACTGGCAACGATCCGGCGATCGGCAAAGGGATCAATCCGAGAAACAACGATCAATACAAAGCGAAAAAACAAAACTATATCAATCGAATGAAAAACTTGCCGACGTTACCGCGGTTGCTTGCCAAGAGAGGTTATCGTAGTTTTCAGTCGGGTAAATGGTGGGAAGGTAATTATGCCGTTGGCGGATTCGACGCGGGAATGACACATGGCGATCCCAAAAAAGGTGGTCGGCACGGTGATGTAGGATTAAAGATTGGTCGTCAGGGCTTGCAACCGATTTTCGATTTTATCGAGCAATCAAAAGACAAACCGTTTTTCGTTTGGTATGCGCCGTTTTTACCACACACGCCTCACAACCCTCCGAAAAAGTTGTTTGAGAAATATCGCGACAAGAAAATTCCCGATCGCTTGGCGAAATACTATGCCATGTGTGAATGGTTTGACCAAACTTGTGGATCGCTGCTTGCGCATCTCGATAAAACAGGGCATGCCAAAAACACGATCGTCATTTTTGTGACGGACAACGGTTGGATTCAACGGACGCCGAAATCCGTTGTACCAAAAGGTTGGCGGTGGCAATTCGCGCCTCGAAGTAAACAATCGCCTTACGAAGGCGGCGTCCGCACGCCAATCATGATTCGTTGGCCCGATCGTTTGAAACCGCGGTTCGACAAAACAACGGTGGTTTCCAGTATCGATATCGCTCCGACAATTTTGTCTGCCGTCAAAATGAAACCTTCTGCCGAGATGACCGGCATCGATCTTGTTCCAGTCGGTCGCGATGCGACAAAAAACTCAAGGAAGATGATTTGGGGTGAGATTTTTTCACACGATATGGCCGACATCAATGATCCATCGAAAAGTCTGTTGTATCGTTGGGTGATTCGCGATTTCGACAAAATTGTGGTTCACTTTCGCGGAAAAACAGGACGGCACGGACTTGCTCATCGACGGGATGATTTCAGCACCCAGTTTTTTGATTTAAAATCAGACCCTAATGAAAAACAGAACATCGCTGCAAACCGCCGCCCCCAAGTCGAAAAACTTGAAAAACAACTGCAGCAGGAAACCAAATCCATCCAGCTATTGAAATTAAAACAACCATGAAATTCGCACACACGCTTGGTATCGCAATCGCATTTGTTTTTTTTGTTGGGCAACTTGCGGCAGAATCACCCACCAATTCAAAACCAAACATCGTTGTGATTCTGGCCGATGACCTGGGATATGGCGACGTATCGCCTTTGAACGCCGAATCAAAAATACCGACTCCCAATTTTGCTCGGCTGGCTGCCGAAGGGATGACGTTTACCGATGCGCATTCACCATCGGCCGTTTGTACACCCACACGATACTCGTTGTTGACCGGACGTTATTCGTGGCGAACTTCGTTGAAACGAGGAGTGCTCGGCGGGTACTCGCACCCGTTGATTAAAAAAGATCGTCAAACCATCGCTTCTGTTTTGAAAGCGGCAGGGTACCGAACGGGATGTGTCGGTAAATGGCATTTGGGACTTGGCTGGCAGTGGAAAAATGCGGCGCCGCGCGACATCAACAATATGGGAATCGCCGGTGGCAAACCTCAATCGGTCGATTATTCGAAACCGCTGGTACACTCGCCGTTGACCGTCGGGTTTGATACGTCGTTCATCATCCCGGCCAGTTTGGATATGAGTCCTTATGTCTACATTCGCAACAATCAAGTAACCGCAATTCCCGACAAAGTTATTCCCGGCAAAAGGTTTCCGGCGTTTTATCGCAAAGGCGAAATTGCGTCCGATTTTAAAATCGACGAATCGCTGGACCGGCTCACTGATGAGGCGTGCGGATTTATCCGAAAAAACTCAAAAGGCGACAAACCATTTTTTCTGTACTTTCCATTGTCCGCGCCCCACAAACCGGTACTGCCACACAAACGATTTCGCGGCAAAACAAAACTCGGCACTTATGGCGACTTTATAACTCAAGTTGATTGGACGGTTGGACAAGTGCTGGAGACGTTGGACGATACGAAAACAGCTGATAACACGGTTGTGATCGTGACCAGCGACAACGGTTCGTTTATGTATGCTTACCCTGGCAGAGATCCAGACCATGTTGGCTTGGAAACGGTTCATGGATTTAATCCCAAAAATCATCGTGCCAATGGTCCTTGGCGCGGAACGAAAGCGGATATTTGGGAAGCGGGCCATCGTGTTCCGTTTTTCGTTCGTTGGCCGAAAGGTGTTGCGGCGAAATCGAAATCATCAAAAACGATTTGTCATGTCGACATCTTGGCAACGGTTGCCGAAATTGCTGGTACCAAATTCGATCGGAAGAGCGCCGAAGACAGCTTTAGTTTTGTGGACGCATTGAAACAGCAAAAAACGTCGCGTCCGCCGGTGCTTCACCAAAGTGGCTCAGGTTTCCTCGCAATTCGAGATGGAGACTGGAAACTCGTTTTGGGTTCAGGTTCGGGCGGTCGGCAAAAGCCGCGAGGAAAACGATTTGGAAAACCGTACCATCTGTACAATTTGGCCCAAGATCCTGGCGAAACGAAAAACTTGATTGATTCCCACGGCGAAGTTGCGAAGGAACTCGAAGCGAAATTCCGTAAACTGGCTCACGGTGATGAAGTGATGGCACCTAAAAAGCCAAAAAAGAAAAAATAGTCAAAAGACGGGTTGTAGTTGGGAAACGTTGGATAAGTCCAAAAATCATCCTGGATTCAACTCGACACCACATGTCAAAATTGACTAGTATCCAGCTTAGTTCTAGGATTGGAACGGTTGAACTACTTTTCAGGAGGACCCTGGGTCGCGCTCGAAAATGCGAAATCAACGATCTTTTCCCATCATCAGGCTATCCTTTTTTCTCATCGCGTTCATTTTAGGTGCTGGGCACGCGCCCCTGGAAAACGCCTACTCACAGGAAAGTGTCAAACCTAAACCCGTCACCGAATTGATCGCCGATTTAAATAGTCGAAAATTTCAACATCGACAAAACGCCAGCGACGAACTTTCCAAACGTGGACTTGAAATCATTCCGCCAGTCGTCGAGTTGATTTTCAACGGCAACACGGAGCAACGCTATCGGGCTTCGCAAATCCTTGCCAATCTGTCGATTACGTCGGATGCAAATCACGCGGCAAAAATGACGCGCGTTTTGAATTTTCTGGCTGACAACGGCCAGCCCGGACTATTGGAATTGGCCGAGCGATCAAAACGAAAATGGAAACAGGCTCAGTTCAAAAACACAGTGCGCAGCCTGCGTCAACTGGGCGCCGAGGTTCAGACAAACCAGGGGCATTCAGAAATCGTGGGTTTCGGTCGAGGGCGGATCATTCTGGCTGAGGAACTCGAACAACGCATCGAGACAGGCAAAAAAGAGATTAGCATTGACAAAGCCAAACCAAGTCAGGCCAAAGAATCGAAACAAAAACCTTTGTCGCCCAAACAAATGATGGCGTCGATCGACAAAATTCTGGCAGACAAACCGTCGGTCGATCAGGTCGAAGTTGCCAAACTCCAGTTGAAAAAAAATCCCTGGGTTCAAGCCTCTGGATCATCCACGGCGACTGACAAGCAGATTCGAGAACTCGAGGAGCGAATCAAAACCATTTCGCCATATCCACCTGCTCAGACCAGTTACCAAACGGTTCATGTCAACAAAAATTGGAAAGGTTCGGCGGACGACTTTAGTAAAATTGCGCTGTTGCCAAATGTCACGTCTATCAAAATCACGGGAATCGACGTGACCAACGACATGCTGGACGTCATCGAGCGGTTGCCAGTGAGCACCGTTGAGATTATTCGCTGTGATTTTGATACGACTCGCGTGAGGAAATATGCGAAAAAACATCCCGGCGTTTATGTAAATGTTCGTGGCAAAGCGCTGTTAGGTGTTCGAGGTCCTCTCGCTGGTGGAACAGGTCGCGCACTCGAAAAAGGTCCCTGTTTGATTTCCGAAGTCATCGAAAACTCGGCCGCCGACAGAGCGGGAGTGATTGTCAACGACAAAATATTGAAAGTCGATGACAAATCAATTGCGACGTTTCAGGATTTGGTCTTTGAGATTGCCGGACGAAAAATTGGCACCTCTGTCAAATTGACGATTGATCGCCGAGGAAAACGAAAAACATTGACACTCAAACTTGGTGATGCCGCTGATCCCAAAGTCGTCGTTGATCAGTAATCTTTGAGCCAGCTGCCAAAACAACGACGCGCTGTCGAGTGACGCCAATTGAGTAAGTTGGTTTCGACCCGATCAGGTAGCGATGAATCGACGGTCGAATCGAACCGTTGGTAGCTATCGCCAATGCCCCGTGTTCTCTACTTTTTCAAGGCTTTTCATACGTTTCGTGTCCAAACTGCTAACAATTCTTCGATCGTTCTCAACTATAATTGCAGTTTGTTTGATCGCCGACATCTATAAACTGCAATAACCCCAAGACCCGATTCTATGATTCTAGCTTCGCTGCGCAATCCCTATCTTGTCATCGTGATGGCATTGGCAATCGTGGTGCTTGGTGTTTTTGCCTACACCAAAGTTCCTGCTGATTTGCTGCCGCAATTCGAAACTTCTGCGGTCCAGATTGTTTGTTTCTATCCGGGCATGCCGCCTGAAGTGATGGAGAAAGACATTATGAGTCGTCTCCAACGATGGACAGGACAATCGGTGGGGATTGAACATCAGGAAGCCAAAGCGATGCAAAGTGTTTGCATCGTCAAAGACTTTTTTCGCGAAGGGGTCTCGATGGAAGAAGCGATGTCGCAGGTGACCAGTTACGCGATGAGCGACATGTTTTATCTGCCGCCTGGAACGATTCCACCGATGGTTATGCCGTTTGACCCAACCGCATCTGTTCCGTTGTGTCTGGTAGTGGTGTCCAACCCGGAGATGAACGAGGGCGAATTGTACGACATCGCCTATTATGAACTCCGCAATAAACTGCAATCGATCCAGGGAGTGATCGCGCCGGCGGTCTACGGCGGAAAACTCCGTCGGATCCTGGCGTACGTCGATCCTGAAAAATTAGAGGCTCAGCAGGTTTCTCCGATGGATGTTCACAAAGCGCTGTTGCAACAAAATGTTTTGATACCCGGTGGCAGTATCAAAGACGGAAAAATGGAATATCAGATTTTCACCAACGCCAATGTTGAAAAAGTCGAAGAGTTGAATGATTTGCCGATCAAACGAGTCGGCGATCATTTTGTTTATATGCGCGACGTCGCCGATGTTCAGAACGCTTCACAAATTCAAACCAATATCGTTCGCGTCAACGGATCACGAAAAGCCTACATCCCGATTTATCGCCAACCTGGCGCGAACACGATCAGTATTGTCAAACAAATCAAAAAACAGCTTGCCACGATTGAGGAACGACTCAAGATCGAGGCCACTGGTGATGACAAAGAAAAAATGCAGTCGTTGGTTCTTAGCGTCGCTATGGATCAATCGATTGGCGTCGAGCAAAGTAATCGATCGCTGCAAATCGCCGCGGGGCTGGGTGCGTTATTGGCCGGTTTAGTTGTCTTGATTTTTTTGCGAAGTTTCCGATTTACTTTAGTCATCGTGCTGGCCATGCCGATCGCAATTCTGTTTGCAATTCTCTGCATGTATTTTATGGGACAGACGCTCAATGCGATGACACTTGGCGGGCTCGCGCTGGCGATTGGCATTTTGATTGACCAATCGATCGTCGTGTTGGAAAACGTGATTCGCCACGGCAGGATGGGAAAACATGCCTTGCAAGCGTCCTATGATGGAACGAAAGAAGTCGCTGTGCCGATGCTCGTTGCGACGATTACGTTTGCCATTGTGTTTGTTCCTGTATTGTTCATGACCGGTACGGCGCAGTTTTTGTTCAAGCCGTTGGCCTACGCGGCTGGTCTGGCAATTATCGCTTCGTACGTCATCGCCATTACGCTGATTCCCGCCTACTGTTCCAAATTTCTGCCGAAAGACTGGGCGACGGGGCAGGCACAGCAGTCGGAATCAAACAAATTTGGCGACTGGTATGCAGCGCTGTTGTCAAAGCTGATCGCCTTTCGCATTCCGATCACGATTGTCGCTTTACTGTTGTTTGGCGGCGCTGCGTGGACCATGAACAGTTTTATGGGACGTGAATTGTTCCCACCGGTGGATTCCGGACAGATGACAATTTTGGTTCGTATGAAATCCGGTACGAGAATCGAAGAAACAGAAAAAACGATTATCGAAATTGAAAAAGAAATCAAAGCGCTCTGTGGCGAGCCTGATCCAGCATTCGCTGTTGGCAAAGAGGAATTGCCTGAATCCAATTTATCTTTGTTGGTCTCCAACATCGGCGTGCTTCTGGATTGGCCGGCTGCCTATACTCCTAACTCAGGTTCCATGGACGCTTTTATGCTCGTCCAGACAAAAAACAAACCGGGTAAAGAAGACATTTTTGAATACGTCGAAAAATTGCGCAAAACGCTCAACGAGAAATTTCCAGAAGTCGATTTTGCTTTCGATACTGGCGGAATGCTGACGGCGGCACTCAATCAAGGTGAACCGTCACCGATTCACTTCCAAGTTCAATCGAAAGACCTCCACGCCGCGCAAGACATCGGCGAATTGATTGTCCAGGCAGCCAGAGATGTCGACGGGACCGCCGATGTTCGCATTCAACAACGTGTCGACAATCCAATCTTGATGGTGGAAATCGATCGCGAAAAAGCGCTTGACCTCGGTCTAACCGCCGACGAAGTGATGAAAAATCTGGTATCGGTCACCAACAGTTCGATCAACTTTGACCCCGCATTCTGGATCGACAAATACAAAGGCAATCATTACTTTCTGGGCGTTCAATATCCGGAAGATCTATTAACCGGAGTCGAAACATTGGGAGACATCGTGATTCGTGGTGGTCCCGAAGGTGTTGTTCGGATGAAAGACGTTGTCAATTTTGACACGGAGCAAACTGGGCCAGCGGTTGTCAATCATCGCAACATCGCGCGCGTCACGGACCTCTACGTCAATGTCAAACCGGGCTACGATGTTGGTACTGTCGTCCAGAAAATCGAGGAAAAAATCGAAGAGCTGGGTGGCAAAGCCGAAGTTGATGAGCGTGGCGGATGGTTTCGGTTGGGAACGGTCGATCCCAACGAACAACCGGATGTCGGTACTTCGAAACCGTTGGCGGACTCCAGCAAATTCAAGGGCCGAGCTGTTCGCATGATGGGCGAAGTCAAAACCATGCGCGAATCATTCAAACAGTTTTTGTCGGGAGCGATCATTGCGGCGCTGCTGGTTTACCTCGCGATGGTCGGCCTATTCCGCAGCTTTGTCGATCCGCTGATTGTGATTTTAGCAGTGCCGCTCGGATTCATCGGTGTCGTCGTGCTGTTGTTAATCACCGGCAACAATTTGTCCATCATGGCGATGATGGGAGTGATCATGATGATTGGCATCGTCGTTGAATATTCGATTGTGTTGGTCGATTTTGCCAATAAACAACTTGCCCAAGGTAAAACACCGCGCGAGGCGATCATCGAAGCGTCTCGAGTTCGCTTGCGCCCTATCCTCATGACTTCGCTAACAACGTGGTTGGCGATGTTGCCGATGGCGATCGGATTCGGTGGCGGTGACGCCAATGTTCCACTGGCCCGCGCGATCATCGGTGGCGTGATCGGTGCGACGGTTCTTTCGTTGGTCGTTGTGCCTTGCCTGTACGTGTTGATTAAACGAGAACATACGGCTCAAGCCGAATATGAAATACAACTTTAATAATTGGACCGAGTCAATGATGACGCAATTCAAAATCCTTGTTGTTTCTGTCTTTGCGATCGCGATCGCTTTTGGCTCAGCACGCGTTGATGCCCAAAAGTCAGTCAAAACTGCGACGGTGAAATCTGTCAGCGATGTGAAGCAAACGATTAAAAAACCGGCAACCGTTTACGCCAACAAAACGGCGGATCTATACTCCAAGGTCGGTGGCTATATCAAAATTGTCAACAAAGATATCGGCGATAGTGTAACGACCAAAGACACGCTGGTCGAACTGGACATCCCTGAGACTGAGCAAAAGTTGTTGCAAAAAAAAGCAATGATCAAAAAAGCCAAAGCAGAACTTGAACAAGCGAAAGCGGCATTGGTTCAGTCAGAACGGGCGGTCGATGCAGCAAAAGCAGGCGTCGAGGAAGCGAATTCACTGTCAGCGCAAAAAAAAGCACAATTGAAACTCGCGTCGACCAATTATGATCGCATCGCACAACTGGTGTCGAAAGGAGCCGTCAATCAGGATCGGCTCGACACCGCAACCTTTGAAAAAAATAGCGCTCAAGCGGGAGTCGATTCGGTCAAAGCGAAAGTTGCAACGGCAACCGCAAAACTAGCGTCTGCCGAAGCCGCCAAAGCCAAAGCAGATGCGGATATTAAAAGCGCTCAAGCCAATGTCGAAGTCGCCAACGCTGATTTCAAGTTCGCTGAAAAAATGGCGGAGTACGCAAAAATCAAACCGCCATTCGATGGCAAAATTACCAAACGTTGGTTCGACGAAGGGGCATTTGTTCAATCGGCTGACGGCAACAGCGCTGCGAAACCCATTTTCCAAATTGTTCAGATGAGCAAAGTGCGTATTGTGTTTTCTATTTCCAGCTCTGAAATCGCCAATTTGAATCTCAAAGACCCCGTCGTGTTTTCCGGGCAACAAGGATCCGGTGTTGGCCAGATTAGTGGCGAAGTGAGTCGTTTTTCGGCTGGGCTCGATACGGGAACCCGAATGTTGCGCGTTGAAATGGATGTTGATAACCAGGACAACAAACTGATGCCGGGCCAGTTCGGTAATGTTACAGTGACCCTCGAAGTTTTGAAAAGCGCTCTGAGCGTCCCGCGCTCGGCTGTAGTCGACGGACAGGTATTTGTTATTCGAAATGGCCGGGCTCGCGCCGTCAAAGTAGATGTTGCCTTTATTGATAAATCGAACGCTATCATTCGCTCGGGCTTGTCAGCCGGACAGCAGGTGATCGTGGCGGCCAGAAGTATTTCCGATGGCGATGCTGTCACAACGAAATAGCGCCGTAAAACTTTAACCAACTTTCGCAATCGTTCCGACACCTGCGAAATGATCTGATCAGGTAACGACGGCAAACTCTGGCGCTCATTTTGGTTGTATCTGACGTGCCCGCTTTCGTATTCCGTTTGAATCAATTCTGCCGAATCAAACAAACGTGCAGATGGTAATCCTTTTACCATAAATTCTGATTCGCGAGACATTCATGAATTCAAAATCCGTTGCCTTACTTTCGATGATTGCGATTGGATTTTGTGCTGGCTGTCGGTCAACGAATTCCAGTGTGAGGCAATACGGGCTTTCACCTGATATCAATCAACAGGTTGCCAGTTTATCACGTCGTGTCGGAGTCGAATCTCGCGCTGCTGACGCCGACCAATCCAGAGTGCAGCCCGTAACGTTTGAGCAAGAAGCGAAATCAAATCCGAACATCGCACCAGCGTCGCCTCAAACCCAAGTCAATGATTTGGAAATAACAGGTCAGGACCAGACAAAGCAGACAATTCCGATCGATTTGCCTACGGTTTTACAAATGGTTGGTAGCGACAATTGGAATGTCCAATTGGCCCGCGAGAAAGTGTGCGAGGCTCGCGCGCGTTGGCAAAAGGCGCGATTGATGTGGTTGCCGAATTTGCGCCTTGCCTTGGGATACACCGGACACGAAGGTGAAATTCAGGAAACCGGTGGCAACGTTGTCAGTGTCAGCCGCAGATCGTTGTTTGTCGGCGGAGGTGCCGGACTTGGAAACGCTCCGCTGGCCGGTGGTGCTGGCGGGCCGGCGCGGATGTTTGTCAACTTGTCGACCGCTGATATTTTGTTTGAACCACTTGCCAAGAAACATTTATTGAATGCCACCCAAGCGAAATCGGATACGGTTTTTAACAATACGTTACTGGCAGCCGCGCTGGCTTACTACGAATTGATCGAAGCCGAGGCTGGTCAAGTGATCGCTCAGCAAAACTTGGACGAGGCGAACACCTTGGCAAACCTGATTCAGTCGTTTGTCAAAGCGGGCAAGGGATCGCCTGCGGATGTGAGCCGCGCGCAAATCATCCAACGCCGCCGCCAGCAAGAGTTGGCGATTGCCACCGGTGCCGTGGGTGCCGCGCAAGCCAAATTGTTGGAAATTATTCAATCTCAAAATGCTGACTGCGGGTTTAATGTCATTTTCACACCGACTGATTCGACGCCGTTGACGGTTCAATTGGTCGACTCGTCTGTCGGCCTTGATTCTCTGATCCAACAAGGGCTTGCGTTGCGTCCAGAGCTTCGAACGGCGCGAGCGAATCTTGCTGCACAAAAATCGTATTGTACGTCGGAGCGTTGGCGACCCCTGTTGCCCTATTTGACTGTCGGCAGTTCGGCCGGTGGATTTGGTGGCGGGCAAGGATCGAATTTCCCAACGTTCAATGGGCGTGCCGATCTCGATGTTGTTATGGCTTGGGAAGTTGAAAATGCCGGGTTCGGAACGGTTGCCCGACGCAAGGCCCAAGCCAGTCGCGTTCGCCAAAGTGAGTTGGCGCTGGCAGCGATGAAAAACAAAGTGACTGCCGAAGTCGCCACTGCCTATCATCGAGCAACAGCGCTTGAAAAATCACTGGCCGTTGCAGCCCAAGCACTTGCCCACGCCGAGTCGTCGTTTACAAAAGACACGGCGCGCATTCGTGCGCTCGAAGGAATGCCGCTGGAGTTGGTTCAAGCCATCAACGCCCTTGCCGACGCCCGTAAAAATTATTTGTCTACGGTGGTTGGATTCAATCAAGGCCAATTGCGTCTGCTCAATGCCATCGGCGGTGTCGATCAAGCCAAATAAAGTAGGGCCGGTTCCCACCGGCCATGTTCCAATAAGCGGCAAGCGCTAGCCGCTGGGTACGAAGCGCTGACGAACCGGCGGCTTGCGCCTTGCCGCTCACTTGTGTGGCTCGGCAGGAGCCTCGCCCTCCCGAAACAGCAAACCCGAATCAACAATTCCGAATCAGCAATTCCGAATCAACCGGCCGGTGGGAACCGGCCCTACAAGACAAATGCGGCGAGATAGAAAACCCAACCGGTGATGGATGTCATCATCAAAAACAGCGCGGCTACCCTGCCCCACTGACGATGTTTACTGGCGTACTCGTTAATCGTGACCTGCCAGGTGAAATTTTTGATTGCGGCAAAAATCACCCAACCCCAAACAAAAGGTGTCGGGATCGCGAATGCCAAATGAATCCACAATAAACGATCCACCCAGCCGGAGTCATAAAAACGCGAGTCTTTGGCCAGCGCCCGCCAATCCGTAAAAATTTGCATGTCAATTTCAAATGCCAAAACCGTCACCAACAAAACGGCTGCCGTGCCAACTTGCAAACTTCGATGAGCGACCAACTTGCGCTGATATTTGACAATCCAAAAACTAAACGCCTGAATCGGTAACACAACCAACATTGCCAGAAAGACGAAATCCAGCATCAATGAAGCGCGATTGGGCAAAAACCCTTCGCCGATCAACAACGTGTTTTCAAGCAAGAACAGATCCAATTGAACGATCTATGTTTTTCTACTGGGACCAAAACAAAATCCCATTGTAACTATTCCGCCGCCGTTGACGACAGGACGCGAAATCGTTCACCTCCGCCCTGTGACTGCCAAGTTGCATTTCCAAATGGAGATTTGTTGGCGCCTGAATTTTTGCTATCGATATAAACCGCTGTTAAGGTAACGTAATCCCGAATCGATCACCACGGTGACAATGGTTTTTCCGGGGCCAACTTCTTTCGCCCGCTTCAATGCCGCCCAAACGTTCGCTCCAGAAGTGATACCGCCAAAAACGCCTTCCTGCGACGCCAATGCGTTGGCCGTCTCAAAGGCATCTTCATCTCGAACGGCAATTACGTCGTCAATCAAGTCTTTGCGTAAAATCTTGGGAACAAACGACAGGCCGATCCCCTCCAGCCGGTGCTGACCGCTGGTGTCCCCACCGGAAATGTTGCGAACATAATACGGTTCGACAGCGATCGTTCGCATGGTCGGAATTTCCTGTTTCAAAATCTCTGAATTGCCGGAGATACATCCTCCTCCGCCGACGGCCGCGACGAATTCATCAATTTCGGTTCCGAGTTGTTCCAGAATTTCTTTGGCCATTGCGTGGTAGCCGCGTTTGTTGTCCGGATTATTGACTTGATCCGGCCAATACGTGTCAGGTGCGGCGGTCAATTCCCGCGCGCGGGCAATCATTTCATCGATTACTGCAGCGGTCAAGATTCCATTTTCGGCATGAATAATTTCTACCGTTGCTCCGAAAGCTCGCATCGTTTGAATTTTTTCTTCGGAAAATCCATTGGATGATACGAAATGCGCTCGATAACCTTTGGTTGCACAAACCATGGCCAACGAGCTGCCCGTGCTGCCTCCGGTGTATTCAATCACGGTGTCTCCCGGGTTCAACTCTCCCCGGTTTTCCGCGCCTTCGATCATCGACAGTGCCATCCGATCTTTCATGCTCCCCGTAGGATTGGCGCCTTCGAATTTCACGTAAACATCGGCGCTGTTTTCGTCTGTCAGGCGATTCAGTTTAACCAGCGGTGTGTTGCCAATCAGATTCATGGGTCGGTAGATAGCAAAAAGGGAAATGTATTTTTGAGTTTGTAGCTTTGCTCGGATACTAAAAATCGAGATGAACTACTAATCTATGATGCCGTGCTGCAACTGCAAGTCCGTGTTTTGAGAACCACAGCATATCTGGAAGTCGATTTCAACGGTCATCTTTTAAACCAACTGTTTGTACATCACGTACGCGTCGACAAATCCGAGTTCCGCGTGCTGAAAAGCAGCCGGTAATATTCCAACGATTTCAAATCCATGTTTTTTCCACAAACGAACCGCACCGTCGTTTGTGGAAACGACCAAATTGTATTGCATGGCGCGAAAACCCAATTCGATTGCCTGTTGTTGTGAATGTTCACACATCAGCGATGCGATACCCTGCCCACGCGCGTTTTCATCAACAATGTAACCACAGTTGCAAACATGTGATCCAGGTCCCGCCTGATTGGTTTTGATGTAATAGGTACCAACAACAGCATCGGATTGTTTGGCAACGTAGGTTCGCACGGGAGTATTGAGCCAAGCGGAATGGGCAGCCGTTTCTGAAATGTCGGTCGCAAAGGCGTACGTTGTCCCAGAACGAAAAACAGGTGCGATGATTTGCCAAATTGCCGGCCAATCCTGTTCGGCGGCCGCCTGAATCACAATGGACATATTCTTTTTTAGTTTCAATTGGCTTGTGCTAATTCTCGTCGAGCGGAATCGCGGGCGGCGACAAACGCGGCGACCGATCGATCAATTTCTGTTTCCGATGTCGCCCAGTCGCAGACGCTGATTCGAATCACCGTCCGGCCATCCCACTTGGAACCGCCACACCAACACTGGCCATCGGTTTGGATACGCTCCACGGTTCGTTGCGTTAGCATATCGTCGTCGCAAGCAACGAGAACCTGGTTAAACATCACGTCATTGCAAATCTGGAAACCTTTGGTTGCCAGTTTTTCAGCAAATTGTCGAGCCTGATCACACAGATGTTCCACCAGTTCAATCACGCCCTGCCGCCCCAGTGTTTTCAACACGGCCCACAATTCGATTGCTCGCGCCCGTTTGGACATCGACGGCGTATAGTTCATCGCATCGCGATGGTCGCTCCATTGGAAGTACGACGCCGAAGCGCGAAACGCTTCTTGCAATGCGGAACGATGTTTGCACAGAATGACTCCACTGTCGTAGGGTACATTCAGCGTTTTGTGAGCATCCACCGACCACGAATCCGCTTTTTCGAATCCGTCGCAGGCGTCAGCCAATCGAGGTAACACCCGTGCCCACAACCCAAACGCTCCATCAACATGAACCCACGAATCGGTTCCCGCGACGCGGTCACAGATCTCGCCGACAGGATCAATCGCACCCGAATTAACGTTACCCGCTTGTGCGACCACCAGGGCCGGTTCGTCCAACGTGGGAATCTGATTGGGCCGCATGCGGCCATGTTGGTCTTGTGGCACGATTTCAATCTGATCCGTGCCCAAACCTAACATGGATGCCGATTTGTAAACTGCCGCGTGCGCACCGGCGCCGACGATGATTCGCAAACGGGGCGCTCCGTACAAACCCTTTTGCGCGACATCCCATCCCAACCGACGAAAGATCTCGTTGCGCCCAGCACACAATCCAGAAAAATTGGCCAAAGTGGTTCCAGTGACAAATCCCGCGGCCGTGTCTTTTGGAAAATCGAACAGTTCGACAAGCCATCGTTCACAAATGTCTTCCAAGTGAGCGTTGGTGGGAGACATGACATAGTGTGCCGTGTTTTGATCCCAAGCGTCGGCTAACCATCGGGCTGCCAATCCAATTGGTAACATTCCGCCGTTAACAAATCCAAAATAGCGCCCGCTGGTCTGGGCAATCGTGCCCAAAGAACCAACGCGATGCAGTTGCTCTAAAACTTCGTGAGGGTCTGATGGTTTTTCTGGAACCGGTACATCGAGTTCACGCAATCGCTGGATGGATTCGTCCGACGGATAAACGCGGCGAGTTGTTAAGCTTGCAAGATATTCATCGGTGCATTGTCGAGCTTGATCGAGCAAGCTTGAGAGCGTGTTTCGACTGGCCCAAGTAAAATCATCTTTCATTGCCACAGCCTACAAAATTACAGGATTTGCTTGTGCCGTAAGTGTTGTTGACAGAAAATCACAACCCGAAGCGTGAGCGAGGGACCAAGATAACCTGTATATTCGCGACAAATTTGTCCCTCGCTCACGCTTCGGGTTTCGATTTGAAACACTAGACACTGAATTTTTAATTGCACAAACCTGATTATATAGTAAACTATATAGATGTCTACATATATTCCTGAGCAAGATTTTGTGCGTCGGTTGGGCCCGTTAGGTTTGACCATGCGGCTGCGTCGTATTGTTGATCGCATGGTCAGTGATGCGCGTTTGCTATATCGCGAGCTGGGTTTGGACATTGAGCCAAACTGGCACGCGGTATTGTTATTGGTCAACGAGCAACCGAATATTGGGATTGCTGAAATCGCTCGACAACTTGGCATCGCCCACCCGTCGGCGAGTGTTCTGGTAAAACAACTGGAACAACGCGGGTATCTGCGTCGAAAAAACGATTCAGCCGATGGTCGCCGTCAGGTGTTAAACTTGACGCCAGCAGCCAAGAAGAAATTGCCCGAGTTAATTCAGGTTTGGGAAGCCGCCGAACAAGCGATTCAGTTGGCGATTGACGAATCGGGTCAGGATGTGATCGCAGCCATTGACGCTTATGAGCGATCGGTTGCAGCCACATCGTTTCGCCAGCGAACCAAAGAAATTCTTTCAACAGATTAGCGAAACCATGACCACCATCGCGTACTTGATTTTGTTACTCGGTGGAATTTGGCTGATGGGAGTTTCGGTGTTCATGATGAACTGTTGAGATTGGGACGGACAATCCGTTGGACTGGTTGTTCCTGATGGAGCGGGCTGCATTTTGTGGTCGCTAACGATTTTTTTGTCATCAAAAAAAATTACACAAGAAATCCGTTCGTTCGGTATCCTCAAAACAGACAGACGCCTCGTACCACAGAATAAAAAGGGGAAGAAAAGGAAAGAACACAATGTATTTCGTCAAAAAATCGATCCTGATTTTAATTTTGATGGGCGTCGTGGCTCCGGTTGCTGCACAAACAAGCCATATCGATCATCAATTGCTGTGGAATGATCGAAAGACACAGAGGATTCTTGAACTGACGCGTACCCAGCGTGAAAAACTGTCGCAGTTAAAACTTGACTATGAAGATGCGACCGATGAACTGCGGCAGAAATACAGGGAATTGTACGCGAAACGATATACCAGAAACGAAGCCGGACATTTCGTAGGAATTGATGCCGAGGTCGATAAACGCGTCAAAAAAATCAAGGCAGAAGTTCTGAAGATCACCGACAAATATGTAGCCCAGGCCAATCGAATGTTGCTGCCACATCAACGCGATATTCAAAAAGAAATTCGATTTTCCCGTGTGGTTTTTCCAGGATTTATCAAGCAATTAACGACCGGCGAACTCGACAAGCACTTGAATATATCACCGGCCCAGAAAAAGCGGCTTAACAAGCTGAAACAGGAACTCGATGAACGGGCAAAACAGAAAATGACGAAAATGTTGATTGAGATCAAAGACACGCTAATCGACGAGTTGCGACCTGAACAACAACGAAAGGCCCGAGCGTTACTCGCCGATTATGAGTATCGCAGTGGCAAATCGACGTTGTATTCGATCTTGTCGTACGAACGACATTATTTCAGGAAACGCAAAACCGATCGACGATGAATTGTCGCATCGTTAACCTTGATAATGCGGCAACTCAAGATCGTCTTGAAAGCTTCGTTTGAGTAGAAGCTTTGCCACAAACGGGATTCGCATGGCGTTCATGGCCAAGTCGCGTAGCTTCATGTGGAAACGTGATTTGGGTGCAAAAAACGCGGTCATCGAGCGTGCGGTTTTCTGCTTTTTTCGTAAAAACGAACGGAGTTTCATTTCGTATTGCTGCATCGCTCGATTGAAATCGCCACCAGCCCGTTGCAGTTCACCGGCGAGCACGTATGCCTCAGCCATGGCCAGTCCTGTTCCTTCGCCCGCCAGCAGTGATACACACGCAGCGGCATCTCCAACCAAGGCAACGCGATTTTTAGTCCAATGTTCCATCACGATCTGACTGACGCGGTCGAAATAGAAACCATCTGCAACCTGGAGCTGTTCAAGAATCTGCCGCACCTCCCATTTCATGTCGCCGAATACGGACTCCAGCGCGCGACGCTGAGCAGTTTCATCGGTGGGTTCCGAATCCAGAAGATGGCTGGCAAATATAAAAAAGAACAGTGTCTCGTCCCCAGGCAATGCAATCCGTGCAACCTGACAATGCGGCGCGCTATGGGCGACGTACACGAGTTCATCCCGCTGTTCATACCCGGTGGATTGAAACGCCGCGACATAATAGCCCAGCGGTTTCTCGAACTGCTCTGCCGACCCAAATACTTCTTCACGTACTCGGGAATGAAGTCCGTCTGCGCCCACCAGCAGATCGAACTTTTCTTGACGACCATCTTTCAGATTCAACCGAACGCAATCAGAATCTTGTTCGATATTATCGATTGTGGCACCAAAGTGTGTTTCGATGCCTTCACCCGCATTCCAGATTACCGACGAAAGTTCGCTTCGCGCGATACTCAGAAAACGTCCATTGGTGACCGAGCGAAAAGCCTCCATGCCAGTTCGAGCAGCAATCTTTCCACGTGAATCAACTAGTCGAAGCTCCTGGAAATCGTGTCCGCGTCGACGGATCTCCGGCACCAGTTTCATCTTCTCCGCAACGTCGTAGCCAACGCCCCAAAAATCGATGACGTATCCTCCCTTGCGAAGACGCGGCGCAATCTCGTAAAGCACGGGGTCGAAGCCGTAATGCTTTAGCCACCAAGCCAACGTCGGCCCGGCCACGCCAGCCCCAATAATTGCAACTCTCATATGTATTCAACTTTCATTTAGTCAGCTTGCGACAAAATAACTTCCACGTGCGCCTAACTTCCTGCTCGTTCCCGAGCGCTAGCAGATGCAAGCTGGCTCCGTCCAATTGCATCAGCACCGTACGCGCCAAGTCGTTTGCGGCACGTTTGGACTCAACAAATCGACGAATCCCCGACGCCAAAGTTTCAATCGCGCGGTCCGACGACGAAGCCACCTTGAACCTCAAACGCTCGTCAAACATTGCCTTGTTTAGAAGTACAAAGTAAGCGCGAAGGAAGTCACGCTGTTGATCTACGACGTCGAACGTATGGTTCCCGAGTTTGACTAGCGCCTTATACAGGTCTCCGGTCGCTGGTAGGTCAATATCGAGCACATCGTTGCTCCAAACCTCGAACGCTTCGATAGGCACGTCGTCAATCGAACGAAAATGGTGAAATAGCGTCGCCTTGCTGATGCCAGCAGCGGCCGCCAGCTTCGACGCACTAAATTGTTCCGCCCCGTTTTCTCCCAACAATTGGATTGCGCACTGCAGGATTTTTGTTCGTGTTTTGTGTTCGGGCATGTAAATATGATATTACTGACCGATCGGTCGGTCAATAGCTAATTTGCCAAGCCATGTTTAATTCAACCGTCGGGGGTGCGTTCGAGCGCAAACGCGAATTGATTTTCTTCAGAAGCCATTGAAAAAGTTCGAGAGAATTTTCTGGGGCGGTTATGTGGTGATGATCGCGACACATACTTTTTTGTCGGCACGATTCTCGCTCATCCGAAAAACTGGGTTGTGATTGGAGTCTTTTGGCCTAAGCGAAACAGGTCCATCGATCCACGGCAACGAGATCTGTTTTGACAAAATTGGCTTGCGTTCCGCAAACAAAACGTAGCCGATCGTCGCGAGGTTAATTTGGGGTGGCGTTGTCAATTCAAAGTCCATTCGTACAATGTTGTGTTTGTATTGCAGATGCCTGCAAAACAAGGTTTTTCCGAACCAGAAACACAATTAGGCACAAGCCCGAGTGGCGGAATTGGCAGACGCTCAGGATTTAAAATCCTGTGTCCATTTGGACGTGGGGGTTCGAGTCCCCCCTCGGGTACTCTATGAAAATAGAGGTTTTATCTCTTTCTAGGCCGTTGCCAGGTCAAGCACCCAAGCTCCAAATTCAGATTTGGGGTCAATTTGGGGTCAACATTGCTTTTACATTGCTTTTGAATCGCTGGCTCTTTCCTGCTAACTGGAAAGAATGCATCAATGGCACATTTAGAATCTCGAAACGGTTGGTATCGCGTTGTCTTTCGCTTGAATGGCGAGCGATTTTCCAAATCACTCAATACCACATGCAAGCGTTCGGCTGACGCGTGCCTTGCGAAAGTCATAGACAATTTGCATCGCTTGAAGCTTGGATTAGTCACCGTTCCTGCGAGTAGCGATCCAGCTACATTTTTGCTTGGCGGCGATTTATCGAAAGCTACACAAAACGAGCCTCGACCACGCAAATCTGTCACTATCAAACAATCGTGGCGAACGTTTTTAGATACGATACCAGAAAATTCACTGGAAGAATCAACACTATCTGGCATGAATACTCATGTTGAGCACTTAGCCAGATTGATTGGCCGTAAAGTGACACTTTGCAAAATCGATAAGCCAACATTGCAAGGCTATATCGACCAACGTGCAAAAGAGCAAGGGCGTTATGGCAAAACAGTAAGTGTTCAAACGATCAAAAAGGAACTTCGAACATTTTCAACTATTTGGGGCTGGATGATAGATCAAAAGAAAGTCCAACTCCCATTCCCAAACAAAAAACTGCGTTATCCAAAATATGAAGAACAACCACCGTTCCAAACATGGCAACAGATTGAAACACGCATTAAACGTGGAGGCTTAACCAAGCATCAAATCAATGAGTTATGGGATTCTCTGTTTTTGAATGTGCGGCAAGTAGAAGCGGCGCTAAGCCATGCAAGAACCCATGCTCGCCGCGATGTGATCTATCCAATGCTGTGTTTCGCGGCATACACAGGTGCCCGACGCTCTGAGATCTTACGCTCTGAACTGGATGATCTAGATTTTGAGTCATCCACAATCACCATTCGTGAAAAAAAGCGAATCAAAGGAAAACTATCGACGAGACGAGTGCCGATGCAGCCTAGACTCGTTGGCATCCTCAAGGAATGGCTTGCCATTCACCCAGGTACGAAATTCACCTTTGCGACGATTCGCTGGCGAGCGAATAGCCCGACGCAAATTTCGAACGATCAAGCCAGCAATTTCTTTGAAATGGCATTTGTCCGAAGTAAATGGGCAGTTCTTTACGGCTGGCATATTTTTAGGCACTCATTTTGTTCGAATTGTGCAGCTGCCGGAATTGAACAACGCATTATCAATCAGTGGGTTGGGCATCAAACAGAAGAAATGGTTCGGCGGTACCGCCATTTATTCCCGACTAACGAATTGCAGGAAATCCAAAAAGTGTTTGTGTAACTCCAAATCGTAACATTCCAGAAGATCCTAATGGGACAAAGGTCGTTGATCCGCGCAACAGTTACATCAGTGTTGTGACTATAGATCATCGATAGAAAACGAGAAGGAAAATGAACACAGAATTTGATAAACAACCGAAGAATTCTCGCTGCAGCACCAGCACTGCATTCGACCGCACTCCACGCGGTTCAAAAAGTGATTTGATGTCGTTGAGGTTTAATGGACTCAGTGAGTTTTGAACATTTGGTGCTCGGTCAACGCTCAGCAATTGTTAGCGAACGGGAGTTGCTATTTTCTTCGATCTTACGTTTACATCTCTTACAAAAAACTTCTGTTCCACTGTAGACGTCATCTACAAAACACAGAAATGTGCTGCACTCGTCACAGTGCAGCTCTTTCCATTCGATTTCTCTGCTTTTTTCTCTGTTTGTGTTCATACCCCATTCAAAGTTTACTCCATATCTAGTAATCACTTATATATAAACCTTACTAACATGTAGCATTGGAGTAATGTAGGATATGGCAAAACCCAAAAGGCAAATAAGTGTCTTTGTAGAAACAGAACTGTGGAAGAAATTCGCCAAGAAATGTATTGATCTAAATAAATCAAAAACCCAAGCGTTAGTAGAGTTAATGAAAGAATTTGTTGAAAAACATTGATTTACAATATTCCTCGTCCATTCATTGATTATTCGCTCCTAAGCAAGAACTCACCCAAGAGCAATTTCTAGGATCGCAAACCTACCTACCTAGTAGATTCAAACATCGAAAATAATGGTTGAGTGATCTAGTTTTGTGTGGAAGATTTTGACGTAACTTGCGACAAATTTTGTAAGGCATGGACGTGATGTTATAATCCACTAACAATACGCTTGCATTTTGGATTCAGGAGATGATTATTGGAATTCAATCCCTCTAGCGTAAATATCCCCCTTCTCGACTATACCGTTCTTTACGTCGTGGCTACAACGCCGGAAACAGAATCGTTATTACATAGATTCTTTCATGATCGGGGAGATTTGCCCGATGGATTACGTATTGAAAAGACAGACAATTGTTTGCGAATCTCTCTCCCAGTTAAATCTCGCTCTCTTGCGAGCCAAGAAGCGAAAGAATTTTCAAAGATAAAGTCGGGTACGATTTGGCTCGGAGAAAATTTTGATCCTCTATTACCAAGTGCAGGAGATCCTACTTTCGCATCTCTCCAAAACGTGATTCAACATTGGCTCAAAGCAGAGTCTGAACATCCTTTTAGAACGACACCTTCGTTGATGCTTGAGATAGCCGAGATCGGGGACATTGAACCAGGATCGCTTGCTGCTACGCTCGCTGCACTCTGCCAGCTATATAGAGTTCTCGGCGGAGAAGGGCATTTAAATGCGCTCGCCAATCCGTTTGAACGAGATTCAGTCTTGGAGTTAGTTATCGATGCTGCTAACCGAACCAGTAGCTTCGACATCGGTCAGTTCTTACAAGAGTTGTATGAAGTTTTTGGAACAGCATCGGGGCAAAGTGAGTGTACTTGGAGAGGAATTCAATCCGAGTTGTCGCAATACACGCAATTTGTAAAACATGCTAGGTTGCAACAAATTGGTGTTGAGAATGGTTTTACTTCCGCTGAATCTCAACTCGACCCGTTGGACAATTCTGTTGCGTCAATTAGTTCGCGCTTGAAGCGATTGTCAAAGCAACTCGAAGTGCGCGGAACATTGATAAATGGAATGCCAATCAACATTAACCCAACAGGACGTAGAACAATTCCGGTACTTCTGGGGCCTGATAACGGTTTTTCCTGTGCATCACATTTTGAACTACCTTCATTTTCGACATTGCCTTCACGCCATTGAGTAATGACGATCAGGTTTTGGCGAGCTTGACAATCAATGGAGAACCACAATGCACTTTAACCATCGTGTGTAATGGTTGTAAAGAGATTACTGCAGATGTACACGTTGATAAACAGAGAGTTCAAATTCGTTTGGATTTGCCGGATCATCGACCGCTCCCAACTCGCACCAGAATATCACTTTCCGAAGACAGTGTTTCGCTTAATGTGAGTAATCAATGTGATAGCGAGCAACTCCCGAGCTCAATAGAATCCAGCGAAGTTGAACTAAAGGTAGCGGAGAATTTTCTTGGACTTGTTCACGAATTCAGTGTCCTAGAGGATTACGAAATAGAAAAAAATTTCAACAATATTTTCATTCCGATTTGGTCACGTCATCAGGCTCATCACTGGACTGGCGGCCTACATTACTTCTACAATCAGACGAAGTGAGGTGGCCCATGCTTGACGGGCGCGCGAACCTCTAAGATTGTAGGTACCGGAGCCTGGATCAAGGAGCGCCACGATGGCCAAGAGCAATGGAAAAA
>JANQLU010000123.1 GCA_028280445.1 Pirellulaceae bacterium | reverse complement strand
GGTTTTGTTTTTGTTAGCGTCGTAGGTGTAGGTGTAAGTGCCAATTTTCTGTGTGCCGTTGTTGGTCGTGGCGATTGAACTGATCAAATCGTCTTTGTTACCGCTGCTATTGCGGTAGTTGTAGGTCGTGACGACTCCATTGCGGTAAGTCGATGTCGACAGTCGTCCACCAGCATCGTAGGTGCGGGTGTCTTCGATGTTGCTGCCGTATTTGACGGTGTGAAGTTGGCCGCGGTTGGTGTAGGCACGCTGGACGACCGTGCTGTCGGGATACGTTTGCTTGAACAACTGGCCAAGGTCGTTGTATTGGCGACTGACTGTGTAAGTTTGATTGGCGATGGTTAGTGATTCGTCTTTGAGACGCCCAGCCATGTCGTAAGTCATAGCGACCGTGTTGGTGTAGCGGTCGCTCACGGCGGTGAGCATTCGGCCTGCTTTGTCAAAGGTAAATGTGTCGCTGTCGGCAATGGTGCCTGAGGGCGAATTGGCTTTGGTGCGATAGTCGCGGCGGTGCATGCGACCAGCGAGGTCGTAGTTGAAGGTGACCGTGTCGCCGTTTTGGTCGGTTTTCATTTTGACGCGACCAGCATCGTCGTGGGTAAATTCGACAATGCCGTAGGTGGCGGCGCCAGATGTGCCGCCGGTGTGGTCGGGATAAGTTTCTTTGTCTTTCAGGTTGCGATTGTTGTAGGTGTAACTGGTGACACGCGATTCGGCGTCCGAGATTGACAACAGGTTGCTGTTCTTGTCGTAGGTGAACAAGGTATCGTTGTTGAGGCGGTCGGTGATTTTGTCGCGGCGACCGCGCTCGTCGTAGGCGAAGGTGGAGGATTTACTTTTGGCGTCAGTTGTCGTTTTTACCATGCCGCCGAGATAGTAGGCGGTGGAAGTCGTATCGCCCCAAGTGTCAGTGCGAGAAATTGGCCGGTTGAGGTCGTCGTAGACGATGTCAACACCGATACCGTTGGCATCGCGGGACTGTGCGTTGTTGCCATTGGCGTCGTATTTGGCTGTTGAAATATTTCCGGATTGATCGACAGTTTCCAAGGTTCGTCCACCGCCATCGGTTCGTGATTTGATGGTGT
>JANQLU010000122.1 GCA_028280445.1 Pirellulaceae bacterium | reverse complement strand
GGTTTTGTTTTTGTTAGCGTCGTAGGTGTAGGTGTAAGTGCCAATTTTCTGTGTGCCGTTGTTGGTCGTGGCGATTGAACTGATCAAATCGTCTTTGTTGCCGCTGCTGTTGCGGTAGTTGTAGGTGGTAACGACACCGTTGCGGTAGGTCGAAGTGGATAAGCGTCCACCCGCATCGTAGGTCCGCGTGTCTTCGATGTTGCTTCCGTATTTGACAGTGTAAAGTTGACCGCGGTTGGTGTAGGCGCGCTGGACGACTGTGCTGTCAGGATAGGTTTGCTTGAATAATTGACCAAGATTGTTGTATTCATTACTGACGGTATAGGTTTTTAAAGCGATGGTTAGTGATTCGTTTTTGAGGCGACCAGCAATGTCGTAGGTCATGGTGACCGTGTTGGTATAACGTTCGTTGACTGCGGTCAACATTCGGCCTGCTTTGTCGAATGTAAATGTATCGCTGTCAGCAATCGTGCCTGATGGCGAGTTGGCTTTGGTGCGATATTCGCGCCGAGTCATCCGGCCAGCCAGATCGTAGTTAAACGTACAGGTATCACCGTTTTGATCGGCCTTCACTTGAACCCGCCCAGCATCATCGTGACTGAACTTAACGATTCCGTAAGTCGCCGCGCCGGAGATTCCGCCAGTGTGGTCGGGGTACTGCTCGGTTTCCTTGAGGTTGCGGCTGTTGTAGGTGTAGCTGGTCGCCTTTGATTCGGCGTCACTGATCGTGAGCAGGTTATTATTCTTGTCATAGGTATAGACCGTGTCATTTCCAAGTCGGTCGGTCGAGTTATCTATGCGTCCACGTTCATCGTAAGCGATCGTAACCGTCTTGCCCTTGGCGTCGGTTTGGGTATGTATCCTTCCTCCCAAGTAATAAGTGTTCGAGATCGTATCACCCCAGGTGTCAGTGCGAGAAATTGGTCGGTTGAGGTCGTCGTAGACGATGTCGACTCCGACACCGTTAGCATCGCGGGACTGTTTGATGTTGCCATTGGCGTCGTATTTGGCTGTTGAAATATTTCCGGATTGATCGACAGTTTCCAAGGTTCGTCCACCGCCATCGGTTCGTGATTTGATGGTGT
>JANQLU010000107.1 GCA_028280445.1 Pirellulaceae bacterium | reverse complement strand
TTGTTATCGCGATGTTTTTTTCGATGACAAATTCGGTGGAAACTGCCAGCTTCGGTTGTGTTTTAGCCATGATCATTCTCCTTGTTGGCTATTGTGATTTCAGTGCGATTCAATCTCCGTTATCTCCGGTGCTATCCACTCGTGAAACCGACGTGCCGTCCATGCCAAATCGTGGTCCACTCTGAGACGACGAAGGGCTCGCTTCGTTCGCCATTCCACGAAGCCCTTGAATGTCAGGCCTATGAAATTCCGGGTCCTGAAGCTCAAGAAACTCAGCAATACGGGCGGTCTTTTCGATGAACTGCCTGTGGGCACGGCGAGCCTCCTTCATCTGCGCTTGTTCCAATGCCGCCATTTGGTGCGCTCGTATGAGAGACGTTTCGCCGTACCAAACCTTCTTTGCTTTCGACCACGGCCAACCAAGGCGACGGGCTGCGGTCTCAATCCGCTGTTCAACCCTGCCTAGAGCCGCCGGGAATGCGTCCTGAATGAGTGCCGATGCCCGCTCTATGTCTGCCGCGTCTGACATTTCATCCTTCCGAATTTGACTTTCTCGTTTTGGGGACAAAAATTCCCGCATATGTGAATTCTCCTGACCTATGTTGCTCTGAACAACACGCGGATTAGGAGATACTGTTATGAATCATTGGCCTGCTCTGGACTGAGCGGTTCAAGCATGGCCGACGAAGGACAATTGTATTCAGGTCCAAGGAGAACACACGCGACCGAGCAAAAGAATTCGCCGTCTTCCGTCCCGGATACCTCGGTATATTTGGTTCCCGGCAACAACCATTTGCCGCAATCACACCGTCGACCATTGCGCGCCGTTCTTGTCTTCTGGCGGAAGATTTGAACATCCGGCGCGTCGCCGGGGTCGAAATCGAATATGCGCGGGTCTCGGTTGTGAAGATGGCTCATGATTCCTCACTCCATCCTGTCTGTCTGTGTCCAACCGGAGTGAGGCCAGCCCCGCGATGCGTGTTCCTCGTGCGTGTCGCGGGGCCTTTTGCTTGGGAGGTCATTCGGCGGCCTCGTGAGGCTCGGCAGGCTCGACAGGCTTTTTCCAGCCAAATAAATTATCGGGGACCGTCACGCCCTTTTCGGCAGCCAACTTCTGCACGATCGGATACCAGGACGCGCGAAACTCATTATCGGACGACGCCATGCCAATTGTTGACATGCCGACATTCAAACGCCGCGCCAATTCCTCGCGGCCCAACAGTTTGAGTTTTTCCTTTACGGTTGCCATGCTCCTAAAATACAAATTATTTGGAGCATGTAAAGTCCAATTTTACAACAATTTCCAAATTACCTGTATTTTGACATAGTGCGGCACATGGAAAGTGGTCTTGAATCCACGCCGTCGCGGGTCGCCCAGCGACTAAAGCGCGTGAGAAACTACATCAATGTGAGCCAAGCTGAATTCGCCAAAGCCATTGGCGTTTCGCCTACACGCTACAATAATTGGGAACGCGGTCGGGATCGGCTATCCCTGCAAGGCGCGTTGAAAATTAATGAGCTTTACGGCACGTCTTTGGATTTCTTGTTTTTGAACCGCGTTGAAACGCTGCCAATAAACATGATGAAGGCGCTTTCGGAAAGCTCCCTGGACGAGGCCTCCAATTCGTCCAAAGATGCGCCAGTTTTGTAGGCAAGCTGAATGAGCCTGTCCAAGCGATCATAGTCGGCTAGATTCCCCATCGTGTGCCTCGCTCCCTAAGCGTGCTATCCCGACTACTTTCCCTTCCGATCCTGCAAACCCGTCTTTTATGGCGGTGCAGATTGGCGTTTCTTCATGCCGCGTTCAATATGAATAGTGACGGTTTTGTTATGCCCCTGTGTATTGATGTTGATAACAACAACCTATGGTAACGTGCTCACAACCGGGCAACTGATTGTTTTTTCTCGATAGTGTGCAGTTTCCGGAAAACGCAAGGCAAATTACGGTTTTGTTACGCAATATTTCGTGAGCGCCCGTGCGCCCATCTCCCCTTCACGTAATTCGCCGCATTGTCAAAAGAATATCAACATTCAGGGTACTTCTCAACACAAAAATCCAGTTTTTTTGAAGTTTTCTATTGCGTATCCAAATTATTTGTATATATTGATCTCAACACACGGAGATCGATATGGACTACGAGCACGAATTTGAAGAACTCCCCATCCGGATCGCAGGCAAGCAAGTCGCCTTCGTAAATGGCACTGCATTGTTGGAACTGGACGAAGGCTACGACTTCGTTGTCACCGGCATTGTGGTTGAGGCTGACGACGATGAAGTTGTCCGCCTTCATGAGCGCTCAGACGATCCGGAGATTGTCAAAGCGTTCCGGGATTTGTCCGCTGAACTTTATGACAATGCCTACGCGCAAGAGCGCTTCGCCGAAGCTCTGGCTGAATATCAGTGGGAGGCGGCATGACCATGCGGAAGACCACACGTGAATTGAAACGGGTACTCAGGGATTATCCGCACAAGACGTGGTGCCGGACGTGGAACGACGGTGAGATTTGGGTCGGTATTGATAGCGGACTGGCCAAACACCGGACGCCGGAATTGGCGGAATTCTTGAACGAACGCGGCTATCGCGCCGAAATGAACGGCAAACCCGGAACAAGTGGTGAGTTCATAATTGACGTGACAATCCCTTCAAGCGCCATTGGCGGGCGGGTGGCGTGATGGTCAGAACATCTTACGATCATTACGAAATGGCCGTTCAACTGCGCGACAGGATTATCTCCGGCGCAAGTAATGAGCCCGCGATAAAGGCGTGGGCGGCAGTGGCGCGGCAGTGCGCCGTGGCTTCCGGCAAATTCTATGACGAAAATCCGGGCGTACATGGTCGCCGACATCAGGCGTTCCTTTCCAATCTCGACAAGATTTGGTGGGCAGCTAAA
>JANQLU010000104.1 GCA_028280445.1 Pirellulaceae bacterium | reverse complement strand
GAGCCTGATCAAGGACCGCCTCAGGCTCACCAGTGTCCGGGTCACTGTTCATGCGGCAATTACAACCCATCACTCACATCCTCTTATGTCTGGGGAGCCGGTGGCTCGTCAATATCCGCTCTGGTGCTGTATCGGTCATGGTTTCACCTCATCAATATTCGCCTTGTGGATGTCGTAGCTCACTGTGACGGTTGGGCTGTGACCCGTTTTCTCTGCATGGCGCCGTGCCCACCGCCAGGGCTCTTGTTTGACCGGCTCCGCGCCGCATTCGTGGCAGGCGGCGTGAGTATCAAACCGGACGCAAATGGTGCGCTTACCGTCCCGCATCGCTCACCTCATCGGATTGACTGGCGGCGAGCATGGCGTCGGCCAAATCGTAAGCCGCCTTAGCCAAGTCGCTGTCCGCGATATCAGCGGCGTCAGGAGCCCATGGCGTGTAGGAGTTAGCGCAAATCCCCACCAAAGCCTGCCCCGCGAAATAGTCCCGCAGGCTCATGCCCTCTGTGGGCTTTGGGGCTTCGGAGTTGGGATCAAAGCCGGGAAATGCCGGCCCACCGTTTTTCTCAGCCATCACTCACATCCTCTCATGTCTGGGGAGCCCGTGGGTCGTCAATATCCGCTCTGGTGCTGTATCGGTCATGGTTTCACCTTCTCTAATTCCTGCGGATGACAAAAACCTGCGCCGTCAGTGCCGAAGTGAACCCGCACATAGTGACGGTGTGAAGCCTTGGAGCGCATCACCGTGCCGTGCTTTCGGGTAACGGTGTGCACCACCTGATCGCCAACCGCGAAATGCAGGCCGTAACGCCTTTCGACATAATCATAGGCCATCGCTAACCTCATCGGATTGACGGGCGGCGCCTGCCTCAACGGTCAGTTCGACTAGTTTGTCGGCCATTTTCACATACGCCGCGCTCCTCGCCGCGCTCCACGCCGCGCTCTCCGCGCTCCTCGCCGCGCTCCACGCCGCGCTCTCCGCGCTCCTCGCCGCGCTCTCCACGCTCCACACCGCGCTCTCCGCGCTCCACGCCGCGCTCCACACCGCGCTCTCCGCGCTCCTCGCCGCGCTCCTCGCCGCGCTCCACACCGCGCTCCACGCCGCTCTCGCCGCGCTCCACGCCGCGCTCTGATCAAAAGGGTCACCTTTGGTCAGGGGGTAGATCGCATCGGCGCATGCCTTGACCGCTTCGGCGACTGTGGGATGCGCGATGCCGGGATTGACCTCGACATCGGTCAATAGCCACCAAAGAAACTTCCAGCCCACCAGCGAAAGATCAGCACCCGGGGCGATAGCGCCCATAAACCGCTCCGGCCACATTTGGGCATGTTCGTTCGGCAGACCCTCAAATACCCGGTCTTCCAGCCGCGCCAGCATCACAGGGATGCCAAAGCGCCGCTCATATTCCATGTGATTGCCGGAGTGGATCGTGCAACCAACGGCACAGCCTTTTCCACCCTCCCAATACTGGCCCTTCACAAGTTCATCGGCTCGTCGGTGTGCCGCAAGTTGGGCCAGGATAGCATCCTTCTCTTCCTGCCGGTTGTGGTAGGCTACTAACGCAGCTTGTGTTTCATCGTTCATCACTCACACCCTCTGCTAGGTCACCGATATTTCATTCACCCCGTCGTGGTGACATCGCGTGGGCCTGCTACTGGCGGGTCTACTTCTGACCGCAAAGCCAGTCGCCCGATACTGCTGTAATTGCCGTTACCAGTCAAAACACGCCAGCCGCATGGGACCGGCGCGCCGACGTGAAGTTGCGCCGTCTGCGCAATTAAATCACAAGGCAATGGATTAAGTGGGTCTCCCGAGACCAAATAGTGCCGAAGGCCCCATGGCTGATCATCAATTTGGATAGCTGGTTTCGATTGTGCTGACATGGCTTCGGTGTCCTTCGGTTGATCTCTTGGCGACGGTAGGGAAGTTTAATTACCGTGTCAACGTTTTTTCCGCGCCGCCGCAAACTCGGCTTCCTTCGTTACCCAATTCCGCCATGCCGCCGACCAGTCTTTCGAAACCCGCCCCTTGTCCAGGGCGTGGTCAACAAACGCATCGACCACGCCACTGACTTTATCCATATTTTCCGGGCTGGCCGATCCGTAAAGCTGCACAGCCGCATCGAAGCGCTGGTGATCATTAGGGCGCCAGTTGCCAATCTGGGCTGCCCTGGTCAGCTTCCGTGGTTTTTCCGGCGGGGGTTCTGGTGGCACCAGCGCTAGCTGCGTGCCCCCTGATGGTTTTTGATGGTTCTCTGATGGTTCGGCTGACCCTGGGTCAGGGGGGGGCGGACCCTGGGTCAGGGGTTGCGGACCCTGGGTCAGGGGTGACCCTGGGTCAGGGTGACCCTGGGTCAGGGGGGGCACATGAACCTGAAAAAGGTTGGTTCCGTTCTTCCCGGCGTTCTTGATGATGGTCAACCAGCCCGTGCCCACCAACCGATGAACAATGCGCCTGACGCTTCGCTCGGCCATACATGTTTTGAGTGCAATACGGGCGGCGCTTGGATAGGCCAACCCGTCGTCATTCGCATGATCGGCCACGGCCAGTAAAACAAAGCGCTCTGCCGTGTTATCCGGCCCGGCCTCCCAAATCTCTGCCATGACCTTTACCGACATGGCACTACCTGCGCCATGTTCTCAGAATGTTTCACGTGAAACATCGCCTGCCCCCTCATTTTATTGTTGCGGCGGGCAGCGCTTGACGCTAAATGTTGATTACCACATTCGAATGCGACCGACCGCCCGCCAGCGGTCTGATGAGACCCCCGGTGCCTTTCCGGGGGTCTTTTCTTTATGTGCGTATGATTGGCGTCTGTCTACCCTTTTCAGCGCCCGCCCTGACCGGCCCAGCGTTGCCAACACCCCGCGCCAGGATACCCCAGCCGTCGAGCACAGCCACAAGCTCTTCCAAAGATCGAACGATTTCATAGTGCTTAAAGTCAGTCGCGCGGATATCCATCTCAAAATACATTTGCACCACCGTCTGCGTTCCGGTCTTTGATTTGAACTCGATAAAATAGACCGTGTTGCGGTAGAGGATGATTAGATCAGCGAAACCGGGGCGCTGGCCCATAGCTTTTGCCAACCCGGCGTCGCGCTTTGACCGCTTCCCTTCGTTGTGCGAATGGTGAACGATGGCGCCTTTCGGCAAAACGTGCTCAAGCAGGCTGACCGCTGCTATGTGTAGGTCGGTCTCATCCGTTCTCCGCACTGGTGAACCCCTCTTCTGTTGGGGTCGGAAAAACAAGCTTCCGCCCAGGCTTGTGCGGTTCATCGCTCTGCACCTGGAAGGCAAACAGATGATATTCGGGCGGGCGCACGCCTGCGGCCTGCGCCGCGCGCAATGCGCCAAGATACCACCGCGCGGGCATAAGACCCCGGTTGACAGCATAGCGGATCATGCGGACACCGACGCCAACATGCTCCATCAACTTCTGGGGGCTCACTTCTGTCACGAAGTCCGCAACGGTTCGCACCTGCGCATCCTCTTGAGGATCGCCTGTGGTGCCCTCTGCGGCGTCACATTTTTCCATTGCAATTTTCCTTCCGCTATGCGAATTACGGAAATAATATTACCGATCACCGGAAAATGAAACCCCCATGTCAAAACGGACACAAGCAGACTGGACGGCAGAGGACTTGGCCCGGCAAGCAGAGGCCGCCGCTGCCCTGGTCGAGTTTTTGCAATCGGTCGATGACACAGATGAAGATTTGGTGGCCTATGGTATAGAAGGTGAGACCAATTTTATTGAGGCGATTGGCGCAGCGCTAGACCAGATAGACGAAGCCGAAATGATGGCGAAGGCCCTCAAAGAGCGCGAAGCGACGCTGAAAGCCCGGCGCGTTCGGTTTGAAAAGAAAGCCGAGTTTTTGCGCGGCTGCTTGGAAATCGCGATGGCCACGGCCAACGGCAACCAAGAGGATCGGCCTTTGCCGTTCACGCTGATGACGGCCACCGCCACTGTAACGCTCAAAAGCGCCACCCCCGAGATTATTGTTTCGAATGAGGCAGCACTGCCAGCGGCGTTTTGGAAACAACCCGACCCCATAATTGATCGGGCTGCGCTGAAAGAACACGTCGGCAGATATCTGGCCGCCCAGCGCAGCGATGATGATGCAGACGTGATCGAACCGGAAGGCGATGATCAAGAGCCCGTGCCGGATGGCCTCCCACCCGGCGTTGAACTGTCTGCCGCAGGCTACACCCTCACCATTCGGCGCAAATAGGAGATGCATTGATGCCAGAAAATAAACTGTCCTACCTTCCCCGAACATCTGACATCGACAGTCGGGAGACAAAAAAACGATCCGTCATTTGCACTGTGCCCGAAAAGTATGTGATTGACATGTTGATCGCGAAGTTTGCGACTTCTCACAATATGGGCCGCCGCAATGTCGATGGGTCCGTTATGCTATTTGACGATGTGGAAGTGATTTGGTCGCGCGATGTTGACAATGGCGACTACATTATTGCCTTCGATCAGGCTTCCAATATCGTTGACGGCAACGACCAGCCCGCCGCGCCACCACCCCCCGATCCACAAGCGCCGGGTCACGGTGGCGATACCCAAGGGGGCCGTGATGAGCTTTGAGACCTTTATTTTGTCTACCATCACGGCTTTATCGTCGCTTTTGATTTTTCTCCTGGCGGATGAACCCGAGGTTTTTAACCCAACCATCAAAATACTATGTCTGGCTTTGGCGTTTGCACATTTTGTCCATGCGCTTTTCGGGGCTACACCATGACCACCACTGGCAGCCTGTCCGTGCTGACGCCAAAGCAGCTTGCGACGCTTAAGCGCACCGTTGCCAAAAAACTGAACGACGTTGAATTTGATCTGTTCATGGAAGCCTGCCGATCCTATCAGCTTGACCCCTTCCGGCGCCAGATCATTCCGGTCATCGACAACGAAAACGACCGCGACAAACGGCGGATGACGTTCATTGTCACACGCGACGGCTTGCGCGTGGTCGCGTCGCGGCAGGGCGATTACCGGCCCGCGAGCGAGCCCGCTGAATTTCTGATGAAACCCGATAGCTGGACGCAGCCGCGCGAGGCGCCGCCCAATCCGCTCAAAATTGAAGCTTGCACTGTCCGCCTGTGGAAAAAGGACATGGGCTCAGGGGATTGGTTCCCGGTGATCGGGCAGGTCTATTGGGATGAATATGCGCCGCGTGGTGAGGGCTGGGCCAAATCGCAATGGGCACACATGCCCCGCGTGATGATCCAGAAGTGCGCAGAGGCCGCCGCCTTGCGCGCTGGATGGCCAGACGCGTTTGCTGGGCTCTATGTGGCGGAAGAGATGGCTAGCGCCAGCGCGCGGGATATGACGGCCTCTGAGGCTGTGGCGCAGGCGGAGATGGAGAGACGGGGCCGGATGGTCGGCCAGGGGATTATTTTCAATTTCAAGGATGGCCCCGCTGAACTGGTATCTGCCGGGAAGGTGTTTGATCGCGTGTGCCGAGCGCTTGGCGACATGACCGACGAAGAGGTTGCCGCGTTTCGCGCCCAAAATGAAATTGCTCTTAACCAGTATTGGGCGACGGCGCCCAGCGAAGCTTTGGAACTAAAGCGGATCATTGAAGCGCGCATTGACGACCTCAAGCAACAGACCAAAAGGGAGAAACATGGCGATGACTAAGAAAACCGACAAATCCAGCGGCAAAAACACTGGTTCCGTTGGGGCGCTTGACGGGGGCTTTGTTGTCGAAATGCCAATGTTTTCTGAGGCACTAGGCGACATTGTAAAAGAGGGATGCTTTTGTGCAACCTGCCGTGCTGCGCTTGTCTTTGCACTGGCAACAGACCTTGCGAAGCTAGCTGATGACAAAAACCAATTCGCCGTATCTGGGGTCTGTTTTGTTGCGGCTGCCTCCGCATGTGTCGCGAACGACGTGGCAGAGAAAGATTTTATTTGTATGGCAAGGACGATCTACGCTATGGCCGAAAAAGACTTGGGTGGCCAGAACGCAGTCAATTAGACCATCAGTCGATTAGTCCAACCAAACAAATCACCAAACAGAAGGGGCGCGGTACTCTCTTTCCGCGCCCCTTCCTTTGTCAACCGGAGTGCCTGAAACCCTCAGACACCGGAAGACTGCCAGCAATCGCATTCCAAGTCAAGCCAGCCATGGGCGGCGGCACAAGTCAGCCTATCCCAATTTTTATACTATACTATCTGCCGCCTATGGTTTAAGTGTTTTATACGGTTTGTGCATTTTGTGCATTTTTTACGCTTGACGGGATCGGATCAATGGACGCTCAAAACATGCCCTCCATACTTGCGGCCCACGTAGACGCTTTAACGCAGTTGAGCTTGGCCACCATTGCGTTGCAGGCGACGGGTCGCGGGACCATGTCACCGTCGCTACAGAAAGATATCAATGACCTAATGACAGTCAGTCACCGTGTTGAGGCCCGCCTGTCATCGCTGGCTGACGCGATGGCGACGGCCTAATAGGACCAGCACGCCAAACAAAACACCACTTACCTACATTTTAACCTTGTGCCATTTCAAATTATTTGGTAGGTGTATTTCACATCAACCGGAAAGGACGGAAAAAAATGACCAACCAAACAGACATCAAAAGCTACGCCCGTGCCATCGACGCTCGGAGCTACATTGAAGCCCGCGACGATTTGGCCGGGCTCAAATATGACATCACGACCCAGACCGTTGACGGCAAACGCCGCGCCGTGCCTGAGTTTTATGTCACCACACTGGAGGAAGCTGAGATCGTCGAACAGCACGGCTTTGTTTGCTATACGGTACCCGCTGGCGCGGATGCTCATCCGCCCATCTCGAAAGAACCCAAGGCCAAGGTCATGGCGGAAAAGGCCATGCTGGCCAGCCTCACTATCAAGGGGTGGTCGGGGCGCGCGAGCGACAAGGAAGTCGCGGCCAAGACCGCGATGGAATATCAAGCCGATGACGCTTGGGTCAAGTTTACCAAGCAGCTAGTGACCGGCGATGCGCTCAAAGCCATCAAAAAGGCAGAGGCCGCCGCGCGCGCCACACACAAGAAGCTGACCCTGCCGTGGAATGAGAACGGCCAGCGCATCCTACCCGCCGCCGCCTATCATGATTATGTCCGCGACATGGGAACCCATCGCGACGCCCACACGAAGGCTGTAGATCAGCTTTTGGCGGACTATGAAGATCATATCGAAGAGGGCCGCCGCCACCTGGGCGGAATGTTCAAGGATGAAGACTATCCGTCGAGCGCCGACCTGCAAGCGAAGTATCTTTTCGATACCCAACTTGAGGCCCTGGACACGACCGGCGACTTTCGGGTTGCGATGTCCGATGACGAGATGTCGCGTCTTCAAGAACAGATCACGCAGCGCACCGAAACGCGGCTGGCCGCTGCCATGACAGATGTGTATCAACGCCTGCATGACGTTGTATCGCACATGGCTGACAGGCTCAAGGCATACAAGCCGAAAGAGACGGAAGGCGGGAAAATCGAAAACCCGTTTCGTGACGCGACGCTGAACAACGTGCGTGACATCGTCGATTTGCTGCCCAAGCTGAATGTGGCAAACGACCCGGCTTTGGACGCCCTGGCCGCAGAGGTGCGTCAGAACCTCCTTGAGGCCGACGCTGACACGTTGCGGTCCGATGGTGACAAGCGCGCCGAAGTGGCCGCCAAGGCCGATCAGATCGCCAACGCTATGGCTGGCATGATGTAAAGGCTTTCACTACGTGAAGAACTGTGCTAGGTGTGACGGCACGGTAATCGGGATCACCGTTCACATCCTCGCCTCACCTTCTAACCCGGCGCTTCGGCGCCGGTTTTTTTTCTTTTCTAGCTGACCTCTAGCTGACCTAATGCTTGGTGTCCTGCACCCGCCCCGCACAACCCCAAAAGCAAACCAAGCCAAACAAACCAAGCCAAACAAGAAAGGGGCGCCGTGCTATCCCATGGCGCCCCTTTCCCGGCAAGCTCCCCACCGGGGCCTATATCTATCTCTCGTCGTCTAGCGTTAAGTCGAGGTTGCAATTCTGCGGTGCGAACCAAGTCCGACAACATGACGATAGAAAATACCCCCAACCATGTCAAGCGCCGCCGTCTCAGCATGCTTGACCGGTAATTAAACTTCCTGTAGTCTACCCCATAGCAACCGGAGAACACACTATGGCCTTTGACCCCAGGAACCTATCACACAAGATCAGTCAGGGACGCGCTTTCGTTATCCAGCGCGACCCGTTTTTCGCGTCCATCCTTATGGACATGGACCCCGTCATTGACACTGACGCCACTGAAACATGCGCCACCGATGGCGAACGCGTGATATTCAACCCCGACTGGCTGCTGAGTGCAGAACGCCCGCTGGTCGCCGCTGCCATGCGCAAAATGTCCTTGCACGTCGCCCTGTCGCATCACTTGCGGCGCGGCCCCTGGCGCGACCCCAACCGCTGGCGCGCGGCTTGCGATCAAGCGGCGCTTCATATCATGCAGACCGAAGGCGTTGACATACCCACAGGCGCCACGGCGCTGCCGCAATTCCATGGCATGACCGCCGAAGAAATCTATAAGCACATGGAAGACGATGACCAAGACGATGGCGGTTGCCAGGGCGATGACGGCCAGGGCGATGGTCAGGGCGGCGAAGGGTCGGGACAGGGCCAGGGGCAGCCGCAGGACGGCCCTGCGGCGCCACAAGAGGGCAACACGCCCGGCAGCGACGGCGCGGTTGGTCAGGCCCTAGACGGCGCGGACATGCGCAACAAACCTGAGGTGTCCCAAAAGCAGGCTGAGAATGACCAGCGCGTCATGCGCGCGGCGATGGCTGAGAAAGCCCAGGGCCACGAAAGCGGCCTGTCGAAAGATTTAGTTGACCGCGTCAAGGCGAAGGGCGTGGATTGGCGCGACCGCTTCATGGCCTTTATCGATGACAAGGCCGAAGTCAAAGTGTCCTGGGCTAAGCCCAATCGGCGGTTCGTCGGCGAAGACATTTACTTGCCCGGCAAGACGGCCAACGGCATCGGCACGATGGCATTTATCGTTGACACGTCTGGCAGTATGAGCACGGAAGAACTGGCGATGTGCGTGACCCAGATCGAAGCGGCCCGCGAAGCCATCGGAATTCGCAATGTGGTGGTGATCCAAATTGACACGGAAGTGAAAGCGGTTGACGAATACGACATGACCGAGCCTTTGCCAACCGACATGGAATTTCATGGTCGCGGCGGCACCAACATGACGCCTGCCTTTGAGGCGGCGGCAGAGCATGACCCCGCACTGATCGTCATGATGACCGATGGGGTTTTTAGTCACCTGACAGAAGACCCCGGCATTCCAACGCTGTTTGCCCTGACGCATGGCGGATACCAGGGTAAGGCCCCCGCGACGTTTGGCGACTTCATTGACCTGCCAGCACCGGAGGTGGCATAACCGTGCCCCGCCGAAACCTGCCGAACATCAACCCGAACGGTGCGCGCTGGCGTGGCGTTCGGGTTCACAAGCTTTCCAATCATTTTGACACGACATTGTCACCCGTGGATCGGGCCAGGATGGGGAAAGAATACCGATCAGTTATGTGCCTTGTCGCGGCCTACATCGACGCTGGTTTCACAGTCAAATATTCAGAGAGACTGCAACCATACTCGCCAAGCCATCGGATCAAAGAAACGCCCATCACCGTCGCCGACATCGATTGCATCCCGCCCGAAAATTAATATTAGGTCATCTGTCATTTATTGTTGACACGGCAACTAAACTTCCCTTAGTCTGACGCTATATCAATCGGAGAGCCAACCATGACACTATCAACAAACCCCACCCGCGCGATAGAAGACATCAACGCGCTGATCGATTTGGACCTGCCTGTTATCATGCTGGGTCAGCCGGGCGTCGGCAAGTCGGACATTGCCCACACCGTGGCGGAAATGCGCGGCTGGCCGATCATCGATTTTCGCGCAACGCTGATTGACCCCGTCGAACTACACGGCTACCCTGTCCCTGACAGGGAAGAGGGCCGGGCGCGATGGCTGCCAATGGGCCTTTTGCCATTTGAGAGCCGCGACGGGCCGGAAGGCATTCTGCTCGTCGATGAGATCACCAACGCACGCCAGGACGTGAAGGACGCGCTTTATGGCCTGATCCTCAACCGATACATTGGCGAATATCACATGCCCCCCGGCTGGCGCATCATTGCGGCTGGGAACAGGATCGAAGACCGTGCCAACGCATCACGCATGCCCACCGCTCTGTCTAATCGGTTTGTTCACATGACAATTGAGCCGACCGTTGATGATTGGATCAATTGGGCTATGGACAAAAACGTGCCTGCCGAGCTTGTGGCGTTCATGAGATTTCGGCCCCAACTGCTGAGCGATTTTGACCCGGCGCGGCAGATTAACGCAACGCCTCGCTCTTGGGCCATGGTGGCACGAATAGTAGCGAAAGGCCTGCCGCAAGAGACCGAACAGCGCCTGATCATGGGCGCCGTCGGCGAAGGCCCCGGCGCCGAACTAATTGCGTTTCTGAGCGTCTGGCGCGACCTGCCCAATCCTGACACGGTCTTGATGAGCCCCGACACAGCGCCGGTTCCCGAGAATAGCGCTGGGCTATATGCCATCAGCGGCGCGTTGGCCAACCGCGTCAGAGAAACATCAATGGACCAATTCGTTACCTATATGAACCGCCTACCGCCTGAGTTTGGCGTGATGGCTATGCACGATGCGACGAGCCGCGACAACGGCTTGGCGGCCACCAAGTCTTATATCGAATGGGCGCAGGCTAACCAAGATTTTTACCTTTGAGATCGGCGGGCGCGAGGTTGCCTCGCGCCCGTCCTATGACAGTCAATTGACATGCAAATGAAAGGCAAATCCATGCCCAAAGATTTTCCGCCAGGAACCAGATTTCAACCAACGCCCACCCCCGAATGGCCGCCCCGCATTCATCTCTTTGTGATCAAGCATGAGACGGTTTGGCAAAGCATCCTGGCCGACGCGTTCACTTTGATTGCGCTATTCTCGGGCATTGGCGCCGGTCGACTGATCGGCAGCGCGGTTCTTGAGTGGCTGGCCGCTGCGCTGTTTGTCGTGGCCATTATTATCATGAGCCTGACCCGCGACCGGCGCCTGTCCATTGATGAGGCCCGGCACAGGCTTGATGAGATCGAGCAAGAGCGGAAAGGGAATGCACCATGAAGACCCGTTTGATTACCGCCACCGTGTCTGCCGTGACGGCTGCGTTCATCCTGGCCAGCCCAGCGGGCGCCGACGATGCTGATCTGTGTGTAACGGCTGGCAACATAGCAGAGGCCATCATGGCCGCACGTCAAGAGCACCACCCGCTGCACCAGACCCTCGCCCTCATGACCGACGGCATGGACGAAGAGACAACGGGGTGGATCACAGCGTTGACCCTGACCGCCTACGGGCGCCCCGCTTACGCGACCGACGGCGCCCAGCGCACGGCCATCGCCGCCTTTCGCAACAGGATCGAACTGGCTTGCTATTTGGGGGCGGACGAATGAGACCGTTTGAAGCGCTAAAGCGCGCGCGGGATGAGGTTGCTTTTTCCCGACACTTTCATCCGCGCAACAAAGATGAAAAGCTGGAGGTTCTGGCGGAACTGGACGACCTGATAGCTGCGTTCCGGCCATATATCGGCGATGCAACAAGCACAGGTTTAGGCTTGCCGCCGTCGGCTCTAAGCCGTGTCCCGCACCCCGTCAAATGCGGAAACTGCGGCCATATATTTGCGCGCTTTTTCCTTCCCGCCGACAGTGACCGCGTTGCATTGATGGCGAAGCGCGGCAACTTTTGCCCGCGCTGCTACGCCACCGAAAACATCACTATCGCCTGGGGTGACGAGGCCCAGGCAGACCTACCGATGTCATTCAGCGCTAATATTGTGGAAGTGGAGCATCAAGGCAATATAAATCCGTCCACTAAAATCACGCTCAGAGCGTTTGGGAGTGCTGAACAAATCAGACAAGCCACCAGCGCAATGTCCGCATCGCCTGTCGTGACCGTCACCACCATGCCGGGCGTGAAAAAACCCTAGGCATTCAACATATCGGCCACCTAGAACCTACCAACCAACCGGAGACACCTCAATGACTGACTTCAAAATCAACAAACTGATCGATGGCGCCGCGTTCATTCCGCTGCAACGCTCAGAAATTGTGCCGCTCTCCCGCGACCAGCGGTTGGCCACCATCACAGCCCTACAAAAGGCGCGCCCCCATCTGTCACGCGAAGCGGTAGAAAAAATTGCCAGCGACGCAGAGCGGCTTGAAAACGAAGCCGAGTGCTGGGCATCTCTGCAATACACGGTACTGATATACCGCAACACGCCCAACGTATATGCGGGCTTTCCGCCGATGGACCACTTATCGATCCGCCGCGATGACCGCGAGCCGATCCGCGACTGGCGCCACATGCAGGCCATCAAGAACCAGACCTGCGGCGAAGATCGCGAGGCTATCGAGCTATACCCCGACACGCGGCGCTTGGTAGATACCGCAAATCAGTTTCATCTTTGGGTCATTCGCAAGCCGGGCGTAATTTTTCCTGTTGGGTTTGGTGAGCGCGAAGTATCGGACGGCATCGCCGACGACTTGGGCGCCAAGCAGCGCCGGGGGGCGGGATGATGGTTGCTGACACGGGCAGCGCCGACACAGACATGGATGTGTTGGGCATCAACACATCCATGCACATCGTGACCGCCGATGACATTGGCGATGATCTGGCAATGTATGTGCATGAAGATGAGGACCTGGGTTTATCCTTTTTTCATCACCCGCTTTTTATCGCGCCACTCCCAACGCTTCTGCCCGCCACTATTGACGAATTTATTGCGAAAAAGCTGATGATGACACAGGCTTTCCGGGCTCATGGCGATTGGGTTCATTTTGTATGTTTGCATGAGCGCCCATATCGCATGCATGCGTTGCTGGATATCTCTACCGAAAAGCGGGGAGGTTGGACCAAGCGCGAGGCCGTCCGATGGTGGAAGTTGGCCGCCCGCGTCTGGACCGACGCCGAGCATGATGAGCTAGATCAGATTTGGTCAGACGTGATGCGTAGCAGCGTTCCCCATCCTTCGGCCATGACCGCCAGCAGTGACCGTCGGCGCTTGCGGGAATGGGCCAACAACAGCACACCTGGCCAAACCTTGACGCTCTATCGCGGCATTCAGGCCGGTGATGCCAACGAGGCCAAAGGCGTGGCTCTAGGCGGATGGTCCTGGACACTGTCGCGCGACGTGGCCGCGTGGTTTGCGTGGCGATGGCTGAAAGAGCGTCAGCTTGATCAAGATGGCCTTAAGCCATTCGTTGCAAGGGCCGCTGTGCCAATCACATTTGTTGAAGCGCTGATCTCAAATCGCGGTGAAGAGGAAGTGCTGATCTCACCTAATAGCCCCATTGGCGATCTCGATATTGAGCCTGCCGGACCACGTCCGGCCAAATCATCAGTCACCTAAAATATGTTTGACAAAACGGCGGGCGGGCGCGGCCTGTCCCATCCATCACGCCCGCCCGCCTATCTAGTGGGGCTCAACATTCAACGGCGCAAAAATGGAGCCGCGCCACCAGACCCTATCCTTAAATCACCAACATCCCGACGCTAGTGTGGCCCGATCCCCTTGGATGACGCCACGACCTCACCACATCCAGCAGCAACACCGCCCAACGCAACCGCGCCAGTGCGCCGGGCCGCCTGTTCCGGGGGCGTGACACCCAACTCAAGCAGCGCTGCGGCGTGATCCTGCCGCGCCTCCTTCGTGCTGCCACAGACCGCGCTTGTCGCGGCGCGCTCACTCGCTGGCTGCCAGCCCACGCAAGATGCGCTGAATGTCATCATCGCCAACATCAGCGCCGATTTGATCCAATGCATTCCGAACCCTTTCCTGAATAATGGCTGCTTGTTCGGCATTGATCTCGGCTTGTTCAACCTGCGCCGCCGCTTCGCCTTGAGCATAGCCCACAAGCTTCCCTACCTGAAACCCGCCAAACGTGGTGGCGGCCCCCAGCAGCACCGCGCCGACGGGTGTCCCGACAAACCCAAGTAACCGGCCAATCATCCCCGCGATCCCCCTGGCCCGTATGGGTCTCTGACATCTGGCGGCAACGGACTTTCGCCCGGGGGCAGCGGCGGGCCTTCAATGACGGTGGAAGGCGGGTATTCCTCTGGCACATCCCAATCATCAAACCCATCGCCTTCGTCATCGTCGTCCATGTCAAAAAATTCTGTGGCCGCGCGCTCCATACGCATTTCGTAGCGCACCTGCGCATCACGCAGACCGATCAGGCCCACGCCTGTGGCGATCATGAGCCCGGGCGGGGTGTATTCGCCCCCAGCACCCGTGAGTGTGGCCAGGGCCGCCGCTAAGGCCCGCAGGACACCCGTCAGGCCGTCCGCGCCCTCATCCCATCCAGACGGCCACCCCGCGGCCTGGGCGACACCCATGGCGATCAGGGCCACTCCCGCCCACCATGCCAATGACCAGGGCCGAACGTATCGCATCGAATATCGCATTGACCTGCCCCCTTATTTTCAGATCAGGTTACGTTGCCCCGGCTCGACGGCCACCAAACAGCGCGCCCCAAAGCCCGCCAAGGGCATCCGCCAAACGACCGCTGCGGCGCATGCTGCGCTCATCCGCCTTACCCTGCGCAGCGCGCTTGGGCCGGGGGATGGACGCGTTGGCCATATCATCCCGGGCCAGATACACCGACCGATCCACCACGCCGATGTCACCCGCCTGGACCCCGGGCTGATCGCCGACAACACGGCGCGTCCAGCCCTTGCCGAACACATCGAATGTCGAAAGTCGCCGCAGAAACGACATGCGCCGGTTGTTCACATCAACAATCAGATCGATCAGCGCCCCACGGTTGACCCGCTCATAAACGGCGCTAAGCGTGATCTCACCAATGATGCCATCAGCGGTCACACCCAGCGACCGCTGCAAAGTCCGCGCCGCCCGCGACACGCCGCTGTTGACGGCAAAATCAAACATCGTCGCATCCAACCCGTCGGGAAGATCATCGCCCCGGATCGGCTGCCAATACTGCCTCAGGTAAATCTCATCATGTTCGCCATCGGAAATGTGGCGAACCGATTGCAGTGGCCGACCCTTATTGCGCCGGTAAGCATCATAAACCCGCTGCGTCACACCGCGATTGGTCGCACCGCCTGGGTCGCGGGGATGATTGACGTAACCGCCCTCATAGACGGCCAGCCAATCCATGATCTGATCAAAGTTGTGTCTCACCCCCAGTGCCATCCCTAATCCTGAATTGCATCGGCCCAATGGTCTCAGCCCGCGCATTCGGGCACATGTCAGGGTAGCTGACCGTAATATAGCCCTGCGCCCGCCCCATCATCACCCCTTCGTCTGCCGGAATGCGGGCCGTGAAATTGACATGCTGCACACGATCAGGCGCAACAGGAAGAACAACCCCGCGCCCATCCGGCCCGGTAATGCTCACATCTTCAAAGCGGTGGAACAGATCATTGCCGTTAACAAAATATAGATCGACCACCGGGGCGCCGCATTCGCGAAGCTTGTAACCTGCCGCCTGGATTTCGATAACACCCCCAACAATCCCGTCTCCTATTGATGTGTCTGGCCGCGACCACCGCCACGCTGGCGCTTCCTGCGCCGCCTGATCTTCGCGCATTGTCGCCACCACGCTGGTCAAGTCACCAACGATATCGCCGAGATCGGCCACATTGCGGGACGTTTCTTCAACCTCCCGCCGCAGCTCGACTGTGGTTTCGCGGATCATATCCACCGCCCAATCATTGATACGAGGACCAAAAACAAAGACCACAGCGCCCCATAAAATGGCAAGCGCGCCACCAACGGAAATCACCGTTGTGGCTGCCGTTCGAAGCCAGCGCATCGCCACGCCGTCTTCCTCGATAGTTTCGCTAAGCCTTGACATCTTTGGTTGCCCGCTCCGCCCCTTTCTTTGGTGGTGTCTTTTGCCTCATGTCAGCTTCCCACGTTTTCACGATTTCTTCAAGGCGGTCCCGACCGATCTCCGACGCCGCATAGATACCTAGGTGCCGTTCAGTCGCCACCTGCGGGTTACCCAGGGCCTTAGCCAGTAGCCGCACATCCCCAGCCGTGGCATAATCCGGCAATAGATAGAGCGCCATGGACACAGACAGGGCCGCGCGAACATCGGCCCATGAACACCGTGTGTCATCAACTTCAACGCGACCCTTGTAATGCGCCAACTGGAAGAGGGGGCCACCGGGCAACCCGGTTGCGCGGATATCTTTCAGTGTCAGGTATTCCTTTTTCATGGTCCCGCCGTTTGATGCGCAATTTTTTTGCGGTAGAATTGATCTTGCGATTTGAACTCATGCTCAAACTTCTTGAACGCCTGTTCCGGGGTATAGCCTTCATCGTGCAAAAAGTCACGCACAACACGAATGCCGAGCCCCAACCCTCCGATTGATTGAATGTCTTCTGGAAAAAAACCCTGTTCGAAAAGAAGCTTTTCAAATCGGCCCCACAAGCCATAATCCTCGAACACACGCCGCACCACTGGCAACGGATATCTCCGATAGTGCGGGCGACGGGCAGAGACGACCTTACCCAAAACGGCCTGATCTTTCTTGCGGAGCCTCAAATCCACAGTGTCGCCGATCTGCAACGGCACCTCCCGGCCCGTCTCATCCTTTCGTGTTAAGACTTCCGGCTCATGCAAAACCCCTCCGCCTTTTGGAACAGCCACATCATCGTCGCTTAAACTCACAACGAAGTTGCGGCAAAGGCCGTCCGCATCGATAACCGCGACACGCTTACCGACCAGCCAAACCCCTTTAGAGAAAGACCAAACAGGCCGCTTGCCCGGGCATGCCGGGGGCCCGACATCGACCCAGCGCTGATAAGCAGGCAACTGCGGCAGCCGATCCGGCCAGACCATTCGCGCCCCGGCAAAGGTGCCCAGGTCCGGCTTGTCGCGCCGAACCGTCACATACCAACGTTGGACATTCGGCTTGTCCCATGTCTTCGTTTTTTTATTCCACCGTCCATTTGGCAGCGGATCGGCAATGGCCTCAACGTCGGTCAGGATTGTTTTGACATCCTCAGGCTTCATGCGCTTCCGCCCGTGCCGTGGTGTGTTGAGGTTTGGAGGCGGCCCGCTGGCATCCCATTGGATAGCGGCCAAAAAATAACCTTGATAATCGACCACCACCCCACGTTGATAATCAGTCATAATCTAGGCCCCCTACTATTCATTTTTCCAGCAGATGACGCGCACAACGCCATCCGCGCCAGCGCCGGACGCCGCGCCCGCTGACTGACCGCCACCGCCGCCGCCAGGAAACTTGCCAGCCGTCGCGACAATTGACCCGCTGACCCCGCTTTGGCCGCCATGCCCGGCATGCATCGACGTGCCGCCGTAAACCTCGATTGTATTGTTACTGTCGGCGCCTGCGCCACCGCCGCCACCCCAGATAGATGAGCGGCCAGTATCGTTGTTCTCTGCGCCCTGACCCCCTTCGCCCCCGTGCTCACTAGGCGGAATGCCGGTTGGCTGATCAAGGGCCGTGTAGAAGGCGCCCTGTTCCTGCGTGGTCATGCCATTGCTGAAATCATTGTCACCCCGGCGGACCCAACCCGGATCGGACGCGGTCCCGACGTGAAGGCCGCCGCCATCGCACCGAAAATAAAATTCATCCCGACCGCCAGACGGGCCAAATTCTGTATTGCCACCGGCATTGTAGCTGTTGGCCTGATTGACCGCCGCGCCACCAGCGCCAACGCTTTGAATGGCAATCGACGCGGGCAAGTCATCGATATCATCGATATACATACCTACCCCGCCGCCACCGCCGCCACCCTCTGCGTCTGCCCCGTTGGCGCCATATCCGCTCGCGCCGCCGCCCACAACGTGGATAAGCACCTTGTCACCTGTCTCCGCGTTGCTGGGCTTGGTCCAGGTTCCCGATGTGGTAAACTCTTGAAAATCATAAGGCACACCGAAGATTTTCGGCGCCCCGGATGCCCGCTGCGCAATGCCCTCTGGGTTGTCCCGCAACGCCGTCACAAGAGCGGTGGTCAGCGGGCTATCAACATCAACGTCACCGTTCGGAATAGTGGTCCAGGCTACAGCCATTTGATCCTCTCCCTACCTGATCCGCGTCCCGGGCAGACCATCACCTTGATTGCCCGATGCGTCCGTAATAAACGCATAAGAGGCGTCGGACGGGTCGCCATGATCCGGCTGGTCATTGGGCGCAATCACAAAGAGCCCACCCGCCAGCGTCGCATCTTCGGCAGTGTAGGCGATAAGCTCACCCGGTACCACCTCTTCCGCCGACGTGATGATGAAAGACCGCAGTGTGTCTCTGGCGCCCCGCTGATCAACCAATTGGTAATGCGAAAAACGAACCACATCCCCAATCCAATAGGTGCGATCTTTCGCGTCCAGGGTAAATGCAACCTCCACAGGCACATCCTGATATCGATTTGCAAGCCGTGACGCGGTTTGCGTCGCCTGTGCATTGGTGGTCAGCCAACGTGACAAAATCGTTCTGATCTGCCGAATGCCATATGCATCAACAGCCTCAAGCGACAAATCAGCATCTATATATCCATTCAAAAAATCCACCGGATCACGAAGGGCCGACGCAAACGTCACCGGGTTATAGTAAAGCTGAACACGCGTCGCTTGCTCGCGCGGCTTTTCCGTCAGACTGAAACTATCGGCCACAATGGAGGCCGCATCAGATAAAAGCGGCGGTGTTTCGGTCAGGGCCTTTAGGGCTTCCAGCTTGACCAAAATATCCCGCTCATCAAAATAAATAAACGCTGCCACACTTTCTGTTAGTGACCCGACCAATTGGGCTACAGATGTAGGCTCCGCAATAACCGTAGTTAAAGTATAGGCCGACAAAGACCCATCATCTTCCAACTTCCAATTGGCCAAATCCAAATACTGAGCATCGATTTCCGCGTCATCTGCTAACATTTCTGTTAGCACGTCGAAGACGCGGGCAGCCGTATAGCGGCGGCAAAGCTGAACACTATCGTCTTCGGAATGGTCGCTTGCCGCGCTCCGATCTGTGCCGCGCGATGTGACTGTTAAATCGATCAGCGAAGGGTCGCCCCCATTCACCGCAACAGCGCTGTAGGTCAAAAGCTCCTGATCAATCCGCACCGTGCCCGGCGCCGGATAGTCATCAACCGTTGCATTCTTTATGACAATCGTGGTGGCGGTGCTGTTGATATCAGCATTTAAAAGCCCCGGCGACTGTTGGGGAACTTGTGACTTCGTCAACTCCGCCTTGGATAAAATATCACGGCCCCGAAGCGTAACCGACACGCGCGACGAAATATTCAGTTTGTCAAAAACGTATTCCCGAACCGTCATTGCCGACAAGAATTGACCGCGATATCCCTCAAAAACCCGAAGCCGCGCGCCGACCCGGCCAAACTTCTGGCGGACACGCCATTTGGCCCAAAACCCACCGGCGTGCAAAAGCGGGTCATCCGGGCGATCAGACAAGTAAGGGTCATCTGTGAGATCGCTTCCGGGCTGGTCGGTCATGGTAATGTTCACGCTGGCCCGGTTGCCAATCGGGTCAGTGTTGCGATTGGCCCCACCTAGGCTAACCTTTGTTGGCGCGGTTGAGACGTTGGCCAGATAGGGTAGAATTACTTTGTCGCGGTCAGCGGGTAGCTCCGACGTGGGACTTCCAAAATACTGCCGCAACCGAAAAGCATCGGACACTGCACCATCAAACAAAATCCCATCGTGACCGCGCACCTCAGCAATCCGACCATCAAAGCTGCCGCCGTCTTCTGTGCCATAGGTATTGCCACCATCACCGCCAACTTGACCATCCGTCGATGCCGACCAACTGGCCGGAAGCCCTGTGTCAGCGGCATCGGTTGCTAACAACGTTAACTCCCGTTCGAGTGGGTCAAACTCCCACAAATTGACCGTGTCGCTATCCCAATCGATCTCTGCCACAAGCGTCACCGTGCGGGCGGCAATTGTAGACACCGCGACAGTCGCCCGGGCCTGCGTCGATGCAGCATTGCCCCCTGCCGCGAAAACCAAATTGGAGCCGGTGATACCCAAATATGCAAAGTTAGTTGATGACCCCAGCGCAAAAATGGTGCCATCTGGGTCAATTCCCGCGCGGATTTCGGCGACAAAAAACGCTGCACTTTGCCGATCAAAGCTTGAAGCCGTGATGGCATCCCCATCACGCAAGGTTGCCGTAGGAGACAAATGACCATCAGGAACCGCTCGGAAACTTACCAAATCCTGGCACGTGGCGCGCGTGTTATAACACTCTCCGCCCCGCTCTAAAAATAGGCTTCTTTCGCTAACAGTAATCGAATGTAGGGTAACATCGGACAAAACCGAGGTGTCGGTCCCAAGGCCAAATCGAATATCCGTAATTGTTCCACCAACCCATTCCGTCAAGTAATTAAGGCTTCTTGCCGCATCAAAAACCAAAACAACTTGATCCCCGGCTTTTAGGTTCCTTAAATCACGAAATCCCCGAAAATAAAAATCCAGGTTATCTGCCCCGATAACGCGACGAAAACCAGACGGCGTAGGCAGCCCCGACAAACCATACCACATAGTCGCCGTGGATAGGTCGCAATCACCATGAACTGTGACGGCCACGTTTACATAGCGATAGATCGAACCCGAGAAGCCCGTTGACCCAACACGGCGCACGCCGCCATTAGCAGCCAATGGCGTCAGGCGAATGCCACCAGCAACGCGAACCGCGCTCGTCGAAAATCCTAAAACATCATAAAAAGACGATAAACCTTCTTGAGCAAAATTGACCGATAAATCACTTGTATCCACGGCGCCCAGACCCGCCGTGCAAGGGGCGCAGCCATAACTGTTGGCGCACCGCTGCGTCTGCACCTCGACAATCTGAACCGGCGCGCGGCCAACTGTTTCTTCTGTGTGAACAACCATAATATAAATGACCTATATCTTATTCATATAGTAGGCCCTGGGTGGGGATGGCCCATGACATGAGATTTGGCGACTGACTAAATGTCGGCCCCGCAATCCGCCCAGATGTCCAGACATAATGCGCCTCAGCATATGTATCTGGGCGCCACGCCACAAAAAATGGTTCGCGCTCCGCCGCCTGAATAAAGCCGTTCACGCCGTCTAGGTTGGACCGCACCCAAGCAGGGGTCAATCGCGAAAAGCTCAACGACCCCTCCAAATACCCCCGGATGGTTGATCTCCCTAACCATTCACCGCCCTCCGATAGATTGCCACGCATTTGGACTGATCTATTAGTTTCAAATGGCCGGACGCCTTGGTGAATTGGCCTTTGCATTTGAAGGGCCTTGCCCACTTGAACAACAGCAATTTCTGGAAGAATTGTTCGCGATACGGTAACCCGCCACCGCGCGGACGTTACCGGCGCAAACAAAAACATAATTGGGCTGTTGTCTGAAATGTCTGTTAAATTGTCAATTTCGGCAAATGTATCATCCTCATTACTATCATGTTCAAAAGAAATTTTGCCAGCCGACGGGCCAAAATTATGGCCAGCGATGCAAAAAACATCACACTCTTTGCCGCGCAACAAATCCATCCGGTAGCTTGCAATACTAGGATGGGCAAACACCTCAACCAATTGTAACTGGCTCTGGCCATCACCAGTGTAATTTCCCGAACCTGATGCGGTATTCATCCTGACGGCAAAAGTGCCAGCGCCCGCCGCCGTCGACGCAGCGATGCGCGCCATAAAAAAATTGTTGCCTAAATTGGTTACGGCAACATCACCAACGCTACTGGTGATTGAGCCATCCGACCGCATTTTAATCAGAAAAGCGGAAGCCGTACTATCAATGAAAACAACTTCTGCCCCACGATTTGACCCAAAAGGAGATTTAAATATAGCCCCAAAAACCCATTCCTCTGCGGTAACACTTAAAGATAACTGAACGTCATGAAATCCGCTGTCCGATGTTTCAGTAAGTGTTTGACCATCAGCGCCCACGTTTAAATTTCTCTTTGTCCATGCCGATCCCGAAAAATCAGTAGACTGAGAAATGGCGTTTGTAAACGGACGCCACTTTTCAAACGTCAAACCGTTTTGCGCGGCACTAGCTGGTGAACCGGATTGCTCATCAGATGGTGTCACCAACGCTGGCCGGAAACGATTACCCGCATGTAGCACACGCGCATGGGTCAGCGGCAGATCGCCACCGGGCAACGAATAACCACTTTCTGTAATAAAACCCATACTTGCCCCTTAAGAACCTGTGATATTCAACGTCAGGTTGGCCCCATCGTCCAACTCTTCATTGATCGCCGCAATAAAGTCCCGGATCATTCCCACGTCGCGCGACGGCCCACGCAAGTTGACGTTGATCTCGCGCGTGATTTTTGTGGCCGCCTCTTCCGCTGTTGACACGACCGACTGCGCCGACGTGCCCGCCGACCCGCCGCCAGGATCGGCATGCGCGCCGCCTGGGGTGGTCCCTTTGATGGCAGCCACAAACCCAAGACCAGTTGACATGACCTGTGCCGCAGCCGCCAGGTTGGCCGGGAATGGCAGCCGCAGGGCTTCCGAGGCCCCCGCCAACGTGTTGACAAAGGCTTGCGCCGCCGAAATGATCTTTGACACCCGCAACAGGCGCTCACCCCCGTCACTGGCGATCTGTGCCAGGGAACTGAACATTTCCGACGTTGACCCTAAAGCCGATGCAACGTTTTCCATTCGTAGGCGCCGCATTGCCCGGTTGTGCTCCGCTTCCAGCCGCTCACTCGCCTCATGATATGTTGCCTGATCGATTAGGCCCTGTTCCCGCGCGGCTAGCAGCGCGGCCCGCGCCTCTTCCATAAACATGTTTTGCCGCTCTAGCGCCGAATACATGCGTTCTTGAAGCGACTGTTGGCTTTCTTCGTCCAAACCAAGCAAGCGCTCAAGAAACGACCCGTCGCCCTCTTCCCGTGGTGATCGGCCACCGCCCCCTTGCTCACCCTCTTCCCCAGGCTCTAGCGGCTCAATCAAGGCGCCTGGGCGTGTATCGACCACCCCGCCGACCGCGTCGGCAATAGCATCCTGTAGGCGACCAATATTTTCTTCCGCACGGCTGGCCTGTTCGGCCAGGTCCTCAGGGATGGACAGCAGCGCTTCCCGCTGCGCAATGATGTCAGCCATCCGCTGTTCTGCCACCTCAAATGCCTCACGACGTGGAAGCGGGATAAGCCCCTCATCCGCGCCGGGCGGGGCAATCGCGTCCCGAATTTCCTGGGCGCGCTGCAACTGTTCATTGACCTGCCCCAAAGCGTCTGAGCTTCGCGCGATAGCTTGCTGTTCCGCAATGGCCGCCCGCGCGTTTTCAAACCGCGTCCGCGCCTCCGCTAGCTTTTGTTCAGCCATGGCCACGGACATGCGAATGCCGCCGTCAAGCGCAGCGTCCAGGCGTTGCGACTGGATAATTTCCTCGCCCATCGCGGCCACAACTTCACGTGTGCCCCGCTCGACATCGTTCAGCGGGTTCAGATAATCATCAAGCGCACGGAAGGTGCTGCCAATCTGCTCGACAAGATTATTGAAGGCCGTCGCCAGACGCAAAATAAACTCCGCCCCATCGACAAGAAGCGGCCCCATCTCCACAAGGGCTTCATTCAACTGCCCGCGAATGCCGTCGCCCAGCATCCCCAACTGGTCCTGTAGCTGTTCCGCCGACCGAATGGCGCGCTCTTCAATCACCGCGCCAAACTGATCCGCTGCCGCCGTGGTTTCCAAAAATGCATCGCGGCCACCCTGCAACATATTGACCAGCGCCACACCTTCACTGTCAAACAAACTGAACGCCAGCCGGACCCGATCCGCTTGGCTTTCGGTATTGTTTAGTGCCTCAGCAACGTCACCTAAGATATCAGTTGTAGACCGGATTTCGCCATTGGCATTCCGAAGCTGAATGCCCATCTCTTCCAATTCATCCGCCGCCGATCCCGACCCGCTGGCCGCCTCTGCAACCCGCCGCGTGAACCGCTGCATGCCGATATCGAGCGCGTTGGTTTCGACGCCAGCGCTGTTGGCCGCAAAGCGCAGGCGCTGCAATTCGTCTGTGGTGAGACCTAGCCGATCAGCCTTCTTGCCGATCTCATCCATAGCTGAGATCGCCCGGCGTGACGCGGCAAGCATGGCCGCCCCCATCGCCGCCGCCGCCGTCGCAACCGACCGAAGACGGCGCGCTAGTCGCGCGGCGGAGGTTTGTGTGTTCCGCTCAAACCGATTAACCGCCGCGCCGCCGCGACCAAACTCCGACACCAGCGGCCTGACATCTGCACCAACCGCAACGGCCACATCGCCAACAATGCGCATCCCCCGGCTCATGCAGCATCACCAGTCTTGACATCAACAGCCTGAACAAGGCCGCCGCCTTGATCGGCCTTGGCTTTTTGCAAAAGATCATAAAGCCGCGCGTGTTCCTCTTCCTTGCGGCGGGCCGGTGTGTCACGTGTCATAGCATCCACAATCCAGTAAGTTTCCCACGGGCGAATGTTCCAAAAATCAACGGGGCTCACCCAACCCCCGCCGACTAGGACGGCATAGAACTCTCTGACAATTCCCCGCTCGAAGGGGCGGCGCCCTCCGCCCCCTCTCCCTTTCCCGGCTCAGCCCCGGCGGCCAAACCCTCTTGCGCAGTCCAGTCTGGAAAGAACATCGCCATAAGACCCGCCGCCAAAGTCAGGATGGCTTCGTAACCTTCGGCGCCGCCCTGCATGACGCTGTTGGCCAGGGACAGGTAAACCTCTTCGTCCGTCACCGGGCAGCCCGCATAACGAAGGGCCACCGCGTAGGCCCGGGCCAGCTTGGTCAGGTGCGCCTTATTCGGCGCCCCCAAAAGCTCAAGCGCCGATTGCGGGCTGCCCGGCGGGGCTAGCACATCCTCGATTTCAGCAAGAAGCCCCATGCATTTGTTGGGCGGCACCCGGTATTCCTGCCCCTTCCAACCAATTCGAATATCATCAAAACCCGCCATATCGTCATCCATTCATTGCGTCTTAATCTTACCATAGGTTCTGACACGACTATGACCGGACCCAAAGGCCCGGTCAATCCACGCAAAATATAGGTGGCCTGTCGTTCGACGCCCTGGGTATCAGACGCCCTGGGTAAACGTGTGCGCGCCGTTGCGGACGAAGGTCGCGTCAAACGTTGTCGCTTCGCGATAGTCACCTGTAATTGTAAATGCGGTCATAATGAAATTCCCGCTGATACTGTCCACCGGCGACCCCGAAAACGTAAATGTCAGGTTTGAGATGTGCCGATCTGCTGGCGTGGTGGTGAATGCGATATCTCGAAGAACCGTTCCGTCCTCAACGCCGCTGACGGTCATCTCTAGCGTGTCTTCCGAAAAGACATCGGCCAGAAACGACATCACCTCATCGTCATCGGCGTCACTGTCATCAATCGGTGTCATGTTTCGCGTGATCCCGGTGACACGGGCGCCAGCAATCGCCGTGCCCCCAATTGCCATGACCACGTCGCGGCCTGCTGTTTTGACCATACCGGCCCCCTCTCTTCATAGCCCCAATTAATCTGGGGCGTTCTTGGTCATAATTGCTCGATACTCACAAACACCGCGCCAGCTTCCATCATTATCGATAGGATCATCCACCCTGGAGCCTTCGCGGTCAATCAATAACACAGAATGCCCGGTCACCGATAGGGCGCTTTGCTGGCGATGAAGTGCGGTGTAAATTAAATCTTGAATGTCGCGCGTTTCTTTCCGGCCCGGTGATCGGCTGATTGTCACAATTCGCATCAGAATTTCAAAACCGCTTTCTTTTGCAGCGTGATAATCAAAAAATTCCGTATCCTCGATTACGACATAAGGGAACGCAACAGGATCACCGCTATCGTCCTGCTGTGGCGCGGTGCCTGTGTAAACGCCCGTAACCACCGCAGCCAGCGCCACATTGGCCTCTAGGCGGTTCTGCACGGCCATATCCCATTCCGACGTTGCCCCCATCAGCGCCCCCGCCCTGTGCCCGCCAGCGGGCCATTCCGCGCGCGCTGCATGCGGCGAATAAACTTATCCATAAACAGCGCCCGCCAGCGGGCTTTCAACTTGGGCCGAAACTCAATCAACGTGTTCCCAAACATCCGGCGGCGCGGATTATGGCCATCACCATATTCATAAAAGCGCCAATAAAACGCGGCTGCCAAAACAATGATATCATTGCGGAAGACACCATTGCGGACCCGACGGACCCGCTTGCGTGTTGAGCGCTTCATAAGGCCGACAGAATATGGACCCGTGAAATTCATATTTTTCTTTGCATCGCGCATGACTTCGGATGTAAGAGCACCCACCGTGGATCGGGTCAACGCAAACGCATCGCGCGGCCCGACCACACGAAGGATATGCCCAACATCACGACCGCCGCGCACATGAATGGAAATCATAGCGGCACCCCATTTTCCGCCTCGATTTCCAAAAACTCATTCCGCGCATCGTAGGGCGGGACAGATCGGATATTGTAACGCCGACCCCGCCAGACCACGGCCATCTTGGCGGTCAGATCGTTCCGATTGCGGACGCGAATTGTGATCGGGTAGGTGTTCGACTGCCGATGCTCCCCAATCTCACCTTCACTGCCCGCCCCCTGCTCGACTTCCGCCCACATCGTTGGGGCCGTCGAAATGTTCGCCCAGGCGCTATTTTCGCGACCACCCTGGCCATCGTCATCTGTCGTTTCTTCCTGGAAGGTCACCCGCTGATCAAGGGCTCCGATACTGTTTCGCCCGGCCATCCCGCCACCTCAATCATACAAAACGTGCGGCGCCAAAAGACGGTCGGCGCCGACACTCAGCTTTGACACAATTGTGCCCGCCACTTCATTTTGACGGTTCTCATAAAAGTGCGATGTCATCAGCTTGACCGCCGCCAGAATGTCGCCCGGAATATCCGTTGACGCGTCACCAAATCCTGCGGCCACCGTCACCTCGACACTGTCATAGTCTGACCGCACCGTTGGCCATGTAAGGCCATAAGCAGGCGCCAGATGGTAGGGCTTGATTGATTTGACTAGCTGATAGTTGCTCGCGCCCCACGTCGTCAGAGCGCCATCGGAAGACTGCTTATATTGAACCTGCGTGATTTCCTGGACCGGAAAAACAGGGATGCGAAACATAGCACCCTGAAACCCGGTGCGCGTGATCTTCACCGTCTGAGTGATCAGCTTTAGGCGTGTATTGTTTTCGACGTAAACGCGGGCGGCCAGAACAGCGGCGTCGATCAAGGCGTCCTCGTCAGACAAATCAACACGCAAATGCGCCTTGGCCTCCGCTGTGGTCAGCGGCTCAACCATTGGCGCAGTCACGACTTCGATAGCCATTTGGGCCGCCTCCGCTTAGATGTGACGAGCTACTTGCCGTCGCCCGCCTTTTCTGCCTCTTTCTCGACTTCCTTTTCGGCCTTCTGTTCGGCGGCGCGCTGCGCCTTTTCGGCGGCCTCATCCACAAACATCGGGGCATCGCCAAGATAGACGCGCTTGCCGTCACGCATCTCATGCACCGCATACACCTTGCGCGCCATGTGAGCCGCCGACCGGGGCGAAAACGGGTAGCGCCTGCCTTTCTCATATTTGACATTCGGCGGCGCCTGCGAGCCTGTGCCGCCCTTCACCACGTAATCGCAATCACACCGCAGCGTGACCGCGTCCGCGCCCTTATACGGCTCTGGCTTCACCGTCTTCACTTCATCCATGACCGGCCCTTTCTTTTGCGTCTTCCTTTGCGCCCAAATGCGCTGAAATGATAAAGGGGCGGGACGCCAAACATCCCGCCCCCGACTAACATTAGGTGACCGACGCTTAGGCGTCTAGGCCAATGACCTCGACGACGCTGGCAAGATCGCGATCCGATGCCGGGCCATAGCGCGGGTTGATCCCTAGCACGGCAGCGCTGACAAGCGAGGCTGCCGTTGCAACTGTCAGTGTCAGGCGCGCATGCGTAAAATCGTTGTCAACGTCCAAGTCGCTGCCATCAAATTCGATAATCGCCTGATCATCGTCATTGGATGCCTTGACAAGCTGCGTGATGGCCTTGCCAGTCACATCCTTGGCGCCGGTCCCCGTGCCATCGGTCGCTTGCTCAATCTTCGCATCCAGCGTTGCCGAGGCCCCAAGAACACCCGACTGAATGAGCGCCATAAAACTGTGAAAGTCGGCGACGGCAAACCAGCCGGTGGACGTTGCGCCAGCGGCCTGTGATACCGGATCGACAACACCGACAACGCCAATCGTGTCCGTTGGGCGGGTCGCTTTCTGAACCATCGTATTCCCCTCTTTGGTTATGAGAGGCGCTGACCGTCAACTTGCCGACCGTCAGCGCCTCTCAGATTAGGCCCGCTCCGCGAGTGTGACGAAGTGTGACTTGCTGTTAGACGAGCCCCCGCCAGCCGTCGGCGCGTCGATTGGCGCAGACAGGTGCGGCTGACCGCCAAAGCGCGTGATCCAGCGGAACGCTTTGATATTGTAGTCAAAATAGAGATGGATGCTTTCATCCATCTGCGGCCCGCTGTCCCGGCGCAAGGCATAATAGCCCTGCGGGCTCAGAAGATGAAGGTCACCCGCATCCCCAAGAGTTTTGGCGTGTTCGCTGAACAAAACCGGATAGCCCAGAAGGAACCCGCCGAAGGCATCAGCGGCAAGTCCGTTGGCAGGCAGCCAAACCGGCTGATCGCCAATCGTCATCGTCGCAAGCTGCGTGATGGTGTTGCGGTTTGTGACCCAAATGGGCCGGTCACCAGGAACAACCGCCAAGCGACTGACCATGTTGAGAACGTTGGCCGCAACGATGGTATCGGCGGCCTGACCGCTTTCCTTGGCCACCGCGATACTCGCGGCGGATGTAAACCACCCCAACGGCTGCCCAACACCTGTGCCGTAGATCGTGGCCTGATTGCGCTTCCATGCAAGTGCCTGACCGGCGCGACGCGTCAAGCGGCCTGCCAGCCGTGGCGCATCTTCAAGAAGCTCACCAGTTGCCAGAACGAACGCGTAAATTTCGTGAAGTGTGACCGACCGGGATTGATCATCCAACTTGGACGGGCTGATTTGCGCGCCCTCGCTGCGCCAGTTGGCCTGGACACCCGACGACCCCCACGGGGTTTCTTCGTTGGCCAGCATTTCCACACGACGGGCCGACGTGCTTTCTTCGTCAAGAAGTGGCGACAATTCGTCAACCTCTTCCATGACTTCAAAGATTTCATCGCGGAACTGCGGCGGCACATTGAAGCCCTCACCAGCATCGCCGCCGCCTGTGTGGAAGTTGGTCGGCGCCGCCATGCGCCCAGACCCGCCACGCGCACTTGGCGCGGCCCGCAATCGGTCATCGACCAAGCCGCTGCCATGGCAGGCGGTCCGAACCGATAGGGCAAACTCGGCAAGGTCTTTGAACCCGCCGGTTGCGACCGGGTCAAGATCGTCAACCGTATTCTGGCCATACGCGCTGCGGCCATCGTTCCCTGCGCGGCCATTGGTGCTGATTGCCTCCATCGAACGGCGCGCATCAGCCCGACGGTCCATGCTGGCAATTTCAGCTTCGACCCCCTCAACTTCGGCCTTGATGGCCTCGATACGGTCCATCTCATCCTGGCTCAAATCGCGGTCTTCACCTTCGGCGACGGCCACGATTTCCAAGCCCTCTGCCCGCAGGGCTTCAATCCGGCTTTGCAATTCTGCTCGCGTAGGCATGCTTTGTCCCTCTTCCTGTCAGTCCCAGATTTCGCCCCTGTGGTCACTGACCAGACCACATAATGCGTTGCAAGCTACACCTTGCGGCCACTCAAAGCAAGACGTGCTTTTGTGGTAGACGTTCGTGCCGACCGGCCCATGAGCCGATCAATTGTTTCCTGCATGGTCGCAATGCGATCTACCATCCCGCCCTTGCCGACCAACTTAAGCCCACGAAGCTGACCCGCGCTATAGGCGCGACCGCCGCCAAAGGTTTTCTCCGATGTGCCCTCTGGATCGGCGCGCACTGTCGCGACATCGGCGCCACGATAGGCCGCCACATCTGCGGTGAAGCTTTCATAAATAGATCGGATTTCCGCCTGCATCGCCGCCCGCGCAATATCGTCCAGCGGCTCAAATGGGTTGCCCTCAACCTTGCGGGCGCCTTCGTAAATATATTCTGGAACAATGCCAAGGTCTTCGCACATTCCGGCGACGCTTTGGTGAAGCTGAAACACGCCGATAGAACCGACGAAACCAGAGGGTGTCACCACCACCTGATCCGCCGCGCTGGCAATCCAATAGGCACCGGATCCTGCCATGGTGTTGGCAATCGCAATAATCGGGCGCCCGCTCTTGCGATAACTACGGACCATGGCCGCCGTTTCTTGGACCATATCCACCAACCCGCCAGGGCTGTCGATTTCCAACAGAATAGCGCCAACACTTTCGTCATTGCCCACCTGCTGAAACTCGCGCTGAAACCGCACCAAGTTGACCGCCCCGCCGCCGCTCATGTCCTCCATCATATCGCCGCGTGGAAACACCATGCCAATCAAAGGAATGATCGCGATATCCTTGATGATGTTGGTCTTCCCCTGTGGCGGCATCGGCACACGCCGCACCTGGGCGCGGATTGCGTTTTCTTCGCGCTCGGCGTCGGTCAGATATGGTTCTGCCCGCCGCCCATGTTCCAGGCGCATTAGGAAAGCATCGGCGATCATCCGGCCCCGGCGCGGCTCGACAAACCAGATACCAGACTGCACCAACGAAATAATACGGCTGTAATCAGGCATGGCTGCCTCCCACGACTTTAAGATTTGGTGTCTGCCGATCTGCGGTCAATACCTCACCATCAAGCGCGCGCTCAACCCCCGCACTCGTGGATCGGACACGCGGCACAGTGGCATGCAAGACGCGCAACGCCCGCTGTGTCTCGCTCTGCCGATCCTCATCCGCGTCTGTCCCGGCCTCCATCATATTGACCGGCTCAATATACCGATCCCCGGCGGGACCGATGCTATTCATATTCTCCATTGCCCGGATTTCATTAACGCTGATCCATCCCCATTGACGGGCTTTCGCGTAAGCCTCGAAACGGGCCTTAGTATCGCCACGCAAGAGCGATGAAACATTGAACTGAAAATAGGTGTCATCACCCTCAGCAATCAGCCACTTTTGAACAGACCGCTCAATAAGGCCAAGCCATGGCATGACGGTATCCACGACGTATTCAAGCGACTGCTGTTCAATGTTGGTGTAGGTCGCATTATCTAGGATGCCCACCTTGTGCGGCGGCATACGCCAAAGCCGCGTAATATCCAGGGCCAATTCTTTCCGGGTCTCGATAAACTGACTGGCCTCATTCGTTGTAGAAAGCTGTTCAAAATCAATACCCCGGTCAAGGAACCCTGGCCGCCCACGGTTGCGGCCACCAAATCGCCGCGTCCAGGCATTCAAAAAATTTGACTTGCTTTCCTCATCCTTCATTGTCCCCGGATATTTAAAGATAAGCGGGGGCGTGGCATCATTTGCCCAAAACGAATTGGCATATTCGTGCATGCCAATCATGGCCGCGATTGCCTCTTCCCCATCGTGAAGAATAGCCGACCGGCCCATATATTCATCAATTTCCGGTGGAACTGGCAAATACCAAACTTCATCGTGCAACAACACTTTTTGCGGAAGACCCGGCTTGCGCACCGTGAAGCGCAGCGTCATATCCGGCAACTCTTCAACCAAAACATATTTCGGGTCGTAGCGCCGAACCTTGAGGGGCATGCCCATCCGGTCGCGCTCCAGGACTTCGCCAAGAAAAAAACCCCAAGCCGCCAGATCATCGGCAAGGTTCAGCAGAAATTCATAAGTTGTATCGCGCGGGTTCGGGTTCAGAAAAAGCCGCATGACGGGGTGTTCATCCACCCGCCGCCGGTCCGTTTCAGACACGAAGCGATAGGCGCCAAAAGACAGCCCGGCAATCGTCTGTGATAATGTCGCCAAGCAGTCGCGCACCACGGGAACCCGGCGGGCGCTCTCAACCGTCACATTGACCCGGGCAGCATTCTGCCCACGACCGCGACCTGTATACCAGAAATCATCCATGGGGTCACGCTTCCACGAAGCGGGAAGGTCACTGACCTCCTGACCAAATACCCGGCCCCAAAAGCCCATTGTCTGCCCCTATCTGCCCGATGCCCGCAAGCTGCCCCTCATAGGCTTGGCGCCAACTATAGGCCACCAAATAGATAAAGGCGACCCCCTTTTTCGGGGTCGCCTGGGCGACGTTGCGCGCGCCGCTCAAGCCGTGTAATCGGGACCGAACACCAACGGCCCCTCAACATCTTCCGTCAAGAACCGGCCCAGCGCCATAATAACCGCGACTGGCCCGTCGATTTTGTTTTCTGGCTTTTCCTTGTCTGGGCGGTGCAGATCAAGAGACCCCCTACGCGCACCGTTCACGACGTTGCCCAACATCCATGTAAACGGAAGGCCGCCGTCATGAATAAGCTTCTCATTGGTGATTAGCGCGTCTAACTCCCGCATGGGCTCATTCATGTTTGACGGGCTGTTGCGATACTCGACACACAGGGCGCCCTCTTCGGAAAGCTCAACCGCCATCTGCCGTGAGTGCCACGGGTCAAAAATTACTTCCGCAATATCAAATTTGCGGATCAAATCAAGCGCGTCATCTTTGATGAGCCGATCATCGGTAACAGCCCCGGGCGTTTCTTTTAAAAGCCCCCTGTCGCGCCATTCCTGAAAGTGCTCATTCTCTTCAAGGTCAATGGTCTGTTCTGGACAGTAATACCAGCCGAAACGCGCGTAGCGCGGGCTCTCTTCGACCGGCTCACGAAAGACCAATTCAAGCGCCGTCAGGTCGCGCTTTTCCGCTAGGTCAATTGCCAAGCGCGCTTCCCAATCGGCAAAGTCCTCAGGCTTTGCTTTTTTGTCCGCTGCCCTTTTAAACTGCTGGACATCAAAATATGCTTCGCGAGACTGAACCCAAATGTTCAGATGCTTTGTTTTAAACACTGCCTGCTTGCGCGGGCTCACCATCGCCTCTGCCTGACGTGTCCGTAAAAACTCGCCACTCACGCTAACGTCGATATTCGGGTTGGCCTTATGTAAAGCCTCTTCACTTTGCCAATCGTCCTCTGGGTCTGTGGTGTAGATCAGCGCAAAAAGGTCATCGGCGGGCCGCGTCCCTTCCAGCATCGACTGGCAGCGCTCCTGTAGGGCGTAGCACGGCCCGGCAATGTTATCGCCCGCCGTTGTGATGACCAACATCATCGGCTGGTCGCGGGCGCCCATACCGGTTTCTAACGTATCAAACTGATTGTCTGTCTTGTGCTCATGATACTCATCAACAATCCCACAGGTCGGGCTGGCGCCGTCACCCGGATCGCCAATGATGGGCTCGAACTTTGAGGCGTTGGATTGGATGCTAATATTTTTGGCGTTCACCTCAATACCAAATCGCTCCCGAAACTTCGCGTCTTTCTTACACATCAGCCGCGCCGGGCCAAAGACCTCCCACGCCTGACGCTCAGTTGTGGCCCCGCTGTAAACCTCCGCACCGTGCTCACCGTCGGCTGCCATCATGTAGATGCCAATGACCGCCGCCAAAGTAGACTTCGAATTTTTCCGGGGCACCAGCAACACCACCCGGCGAAAGCGGCGAAAGCCGTCTTTCTTGCGGACCCAACCAAAGACGTTACAGACCAAAAAAGCCTGCCACGGCTCCAACTTTATTGTTTGGCCCTTCGCTGCCCAGCGGCCCTTGATATGCCTCATGCGCTCGATAAACCGGCACGCGCGCTCGGCACTTCCAGCGTCATAGACATATGCAAAATTGTCATCGTCCTGCCAATGCAAATCATCAAGAAATCGCTGCGCTGATAACTTGATCCATTTGCAAGCCGGTATGGCGCCGTCGCGAACACTCTCCGCGTATTGAACGGCCATGACGCTGAACCGAAGATCGGCGGCGGGCTTTGTCACCTGATCTGTTCCCGCCGACCCAGCCGCACCTGCAATGCCTTAAAGCACTCTTGCTTAATGCCCTCCGGCCCCATTCGCATTTGCAACATTGCCCAGTTTCGAACCTCATACATATCGTTGACCATCACCATCAGGTCATCGTCTGTCAGGTCAGCGCCGCGCGGGATGGGATCGATGGGCTCAGGCGGCGCATCCATGGCGCGGTGTTTCGTCATTTGAACTCATCCCAATCGTCATCAGCATTCGGCAGTTTGGCGCTGACCCGCGACCGCGACGCGGGCGTTAGGCCAAACTCGGCGGCGAAAACCATCATGTCTTTGCGGTGGTCGCGCATCTGGATCATATAGGGATGGGTCCGAACCATACCGCCAACCGTGCGTAGAACGTTGTGCGAGGTGGGGTTGGCCAGATTGTGTGCTTCCAACAAGCCCCGCGCGGTCAGCATGTCGTCATAAGCCTGACAATAATTAGCCAGCGTCTTAGTGTCGATGCGCGTCAACACGCCCATGTCATGCAATTCTTTCGCAATGCGCTTCCATTCCGATTTGGCTTTTGTGCCAAGATAGCTGGGCGCCGACGGAACTTGCGCTGTTTGCTTTGGTTTGGGCTCATGCTTTGGCGCCCTATCCTTACGGTAGGTGCCCTCAATAAGCTTCAGCGCAGTAGGTTTTCGTTTGCGACCAGCCATGGAAACACCTCACAAATGATAGGTCGCCCAATACTTACCACCCCTACGCCTACGGTCAACATACTTCCTATAATATGATTTGATTTTGACAGTGTAAAAATTTGACTACCCGCCGCCGGTCCCCCGTCTATCCTGTCATGATTTTCACCCCCCACCCCTCTAATTTATTTTTTTGACACACACGTGTGGGGGTCTGGCTACAGCCAGCAACCAAGCCGCATTACCCCTGTTGGCCGGGCGCAGGGGTGATCCAATCACACTACGGCTCAGTCCTGACTGGATACGGTTTTAAGGTTTGCAAAGAAATCGCGAGGCAGCATTTTTCGCCTGATCAAAACTTGCCGCACATCCTGACCGGTCTTCGCTGCGTAAACTTCGGCACGCTGCTTTGGTCCATCGTGACAAGTTTTGCAGCAGGGGGCAAACCATGTCATTTCTTGACCGGGGGTATCTGGCCAAAACAACGCCGCGTCGCCGCGATGGGGAACAATGTGGTCAACCAACTCCGCCGCACTCACGCGGCCCTGGGTTGCACAGTATTGGCAGAGTGGATTAGATGCCAGGAAAGCCCGTGCAAACTTATCCCACTCAGTCGTGTAGCCGCGCTCCCGCGCCGACCCCCGGCGCTGATCTGCCTTTCGGTCTCGCTTCCGCTTGTTACTGTGGCGGACGATGGGCATCAGATACCCCTGACACGGCTGTATGGCTTGCCGTTCTGCTGGCGATTGTCAGAGTGAACCACACGAACCCCCTTTGACATCAGGCTACCAAAAAGCTGATCGACCGCTTTAGCATCCAAGCCCTCAACCCGGCCAAGCTTTAGGCGGCCTAATGTATGTAGCGCCACAACCTTGGCCGCGTGTTCTGTGATGCAGGCATCCGACCGCACAACATTTTCTTTATCTATCACATACCAAAACATGCGGTGCCCCCTCTTCACCTGCTAGAATGGGATTTCGTCATCCATGTCGGAGTAACCATCCCCGCCTGCGCTATCGCCGCCGCTTTGCCCCGACCCATAACCAGACAAGTCGCGATCATCTGGCGGGCCGCCGCGCTCGCCCTGTTGTGGTCCATCGTCAGCGGCGCGCCTGCCATCACCTGTGGCCTTGTCTAGGCCAAGAAGCTGGCCGCCATAGGGCCGAATGGTGATGTCTGTTGCATACCGATCCTGCCCGGCTTGATCCTGCCATTTGCGCGTTTCAAGCGCCCCTTCGACATAAACCAAAGAGCCCTTGCGCAAAAACCGCTCCGCATAGTTGCAGGCATAGGTCGCAAACACAGACACACGGTGCCATTCCGTCCGCTCGCGTTGCTCCCCCGTGTTCTTGTCCTTCCACCGCTGCGACGTGGCGATGGATAGGTTGACCACTTTGCCGCCACCATCAAACAGCTTCACCTCTGGGTCGCGACCCAGATGGCCAAGAATGATCACTTTGTTAACGCTGCCAGCCATCAGTCATCGCCCTCATCATCAGTCAACAACCAAACTAAAATTGCGCCCAAAATAACAACAACGCTACCCATCAGCAGCAATATCACCATCTCTTCCTGCACGATCTGTCCTTTCTTTTCGTGTCACAGCATAAAATGTTTCGGCATATGCCTCACCTGCGGCTCGATAGCTGCCAGCGAGCCGCTGCCCGCCGCTGGTAATGGCATATTTGCGCGGGCGGCCATCATAGACCACGCAAACACAGCCCGCACCCAGAAGCCGCTTCACGACGCCCCGCAGCGTCCTGTGGCGGCCTCTATAACCGCTCACACGGCTAATGTCCTTTACGGTCAGGCCTGTGGCCTCTGCGCCCCTGGCGGCGTCGATCTTGAGCGCCGCCAGAACTTTCAATCGGGCCTCTGACCGTCTCATGCGAAATCCCCCGCATCATCGGTATCATCTGCATGCGGCAAGCGTGGTGCCTGTTGTGCCCGGGCCGCGTCGCGCTCCTGGCGCAGGTCCGCGGCCAGGGCCGGGTTTTTTTCGTCCATCCAATCAAAAGCATATTGTTCTCCATAAAATTCCCGCTTCGCAAAAAAGGCGGCGCGCTGGCGTTGGCGAACATCATCAAAACTAATGACCCCCTCTCGCAAAGCACGGGTCGCACGCCGCTCACGAAACAAATCATCTTCACCAACTGGCTGACCGCTGTTCATGCGCTCCACAAACAGCCTATAAGACTGTTCATCATTCGATAGTTTTGTTGGTGGCAGAATGTCATTGGTGCTTACCGCCGCACCGCCGACCGCGATGGCCCAAACGTCGGGGGCAGGCCACGACGCGCCTTTCATGCGCAAAATCGCGCCTTCCTTGACGCGACCCAGCCAAGCCGTCAGATCATCGCCTATCAAATCCTTCGGTGTGTTCGATCTGACGGTTTCGATGATATCGGATCGGTAGGACTGCTTTTCCGTGTCCGACATGCCGGGCGGGGCGCGCCGCTGGTCAAGCCAACCACCTATTTCGCGTTCAAATACGTCTGGCATCGTTATAGTAGCGCCGCGAAAATCAGCAGCGCCCCAATCGCGACGGCCCAGAAAAACAGCGCGCGGGGCAGCGCCCATTTCAGCCTAGCGAATAGATCATCATCCGGTTGTTTCATCGTCTTTCCTTTCTTTTGTCATTGCACGTTCACACCGGCTTTCGAAACAAAACAAAGCGCCCCATCAACCACCTGAAACGGAACTGAGCCCTCGGGCGCATCGCCAAGTCTGATAAAGCTGGTGTCGCTCATGCCGTCCTCATCGCCCGATCCCAATCACACTCACCCGTCGCGATCAGATATTCAACCGCGCGGGCTGCCTGTTGGGGGGTTGCGCACCACGCAGGATGTGAACGCCAAACCCCCAACTTAAAAACAGATGGAGGTTGGCAAAGCCGGATAACCGCATCGTCTGTCACCTGTGACGAAGCCCGAAAAAAAAGCGAATAAGCAGCGAAGGCTGTGGTCACCTGCCGCGTGTTGGGATTGCACATCTGAACCCACCCCCCAATACACATCGCTGTCCCGCAGGGATGTCTTGATCTGTGGCGCTGTCGATACGTGACCCGCATATCAAATCCCATTTGGGCCGCCGCATCATCATTCGCGGGCAGGCTGTAAAGCAAGTTGACCAGATCAACGGGGTTTTTGAGGCGGGGCAGGGGGTAGGCAACCATAGCTCAGTCCTCGCAGGCAGTGACAAGCGGGCCGCCCATTTCTATGACCTGCGGCGCGCGCAAGGTCACCATGCCGATCTGCTGACTTGCGGCCTCAGCCAAAAACCAGTCGCCGATCTGCCCCGGCATGAGTGACGCATAGAAGGCGTGATCATCCTCGATGCCGTCATAGCCAATAGGCAAGCCGAACCCATACCAAGCGCGAAAGCCATGAAAAGACAGGGTCGCGTCAGGTGTTACGCAGACGTTGCCACCATACAGGCCCGCCATACCAAGCCAGATAGTGCCAGCGCTGGCCGCATGCCCTTGGAAGCGCACGTTGCGGATGCCAGCGGCCCTGGCAGCGTCCAAGGCATAGCCCGTTGTCTGGGCGTGCCCGCCGCCGTGTTGACCGATCACAATGGTTCCAGACGGCTCATGCAGGCAGGTTCCGGTGCAATCTTCAAAGCGGTCAACTGACGGCGGAAGGCCGACGTGCTGGCCACAGGCTGAAAAAGCTAGCGCAGATACAAACATTAGGTGTCTCATGATTTGGTTTCCTTTTTCGGTTAGAAGAGCGACTGAATTAAAATAGCGGCGATGAGCGGACCCATAAGCGTAAGCGCCGCCGCGTAAATGACCAAAACCAACGCGCCCAGGGGGTCTTTTTGTAATCCTATCCAGGCCCAGAGTGATGGCCCCTTGTCATTATCAAGCGTCGATCTACGCCCGCGCTTCGTTTGGCCGTCCAGCCAAATAAGAAGCAACAGAACAAAAACCGGCAAGCCAAACAGCAATAAATTTTCAACTGTCATCGTCTTTTTCCTCTTTCTGTGCTGCATCCTTTTCGGGCTGGGTAATGGGCACAGTTGATGCATCGGGACCATCTTCGTTGATATATCCGCCCTCCCCTTGGGCAATGAGGGCGGCGCCGTTGTAAAGAATGGCGGGGTCACATCCCCACCCTCGGGCCAGCGCATCGCCGCCACGAACAAGGTCGGAATGCACTGTCCGCGCGTCGGTAAATACATCGCCAACCTCAATGGCCCGGTGCGTTCGCGGCATGATATAGATAGCCAAACGAAGGCGCAGGTCTTTCAGAGCGTTGATGTCAGTCATCGGAAATCCTCCAAATAAGGCACCAGCGGCGTGTCGTAGCCCAACATGAGCGGATGCCTTGGATCGCCGCTTTTGGTCATCCCCCAGCACATCAACGGCTTGCCAGGCGCCATCAAAAGGCCGGTGACGGTTGTGAGGTGATCCCACAGTTGCGGCGGTAGCTTTTTGCTGGACCCCCAGCACGGGACAAGCACATCGGCCTCCGCAATGATCCGATCCATGTGACCGCGCCACTCAGGGCCGATGGGAAAGGGCGCCTCGCGCAACGTCCTCACGTCTGTCGCGCGGTAGGCAAAGGCGTTGCCGACAATAAACCGGGATGCGCCCAGGCGCTTGCTGAACCCGCGCCACTTACGCACGGTCGCGTCATCAATTGATGCGTCAGCAGTGGAAGGGTTCACGCCAAAGAACGCATAGACATCCGATCCTGCACCAACGTGTCGGTCTAGACGATACCGATATGTGCCGCATTCGGACAGGACGGCGCTATCTCCAAGGTTCAGTGTGTCAGTCATCGGAAATCCTCCGATTGCACGAATTTGGCGAGCTTCGCCACCTTCCGCTCATAGCCGCGATTGATCGCGGGCTGATACAATAGACCAAGCGGCTTGAGGCGATCTAAGACACAAAGCAGATCACCAATTTCCTCTGAAAGCCGTTCGACGTTGTTTAGGGATTGCCCCGGCTGGACCTCTTCCAGGCCGAACCTCATGGCCTTTGTCGCGCGCTTCTGAACCTCTGAGCACTCTTCGATCAGGATCGTTAGAAGCTCGCGCTCTAGGCCCTCAGGGGGCTTGCATGGGCTCACGAAGCGGTCAGTCATCGGAAGTCTCCTGTAGGGCTGAGGCTTGCACATCATAACCAGCCTCGCGGATAAGTCGCCTCACGGTCGTTTCCACTCGGCGATCTTCCCGAGTTGCCTCATCATCGGGACCGTTCACTGCTGTGCATGGCTCCAATGGCGTCATTTACGATCCTGTCAGCGGCATCGTGGCTTACTGAAAACTTTTCAGCAATCTGAGCTTCCAAGGGATCACGGT
>JANQLU010000140.1 GCA_028280445.1 Pirellulaceae bacterium | reverse complement strand
GGGCCAAGGCTCATGATGCCGAATGGACGCTTGGAGTTCCCGTTTACTTCCCGCAACACCTTGACGAAGGATTCCACATGGACGCTTGCGCTTCGTGCTCGTATCAGTCGCAATGATCAAAAACGGCCGGTGAGAACCGGCCCTACGATGAATCGCCTGAATCGTCTGAGGAATCCAGGTGCTGGCCAATCCAATTGCGAATGGCGAAATATCCCGTCGCGAATTGAATCAACAAAATGGCGTTAAAAAACCAGACGCACCATTCAATCGAGCCGGCTAACCGCGTCTCGTGCAGAAAATAGGATTCGGCAAACAACCAACCGTAGACAAAATTTCTCGGTCGCATCACAAATCGATACGAAATGCCGAGCCCGTTGCGAACCACTGCAAATGCCACCACGCATGTATACAAAAACAGATGCGTTCCGCCCGCATAAACGGTCACACCTCCGGCAAACCCTTTTTCAAAGGCAGCGATCATCACGACACAAACCGCAGCCACAACGATTTGATCCGCCATCGTGTCAACGAACGACCCGCGTTTCGAAGCCATATTCAAATGTCTGGCCAATGGGCCGTCCAACCCGTCCAACAATAGGTGCAACAGCAACAAAATGTAGGCAACGTGTAAACTCCAGCCTGCATCCGCGATCAAAAACACGGGACAAAACGCCAGGCCCGTGATCAACGATAAACCTGTGATCATCCACGGCTGGACGTGCATTTTTTCCAACAGGACGAGCAGCGGTTTCAACAGACGTTGCTTGAAACCTTGGTATTTCACCATGGCCTGGCGTTCTGCAGCCGCATAACTGTCACCGTGTTGATTCGAATGTTCGCTCATTCAGTTTTTGTTATTGATTAAAAAAATAGGTTTGGCGTGTCATCGTCAACCATCATAACCCAAAACGTCAGTAGGGCCGGTTCCCACCGGCCTAGTTGGATTGGCCGGTGGGAACCGGCCCTACTGCGAATCCCATTCAATCGTCAATATCTTGAACTCCAACCCTTTCATTGGCGCTCCGCCGTTGTAAAACCTGATCCCATCGTATTCAAACCCATCGACGGCACGATGGGTGTGGCCAAAGTAAACACGTTTGATTCCGGTCTCGGGTCCGGCTTCGACGGAGTTCAAATAATGGATCAATCGCGCTGCAACTTTGGTATCGGGATGCACGATATAGTTAATTAGTTTGTGCAATCGCAATTGGACTGCCAAATCGTACATCACATTTGAAAACCGAGATTTTTTTTCATGCCGCTTGAATTTTTGGCGTCGATTTTCCAATTGCTGTTGATCCGTATAAAAATCGGCGGGCTCGCCATGTAAAAAAATGGTGTCTCCCATTCGCAAAAAAAACTCATGAACATGCAGCCTGGAATCTTGTCGAGACATGGCTACCAAACGCTCGCTCAGTTCCGGCAAACAGTCGTGATTGCCGAGCAAGTAATGGACATGGCACTCGGGATTGGTCGCCAACAAATTTTCAAACCACTCCAGCCCGACGGCCAACGTACGCTCGACACTACCATGAACCGACCACCGAAAATCAAAAATATCTCCGCCAAAAACAAATGTCTTGGCAGCTGCAAACGACGTCATCAATTGCTGCTCATATCGATCCGGCTGTGATCGGCGCGCGTAACGGTGCAAATCAGAAATAAAATAGCAAGGATTCTGCACAGGTCTAAACTTTCCGACTATCCCGGTGGCCAGTTGAGTTTGCGGCCGCCCATCAGGTGGAAATGTAAATGGTAAACATCTTGCCCGCCACCAGCACCGTTGTTGGTGATCACGCGAAACCCGTCGTCCAATCCGAGTTGCTCGGCAATTTCTGGGATCTTGAGCAGCATATGTCCGAGCAGTGATTGATCTTCTGGGTCGGCATCGCTCAAATTCTGAATTTCTTTCTTTGGAATCAGCAGAACGTGCACCGGAGCCTTGGGATCAATATCGTGAAAAGCGAGACACAGATCGTCTTCGTAAACGATGTTCGCCGGAATCTCCCGGTCGATGATTTTTTTGAAAACCGTTTTTTCAGCCAATGGAGTCACCCAGATAAAGAAAGTTTGCAGGGGTCAGCAACTCTCTTCAAATTTTAGCCCGAAATGCAAGTGTTGAAACTACCGGCGAATCGTCACTTGGGAATTCTCGGACAGAATGCCAAAGACATCGGCTGCGTCAAAAACATTGGCAACTTCGTTATGACGCACGCGAATACAGCCTCGGCCATCATTGGTATTGGCCGAATGGATACAAAGTCCATTGCCTAAATCGATCCAGTATTTGCCATAAGGATTGAACTGGCTTCCGGCGGCAACGGATTGACCGCTGCGATCCTGATAGGTTTGTCCTCGGTCGCTTTTCCGACGAACTTGATAGTCGCCAACGGTGATAGGTTGATCGTTACCAAATTCCAAAGGAAAGCGCCCTGCGTACATTTCACCAACAAACATGGTCATTTCTTTTTGACCCACGGCAACTTCGGCTCGGAACGGACCTTGCACCTTTTTCAATTGCGTTCCCGCAATCAAGAAATCCGGGTTGGTAATGACCGACTCATTGATCTTGTAGATCAACCGTTGAGGCACTTTCCATTGTTGCGCCAGACTTTGCAACGTATCGCCGTCACGGACAAGGTATGCCTGTCCGTCTATATGGAAATTATTGGAGTACACCACTTTGCCCGCTAAAGAATCCAACCAGTTGAGCAATTCCACGCGCTGGCCTTGATCCAGATCAGTGTGATAGAAACGCGACAACATTTTGAGTGCGCTTGAAAAATCACGTTGGCTGACCATCTGCCGAACTTTCGGCCAAGCACTTTCCAGTTCCTGTGCTGTGGGCACGATTTTTGTTTGGGGCTGCGTTGAGTTTTGAAAGCCCTGATTGTTTGGAAAGTTTTGTGTATTGTCGGCGAGCAAATTCTGATTTGATTTTTGCGGAACTGTTTTCAGGTCGCCGGTTGAGGCAAATGGCTGTTGTTTCGTTGCACTGCCAGAGGGTGGCGCAAAATTGCCTTGATCCAACGGTCCCGAAAAAGCTGGCCCTTTGGAATTGCTGCCGAGCGAATTTGACGGAGGATCGGTCATTTTTGGCAACCCCATTTTGGGTTGTGATGGAATGTCTGGAGCGACAGACAAACCATTAGGATATTTTTGTTCTGTCTTGGGTGTTTGGTCGAGTAACGGCGGCGGGAGTTGTGTGCTACCTCCATCGGGCAATGGCAGCTCGTTTCTGAGACTGGCATCTGGCAACGGCGTGTTGTCCGCGATCTGAGTTTCATTGGGGGCCTCGTCGATGATCTCAATCTCTTCAGGCTCTTTTTCGTTCGCAACATTTGGCTCAGGTGCGTTGACGAGCTGGAATACGCCGTAAGAAACGCCTAACAACAGAACGATGACAACGGTATTTTTTAAAGAGTTCACGACAGTCCTCCTTGACTGCACGGATGAGTTTGTCAAATGTTATGAAAAAGGCTCAGCCTGATTGTTTTTTTGAGTGATAAAAAAATGTTGGATTTCGATGATGAAACTTTCGATCATGAAGATGATTCTGATCAGTGGATGAACTGTCCTAATTGTCAGGAAATGATTCACGACGAATCGGTTCAGTGTTCTGTTTGCGGTCACTTTATCCTCGAAAGTGAACGTCATCAGGAATCCAGTTTTGGTATTCCCAAAACACTGATGGTCATCGTGGCTATCCTCATGATCATCTTGCTAATCGTTGCAATCGTGTTTTACTAGAATCGTTCGCTGCCGCGAATGTGACTCACAAAGTAAAATGAGACTGCGCGGCGATGATATGAAACCCGGGAGATATCCGCCAGTCCAATCGATCTCCAACTGATAGCATCGACTCAATCGTGCCGATCCGTCGATGGCTTGGCCAACAAGAGTTTTTCCCGAATTCGCTGCAGCCGGATTCGCAACTCAGATTCAAATCCGCGATCGACAGGTTCGTAGTACTGTCGATCCACGCCAAGGTAATCTTGCGCCGCGACACCGTCCGCCTCCTGATGCGAATATTGGTAACCATCTCCGTGGCCAAATTCGGTTGCACCCGAATAATGATTGTCGCGGAGATGTCGTGGCACGGGGAGAATTTCGCCGTCCTCAATGTCTTTTTTTGCCAAACCAATCGCACGCGTCGACGCATTTGATTTCGGAGCACACGCCAGATAAGTCACCGTTTGTGCTAGCATGAATTCCGATTCCGGCAGCCCGACCTGCTCACACGCCGTAAAACAGGAAACAGCCAGATTCAGGGCATTGGGATCGGCATTACCGATGTCTTCACTGGCCAAAATCACCAACCGACGACACAAAAACCGGATGTCTTCGCCACCGGCCAACATTCGCGCCAACCAATAGATTCCAGCATCGGGGTCGCTACCGCGAATACTTTTGATCAACGCACTGGCACAATCGTAATGCGAATCTCCTGTCGGATCGTATTCGATTGCGCGATGGGCAATCGCATTGCGAACCGATTCGATCGTCAAATGGACGGGTTGTTGGCTGGACAACACGGCTATTTCTAAAGCGTTCAATGCGCGGCGCGCATCGCCATCGCTACGCGTTGCCAAAAACTCCAACGCTTCTTCGTCCGCATCGATGTCCCAATCTGCCAATCCTCGCCGATCAGAAATGGCACGTTTCATCAAAACAATCAAATCGTCGATCGACAAAGCTTCGAGTTGAAAGATTTGACTGCGACTCACCAAAGCGTGATTGACGGCAAAAAATGGATTGGATGTGGTGGCACCGACCAACGCGACAACACCATTTTCGACGTCACCCAACAGAGCGTCTTGCTGAGATTTGTTAAATCGGTGAATCTCGTCGACAAACAGCAGCGCTCCAGGTTCGCCGGCTGCAACATCATCGCGGGCTCGCAACAACACTTCGCGGACATCTTTCACACCGTGCTCGATCGCGCTCAGTTTTTGAAAACGGCGCTGTGTCGCATTCGCCAAAATTTCGGCCAACGTTGTTTTGCCCGTTCCAGGCGGCCCGGACAGAATGATGGATCCCAACCGCTCGGAATCAATCATTTTCCGCAACAATTTGTCCGGGCCCAGCAAATGTTGTTGTCCAACAATTTCATCCAGGGTCGTTGGGCGCATTCGCGCTGCCAAAGGTTTGGCGCGCTCGAAGCTTTTCTTTTCAGATTCTGCAAATAATGACATTTTGCGATTAGATCGCATCATCACGGCGATTGCAATTCAGCCGTCAGTGCCACTCGCCACTATTTGGAGTAGGGCCGGTCCACACCGGCCGTTTTATCGAATTAGCTGGTGGGAACCGGCTCTACTTGATTACTTACGAGCACGAAGCGCTAGCGAGTGGTTTGACCGCGCGTGGGTGCCACTGGCCTCTGCCAGTGCTGGGGGTATCAAACCACCGAAAAAACGTCATGAAGTGAATTTGATCTCAGTGCTTGTTGCCAAAGAAACCGCAACCACTGGCTGGGGCCAGTGGCACCCAATCGACCACCCAAATTTAAGAAACCAACGACGCAACAACGAAAATCACTCAAAAACTGGCAAGCTATTTTGTTACCAGCGTTAAGTGACACTCGCCACTATTTGGAGTAGGGCCGGTTCCCACCGGCCGTTTTATCGAATTGGCCGGCGGGAACCGGCCCTACTTGGCGACGATAAACGTGATCAACATCGCGATCCAGACAACATCCAGAAAATGCCAATAGCTTGCGCAATTGTCGACAGCCCAATGACACTCGTGATCGAATTTCTCGCTCAACGTACCGCGCAGAACAAACCCCAGATAAATCACGCCGCCCAAGACATGCATCGCGTGAACAAACGCTAATGTGAAGCAAATCCCATAAGATTTGGTCGAACCATCGGTGGTTGAAAAATGCGTATCAAACAGGGACTTCATCCCCAATCCCTGGACGACAAAAAACAAAAACGCGATTCCCGAAGCCGCAACCAGCCACGTTCGAAACGCTTTGATTTTCTGACAACGCACCAACATGCAACTGCGGTGCATACAGACACTGACGCCAATCAACAAAACCGTGCTGATCCAGAACGTGATTGGCAAGTACAGCGGTACGTACTGCCGCACTGGATCGTCAAACGCGTGATTGCGAATAACACAGTAGGAAATCAGGCTGGCAGCGAAAAACATGCCCAAAGAGGCCAGAAACAAATACAACAGGAGCTTGGCTCGATAAGCTTCTGGGCGTGAAGGCAATGTTGCAAAATTGTTTTTGAGCATGATGCAAATTGCCTTGCCAGTTTCAGTTCATGGTTCGACTACTCAGGGGGCGCGACGTAGTCTGTTGTCGGCGGTCGTCCGGAAACAGGAAAACTTTCAACATCCTCGCGATATGAATTTCGATCCATCAATGTCATCGAGATAAACAACACCAAAAACAACACCGATGACAGAAAAGCGACGATATTGAAGCCTTTGTCCCAGAACATATGCATGAAAAACAAAGCCACCAGGGACGCTTTGACCGTGGCAATCGTCATCGCAACCACCAAATCAAGTTTGCCCAACGGCCAGTCATTTGCGACAACCGTCAAAATCGTCAGGCTGACGAGCGCCAAAAAAATCCCGACCAGCAACTTCATGGGAGCTGGGTGAGCGAAATGTGCGTGGTCACCGTGTTCGTTGTGTGCCATGTTATCAGTCTTGTCTCAATGTGTTTCCGGTGAATCCACCAACAAACAACTAGTTAATTAAGTATAAAAGCGGGAACAGGTAAATCCAAATCAAGTCAACCAAGTGCCAGTACAATCCGACGTAGTCGACAGGCCCAAAATAATCCGGTCGGAAATGGCCGTGAATGGCGCGCCACAACAGCCATGAAAGCGCGATCATGCCGGCAATCACGTGAATCGCATGCAAACCTGTCATGCAGTAGTAGATACTGAAAAAGATTCCGACGCGTCGCTGTCTCTCCTCTTCGGTGACCGATGCGGTATCTCCTGGTGCACCCGACTCTTTGCCAGCGTCCGCTTTCGCATCATCTTTTTTGGTGTCGTCTTTTTTACTTTCGTCTTTTTTGTCGTCTGACTTTTCGCCCGATCCTTTGCCAGCGCTTTCAGGCTGTTTTGACTTGTTATCGTCGGCAGATTTGGAATCGTCCTGTTTCGTTTTGTCCTGCTTGGAACCGTCCTGCTTGGAACCGTCTTGCTTGGTTTTCTCTTGACGGTAAACCACAGGCGTCCAACGACTTTCGAGCGAAGCGTGACCTTTGTCGTCGCCATGTCCATCTTTTTCATCGTGCGAATGATCGTGGGATTCATCATGGCCATCGCCTTCGTGAGCCGCCGCCGTCGCTTTGGTTTTGGCTTCCATGTAGATTTTGCCGCCGACTGCGCCGAGGAAATAGCCTCCCATCATCAAAGCCAGGCCAAAAAAGAACAGAGATTTTTTAGCCTCGTTAGTCACTTTGAATACAACACCGCCCGCAGTAAACACCACCAGCAAAATGGCTGGAATGACGCTCAGCATGTACAGGTATTTTGAAATATGTAAACCTTCGCCATGGTCTGGATGGTGAAAATTGTAATAGCCCCGGGTCAAAATCCCTTCGTCCCATTTGTGGCTGTATTCGACGGCTTTGACGCCGAGAAAAATTGCGGCGCAAACCATGGTGATCATCAAATTGTAAATCAACACTTTGCGCTGATTGAGTTGAGCTGCGCGGACGGCAACCGCCATGGTCAAACTGCTGAATAGCAACACGATCGTGTTGATTCCGCCGAGCACTTTATCGAGAAACTCAGAAGCCTCAACAAAAATCTCAGGTTGAGAATATCGATACAAAACATACGCACAAAACAGTCCGCTGAAAAACAGAACTTCCGTCACCAGGAAAACCCAAATTCCAAGTTTTCCTGCATCGAACTGTTGTTGTTCATCATCGAAATGATGAGCAATAAACGGTGCGTGTTCTTTTCCGTGATCGTCGTGAGCCATGGTTATTTCTTTTTTCGTAGCGACAAAACGCTGTTGATAAAAAATGTTTACGTGTGTTGAGGTTCTACTTCGGGAACCGGTTTTTCTTCAGGCTCCATGAATTCGCGATGGACGAACGTATCCAACTCTTCATCGAGTTCCTGAGTCGAAAAATCATAAGGGTCGCACAGAGCGACGTTGTGTACAAAATTATGGAAGTCAGGCGGCGAACTGGATTGCCATTCCAATGATGATGCACCCCAAGGATTACCCGCACAGCGAGGGCCTTTGAATGCCGCGTAAGCCAGACAGACAAACGAAATCAAAATGCCGATTCCCAGCACGAATGCGCCGAAAGTTGACCATTGGTGAAAAATTTCAAACTCGGGATCGTAACGAGCGTACCGTCGCGGCATTCCGCGTGAACCCATCACAAATTGCGGAAAGAACGTCAGGTTAAAACCGGCAAATACCAGGAAACAACCGATCCGGCCGACGAACTCGTTGTACATCCGGCCAAACATTTTCGGCCACCAGTGGAACAGCCCGCCGAGCAACGCGGTCAATGTTCCACCGACCATCACAAAGTGAAAGTGTGCCACGACAAAATAAGTGTCATGCAAATGGATGTCGGTACTCAACGTTCCCAGGAACAATCCTGTCAAACCGCCAATACCAAACAGGAAAATAAATGACAGGGCATAACACATCGGAGTGGTCAACGAAATACAACCTTTGTACATCGTGGCCAACCAGTTAAATACTTTCACCGCCGATGGAACAGCAACGGTAAAAGTAATCGCACTAAAAATAATCGTTACCAGTGCCGATTGCCCACTGGTAAACATGTGGTGTCCCCAAACCAGGAAACCCAACAAAGCAATCGCGACGCTGGAAAAAGCGATAAACGAATATCCAAAAATCTTTTTGCGGCTATGAACCGAAATCAATTCACTGATCACACCCATGCCCGGCAAAATCATGATGTAAACCGCGGGGTGTGAATAGAACCAGAAAAAGTGTTGAAACAGAACTGGGTCGCCACCGTAAGCCGGATTGAAAATCCCGATTTGCATGATGCGTTCTGCAAGCAGCAGCAACAAGGTGATACCCAAAACGGGTGTCGCCAAGATTTGGATAATCGATGTGGCATACAACGACCACAAGAACAACGGCATTTTAAACCAGGTCATGCCCGGAGGCCGCATTGTGTTGATCGTCACGAGAAAATTCAATCCGGTAAAGATCGAACTAAACCCGAGCACAAATGCCCCGAACGTCGCAAAGATCACACCAGTGTTCGTTTTCAAACTATAAGGCGTATAGAACGTCCATCCGGTATCCAAACCACCCATCATCAACGTCAGCATCAAAAACAACGTCCCGATGACCCACAGGTAAAAACTGCAGAGGTTCAAACGTGGAAAGGCAACGTCTTTGACACCCAGCATCATCGGCAACACGAAATTGCCTAGCGCCGCCGGGATACTTGGAATGATAAACGCAAACACCATCACCGCCCCGTGGAGCGTAAACATCTGGTTGTATTGCGCCTCGGTTAAAAACATTTTGTTCGCGGTAAAAAGCTCGGAACGTAAAACCAGTGCAAAAATCCCCGCCAGGAACAATGCAAACGTCACGCCGATCAAGTACATGACCCCGATCCGTTTGTGATCGAGAGTGAACATCCATGACTTGATACCGCTACTGGCGTTCAAATAATTGTCGCCATCGATAGCGTTGCCAAATGTTTTCGTTCGGTCGACTGCAATACCCATTTATCCAAACCTATATAAAACTCTTCCGAGCAATTTTTCTTTTTTGTTTTTGCTATTTCAACGTTTTCATGTACGCGATGATGTATCGAATCTGCTTGGGACTCAATTTGCCTTTGAAAGTTGGCATTTGAGATCGCGGACCATACCCTTCGACGATGTCTTTTTGCGGCTCTAAAATCGATGAAATAATGTAGTTGTCATCGACAGTCTGCATCGCACCGGTGGTTAACGGTTCATCCGAGCCGTATTTACCCAGGAACGAAGGACCGGTTTTCACCGAACCATCGATCGAATGGCAACCCGCGCAATTGATCTTGTAAAGTCGCTGGCCGTTTTCTTCTGGTGTATGTTCTTCATCTTTCCAAATCGTCGCCTTATTAAAATCGTCCCACGACTCATGCACGATCACATTTCGTTTCATCAATGAATGACCGTCGCCGCAATACTCGGCGCAGTAAAGTCGAAAGATGCCGATTTTGGTCGGTTTGACCCAAACCTCGGAATAACGACCAGGAACGACATCCATTTTTTGACGGAACGCAGGCACAAACCAGCTGTGCAATACGTCGCGCGATTCCATCGTCAACTTGAATGGCTCATTGACGACCATGTGCAAATCTTCGGTGATGTCACCGCGTTCGGTTGTAAATTGCCAATTGAATTGACTGGCCTCGATATGCGTTTCGTAAGCACCTTCGGGAACAATGCGCTGTTTGAAATAACCGGACGCTCCGGCAACAAACATGAACACCAACAGAAAACTGGGCAACACCGACCAGAGGATTTCCAGTTTTGTATTGTGCGATGGACTGGGCAGTGGCGCCATGTGGCCCGGACGTTTTCGGTACTTGATTACAAACCCGACCATCACGGCGACGATGATCGCAAAAAAGATCACGCAGACCCAGAAAATGAAATAAAACAACCAGTCCACTTCGGCCGCAAAATCTGAAGCGCGTTCTGGGAACCAGTAGTCACCATAAGAATATTCATAGGGATCCGATGGAGCCGGAGCCGTTGGGCCGCCTGCTGAATCCGCTGGCGTGCTTCCCAAAGGAACTTCAGCACCTGCCGATTTATCAGCACCCGCTTGTTCTGTTTTTTCTTGTCCACCGGTCGCTTGCGCGATCAGTGAAAATAATTGATTAACCATGGTGTTCACCATCGATCGTTTGTTTTTCTATTTCTAAATCGGTTGCCGCGTCTTGCTTTGTCACAGCGACTGATCTGTTTCGACGAATCCAGTAAGGCACTAAACCACACAACAATACGACCACAGTAAACCCGCCTGCGATTCGCATCAGTTGCATCCATCGAAACGTATATTTGCCAGTGTATTGGTTGTAAAAAAAACAGCCCGTCAACAAAAAACCTTTGTTGATCGACGAGCCAATTTTTCCTTCGCCCGCTTCGGTCAACGCCAACTCGATCGTCTTCGGTTCAAAACTCAAACCGTACACGTACCGAACAATTTTGCCTTTTGGCGAAATCATGACAAATACGGCGGAGTGCGAATAAGTTTTCGTTGCACGAACATATTTGTAGGAAACGCCAACCGACGTCGCCTGTTTTTTGATATTTTTCGAATCGCCCGTCAGGAAATGCCATCCGTTGGCCGTTTCCGGTCGATCATAAAACGTCAAATATTTTTCTTTGGTTTCTCGAGCCCGAACCACCTGTTCATTGGGATCGATACTGATAGAAACAATTTCAAAATCTTTGCCCGGCACCAGATTGATATCTTTCAATGCAAAAGACATCTCGCGCAACTGGGTATGACATAACTGCGGGCAATTGGAATAGTTGAACGACAACATGATCGGTCGATCATTGTTCAAGTAATCGGACAATTTCACAAAGTTGTTGTACTCGTCGTAAAATCCGATATTGCCGTCAACGTAATCGCCGATTCGCTCGCGAACATTGATATCCTGTCCAGCTTGCGGAACGCCTTGAGTTTGGGCGTCCAATTCGTTCCATCCGGTCAATGAACATACCGCGACCGCCAGCAGCACCGCTGCTGTTCGAATCATCGTGTTGTCATCAATGAATTTCACGTTCAAAATCGCCTAGTTCGAATATTTCTTCGCGACCGTTTTCATGGCTTCTTCGATGGACGGTTTGCCATCGACACCGGAAAGCTTGTTATTTTGTTCGTCGATGATGGCCTGACGTCGTGTGTCGACGGCCGAGTACTGCAACTCTTCGACCAATGACGATTTCCAATGGTTGTAGATGCCATGCACGAACGCGATGGTCAAAACCGTCAGTACGACAGTGATAAAACCCGTCATGACAACAACCGGAATGTTGACATCATCGTAACTCGGCTTGGCACTGTGATGGTCGTCAGTGTTTTCGTTTTGATCGTTTTCGTGTTCAGTCATTGTGTATCACTTGCAAATTTTTGCATGTAAAAATGTTTATGCGTTCTCGTAATTCAGTGCTTCGCCCAACCAAGGATCTTTGACCGGTACCAACGGTCGGTCGCCAGCCCAGTAGCAGAACGAACTCATGAACAAACCGCCCATTCCGATCATCAATAAAACCTCGACGATCGGGAAATACATCGCACCCGTTTCGCGCGTCAAACTGGGCATCACGATCCACCAATGGTCAATCCAATGCATCAACAACAGATAGATCGAGGCAAACAACAAAAAGTTTTTGTTTCGGCGAACGGTGCGAGCCATGATTCCCATAAACGGAATCAAGACGTGCCCAAACAAGAGCAAGACGGAAATACCAACCCATTCCGGTTTGAATCGCATCTCAAACCAGAAAGATTCTTCTGGCAGGTTGGCGTACCAGATCAACATAAATTGACTGAACGCGATATACCCCCAGAAAAAGACAAAAGCAAACATCAGTTTGGCCATGTCATGATAGTGGTCAATCGTGATTTCGGCCGTGACTCGACCGCTTCGCTGAATCATCAACGCCACCAGCACGATCATGGATAAAGCGCCGAGGACGGAGCCTGCAAAAAAGTACACCGGGAACATCGTGCTGAACCACAACGGTTCGAGTGTCATCTCCCAGTCAAACGAAGCAAACACCAACGTGGCAGCGAACAAAATCATAAACGGTGCGCTGATGGCCTGATTGCGAAGCGAAATCTTTTTGGCGCCCGTGGCATCCTGTTTCAATGAAGTTTTCAAGAAAAACGTGGCGGCGGCAATCCAAATCGCAAAATAAACGACATTGAACAAAATAAACCGGCCGGAATTCAGAAAAGCACTTTTGGTTTTTTCCATTTTCTCGGTCGCATGCATATCCACCGAACCTTCGACCGGTACGGCGTAATCCTTGGACCAGCCCTCGGCATTCCAGATATACAAATCGTCATAGCCTAAAAACATCGGAATCACGATCGGCAATAACAATACCAGCATCAGGATCAAGCCCATCGCCAGGTACTCTGCAATGCGGCGAAGCGTCACTCCCCAACCAGCCCGCGTCAAATACAGGATGGCAACGAAAAACAGACTGCCCAAAGCAATCGATGCATAGAAGCAAAAATTTAACAGGTAGGCGTGCGAAAACCTTTGAAACCCGCCAAACGGAATCGAAACAATGAACGCCGCGGCGATAAAAATGACGCCAACAACCAATCCTATCCAGCGCAATTTCAAACCGTCATCGCCGAGGGTGATGACTGGTGAAGTTACTTTTTCTCGTCGTTTTTTATGCATTGTTTTTAATGATCAAATATGTTTCTCGTGACAACACCCAATTACGTTGATTAGCCGTCGTCACTTTTATTTTCTTTTTTGGAATCAGCCGAATCTTCTTTTTTCCCGTTCTCAGTTTTAGAAGCGTCGTCTGATTTTTTGTCTTCTTTTTTGTCGGAGTCCGATTTCTTGTTGGGGTCCGATTTCTTGTTGGGATCTGATTTCTTTGCAGCGTCGCCTTTTCCCGCAGTGACTTTGGGTTCGACCTTTTTACCACCGTCGGCTTTCTTGCCGTCCGCTTTCTTACCGCCGTCGGTTTTGCCGTCACCCGAATTGGCATCTTCCTTGGGTTTCGGCGTCAACTTCAATTCTTGCAACGCTTTGACATAAGCGACAATCGCCCAGCGATCGTTGACATCAATCTGATCTCGGTACGGACCCATCGTAGCGCGGCCATGGGTAATCGTGTCGAAAATCTTTCCGACTGGTTGCACGACGATCGTTGGATCGTGCAAATTTTTAACTTCGGTCCATTCGGATTTGCCGGTCAAAGCCAACTCCATTGCACGTTTGTTGACGAATCCGTCACCTTCGCCGCTAATCCCATGACAAACCGAACAGTAAATGTTGAATCGTTCTCGCCCTCGCGCCAGAAGTTGGTCGTTGACGGTAATCGACTCAGGGAATTTTGTGAGCCATTTGGGTTCTGGAGGATTCTCTTGTTTTTTCTGTTCGCCTCCCGGTGGCTCTTGATAACGCGATGTCGGGATGGCATTCAAATTGGGCACGGTGTTGTCTTTTGCAATTCCGGTTGTCAACTCGGAATCACCAACAATTTCATCTCGCGAAACCGTGCCGATCAATTGTTTTTGTGCTGCACTTTGCCCAGGGAACAGGTACTCGGTTTCGACCTTGCGGCCTTCGAGAGTCGTCGGGCCGATTTCTTGGGCTTCGTATTTCAATTGCCAATCCATATCGGGAACGACATGCAAACGCGGTGAACGCGAAACCATGCCGCGGGCGCGGTAAATCAATACCGGTGGCAACATCAAAACCACCAACAGCAGAATCAACGCCGTTTTGATGACCGCCGGAAACTTGCGGTCAGTCATGTCTTCATTGACCTCTTCGACCTCGACAGCTCCCCAATCATTCAACTGGGCGCGTGTCTGTTCCAAATCGAAATTGTCATCCCGCTCTTCGATCATCAGGAAAAAACGATCGTTCGTTACTCGTTTAAAACGAGAAATCCGATGTAGCGGATTCGCCAGTCGTGGCAGTTTGTTCAAAATCAGCATTCCGAAAAACGCTGCAAAGGCGCTGGACAGAACAATGATCTCAAAAATCACTGGGACATTGGCCGGCAAACTCCAGGTCGGTTTGCCACTGATTCGAAAATCATAACCGGGAAAAATTGGCGAAAACGAAGCGGCATTGGTGTACCACTGCAAAACAATCCCGCCTAAACATGCATTGAGACCAACGAACAACACGATAAACGGCAAAATCGTCCGCTTGATCCCAATCGCTTGATCGATCCCGTGAACCGGAAATGGCGTGAAAGCGTCCATCCGCGTATAGCCACCATCGACGCGTGCCGATTCACAGGCCTGCATCAACGAATCTGGATCGTCGAACTGCGCCAACAGTCCTACCAATCGTGTTTCTTTTTCGGTGTTTGATTGTGTCATTTTTTGCTATTTCAAAAACTGATGAATCAGTTGAACAGGTTTTTTTAAATGTTGGTTACGCAGGGTCAGCCGCCGTTTTTTCCTCGTGGTCGTCATGATCTCCGTGATCGCCATGCTCGTGCGGCATCACGGATTTCACTTCGGCCATGGCCACCACCGGCAGATAGCGAAGGAACAACAGGAACAGCGTCGTGAACAGCCCAAAACTGCCGATCAACATCCCAATGTCGACCAACGTCGGGCGGAAATAGGCCCAACTCGATGGAACAAAATCGCGACTGAGCGATGTGATCGTGATCACGAAACGTTCGAACCACATACCGATATTTACAAAGATGCAAACGACCACCATGAACCAAGGCGTCGTACGGCACCATTTAATCCAGAACAATTGCGGAACGATCACGTTACACGAAACCATGATCCAGTAGGCCCACGCATAATTTCCAAACACCCGGTTGATAAACGCGAAACCCTCATAAGGATTACCGCTGTACCAGGCAATAAAGAACTCAATCCCATACGCGGTACCGACCATCATGCCTGTCGCCACAATAATCTTGCACATGTTTTCCAAGTGCCGTTTGGTAATCAGATTTTCAAGCTTAAACAGCTTTCTCGCCGGCACCATCAAAGTTATCACCATGGCAAACCCGGAGAAAATCGCACCGGCCACAAAGTACGGTGGGAAAATCGTGGTGTGCCAACCGGGCACTTGAGATACGGCAAAGTCAAAACTAACAATCGTATGAACACTGAGAACCAGCGGTGTAGCCAAAGCAGCCAAGATCATATAAGCCGCTTCGTAACGGTGCCAATGTCGACACGAACCAGTCCATCCCAGTGAAAACAAACCGTAGATGAATTTTTTGATTTTGCTGCGCGAACGGTCACGGAACGTGGCGAGGTCGGGGATCATTCCCATGTACCAGAACACCAACGACACCGTCGCATAGGTCGAAACTGCAAACACGTCCCACAACAGCGGACTGCGGAAATTCGGCCACATGGCCAAATGTTCGGTGGGGATTGGAAACAGCCAGTAAAACACCCAAACCCGACCAATGTGAATTCCAGGAAACATACCTGCACAAACGACCGCAAAAATAGTCATCGCTTCCGCGGCACGGTTGATACTCGTTCGCCAGTTTTGGCGGAACAAAAACAAAATCGCTGAAATCAATGTTCCCGCGTGGCCAATACCGACCCAGAAAACAAAGTTGACAATGGGCCAACCCCAATAAACCGGATTATTGTTTCCCCAAACACCGGTCCCTTTCATCAACAGATGCAGGATCAAGCCTCCGAGCATCAGCGTGATTAACGATGAAATCCCAAACAGGACGTACCAGATCTTGGGTGGCTTTTCAGCCTCCATGATTCCGGCGACCTTTTCCGTCACACCCGTGTAGTCCAGCCCCCCGGTTACCAGCGGAGCGCGACGACCCGGATCATCGCTTGTGTTGTCAACAAATTGGTCTGCAGTCGTTGCCATTTTATTTTTGTTTTAAAAATTGTGTTTCAACTCAATCAGGAACCTGACGACTAAGCGCCCTCGCCTCCCGCGTGATTTTTATCAGAGTGCTTTTTCTCGTCGCCGTCTTTGGAATGATCGTCGGCGTGTTTGCCGTTCTGACCAGCACTACCGTGATCCGCATCGTGTTCGTGATCATGTCCATCATCGCCAGCCAAAGCGGGATGAGGGTTGGTCACGCGAGCCAGGTAGCGAGTGCGGGGCTTGTTGTTGAGCTCTTGCAGCATCACATAAGAACGAATGTTTTCATGATCCGCGTGCACCCGACTTTTCTTGTCTGCCAAATTGCCAAACGAAATCGCATCGGCCGCACATGAATCCTGGCAAGCCGTGGTGATTTCATTCGGGCCGATTGGTCGTTTTTCGTTGCGTGCTTCGATTTTTTTGTTTTGAATTCGTTGAACGCAGTAAGTGCATTTTTCCATCACACCACGCGAGCGAACGGTCACCTCGGGATTGAACACCAACGCCAACAATTTCTTGTCCGCTTCGTTGATCGGACTTCCACCGGTGATCGCCAATTCGTTGCCGCCGACCGGATATGCATCCGCACCTGGATATTTGATAAAGGTTTGTGCGTTGGAATAGTTGAGGTAATTGAAGCGACGGACTTTGTAAGGACAGTTGTTTCCGCAGTACCGAGTTCCGATACAGCGGTTGTAAACCATGTCGTTCAACCCTTCGTTGCTGTGAACTGTGGCAGCGACTGGACAGACCGTTTCGCAAGGAGCATTTTCGCACTGATGGCAGGTCATGGGCTGCATCGTGACTTTCGCTTTTTCGTAATACTCCTCTTCGTTGTCCGGTGACGGATAATAACGATCGATACGCAACCAGTGCATTTCGCGACCGCGCCAAACTTGCTCTTTGCCCACGACCGGAATATTGTTTTCCGCCTGACAAGCGACAACACATGAATTGCAACCGGTACATTTATTCAAATCGATCGCCATGCCCCATTTGACGTCTTCGCGAAGTGGGGGACCGGGGGTCAAATCGAATTGCGGATGCCAATGATGTTCACCGGGCCAATGGTGTTCACCGGGACCATGTTTTTCGTCGTCTTTCCCTTTGGCTTCTTTCAAAGTGACATTTCGAGTCTGCGATTTGGCCGCTTGCCGACGCGCTTGTTTGTCGTCATGGCTATGATCGTCGGAATGGTGTTCTTTGAAATGTTTGTAACTTTCGTACGTATCGCGTCGAATCAACGCGCTGCTTTTGCCCATCCGGCGATTGATTTCCTTGCGTGCCGTTTTATCCATCGACGCGGGCTCCTGGACCGTCGCCAACATATAAGACGTGCTCGATCCAACGACCTCGGCCCCGGTTGCGAAATGCCAATCGTCCATCGTTCGAAACAAATTGACGTCTTTGCCGATCGAATCAAAGTCTTTGTCCGAATCACCACCAACACGTCCGGCTGCCGTGCGGCCATATCCGATTTCGAGAACCAACGTTCCGTTGGCTTGGCCAGGTTGAAGCACAACCGGCAATGTCAACTCTCTTGAACCGAGCCGCACATTGGCTAATTTTCCCTGTTCCAGCTCTTTGTCGTGGGCGGTTCGCGGGCTGACGCAAATCGCGTTGTCCCAAGTCAATTTGGTAAAGAAATCAGGCAATTCCTGCATCCAGGCGTTATTGGAAAATCGCCCATCAAACAAACTGCGGCTGGTTTCAAAAACAACTTCTAACGTTGCCGATTTATCTTCCTTGCGCCAGCGAAGATCGGCTGGCTTGAGATCAAAATCTTTCAAACTGACGTTAACCGTGTCGGCTGCCGACTGGGCCACGAAACCGTCCTGTACCGCTTTGACCCATTTGTCTTCAAAATCTGTCGAACCGATAACGTCTTTGGCAGTCTCTTTGACCAAATCCAAAGCGTCTTTTTTCTCACCCAATAAATTGGCCAGCAGTTCGATGGTACTCCGCCCTTTGAAAATCGGAGCGATCAATGGTTGTGCGATACACCAAGTCCCGTCATAGGCGATAGCGTCACCCCAGGCTTCCAATTGATGAGCGGCGTTGACATGCCACGAACAAGCACGTGAAGTTTCATTTTCCGTCACACTCAGGTGAATCGAACTCTCGACCTTGGCAAGTAAATCGACGAACCATGCACCGGCGACTTTGGGAGCGTCATAAGCCGGATTGCCGCCGAGCACCAACAGGTTTTTGACCTGGCCGCCTTGCAAAGCATCGCCCAGTTTTTTGAACTGTGCGGAAACGTTGTCGTCCTCAACATTGGCGGGCTCGGTAAATTCGAGCGTCTTACCAAGGTTGCCGAGTTCGTTGTTCAAAGCGAGCGCTCGGGCGTGGACCGCTGCTGGCTGACGATTGCCGACAATTACCAACCCGGCTCCCGGATTCGACGCCAAATCTTGAGCCATTGCCAACAAAATTTTGCCGTTTTCCGATTCGTCCTCGATCGGTTTTTTTGGATCGGCCTTGAACTGGGCAACCTTGGCTGCCAACTCGGCCAAAAACGACTCCATCATCGAGCTTTTTAATGCAATACGATGATCCGCGGCGCCACCGGTCAACGAATATGTACTTTCGACTGCATACAAACGACTCATCCAACCCTGGTCAGGGTTGCGCGATTTCGCGAATCGATTTGTGTTGACGCCGCCTTCGTCGTCCATTCCCAATGGATCGGCATCGATCGTGACAATGACTTTGGCTTTGTCAAAACGATAATGATGGCGATAGGGCTTACCAAGCGCGGTGGTTGTCCCAGAACGCTGATTGTCATTATTGACTGGCGAATATTCGTACCACTGTCCACCGGCGGCAACCAGTTTTTTCTTGAGGCGCGCAACCGTCGGCGACGAACACATTTCTGATAAAACGGTGACTTCAGATGGCTTGACCGCTTTTAAAACTTCCAAAAACCCTTCGTAGGTTCCATCGACAAACTCGCCATCCACTCGACGGCGAACATTGCGGCTGCGATCGGGATCGTACAAATCCAGAATCGTAGCCTGGGTAAAACTGTCCGATCCAAAAGTATTCTTGTGGGTTGTGTTGCCGTCGAGTTTGGTGGGGCGACCGTCATAACAGGTTGCCAACACGGGACGCCCGACGCCATTGAAATCCAAAGTCGTAGCAAAATTTTGTGGCACGCCGGGGATCCGATTTTTCGGTCGAAACGCAAACGGCGCAATTTTTTCTACCTGGTCACGACAACCGACCATGCCACCCAATGCCATTGAGGCACCCATCAATTGCAACCAGCGGCGCCGTGAAAAACCGTCGGTAAAATTTTCGGCGGCCGCAGGAAATTCCCGCTCGGCGGTCACTTGCAATTCGCTGACATGATGCAGATCTTCGGACGGAGGCCACTGCACTGGGGTTGGTTTATTCATTTCGTTTTTAGCGTTTGTGCTCATCGTTTATTTGATTTCAACACTTGCGAGGACTCAGCCGATGTGAGCCGAATTTAAGTTTTAACGGTGACAAGTTGAACAGTTGGTTTGAGGCCGAATACCATGCTGCATTCGCAATGCGGTCCCCAAACGTTTTCGATCGATTTCGCCGACGGATTGAAACAACTCGGTTGGCGAGATCCGTTGGTCACCGTCACGATCCGTGCGAGCAAACCGTTCGTCGAGTTTCTTCAACTCCATGTCCTTTTTGGGCAACACGAAACCAGGGCGCGATTCGGTCTGACTGAGAAACCCATCTTTGTCCACATCGAGCGATTCAAAGAACACTTTTTTCAACTCATCAGCGTCAGGATTCCAATCCAGTTTTGTTACCAGGTGTGCGGGTCGCAAATGTTTCTCGGGATTGCGGTGACAATCGAGACACCATTTCATACTGAGCGATTTGACGCGAGTCACGACTTCCATTTTGTCGATTCGCCCGTGACAAGAAACACAGCTGACACCTTGATTGATATGAGCACTGTGATTGAAGTAAACAAAATCGGGCAGGTTGTGTACGCGAATCCAATGAATCGGTTTCATGGTCTCCAACGATTTGCGAACCGGTTCGAGCAACTCGCTGTTGATATGAACGTTGGACAACGAAACAGCTTTGCCCGAAGCGTCTTTCTTGACACGGTTGCCACCATGACAATTGCCACAAGTGGCCGTTGCTGGAATCGCCGCATGTCCGGCTTGCTCAACCGTGTTGTGGCAATACCGACAGTCGAATTTCAACTGACCGACATGAAGTTTATGACTAAAGGGAACAGGCTGTTTGGGTTGATAGCCAACGTTGACGGTCGTGGGATGAACCGCAGCGAACAAGCACGTTGCGAGGTAGCCACCAATGAGCGCACCACCAATCACCAAACCAATCGTGAACTTGTTCACCCAATTGGGAAAATGGAATTCTTGCATCACTTAAAATTGCTTTGCCTAAAACCGGTTGATAGCAAATCATGGCGCAGAAGATTTGCTGAGTCTGCAGACGACGCGCGCGGATTTTCACGCCGCAACGCCTGAATAAATCTAAGCGAATTCCAACATTTGGTCGACGCGCAAAAACGTCGCGTACTTTTGAGGGGGTCGATTTTCTTAAGTACTTGTTAACAAAACACTTAGCAATTACTTAATTTGAGGGGTCCAAGATTTCAAATCGGCCATTGAGGACCATTGAAAACGTCCACGAACCCTGGTCCAAGGATTCTGAACAAAATCTGTCGAAAAACCGGCGGTGGGTAGTTTGCAAACCCTCTCAAAGTCATTCAATATTTAGCCATCCAATGGGGAAGCAATTTGTTTCGCCCCGGCAAATTACCGTTTTGGACGATTGGCACAACGCTTTGATAGACGATCACGATAAGTTTATTGACCATTCCATTTCGACGATTTCATCCAGTTTGTTGATTTCGGCGAAAAACGGAGATCAACAGTCCTGGCTGGAACTCGTCCAGATTTTTGGACGTGTTGTCTATGCATGGATTCGCAGCAAAGGTGTTCCCGAATCCGACGCGGCTGACATCCGGCAGCAAGTGTTCACATCGGTCTACCAAGCCATCGACCGATTTCAACGCGAAACCAAAGCCGACACGTTTCGCGGATGGTTACGGAAAATCACACACAACAAAATCGTCGACTACTGGCGCAAGCGAGGACGGATTCCCGAACAAATCAACGAAAATCAGTTGGAAATCGTTCTGAACCAGATTTCGATCGAGGAACATCCTGACGGCCAATCATCGATGATTTCCGAACAGGATGAACAGAAAGAAATTTTGAAAGAGTTACTTCGATTCGTCAAAACAAAAATCCGTGACGATCATTGGGAGATTTTTGAAAAAATTATCAAAGGCGATGACAATCGTGAAAACATTGCAGACGCTCACAACATCAGTCGTGCATACGTCGACGTTGTTTTTTCACGTGTCATGGCCAAACTGCGTGCTCAATTTCCAGATTACCCTACTGCCGAATAAATAAACGTCATTTCCATGCCAGAACTTACCTCACAATTTGAAAATCAATGCCCTGCGGTTGAGCAGTGGCAGGCGTTTTTGTTGGGGCAGGTTTCTCTCGAACAAGTCGACTCGTTTGCCGAACATCTCAAACAATGCTCCAACTGTGAATCGCAATTGGACGAACTGCGTCCGACGATCAGTCCATTTCCCAAAGGGACGGATGAATTTTTGGACATTGTGCAAGAGGTGGTTCTCGAAAGCGAAAAATCACCGTTGGACCGTTTTTTTCATGAGTCGGCCTGCAACAAATTACCTCAACTCAACCTCGCGGATTTGGGGCGCCCCACGGCATCGGCCAGACTAGGTGACACGGACGCCGACGTGATCGATGCTCAACCCGCGTCCACAATCGAACTTCCTCAAACTGTCGGCAAGTATGAAATCATCAAACTGATTGGTCGCGGTGGATTCGGATATGTTTTCAAAGCGTACAACCCGGACCTGGACATTCATGTCGCTTTGAAAGTCCCGCGCTCGGAAACAGAATCTCAAAAACGAATCAAAACGCTGGTCAAGGAAGCTCAGACACTCGCCAAACTCAACCACCCCAATATTGTCGGTGTATACGATGCCGGAACCGATGAAGCTGGTAATTCGTTTGTTGCCATGGAGTGGATCGAAGGTGAAACACTACTCGAGCGCATCCGTCGACGAGGCGTTTTGCCTGAATCCGAAGTTCTCTCGATGGCCAACGACGTTGCCCAGGCATTGGGATTCTTGCATTCCAAAGGATACACGCACCGCGATCTGAAACCCGACAATATACTCATTGATCGAGATGGCAAAGCGTTGTTGGCAGATTTTGGTTTGGCGATGCACGATTCAAGCCAGCATTTGCATCGTGGAGAATATGCGGGGACAACGGCCTACATGGCGCCCGAACAAATTCGCCGGGAAGCCAACGACGGCGACGGCCGCATCGACATTTGGGCTTTAGGCGTGCTGATGTACGTTTGCTTGACCGGCAAACGGCCTTTTGGCGGAGATTCTCAAGATGAGCTGCGCCGCCAAATTCTGGAACGAACTCCACGACCGCCAAGTCAATGGCGAACATCGATTTCACAACACGTCGAAGCGTTGGTTCTCAGCTGTCTCGAAAAACAAATCGATGCACGCCCGCAATCGGCTCGCGAGTTTATTCTGGCAACGCAACAACAACCGCAGGTCAAACTCAAAAGTAGTTTGATCATGCCAGTCGCCGCTACGACATTGTTGTGCTCGGCAATCATCACCCTGGGGATTCTCTATTTCTCAGGAGTTTTGCAAAAATCAACCGGACAGAATAACAACAATAAAACTGACGTTTTGTCGCCGCTGAAAACGCACGAGGTATCCATCAACAAAACATTGATCGAAGATCTCAATGACAATCAACTGCTGCTGAGTGCCAAACGTCCGAGTTTTCGAACCGTATCAAAAATAACACCTGACACCAACGAACTCCGCTTTGAATTTACGCCTCGAAAAAATCAGGGCAAATATGGCGTGTTCTTGATGGGTCAAGATGGGCGTGTCGCTGCGTTATATCTGTCGACAGATAAAGGCAGTGGCAGCAAAGCGTTTCTCGTTGCCATCTACGAATTCGCAGAGGAAGATTCTGAGCCGGTTATCAAGGTTGAAAAAAATGCGAAATCGTTCAGCCTCAAGCCTTCCGACTTTGAGACTCCAACGACAGAATTTGTCATTCGATTTGACAACAAAAAAATAACGGAAATCAAGTTAAACGGACTGCCGTTTACAACCGTGGGTGACATCCTCAGCCGCAATCGATTTGAGCTATACGGCAGTTTTGGCGTGTCGCTTTCAAATACATTAGTTTTTCTCGAAAAAGTTTTAATTGATGGTGAAGTTTATGAGTTTAAAGCTAGGTAGATCTCAGCTCGAAGTTGGTTATGACAACAAAATCATCGAATTCGTTCGTAAAACGACCAGCGAAGATAGCGTCATTTTGTCGGGCAAGATCACAGGAGTTGACAGCTGTACACCCGTTCGTTTTTGGAAAAATGATTCGACAGGCAGTTCGACGCGAATCGATCTGAGTGCCAACGATGATGATGAAGCGATTTTTCGTTTTGTCGTAGCACCAGCCGATGCCGTAGGGACGATGGCAATTGTTGCATTCGAAGGCGGAACGCGGCACGAATATACGGAAGCGTGGAGCGAGATCCCAGAAGATGATCCATTCGAACAAACTCCAGAGTGCGATGACGCAAACTTTCTGGATCTGTTGGCAATCGCAATTGCAGCACGCCCGATTTAAACAACAAAACGGGAGGGCGAGGCTCCTGCCGAGCCGATCGATGCAAAGCGAAAACTGCTGCGGCTCGGCGGGAGCCTCGCCCTCCCGAACCAGATCCTGTGAGCCGCAAATCAGACGCCGTCGCCGGCTGGAACGTTTTCGGGTTTGAACAGCGGTGGATTGCCGAGACCGCGATGGCAAACCGTCAGCTGCCCGGTGTGTACGCCTTCGTGGTAATTCGCAAAGTAAAACGCGTGCCCCATTGTTGGCGCACCGGCCATGGGACCTCCTGAATCTTCCGGTGGACCGGCGGCCTCGAACTCTTCGTCACTGAGATTGTCCAACACGTTTAACAAGTTCTCGCGGCGCTCGCGAAAATACGAAAGCACTTCGTCGATGGGAGGATATTTTGAACGGTCGGAACTCGGCTCCGATCCAAACCAAAACAACTCTTTGTAGCCCGCAGGTTCACGACCGCTATCCGGGCGAAACAACGTAGCGAACATGTCATCGGCCAACGCCAAATGTCCAATCACCCACAATGCATGATTGGCTTTGTCGTGAGGTTGATAGAGCCAATCATCATCCGTTTGGAGACTTTCGATGATTCCATCCATAATTCGACGTGACAAAGTTAAACCGTGTTTGGCAGATGCTCGCAAACTCATTTCAATTCTCTCAATAAAAATTAATGAAAGAATTGATTTTAGTGCTTTGCAGTACGACAAACAAACACATTGTCAGAATTCAGATAAGGTGCCACTCGGGCGCTGGTAACGAAGATTTCATGGATTAAATAAAGCTTCTTGATGCAAAACGTCGTGGGTGCCACTGGCCTCTGCCAGTGCTAGGGGTATCAAACCACCGAAAAAAACGCCATGAAGTGAATTTGATCTCAGTGCTTGATGCCAAAGAAACCGCAACCACTGGCTGGGGCCAGTGCCACCCAACCGACCACCCAAACTTAAGAAACCAACGACCGGGAAGCTATTTCGTTACCAGCGTTAGGTGGCACTGTGGATTCCGTGAGTCTTACAAGCATCTAATCACATACGATTGCAAGAATCCAACTCAAGGCAACTGTTTTGTTTGCAAAAATACAGCTTTCGCCTGGGTCGCCACGAAGGAATTCCGCGATTTACCTATTCTGACCTGCATCAAATTGACCTGTTGTGGATGCTGGTCGAGCAAAACGCGGTTTTCAATTGTGTAGTTGTGTGGGCTGTCAATTTTGATTTCGAAATACACCCAGACCTTTCTTTTTTCGAGTTCATGGCCGACCCAATTCAATCGGCCAACTTTCCGATTGGCGTCAGCAATGGTGAACCGCTCGTCAATGTAATCGGCCAACAGCTGGTCCCGGTTTTTGATTTTGTCTAAATCAAATGGTTTGTTGGTCGCAGCGCGAAAGTGAGCTTCGATATCTTCGGCCCACATACAAAGCGCGATTTCAAACGATTTAGTTTTCGAGTTGTACTCAATTTCCGCGTTGCTGACGTGAAACGGATGTGCCGCGTCGACGTTATTGATCGACAACACTGCCATCGCGAAAACAAAGCCGAAAAAACATTTGTTGCTTCGGATCATTACTTGTCTCCTTTCGATTTATTTTCTCGATCAGCCGGGCGGTTGCCTTTCGTTTTGGCGTCGTCCGTTTTGTCTTTCGATCGTTCCTGGCGACGTTTTTCCCTTTCTTCTTTGGCCCGTTTCTCGGCCGCTTCCAGATCTTTGATGTAGCGATCCAGTTGCATCGGATTGGGTACGGTTCCGCGGCGGCGCGAATCCTTGAACAATTGAAAACGTGATTTTTGGATCTCACGTGGAAAGACATTGTTGGTCGTATCGATGTCCGCCGTTTCCAAACGCGGATCAAGCACGATTTTGGTCACCTCTTTTTCTGTCATCAACAATTTGGTAATCGACTCGTTGTTCTGCTGCCAACTTTGGACTGGAAAACGACGTGTTTCCTTTTTGCCATTTTTGTAGTGCAATTCGATGATGATCGGCATCACCAGGCCGCCGACGTTTTTAATGTCGACCAAGTAGAAATAGTATTTCGCCGTCAACAGTTTCCGCTGGGCTTCAGTCAGCTGCGCCATGTAGTATCGGTACTGTTCCAGATCGAGTTTGGTGACGTTCAGCGGATCAAATTTGTTGTAAAAATCTTTGAGTTCAGGATATTGATTCGCGCGTTTTTTCAATGGTTTGTTGCGTTCGGCGGATTTGGTTTGCGGTTGAGAATTCCGCTGTTTCTTTGCCAGCCCTTTTTCGATTTTGGGGTTCAGCGTATTGATGTTCCACTGCCGAACATTTTCGATACTCAAATCGACATGATCGGTCGAGTAAAACCAACCGCGCCAAAACCAATCGAGATCGACACCCGAAGCGTCTTCCATTGTGCGGAAAAAATCCGCCGGCATCGGACGTTTGAATTTCCAGCGGCGGGCATATTCTTTAAACGCGTAATCAAACAGTTCGCGACCCAGAATCGTTTCGCGGAGGATGTTCAGGGCCGTTGCTGGTTTGGCATAAGCGTTGGGCCCAAATTGCAGGATCGATTCCGAGTTGGTCATGATCGGAACTTGATTGGTGCTCCGCATGTAGCTAATGATGTCTTTGGGTTCACCGCGGCGCGACGGATATTTTTCTTCCCACTCTTGTTCGGTCAAGTATTGCAAAAACGTATTGAGACCTTCGTCCATCCAGGTCCATTGTCGTTCGTCGCTGTTGACGATCATTGGAAAATAGTTGTGTCCGACCTCATGGATAATCACACTAATCAATCCATATTTCGTTCGGGCCGAGTAAGTACCGTCAGTTTCCGGTCGCGGGCCATTGAAACAGATCATGGGATATTCCATCCCGCCGATCGGACCGTTAACGCTGATGGCAACAGGATAGGGATAATCAAACGTGTAACGTGAATACACATTCAGCGTGTGAATAATGGCGTGTGTCGAGTATTTGCTCCACAACGGCTCGCCTTCGTTGGGGTAGAACGACATCGCCATGACCTGGTTGCCATTTTGGTTGTGTTGCATGGCGTCCCAGATAAATTTGCGACTGCTGGCCCAAGCGAAATCTCGAACGCGGTCTGCTTTAAAAACCCAAGTTTTGGTGCGTGTTGATCGACTCGATTCGTTCGATTTGGCTTCGTCGGGTGTCACGATGAATACTGGTTTTTTGGCGGATTGAGCTTCCTTCATTCGCGCTCGCTGCCGTCGCGAAAGGACTTGATCCGCGTTGAGCAACGTCCCGGTCGACGCAACGACGTGGTCCCGCGGAGCCGTGATCCGCACGACGTAGTCACCCATTTCCAACGTGAATTCACCGCGTCCCAAAAATTGTTTGTGTTGCCACCCGGTCGCATCCGTGTAAGCACAAAGCCGCGGGAACCATTGAGCCATTTCGTAAATGTAATTTTTATCGCGAGGAAAATACTCGTAGCCACTTCGACCACGAATCACACGTGCGTTGTTAATGGCGTAATTCCAGTCGACCTGGAATTTGAAAACTTCTCCGCTGCGAAGTGGTTTTGGAAGATCGATCCGCATCATCGTTCCGACGATCGTATGTCGCAGCGCCGCTTGTTTTGGCAGCGAAATCACCTTGGTAATTTTGAATCCGCCATCGAAAGTTTTTCGAACCAGAGAGTTTTGCAGCTGGCGAAAACTCATCCCAGAGCTCAAGTCCGTTGCGTTGCGGGCAAGTACTCCGCGAGCGTTGGGCCGATGGATGTTGCCGTCCAGTTGCAACCAGATGTATCGCAACGTGTCTTTGGATTTATTGGCGTAAGTTATTTTTTCGCTGCCATGGATGTGTTGTTTTTCGTCGTCTAATCGAACATCAATTTCGTAATCGACTTTTTGTTGCCAGTATCCGGGGCCCGGTGCTCCGGATGCCGTTCGGAAAATATTGGGAGTTGGCAGGATCTCTTCCAGTTGCCGGAATTTGTCTTGCTGGTTGAATTTCTTGATTACACCGGTTGTCGGTTGTCCGGTAGTCGATTGCTGCGTCCAGATTTTCTCACTGAACCCAACGGCGAGAAAAATCACGAACGTCAACGTGATTGGTTTGAGTTGGGAACCCATCAATAAAAACTCCAAAACTTGGGGCGGTTCGAAAGAAACGAGTCATGCTCGAAGCGTCAGGCATGACAAATCAGCCATTTCTCTATCTTAATTGGAGTGATGGCGTTGTCGTCAGTAGTGAGCGGTTTTTTGCTGCGCGAAATCTAACAAAAGGTAGGGCCGGTTCCCACCGGCCGATCGAACAGGACCTTAACAATCGTTGGCGCATTTCGGGAGGGCGAGGCTGGTCCTGTGAGCGGCAAGGCGCTAGTGCCGCAACCATTAATTGCTATTCCACCAGAGCGAGAATTTTCTCAATCTTCTTATCTTTCGTCTTTTCTCGCCATGTTT
>JANQLU010000113.1 GCA_028280445.1 Pirellulaceae bacterium | reverse complement strand
GTCTCGGCGACCGAAGACGACATTGTGTCTTCCAGGACAACATTGACGTTGCCAGCAACAAGGTGCCCTTCGGGCACGCATCTTATGTCCCAGGGACATAAATTGGCAGCATCTGCAACATCGCTGGTCGCCGCCGGTACTGACGTACCAGGATGCCGCGCTCCAGCCTGGCTCGCGGCATACAGCGGGCAATCTTTCCGGTCCCTGGCGTCTGGTGATGTCCCAGGTAATGTCCCAGGGTCCCGAAGGGAGCGGGCGACCGGGAATTTTTGTCGTCCCTGGGCACCCCGAAGGGGCGAACGGCCCCGGGGTCGGTCACACCCCGAAGGGGCGTATGACACCCTTCGGGGTGCCCGATCCCAAGGGCATGGGTGCTCCCGCACAACTTTGTCGGCCCGGGGCCGAGCTGCTCGGTACCCCGATGCTGGCCCAAATGGGCGGCATTGGATAGCAGCCTAGCCTAGCCTAGCCTAGCCTAGCCTAGCTCACTCTTGCGACCCAGCGGGGGGCGGTGGGTCAGCTTCTGAGGCCGCAGTGAAGGCCTACATGGACGCAGAGCCGGCATGCCAGTCCCGGATGCCAATCGGACGTGTTACCGCCGTGTGGGACTTGGCGGTCTTGGACGACCAAGCACAGAATTCTCGGCCCGGGGCTTGTCGTCCAAGTCAACAGGTCCGATACCGTCCTAGGTCCGGGAAACATTTACCCCGGCCAAATGGTATGTCGGCCGCTGTCCCGGAAGCTTCATCAATTTGCGCTCCCAAATGGGCGCCCAAATCGGTCCCGACATTGGGTCGCGGGAGATGCCGCCAAAACGTTCGGCGCCCGACCGGGGCCTAAGGCCGCCGACTGACGCGCAGCATTTTGGCTGGTGTGGATGCCACCAAGCTGGCACCCGACCGGTGCAGGCTCCAAGACAAAAATGTACTTTGATGTCCTTGGGACATAATACTGACCGGATGCCGGACCTCAGCCTCCATGTACGGCCTGCAACCGGTTGCAAGTCCCTTCGCGATGCCAACATGCCTGACGGCCCCGCCCTCACCGTCGCCCCGTTCCTTGGGCGTCAGCAGGCTTCCCCCGAAGGGGGATCCTTCGGAACGCAAATGCCGGCCAACAGGCGCCCCCGGAAATGGCGCCCAGCTTACAGTGTTGTCCTGGCGCGACAGCGGGCCGCCGGGGCCGATCCCCCTTCGGGGGATGCGCGATCCAATGTCTCGCTGTCCGCTGAGCCGCGATGCAAGTACGGCCGATTCGGGACTGGCCGGTTCCCGGAGTTATGTCCCAAGGACATCCACAAAGCGGGCAATTAGGCGCCCATCGCTGATGTCCCTGGGAATGTCCCTGGGACATCGGTCGGCGGATCGCTTCAGGACATTGGGTCGCACTTCGTCCCAGGGACGATCCCCCTTCGGGGGATTGTCGGCCCGAGGCCGATACAACACAAAAACACTTCTTTTCCTACTCTTGGTAACTCTAGCTTGCCCGGCCCATGACTGCGCTCCTGTCCAGCGGCCAAAATCACCTGGCTTTCATCTCCGCTTCTAACCTGAACGTTTCCGTCATATTAGGGAGAAGTGCTTTAAGACTCTCTAGGACGATTGAGCCTGTTCCCTTTTTAGAACAACGCGAAGAACGGCGCATAGGCGCACTATAGGTATCTCCGGGGGCCAGAGGAAATCCCTCCGTCGATAGTTTAAATCTGCGGCAGCAACTTTGGCAGCACGGCATTATGTCCCTGGGACATCCAAAAACAAGTTGGAGCGCAGCTTGGCCATTGCTTGTCCCTCCGGGATGCACACATCAAAAAACGCCGATGCGGTGATCGCCCCTTCGGGGTGCCCGCGCACGTCGTCCCTGGGACGATACAACAGCCGACGTTTTTTGGGATCCCGTAGGGTCGTTCGGCCCGGATGTCCCTGTGATGTCGGCCGTGTTTCCTTGGCCGAGGTCGGGTATCGTTTCGGCCAAGGAAACACGGCCGATCGGTCGCTGCGCTTGCGGTCGCTCAGTACCCTTGATGTCCCAAGGACATAATGCCGGCCTCTTGAGCTCGGCGGCCCCGCTGATGATGTCCCTGGGACATTTCCGCCGACCAAGGTCGTCGCCCATCGCCATTGGTCGTGTCGGACATTGGGTCGTCCCACACGTCGGACATTGTAGTCTTCCCACACGGCCGAGACCCCCGACCGGGCCAAGT
>JANQLU010000071.1 GCA_028280445.1 Pirellulaceae bacterium | reverse complement strand
CCGGACGCAACTGCCTCCACCTAACGCTCCCAGCTGTCGCTCGTAGTCCCCAGGTTGTTCGCCACGCCGCGCGTTCGCTTTGCCTCAGCTTCCCAGGCTTCAAAAGGTAGTGGCAGTTTTTCCGTAATTTGGATGCCGCGATTAATAATTTTCGTTTCTTCTCTTTCTTCCACTGCTGCTCGAGCCTGCATCCGCCTTGCCCCCATGTGTAGTATATAAATCCACCTTGATCGTCTGAGCCTATGCCAAGGTGGTAACATGTAGGGCAATCTACTACTAGATTGCTAGTTTTAGACCATCCACAAATTGTGCAAAGGTATCCGCCACAGACATTGATGGAATATGCAGCTTGAGGCAGAGATGTTCCATCCTCCCAAAATGCCCCAACGGCAATGGAACGGGTTTTCAACGGGTACCCGTTGAAAAACCGTTGAATGCTGACGTGGCACCCGTTGCTGACCCGTTTTTTCAGCCGTTGCTGGTTGTTGTTTACCGTTGTTGGTTCAACGGCCATTGTTAAAAATGCAACGGGTGCTTAATTTAAGGCTAAATTTGCTTAATTGTAACGGTTTTTTAACGGGTCAACCGTTGCAACCCGTTGGGCACCCGTTGCTATACAACGGGTGATTTTGGCGCTAGGAACGGGTGCAACGGGTGATGAGTGACGCTAAATAACGGCTTGGGAACGGCAAGAATTAGTAAAAAAATGGCACCCGGTTTTTTTTCAACGGTACCGTTGAAAAATACAACGGTACCGTTGAAAAGTGCAACGGTACCGTTGAAAAGTGCAACGGTACCGTTGAAAAGTGCAACGGGTGATTAATAAGAGTCATTATCTTTATAGTTAACGATCATAGAAAAGCAGGATGGTGTACTTTGTTGTGCTGTCCAATAGTAGCGCAATATTTAACATTACTTTGGAAGTAAATTTCGATGCTGGAAAAAATTATGCTATAGCAAAATACTTCATTCAGCTTGTACATTGCACAATATACAATAATGTACAATCTGAATGAAGTACTTAGGTAT
>JANQLU010000100.1 GCA_028280445.1 Pirellulaceae bacterium | reverse complement strand
TGGTGACGCTTCTATCCGTGTTATTCCACGTAACACTGACTGGCGAACACTTTACGCTATGTTTGGTCACAACGACGGCATTGTCGTCGACATCGACTTCTAAGCTTGGCGTTTAGAGATTTAAAAATTTTCCGAAGCATCGCTTTTGCGGTGCTTCGGTTTTTTTATGCGCGAATTTCTGTAGGGCCGGTTCCTACTGGCCAATTCGACTCCCATTTCGTGTGCCAGCTGGCGCCAGTGGGTGGCACACGACCTGTGTATTAAGTTGACGAATCAATATCGAATTGGGAAACTCAGTAGCTCGCAAGTGGCCCCTCATTGATTGACAACTTATGTCTTTTCCTGAGCAAAATAACGCTGAACCCAAACTGGTTTTGTACCCAGGGTATTTGTCGCGCAGGAAGTCAGATTGGAAACTGACGATTGCAGGCCATGTCATTCAAGACAAAGAGATCACGTTTCGCAAACGTGTGCTGCTGCGAATATTGCAAAAAGCGATGAAAGTGAGTCCCGAGGCACTGGCGAGCGAGTTGTTCAGAGAACGCATTCAGCCGTTTGTCGCGTCGGGCGAAAAAGGACTGCGGATCAAACTCCAAGTTGGAGATGAAAAATTTCTGTTGAAAAGTCGGACTCGCCGCAACGGTCAGTTTCGAGGCAATGTCGTACTTGAGCGGAAATTTGCGTTGGAGCTGTTGGCACAATCCAGGGATACCCAAGGGTTCATTGAATGTGCCGCGAGTATCGGCGCCACCCAAAAAAAATCTTCGGGGCAAATCATGGTGTTGCCCAAAAAAGGGCTGTCTATTGTTTCCGATATCGATGACACCATCAAAGTGACTGAGGTGGGAAACGTTCGCGAGCTGTTGGCGAACACGTTTTTGCGAGATTTTGAAAGCATCGAAGGAATGGCAGAGGTTTATCAGCAATGGCAAAAATGCGGAGCGATGTTTCATTACGTTTCGTCGAGCCCCTGGCAGTTGTTTGAACCACTGGTGCGGTTGCAAGTGGACGGTGGATTTCCCAATGGTTCGATTCACCTGCGTAGTTTTCGCTTGCGTGACCAGATGTTTAAACGAGTCAACGAAGAACGTCGCGGAAAAGGTGGGGTCATTCGTTTGTTGATTAAAAACATGCCGAAAAGGAAATTTTTGCTGGTTGGCGATTCGGGTGAGCGGGACCCCGGGATTTACCGAAAGATCTGTTTGCGCTATCCAGACAAAATCCGGGGTCTGTTTATTCGCCAAGTCAAAGATCGGCCGTTAAAAGCGGAGAAGATATTCAAGATTCAAAATGAACTCCCCAACATTCCCGTCCGGGTGTTTGATCATGCCGAGGAGTTGGCCGTGTTGGCCAGAACGCTGGTTTCGGAGTTGGAGGATTCGTAATCTGGTATTGCTCAACTCTACCAGTTTTACTGTTTTGCGGGGCAAGTGGCTTGAAAAACAGCCATTTTGGCAAGCGACTGACCTCGAATCTTACGAGCACGAAGCGTCAGCGAGTGGTTTGACCGCGCAAAACCACTCACTGGCGCTTCGTGCCTGTATCGGTCACAAATGAAGACTCCACAAGGACTTGTAGCAATCCATAAGATTTCCTTTCAAGCTTCGGGTTAGGGATTTGACTGCAAGTTATGGAACTGGTCACCTATTTTGGCCCTTGTGGGCGAGGCTGAAATCGATCATCATATTCGTCTTTCGCGTTTGGCCAATTTGTGTCGTTATTTGTTTCGCCATTCGCTGATGATCATCGACGGGCAGAGACCCGACCCCAGTTTTTTGGAGACTTAATCAGTGGCTCGGTATACCGGTCCAAAAGCGCGCGTCAATCGCCGTTTGGGCACATTAATTTACGAAGACAATGGTTCGTCAAAAGCTTTGGAACGACGTAACCAACCGCCAGGGATGCACACACGCAGCAAACGTCCATCCAACTATGGTTTGGCGTTGATGGAAAAACAAAAAATCAAACACTACTACGGACTTGGCGAACGTCAGCTGCGGCGCTATTTTGCCAAAGCCACTCGGATCAAAGGCAACACAGGTGAGAATTTGTTGCTGATGTGTGAGCGACGGTTGGACAACATTATTCGTCGCGTTGGGCTTGCGGCGACTCGTCCTCAGGCTCGACAAGGTGTGGCTCACGGGCATTTCCGAGTCAATGGCGTTCGTGTCGACAAACCGTCGTTTTTGCTCCGACCCGGCGACGTCATCACGTTGCGAGATCGCGACAATCTGCGAAATCTCTATCAAGCCATTATGGGAGCGGGAGTCGATGGCGAGCCACTGGATTGGGTCGCGTTTGATTCTGAAACGATGACGATTACGATTCAAGGAAATCCTGGGCCATCAGATATCAGCCTTCCGGTTGATGTGAATATCGTGGTCGAGTTCTTGTCTCGTTAGACAGATCTGGAAACAATCAAACGGCAAGCTAATCAGCTTGCCGTTTTTTTTCGTCTGCTCATGATGTATCCGAACCAAAAATAGAAAGTGAACAATCCATGCACAGTCCATTAGTGGTGATCGGTGGAGGCCCCGGTGGTTACGCCGCTGCTTTTTTGGCAGCTGATGAAGGGCTGGACGTTATTCTGATTGAAAAAGAAGGAAGATTGGGTGGAACATGTTTGCTGCGCGGATGTATTCCATCCAAGGCACTGTTGCATGTTTCAAAAGTTATCGCCGAAGCGGACGAAATGAATCACGAGTGGGGCATCGAATTTGGCAGCCCCAAAATCGCACTTGAAAAACTGCGTGATCGAAAAAACAAAGTCATTTCGACGTTGTCCGGCGGGCTCGGGAAATTGGCCAAGGCTCGGAAGGTCAAAGTGATCTATGCCGAAGCGTCATTTGTGAATTCAACGACGCTGAAACTCGAAGGCGACGATGCATCGATTCCCGAAGGCGGACAGTTGACGTTTGATCATTGTATTCTGGCTACTGGAAGTGTTCCCGCGATGCCAGGTGCGTTTAACATCGGTTCGTCGCGCGTAATGGATTCAACTGGTGCCCTCGAGCTCGAAGATATTCCCGAATCGATGCTGGTCATTGGTGGCGGATATATCGGATTGGAGATGGGCACGGTTTACGCCAGTTTGGGCACCCAAGTCAGTGTCGTCGAACTGATGGATGGTTTGTTGATGGGGGCGGATCGTGATTTAGTACGGCCTTTGCAAAAACGTTTAAAAACCTTGTTCGAAGACAGGATTTATCTTGGCTCAAAAGTCGGTTCGGTTGCCGAGCGGGGCGACAAGATCGAGGTCGCTTTTGAGGGGCCGAACAAATTTGGGACGGAACTGTATGACCGCGTGTTGGTGTCCGTTGGGCGTCGTCCCAATTCGCAAGATATTGGCCTGGAAAACACGAAAGTTCAATTGGATCAACGCGGTTTTGCAATCGTTGATAAACAAATGCGAACGGCAGATCCGCATATTCTGGCAATCGGCGACATTGCGGGCGAACCGATGCTGGCCCACAAAGCAACCCACGAAGGTCGGTTGGCCGCCGAGGTATTGCTGGGACATCCGGTTGAATTCGACAAAGCCGCCATTCCAGCAGTCGTTTTTACCGACCCGGAAATTGCTTGGGCTGGCTTGACCGAAGAAGAAGCGAAAGCATCGGGCCGCAAGATTTCGGTGGCGATGTATCCTTGGGCGGCTAGTGGACGTGCTCAGGCGCTAGGCCGCACGGATGGTCTGACAAAATGGATCATTGATCCCGATACCGAGTGCGTTCTCGGTTGCGGAATTGCCGGACCCGGAGCGGGTGAGTTGATTGCCGAAGCGACATTGGCCATCGAAATGGGCTGCGAAGTTCGCGATGTAACCGAAACGATCCACGCTCATCCTACGCTGAGTGAAACATTGATGAACGCCGGCGAAGTGTTTTACGGGACTGCAACAGAAATCTACAAGCCAAAACGAAATCGGTAGGGCCGTTTCCTACCGGCCGTTTGATCAACTGTCATTGAAATTTTAGACCTGAAAAACTTCCATTTTGGGTGCCACTGGCTCCGCCAGTGATGTGGTTGGATAGTGGTTGTCAAAGTAATTCAATTGAACGAAAAACCTTGAGTCAATGTGCAAATCACTGGCTGGGGCCAGTGGCACCCAACTTGTGATCAACCACTCGACCCGCGCTTCGAGCTCGTAAGATACACTGTAATTCATGATTGGCCGGTGGGAACCGGCCCTACTTTGTCACCGATAACTGAAACGGTTTTTCGTTTTTAAACATTTCCAGACGCGTTTTCATTTCGTTCGACGGAGATTTGGCGGTGGCAATTGCCTTGAGTTGCGTTTTGACAGCCGTATCAAATTCTCCGGTTGCTGCTTGGGCGATGGCTAAAGTTTCCAGGTTCAGCGCTGTCGAACCTCCTTTTTCAATCGCAGTTGTTGCCAGTTTGATCGCGGTGTCTGGCTGAAAAAGATTTTCATCGGGGCAGGCAGCCAACAACCAGGCAGCTCGTTGATAAGTCATCGCTGCTTCGGCGGTTTTGTTGTCACCGGCGATTTTGGCAGCTTGGGAATAGTCGTCATAAGCTTTTTGCCATTGCCCGGTCGTCCGATATGCATCGCCACGATTGACGAGCGCGGTGATACTGTCCGGCCGCATACGGATCACGATCGTGTATTTTTCAAAAGCTTTTTCCGGTTGTTTGAGTCGAACGTGGCAGTGAGCGATACCGGTTAACGCCTGAACATCGCTCGATGAAACCTCAAGTGATTTTTTGTAATTCTCCAACGCTTTGCGGTATTCGCGTTTTTGGAACAACAATTCAGCCAAATTGAACCAGCCATAAGATTTGGATTCGGCCAGCTCGCAGACTTTTTTGAAGTCTTTGGCCGCAGCATCAAAATCCTGGAGTTGGCTGTGGATAACGCCGCGATTGAGGTAGCATTCCCATTTTCGAGGTGCCATGTCGATACATTGATCGGCATCCTGTTTCGCGTTTTTGAGAATGGCTTTTGCTTGAAGATCATTTCCAATGGCCATGATTTCAAAATACGAATCGATTCGTTTACCCGCTCGTTTATTTAAACCCCAAGCTTTCAGAGATCGGAAATAGCTCGTGTTTTCCTCAGTCAATTCGAGTTCCAAGGCAGCATCGCAACGTTTGATGATCGCCGTAAACTGACTGGCCGTCTTGGCCGATTTCGTCATTTCGTAGACTTCGCTGGTTAACGAGTCTTGCTGCTCAGAAGTCAGTTTTTCCTGCTGTTGTTTTTTTTCCGCTACTTTGCGCGGCTTGAGCGTTTGCGCAAAACACGTTGCTTGGAACATCACTGCACAAAAAGCAACGAGCAACATTGAGCACCGAGTTGTCATCATTCCCTCCTTGGAATGTTGTGGTTTAGCCGGGTTCGGTCATCGACATGGGATCCAGGGCTTCGTCCAATTGTTCTTTGGGTAGAACATCTTGTTCTGTACACAATTCTCGAATTGTTTTTCCACTTTTGAAAGCTTCTTTGGCCAACTGCGAAGCACGTTCGTAGCCGATGTAGGGATTCAGGCTGGTGACCATTGACAGACTTTGTTCAACGAATGATTCACACTGCTGAACATTTGCCTGCATGCCATCGATACAGAAATCAACAAATGCATTGACGCTGTTGGCCAACAACATCACGCTTTCCAAAGCTGTATGCGCCATCATCGGCATCATGATATTGAGTTGAAACTGGCCGCCTGACGCTCCGCTAATGGTAATTGCCTGGTCGTTACCCATCACGCGCGCGGTGACCTGCATCATACTTTCGCACATGACCGGATTGACTTTGCCCGGCATGATCGAGCTGCCCGGTTGTCTGGACGGCAGTGCGATTTCGTAGAAAGCACAACGTGGACCGGAACCCAGCCAACGGATATTGTTCGCAAAGTTAAACAGCGTTGAGGCAATCGTTTTTAATTGGCCATGGCATTCGACGAGACCATCGCGTTGAGCATTGGCTTCGAAATGATTTTCAGCTTCGACAAATGGAATGCCCAACTGTTTTGCTAATTCGTCTGCGACGCGATTACCGAACTCGGGGTGGGTATTAATCCCCGAGCCAACCGCCGTACCGCCGACCGGGAGTTCTAAAATCGGTTTGATCGCTTTTTGTGACCGGTCAACACACAATTGAATTTGCCTGGCAAATCCACCGAACTCCTGTCCCAGCCTCATCGGGGTCGCATCCATCAAATGGGTTCGACCGATTTTGATCACCTGATCCCACTGTTGAGCTTTGGTGGCTAACTCCGTTTGCATCCGTTCCAACGCTGGAATCAATCGCGTTTTGATTTCGTTGGCCACAGCCACGTGAATAGCGGTCGGGAACGTGTCATTGGTGCTTTGGCCCATATTGACGTGATCATTGGGATGAATCGGTTTCTCGGCTGAAAAACGATCCGCCCCTGAGATTTCGATGGCGCGATTGGCGATCACTTCGTTGACATTCATATTGCTCGACGTGCCGGAACCGGTTTGGAACACATCAATTGGAAACTGATCATCGAATTTGCCATCTGCAACTTCGCGGGCCGCATCGAGCAAAGCCTGGACTTGTGCGTCGTCAATTGGGTTTTTACCGGTGCCGGTGAGCTTGCCAAGATCTCGATTTGCGACGGCGCAGGCATATTTGACCCAGCCCATGGCATGAATCAGCGCCGGTGGCAGAGTCCAACCGGAAATTGGGAAATTTTCAACGGCCCGCTGGGTTTGAGCGGCATAATAGGCGTTGGCAGGAACTTGTACTTCTCCCATGGAGTCTCTTTCAACGCGCATTTCGATTGACGGGGTTTCGGTGGCCACGGATTTGCTTTCAAGGTTCGAAGAGAATAGAAAATCGTAAATTGTCCGCCAAGGCGAACCTTATAACGCTAGCGTATTCATTGTAGCGTTTTCCCCCGTTGATGACGAATGGACTCGGATAAACGTTAAGGTTTTGCCTCTTTGAAACCATCGCTAGCAATTCGGATTTTCGTGAACGTGTTTGTTGTCTCGTTTGCGGGAACCTTGCTGAATTGTTCAATTTTCCGAGTCTTGCAGTCGATGTATCCAATTGACGGTTTTGCCGTTTCCCCATTTTGTCCTGACTACTGTCGACCCAGAAAAAAAGCTGAACTTCAGCTCAAACATGGTTCCTCCGCAAAACGAAAAACGTGGAACCGAACCCAGTATTACGAGGATCATACAAATGCGTACAGCAATCGCTGTTTTCGCCATTCTGTTAGCCGCCGGCTTTACAGGATGTGCAATGAATTCAAACGGTTATGGTGGCGGCTTGCTATCGGGGCTTGGCGGTGGCTGTAATTCCGGCTGCGGTCAATGTTGCGAAACTGGTTGCAACACAGGATGTGATTCAGGCTGCGGCTGTGAATCATCGTCTGATTGTGGCGGAAATTGTGGCAACAATTGCGGCTGCAACAATTACAAACGAGGCCTATTTCCCGGCCCATTGGCATCGAGAATGATGCTCAAGAAAAATTGCGGCGGTCGCTGTGACGAACCTTGCAACGGCATGGGAGAATTGGCCCTGTTTAGTCGCGGTAGCGTTCGTGGCCGAATGTCCAGCATGCGTGGACAACTCTCAGGCATGCGTGTTTCGTCAGATTGCTGCGATTCTTGCGGCTCGACTGACGGATGCGATTGCAGCTCAGGTGGTCTGAGCGGCGGCGGAATCATCGGCGGCGGCCTGCGTGGCGGTGGATTGATGAACCGAAGCCGTGGCGGCCTGTTGGCGAGAACTGAACCACGATGGAACAACGCTTGTGGCGATTGCGGTCAAAATGATTGCCAAGGCGGTTGCGGTGGACGTTTGCGTGGTCAGATGCAAAATCGCGTCTTGGGCGGTTTGTTGACCGGCAAAGGCGAAGTTTACGGTATGGGCGGTCGTCGCTGTGGTGCTGGTTGTCGCCGATGTGGCGGTCGAGGATTGTGCCGAATTGGTGGACGATTTGGCAATCCAGGTGCTGAACATCCTTACGGCGGTCAGATTCCTCATACTGACGGATTCGCCGGTCCTCATGGCCCCGTGTCGCCAACTTACGCGTACCCTTACTACACAACACGCGGTCCGCGAGATTTCTTCCACTGCCATCCATCGACAATTGGTCGGTAGTCAAACGTAATCATACAAACACAAAAAGGTCGGGACTGTTCCCGGCCTTTTTTGTTTTAATACCATCGTTGTCAGGCGGCATGGCGACTAGAATTTTCGATAAGTCATTTCGAACGCAATAATTTCTGATCCATGCCCGATTTTCGCGACGTTAGAAAAAAAGGATTCGACAAACGTGCCGCCGTTGTTGACGTGCTCGATTGGATTGACCGAGAGGTGCCCTTGCTCCCGGCAGAATCAATTCCAGTGGTGCATGCCAGCCAACGTGTCTTGGCCGCCGACGTTAGCAGCACGATTTGCGTGCCCGATTTTGACCGGGCGATGATGGACGGTTATGCCATTGTGGCTGAATCGTTTCACGGCGCTTCGCCCCATCATCCGTTGCCAATGCAGATTGTCGATACATCGATGCCTGGAAAACCGGCGACGGCCACGGTCGACAACGACGCCGTCGTTCAAATCATGACCGGGGCTCCGATGCCGCAAGGTGCCAATGCCGTTTTGCCTTTTGAGTTGGTCGAACAACAGGGTAGCCAGTGTTTTGCGATCGAGTCGGTACCGGCAAAGAAAAATGTTGGGTACGTTGGCGAAGACATTCGAACCGGCGATACCGTCGCCAAACGTTTTCAACGATTGCGGCCCCAGGATATTGGTTTATTGGCGTCTGTCGGAGTCTCCGACGTAAGCGTTTTTCCGCAACCGCGAGTCCGCGTGATCATTTCTGGAAACGAAATTGTACCGACAGGTTCGCCTCGCGGTGTCCATCAAATTTTTGATTCCAATGGACCGATGCTGACAGCGCTCATTGAACGCGATGGTGGAATTCCAGAGGTCGTGTTTTGCAAGGATGACGAAGATTCGCTTTGCGACGCAATCTCCGAGCCGGCAGATGTCGTCCTCGTTTCTGGCGGCACAAGTGTGGGTGCTGAGGATTTGGCTCCTGGGATCATTCAGAGGCTGGGTGATCTCGTGTTTCATGGGATCGCAATGCGGCCCAGTAGCCCGACGGGTGTTGGCAAGATCGGTGAACAAACATTTGTGTTTCTATTGCCGGGCAATCCCGTTTCTTGTTTGTGTGCTTATGATTTTTTTGCTGGGCGAGCGATCAGGAAATTGGGTGGTCGTGACCCGGCATTCCCTTATCTCAAATCTCGATTGCCTTTGCGGCGGAAAATCAGTTCAGTTTTAGGGCGCATGGATTACTGTCGTGTCAAAGTCGTTGATCAGCAAATCGAACCGATCGCGATCAGCGGCGCATCGGTGTTGTCATCGTTGACCAAAGCAAACGGATTTGTGCTGATCGATCCAAAATCCGAAGGCATCGATGCAGGCGAGTTGGCCGACGTTTATTTGTTTCAGGCAACGTGAGAAAGTATGTCGAACCAGCGTCAGTTTCTCAAAGTTGTTTCCGTTGATCAAGCGAAAGCCGCGTTTGAATCTCATTTGCAATTGCAACCGCTGGGAAACGAAATTGTTCCACTATCAGAGTCGCTGGGGCGAGTACTCGATCAAGATATCAAGTCGCGATTTAACGTGCCAAATTTTGATCGCTCGAATTTTGACGGTTTCGCCGTATTCGCTCATGACACTCAAGGTGCCACAGAAATCGAACCTGTTCGTTTAACGCCGATCGATCAACCGATCAACGCAGGAGATGATCGAGAGATTGAAATTCGGCCAGGCGAAACGGTTGCCATTGCAACGGGAGGTCGTTTGCCACGAGGCGCCAATGCCGTGGTATTAATCGAGGATTCGTTTGTTGACGGCAATGATATTTTGGTCAGCAAATCGGTTGCACCGGGCAGCGGTGTGAGTTTCACCGCCTCGGATATTTCTTATGGGCAGCTTGTGTTAGCGGCGGGAACGTATTTGACTAGTCGTGAAACAGGCGTTCTGGCAGCCATCGGAGAAACGGCGGTCAAGGTCTGTCGAAAACCGAAAGTTGCGATCATTTCAACCGGCGACGAGCTTGTTCCGCCTGATGAAGAATTAACACCGGCAAAAGTTTTCGATTCAAATGCGCGGATCTTGTGCGATGCGGTTACCGAATGCGGTGGAACGCCCGTTGAATATGGTATCGCGATTGACGATCTTGATGAACTCAATGCACTGGTCGATCGCGCACTTGGCGAAACGGATATCATCGTACTCAGCGGCGGAACCAGCAAAGGCCAAGGTGATTTGTCGTATCAATCGGTTCGACGATTTGATGATCCAGGAATGGTGGTGCATGGGGTGGCATTGAAACCGGGCAAGCCTGTTTGCCTGGCGGTTTCCCAAACAAAACCGATTGTTGTACTGCCGGGGTTCCCAACATCAGCCGTGTTTACTTTTCATCAGTTTGTCGCTCCCGTGATTCGTGCATTTGCCGGAATTAAATCAAAAATGAGTCCGATCGTGCGTGCCAAATTGGCGACGAAAATCAATTCAGCGATTGGACGGACAGAATTCAATTTGGTGGGATTGAGTCGTTCGTTTTTTCAAAATGTCACGGACGTTGTTGCGCATCCCGTTGGCAAAGGGTCGGGAAGTGTCACAGCTTATAAACTGGCCGATGGTTTTTTTTCTATTGAGGAAAATTGCGAACAGGTCGAAGCCAATACAGAGATTGACGTGCATTTGCTCAGTCAGGATGTACCGATTGTCGACCTTGTCTTTGCCGGGAGTCATTGCGCCGGGGTTGATTTGTTGCTCAGCCAATTACAACTAAAAAACTTTCATTGCAAAGCGTTTTTTGTCGGTTCAACGGCGGGCCTCCAGGCAGCGAAGCGCGGCCATGCGCTTGTTGCCGGAATTCATTTGTTGGATGAAAAATCTGACGAATACAATCAGCCGTTTATCGGGGACGACCAATGTTTGATTGTTGGGTATCGACGGCAGCAAGGAATCGTATTTCGATCTGACGACAGTCGTTTGGTTGGGAAATCGACAGACGAAATTGTCGCGTTAATCAAAAACGATGACACGTTGGTGATGGCCAATCGAAATCCTGGCAGTGGGACAAGAATCCTGATCGAACGTTTGCTCGGCGGTAAACAGCCCGCGGGATATTGGAACAGCGTCAACAATCACTACGCGGCGGTGGCCAATGTTCAACAGGCGCGGGCCGATTGGACGGTGGCGATTTCGGCAGTGTCAAATCAAACCGAGGGTGTTACATTTGTTCCGTTGGCAGCGGAACATTTTGATTTTGTCGTCGCCAAAAATAATCTTGAAATTCCAGTTATTTACGAATTAAAAAATTTGCTGCATGATTCCGCAGTGCAGCGACAACTTGTTAAACTGGGTTTGGAGCCAAAGAGTTAGAATGACTGAAAAAAGTATCCAAGATACCTATGCGCCCAATTTGATTTGTTTCGGTTGTGGTCCAAAAAATGAATATGGGCTGCAACTAAAAAGTTTTCTCGAAGGTGATATGTTGGTTGCGACTTGGCAAGGTCAAGAAAAACACCAGGCATTCGAAGGGATGCTCAACGGTGGCATCATTGGTTCGTTGCTCGATTGCCATTGCAATTGGGCCGCCTCGCTCGGGTTGATGCAACAAAACGGCGGAGAGACTCCGCCCGTTTGCGTTACCGCTGAATACTCCGTCAAATTACATCATCCGACGCCCATCGCGATTCCCGTTCAATTGCGTGCTTGGGTCGAAAAATGCAAAACACGATTGGCGGTGATCCGAGGTGAGATGTACAGCGGTGACACGATGACTGCCGAATGCTCGGGTACATTTGTGGCAGTCAAGCCGGATCATCCCGCTTATCATCGTTTTTAATCATCATATTTACAATTTAACGACAGGATAAACCTCATGAAAACATTTGCGAGTTCGTTGTTGGCATTGTGTTTTTGTTTTACTTCGTTGGCGGTCAGTCAAGACAAAAAAGCGGAAACAAAAAAAGACAAAAAGCCGGCGACCGAAAAAGTTAAAAAAGAAGATTTGACCGTTTACAAAAAATTGACGGGCGTTGTCGAATCGAAAGCGATGGCCCCAGTCAAAGCCAACATGAAATCATTCAAGACGTTGATTGTTGACAGTTGGATTCCTGAAGGCACGGTGGTTAAAGACGGTGATGTGGTCTTGCAATTCAAAAAAGACGACTACCAACGCTCGCTGGAAAGCTCGGCCATTGCCTTGAAGCTTGCGAAGCTCGATTTGGAAGACGCAAAAGTTGCTGCCGAACAAGTGAACAAGACGTTCAGTATGGACAAAGAAAAACTGGAGCGTCAGCTGAAACACGCGCGAGACGACTATGAACATTACAAAAAAGTCACCGTTCCACAGCGCAACGAGATGCTGGAATACAGCTTGAAACAGAGCGAGTGGTCTTTGGAAAATGCCACCGAAGAACTCAATCAACTGAAAAAAATGTACAACGAAGACGAGTTGACCGAAGAATCCGAAAAGATTGTTTTGAAACGAGCCGAACGTTCGGTGAATTCTGCCAAGATGTGGCTCAAACGTGAAAAAATTCGTTACGATCGCGCCAAAAAAGTCCTGCATGATCGCCAAGATCAAGACAAGAAAGAAGAGATCAACCGTCTCGAAATCAGTCAAGCCGCCGCGAAAGTTCAGTTGCCATATAAAGTGGAACGATCACGTATCGCTTTGGAAAAATCGACGACAGCTTACAAAAAACAGCTTGAGGATCATGGAAAATTGAAAGTCGATGGCGAACAACTTTCGCTCAAAGCGCCAGCCAGTGGAATTGTGTACTACGGAAAATGCACGCGCGGCAAATGGGTCGGGCCCACGGGAACGCCAAGTCGAAACATTGAAAAAGGCAAAACTTTGGCTGCCGGAAAAACGCTGTTCACAATCGTTGATCCCGATCGCCTCCAATTGCGCATTGCACTCGACGAATTGTCGTATGGCCAGTTGAAAGTCGGCATGACTGGAACGGCCATTCCTAATGCGATGCCCAACAAAAAAATCAAAGTGACCATCAGCAAAATTAGTCGTGTTCCACTGGGTGATGGTAAATTTGATTGTGTCGCTGACCTGGTCTTTGAAAACAATGGCCAAAAATTGCTGCCGGGAATGAATTGCAATGTTGTTTTTCTCGCGCAAGAGGCCAAAGATGCAATGACGCTGCCAAAGTCAGTCGTGTTTTCTGACGATGAAGGTTTAACGCACTACGTTTACGTTTCTGGTGATGACAAACCAACTCGAAAAACGGTGACCACCGGAATCACGTCGGGTGATCGTATCGAGATCAAATCAGGTTTGAACGCTGGCGACAAAGTCCTGAAGAAAAAACCGTAACGAACAGTCATTCCATTTTTAGCGAGGAACGATGATGAAATCGTCTCAAATTCGATTGGCTTGTTTGTGGTGTGCTTTTCTGATGTTCAGCTCAACCGTTTTTGCACAGCAAGAAACGGCTGATCCAAAAACGGAAAAGAAAAAGCAAGAGCGACAGGCAAAATCAGACAACCCAGACGAAAAAATAAAACGTCCCAAGCTTTTCGATTCTCCCAAAGATTTCTCGAAGCCACCGGAGATCGGTGAAATCAAAGGGCCGAGCGAAAAAGAAATCCGCGCGGCAATCGAAAAAGGCGTTCAGTTTTTGCTGAAAACGCAAAACAAGGATGGGTCGTGGGGAACTCATATCACGCGGCGCGACTACGAAATCTACGCGCCGATCCCAGGCGCCCATCACGCTTTTCGGATGGCGACGACGGCGCTGTGTGTGACAGCCCTGGTCGAGAATCGTCCCGACGACTCGACAACACGAATCGCGATCAAACGTGCTCAAGAGTACATGTTCAAAAAACTGCCGAAACTCAAACGGGCAACCGGCGATGCGATCTACAACGTTTGGGGGCACGCCTACGCGATCCAGGCGCTAGTTCGTTTGCGCAAATGGCGATTTACCGATGAGAAAACCAAAAAGAAGATTGATGAATTGATTTCTCAGCAACTAACGATGCTCGACAAGTACGAGACGATCGACGGAGGCTGGGGGTATTACGATTTTCGCGCGCAAACGCGAAAACCATCTGGATCATCGACCAGTTTTGTCAATGCTACTGTTTTGGTTGCCATGCATGAAGCCAAAAGCGTCGGGATCAAACTGAACCAAAAGACGATTAAGAAGGCGATTGCAGCGACGCTTCGTCAGCAAAAGCCCGATTTCACTTATTTGTACGGCGAGTACTTGCGAAAAGCTCCGATGCACGGCATCAATCGACCTGGCGGGAGTTTGGGTCGTTCACAGGCTTGCAATGTGGCGCTACGAATGTGGGGTGACAAAAAAATTACCGACAACGTCATCAAGCATTGGTTGTACCGCCTTTATCTACGCAATGGCTGGTTGAGTATCGGACGGAAACGACCTGTTCCACACGAAGCGTGGATGGGAGTCGCGGGTTATTTTTACTACTACGGCCATTATTATGCTGGTCTCAATATCGACATGCTCGACAAAAAAGATCGCAAACCATACCAGGCCATGCTCGCCAAAATCATGCTTCGGCACCAAGAGCCCAACGGTTGTTGGTGGGATTACACGTTGTACAACTACCATCAGCAATACGGAACTGGATTTGCTTTGCAGACACTGTATCGGTGTTTGCCGGTGAAATCAGAGAATGATGCTGGTGCATCCAAGAAAAAATAGAGCTTAAGAAGCCGCAGTCATCTGCGGCTTTTTTAATTTTTTCTTGTGATAGATGACCTGTATCTCGGCTTCGTAAAAACAGAACAAAGACCACGAAGTTTTGGATTCGAATTTGCATCGCGCTTGTCCACTACGTGGCTATCTTTCCACGCAATTTTGTTTTGTCAAAATCTCTTCCGTTGCCGCCGGTTATCGTTTGACGTTGAGATTGCCACATCGCTAAACTTCAATTGTCGGAACTTGGTGTGCAACGGGGACACATCTGAATCACAAAAAATTGAGTTGCGTTCCCTGCTTAATTCCAACCCATCAAATCCTTCCTTTCAATTTCCCTTCACTTTTTAATTCCTCGATCATTCAAAGAAGATCAAGGAACCTATCGGAATTTTTAATGTTCGAATACAAGAGTCGCTTTAGCTCCCTGTTTTCTATCCTGTTTATGCTTTTGCTCGGAGTGACTTTTGTCGGAGCTCAAGATAAAAAATCGAGCGAACCAGTTATTAACGTTTCGTTTGATGACAGTAAAAATAGATTAGAAAAATCGGAAGTTAAAAAGGTTCGCACACTGCTCAAACAAAAATTCTGTACTGCTGTATCAAAAAAACAGTTTTCTAACATTGCAGAGTTGCTCTATTCAAAAACAGTTGCAAATGGCAGCCAAATAAATATCGATTCCAAAATTAGTCTTGTTAGTAAAGACTGTGTAATCATTAAATGCAATTTATCGGTATTACAATCTGGAGGCCAGATAGAACTCTGTTGGAATAAACCAGCAATTTTTTGTTTCGATAGATCTGTAAACAAGCTTGTGCTGGTGCGTCCGGCAGCAGGTATTCAATTTAATTTGCATTAATCTCAATCAACGCCGTTGAGTATGAGCTTGATACTGCTATGACCCTTCTGAAATATTCTCCTTTCCATTCTCCTTTCCATTCTCTTTTCTTCATAAGACTAAAATATGAAATGCCCTTCTCTTTTGGCTGGATTGCTTGTTGTTTTTTTCTATTCTTTCGACGTACAGTTTTCGGTCGCACAATTTATTGATCCAGTGCCGCCAGTGACGACGGAAAGGACTCACGTAGATTCGTTATGTAAAGCACATTGTGGTTTCGACCAAAGTAGTGAGGTCACTGCCAATTATGAATACGAAGCCGATTTTCCCACTAATCAAACTAAAGAAACCAATCGAACTTTCGGTGCCTACGCGGTTGTGAACTGGAACGATTCTGATAGCGACGGAGCCGACAAGTATGGCAACCCGCAAACGCGTGACGCCGATGATACCAGCGTATCAGGCAACGGGCGAACCCATGAAATTGATTTAATCAAGTTGACCATCAAATTCCCTGCTCATTACAAGCCAGAATTTTTGCACATGGGAGCTTGGGTCACCGCAGAACCTTGGAAAATGAAACTTACTAAAAGCTATGGACTCAAGCTTTGGAAAACCAATAAGAAAGAAACCGAATGGACGGAGTTCGAAATTCATACCGCTGGCGCTGAAGAAACCATCTACGTCGAAGTGACTCAAGTAAGTGCACAGATGAGTGATATGTGGATCAAGGTATCTCACACTTATCACGCTGATGGTGGTGCCGGGGTGGTCAAAGAAGAATTCGATCGAATCGCAGTCACAGGCATCTGGGCGGATTTGGTTGAAGCCAAGAAAGACATGTCACCTCAAATTGAAATCATGAGTGTCGACAACGCGAATAACAAATTGCGATTACATGCGGCAGGAGCCGTAGCACCTCCGGGCGCTCCAAGTGTTGGTGATTTGGTCGCAATTTTTGACGACAAAAATACTTATATTAAGGATGCAACAGGAGCCGTCAGAGACGGAGACGATCAAGCACTGAAATACGGACTGTTTCGCGTGAAATCTATCGCCAACGGGCTTTACGAATTCGAGCGTGCCTCAATATACACCCCTGCTCCTTTTCCAACCTGGGTCAATGTGAGCGACAAGGTTGCCGTTGTCGGATTTCCCAAAATTGATGACGCTGTGTTCCTGGATGTAATTCATCAAAATAAGGCTAAGGGTGGAATGCAAAGAAGAAGTCCCCAAATGGCCGCATCAATATTTTTCAAGTTTCAGGTAAAACCTTCTGGGATTACCTGGAAGAAATTGTCAGACGGAAAAAAAGCAATTTTCGATATCACTCGGCAGACTAGATATGCGAAAAGGTTTTTCTTAGACGGACAATGGATTTCGGGCTCAGAAGGCGAGGAAGATTGGCCTTCCACAGATGAAAAGCCGAATGATGACATTTCTGGAGACGACGAAGACTGCATTACCCCTGCGAATAACCAACATGATTTTTTGTACTCCTACGACGTTCCAGGTTATCCAAAAAATGCAAGAGACAAGTGGAGTTTTGTGTATCGAGCGAATTTCCGTGAATTTGTCCGTGTTTCTTTCGTCGATTCAACAACAAACAACAGCAGCACCTATTGGGGTGCAAATACAACCAAGGGGAGTCGTTGCAGCGACAGAATTCAGTGGTGTTTTGCCATTAATGCAATGTACGACAAGGATGCAATTGACAGTGCACCAGCTTTAGCTCTTCATAAACACCTTTGGAAATATCGAACAAAATACGATAAGCTTGATGGAACAGAAGAAGCAAGTGATCCGTTAGATTCAATTACAGCTCACAGCGCCAGCTATTGGCCTCTTAATAACCCACCTACGGAAGAAGTGGCTGACAATGCCACTTATATAGATAAGAACTTTCAAGACAGCGAAATATCAATTGTCAACAATTATGAAATTAGAAGATAGAAGAACGAAGATGTCTTTTTAATCTCGCAGTCGAGTTGCTTGTAAACTTTTTAATGAGTTTTGAAAAATGTGTGGAAGTGTTGCCAAGATTCTTTTGTCGAGTAGCCTGCTTTTAACGGCGGGATATTCTATCGCTCCGGCCCAAGGCAGTAATCTTGTTCTGGATCAATTTCGAATTGAATTTTTGAGAAATAGGCGGACGGTTTCACACCTGCTCACTGATTTCCGCGCGACCCTCGACTACCTCGCCAAGAAAGATCAAAACGTCAGCAAGTATTTAAAACAGGTGGCAGGTGAAAAATCAAAGCTGGTTCAAAAGAGAATTGACGAGATGCCGGTCTGGATACTAGACGATTCGGAAATAGGCGAATTTGCCTCAAATGCCAGTAAGTCAACTGGCACTGATTTTCGCAAACTTCGTGAAAGATTTGAGCAGACGCTCTATGAGCATTACAAGAAAAAAAATCCCAATGCCATTCAAAACCTGGAAGAGCAATGGGAGTTGGTATATCGGACCATTGATGAGATTGAAAAAGAAACCGGTAAATCCGAGATCGTCAGGCAGCTGTTTTATTGGCGGGTCCTTCGAATTGAAGGGCTGGCCAGATTTTTGCGGCTACCGATGGTCTCAAAAGCAACCGGCATCACCGAGGATGAAATAAAAGCCACGAAGTCAGAAGCTGAGAAACAGAAAAAAGCGATCCGTGAAGAAAAAATTAAAAGTAGTCGCAAAATAATCGCGACTGTTCTGAATGAGTTGACCAGTAAGCAACAAAAGACTTTTTCTCGCCGAATGGGGATCCGTTTGGATGCACTTCCCAAAATTATTGATCGCGATGCAATTGGCGGAATTCATTTTCACCTCTACTCTCGCTATCACAAACTGAAATTCTGTGTAAAACCCTACGACTACTCTCAAGGTCACCATTTTATTCCACGACGCAAAACAGGAATTCTTCCGTCCGACAAATTGGTCAAATCAATTTCCAATTGGAAATACTCGTCGCGAAATCGTTTGCGACATCACGCGGTGGAGGTGAAATCACCAACCAACGAAGTTCCGTTTGCCGTGAAATTCGAGTTTCAAGGTGCCTACCAAACAAACTTTGTGGACACCGCGGCTTACATGCTCTCGCCACGCTTGTTTGGGAAAATGGAAAGCACGGACGGTGAATTCAAAGAAGCGTACTCGATGTTTTCGCCCAAAAAAAACGAGCTCAAAACCGCCTATCGAGACTGGACGAACGAGCAAATCAAGAAATTCAACGAAGCCGGTTACCGGGCATCGTTGGCCACGGTCAAAGCTTCGTCTACCGACGAAATCTGCCAGATTTATTCCGACTGGGTGGCCGAAGTAGGCGAAATTTTGTTACCCGAACAGGCAGTTTTCATTTACCAACGAATCGTTGCACGCAATGGACTGGTATCGTTTCTCACGCGTCCCGATGTCGCCACCGAAATGAGAATCTCCGACTCACAAAAAGACAAAATCGTTGAAGTTGCCGGAAATGCGGCCAAGACAATCGCTCCACTTGAGAAGAAATTGACTCAGCAGTACTACAATGCGATAGTCAAATCCATTCCCGCCCGTAAACGCCAGCGCCTGGCCAAATTGCTTGGAGTCCGGGAAAACAAATTGGCAAATCAATTGATGGCTGTCGGAAGTTCAATCGGCCATTTCAGAAACGCCTCTTCCCCAGCCTATTACTGGCCAAGAAAAAAAATGCTTAACGCTTTATTCGATGTAAATAACGACGATCCGTTCAGGTACAATGCCCGTTATGAGAAAGCCAGCAAGATCCTCGGCGTCCCAGTGAAAACTGTTTATCCCAAATACAGAAAAATCAAATGAGGAAAACACTGGGGGCGAGTGAATTCCAGTTTTACATTTTTAAAGCCGTTTGTCCTCCTTGTCATTTTTGTTGTTTGACTTGTCTTTTTTGCTTTTTGATTTGTCGTCTTTACCGCTTGATTTGTCTTTAGACCCTTTTTTTTTAGATGATTCCTTTTTTTGACGCGTGAATACCAGAGGCGGGTCGGGATCGTCTTCAGTGATTTTGGGGACAACGGCAATCGTGTTTTTGTCGAGCACGGTGATGATCATTGCGGCGCTGTCCATGAATTTGACTCGCACAACTTTTCGCTTGTCGACAATTTTCACTTTCTCGAATTCGCATTTGATGCCGCGGCCTTCACTGCTGTTGCCTTGAAACAATTTCATTTTATTGTCGGATAAAAATGCCAGGCCAATCCCGCGTTCACAAAACCCGACGGCCGATTTAATTTTTTTATCCTCACCAATCGACTTAAGGTATTTTGTCGTTTTTTCTTTGTCCGCCTTCCAACTGCCGACAATCAATTTTTTAAACTCATCGTCAGTTTTGGTTTTTTTGGTCTCTTGCCAGGCATTCAATTGTGATGGCAAAAACAAAATGCCGACCAACGTAGCGATGTACCAGAATCGTGTTTTCTGTCGAATCATATTTTTCTCACGGGTAGAGTGTATTTGCGAATGTCTTTTTAGCGCATCGGTGCCCGCAGAGCAAGCGGCTATTTTGTCGCTTCGACATACAACAAGCGTTTTCGGCGAGGCAGGTCGGGAAACAGCGGCTGGGCAACGGCTTTCAGGCCGACGGCTTCGAAATGAGATTCGATATCCGGCCACAGAAACGTCAAATAGTACATGATGAATTTCGGCCGAAACAACAAATTGCGAATTCGCATGGCGGCATTGAAACTGCGCGAAAACAAATAGGTGGGCGACCATAGCGGAAACATCGTGGTGGTTACAAAAACGAATTTTCCACCCGGTTTTAATGCGCGGTGAATTGTTTCAACAAATTTCCGTTCATCGCGCGGAAGGATGTGGCCAAAGGCGCCAAAGCTGACTACCAGATCGAATTCGTTTTCAAAACGCGGTTCGAGAACTTCCCCTTCGATCAATTGAATTTGTTGTTCGGCATCTTGTTTTTTGAGATTTTGTTTTGCCACACCGAGCATACCGGCACTGAAATCGATGCCCGTCACTGTCGAACAACCGAGGTCCAGGCACATTTGCATGGCGGCACCTGTACCACAGCAGAGATCCAGTGCCGATTTGTTTTTCCAATCTTCGTTTTCCAGGTAGGATTTTACGGCGTCGAAGATGACATCTGGAGTTCGAAACGGCGTAAAGTCGAATTTGGGAGCGAGCAAGTCATAGCCTTGCTGAGTCGACGACAATGCTTGTTTGGCCAATTCAAAAAACGTTGGGCCATTCGGGTGAAACATGTTTTTTCGAGGGAACCTTGTTCAGGTTGGTAATTCCATTGTGATTTTATCGAGGTAACAGCTCTTTGTCCGTTGGTGTAATTTTGGCAACGTCGCCAGTCGCCAACATGATTTGACGGAACTGGTAGCCAATCAGTCCGCCTTGAACGGTAATCACGACCGCCCAGATCAACGCGGCAATTCCATTGATTAAACAAAAATTGGCGATAGTCATCAAACTCGTTGCCATGTAAATGAACCAGAGCGCCATCATAAAACCGTAAAAGATGATCCAGGATTTCGTCACGGTTTTATAAGACTGAAAAATTTTGGGTGAAACGATTTTGTAAAATGTTTGGTTGTACAGCGCCGACATCATCAACGGTGGTCCCAACAGGAACAAGATGATGGTTCCCAATATGACTGCAATAATCGCACCGGCGATACCCAATGGCGATAGGACGATGAGCAGCAGCAACAACGGAACTCCGGCAGCGATGTTGGCCAGTCCGACTCGCCAAATTTGCGAAAATATTTCTTCGATATTCGCTTCGGGCCACTCCGCCGCTTCGGAATCTTGATACAGTCCGAGCAAAATGCAGTTGTACAAAATGACGCCCTGGTACAACCACGCACACAATCCGATCACCTTGCCAAAGAAGTAGGGGAAATAAGCAAGCGTTTGGCTCAACGTGCGCGTATCCGATGTGTTGCTTTCGTCCCCTTTCATATAGTACAAGGCCAATCCGACCAACATCAGCGAGAGTGCCTGCAGTAGAAAATAAAATCCGATTTGTGCCAAAGCTTCTGGTGATTTAAACAACAGCAACGGGGCTTTCAACCAATCCTTGAGCATTTCACCAACGGGCCGATCGTCGCTTTTGTCTCCTTCGATATTGTCGGGCAGTGGTTTTCCGCCAGTCGTAGCCGCGGTTTGCGGTGCCTCGGCGGACTCTGGCGACGGGCTCGGTGCAGCGGGTTGTTGTTTGTCAGGTTCAGGTTGCGTTGCCGCGGGTTCAGTATGCGGATAGCCAAGCGTTGACGGCGATTCGATGCGAGACGGTCCGTCTAAATCATCCAGTGGCAACAAATCGATTTGGTCATCATCAAACGTTTCCGCAGGTGCGGATTTTTCAGATGGTGGTGACGTTGTGTCGAGGATTGGCCCCAAGTCGTTTTCGTCGAGTGGTTGGAGCATCAATTCATCGCCAGGATCTGCGATAGGTGTTGCGGTTTCGGCAACCGGTGTACTTTCCGGACTTGGAATTTGTGGATGATCGTTGGGAGCAGGATCGTTCGGTGTCGGCTCGGCGTCGCTACGGTGAAACAGTTCCGATTCAATCGGGTGTACTTTTGGCGCCAGTAAGTCGGTGTCGACAGGCTCCAGGCCAAACTCGTCGTCAACGTCGTAATTGATACTCGGTTTCTCGACCGGCTCCTGTAATTTCAGATCACCGTCATCCGGTTCATCGACCGAAATCTGCATAGCGTTGGCTTGTTTTCTTGGGTCCACATCTACTTTGTTTTCTGCGTCCCATTCCGCTGAACTCGGAATCTCAACCATCGAATAACAGTCGTCACATTTAATTTGGTAGCCTTGCGCGCGGCGTCTTCCATAAACCCGTGAATCGCATACGGGACACACAATGGAGATCATCTCTGAACCGTAACTGCCATCGACGCCATCAATTTTCAGCGGTTCATCATCGCGGGATTCAAACGGGTCAGGGGCATCCAAAGATACTGTCGGTGTGGATGGCATTGCCGATCCGGCCAGTAAATCATCTTCCAAAGGATGCGGTTCATCCGGTGTCAAAATATCATCGAGCAAGTCGACGGCAGACTCGTGAGGCTTCTCAGCCGTTTTTTCGATCGCACTTCCCACGTCGTCCAAAAATGCTAACGGATCAGCTTTTTCGGCGGACTCAGCAACCTGTTCCACAACATCGTCATCGAAGCTCAAATTTTCGTCGTCGACCTTGAGTTCATCTTGGAGCGAGTCATTGCGGCGATCATCGGTTCCCGATTCTGGCGTGAGTTCAATCGGTTCAGGTTCAGTGCTGTTGGCCGGTTGCATTTTTTGGGATTTGGGTTCGTCGACTTGTTCGACATCATCATCAAACAGATCGCCAAACAAATCTTCCTGTGGCAATTCCATTCCGGGCACAAAAATTGGAGCAGCGCAGCGGGGGCATTGCGATCGTTGTCCTGCTTGCGACGGAGGAACTTTGATCTGCGTTTTGCACTGCGGACAGTTGAATTCCAAATTATCGTCTGACGAACCACTCAAAATTTTGCATCTCCAACAATGCCGACTGAAATTGACGAATTCGATATGTTCATTTTGCAGAATCGATTCGTATTATTATAGGCTCAACGAGTCAATTCGTCGGCTGAAAACAAGATTTGTTCGTCAACTTGTTCAGTCAGGGCAAGCAGGTAAGATTGAATAAATTCAACAATCTTGCCGACTTGCAAGAATTGTTGCCAAGATTTCGAGTTCTATTCAGCGATACCTCCATGAAGCTGGTCAAAGTTGCCGCGGGCACACTCAACCAAACGCCTTTCGATTGGTCGAATAATATTCAAAACATTCTCGACGCCATCGATAACGCCCGGTCGGTTTCCGCAACCATTCTCTGCTTGCCCGAATTGTGCATTACGGGATACGGCTGTGAAGATGCGTTTATGAGCCCGGGAATTCAGGCAACGGCCATCGAAAAACTGAATGAAATTTTGCCGAAAACCGGTGGGATGGTCGTCTCGGTTGGTTTGCCGTTGATGTACGCTGGCGGGCTTTTCAACACGGCCTGTCTGATCGTCGACAAACAGATTGCGGGATTTGTGGCCAAGCAACATTTGGCGGGCGACGGCATCCACTACGAACCTCGGTGGTTCAAACGCTGGCCAGATGGCATTCAAGCTCAAATTGAGATCGATGGCGTGGAATATCCGTTGGGCGATTATTTGTTTGACGTCGGCGGGATTCGATTAGGTTTTGAGATTTGCGAGGACGCTTGGGTTGGTACGCGGCCCGGCAGCAGTCTGGCTTCGCGCGGTGCAGATATTTTGCTCAATCCCAGTGCCAGTCATTTTGCATTTGGAAAAACCGAGGTTCGAAAGCGGTTTGTGCTCGAAGGATCGCGGGCGTTTCATGTCACCTATGTCTACGCCAATCTGTTGGGCAACGAAGCGGGACGGGCGATTTATGATGGCGACGCAATGATCGCATGCGGCGGAAAAATGGTCGCCGAGGGAGTCCGTTTTTCTTACCAGCGTCAAAATATTACAACGGCGGTTGTCGATGTTGATTCCACCCGAGTTGTCCGTGCTCGAACCGGCAGTTTTGAACCGGATGTCGATGGCGATGAGTCGGATGTCGTTTCAGTCGAGTTTCAGTTTCCTAAAGCGGAAATGGAAAAAAATGTTTTTGAAGTTGAGCCTTGGGAGTCGTCAACGACAATCAAGGAAGAGGAATTTTCACGCGCGGTCAGTTTGGCATTGTTCGACTATGTTCGCAAAAGCCGTTCCAGTGGAGTCGTCATTTCATTGAGCGGTGGCGCCGATTCAACGGCGGTCGCCGTTTTGTCAGCCCTGATGTTACAGTTTGCCGAGCAACAAATCGGTATTGATGGAATTAAAGGACGATTCGCTCATTGCAAATTCGCGTCGGGATGCGATTCTGTTCAGGCATTCACCAGGCAGATGATCACGACTGTCTACCAGGCAACCAAAAACAGTTCAGACGTCACCAAAAATGCCGCGGTCGATGTCGCTTCGGCAATCCATTCAACACATTATTTTTTCGATGTTGATTCGTTGGTGGACGACTACGTCCAAATGATCGAGCGGGCGCTCCAACGACGGCTGAAATGGGACACCGACGATATTGCATTACAAAACATCCAGGCGCGTGTTCGCGCGCCTGGAGTTTGGATGTTGGCAAATATCAAAAATGCGCTGTTGCTCAGTACCAGCAATCGCAGCGAAGCCGCTGTCGGGTATGCAACCATGGATGGAGACACCAGCGGGGGCCTTTCACCGATTGCTGGAATTGACAAAGCGTTTTTGCGCCAGTGGTTGCGATGGATCGAAACCGATGGGCCGATGAGCGTTGGCAACATCGCCGCTTTGAATTCCGTCAACGTCCAACAACCGACCGCCGAACTCCGGCCCTTGGCGGACAAGCAAACTGACGAAGCGGACTTGATGCCCTACCCGGTCCTCGATTATATCGAGCGTTTGGCGATTCGAGATAAATTGACACCGGATCAAGTGTTGCGACACCTGAAAGTCGACTATGCCGATGTATCCGACGAGATTTTGGTGGGTTGGACCAAACGATTCTTCCGACTGTTTTCACGCAACCAATGGAAACGCGAGCGCTATGCTCCATCATTCCATTTAGACGATGAAAACCTCGATCCCAAAACGTGGTGCCGGTTTCCCATATTGTCAGGTGGGTTCGAAGAAGAGTTGGGTGAACTGGAATGAATGATTTCGACAAATCGTAACCCGAAGCGTGAGCGAGGGACCGCGAGTACAGCTAACCTACGTCCCTCGCTTACGCTTCGGGTTACGATTGTTTGACCGGTAGGAACCGGCCCAACATTTTAATAACCGGCGGCCTGTCCGTCTTTGCGGGATTCACTGGCGCCGTAATAGACATTGTTTTTGGCGTCATACATGATCGCTTGGTAACCGCCATAAGGTCCGCGGGCAAATTGAATTTTGTGTCCACGACCCATCAATCCGCGAATTGTTTCGTAGCCAAACCCTGACTCCATTTGCACGACACCGCCATCGGTCATCCGTTCACCGGTTGGTTGTGATGAACCGGAATGGATCAAACGTGGTGCATCGCCCGCTTCCTGAATATTCATTCTAAAATCAACGATGTTCATAATGATTTGGGCGTGGGCTTGAGGTTGTGTGGCGCCGCCCATCACCCCGAAACTCAAAAATGGTTTACCATCTTTGGTCACAAATGCCGGAATGATGGTATGAAAGGGACGTTTGCCGGGTGCGTAGGAATTGAATCTGCCCGGCTGCATATCGAACAATTCGCCGCGGTCCTGCAGACAGAATCCAAGTCCCGGAGGGCACATCCCTGAACCCATGCCACGATAATTACTTTGGATGAGTGAGATGATATTGCGATCTTTGTCAGCGACGGTCAAATAAATTGTGTCTCCATGATTGAGTGCGGGGTTTCCAGGACGATCCGCACGTGCTGCTCGCCTGGGACTGATTCGACGCCGTTGTTTTTTGGCATATTCTTTGGAGATCAACGACGCGACGGGAATCTTGTTAAATTCGGGGTCGGCATAAAACTTGGACCGATCGGCGAACGCCAGTTTTTTGGCTTCGAGGAAAAAATGCAAATGATCCACACTGCCGAATCCAAATTTGGCAACGTCATAACCTTCCATCACATTCAAAATTTGTAACGCCGCAATGCCTTGTCCGTTGGGCGGCAATTCCCAAACATCGTATCCACGATAATTGGACGAAACCGGTTCGACCCATTGGCTTTTGTGTGTTGCAAGATCCTCGTACGAAAGATATCCACCATTGTCTTTCATAAACTTTGAAATCGTTTTGGCAAAATCGCCTTTGTAGAAAACGTCGCGTCCTTCTTTACCGATGCGTTCCAGAGTATTGGCCAACATCGGGTTTTTGAAAATTTCTCCTTTGGCTGGCGCCTTTCCGTTGGGTAAAAACGTTTCAGGAAAACCGGGATAGCGAGCTAAAAATCGACTGCGATTCCAATAATAGGCGATCAATTCTGAAACGGGGAAGCCGTCGCGGGCATAGTTGACCGCCGGAGCCAGGACCTGTTCCATTGGCAGCTTGCCAAATTTTTTGTGCAATTCAAACCAACCGTCGACACATCCGGGAACACTGACCGGCAATGGTCCCAGAGCTGGAATTCGTTTTTGCCCGCGCGCATCGAGAATCTCTTTCAATTTCTCCATACTCAAGCTTTTGGGCGAACGTCCCGATGCGTTGAGCCCATACAATTTTTTGGTTTTGGCATCCCAGACGATGGCAAACAAATCGCCGCCGATGCCGTTTCCAGTCGGCTCCATCAAACCGAGTGTTGCGTTAGCTGCAATGGTGGCATCGATTGCCGAACCGCCTTTTTTCAAAATGTCGATTGCCACTTGTGTCGCCAATGGTTGGCTGGTTGCAGCCATTCCGTTTTTCGCGATGACTTCGGAGCGGGTGGCGAAATTTTTGCCGGTGATTCGATCCTGGGCACTGGCGTGATGAACGGTTGATAGAATCAAGGTCGCCAAACCAACAGCTGTCGTCAAATTGAATCGTTTTTTCATACCATTGCTCTGTTTGAAATTTGCACGGGGCGCGTCTGACAGGTTAACATACAGCAATCGTGATTTCGAGAACTTGCGCTGGGGATTTTCACCGCGCTAGAATTACGTCGTAAATTGTCTAACAGATTGTCATGTATTACGGATTCAAAAACCCGATTGTCGTCATCATCTTTGGGATCATCGTTGCAGCGATCGCCATTGGATTATTTACCTGGTACTTTTACTATTTGTTGCCAAGTTTTCAATCTTGAGGCGGATCGTCGTTACCATTGCGGGCATCGTCGATAGCTTGAGGTGCGACTTTATAGCCGACTGATCGGCGGGCACGTTCGAATTCGATTGTGATTCGTTCGCGCAGCAAATTTGCGACTTCTTTGTCGGTCAGATCTTTGTATTGCTCGTAGGTAATGGGCTCTCCGACTGACAACGCGATTTTGCCGGGCAGCGGATAAGGCCGGCTGCGCGGCCAAGCGTGAAATGCTCCGTCGAAACCAACGGGAACAATCGTCGTTTTGGTCCGCCGCGCGATCACGACAAAGCCTTCATGAAAATCGGCGATCTCTCCGTCAAAACAACGCGTGCCTTCCGGGAAAATCAAAACAAATTCGCCGCGCTTCAAACGTTTGATCGTTTCCTTGATGCCAGCGATTCCCATGCCGCTTTTATCCAGTGGGATGGCATCCAGGAAATTAATGATGATGGCAAACGGTTTGAATTTGAAAAGCGTTTTCCGCGCCACGTAATTCATTCTTCGTCTGCAGATATGGCCAACCAGTAGCGGGTCATAATGGCTTTGGTGATTTGAACAGATCAGCGCGGCACCTTCGGCGGGGAAATTCTCTCGTCCAAATGCGCGGACTTTGTAAAACAACAGGAACCACATTTGAGTCATTCGGCGCAGCACTCGATAACCAAATCGCTCGACCCAGCTTCGCAAATGTGGGTTGTCGGTTTTCGGGTTGTCGACCTGTCTGGCGTTCATGATGATTGCGATTCGGGAAGTTTAAGTTTTTCACGGGCAATTCGTTCGACTGCATCGATCACTTCATCCAGCTCCATGCCATCGGTAATTATTTCAACCGCGTCATCGGCTTTTAATAATCGCCCGATCTTTCGTGTTTGATCTCGTTGGTCGCGCTCGATTTGTTGTTGCAGGATTTCATGAATGGTGACCGATTCTCCATCGGCATTGATTTCACTGGCGCGCCGCTTGGCCCGCACTTCGGGAGATGCCGTCAAAAAGAATTTGCAGCGAGATTCCGGAAACACCACCGTTCCTTGATCGCGGCCCTCGCAGACAAAATCACCGTCGGCGGCGATTTCACGTTGCTGCTCGGTGAGCAATTGTCGAACTTGCTCATCATCAGCGATCAATGATACTTGATTGTTGACCTGAGCTGTTCGAATGGATTCCGTCACCTCGATCTGGTTGATCCAGATGCGTTTGCCTCGAATTTCGATTTCGACATTGCTCAAGAGTTGCGAAAATCCTGAATCCGATGGCACCAGGTTTTCATGGAGGGAAAGCCACGCGACAGCCCGATACATCGCCCCGGTATCGAGAAAGTCGAATCCGAGCCGCGCCGCTAATTCACGTGCAACTGTACTTTTACCGGCACCTGCAGGCCCGTCGATAGTTATGATCATGACACCGTTATGTTCGCCAAATCAATTCGACTTGGAAATAGGCGTTGGCAACAAAATCGAAAACAGCGTTGCCATCTGCGATTTTTCCGTCGTTAACCAATTTCCCTGTAAAATCCGTTTGCGCCGCTTTCTGAATTTCAAACGGTGCCGTAATCGTCACTTGCCCACTTCGATTTTGGGTTTCCAGCAGCCGCAATCGGACACCGCTTACTTGTCCGTCAGCAGACTGTATGGCCTCCCAATTTGTCGCAACGATGCATCGATTGTCGAAATGAAACAGAAAAGCTGAATGAGATTTTGTTTTGGAGGTCGTGGTTTTGAAAACAGGTTGCGGTGTTGCAAATTCGATTGCCGACTGAAAAGGGTTTTTGATATTGACGCCAATACCAAAACGAAATCGCCGAGCCGATTCGTTGGCCGTCATCAATATGGAATCCAGATGTCGATAGCCGACGCGCCGATGATATGGCAAGCCATTTGTCAAAACCGTAACACAATTTTCTGCGTCATCGATTTCGACGTACTGCGGGGCCTCGAACCTGTTTTCGGGCGTGGTATTGGGAGAACCATTGACGCTGCGACGTATCGCCGCCGATTCCATCGGCCAGGCAAATCGCAGACAGTAGTAGCTGTTCCAGGGATCTTTTTTGGGCATCTCGATCGGATTTAATTCAACCTCGCATTCCAGCACTCGAGAGCCTCGGACGACTTTGATGCTCTGTTTGAATTCGGCCAGCCGTTTAACGTTTTCGTCGCCGCCCGGATCTTCAGGTTCGAGAACAAGCAAACCTTGCGATTGGATTTCGGCGCACACATCGTTACGTTGCGATACAGCAATCGATTCGGCTTGCATCTTGGCGTAGACAAACCCTCCATCGCGGCTTTGTTTTGCCGAGCGGCAACGCATCGAAATTTGTTGCGAAAACAAATTGCCACGTTGATCGTAGCGATGAATCGATTTGATCCCGCCTGTACGCGAATCAATTTTGAGTTCAAAAAATTCATTGCGCAAAATTTCATCTTCGGCCAGCGAAATTTGCGATCGGTTTTTATTCCGGCTCGAACCTGCGACCAGTTCGGCGAATCCACAAGACGGTACGTCGACAACAGCCAGGCCGGCAGATTTGTCATAAGCGTAAACGGGTTTTTCAACAGCAATTGGCCCGGCCATTCCGGCCGCCTTGCAATCCACAACGACGCGACGTGGAAAAGCATGAGGATTCACAACGAGTAAACTTTCCTGATCGCCCGATTGGGATACCGCTGTTTTCATAGCATCCAATGACGACTGCGTGGCGGTTTGAACATCCTCGACTTTGTTCGAAGTCTCATTGCCGTCGACAGTCATTGCGTTACGAAATCGGAGCTCGGCAACGGTCGATTGGTCGTCGAGCGTTGTGCCAAGACAGAGCGCCAAGTTTTCAGCCGAATTTGCCGAATTGAGGTCATTGTCGATTTGCCAATAACGAATCCATTTTGAAATGGGATCGGCCTTACCCCGAATGACGGCCTGTTTCAGAAACGGTGTTGAGTATTGATCGGCCGTAAACTCTTCGCCGAACCCTGGGTCTTCGATTTGTGAAAAATAATCTCCGCAAGTCACGAAGGTGCCCAATACGTCTGCGTAGCGACTGGCCCGCCGTAGATCGTCGTACCACGGACAACACTGATTGGGCCAGTGCGCGAAAACGAGAGACGCGGTGTGAGCTGAATCGAGTGATTCGCCGATGGTCACGCCCAGATTCAAAAAAGCGTCAGGAGACTCGGCAGAAATCGGTGTTCGCCCGACCGCGTTGATCGAATCGCCATCAACCCCTTCCCAATTGATGTTGGGATGCGAGCCTTCGGGAAAATACCCTTCGTCGAAAGTTGCGTGAATCGCACCAACGAATCCAAATCCGTCTAACAAACTGGGCAAGCGATTACCGAGGCCAAATCTTCGCCGCGCGAAAATTTTGGGCTGTTGTGTAAATGCTGCGCCGAGTTCTTGCAGGGAATCGATTCCACGCTGCAATTGCTGATAGACATTTTCAATGGACAACAGCTGGGTTGGCAGCTCGGCGTATTGTCCGGAAACGACGTTAATTTGTTCTGGCGTTTTTGAAGCGAGCAACTCGAAAGATTCCGCGTTTCGTTGTTCGATTTCGTTGAGTGTTTGTCCGCTAATCAAAAAATTCTTTTTGCCACCCTGCTCTAGCTCGTGGCGAAAGCTTTTGCCAGCCGTGGTGGGAGCAACCAGAACCAAATCCATCAGGTAGGCGTCCATGGGATAAAACCGATTGCGTTCCTCACACAACAGATCGAAACATTTACTCAATTGATCTTGGGCACCCGCATCATCTTGTTCGACAAAGCACTTGGCCGCTTTGACCAACAGGTTTTCAAATTGGACGTCGTCCAGATAACTGGTGTATCGCAACATTCGCGCCATCAATTGAACCTGGAGATACACGTAGCCCAGTGCAAAAAAATCTTGGCACAACTCGTGCGTTATTCGACTTTCGGTGGGATCCAATCCGATGGCTGACAGCACTTTTTCGTTGATGGCATCACGACAAGTCATTGCACGTATCGCAATCGACTCTTGTTCTTTCAGACGATCCGCGAAACCGGTCGGCAATTGCTCAACGGAAATGGTGGGAATGAACACAATGGCGTTGCTGGAATCTTCCGGAGGTTCATCGACTCGATGCCAGGGGGGAGTTTTGCCATGGAGTGAAATCAAATGCGGGTTCCAAAGCGCCGTCCAGCTCGCCAAGATACTTGAGGCGTCGTCGCCGGTGTGGAAAACCGGGAAATCTTCCAGGCTATGACAGGGTAACAGAATAAAACTTTTGTTGATCATCAAACGGAACTTTGTCCAAAACCGCTTTCACTGGCTGCCGGGCAGCCGTTGATTTTCGTAAACAATCTTCATCTTACAACCACAATCGTGATCCTAATTGGTATTGGGCCAATTATGAATGTCTCAAGTCGGGATCAATCGTCATAACCAGAACCTGCATTTTTTGTTGTGATATGCAACAAATCGGCTTCCGATGATGAAATATCTGAAATTCCGGTGCGAAATAGGGTTTCGTATGCTGCAAAAGTTGACACGCAAATGACCCGCTCAGTACATTAAATGTGTAGGCAGTTTTTCAAAAAACTCTCCCACCACTTCCAAAAATTGAAAAACTTGGCCAAAAACAGGTCTGCTCGCCGGAAACTTGGCGGGCCAAAACCAAATTGAGATCGACGCAACCACAATCCAGCGTTCATACAACAGAGTTCTATTGGAATCGATATGGCTAAATCAAAAGCGGTCTGGGGAATTGACATCGGCCAATGTGCATTGAAAGCACTGCGCTGCACGGCAGGTGAAAACGGTAAAATCATTGCCGACAAATATGACTATATTGAATATCCGAAAATTCTCAGCCAAGCGACCGAAATACAGAATGAGTTAATTAAAGAGGCGCTTGAGCAATTTCTGTCACGCAACGATGTCAAAGGTGACTATGTTGCAATTTCTGTTCCTGGCCAGGCTGGCTTGTCTCGTTTTTTTAAACCGCCCCCAGTCGATGCGCGAACGCTGCCGGATATTGTTAAATACGAAGTCAAGCAACAGATTCCGTTTCCAATCGAAGACGTGATTTGGGATTGGCAGCGGCTGGGTGGAACCATCATTGACGATGTGACCGTCGATGCGGAAGTTGGTTTGTTTGCCATGAAACGCGAAGCGGTTTATCGTGCGTTGCAACCTTTTTCCGAAGAAAAGATCGAGTCAGATCTCGTTCAACTTGCTCCTTTGTCAACTTATAACGTGGTTTGCCACGACATCCTGGAGCGAATTCCGGAACCTGAAGAAATCGATGTCGATAATCCTCCCGAATCACTCGTTGTGTTATCGATTGGTACAGACACCACAGACTTGATCGTTACCAATGGCGTCAAGCTGTGGCTGCGTAATATTCCTATTGGGGGAAACCACTTCACCAAACAGCTCGCTCGCGAACTCAAACTAACTTATGCCAAGGCTGAGTTGTTGAAACGAAATGCGAGAAAAGCTGAAGATCCCAAAACGGTCTTCCAGGCAATGCGTCCTGTCTTTAATGATCTGGTCACCGAGATTCAACGATCGTTGACGTTTTTCCAAAGCATGGAAAAAAATGCAAAGATTCGTCGAATCGCCATTTTTGGAAACGCGGTCAAACTGCCAGGTTTGCGAGCGTTTCTCAACAAACAGCTCGATCTGGAAATCATTAAAGTCAGTTCGTTCAAAAACCTCGAAGGCTCGGGCGTGGTCGACCAGTCCTCGTTCCAAGACAACGTCCTGTCGCTGACGCCGAGCTATGGTCTCTGTATTCAGGGGCTCAATGAAGCCCGGTTGAACACCAACCTGTTGCCTCAGGAATTTATTACCGAGCGAATGATTCGGGCCAAAAAACCTTGGGTTCTGGCGGCTGTTGGATCGTTGGCGCTCGCGTTTTTGCTGGGTTGGTTTTTCGTAACGCAAGCCTGGTGGGGCGTTCAGGAAAGCTTCCAGGAGTCGAGCGTTTCTTGGGGAGATGTCGGTACCCAAGTCGCTGGCTACCGCTCGACAAGCTCCAGATTTCAAGAAACAGATAAAGAACTCAATGAAAAGCTCAAGCAAATCAACACGATTAATTACGAGCTTGTCAGCCAGGCGGATTATAAATTCTCCTGGATGGAAATGTTTTCGGTCATTTCTCAGGCGCTGCCCAAAGACGATCGAATCAAATCCGATTCCGTTGATCCTAATGAAGTCCCATTTGAAGACCGAAATGAGGTTTTTATCGATCACATCGAAACGAAGTATTTCGAAGATCTCTATGAATGGTACGTCGTTGGTAAACCGATCTACGATGATCAATTCCGTGACGAAGAGGATGAAGCACTCAAGGCGCTGGCTCGAAAAGCAGCGGTTGCTGCGACTCAGGAAAAAGAATCGACGTTGAGCAGTTTTGAACGTGTCAAGCAAATTCAGCAGCAGAACAAAAATAGACGTGTAGCGAAGGCCAAGAAAAATAAACGACCCACTGACGCTTTAGTTGGTGCGGGTTACGTGATCGAAATTCGCGGACATCACTTTCATAATAGCAACGATGCTCGTGACAACAGGATGCGTGGCCGTGCCTATGTGATGAAAACCTTTGTTAAAAATCTGATCGAAAAAGAATTTGCTTTACCCGGTGCGGCAAACTCAGTCGAAGGTGGTGGCAAATTTAAAACCACCGACATGGGCCTGTTTTTCCCGGCACTCATCTATTACTCACCCGAGTTGCGGGATGTGAAAATTGTTGCCCAAGCTGTCAGTCGCTCGAAAAATGGCAAAAAAGATGACGGTAAAAAAGACGACAAAATGGCCAAAGGAAAAGCGGATAAAAAATCAGAAGGCAAAACCAAAGGCCAGAAAAAAGCATTGTCTACATTTACCGCCAAACGATTTGATTTCGTCGTTCAAATAGCATGGAAACCTCGTTCGCCTGCGGAGCGGATGACCGCCAAAAAAGAACGGGTGGAAAAAGAAAAGAAAGCGAAAGCCAAAAAATCAAGCGGAGCGTCAGCGGACGCAACCGGTAAAAACAAAGGGCAAGCGGCTGGCAAAAAAACAGCTCCCCAAAATAAGTAAAAGTTGAAAAGTAGTTTCCAAAACATAAACGAGATTATTAATTAGGAGTTTCATTGTGGAACAACTCGCTCCTGTCATCGCCTGGATCAAAAAAAATCAGTTTTGGCTACTTTGCGGATTGCTCGCGATCATGATGGGCGCGATCTATTTTCTGTCCGTCAGTGGCAAAAACAAAGAAACCAAAGAGCGAACTGCAGCAATCGAAGGCTTGCAGCGAGACATTCGCATGATCAATGCCGTCAATGCGGAAGGGGTCGACGATAATTCTGCGGCGCACCCCAACAAAAATTCGGAAAAAGGAATGAGTGCCCGGATCAAGCTCGGTGAGGAATCTGCGATCAAAGCGTGGATTTTGAGACGTCAGCAGCAAAAAGATCTGCTCGTTTTCCCCGAAAAAGAAATCAACAACAAAGAATTCATTGACGCCGTCAAAGACTTTTTCCCTGCCGAGGAAGGCAAAGATGTCAAAATTGACGACTTCGGTGATTTGCGAGGAATCTACAAAGATAAACTCAATTCCATCGTTTCAAACTTGTTACCCATCGTTGGAACCAGTTGGAAACATGACAAAAACCGCGACCCTGAGGCGAAAAAAAGTGGCGGGACAACAACCAAGAAACGCGCAAAAGGTACCGGCGGTTTGGCGGCTCCTACATCGGGTGGTGGTTCAGGTGGAGCCGGCGCCTCGGTTGGTGGTGATTACGCCAATACGGCTCCGACAGGGACGGGAAAAACCGGTGGCGATAAAACGCAACGCGATTTGGGTCTCCGCGATGACATTGTTGTGTGGAACGAAAAAAACCAAGATCTTTGGTTCCAAAAAATTACCGAGTTTCGTGGAAACGATTCGACCGACAATAATCCAACCACCTACGAAATCCTGCTGTTGCAAGAAGATCTTTGGGTTTTCGAAGCGATCTTGAAAATCATCGCCAAAGTGAACACGGGAGCCGACGCCAATGACCTCGCCGATGTGAAACAAATTGACCATATTCTGGTGGGTCGAGAAGCTTGGCTCAGTAGCAAAAAAACATTGCTGACGGCGCCCAATGTGGAAGTTACCGACAGTACTTTGGCACAAGATTTGAAAAACAAAAAACGCGATGCCAATGCCATCAGCGGAAAACTCGGCGAAGGCAAAGAGAAGAAAAAGAAAAACAAACTTGGTAAAGCCGGTCGGCCCACCGATACCATTGAGTTCAATTTTGGTGCGGTGGATGATCCAAGTCATGGCCGCTACATCGACCAAAATGGCCAACCAATTCACGCGAATGATGTATTTATTGGCGTCATGGCCGATAAACTTACGAATTACGCTTCGCTGACGGTTGCCAAAAATATTCCGGTTCGCGTTGCCGTTGTTATGAATGAAAAACAAATTGGCGAATTTCTGTCGGCTTGTGCAGAATCGCCATTGGCCTTTGAGGTTCGCCAGGTGCGAATTAATCGTCACACCGCGGGCGATGGTGAATTTATCATCGGGGAAACCTCGAGCTCTGGCAGTGGAGGTAAAGGAGCCAGCAGCAGTAGCACAAATTTAGAAGCTCCTACTTCGGGCGGTGGTGCTGGTTCAGCCGGTGCCGCAGTGGGTGGCGAATTTGACCGCGAAGGCGGGGATAGTAAAGCGGGCGGTTCTTCAGGTGGCGGCCGTGTCGTCGTCGGTAGTGTTGAATCACGGACGAATTACAACGTCAAAGTTGAATTCTATGGAATCATCAAAATCTACAATCCCGTTCGGTACAAACTGCTTGGTAAACAAGATGCTGCGAAACCAGCAGACGCTGGTAAGACGGATAAAACCAAAAAGAAAGACAAAAAATCAAATAAAACGAGTGTCCGACCTTGAGCATGTCCCTCGGCAACTCAGGTGTCTAACACTTTTGATAATGGAGAACAACTATGGCCAGATTTAGCTCGAATATGATCGGAGCTTTCTTCATCAAGCACGTTGAAAAGATGATCTTTGCGATCGCATGTGTTTGTCTGTTGGGGCTAGCGTACAAAGGATACAGCACAAAACGATTCGACAAGACGACGCCTACGGAGTTAAAGAAATCAGCAGAGGCAGCAAACCTCTATATCAGCCGAGCTGATAGCTGGGACCGCATCGAGAAATTCCGAACCGCTGAGTCAAAAACCAAAGAGCGGATCGAAAAAAGTCCTCCGCTCAAACACAAAGAATACGACTTTAGTCAATTCATGGCAACGCGTTTGCGAACGCTCGGTCTGCGGAATGACCCCGAACTCAAACCCGTTCAAGATATGTTAGCCCAGGTTATCACCGCCCCGATCGTAATCAAATACAAACACACAAAATTGATTGACTTGGTGGCTTCGCTGGACGCTGGGTTTTCAGAGGCAGAAAATAAAGGAGATAAAGAAGATGGAGGCATTGAGGGCGTTGGCGGTAGCGGTGTCGGCGGTGAATTTGAAAAAGAAGACAAGAAAAAGAAAGTCGAAACTGGCCCGAGTCGTCTGCAACCTTCACTGGCACTTGAAAAACCCCTCAACCCAACAACGCAGCTTTGGCTAACGACATCGAAACGCCCCGAAATTCGCGAATGCATTTGTGTTACCGGGTTGGTTCCTTATGAATCGCAGTGGCGAGAGTTTGATGCCAAACTGCGAGATGCCAAAGGCTGGTATCCCGGTCGTGACCGACCTGATTATGTTCACCTCGAAATTCAACGGCGCGTCAATGGCGGCGAATGGGCGGATATTACTGAAGCCTTGCACAAATTGAAAGTCGAGACGTACGCACGATATCAGTCCCATTTAGTTCCGGAATTTGTCGACCGAAATTATCTTCATCCTCTGCTTTCACAGCAGACGCCTCCGTTTTTGGACACTGAGTATCGTGACATTTCGACTCATCCAAAAATCAAACTTCGCCAAGTGATCAATTTCGCTCTCGAAGAAGCGGACGATGATTCGGTAACCGAAGAAGTTGACGACCCGTTTAAAAACAAAAAAGGCGATGGTAAGGCAGGCGGCGGGAAAAAAGGCAAAACAAAAAAAGAAGACGATCCTGCGAAAGCGGGCAACCAGGCGCTGAGCAAACTCGGTGGTGGTGACATGACCGACACAGCCATGTTTAAAGATCTTGCGGCCGAACGCCTGAAAGAATCTCCCGCAGCTGCCTTTAAACTGGTGAGGTTTTTTGACCCACAAGTCAAAGCGGGCGAAACCTATGAGTATCGAGTTCGAGTTTGGATCGCTGACCCCAATAATCCTAACAGCAACGATGCTACAATCGCCGGTGATGGTGCAGGAGTCAATGCTCCATCTGGTGGAGGACTCAGTGCTCCTGATTCAGGTGGTGGTGCCGGAGGCGCAGGTGCTGGTATCGGCGGCGATTTTAAACGAGAGGATAAAAAAGCAGGCGACAATAAGGCATCCGATGAAGGCAATATTCGCTTTCAACCACTCAAAGGGTCCGACCTCGATCCAAAAGTCCGTGATCGAATTCTCGCTTGGGAAAATAACCTGCGAGATAATCCAAATCTGCTGCCCAAAGTGCCTGGAAAATCGAATGCATTCCTGCGAAATGCTCGTCCTACGCCATGGAGTCAACCGACACCTGCGATCAAGGTGGCAAAATCACCGGCGAGATTCTACGCCGGAGGTGCCGTTCGACGTGGTTTTGAAACTCTGATCGATAAAACGTCTGGAAAAACGTATCGCTATTTTACGGGAAGTCCGTTTGTATCGATGGTGGTTAACCAGTTTGATCGCGATTTGGACATCGAAGTTCCAGGCATTAAAAATGTTTATGCTGGCGATATTTTGAACTTTACGACGACCAGTCGATTCCTCAATCCATTGGAATGGACCATTCACACTCGTAAATTCCAGAAAATCAAAAGCGATGCTGTAGTCGTCGGAATCACTGGCGGTGAACGTGTCAGTTTCACCATGGCTCGTGAAGGCGACAGTGGCAAAGTGCTTTATTCCAAGGAAAAGCCGAAATACACGTCACCGGCAGAAGTTCTTCTGCTGGACGCCAATGGTAATTTTATTCTTCGTAATGAAATCGAAGACAAAATGGCGTATCGTCAAAATACTTTCAAGTCGGACGAAGAGCTGGATGGCAAACCAGTCGTTCGTGAAAAGAAAGAAGACAAGAAAGATGACGAAGGTGGTCGACGCAATCGACGAGGTGGTAACGGCGACTTCTAAATTTGATTGAACATCATAAATTCGCTTTCACAAAACGCTGCCATTCGGCAGCGTTTTTTTGTAGAGCCGGTTCTCACCGGCCGGTCGAATCTAAACGATCGCTTGGACGATCCACTTCCTAAAACCGTGAATAACAATCTCCTGCCGAACCGTCATGGGAACGCTGACTGCTAATCCTCAGGTGTTGATGACAGTATTCCGACGTACGTCCCGATTCCCTGCGGTCGGTTGTTCTCATGATGCATCCTGGTCAGGGTGTTCTCAGGAGCATTATCGATCGCCCCATGAATACTCATTGATTCATCCCAACCAGTCAGCGGTTGCATCGCCTGGTAGCTGTTGTCGCTCGGGGCGAGACCGAAGTAACCGTAAATATCGGCAGGCTGAACCACGTAATCGAATTCGATCCGATAGTGCTCAAATTTTGCAATGCCCTGGAACTGCATCATCCAGTTGCCGCCCGGATCAGACATAGCGTAACCCTCGCCCATCAGGCGCCCATGTTGATCGTAGATACGACCCACCACCTGAGTTCCCGGTCGAGCATAACCACTGAAGATTGGCTCGGGAGCAAGTGTAAAGATTTGCTTGGTCAACAAAGGCTGATCGAACTCGATACCGTTTTCGTAGGATGCATCGAAGTCCTCGTCGAACTTGTGATGCGAGTCCCAGGTGTACGGCAGAAAGACTTCGATGGTCACTGTCGCTGTTGATGTACCACCACAGGAGTCTTCGATCAAATACTCGATGGTTGTTGTACCAAAAAAACCACTGTCCGGCGTAAACACGATGTTGCCATTGGCGTCCACTGTGGCAGTACCTCCTTGGCCCACATTCAGGATCACCACACTCAGCGGATCGCTGTTCGGAGCAATATCGTTGTCCAAAACAGGAACCGTGACTGGTTCACCAACCGGCGTGCGAGCAAAATCGTCAAACGCTTGTGGCGACTTGGCGTCGCGGTAGTCCATGTCGTTTAACAACGCATTGGCATCACTTCCATCGGCGGCAGTATCGTTATCGGTGTCGGCGAGATTGAAATTGGTATCGGTTGGATCCAGATTTTCATCGTTGACATCGAATCCGTCAGTTACACTGGCTCCTTCGAAGATGTCGAGTAATCCATCCCCATCGGTGTCGGTGGATGAAGTAATCGAAATGGGTTGACCATCGCCACGTTCAACGATGTCCAGGATACCATCGTTGTCGCTATCGGCATCGAGGGTATCGATGATACCGTCACTGTCGGTATCGACTTCGGTGAGGCCGAGGCTGGCCGCGCTCGATGTGTCGGCGGTATTGGCATCGTAGTTGTCGTCCAATCCGTCACCGTCTAAGTCAGTAATACCTGCTCCAATTCCTGACGGCGCGATGTAGCCAGCCGTCGTTTGCGCTTCGACGTTGTCAGTGATACCGTCATTGTCCTTGTCGATATCGAGATGGTCGGCGATGCCATCACCATCGCTATCGATACTCTGCTGGATAAACAAATTGGCGTAGGTCGGATTCGGCAGCGCATAACCAGACCTGAACGTGCCGAGATCAAAACCTGTTGGATCGAAGGTGGCTGCAGTGCCTGCTGCATTGGGATTTTCGATCACGCCAAGTGTTGTTCGGTTGATACCAGCAACGTAAAGTTTTCCATCGGGTGCTTCTCGGATTTGGCCAAAGCCTGTCCCGCCGCCAAGGTTTGTGACAATACCGGTCGTCAGATCTTTCTGAACAACGAGTCCCCAGAACCCTTGGATGCCATTGGTGTAATAGAGTTTTGTACCATCGGGTGATAGCGCAGCGGAAAATCCAACTTGCCCCGTCGCATGGGTGACAACGTTTGAGGCTGCTCCCGTTGTCGCATCAAAGTCGGCCAGCTGGATTACACCGCTGGTGGTTCCATACGCT
>JANQLU010000075.1 GCA_028280445.1 Pirellulaceae bacterium | reverse complement strand
TGGTGAGACCGTTGCCGAAACAGGAACGACGACCAATCCTTTTGGTTACAACGGTGCAGTTGGTTACTACACCAATTCTGAAACCAGTGATTTGTATGTTAGAGCCAGAACGTACAATCCAACGTCTGGTAGATGGCTTTCTAGTGATCCGTTAGAATTCGTTGACGGACCCAATATGTACTCATATGTAAATAATCGACCAACAAGGTTCGTGGATCCTTCAGGTATGGAATCAGATTCATTAACTGAAATCTTGATGTCCGCGTTGATGCCACACTTGAAACTATTGGAAGCATGGCTGCTCGTTTGCAAAAAGGGCAAAGGACATTTTAAAGGATACACCGCGTCGGTAAGTGCTACTGGTCAAGATGTTTCGGCAGTAACTGCACAGGCAGGCATTCAGGCACTTGGGTTATGTGATGCCCAAAAAGTTTGCTTCTATGGATTCGGGGGTTTAGGAGGAGGTGCCGGAATTGGTGTTGGCGGAAATGTGTCAATCAACGTCGGATTAATATATCATGGATGGGGGGTTTACAGACCCAGTGACTATGAAGGCGCTTTTGTAAACGTTGGTGCGAATGCGGATGTATATGCGGGGGCTGGAATTGGGGTTAATACTGGAGGATCAAGCCTTGGGACCTCGCCATATCGAGGTGATGGTACTCCAAAAACTAGTCCTCCATTGATTCCTGTAGGAGGCTTTGGCAAAGAAGATCCTTCAGCCCTGGATGTTGGAATATCAATTGGCCTTGGTGGAAAACTGAATGGCGGTACCGTATCAATTCAAGGACAATGGTACAAGCTTTTATTTTGCTATAAACCGCTAATGATAGACTTGAAAAATGCTTGGTTGGGAATTCCAAAACCAGTAACGACCCCTTGCCCAGCCCATTTGCGAGGGAAACCGCTAGAAAGGCCTGAACATGCTGTTGAATAGGAAACTGCAATGCATTTGAGTTGTCCAAATTGCGACTCTCTGATTGACGAACTGCGAAAAGGAGCATTAGTTGTCCGATGTCGAGGTTGCAATCGGAAGTTTCAATGTTCTCAATTGCGTGTCACGATACCAAGTGAATCTGTTCATTACGATCCAAGTAGCTTTTCGCACACAGCTGGTTCGGACGGCAATATATTGATCGAATTGAAAGCAAGGCGTGTAAATAGAGTCGATGCCTACAGTGTTGCATTTGTGTTTATTTTGGTTCCAATTTTTTTGTGTTTTGGAGTTATTGGTTTTCCTGAACTAACTGTCTTTATCATCATTGCCCTTTGGTTCTTATTCGTGTCTTTAGTTTCGCTTGTAGGAAAAACCCGCTCACAAACGATTCTATTAGAAAAGGATAGAATTTTGATTGTTGCGAGAAACGTACTTTATTCAAAAAAAACATCTCTGCCTCTATCTATGTCGGTACAAGTTACCAGACAATTTATGCCAGTTGGGTTGTTTACTCTCAACTATGTTTACTTTGGGCTGCTCAATCGTGCTAGGTCGCGTTGGACTCCCGCATTAATAATCGGCGATCGATCTTTGGAACGTCTTGGAGAGCATGTTGACGACTCGGTTGCAGATGCACTGGTAGAGTATTTGAGTCAAATACTGTCAAATGCTAATCGCTAAAAGGACAACGACGGTCTTTTAAAGTTGCGTAAAGGACCGCGACTGCCTTTGCAAAGCCTTGCCAATTTTTTCCATTTTTAATGATGGTGTTGAGAATTGTATTAGGATTGATTTCAGGAAGTGTCCCATTAATTGTTGAAAGTTGAAAAGTGGTCTCCCGTAAGGCGACAATGTCGCCTTACGGGAGACCAGTTGGTGTTGTTTGGAACGATCGGATTTACACTCCTCTGGTAACGCTTTGGGTTTTCCAGAGCCAAGTTCTCAGTGCCGATCATTCTTGCCGTGCCGCAGTTGCTCGATTGATTGCACATCGGCTGTCAAATGGCCTTCGCCCCTGTTCGCCGGAAACGGGGGCATACTGCCAGGCAAGAAAACGATTGCCCGAGAAGTTTTTCTCGACTGTGAGCTCCATGGTCGGACGCGCCATGGATGACAAGGTTGATCCAAAATGGCTTTGGAACGGACGCCGAATCTATATGTTTGACGGAACCGTCGTTCGGATGCCGGACACAGCAGCGAACTTGAAATCCTATACAAAAACGCCCAACCAAAAGCCGGGGCTTGGGTTTCCAATTGCTCGTCTGGGAACGATCATTTCGCTTTCGTGTGGTGCCATCCTCGATGTTGGATTTCGCAGTTATTCTGGAAAAGATCACGGTGAGTTGAATTTGCTTCGTCAAATGTGGGGGCTGTTCTCGCCGGGAGATGTTCTCCTTGGAGATCGACTGATGTGCTCTTGGCGCGAAATGGCCACGCTCAAACAACGGGGCGTATTGTCGATAAACGCCCTGAAAAATCTGCCTTTCGCCAAAAATCTGGATTCCTTGTCCGCGCGGCCGTTTCCGTGGGGGCCTAAAAACTAGTTGTGAGGGCACACCGATTCGAGCCCAATCGCAAACTTAGTTTTGTCTCTTTGATTTCACATTCGCTTACACCATGAGAGAGGGAATACCGTGAGGATTTTGCTGGCGGCAATTGCAGTCTTGGCTACGGCTTCGACGGCAAATGCAGATTTGATTTTGAATATTTCTGGGGTTGCCGGGGCTGGAGTGACAAACTTTGAATTCGTAACCGGGGTTGCTGGAACAACTGTCGGTACCAATGCAGTTCAAACAAACGCTGCTGACACTTGGAGCTGGGGCGATACCGCTCAGTTTGGTACTGGTAATGGTATCGCAGACATTACAATTCAGGATCAGATTTTTGTTTTGACGGGATCGGCTTTGTTGACCGTTGGAACAGTTACTGAAAACATCACCGGAATTTTTCTTGACGATGATGGAACGGGTACCGGGGACGACCTCGGTGTTCGAGTAGCCAATCAAATTAACTACGGTGTTGGTGAGTCTGTCACCTGGACAGGTACCGGTTCAATTAATCTTGATATCACGGCGTTTGAGGAGGGAACTTTTCAAATGAACTACTATTACAGCTCGACAACGTGGGGCCTTGACGGTAACAATACGATTGTCAACATTCGCCAAGTTGCAGTTCCAGAACCATCGTCCAGCATCGCGGTGATTGGTTTGGCCGCAGTTGGTTTGGTGGTAAGACGTCGACGACGTTAGACACGTATTCACCCTTATTGTCTACCGTTGGTTTTTTGCTGACTGTCCGAATCGAATCGGCTGCTCAATCAATTCAGATCATGAGCTTGCTAAAAACTGATTTGATGTGGGTAATGTCGTTTGCGAGAGAATTGGTCCGCGGGTTTTAGCCAGCTTTGCCCTGAGCTTCTCAAGTCACGAAATGTGCGAAGTACGAAATCGCCTTCATGACGAAGCGAAAGATCTGTCGTTCTTCGCGTTAAAAATTTGGACTCCTTGTCCGCGCGGCCGGTTCCGTGGGGGCCTAAAAACTAGTTGTGAGGGGCACTCCGATTTGAGACCAATCGCAAACTCAGTTTTTGTCTCTTTGATTTCACATTCGCTTTACACCATGAGAGAGGGGATACCGTGAGGATTTTGCTGACGGCAATTGCAGTCTTAGCTATGGCTTCGACGGCAAATGCTGACTTGATTTTGAACATTTCTGGGGTTGCCGGGACTGGAGTGTCAAACTTTGAATTCGTAACCGGGGTTGCTGGAACAACTACCCTCAACTCCACAGTTCGAACAAACGCTGCCAACACTTGGAGCTGGGGCGATACCACTCAGTTTGGTGCTAGTGATGGTATTGCAGACATTACAATTCAGGATCAGATTTTTGTTTTGACGGGGTCGGCTTCGTTGACCGTTGGAACAGTTACTGAAAACATCACCGGAATTTTTCTCGATGATGATGAAGCGGATGGAAATCCTGGAAATGCGGGAGACGACATCGGTGTTCGAGTAGCCAACCAAATTAACTACGGTCGTGACGAGTCCGTCACCTGGACAGGTACCGGATCAATTAATCTTGATATCACGGCGTTTGTGGAGGGAACTTTTCAAATGGACCATGGCACAAGGTGGAGACTCGACAGTGGCAATACGGTTGTCAACATCCGCCAAGTTCCAGTTCCAGAACCGTCTTCCGGCATCGCGGTGATTGGTTTGGCCGCAGTTGGTTTGGTGGTAAGACGTCAACGACGTTAAGCAGTTGCCAAATTAAACTTGAGCTATTGCCAGTCATTTCTTATCGCGGGCTTTTGTTTGTCCAAACTTTGACCACATTTCGATTTTGACGTTCATCCCCGGCGAGGCCATGCTGCCGCCGACTGGCCCACGTATTCAAAGAAGTCGGCATTCCAACAGAATCACACCAATTTCTATCAGAAAAAAACGTTCCAAAGAATCTCAGAGAGGTATTTTTAATGTCGAAATACGCCGCATCTTCGTTCCTGCTTTGTTTTTTCTGACTCCTATTGCTCGGGCCGACCTGTTCTTGCCAGATGGACTTAATCCAGGTGACGAGTATCGAATCGTCTTTCGCACATCCCCACCCGTGAGAACTCTGGCTACTTTTGGCAGTATCAGCCACTATAACAATTTAGCAAATACAACAGGCAATACTGCGGGGACTCTCACATCTAGTCTGAACACCAATTGGACAGCAATTGTCTCAACTGCCGGTGACACAGAACATGCAAGTGATGCGCGTGACAACACCTCAACAAACCTTTTGCTCGACGTTGGAGTTCCTATCTATTTGGTGGATGGTGCGACTCGAATTGCAAACAACAATGCTGATTTGTGGGACGGAGACATTGCAGCACCGATCGTCCTGGACGAATTTGGCAACGATATCCCGCCTGGTTTTTACCCGTTTGTTTGGACGGGCACAGACCTACACGGCTTTGGGCTGGCTACTATGGGCACTTCTGACCCTACCTCGCGAGTTGGCCGGCTCGGAGTTTCAACCGCTGCTTGGATTTCAGGTGGTGATTTGAGTAATAGCACTGATAACAGCTTAGGGATCTATGTGATCTCCGATACTCTAGTTGCTGTCCCGGAGCCGTTGTCATTCCCAGCGCTTGGATTAATGTTTGTTGGCTTGGTGTCGTTAGTTCGCCCCACCCGTAAACGAAACAGATCGATCCGCGGTGCTCCGTAACTAGCAACGGTGCTCAGGGCCGTCGCTCAAGACTTGCTGAAGTTTGTGCACTGAGGCAGGACTAGATCACCAGCCCAGCAAACGGTCGTTCTCGAATACGAATGTAATAGCAAAACTGAATGACATGGTTGCTCGAAACTTTTCCTCATGGCGTTGATATTGAATTTGTTGCATCTTGGTTAGTGGATTTTTCGATCCTGCGAAAACCACCATTTGATTTGCCTTCGAGCAAATCAAAAGCCTGATCAGACCAGTTGGTAACAAGTACGCGATAATCAACCATCGAGTTTGTGATCATCGGTTCACACACAAGCTACATCAGTGTAAATCGCAACGATGAATCCGAAGCAGATTCGGTGTTTACTAAAAGTGCGTTGGCCTAATCGCAGAATTCAGAATCAAAGCAAAATTCGCGCGCCAAACAATGTAATTCGGCTCCGGACACCAATGTGGATTTGTAGATAAGAAATTGCAAAGGCGACAACTGGATTATGGAAACACAATCTTGAAACGAGAGGTTCTTGCCAGCTTCGGTCAACAATGGACATTTTTTTGGTTAGTTTGTAGACACTTTCGCGCTACAACGCAATTCGCCCTGAACAAGTAACTCAATTGCTTGTTTGATATGTTCCGGTAATGATGACCATGACTCGCAGATAGTGACAATCCGCGACAATTCCTGCTGATCAATGTCACTCAACTGCAGCCATAGTGCAGCCAACTGGGGTGTGTGATCTTCTAACTCTCGATTTTTATCGAGTGAAATGCAATTCGAGACGCGGGTTCGATCCCCGCCGCCTCCACTCGGGCAACCTGCGGATCATTCCGTAAGTTGCCTTTTTCTTTGCGCTTGCGTCGACAACGCAGTTATCTCTGCCAAATGACTAAAGCAAATGGGTGCCTTTTTGCGTGCTTTAATTTCCTCAAATGGGTGCCATTCTGCATCGCCGAGGTCTCAAGTCGCATGGTGCTTCAGTGAGCTTCATCAAGGCCAGAAATAAGTCGCGGCTCCTGCTGGCAACAACAGATTCGGGACACCGTGCATCAAGTCAACATTCCACTGGCCTGTTGTACCCATCCACGTCGCCCAAGCAGAAATGAGAGCGTCCCATTCGTGGTCGTTGGCAATTCCAATATTGATCGGCGGCACAAATTGGTTGAGAAGCCATGCGACCATCGGTTGACCGAATGCATACTGTTGTCCAGCCAGTGCGTAATACAACACCTTTGGGTGCGTTTCGTTTATTTGAATGTCAGGCCACACTTGCCGAATTCGCATTGCCAAGGCCATACCCTGTACAGCCATTGCCCCTCTCGCCGAATTGCTTGAGAAAACACTGTTGTGTACTACGGGATAAGTTTGAACCAAATGCATATCCATCGGCCGCCAGCCAGATGGACCAGTCGCCCACGACATAAACGTATCGATCCCGATGGCAGTTGGCGTTGTATTGGTGTTACCTTGAAACCATGCCAATGCTTCATCAACGCAATCACAGGTCGATGTCTGTGCCGTCGGCGGCGACTGACCAAAATCAACCAACGCAACGCCGTTGTTGCCAATCCCGCCCGGATCATATCCAAGAAAAATCATCGACAGAACCCTCATGCATAGAACGGTCGACTTTAGCAAAGGGAAACTGTTAAGTCGCGACGACGGTTTTCGAGACCGCAGCAATCCCTGCCCGCAGACGCCTCTCTCGCTCCGTTCGGTCGGGAGAGTTGGTCGATTCAACTTGTTCAAGAATCGTCTCAAGTGCATTCTTTAAATGTTCGCCCGCGCAAATGTCGATTCCAATTCGAACCCCCTCGTCTTGGACAGGATCGAGCAGAATTTCAAATAGCTGCTGCCTCATTCCCGGTCGTCGGTTACACATCGAGCAGGCGCCGCCTTGAGCCGGACGAGGGCCGCGAAATGCTACGCCGGGTGTATCGCGTACCATTCTGGCGATCCGGAATGCTAGTTCGGGTGCAATGTTAACGTTGGGGTGGCGATCGAGTTGCATTAAGTTCATTTCATACTCCAATTCTTCGGCTTGACGCTCAGCGAGATCAAAATCCGTAGTACATCTGTTTTTGCCAATCTCACGTCATACCGAACATTGTGTTGGCGAATAACATCGCTTTCGAAATCAGTTGCAATCGAAATTGCCTACTGCTAATATGACGTTTATGGCGACTGAGGTCGCCCCCCGGTCCGCGGAAAGGGCAACGCCCGCCTCATCAACCTAAACTATTTGCTACGCGACCTGCTTCGGCCGCTGGCGGACCCGGCTCGATACGAAGGAGGTTATCATGGCAGCTGTTCCGTCTGAACGTCCCAATTTCGAGAGAAAACGTAAACTCGCGAAATCGCTTCTCAAAAAAATCAAAACCCGTGACGAACATGCGGCGTTAAGGCTTACGTGGAATCATCCGCGGTTCAAGGGTAAGTCCGCACAGGATGTATTCGCGTCCGCTCCGACATTGGCAGATTGCCAACTGGCAGTAGCAAGGGAAAGTGGTTTTGATTCTTGGCATCAGCTCAAGAGTTATGTCGTGCAATTGGATGCCGACCCTCAAGGTCCCGTTGCCCGTTTTGAGCGTGCGGTGCGCTGTATCATTCATGGAAATTTGCAAGAGCTAAAGGAGGTGCTGCTGGCTCATCCAGATCTGTCGACGATACGGTCATCGCGCAGTCATCGCTCTGTGTTACTGCATTACGTGGCTGCAAACGGCGTGGAGAATGAGCACCAGAAGACCCCGGCCAACATTGTTGAAATCGCGAATCTTTTGTTCGCCGCCGGTGCCGATGCTGTTGTCGATGCGACTGCCGATATCTATGGTGGCGGGCCTGGTTCAACTCCACTCGTCGGGTTGGTAACAAGCTGCCATCCGGCAGAAGCGGGCCAGCAGGCCGAGCTTGTCGATGTGTTTTGTGCCGCCGGAGCCATGGTGAACGGCATCGAGAACGATGGCCTACCGATGGCGAGCGCTCTGTCATTTCGTTATCCGGCTGCCGCCGAGGCATTGCAGAAATGCGGCGCGCGATTGGACAATCTTATTTTCGCGGCAGCAATGGGCCAACAGGACTTGGTGACTGAGATACTGCGAAACCCGGTATCTTCTTGGAATTGTTTCCCAAATCCGTTTCCTCATATGAAAAATACCTTGGACAATCCAAGGACAATTGCAGAACAGGCATTCATTTACGCCTGCATGGCAGGTCGCCTTGAAACAGCAATGGCTTTGCTCGACTATGGTGTCGACATCAATGCAGGTCCCATTCGAGGCGCGACGGCCCTCCATGAATCAGCTTATCAAGGCAATCTGCCGATGGTTCGCTACTTACTTGCGAACGGTGCAGACAAGAAGCTGCGCGATAAGCAATGGAATTCGACACCTGCGCAATGGGCAGCATGGAATGATCACGCCGTCGTGGCTAAGGAATGCTATTAGCACCAGTAATAAATCACCCCTCCGAGGGAGCGTTGACATGCTTTTTTTGATGGGCCTACCGTGGCACTGCTGTAATCGTGCGCGGCAAGCGAACTGGAACGAGGTGCTTTGGCTGAAACGCATGTTTCACGCCGATGTAATTAAATCCGATGTTGATTTTGTACCGGTTTATCAAATAGCAGAAGGTTCGACCTTTGACCAAATCGTTCTTAGCAATCGATAATTAGGGGGTTGAGTTTCTTGGTTGAGGCTAACTTCCAGTAAAGCTTCGTCTGAATCGCTTCGGCACTCTCTTGCAGAATAGTGACAATCTCGGCCAGCTACTTCTGCTTTGTGATTCCAAGCTCATTCAGTTCCTCCGCGCTAAGGTTGTCACATTGCCATTTCCGACGCTTTTTCAGCTCCAGTTGATCTCTGCAGGAATCATCTGCAAAAACATCGATCAAGACTTCTGCGGTATCGAAAAAAACGTCAGTTGGTGAGCGCGGATTTGTTGTCCGATTTAGTGAACAACCCTGGAACAGTGCAACCACAGGTATTATTAATATTAGCGAGGCAAGTCTTCTCGAGATCATTGCATACTCCTTCACAAGTCTGGTAGAGGAATTGGCCCAAGAAGTCAACACAATCCCGACTCCCACAACTGGTTACCAATGCCATTGTTTAAGCAATGTTAGAACAGTGCTTTTAGATGCTAGCGAGTTGGCGAAGTGAAAATGACTGCAACTTGAAAGACGCAGGTTCGATCCCGTCATTTAGGAAGGGTAATTTTTTAGCTGCCATTGGTATCGCTTGGAATGGCTGAGTACGAGAGGTGCATTCTACGGCTTTTGCAGGGGAAGCAATAAGGGAGGGTCGCCGAGACTATTGCTCTCGTGATTTTTGCCAGGACTGGAAAGCTTCCGTTTGCCTGAGTGCTTCGAGCTCTGAACTCTTCAACACGTTGCTCAAAAATTCTTTGGGTAAGTTTGGATCGCGGTCAAGTTTTGACAGCGCTTCGATGGCTGCATTCGTTGTTTGCACTTTAAGTAAAGAATAGGCAGGTTCCGTTGCATGTGAACTGGAATTGACTGCGTCAATCACACGACTGGCTTGCGAAATCAGCTTTGGCAATGCTCTGGCCAACTGGTTAGGCTGAGGTGGTTGGTCTTTATGCCAAACGGCGCCCTTGCGCAACAGACTATTTTGAAAGTCAGCAAACTTCGTGAACTTTTTTGCAGCAGTTTCGATTTCTCCGGCCAACACCATATACGCTACCTCACCACCCATCATGGTCTCTGCCGGGCCATCACGATAAGCACCAGTGGATTGTCGGTAAGCCGCCAGAGCATCTCCATGTCGCCCTAATGCATTGTATGACTTGGCGCACATTTCTGCTGTTGTTGACAGAAACCGCGCCGCTGTTCCATTTGCTGGGTCGCGTTCCAGTATTTCTGAATATCCTTTGATTGCCGCGCTGAATACCGGAAGCGATTCCCGGTATCGCTTCAAGTTAAGATATGATTTTCCAATGTTTCCCTGAATTCCAAGTACTCGCAGGCGTGATCGCTGTGTCTGGATTTCTCGATCGATAGCTTCTGCCAATTTCAAGGCTTGTTTCAACATCGCCAATTCACTTTCATAGTTTTTTTGCTCTTCGAAAACCAGTCCAACCATAGTCATGTAGTCGGTCAAGATTGGCTCGAATCGTTGTCGATCATTAGGAAAGCGAACGCGCAGGTCGTTGAGAAAAGGAATGCCTTTATTGAAAACGTCGAGCGCCGATTGTAAGTGCTTTTCAGCGCCGGGATCATTTCTGTTGTAGGCCCCGGCTATATAGTGCTCCAGTCCGCGTTGATAATTGATCAAAGCGATCTGTCGCCGATACCGTGGTACCAAAGGATGAGCCGCTGCCAAAGCTGTGGCGATCTCAAGGGATTGTTCGAAGAGTGGCAGGGATTTGTTGATTCTGGCTCGGTTTGCAGCGCCCAAGTTGAAATAGGTTTTCGACAATAGGTACTGCACTTCCGGTGTATTGCGATAAGTTTCATTCAGTCTACGCTCAATTAGCTCGATGGTTTTTCGACCATAACGCAGACCACTTTCCCGATCCTCGCTTTGCAAATAAGTCGAGGATGCAATTCTGTAAGAATCGATCATCGCAATCATGGATTTATTGCCGATGGTCGTTGGGTCGATGTCTTCCCATACTTGTATCGACTCATCGACTAACTTCTGACTGGTCGTTCGGTCACCCATGTCACTCGTTAAACGGGCAGCATCGCTCAGCGATTTCGCGTATTCCATGCGATCGGCAATAGTAGGAGCAGACACTGAAGTGTATACGTTTCGCGACCACGAAATGGCCTTGTCCAGATATTCCTGGTATTTCTCACGATCACCCATGCTCCAGTAGGCCTGCGACATGATGAGCAACGCATCGATTCGCTGTTGATGCCTGGCCTTTTCAGTGTCTTCTGGGATCGAATCGAGGATTTGCCGCGCCGCATCGACCGCGCCTTGGTGATCAGACAAAGTCGCCTTGAGTCCGGCCAATCGCAAAGCAGTTTCGGCTTGCTTGAGTTTCAACGTTGGATTAGATGGCGTTTCCGACAACAGAATCTTGTAATAATGATTGACGTCGTCCAACATCTGTTCGCGGACGGGTTCCATTCCGTGCACGCTAATTTCTGGCATTTGCTGAACACGTTCAAACATGCGGTCAACGAGTGCCTCAAGTTCCTCGGAACGGCGCTGATACTTGTCTTTATTGGTTTCCGCCACCAAACGGTGGTTTTCGGATGTTCTCCAAAGTGCCAACGCGATGACCAGGCCGATTGTCAGTGAAAGGAAAAATGCTGTGGTTGCGATTGCTAACGCTGGATTGCGTTTGGCCCACCGTTGCAACCGATTCCATTGGGTTACTGGTCGGGCGTTTACGGGGCGACTCTCCAGGAAGTGCTGAAGATCTGTTCGTAGTGCAAACGCCGATTCGTATCTTTTTGCAGGATCTTTTTCCAGGCATTTCAGACAGATCGCCTCCAAGTCTCTTGGCACTGCTGAATCGAAAGATCTGGGAGGTGAAGGATCCGTTTCTGAAATAGCCCTGATTGTTTCAAGTATCGACAATCCATCAAACGGAGCTTTGCCAGTCAAGAGTTGATAGAGAATCGTTCCTAGCCCATATACATCGGTTGCTGGACCGGACATTCGCAGGCAACCGGTTGCCTGTTCCGGAGACATGTATGCTGGTGTGCCGACAACAGCCCCCGATTGCGTAATGTCCTGCTGATCAACAAACGACGCCAAGCCAAAATCGGAAATTGCTGGTTCGATTGACGGATCAGTGGACCGCAGGAGTACGTTGCTTGGTTTCAAATCGCGATGTAAAACACCGCGTTGGTGAGCATGGGCAACTGCACAAGCCAAGTCAGCCACAAGTTCTGCCGTCTGGCGAGGCGAAAGTTTGTCATGTTGTGCAAGAAACTCCGCGAGGTTTTCGCCCTCAACATACTCACTAACAATGTAGTCAACGCCTTGATCAGATCCGGTTTCGTATATCGCCACGACTCCGGGGTGATTCAGTGCTGCTGCTGCACGGGCCTCACGCTGAAATCGTGATCTGGCATCCGAGGAAAGTGCCGCTTCCAGCCGCGGGATTTTTATGGCGACCACGCGGTTGAGGTCCGGATCAAAGGCTTTTATCACAATTCCGTAGCCGCCGCGCCCAAGTTGATTCGAGATTTCGAATCGACCCAAGCGGTGGGGATCCGGAATCAGTGCTTCAAGCGAAGTATTACCATTCTCTGCATCGATCAACGCCGACGATTCGACGGTTACGTGACTTCGTCGTGTGCCAATACCGGCTTCGTCAGTTGGACTCGTTTTAAACTCAGCCAATAATTCCAGGACTCGAACAGCCGAAATCAACCGATCGTTTTCCAAATCGGATGCTTCCGATTTACAAGAACTCGGGTAATCCTTACGGCCTTCCATTAAGTGTTCGTGCCGTTTTTCCAACGCCTTTGCAAATTCCGCATCTTCGCCAAGCGATGGTCGGGCCGGGTCACTCATTCTCATCCTCACTAGGCGGTAAATCGACAAGGCCAGGAGCGACTGCCTTTAAGTTAGTCTTCAGCGAATCAATCGACCGTGCCCAGAATTTCCGCGCGGCATCGGCGGTTCGATTCATCTCTTGTCCAATCTCAAGAAAACTTTTCTGTTCAAAATTACGCAGACGAATGACTTGTTGCTGTTCTTTTGAGAGCTGGCTCATGGCCACAGAAATCGCCTTCTCTTTTTCCTGACGTACTGCGTCACTGCTAGGAGTCAGCTGTGCGTCTGCCAATCCACGCCCGATTGCGGATTGATCCTGCATGTTGATTTCACGATTGGCGTCGCGTTTCAATGCCGTGTATTTGCGTCGGTTTTTGCGAATGTCGTTTCCAAGTATCGCGCGCAACCAGGCCTTTAATTCCGGCTCTGTGTTCCCTTGAAACTGATGAAAGTTCAATTGAGCATGCATCACGGATTCTTGGACAGCATCAGAAGCACCCAGCTTGGCCTTCATATCCTGCCCTACCTCGTTGTTGGCAATTAACAGCATGTATTTGCGATAACAATTGATTAATTCAGCAATCGCGTTTTCGTTTCCTTCTTTGGCAGCATTGATTAAACCGTGAAAGGAAGGTCCATCCTGCTTTCTTGCCATATCACGATCGTCAGAAGGTGTTTCCATGTCCCAAGATTCCAAATGGAGATAGTTCGGACCAATAAAATCTATTATGGCAGAATTATTGTCTAAAAGTACAACATCCCCAGGATTCAAGGGTTTTGAAGCACTCGAATTTGTTAATCCAGAGTTCTCCAAGGATTTTCTGTCCGAATTCCAGCGTTGCCGGATTTGGTGGTAGTGACGGCGCAGAATGAAAACCATCTGCGGATTTTTATTTTGAAATTACTACCCAGTGAAAATCTATCTAGACGTCAGTTTTTGTCCGGTTTGCACCGTTACGGATCATTTGAACTGACAAGAATCAAAGGCAAGTCTTTCTGAGAGGTCGATCATGAGTTTTGTTTTCTCACGTCGGTGGCTATGGTGGGTTATCATCGTCACAATCTTTCTTCACCACCATGACGCAAGTGCCCAAACTGTAGTCTGGAACAATTTCTCTGGAACACCCGATCCCTTCTATCACAATGGCGTTAACTGGGTTGGGTTCAACGCCCCCAGTTCTTCGGCAACTGCTCGATTCGGCACGTCGGCAACCTACGAAGTCTGGTGGAATGGATCAACGGTTGCGGTCCGTCCGAGTGTCGGACGGTTTCATGTCGTCGATGGTTTCGTGACATTAGTCAACCAAGACACCTTCACCCAGCGACAATTGACTATCAACAGTGGATCGTTCTCTGCCTTGTCTATTTCGGGAGATTCTTTTACACGGCTTAAAACTCAGGGCGTTCACCTTAACAGTGGCGCTGCTGAAATTCTGGATGGTGCTTGGTTTACTGTCGATGGTTCACATGCTGCGGGGACTTCGCTGACGGTCAGTGGTGCCGGCATGGACATATCGGGAATCTTTCGGATTGAATCAGGTGGTGTTGCGAACAATACAATTGGCTATATCGGCCGCCTTTCCGGGTCTGCAGGTACCACAACCGTAACCGGTGCGGGGTCCCAATGGAACAACACTTCAAGCCTGCGCGTTGGGGCCACTGGAAACGGCATTTTGAACGTAACATCTGGCGCTGTTGTTACCAACACCACTGGTTTTATCGGACACGGCACGACGTCAACCGGAGATGCCAACGTTAACGGCGGTTCCCAATGGAACAACTCTTCGGCGTTGTATGTCGGCTACTCAGGTGGTACCAGTACGTTGAACGTGTTCACTGGTGGAGTAGTTACTAACACAAGCGGTTTCATTGGATACAACGCCGGATCAAACGGCACGGCGACAATTGATGGTAGTGGATCTCAATGGAACAACTCTTCGAATCTCTATATTGGTGGAACCACAACCGGTGCAGGTGGCAACGGGACACTCAACATTAACACCGGCGGACAGGTGACCGTCGGTGGAACGACCAAGATCTGGTCGACAGGTAATGTCAATTTAAATGGTGGTCAATTGGATTTTGGCCAGACGTCATTCGCCGAATTTGACTCGATCAATGCTGTGAGCGGCACCATGACTGGTACGGTAAATCATGCGGCATTTACTGACGCCGCCAACATGTCGAGTCTGAATAACGGTTCAGTCAATCTTGTTGGTGTGCTCCTTGCCAATACCGGTACCATTCACGGCACTGGAACCATAGGCGTTGTTACCAACAATTTGTCGACGGGCGAGTTGTACACCACTGTTGGTGAGATGCTGCGGATGACGGCTGCAGGGAACTCCAACTCAGGTGAGATCAACAATTTTGGAGGTACAGTTCGATTCGAACAGGACATCACGAATCTTAGCGGCGGACTCATTACTGGGCGAGGTCAGTACATTGCAGAAGGAGGCTGGACCAACCAAGCTGTGATGGCATTTAGTGGCGGACCGGCAGACGTGCTCGGAGATTTATTGAATGATACCGGAGGGCAAATTGTAACTTCAGGTGGTGCAACAACGACATTCTACGACGACGTCGTCCACAATGGCACAGAGATTCGCACGTCTGAAAACAGCAATACCGTTTTCTTTGGATCGCAAAGCGGGTCGGGTGCGTTCACTGGTACAGGCACCGTGTATTACGAAGGCGATTTGCGCCCCGGCAACAGCCCCGATGTCATCCACTATGAAGGAAGCGTCGTCTTGGGCTCTGACTCGGTTTCTTTCTTTGAACTCGGTGGTTTGAATCCTGGTGAATACGACCGGCTAAATATCGATGGTGATTTGACATTGGATGGGCAGTTGTCAATTGGTCTGCTCAACGGATTCAGTCTCGACTTTGATGAAGAATTTGTCATTGCCAATGTTGATGGGGCGCTGTTTGGCAACTACCAAGGTCTGGAGGAAGGAGCTGTAGTTGGTAACTTCGGCGGAATGAACTTATTTATTTCTTATGCTGGCGGAGATGGCAACGATGTTGTCTTGTTTACTTCGGTACCTGAACCAGCAACAGCAGGACTGTTTGGCCTGGCATTCCTGGCGTTCGGACTAACTCGACGACGCCGTTTCAATTGATCTGGCTGATCTGGCATAGGTTGAATCCTGTTCACAATTTTTCGAATTACAATTTCAGACGTGAAAGACAAACTAATGAATACGATTAACAGATCATTCAAAATATTCCCGCGACGATTCGTTCCAATCATTCTGTTTGCCATTTTCGCTTGTTGTGTGAGTCGATCTTCAATGGCAGATTTCGTTGTGTACGACCAGTACTCAATTGTGGCGGGGTCCCCATCCGGTGAGCTGTCAATTCATCGAACAGCAGAACAATTTGTATTGTCCAATCCCACTAAGGTCTCAGGTTTTACGGTCGCATTGATCGAAACCGGTACTTTTCAAGGAAACGGTGTTTTGGAAGGTTTTGGTGGGCTTGCCTGGGCGGTCTATAGTGGTACATCTCACCCGTCAGGCAGTCCTCTTGCATCTGGTAGTGTCAGTCCCAGTGGTGGACTGTTAACAGATTCGGGCTTTGACACAAATAACTTCGATGTATTTGAATTCCACTTTAATATTCCTCAACTGAGCCTGGGTGCTGGTGATTACTGGCTCGCACTAGTAGAAAATGCGTGGGGACAAGCAAATGATGGGACGTCCATTCAGTGGTACGAAACGACTGCAGGTCTGGACGAGACGTATCGGCACGGCTTGTTTCAAACCGACTTGCCAAATCCTGCAACGAGCAGTTCCTTTAGCTCAGACCAAGGCAGGCACGCTGCGCTCCTGGTTCATGCGGTGCCAGAGCCCGCGGCCACTTCCATTGCTGCCTCGGTACTGCTAATGGGATTTGTTTTAACAAGACGACGCAAGTCTAAGCCACGAATCGTCTTCAGCCGTTGATAGATTTTCCGTGCTGTCGGGACTAGGCGGAATGTAAACAGCTAGGCAGCGTTGATTAAATCGGAAAGCTGTGAATTTGATGTGAGCGGCAAGGCGCTAGCCGCCGGTATTTGAGGTTCACCGGCGGCTAGCGCCTTGCCGCTCACATTTAATCAACGCTACCTAGGTCCAAGCGAATCGATATTGTTGTGTGGGATTGAATTCAATGACCTTTCGCAGTGCAGCATCAGCTGATGGGAGAGTACTGCTCAACTAAAAAGTCACAACTTAGTTGCTGAAAAGAAATGCTGTGTTTTAGGGTTAGATAAACCATAATTTCAAAGAGGGAAATAGTTGCTAAAGCTGTTTCTCTCTTAAAGTTTTATGGGATAAAGTCACGAGTTGACATGAGGTTAGCTCGCGTTTCTGATCCGTACAGTGCATGTTTCCAAGACATGAAGTGAGCTTTTGGGCTGAATTGAATTCGATGTGTGATCGATGTGATTTCTGGCATTGCGTCCCTCGCTTTAGCGCTTTTTTCTCGACCCAAACTGGGTAGCCAGGAATGCGGCTCGCTCCTGGGGAAGATCTAGGGAAAATCCGAAGTTAGCTGCTCAAACTCATTACCGCTTTCGTTAAAAATTCGTACTACGTGCGCATACGTTGTGAAGCGATACGACCAGTTGGAGGACGCCCTTTGTCAAATCAATCAACGGTCACTCAATGGATCGGTCAACTCAAGGATGGCAGTGACGATGCAGCTGGAAAACTCTGGAGTCACTTCTTGCAACGGCTTACACGGCTAGTAAGCGACCGATTGAGAACATCGAGCAAATCTGTGGCTGACGAAGAAGACGTGGTCCTTGATACGTGTCAAGCTTGTTTTCATGCATTAAAGGAAGGGCGTTATCACGACGTCAACAGTCGGCAGGATTTATGGAAACTTCTGGCGGTGATTGCGGAACGCAAAGCGATTGATCAAATACGCCGCAGCAAAAAAGGGATTGATGGCATTCGGGCAGATATTTCGTTTATTACGATATGCGGACATTCATCGGTTTCCGATGGTTTTCAGCAATTGCCATGTTCTGAGCCAACGCCAGAATTTGCCGCAATTATCGCTGATGATATTCGCATGCAACTTGAAAAATTGGATGAACAGCAAGCTCAGGTAGCGATCCTCAAACTTCAAGGTTTTAAAAATCGTGAGATTGCTGCACAACTTGGACGCTCGATTCCAACAATCGAACGTTACACGAGACTAATACGTGAAACATGGAAAAATGAGTGAACGGGATTTTATCGCGCGCTTGCAAATTATCAATCGAATGTGTAATGCTTTCGAAGATCAGATTCTTGCTGGTCGGCGACCGATGCTCGAAACGGAATTGGCAAGTTGTGATCCATCGTTGCGGGCAGACTTGCTTTCTGAATTATTGTATGTCGAGTTGTACTATCTGCACAAAAACAATGAATTTCCAACCATTGAGTCTTATTTCCAACGTTTTCCTGAAAACCATGCCCAGATTGCTTTAGCTTTCAAGAAAGCAGGTGAACTGAACAGGAACCAGACTCAAGAACCAGATCAAAGTAAAAAGCTCGGACCAGAACAAAACCTTCTATTTGCAGTGATCAGCCTGCAGCTTGGAATAATCGACCCCCAGCAGTTTGTGGACGTCTGTGATGCTTGGGCAAATCGTCAACAGGAATCACTTGCATCAATTTTGTTGGAACGTAATTGGATTAGCGGCGATGATCGCGTCAAAATTGAAAGACTCACTTTGAGTACTCTGACGGATCAAGAGCAAAACGAAAACGCGACCAGAAATATTATTTCAGATGCGGCGGTACGTGACGTCATCGAGCGAGTGGCTGACCCTGAGGTCAGAGCTTCCCTGATTGAACTGCCAAATTTTTCCGGAAATATACTTTTGACCTGTCTTGAGACAGGTGATGACAAAAAAGCCGAACGATATTCGATGATTCGCATTCACAAGGAAGGCGGACTTGGAAGGGTTTGGTTGGTTCACGACAACGATCTCAATCGAGATGTTGCCCTCAAGGAAATCCGAAAAACGGAAAGCCCTGATTCAGAAGTATGGCAAAGATTTGTTCGTGAAGCCCGTGTAACTGGACAGTTGGAACACCCCAATATTGTACCCGTTCACGAACTGGATCGTGGTGGAGCCGACAAGCAGCCGTTCTATACGATGCAATTTGTTCGGGGAAGAACTCTGGGCGAGGCTATCAGCGACTATCACACGGGTGTTGAAAACCAAAATCCAATGGCGCTACGTCAACTTTTAGATGCATTTGTCAATGTCTGCAATGCAGTTGGATACGCGCATACACGCGGTGTCATACATCGTGATCTCAAGCCTGAAAATGTCATCCTTGGTGAATTTGGTGAGGTCATGGTATTGGACTGGGGGCTGGCAAAACTATCTCATGAAATGGGGAACGATTCTGAACAGAGTACGGCAATCACCGACGCTTCCAAGCAGGGCAACACGATCGAAGGTACGGTATTTGGAACGCCAGCATACATGTCGCCTGAACAAGCAGCGGGCCAGATAGACCAGATCGAATCTCGCTCTGACATTTATGGTTTGGGAGCAATCTTGTTCGAAATTCTGGTTGGACACCCGCCACATCAGGATTCTGATCGTCAACGCTTGTTAGACAAGATCATCAATGCACCGTCACCGCAACCGAGAGAGTTCAACGCGCAAATTGCCCCTGCCTTGAATGCGATCTGTAACAAAGCCATGAGCAAAGAGATCGCTGAGCGATATGAAAATACAAAGTTGCTGTCGACAGATGTCCAACGCTGGCTTGCTGGTGAAACAGTCTCTGTCTATTCAGACCCAGTGGCCAAGAAGATACTACGTTGGGGCATGCGGCGGCGATCGCGAATTCGCCCGGCGGCATTAACATTCCAATTGGGTGTAATTGTTGTATTGCTCGCGATCTACGGAATTCGCAGCTACCGTGCATCACAGATGGGATCCTTGGAACTCAAGACATCCGGTGCACCGCTTTCTGCTGAAATCATTGATATCGAGGGACACACGACCGCTTCGTTTAATGTTCCTCACGCTAAACCGATTGGATTAGCTGAAGGTTCATACACGCTACGTCTGTCTGCACCACATCGACTGAGCGAGTCGTATCGTTTTGATGTGACTCAAGGAAAAACCTTGAAATACACCGTTGGATTGGATGATCGAAAATTTCATTTGTGTACCCAGGGTTTCAATGGCACCTACCAAATCTACACAGGCCAAAACAAAAAACGTATTGTCTGGATTCATCAAAACGGAATTGAGTTTCTGGATGCAAAAACCTGTTCTCCAATCTGGAAAGCTTCTTTTCCAATTCCCGGCTATCAAAGTAAACCAAATTCGGAAAGTAAGAAACAACTTGAGTATTCCCAAAAAGATGTTCAATTCTTTAGGGCAAATCCAGAACTCCAGCCAAGCTCACATGACATCGATGGAGATTCAGTGGGAGATCTAATTTGGCGAGGAAGTCAGATAAGCAAGAGGAAATTGAAAGCATCTTTTCTGGCGATCTCCGGAGCAAGTGGCAAAGTATTGTGGCATCAAACCGTCGACTTTGGCAAAGAGAATCAAAAGATTCAATCTTCTAAATTTTTCAACTCATCGATGTTGTACGATGCAGACAAAGATACGATATCGGATGTTGTAAGCGTCGTCCGCAGTAGATCGTTAAAAGGGGTGACTGAATGGTTTATGGCAACGGTTTCTGGAAAAGATGGCACGACACTGTCGTCTTGCAAATTGCAATATGATGCTGACATTGTCTATCCGTTGACGTGTCAATCCAACGGAGACGCGATCTTCATTGCTGGCCGACAGCTTCTCCGAGTTAAATTATCAACCGGCGAAATTTTGGCACCGGTGCACGATCTTGGTTTTCAACCCGCCAAACCGCCACAAATATTGCGATTGGCTGGGTACTCGGAGTTGTTTCTTTTGCTTACACGTCAAATCGATTCTACGACAATCGAGCTTTCCCTCGTTTCATCCAAAGACGCGCGCATTGTCTGGCAAAAGGCCATTCCTGCGATAGTTCTCATTGAAATACAACATAACGATTGGATCGCCGAACCAAACAACTTGGCAAAAGGACTACCAATTGGCAATTGGCCCCTGTGTGCCGATCTGGACTCAGATGGGAAACAGGAGATCATTGTTCCGTCAAGGCATCATTCTTTATCTAATTGGTCTGGCCTATTGGCAATCGATGTCACAACTGGAAAACAGCTCTGGCAAGTCAATTTGAAAACTTCCCAGGACATTTATTCTTTTTCACAATCAACACTTACTCCGGTTCGATATCCCCAGCAACTGGATAATTTTGTCGTGGGGCCAGACCTCGACGGCGATGGTTTTTCAGAGATATTCGTCACATCTCATGGCGAATATGAACGTATTCTGGACAAAGAGTTTACGGCAAAAACCTTGTCGAAAAGTTGGTGCTGGAAGGTTCAAGAGTCAATCTATGTGACGGCGATTTCCGGGCAAGATGGTTCCAAACTCTGGACTTGCAAGCATCTCCCAGAAGCTAAAAGAACTTTTTTTCTGGAGAATTATCACGTCGATTCACTGCAATGGTGGCACGACAGCGAAGACGGTTTACCTGGTCTGGTGGTTGGCATCAAACGGGACCGTGGAATCGATGCTTCTCGGTATTCATTTCTTGTTTCTATCGGTTCAGGAAAAATAAATCAGCATATTCCCGATTTGGTCAGCGTAAGTGGTATTGATCTCGATGGCGACAGTATTCGTGACATGGTAGGAGTTGGAACTCGTACGAATGGTCAGCATGGATTGTTTCTGAATCGAGGCTCTCCGCAAAAAGCGTGGTCGCGGCTCGGCACTTGGATTCCAGTACAAACTGAAATCAACAGGAGTCATAGCTCTTTCGAAAATTTCAAACCAGATGCCGCAGATACCGAACAGCACTTTGGATACATACAATCGGCTCTGGCCAGATCCTGGCTTCCCGATCAATACGATTTAAACGGAGATGGGATGACCGATGTTATTAACATTTCGCTTTTTGAAGACAATGAAAATGGTGAAGACAATGGGCTACTAGAAGTTGTCGACGGGGCAACTGGGGATCGGCTCTGGCAATACGAAAACAATGTATTTCACGAGCCCGACCGTATTCGAGTTTGTGGCGATTTCGATTGCGACGGTGTTGTCGACTTGTTGAGTGTGATCGGTGGCGAATACGCATTGATTTCAGGGAAAAACGGGCGGTCGGCGCCGATTGATAAGCCTGTTGATCAAGAATCAGTAGATTGGCCAAACTTAAATGCGTGTGGCGATTTAAACCGAGATGGAGTTCCCGATTTCGCGTATTCCTATCGTGCGAAAGACAACGCGAATCAGAAAAACAGAACCATTCAGTATCCACCTAAAAATAAAAATGTGGCTGTCATTTCAGGACAAGATGGATTAGTGCTTTGGACCAAATCTGCAGAGCCATTTCAACGAATTGAAGCTGTGAAATGTGACGTAAACGAAACATCTCATCTAGCTACCACAAGTCAACAGTCCAACAGGCAAACGCTTTCCTTGCTCAGCGGTATCGATGGCTCTGAATTGTGGTCACGATCTTGGTCATCAACGGCGCCTCGATTGATTATGAAGCCGTTGGACCTGGACAGAAAAGCCGGTGAAGATATTCTAGTTGCCGAGTATTTTTCAAGTCGCACATCCGACGAGGAAGAGAAAACGAAGGCGGAAAAAAATAAATGCCGTTTGCAATTTTTTAGCGGGAAGACTGGAGAATCACTCGCTGCACCTCAGTATCTCAAATTTCACCCACGCCTCTCAGCATTCAGTTCGCCAAAGCACTCGATATTTCATGCAAATGTTCGAGATTTGGGGCCAATTATTTGTATTGAGTTTGCAAGTCGCGAGGCCGGGCGATACATCGCGATCCTCGACGGTCAACTCAAACTGATTTATGAAACTGAAACCGCAGGGATTTGTGAGACAGGGCGTGGAATCGTTGCACACGATTTGGATTCCGACGGTTTCGACGAATTGATCTACGTCAACGGGCAGGTCGTTGAAGTCTGGAAAGGAGTTTTTGCCGAGAAACAATGGGAATGCAAGCTGGCTGACGCGCCGAGCTCGATCCTGAAAATCATCGAGGGCAATCGAGCAACAGGTCCAATGATCATCGTACGTTCAGGGCATGCAGCTGTTGGATTGGCTCCGGATTCTGGTGAGATACTCATGCGTTGGCCAAGCTCTCAATTGCTGATTGACCCTGATGTGAATTCAATCCCGCGATGTCTGGTCAGAGGCGAGGCAGGTACGATTTGTTATTACGGGCAACCGACTAATTCATCGGTACCGCCTCTTTTGTCCAGGCGTTCATTCAGTCAAACTCATCCTGCGAGCCAGGATGATCCAAGACTTGCGAGAAATCTTCCCTGGGTGCCACCGGAATTTGCTTTGAACACAGCGGTTTACCTTTCCTGGGGCATTACTCCGTTGATTTGGTTTGGAACTTGCCTTGCGCTCCTCATACTTTCGTTGAAACGACGTTCGATGAATTTGGTAATGCTGTTCGTAGGAATGTTGATGGTTGCTGGTTTCGCCTATGTCACTCAACTTGTGCCTCAAGGTTTTTGGTTTTATCAGACATGCTTCGAAACTGGTGCCAATTATATGGTGTGGGACTTCTTGATTCCTAAATGGTGTCTACTTGCAGTCGGCCTTCCATTGGTGGTATTTCCTTATTTATTGATTGATAGCGTTGTTCAGAGCAATTACAAACGCCTGAAAGTACTCGGCGTTCTGACCTTAGCCGCATGTCTGATCCGGGCCTTGGTGCTGGTTTGTTGGGATTCACAATTTGCCCATCCATCCGAGCATTACTCGTTGACCGGGTGGTATTTGATTGGATTTATGGGAGTCCACGATGCTGCATGGTTGTTTGTTTTAATGACGATTTTCAAGCAAGCCGTCAAATTTTGCAGTTGGGTATCAGGACGAATGCGTTTGCGAGTCAAACTGGAGCAAAAAATTGCGTAGGCAACCGAAATTCCTGCTGACATTACAACCCGACATACCATCGATTTGCCATGACTTTGCCCTCAAGATGGCAGCCAATAGTGATAGTTTTTTCTCAGAAAATGGAAATGCATCGACCGGGCATTTTACCCCAATAAAAAAATCCCTGCCTAGGAAAGAGTTTGAGACAGATTCAGAATTAGTCTCTGCTTCTGACTTGTTCGCTATACCGCTTGCCGTTGTCTTGGCAATTGGAATGTTAGTAACTCTCCCTTTTTGGACTTTGGTTTTGTTGTTTGTAGATCGCGATTAGCTCCACAATAGTTTCTTGCCTTCTTGGCTGCATCGTTTCTTATGTTTTTTGAAACGCAATTTTGTACTCCACAATCGGTTGTTTCCCAAAGAGCCGTACGTGATCATTTCAGATTCATTTGTTACTGTTCGGTTATTTCCGTGCAACATCTAGAAGAGAAATGTCAATCAACTGCGTTCGGGCGATGAAGGCGATGCAGCTTGGTACTGCATCATTCTTGTCCGACAGTCCTGTAAAGTAAGCAAAAAAATACACTAATTGGAGTTGATTAAGTCGTTCCAACTCACGGATTGAAACATAAAAAGACAATAGGCAACGGCAAAGCGGATCTGTCGGTACAATTGGTTCGTGAGTTTGTTGAATTGGCGAGATTGGCTTAACGCATTTGGAGTAGCACTTGTTTCGTTTTAGTCTCACCAAACTGCTGATGCTGATTGCTTTTGCAGGACTCAGTTTTGCGCTGATCCAGTTGATCCTGGAAAAACCGGTGATCGAAACACCTGCAGCTATTGCCATATCTCCCGACGGTGAACGTGTGGCGACCATTTCAGAGTCGGGACGATCGGTTGTTTTTGATTTGCGATCTGGCAGACAAATTGGTCAACGGAGTTTTGAATTTACAGACGCAGAACCAGATGTTGTTGAGTCAAAATACGACCTCCGTTTTGTGACAGCAGATCAAATCGTGGTATTACGTCAACTCTCGCTCGATCTTTCGTACGAATCGAATTTTGCAGCCTACGGATTTGAAGTGCTAAAGGAGCGCAAAGGTCTGGAATTTCTGTATAGTTGGCGAATCAATACAGGAGGTGTTCGTTCGAGATTTGCTGAACTACCTGCTAAAGGACTCGTCGTTTCAAATGGTGAGTTTGTGTTGCGAACACAGCCAAATCACGCAAAGATCGATGTTCACCAAGCGAGTGACAACTCATTGATCAAATCGATTAATGTTCGTGACCGTTTCAGTGACGATAGCTCAAAGCGTCAACCGAACAACAACCTGATGGAATTTACGTTTTATCCGTATATTCCAAATCTCACGATCAGCGATGATGGAAAAAAGTTGTTTGTTTCGGATCAATTGGAACGAGATTTTGGCGGTGGAAGCCGCTATGCGGTTGGACGTTTGAATGTCTATGACTTCGAAAATCAATACTTACTCGCTTCGACGACCAGGATTTCCCATCCCAAAGTTTCTCGCACCGGAAAATACGCGTTGGCCTATCAGGATGGCAAGCTGCAATTGTTTGATGAATATCTCAATTCGATCGCTACGTTCGCAAACTATACTGGACAAAAAAATACGTTGATCGAATTTTCTCCTGACGAAACGATGTTTGCGATAAAGGAAACGGAAGATTCAGAAATCCTGATTTACAAACTTCGAGGCCGTACTGTTGTTTCGCGGATTCCGTCTGACGGTAAGGCCAGATTTGTGTTTGGAGCGAATAGTCAGCAGTTGTGTGTGTTTCCAGAGGACGCAAATTTCGGAATAGAGGTCTACGATATTGCTGACGGCCAGCTGTTGCATCGCATTGGGAGCCTTCAGAAATTCTGGCCGATGGTGTGGTGTGTTGCAGGTTTTGTCGTTTGGATCGTGGTTGCCATGTGGTTGTTTGTCAGGTGGTTGCGAAAAAAATTCGAACGTGACGAGGCGATGGAGGCTGAAGTGGTACTCGGCGTCGACGAATCATAACCCGAAGCGTGAGCGAGGGACCAAAACCGCGTCGATGTTCTGCAGAACGTGGTCCCTCACTAACGTTTCGGGTTGTGATTTTTTTACTTGTGTTCGAACTTTCGGTCGTTCGGAACAATTTGATCCCAGAATCGCATAAAAAACGGTGGATATTTGAGGTCGCGATACCATATTGGCGGCTTGGCGGGCTGATGAAGTTTTTGTTGTGAGTATGCCGCAAGTTGTTCTTTGACCATCTTTTGTACATCTTCAGGCAGGTTTGATTGAAGGCATTCATTGAGGTCTTTGATCGCTCGATCAAATTTTCCGTGGAGCGCTGAATTCGCAGCATTGTTGATTTTTCGTGCCCAAGGTTCTTGCCAACTGGGAGAACCAGCGCTGAGTTCTTTGAAATCGGCCTGAATTTGCTGTTCTGATTTTCCCGCGTTTGCCTGGTCCATGGCGTACAACCAGCTGTAACGAAACGTAGCCATCCGTTGTGGATTCAACCACTGGGATTTTGCGAATCCGACCGGATCGATTTCATAGAAATGGCCCAGTTTGGCAGCGTCCAGGTAGTGCTTTCGAGCTGTCGCAATATCGCCAATGCGCTCAGCGATATCACCGAGATAAAACCCGATGTAGCGTTTGTTTTGCCCCAGAGACATCGCTTTGTTGAACGCCTGAGTTGCTTTGTCAAACTCGGATTTTCCGTGGTGGGCGATACCGAGAAATTCCCAATGGCTGGCATTTTCGGGTTCCGCTTTTGTGGCTTTTTCATAGTATTGGATCATCGCATCCAGATCGATGTCTTTGTCGAATCGTGGTACGGGAGGAGCGCCAAGTTCCCATTTTTTGAAGCGAACATTTTTGTAGCGAACAATTCCCATTCCCGCTCGTCGAAGACCTGAGGAGATGAAAAACGAGGACGAGTCACCGACATTGGCGAGACGGTTTCGCAGAACCATTTTTCCGTTGGCGAAAATTTCAACGAATTTTTTGTCGCAACGAACCTGGATTTTGACATTGTTGGTAGTCGTTCGTGTGTGAACGCCTCGATAAGGCTGGCGGGCTCCGGCGAATTCGATCCTTTGACGGAAAAGATCATGCAGCACAAAAAATATCTGCCCGTTCGATCCGCGCAGCGAAATACCTGGTACAAATCTGCCACCTGCGTCAAACCGTTCTTTGGGGTCGCGACTATCGACCAGTTCCAATTCGTATTCAATGATCTTGGGTCCGGGAATTGCAAACTGAAGCCCAAAAGCGTAACCCGTCGCTTGTTCCTGAGTGTCGACCACAATCGAATTTTTTGATTCATAACGAATAAACATAAACGTCCTGGAACTCCAGAGTACCATGTCGGGGTCAAACATATCGGTTACCCACTCGCCACGATGATAGGTGGCGGATGCCAGAACAGCTTTTTCGTATACGGACATGAACTTACGTTGGAAATCGTTCGTGGCGTTTGCCCTGGTCGTTTCAATGTATTTTTTGATTTCTTCGATATCATCCTGTTTGCCAGTCGCTGCCAGCTTCGTGACCTTTTGCTGAAACTCGGTGTGTTGACGTTTGTTTTTTAAATTCAGGAAAAATTCAACTCCGGCGCGAGTGACGCCCGATGTTTGAGGGATTCGAGTCAGGCCGAAGTAACGCTCATCAATGTTGTCGCCAACTTTGTCGAAATAGTATTTGGCGTCTTCGCGCCGTAATGCAAGCGAGGCGTAGCCCGCCATCATCGAATACATTGTCGTTTTTGAAACGCCTCCTTTTTCCGGCGTGTTGGGGTGGGCGATGTATTGATCACAACATTTTTTGATGTTGTTATAGATTTTTGGGGTGCCGATAAATTTTGCATCGGCATTGGGCGCCGAGTTTCCAATCAGATTGAGTACTTTTGACAATGTCGTGAGATAGAAGGCTGGCACGGCGGTGTCGAAACGATTTGTAGCAAGGCACTGTTCGCCAAAAGCGATCATCTCGGGAACGCTTCCATGCCACCTCGGATACAACGTAAACAACATGGAGTTGTAAGCGGGCATATAGTCAAACTGAGCGGCCGTCGATTGTTCGAACCAGTGTTTGACAGACTCGTTAACATTGCCAGCCCGAGCAATATCCATAATCTCACAAGCCGGTTGAGGGAAATTAGGATTGATGCGATGGGCGTTTTTTAAATGGACGATCGCTTTGCGCTGATACCGTTCGAAATCTTTCCAGCCTTGTTGTGTGACCCTATTGGCACGTCCGCCACCCCGCGCATTCCACGCCAGACGATTGTTTGCCAGGCCAAGAATGAGTTCGCGGAAATAATTTGGGATTTCTTTTTCCGATTGAACGACTTGAACCAGTTCATAGAGATCGCGCGCCGATTTATCACCATGATTGTTGATCATCAATTTGACATGTGGAATGAGCAATTGATAATCGTCGGGTTGCAGTTGCAGGTCATATTTCAAACAGTAAAGAGTGGTTTCAGCGAGCCGGTTTACATTTTGAACCCGATATCCTCCAGCATGTCCGTTGAATTGACAGCGCAACGTATGCGCCAGAATGACAATGTGTGCGGGGTAGTCAGTATTAACGTACCCTTTGACGGCGGCATCTACGTGTTTAAAAACGGTCGGTGAATCAAACCTCATATGTGCCAGGGCGATGCAGTAATTCAGAAATGGATCGGCAGTTTTACAGTTTTGAGGCATGATCTCTCGCGCCATTTGATGTATCGCTTTTTTATCGGCTTCGTCCGTTGTTTCCTTGTCCGTCGACATACCAGCGATGACCCGATCGATAAAATCGATCGTTTTTTGTCGATTAGGCCCCTTGAGATTGGCCGCCATTTTTTGCTTGGCGGCTTCGAGATGTTTGCCCAGGCGCAGATCGACGTCTTTTTGCAGCCAGTTGGTTTTCGAAAAACTGCCAGTCGTCTGGATTTTTGCGGCAGAACGCGTCGGGCGAAACGGGACGATCAAATAGTCATAGTCGAGTTGATTCTGCTCAGTTGATGAGTTACCGGATTGAGATCCTGGAACCGGTTTGTCGGATTTAATGTCTGCTGTCGAAGGGGCTTTTTTCTTGCCGCCACAACCAGCGGTCCATGGAATGAACAAACCGGCAAGCAGTAATAAGACAATGACAAGATGAAAATTGGTTTGATTGCTGTTAACTGTTAACATGTGCGCCGTTCCTGATTCCGTTGTGCCTCAAGTCTGCGATTATAGGAATCTCTGGGACGACATGCAAAAAATGAAGTTACAGTAGCCGAAATATACGCTCGCAAAAAAATATCAGTACTCAATATGCGAGTGAACGACGAGAATTGCAACAAATAAATTCAGCGATTTTTCGTTAAACGACCTGTTAAATTCCGGGTGCTTTTCAGTTTATTGACCGCAAGATGCATGAGGAGAACTTCTACGTCCGCTTCAGCCATTTCTCTTTAGGATGAGTCCCCATTTTTTCTCGCTGAATATCGAAGAAACTGTTCATCCAATGCCAATAGGTTGCCTCAGTATTGAAAGAACAACCGAGCAATTTAACCTGTGCATGAATTTGTTCCTTGAGTTTCATGAAATCTCCAGAATTGGCTAGACATCCATGAATTCGAGAATTCCTGACGGTATATTAAACTATCTCACAGCGCAGGTTAAACTTCCATACTGCGCAGATTCAATCAAATAAGGCGAGGTGGTACGGTCGTGTAAACGCGACTCAGAACATTGCCACAGTTATTGTAGCTTCATTTCTCACATTTATGGGCTTTTCAGGGCTCGAGACAATAACGAAATATGCCAATTGGATCGTTGTTGTACAGCAAGACACCGTCGGATTGGTATTTAATCTTTTGGTATTCTTCTTGTTCGTGCTCGTAATCCTTCACCTTGTTTTTCGGTTCGGACAGAAGCAAGCACACTCTGAACGGGCAATTGTCGTACTCACCCACGTAATCAACTATATCGAAGATCTGTTGTCGGATGCCCGAGCTGGGATACCGATTGCGGACGCGCAAAATCAAATCGTCCGTCAGAAATACGAAACAGTTATTCAAGTTATCCCACCAAACACAGACAAGGAGTATCGAAAGGCGAAGAATGACTTCAGTGAAAAAGAAACTGCCGGTAATCCGCTGCGCCTGGTTGCGACAGACGTATTCCAACCTGAAAAACAAATGGCCGTCGTGACTGCCCTAGTACGTAAATCAACCGCACTTATGCAGATACTCGAAGCACTTCGAAGTATCGACGCAACTCTCTATGTCGGCGGCGGTTTAATACGGAACGCAGTCTGGGATTTCCTGCACGGCTACTCTGCCCCAACCCCAATTGACGACATTGATGTAATATACTTTGATCCGCTGGCGGCGACAAAAGAGCACGACGAACAAAAGGAACGGACGCTTAATGCGGCGATGCCGAATCAGAGATTGTCGGTCAAGAATCAAGCGCGCATGCACACATACAACTCCGACGATCAATACGATTCGCTCGAGGATGCGGTCTCAAAGTGGCCTGAAACGGCGACCGCTATGGTGGTCCGACTTAGTTCAGATGGACGGATCGAGGTCGTCGCACCACATGGGCTTGATGATCTATTTCGTCTGATTGTGGCTCCAACACCCCACTTTGAAGGAAAAACAAGGCGTTATCGTTCACGACTACGCCAAAAAGCATGGAACAATAATTGGCCAAACCTGAAGTACATCAATTTCGAATAGGCAGGCCAGCAAACAATCCGTTGCACCGGAGCCGAGGGCCGCGCGGGAAAACTGGTAGAATTGTTGGGGTGATTTTTTTAAACCACCTCACCTGTGGGGACACTGCCTCGGGCGTTTCGGCAATGGACAATCTCTCGTTGCGACCGGGTGATTTTAGACGTTATACGACCAGATAGGGACATTCTTTGGCATGACAAAACCGCGATTCAGCCTTCGGTCATGTCTACTGATCTGCACATTCGCCACTGTTTTTACATTTGCTTTCGGCTGGTTGCCGTTACGTTGGGTACGGCAAAAGGTGGATCCACCAGCAACAGAGTTGGTTGGGGATTGGGTCGACGACTTTCAACTTACGTACTACGCTGATCTGACCCTTCGCGCCGATGGGACGTTCGTTTCAAACGAGAATCACGGTTCGGACGAACGGTCGTATCAGGGCAGATGGCGTCGACTTCGACGTGACAAAATTGAGTTCAACGTAACGTCAACGAAGGAATGGTGGCTTATCCCACCTGGTGGTAGAGGTGGCACGAACAAACAAACGGACGTTAAATTCCAATGCACATGGACTATTGATCCTTCGGGACACCTCACAATTAAAAACATCGACGAAACGGATGAATTCCGGTTTCGATCAAGTTTTCGGCGTAGATAGGTCGTCGTATAACGTAGATAGGTCGTCGTATAACAATGCGTTGGACCGGAGCGGACCAGCGTCCTAAAATGGTTTCATTACTTTATTGGCGGTTCAACATCTTGGGCCGCTCAGTCAACTTTTCCCGTTATCCGGCTCTGGGAACACTGACTGCAGAGATTTGATGAAATCAAGACCTTGCCAATGACAGGGCCCAGCGCAACAACACGTCGCAAACTAACCATTCGGGATTTATTGATCGCGACTACGATTATTGCGGCAATGCTGGGGGTGGCGTATCCGATCCAACGAATTATCGCAGCCCCCAATAAGTTCGCCGATTCTTTAGGCCATCAGACCGCCGGAATGATGATGATAGTTTGCACAATTGGATTGATTGGATTTCCTTTGGCCATCTTGATAGCAGGGATTCTGGTTTTGCGAAAATCAAACTCACCGCTTAAAATGTTCTACGCGATTGTGGTGCTGGTTCTTGCCGTTGCCTCGATACCAATTGCGTACATCGTCGGTCGAGCGTGTGCGTACTCGATCGTCTAACTACACGACAACGTATTGCCAGATGACAATGCGTTGGACCGAAGACGTTAATCCTGATCGAATCTCGCGGGATGTTCACTGCGCGACATTGTATCCCGCTCAAACACCTGCGAGCCTTTTTTGATTGTGAGCAGTATGGCGATGTAAAACTAATACGAAGCGAATTGACGAAATAACGTATAGGCAGCCAGTAATCTTATGCGTTACGAGACTTGGAACACGTCCATTGCCTTTAACGATGACAAATTCAAATATATCACCACCTTTTGACAACTTGAAGTATTTAGGTGGAGTGGATGCATATTCAGTAGATCTGACACATGGAATCAAAGAGGTATCTTTTTTGATAATCGTACGCGATGGATACACGCTAGACGATGCGATACCTTTGGCACTAAAGATCTGGAACGACCGGAAGACTCTCTTTCGGAAATATAGTAGTTCCGCATCTCGTGACCAACTTGACCATGTAAACCAATTGCGTCATCGAGTTGCCCCGGACATGCCGCAACTGACAAAGATGCAATTGCAACTCATTTTGTCGGTACCGACAATCATTGAATTGGAAATGAGTAATACCTCAGTTCATGTTGAATTTGTTACGTATTCTGAGTTGTTTTGCAAACACAGTATCAAGGCAGTCGTTGATCCTGAAGATTTGTCAATCCTAAAGACCGAAACCGAACCATTCAAACACGTGCGAGACGAAAGCTTGGATCTAGAGAGTTCTGGAGAATTGGACCTGGAAAATTCACGTGCCCAAATAACGTCCGAGATGACTGCTGCTATCGAGAGCTTTCACGGTGAAGTACCGATCACACGTGTTGACGTTTGGTACGACCTCAATTCAATGGATGTCCCTACAGTCAAGCTCTATTTGGACACCCACCCTGAGGGCGAACCACAATCGGGCGAATCAGAAACGTTTGATCTAATCAAATTGGAACTCGATGCTTGGACACAGGCGTGCCAGTCGGACGACCCCGTCAAGATCACTCATAGCGGCAAGAAATTTGAAGTTAACGATGAAAATGGCCTATGTGAGGCCGTCGGCCTTTTTCTTGTTGACGTTATTCTTTCGTTACGGGATCAAGGCGTTCTTTCAAAATTGCCGTGTGCGAAGAAATGTTATATCGGCGTTGCAGCATACGATGGCGTGTGGAGCTGGCCAAAGTGGAAGCACCGAGGCACAAACGACTTAGTTTCCACGGCGAACTCGTGATAACAAATGGATGAATTAAATCGCGTTAGCTTGCCTCGCAATTGACTTAAGCAACCTGCATCGGCCATTATGAGCGAAGAGAGACGAAGTACAACGAACTCCGCCGCGATTGAAACCGAAAAACGTCCTGATCGATCGAGGACGGACTTTGGCTTGGCGATGAACCTCGCAGGGAACTTACCGGCGATGGGCAGGTTTTAGGAATAACCAGCTACATGCCACCGGAACAGGCTGCGGGCGACGTGGCATCGGTAAATGAACGGGCGAACATCGATTCGTTTGGTGGGTCGCGCTGGTAGATAAGCTCGCAACTCTCACTCCTAGCGCGAAACAAAACCCCACGGTCGCATCTGCTCCCAATCGTAGGGTTGAAGTTGTGAGCTCAGAACTCGGTTTAAAATCGTGAAACCGAATTCTTAGAAAGGGTGAGGAACAATGATTCATGACCCAGAGTTCAACTATCGGTTCAACAACAGGTTATTGACTCAATTGTCGCTGCCGCTTACCTTAAACGGAGCTTGTGGTGAACGTTGTGCAATATCTTTTGTCAGCGTAGAACAGGGAACTCCGGTGTCATTCCGGGACGGTCCGGCCGCTGTGTGCTTCCAGCGACTCTATTCGAGTTGCAGTGATTGCTGCGATCAGACATGCCATTGTCCACCTGATTCGTCAGGAGTTACGGATGAGAAGGCAGTTAGCAATCACCTGGAGGTGAGTCAGAAGACCTACCTCAAGCTAGACGATTCAGTGCCCTCTTGGATTGGGGCAATCGTTGCTGAGAAATTGCGCATTTTCAATACGATTTTTGCGTGGATTTTGCGCTCTCTCAGATTTTCATTTTGCGTAGTCTTTTACTGAAGTGCGTCGTCGGACACCAAAGCCAATTGGTCGTTTCGATTTTTCGCGGATCTTTAGTTTGAGGAAGTGCTGCGCAATTACGCAACCCTTTGTTGGTCCCTGAATTTGTGTCTGGCTTCCGCGTTCATGTACCTGTTGCGATCGGTTTTGAGTTACTATCCCGAAGACCAAGCTCGCAAATGAAACCATTGGCAACATGTCAACGGATCTCCAACCGGACCGGTCTCTCCATGGTGGAATTGATGGTCGTGATGGCCATTGTGGCGATTTTGCTGGGACTCTTGATTCCGGCCGTTCAAGCAGTTCGAGAGTCAGCCAGGAAAACGTCGTGCAAGAATAACTTGCGTCAAATCGGAATTGCACTTCACGCCTATCACAACGTCCACCAGTCGTTACCGGTTGGCTGCATTGAATGGCGAAGCTGGAATTCGCCACCGACTTACCGGCAATTTGCTTGGTCAGCAACGCTACTTCCCTTTTTGGAACAGCAATCGCTTCACGCCCAAATTGATTGGTCGCTCCCGTTTGATTCTCCGGAAAACCTGTCAGCAGCTGAAACACAAGTAGTGACCTTCATCTGCCCATCTGAGCCAAGCGACTCGATCACGGCAGGTCATACGACCTATGGTGGAATCTTTGGCGAACGGATTCTGGATACGACACCCAACGATGGCGTGTTTCTGTACGAACGCGCGATTCGCTTCGGCGAGATCAAGGATGGCGTGACCAATACTCTTGCCGTCGCGGAGGATGTTGGCGGACCTGACAAACAGTGGATTAACGGGCGGAATGTTTTTGTTGTGGCGCACGGGATCAATGATCCGGCCGCCTGGTCAGGTGACAACGAAATACGTAGTGCCCATCCGGGTGGCGCGATGGTGCTGTTTGCTGACGGGCGGCCGGTATTTCTTTCCAACGCGACAGACAGGCAACTGTTAGGAAGTTGGATCACTCGTGCTGGTGGCGAAGTCGTCGAACAACCATGAACTTTTTTTGAACAACTTGAGGTATTTACCATGCAAAAAGTATTAGTAATCATTTTGAGTTTTGCGATGTTCAGTGCGGCAGGTCGCCAGACAATCGCTGACATTGTCGTCGCCTTGGAAGATCTGACTCAGTTTACGGGGGACAGTCCCGACGGCGGTGGTCAGTTCTATAACGGCAACGACGGTTCTGGAACAAACGACAACGGTTGGTCCAGCGGCGGAGTTTTTTTTAACAACAGCTATACGGATGCTGGAGCCTTTGACTTTTGGAGCGGCTGGTCCTATAGCAACGTTGTGAACACGACAGACCCTGGATTTACGAACCAGTACGCCTCGTGGCCTGGGGGTGGAGCAAACGGATCTGGTGGAATCAATCCTGGAGAAAACTATGCAGTGGCGTTCGGTGGTAGTGCGTATTTCAACCTACCAACGAATACCAGTTTGTCTTCGGTCGAGTTGTCAAACAATACCTATGCAGCTCTCTCAATGCTTAATGGCGATTCATTCGCCAAGAAGTTTGGAGGCGCGACGGGTGACGACCCGGATTTTTTTCGCGTAATTCTGACCGGCTTTGACGACGTGGACGGGTTTGACGGGACGGGTGGCGCCGTCGGATCGGTTACCGTCAATCTTGCGGACTATACATTTGCCGACAATTCACAGGATTACATTCTGGGAGATTGGCTGGAAGTGGATTTGTCCAGTCTCTCGAATGTTCGGTCTGTGGCTATTGAATTTGAGTCGTCCGACGTCGGACAGTTTGGCATAAATACACCAACCTACGTCGCACTCGACAACTTGACGTTGACTGCGATTCCCGAGCCAAATAGTGTCGCACTACTTGGTTTAAGTGCTATTGGATTCCTGATCCAACGCCGAAATCGTGCGGGAGCGCGGAGCCGAATTTAAGGCATTCAGTATGTTGAATTGGCTGCTCGAACCACTTCAGCATGGCTTTATGCGTCAAGCACTTTTGGCGAGCATCCTGATTAGCGTCACATGCTCCTCACTTGGAGTCTATGTCGTTCTACGGCGGATGGCTTTTCTTGGTGAGGCTGTTGCGCACACGACGCTACCTAGTTTGGTTGTCGCCTATCTGAATCGCTGGAGTCTGCTTTGGGGCGCGATTATCTCTGCCGTCGCTACCGCGCTGGTAATGATGGCCATGAATCGCAGATAGTGATAATCCGTGCCAGTTCCTGCTGATCAACGTCACCCAACTGCAGCCAACTCAGGTAACCGATGTTCCATATCTCCGTTTTTGTCGAGCGAAATGCTGTTTGATATGCGGGTTTGATCCCGCCGCCTCCATTGGGCACGATCTTTGTCAGATGGTGCCTTTTTTGTCTCTCCCCACCATTTACTGAGCCATTCTCATTTTCTTGATGTTCGCTGTCGCCTGCTACCTTAAATCAGCACAAACGCAGATTGGTCAGCACAGTAACCGTATACGCGAGCCGATTCGTCATCGATGACCCAGCCATAGAAAGACGATTTGTCAGTTTGTACTCGGTCGGAAATAAACGAGTGAGTCAGTAGATTAGCAATTTGGCAAAGAACGTGTTCAAAAATCATTAGTTCGATTCGTTCTGAGAGGGAGTTTGGAAAGTAGTTGTTATCCACAAGACTGCGAGTCCCTGTTTCGAATCTCCGTCTGAAACTGCCAACGTCAGAAACTTCTTTTGCAGCCGGTTGAAGCCAATAAGGAATGACTCGACTACCTAAGTGGCCACAAACGACTACATGGCGAAAATCATACTTATCAAACAATTGTTGGATAGGTTCGCAGGAAAGTCCTTGGCACGTCTCGCATTCTGCTTTCGACGGTATTGAAGCTGCCAAGTGCTGCAAGATAAGGAATCTTTCGCGATTAGCGAAAGAAATGGCGTCCGGAGCGGTACCTAGCTCGGAACAAGCAATAATCAACGTGTCTTTTTCGCGAGAAATTGTTGGGTTAACGAGACCAGCTAACGAACCAAACACGTTTTTGGGAAAGTCGTGAAGGTCAGCGCGTAACGGAATCCTGGATTTCACCAAGCTCACTGGATCCCTCCTGCAGAACCATATGCAAATGCTTATTAAGTGTACTTGCAAAATTTATGCATTTATATAGCTTACTTGAAGACTTGGCAAGTCATGACATTAAAAATTCAAGCAACGCAAATACGGAATATTCGAAATGATCACAAAACATCTAGTTGTGGACGCACAAAATGCGTGGGGAGAAGGTATCGTCAAGATTGGTAAAGTGTTTACTGAAAAGGGAGACTACAAGGCTGCAGCAGAAGAACACATCCATGAGTTTTACAACTATCAGCAAGGCGAAGTGCTATTTAAGCCAACTCTTACCTCTGAGAGACAGTTTCGTTTGGATTTTGAGGGGGCTCTTTCGTACTTCGTCGGTGGCAACGAAGACTATCCCGAAGATCACGGTTTTGCGATAAAGCCTTGGTCAAACGTTCAGTGGGAAAATATCGGAACCAAAATCATTGGTGATATGGGTGTCGCCATGGGTAATTACTTTTTTACCCCTGCTGAAGGTGGCGATGATGTGAAGGTTGAGTATTCGTTTGCCTACACGGTCAACGCTGATGGAAAGTTGAAAATCGTCCTGCATGATTCTCACTTGCCGTACACTCCTGTGGTTTGATCCATGTTATTTTTTTTGCGGTGGAGTTGCGACCTACATGTTGCGGCAATGCAATATCGGGCTCCAGTGTACCGTCTAACCTCATTCACTTGATGACGAATTACTCGAACGGTCACTGTGGTGATTTCTTTATTAAAGGCATCATTGAAAACCTTGAATTCCTCTAATCGCCTCGGTTGACTTCACCTGTCACCTAAATTTCCGTGAAAGTGCGTTTTAATAAATTAGTTATTTCTTTCATTCTCCGCTCGGTCGCTGAGGCAAAAGTTGGGAACAAAGGTGTGAGTGCGTACAGAAATCCTTGGCTATGAGCGAGCGGCAAGGGCTTCATCGACGGTGATGTCCCATCTTGGGAATGGATCTTCAAGACGTTGCCAAGCTTCAATTCCTGCGGCGATTTCTTCGTCGGTCAATAGACACGCCTGGAGCGAATCGTAAATGGCGATCTCGTCCATGCCGATCCCGATGAAGACCAACTCTTGTCGGCAATCACCAACCTCCGAGTTCCATTTTCGCTCGAGTTCGGCTTGAAATACGTCGGAGTCCGGCCAACGTTCTTGCGGAACAGCTGCCCACCAGAAGCCTCCGAAATCCAGCCTTGCCACACGCCCGGCCTGTGACCAGACGCCGATCTTGTCCAGCCGATTGGCCAACCAGAAAAAACCCTTGCTTCGCAACACACCATTCCAGTCTCGATTGAGACGATCATAAAACCTCTGCGGATGAAATGGGCGTCTGGCTCGATACACAAAACTGCTGACACCGTATTCTTCAATTTCGCTGGCTCCGTCATCGCGGAGAGTTAATTGCCAGCCTTTGCTTTGCTTGGCAACCTCAAAATCGAAACGTCCCGTGCCCATGATCTTTGATGATTCAATTTGACCAAAAGAAGATCGTAATTTGAGTGCATAGGGGTTCAATTGTTCGATAAATCCTTCAATAGTCGCCAATGTGTCTTCGTCAACCAAATCCGTTTTGTTCAATACGATGACGTTCGCAAATTCGACTTGTTCGGTCAGGAGGTCGGCGACCGTTCGTGGGTCGTTTTCGGTTGCGGCTTGATCGATGCTCTTCAAATCTTTGCCGATTCGAAGGTCTTCCAAAAAGTTGGCTGCGTCGACCATGGTAACCATCGTGTCCAATTCGGCGATCTCGGAAAGCGCGGTGCCGTCACCAATGGCGAACGTGAATGTGTCAGCCACGGGTGCTGGTTCTGAGATCCCGGTCGATTCAATCAACAAGTAATCAAAACGTCCTTCCCTGGACAACGCTGCTACCTCCGCAAGAAGATCTTCGCGCAAAGTGCAACAGATGCATCCGTTCGTCATTTCCACTAGCTTCTCTTCTGTTCGACTGAGCGCAGCATCACCACCAGCCACTAACTGCGAATCGATGTTGACCTCGCTCATGTCATTGACAATCACGGCAACACGCAAGCCAGCACGATTGGAGAGCACGTGATTAAGAAGCGTGGTTTTGCCTGATCCAAGGAATCCGGACAGAACAGTCACGGGGAGTTTTTTCATGATCGCTCCGCCGACAAGGTGTATTGTTTAAGTATTTGTTGTAGCGGTTGGTCTTGCTGCTCCCAGCCACGACGGCTAAGAAATCGCCAGGCGGTCGACATTCGATCTGCACGAACAAACGGTCGCAGCCAGCTTGCCACGCATGCACGCCGATACGCGATTCCTGCGGTATCAAAAACCCATTTCTCGTAATCGGCAATCCAAAGCAACATCGACTCCCAAAGTTCCCGAGCGCGCCGCCATTGCTCTTGGCCGTGTGGTCGAGCGAAGACTGGCAACTCATCGGGCCAATGAATCGCCAGCGCCAGCGACTCAATTGGAGCCCAATCCGGACAGAATCCGAAACGATCGAGAAACAAACCTCCCAGTTCACGGCGTCCGAAGAACATTCCGAAGCCCCACAATGACACATGCAACCGTTCTCGATCCAGTCGATAGCACGTGGAACGATCCTCAGTTTCGCGATCACGATGCCTTTCGAAACCAAAACGCATCAACAAATTGCCATTTGAATACTCGATATCTCTTCCCCAGCACCAGAGTTGTTGGGCCAGCAATTTCGCACCAAACGTGCGAACGGTTCGAGGCATACACCATCCCTGGCCCTTGCGAGTCGGGGAGTGATTATTCGCAGGCGAAGATTCTCTCATCAGCATTAAGTTGACCTCTGGCTGGTGTGTCCCCGCATTAAAGACTGAGAATCTTCTGCGAGCGCGATGCCGAGCAAGCGCCACGCGCGAGCCATCTCCTCGGCCGGTGTAAATCGTTGCTTGCCGTCGTCCCACTTAACCAACGTTGATCGGCGGTATTCGATTCCCAATCGATCCACAACGTTCACTTCGTACGTTCGTATCCAATCGATCAAGTCCAAGGTCAGAGAGGCGCAGAAAGGCGACTGCGACTTCGAAGGCGGACGCAAACTTGGCAAGTCTGAATCGGACCAGGGCGGGCGCTCGAGAGTGGCCTGTTTCGTATAACGTGGAAGAAACTGGTAGCGGGGCAGGAAGACACCTCCGCGCTCACGATCTCCATAGAACACACCGAATCCACGTAACACAACACATCGTCCTTGCGGCAAGCCTAAGGAGTACACACTGGAGCAGGGTTGCCGGTTCGCGGGCGGCTCGATGCGCTCAAAGCCTATTTCGAGTAGCCAATTGCCTTCTGGACGCAGAATGTCGCGTCCCCAACACCACACCTGTTGGCTCAACAGACCCACCGCATGTTCAATGAATTCACCTACAACGAATTCTTGATCGTTTTCCATGAAGTTTGACCAGCGTTTCAATCGGCCCTGACAGCCATGACTGCCGCAATGTTTGCCAACAACCAGGACGACGCAGCAAATAACTGCAACCAATCCCCACTCGAATTGATACCGTAAGTCAGTACACTGGCGATCCAGCAGAGACTGGCAACCGTTTGCCCAAGCCACTCGACTCGCAATACCCGTGAAAGTCTATTTCCCCTGTCAGACGCGCTCCCATCTATTGCGGTCTGACTGTGCGTGTCGTGCTCGCTCACAGATTTGGCAGGCAACTGTCCATCAACTTGCCTTCCGTACTCGGTCAACATACAGAACACTCCTCGCCACAGCAGGAAAGATCATCGAGATACATGCCCCACTGGCGATACGATTCCAATTGCTCTGCAGGCAGACCAAGCGATGTCGCAATGGTTTTTGCGACGACAGCAAAACGTTGGCGATACTTGTAAATAAAGCAAAAAACGTGGTTCCCATGACGAACCGCAGGGCCACAGAGAAACATTCCCGGCACGATAGTTGACTCATCTTGCTCGCTCAACAACGGAAAACCATCGTCCCGTTGCTCAAACAAATCAGCGACTAATTTATGGCTTCCTTCGAATCCACCAGCCAAGAGTGGCTGAACGTTGGATTGAAATCGCTTGCCGTCGTGTGTTGTGACATCGTACATGTCGCCGATACGTTTCACGCAGTTGATCTGCGTATGCGGAAACAACTCCACCTGTTCGATGAAACAACGCGCTCGCATTCGTTCAAGCGAATACGTCGACAGCGCCACGCTCGGATCGGAAGTCTCTTCTTTCCAAGGACACCCTTGGTCGATCAGCCGAACCCGTTTCCCGTAATGCGCGAGGTGGTAAGCTGCATCGACGCCACTCTCGTAACCGCCGATAATGATGAAGTCGTCGCCATCCAGATTCTTGTAGTCAGAGATTGTAGCCGTGTGCCGGCAAAGTTCGCCGCCATCGAGTCCATCCAAGCGTGGGTATTGAAATTCGCCAGCGGCCCAAATGACATGCTTCGTTCGCAATGTATCGTCAGCTGTATCAACGCGAAAGTCGTCACCCACTTTCGTGACACGCATGACGTCGGTCCTTTCTTGAATCGGTACCTCAAAATACAGCGCGACCCCTCTCAAGTGTGCCGCATACTCTCTGCCTGTGGGATGCTCGACGCTCAAGCTGAATGCGGGCGAAACGCCAATCGCGATCGAATTCAAATCGAGCATGCCAATCGAGTTGGTTGGAAACGAGGGAGTGATGAATCGCGTTTCGGTAGGCCAGGAAGCAAATGACGCTCCGACTACGTACTTTTCCAAGACAATAAAGTTTTCGATGCCCGCATGCATCAGGGCAATTGAAACGCCGATTCCAGCGGCTCCACCACCAACGACCACGACATCGTAGGATTTGTCGTTGTTGAAAGTCGACATTAAGCGAGCTCCTCAGCTTCAATCTCGATTGGTGGCAACGGGTCTTCCAGATCAGACCAAACGTTGGGACCCTCGCTGTACTCAAGATCAGTCAACAAACAATCGTTGAGGATTTTTTCGACGTGTTGTTGGTCCAGCCCATGACCGATAAATACTAATTCCTGATGACGATCTCCATACTCACCATTGAATCTTGACTGAATTTCCGCGATTTCGTCGTCGTCTTCCGGCCACTCTTCTTCGGGTGCAGATGCCCACCAATAGCCGGCAGGTTCTAACAGGATGGAGCAACCCGCTTGTGACCAGTTGTAGGCCCATTCATTCCTGGATGCGATCCATGCCAGCCCTTTGCTTCGTAGCACGCCTTCGAACAAGCCTTCGTCCATATCTGAGCTGATGGTATCCCAAAGTCGTTTTGGGTGAAACGGACGATCGCTGCGATAAACAAAACTGGAAATCCCATACTCTTCGGTCTCCGTTTCCTCAGATCCGCGAGGTACAGCCAACCAGCCTGGCATTTCTTCGGCCTGCGACAGCTCAAATCGGCCTGTACCAAGGATGCTTTTAAGTGGAACCTGGCTTTTAGTAGATTCCATGACCTCCGCCGTTTGATTTAGATGGCGAATAATTTGTTTCAACTGAGACAACTGTTGCTCGGAGACCAGATCCGTTTTATTGACGATGATGACGTTCGCGAATTCGATTTGGTCGACCAACAAATCAACGATATTGCGATCGTCCTCTTCGCTCAAACCGATCTTCCGATCAGTCAGGTCGTCCCATGAACCAAAGTCTTTCATAAAATTCGCAGCGTCTACAACCGTGACCATCGTATCCAATTCGGCACAATCTGACAGACATTCACCGGTCTCATCCTCGAATGTAAATGTCTCAGCCACCGGCAACGGTTCGCTGATTCCAGTCGATTCGATCAGCAGATAGTCAAAGCGATTTTCAAGGGCAAGGCGTTTCACCTCAATGAGCAGGTCTTCTCTCAACGTGCAACAAATGCACCCGTTGGTCATTTCAACAAGTTGCTCTTCGGTGCGTGATAACTTGGTGTCACCTTCCCGAACGAGTGACGCATCGATGTTTACTTCACTCATGTCGTTAACGATAACCGCCACCTTCAAGCCATCGCGGTTGGCTAAAATGTGATTTAGTAATGTTGTTTTTCCAGCCCCCAAAAAACCGCTTAGAACAGTCACTGGTAGTTTTTTTGCAAGCGTATGCGAACTCGGATCAGACATAATGTTTCTGGAATTCTCAGAATTAGACTCAGTTGCCAGTACCGATCAGGTAACGATCTATCGGCATGAGAAAATCAAAGGATACATAAATGCAATACAATTGCAAGTGCATCTTTGTTGGAATTGCACAGATTAACTCTTGTTGAGCGACTTTTCGAAATTTTCGCGTCGTTTTCGTCCCACTTGCAAACGTGCATCTCAGAGTCTGCTGTTACTCTTTGGGCTCAACCATGAACTATGAACTCTGTTGACAATGCCCCAACATCGCCGGTGGGCTCGGCCGAGGACATTTGGAAACCACAACGTTGGTGCTCGCTGGATAGAGCTACGAGTTCAGAAATGGAATGACGATGGTGGATTCCCAGATTACGCCTTGGCATATAATTTCGCAGCAATGCGTATAGCACATTCAGTCCACCGCGAAGCGAGTTAGTTCAAAAATTGCGATGCCAATCTAGGCAAACCTTTTGCTATGAATATTGCTGGAGATCGGGTATTATTCATATCAATTGGAAGGTTAATTATTAAAGTCATCCGGCTGGCGTTGAACCGATTACCAACTTTTTCAATACCTGACTGAACACTGAATTGCCATGAAAAAGCCACCTCCCGGCACAGAAGAACGCATTGCAAAGATGACCTTCGCGTCCATCTACCCTCACTACGTTGCAAAAGTTGAAAAAAAAGGCAGAACCAAAAAAGAGCTACACGAAGTTATCAAGTGGCTTACTGGCTACGATGAAAAAAAGTTGAAATCCCTGATCGACGACGAAGTGACCTTTGAGACCTTTTTCAAGAAATGCAAACTAAATCCAAATGCACACCTCATCACGGGCGTCATTTGTGGCTATCGAGTTGAAGAGTTGGAAAACCCATTGATTCAAAAGACCAGGTATCTAGACAAGTTGGTCGACGAGTTGGCCAAGGGAAGGAAGATGGAAAAAATACTGCGTGTCGATGAATAACGCGCTATTCCCTGGCAACAACCGACTTTGAGAATCGCCGGATAACAATGTGTTGCACCAAAGTTGCGATTGAAATACCGTGAGACGCCTAGTTTCCAGTTCAGGTTTTGAATCAAGGCTTACTTATTTTTGTCGCTTGTTATTCGAACTCGAAGATTTCTCGAGAACGGACTTCAACTCGCGTTTCGAACTTTTTTTCGGTGCCGGCAACTCCTCAACTTTACGATCATCGCGAGACTTACCAGCCGGCTTTCGGATCGGTGGCGCCAATTTTGAATCTGGTTCATCAGGTGCTACTTCTAGATTGAGTGGCGAACCGTCAGGATCGGTCACCGCTTCCTCTTCACGAACTAAATTCCAACCTTTATCAGTCACGCCAAACACGTATCTTCCCGGTCGATCGATTTTCACGGCGCGATCAGGCAAATTCGGACCAGCCGAAAATTTCACTGTCCACTGCTGATTACGCTGCAAGTCAATTTCACGTCCTGGTTGCAATTGAAACGTGGTGCCATTTAAGGAATAGGTAACGGGGCGTTTAGCACTGGCAGGCAGGAATAAAATTTTTCTTCCCGATTGTCCCACAGGCTGTAGCCGAGTGTTGGATGTCGAAAATCTGGGAAATGACCCTGCTGAGCGAGGATTCATCTGACCACCGAATTGAACTCGTGGCCCGAAACGAGCGCCTTGCCTGCCTCCAAATTGCACACCCTGGCCAGTTGGACCGAATCGGGCTCCATGCCCGCCACCAAATTGGACTCCGACGTTGGGTGGTCCAAAGCGAGCACCATGTCCACCGCCAAACTGAACTCCATCTCTTCCGCCGATTCGCAGACCAAGCCCGCCGCCAATAACAACTCCGTTGGGCCCGCCAATCTGAATCTGCCCCTCGACCGACGAACAATAGAACGCGGAGACGGACAATAAAACGAAGGTAAACCAATAAGTGTTTTTGTTGAAATTCATGATATGTGCCTGTTTTTGTATCTAAACCATTTTAGGCGGTCGGACATTATCGAGAAAGGACATTATCGAAAAGGACTAGCAAATTCAACAGCGTTTATCGTTGCGACTCGGTCAATCCTGCAATTCCCTCACGTAGCATCGACAGCTTACTCCTAAATATCAAACTGCATCGACCAATATGCTGAAGCAAATGCGGCGTATTGCTTCGTGCGTTCGCGTGAAACATCGAATTGGGAAAAAATGGGGCAGAAACAACATCGGCCGATGAATTCGATGCGGTTTAGCAGTTTCTCAAATCTTCATCGGCCACCCGGTCTTATGCGTTGGTGGAAAGGTAATTGCCATCGGGTCACAAAAAGCTGTACTAGATGACAACCGATTGCATTTGTAGTGCAAATGCAGTGCTTAATCGTTCACTGCCAATGCACTCTAAAATTTGACAATGGCGTCAATGCCGTAGGTAGTTTGATCGAACGTGGTCGGCCCGCGGTCGTATCGCAACTCAGTCCTTAAAATTGTGTTTTTGTTTGGACGATAATTTAGCCCCGTGGTGTATTCCCAAAACGAGATTCCGTCATTTTTCCACCATTCGATCCGATTTCCCCAACGCCATTTGTCATTCAAGTCATAAAACAAGTACTGATTGAATCCGACATCGTCTTCTCCAGTAGAATCAACTGACAACAAATCACTTTGTGCCACGTATTGCCACGAGTCATTGATATCAACGGTTAACAAAAGGCTGTGAGAATACGTTTCAGCGCCACGCGAGCCAGTATCGCCAATCGTTGCGATGTAAGTGAAGTTGATGGCGTCGCTGAAATCATTGGAAAACCCGCCAAGAAACATACTACCGCCGTTGTTGACTTCAAAACCGGTATCCCAACCAGCAACCCAACCACTGTATAAAGTTAATTCGTCGCTTAAACGATAAGTCGACAAAAACCCGCTATGAGTGAATGGTTCCGAATTGAACATAGTTAATGAGCGGCTGAAGAAGAAATTGTCGGGAGTGGCTACTACCTCGTATCCGATGAGAGTGAAAAAGTGACCGACCTTGAAGCTAAAATCTCCTTTTGATATTTCCAGATACAATTGTGGAATCGCCCAGCCGTAGACTCCGTTATCAAAGGCGTTATCCCACCCATTGCCGCCGAACGCTTGAGTTTTTTGTGCATCAGTTCCGTAAACGACATCCATCCGAAATTCCCAATCCACAGGCCCGCTCGATTGAGATTTTCGTTGGGCATAAAACCAAAGTTGATTCACATTGAAGTTACCCGGTACATCATTAAAAGACCGACCTTCGCCACGATTACGTGACAGTGGCAGCGATTTACTGTGATACCCAGTCGCCAACCAACCCCCAAAATCCCATGGACTTTTTGGTGCCATTTCTTGAACTGTTTCCAAGGTGGTTGCAGTGTCTGGTACTAGTGCAGCTGTTGGAGCCTCACTAATAGATTGTTCGACTTCGCGTGCCATGCTCGGCTGGATATCGCAGCCAAAGTAACTAGCAAGTTGGAACTGACGTGCCGCGATACTGTGAGGGAACTCAAAGTAAATTAGCTGTTGGGCCGACAGATCTTGGATGAGGCCACAAGCGGTAATAAAAGTAGTAATTAGTAGATGTCGTTTGTACACGTCGGCGCCCTTTCCATTCGTCCATTCAAGTCACTAGCCGAATCGGACATCGGTGCCAACAAAGCACAATAAAATCAATTTGCCTTATCTCAAACGACCTCATCTGCGTTTGCATTTTTTTTATTACAATCCCACCAGTAGCGTGCCAGTTGACACGATCAGGTAACGTTTTGGCTAGGATCGATTGATCGAGTTGACCACTAATCTCAAAGCGTTCACACAATATTAATAGAATGAACGTTTTCAACAGCTTTTGGTCATTACCACAATTTTGGCCAACGATGTGCCCAAAATCCCGCTCAATTCACCCTGATTTTGCGATGAAAGCTGCGAATGAAAAAACCAGTGAACTGCAATCAAAAGTTTTTTTGAGATTCTGTGGAAGATTTGCTTTCAATGTTGCTTTTACATATTGGACAGCATGCACAAAAGCAACTGGCACCTATGGTGGTGCCAAACAAACACGATACACAACAAGTGAACATTCTATGATTCATCGATCCAAGTTCGTACTTGCGGTTGCCGCAATTCTCGCGTGTGGTACTGCTCAGGCTGATATCTATTCTTCTGATTTTGAATCTGACAATGGGGGATTTGCGGGTACCAATGATTGGGAATGGGGATCACCATCAGGATTTGCAGGTCGCTTTAGCAGTACCGAACCAGGTAGCGGGCATTCAGGCACTCGTGTTTGGGGAACCATCTTGGGTGGAAATTTCAGTCCTAGTACCGTGAGTAGCTTAAGTCAGACATTCGACTTCACGGGTGCATCTGCAATTACGATGACGTTTTGGGAGTGGGTCGACTCGGGCCCCAATGCTTTTGACCGGGCAAAGGTCTTTGTCAATGGTAATGAAGAATACTGGTCGGATGGTGACAGTGGTGATGCCTGGCGACAGGTGACATTGGACTTGAGTGCCTATGATGGTTTGGCAGTGGTGACCGTTGATTTTAACTTTTCGTCATCTACTGTGGTTGAACGCACGGGTTGGTACCTCGATGACGTTGCCATCTTTTCGGCCATTCCAGAACCAAGCAGCATGATAGTGTTGGTCGGTCTGGGCGCTGTTGCCAGTTTTGTCCGTCGACGACGCAAATAAGCTCAAGTTCAATTTGATAAACACGAGCTGGTAACATATTTTGGAAAAGGTGAGTAACGACATGAATCCGAGGCATCGAATCGATTTGCCAATTCTGCATCGGCCACCCGGTCTTATGCGTTGGTGGAAAAGGTAATTGCCATCGAGTCACAAAAAGAGACGACAACCAATTGCATTTGTAGTGCAAATGCACAATAATTGCAATCTCGTGCAGTTCGTTCAGCTAATTTTCGGTTGGAAAATTGAAATGCGTTTCATTACCTTGAGGCCGACAAGACCGAATACGATCACTGAATGACAATTTGACTAACAACTGGAAACTCGGAGATAATGATGAATCGTGCGACAGCGCTAGCTTTGATATTCACTTTGTTCACGAGCACTTCCGCGATGGCGGATCCGACCGGTGACACCTACTCATTTGCTTTGACTGCATTTGATGTGAACGGTGGTGGCGGTTCATTCCTGGTAGCTCCCACCGTACTCACTTTTGGGTCAGGTCCTCATACGGTTGGCCCCAGTGCGTTTGGAAATCCAGGAGACACAATGACTGTTACCGAAACAATCAACATGATCGACTTGGACACGAACCTGTATATCATCGATTTTGCAGCGTTTGATTCCAATGGAGATCGTACCAGTTTGGTCGCTGACGGTTCAGTATCTGGATCTGGCTTGCCATTTCAAATTGCGACTGTCGACATTGGCGCATTCAATGGCGGTACGGATCGTTTAGATCCCGAGTTTATCCCAACACCGCCATTTTCGGGTGACTTTGTCATCGACTCGGCCGGGTATTTTTTCCGCGGCACGGGTGGTGGCCTTTTCGGCCCCGGAGGGAATCCATTTGATTTCGCATTGGAAACCAGTGACCCAAGCTCGATTGGCGGTGCCGGTGCTGTCAATTTTGGTGGTGACATCTCGTCAGTCACGTTCAGTGGTGAAGAACTTTCAGGTTGGCAAGTACGGTTCACAATTACCGCAGTTCCAGAACCAGGCGCATTCGGTTTCCTGGCGGTGGCTGGTTTGGTTGGGTTGGGATATCGGCGCCGGCATTTGCTGTGAAACATCTGGCAACGCCGCTGGCCCGTCGTATTCCGAGAACGCATTCTACAGATCCTAGGCCATGAAGTGATGTCGAACTATCAACAGCCTCTCGACCCCAACCAACCTGGGAGGTCTCAAAATCACTGGTACGCCTGTGATCGACACTTTTGAATTTCACACATCGAGTAATTCCATGAAGCGTTTCTTCTTCCTTTCATTCATTTTTGTATTTGCGCTTACGTCAAACACATCTGCTGATTTGATTTCGAGTGAATCGTTTGATTATTCATCAGGAATTGAAATCAAAACGCTTGGTGGCGGTGTCGGATGGTCCCAAGATTGGGACATTATCGAAAAGGACTGGCAAATTCAACAGCGTTTATCGTTGCGACTCGGTCAATCCTGCAATTCCCTCACATAGCATCGACAGCTTACTCCTAAATATTAAAAACTGCATCGATCAATATTCTGAAGCAAACGCGGCGTATTGCTTCGTGCTATCGGCGTGAAACATCGAATTGGGAAAAATGGGGACAGAAACAACATCGGCCGATGAAGCTGAGGCAACTTAAGATGTCCATCATTCATTGTGTGCTGTTAAATTGGCTTACGGACCGCAGTTGACATGCGTGCAAGAGAACTTAACTGCAATGAGCAGATGAATGTTGTAGTTTGACATGGGCAAGTTAGTTACAAGAAGCACTTCTTGTTCCAGGCAGGACTTGTACTTGTCGAAAAGTTGAAGCATTGAATGGACGTGTGTGTTTCCGACTTCTTTCGTAGTCTTTCGAAGTGTTTATTCTGCCGAAGCCAAATTTCGCGATTACCATGTTTTATCAAATCTTCGATGTTTGAGCGAACGAATGTATCAACGCGACCGAGACGTTAGTTGTTCTACACGACCACAAAATCTAGGGCGTTTTGCCAAACCCAATAAATTGTTTAAATTGTCGCTTGGCACATTAGTCACACAAGCGACACATTCAGCCAATACCAGATGCCCTTGAGATTAAGATAAATTGAAAAAGCCAACTCGACAAAATCGTCTGCGTCACAAAGTCGCGGTGCTCGTGTATCCGCAGATCGACATGCTTGATTTAGCGGCGCCCTTGGAGGTTTTTCACCTTGCGAACCTCAATCTCGCTGCTGCCGATCGAAAACGTGGAATTGCCTATGATGTAACGCTGATCGGAGTTGGTTCATCCGAGTTAATTCAGACTGGTTGCGGTGTACCTGTTGCCGTTTCTCAGAACATTCAGGATTTTCGGGGAAGAATCGACACCTTGATTGTACCTGGCGGGGAAGCTTGGAGACTCAAAGACGACGAATTGCTAATGAAGCGGTGTTCAAGACTGGTGGAGCGAGCCGGTCGAGTCGCGTCAGTCTGTACGGGAGCGTTCTTGCTGGCGGATATAGGCATACTAAACGGTAAAGCCGCGACAACACATTGGCGTGCCTGCAACATTTTGCAGAAACGATTCCCTGACATCGACGTACAAGAAGACGCCTTGTTTGTACAGCAAGGCAAGCTTTTTACTTCAGCAGGCAGCACGGCTGGGATCGACTTGATGCTTCACCTAGTGCAACAAGATTACGGGCGGGAACTTGCGATGCGTGTCGCTCGAGATCTTGTCGTGTTTCTGCATCGCCCCGGAGGTCAATCTCAATTCAGCGAGACACTGCGTAATCAGTGCACGGCGACAGGTTCAATGGCCGATCTTCTGCCGTGGATCGCGAACAACTTGGCAGACGATTTGCGGGTCGAAGTTCTCGCAGATCGTTGCAATATGAGCTTGCGCAATTTCATCCGTCAGTTTCCCAAAATAACTGGAAAGACGCCTGCAAAATATGTCGAGACATTGCGTGTTGAGGCGGTAAAGCGGCATCTAGAACAATCGAATGAGAGTCTTGAAGAGATCGCAAAACTAACCGGATTTGGTAGCGCTGACGCTATGCGGAGAAGTTTTCTTCGAATCACTGGCGTAAACCCTTCGCACTACGCAAGCACGTTCGGAATGCCGGCTGGTGATGGCTGAATTAGTCGGTGAGTTGTCGTTCAAACTCTTTGCTACTGTTTTGGATAGGAACGGCCCAAATGGGCTTTGCCCCAGTGCGAATGCTGTTAGTAACACTTCCGCTGAGTTGGATTGAAATGATCATTACCCCTTGGTTGCGGTCAAGTTGTTTGACCGCAGAAATCGCACTTCGCTCATTGGAAAGTTGAAACGAATAGCGACGCTCCCGTTTTTCAATTTGGCACTATTCGTCGGATACTTGTCATTTTAGCCAGTCGCAAGTTCGGCAATAATTTTCGCATGTGATTGCGTTGTTTTGCTAACGCCAAAAAATCGTGAAACGAATTGGAGAATATGATGAGCGAAAAAGTGGATGAAAAGAAGACAAATGCGGGTTCGCAAAGTAGAAGGCAATTTGTTGGCTCCGCTGCTGCCATGGCAACTGCCATCGGCGTGACGAGCGTGACGGCAGGGACGGCAAGTGCCGCATCGACAAACAACCAAGAGGTTCAGAAGGGCAAGCAGCAAATGCCATGCCCCCACTCAAAACGAAAGCCCGTAGTTGGCATGTTAGTTCACCCTGGTGTGACGCTGCTTGACTTGCTTGGTCCACAGACTGTACTGGCGCCATCTTGCGACGTACACCTAGCTTGGAAGAACACAGACTTGCTTGAAACGGACAGTGGCATCGTTATGAAGGCATCATGTACGTTCAAGAAATGCCCTAAAGACCTAGACGTTTTGTTTGTTCCTGGAGGTTCGTTCGAAGTCATGGAGGACGAAGATGTGTTACGATTCCTCGCGGATCGCGGCTCGCGGGCAAAATGGGTCACGAGTGTCTGCGGTGGCTCAATTGTTTTGGGTGCTGCGGGTCTCATGCAGGGATACAAAGCTACCTCCCATTGGGCCGCCCGAGAACTTCTGACAAATTTCGGCGCAACGCCTGTAGCAGAGAGGGTTGTGATTGATCGAAACCGAGTGTCCGGCGGTGGTGTGACTGCTGGAATTGACTTCGGGTTGGTACTGCTGGCGAAACTGCTCGGCGAAGATGTCGCGAAAATGACGCAATTGGCACTAGAGTACGATCCGGCTCCACCTTTTGATGCGGGCACGCCAAAAAAGGCTGGACCCAAGGTAATGAAAAAGTTTCAGGCATGGTTTGGGGGAGCTGGGAATACATTGGGTCCGATGTGCGTCGCGGCAGGAAAGAAAATGAACAACTACACGCCATCCAAAAAATAGTTGGCCATAATCCAATGAAGCGAGTGGATAATCCATTGACTTCAATAGGAAAGTAACGTCAGTCCTTTCGCCGCTTGCGGAAGGACTGATCTCCAGTCCGTTTGAGTATCGCCAGTGCCGAATCCACCACTAATTGCTCATCTCGGCGTTCGCGGCTATGCGGGCTGAACGAAATCTAAGAGGGGACTCGGTCGCAAAACTGCATCGTTCAACGAAGCCGATGAAGTTGCGAAAAACACGCCATCCCTGCGATTCTGTGTCGATTCTTCGGGAACTATGTACTGAAGTGAAAATTGGATTTCCTTTTCACGAGCGGAAGCTGCAGATCTGCACATGTCCTCTGGGTCAAAAGGGGCGGAAATGCATGGGTTTTTCATTGTGAACAGGTACGTTATTACAATGTAAACTGTTTTCGCCTTTGAGCGGCTACAATCCAGCCATCCATTTGTTGTTCAAATAATGAAACTTGTTGGAGAGAAGTGTGACCGACCATCAACTTGAAGGGGAGTATTGGAATTTAGATGTCGCCACCAAAACGATTACTCGTTTTCGGTTTTCGAAACGTGGAAATCAGTTCTATGTAGCTGCATGGGGTTCGTGATTTCCTGCTGAATGCGAGTGGGGGGAAGTGCAGTTGCACATCCTCGAACAACGGATTGAGGATTCGACTGGCGTCGTAGCATTTGCCTCTTGGGAGTGGGAAGACGATGAGGGCATCACTCATTGTCTCTTTAGACAGGTTGGAAATGAGGTCGAAGTTGTTTACATCAGCATCCACCCAGAACCGAACTTCTCAAGCTACAAGATGAAGTTGATGTTTCAAAAAGACACGGACAGGTCTCTCGCAGCCGAGAATGCAGACCCAGTTGACAGTTTTAAAAACATGTGGGACGGGTCGGAGGAAGGCTGGCAATTGGTTCAATACAGCGAACGGGTGTTTCTTGTGGAGTTCAATTTCGCCGAAAGTGGGCCAACTTGGGATGAGATACCAAGTGTCGTTGAGTTCGTTGGTATCCAGAAAAACGAAACAAAGCGTCAACTTTGGGAACGGCTGCGTGATTGCGCTGGAATCGGAATCAGTGCCCCGTTTAGTGAGACACGAATGGAATGTCTTCGACAACATGAACATGAGCACGATTTGGACATCAACGTGATTACCATAACTCCTGACGATTATCTTGTTTTGACCCCGGATGGAAGTCACTACAGTTGGAGTTGCTTCCCAAAGTACCGCCGCCCAGTCATTGAAAAGATGCTTGACGCAGGTGTTCCAATAGTGTCCCGACATCTTGAATAGCTTCAATGACGGTCCGACTATTCGAATTGGAGTTTCTCAATTGAGTGATAGAGTGGATCATGGCGCCTGCCTCCGCATGAAGAAAAAGCATTTGCCCAGCTTGCCAAATCCCTGTTGTCAGAAGCGTTTGGCGAAATGCTTTCTGAGCTTGCAACTAAACTAAACAGCGCACTCGAGATGACCGATGACATCGAATCATCGCTCTTGGATCCGGGCCTCAACTCTATGGAACACGGTAAAGATATATCACTAACTGTCTACCTATTCCGCAATTCGCCAGAAATCAAATCCGCAAGAACGATTGAAATCTACGCGGATGAAAACCTATTCATTCGATTCTGTCGCTTGCCATCATCTGCTTCCAATCCGTACGCAATCGTTCACCATCGCACTAACTTGACAAACGTTGTTCGCGACTATCTCTTGGTTTACGATGAAACCAATGGATGGCAGAGTCAAACAGTTGCCAACACTAAACGCTCAGTTTCATTCAATCCCGAATAGCGGGATAACAAACGGATGAACCGAAGACGTTAACGCTTTAAAATACTGATTTTCGCGGATTGGCTTTCGCCAATTGTATCCGCTACAATCCTGCTTAGAGCCAACTCGGTCGGCTCGGTTATCCTCAAAGTTATGCCGCAAACTGAACATCGATAATTTTGTCGGAATCTCCAATTGAACTTTCAAGTTACACTTGCTGGAGTCTTACTATTGATGCTCGCGATTGCGATTGAATTTCAGTCTGCAATTTTTCTCAACGTTGGCATCTCTGTGACTTTTGTAGCATTACTTTTTGGAGGGGCTACACTCTATTCGATGTGGCCCAATCGACACAAACTGAACAGTGCTCAACTCCTTCAATTCAAAGTGTCATACGTTGCAACGACTTTTGGCACATTCAACGCCTTGCTTTTGGTTGGTGTAATCGCGTTCTCTGATCCGGGCAGAATTGTGCCACTGAGTCCACAGCAAAAACTACTAATGGATCATTTGGGAGGTAAGTGGCAATTTGACTTTGATAAAACACTTGAATTGCGTGAAGCCAGGGGCGCAACGAAAACAGAGATTGACAGACTTAAGCAGATGTGGTCGGGCAAATCTGCGATCGGGCAAATGCACGAAGATTTGGTTTTAAACCAGAATGTCGCCATAGGCTTGGGGACCCCACAATCCGAATATCGTTTTTTCCAAATGCATAGACATGGCGACACGGTTTGCGGCAGAGCACTGTACCATGAAGATCGATTTGATTATGGCGATATGAGTCATTGTTATGTTCGGATGAATATCAAGGACGATTACCTTTTCATTCAATTTCGTTTCGAAGAAGGAATCCCAAATGTACTCGACCCCAAATTTATTGCGGATGTTCGCAAGCCAGTGGGGACGCCAGGCGATTGCAACGCGGACGACTTGCCCAGCAGCAGATGGAGTGATTGGGAGTTATATGTATTTAGACGTGAAAAGTGAAAACCAAAGCGCATAGCAATTCGTTGCGCAATCGACGTGGAACATCGAATGCACAAAAAAAGCACTCGAAAATCATATATAGGTAAACAAGGAGCGGCCCAATAAAGCGACTCATATTTTTTTGGCTGCAGTGAAACATTAGGCGAGTGATTTGTTTGAAAGAATTTCAGTCGACGATTGGCCCTTGTAGGTTCCGGAGCCAAAAAACTTGAGCTTCAAACCACCCATGAGCGGCAAGGCTAGCCGCCGGTGGACCCTCGAATACCGGCGGTTAGCGCCTTGCCGCTCAGCTCAAATTCACAGCTTTCCGATTTAATCAATGCTACTTGGCGCCTCGCCGCTCACAGGGTCAAGTTGGCACACCAATTTGCGGGCGCCTCGTTAAACCCAAGGGTGATGGTTTTATTCCCCGGCACCAACAGATCGACTCGGTAATGAGAAAAAACAGTTGTAACATTCCACCTACCTGTGCGCTTGTTTAGATATGTTTAACTTTTTTGACACTTTTCAAACCGTCAATTTTTCTAAACCCACGAGGATTAAAATGAATATCAAGAAAACGATTGGCTTGTTTGCGATTGCGATTGCAGCCGCTAGTTCGATCAATGCAAGCTCAGCCCAAGCGGAAGAGCTTCAGCTGAAAAAAACCTACCGCGTTCAAGTTGAGATTTTGGATCTTGTAACTGGTGAGCGCTCTTGGATGACGATTGCAACCTACGAAGATGCAGTTGCCGCAGAAGCGGTCAGTGATTTGATGACTGTTTTCATGGATGCCGGTTTTGCCGAGACATTTTTGCAACTTGATGACCGATACCGAGTGATCAATGTGCGGGTCATTTGTAAAATCTCTCCGCCCTTCAATATTCAAATGATGTCTCAGAATCTTCAAATGATCACGGGTCAAGGAAACTGACCAACCCAAAAAAGCTACAATAATTGAGATCCGTCAGCTGGCTGGGGTGAGCCGGCTGGCGTTTTTTTATCGGTGTTTTATGATGCCGCCCAGATACAAATTCATCTCGTACAGCCGAGCCGTATTAGGACAAACTCACATCCATGGCAAAGCCACCCGTAAACGGTAGAGCGGCGGATGCGAGTCAAAGACGAAGTGAACTGTTGTCCCAAATGCAACACGCCGATCGTGTCCACTCAAGACAGCTGGTGTATTGCTGATTCGACGAGAGAATTTTCAGTTGGATCGAAAGCAATTGAGTTATCTCAGATCGATACTCCAAGAATTCAATCGTCCAACATCTCTACGGAGTCTATCAGAAACATGAATGCTCCACGTGCCTGCACCCTCGACAGATCCCGTTGCCAAGTCAGCGAGGTCGGCGTTCGCCGATCTAATTGAAGACGGAAGAATGGCCCATCAACGATGAGGTTATTTCGGAGCAGACACAACTCAGTTCGCATCGCGGAGTGGAAAGGTTTTCTCCGCTCCAAGAAGCCTCTTAGCTTCAATACGTCGAAAGAGTACAGACGGTGACCAATAAATCAAACATTTTCCTAGCTGGATGTCGGCGGCTTGCAAAATGCGAGCGCACGCCGTCGCACAATTTCGCCATATTGTGTGATAAGATGGCTGCCCCCTTTCATTATAGAAATCATCCTTAGCCTGAATGGCAGTTGTGATTTGCTCTGACGTTCGAATCCACTTGTAGGCAACGTTTGGTAGGGCTTCATTCCATTGATTCATTGTCGAGCCTTCTTCGATTCTGTTACTGCCAACCAATACTGAATCAATAAGGTCTGGATCCAAAACATTCAAATTTCCAATGGGCTTTGTCGAAAACTCAGTTCGCCTGCTAGTACGCCGATTTAAATAACGACGAGTTCTTTCAATGAAATTCTCATCAAGCTCATCGCGATCATGGCGGACGCTGAAGTCGTCAGGCCACCAGCCCAGATATTGACTTTTTTCTGCGTTGACTATCTCCAAACCCATATGGCCGCCAAATCGTTCAGGATAACGACTACTTTGGTTGACTCGATTGTGGTTCGTTGTGAACCAAACATTAAGCTGCAAATAACTTTCAGAACTTGCCGAGGTCATTTTCCACCGTCCTTGTCGGATTACCGGATGTTTTTGATGGAGGCCTCGCAACTGCAAGAGTGACTTCAAAAGACTCAAGATTCGATTGCGATGATAGAAGGCCAGGAGTTAATGCTAACCTATCGCCTGTGCCTGTACGATACAATCAATATGCATCGGTGTGAAACGACACGGGGATAATGGGGAACACTTTGGGCGATGAAGCCGAAGCGTTGCCTTTCGGCGATGAAGCCGATTCAGATTTGGCGTTCCGTGCGTTTGTGTTGCCCTGTTCGAATTTCGTTGGCGGGTTCGAACGAGAATAACCTAGCCGACACAGTCAGGACGAGGATTGATTTTGGTGGTTGTGCGTTGGACCGCGCTTCTGCTTATTGCACGATGAAGGTTCGTTCGATTCGTTTCTTACGTCGAAGTCCGACGGCACTGAAAATCACCAAGCCAAGTGTCGTCAGCAACCAACCTCCAGGTTCAGGAACTGATGCGATCGTTGCATTGTAAATGTCCAATGACGATTGGCTGGGAGTGTATATGTAATCAAATGTCAGCGAAGTGATATTGTTCCAGGAGAGCGTCGATACATCATTGATCTCGCTGTTGTTGGCTTGCAAAATATTCCCGACCAGGACATGTTCGTCGTCAATGATTGAACTGGTTGGCGTGATCGAAAATTGAACACTTTCCAAGTTACTATTAAGGTGACCAATTGGTAGTGAAAACGTAACGGCAGAAGAAAAGTTAATTAAATACTCTTGGCTGGAACCTGATGTTTTTTGGAGTCGTAAGTAGTCTCCAGTCTCCTGAATGGTATTCACACCTGGAACGGACAGGTCCACCGTAACTCCATTCACGAAATAAGTTCCTGAATCTGTCGAGCTGTCCCAGTTAACGGACCAAAAAATAATGTCGGATTTGCATTGGGTGGGGTAGATGATGAGTATGGAGAGTAATGTGGCAAGAAGTATTTTATGCATGGATTTTCACAAACTCAATTCTGGCATCAAAGAATCGAATGGTGCAAATCGGAATACGGACGTTCACCGAATTTCTGCCTGAGTTTTTGAATATATTTTAAAATACTGACTTGGATTACTCGTGCTAGTGAGTGCAGTTACCCGCCGGTCTTTACGAGCGCCTTGCCGCTCACGTTTAGTCAACACTGCCTAGGCCTTGATCTCAATAAACAAGCCCGTCAAGCTCTATTCAGTATTGGTTCGTCCCCGATGCTTACTAGGATTTTGCATTAAACAAAAATCGCAACCCGAAACATGAGTGAGGGACGACGTTTAACTGCACTTTTGTGTGGTTGTGGTCCCTCGCTCACGCTTCGGGTTGCGATTGTAGGAAGTCGTTGGCTCCACTTGAGTTACAATTCCTGATGCAAAATCCTATTACGGTAGGAAACTTTTTGACATTTTGAGCCAATGGTGCAAATGCGGCGCTGGCGGTGACACAATGGATCGAGTCGAAATCTAGAAACATGAACGTGGTGAGTACACTCGAAGGGAGTTGGAAATACGCCGGTTGGCGCGTTGTATTCGTGGCCTCCCTGGCAATGGTGGCTACTTTGCCAGGACGCACCGTTGGACTTGGGCTCATTACAGAGCCCTTGCTCACAGACCTGCAGATCACGCGAGTCCACTATTCCAACCTGACTATTTGGGCAACGATCCTCGGAGCTTTGTTCAGCCCCATCTGCGGTAAAGCCATTGATCGATGGGGCGTCCGAGTTTGCCTTTCGTTTGCTGTAATCCCGGTCGCTGTTATAACGATCACGATGTCCATTTACGTGGCGGCTGCAAATTTACTGCTCTTCCTCATTTTGTCACGCGGATTCGGGCAGAGCTCTCTTTCAACAGCCTCGGTGACCGCCGTTGGGAAGTGGTTCGACACACATCTCGGTATCGCTCTTGGAATCTTCTCTGCATTGGTAGCATTGGGATTCGCGACCGCGATACCTCTCGTAGGCGGGCTGATTGACCAGCAAAACTGGCGAAGCTGTTGGTTTGGAATCGGCATTGCTTTGATAGCCGTCTCAGCATTTGCTTTCACAGTTATCCCGGCGAAAGGCAAAGAAATCAGTAAGTCGCATTCCGATGAAGAGTCTGTCGGCTGGCTAGACGCAATACGAACATCAACCTTCTGGACCTTCACAGTCAGCGTCGCGCTCTACTACCTGATTTTGTCCGGCCTGACCCTGTTTTGTGAATCTGTTTTAGAGGAACTTGGCTTCGGCAGATCGGTTTACATTGCCGCGATGATTTCCATGATGGGCGCTGGGTTGGTAGGTAACTTTCTGATCGGGTGGCTTTCATCTCATTGGAAGACAAATCGATTGTTGGCGGGGAGCTTGCTAATTTTGGCCGTTGTCATGCTGGGACTTCCGCAACTCCAGTCAACGGGCCAAGTTGTTTTACTCTTCGCTCTCTTTGGAATCTGTGGCGGAGCGTTTGCAGTCCTGTTCTTTGTCGGTTATGGAAAGGCGTTCGGTCCAAAACATTTAGGAAGGGTTCAGGGAATTGCTCAAGCTGTCGGCGTGGTAGCCTCTGCACTTGGGCCAAAGCTGCTCGCCGAGACCCAAATGGCTACAGGGAGTTATTGGCTCGCGTTTCGATGGCTTGGTTTCGTTGCGATTATTTTTGCGATTGTAGCGTGGTGCACACCAATGTTTCGTCGGGCGGGAATTGGCTTATCGACAACTGATAAATAACATCTGAGTGAATTCATGGAAAAACGCGAACAACCGGCAATATCCGCAACTTCACAATTCACTTTCAGTTGGCGATTACTTCTTGCTTATGTGACAGCACTTGTATTCAACAAACTTCTGGGACTTTAATGAATTGTTAATCGACAAGCCGAGAAACCTCGGTTTCATCTTTCAAGCTTGATGTCGACGCATTACTTAAAGTCCGAACTCTCCCACAATGGCAAGATAAAAACGCGATGCAACGGAATTGCTGACGGAGCGGAATCCAACCAAGAATCGCCGGCGGCAAACTGGAATTGCAGTCGTTTTGTTTAAAGGGTGAATCAGACCAACGCACATTCAGGCTCTGTCTTCCCGCACTCAGAGTGAAACATCGATGCACATTGAAAAAAATGTCGCCAGAATCGCACATACAAAAAGAAACAAGAGCCCGTAAGCCATTCTCATGTTGGGCACGACTTTCATGTTGGTTGATAGGGGATTGGCCGCCAAGGCCCCTCGGACGATAAATTCGACGCAGATTCAAATTCTGCGTTCTTGCGTTCGGTCGCGCGGTCCGATGCAAATTTTGACGTAGCGCCGTGCAATTTAAAAGTTTTTTGAGATTCTGTGGAAGATTTGCTTTCAATGTTGCTTTTACATACTGGACCGCGTGCACAAAGCAACAATGCGAAACCGTCTAGTCATTTTGTTGAAGAAGTTTAATAAACAATTCACATGAATTCTTCCTGTCTTATTTGTTTCCAATTGAGGTACAGCTTATGAAAAAACTTGTTCTCTCGGCGGCGTGCTTGTGCATGGCACTCGTCGTCGCCCCAGTAAACGGCCAGTTCGTGATCAACGAAGCGGGTCCGGTCAATTCTGCCGGGGCGATTGGTTCGCCGGCAAACACGACCTTTACTGGCACCTATGGTGGTGCCAATGCAATCTTCAACACTTTTGACTTCGTCGGGGATTTTACACAATCAAATTTGTTTTGTTTTTAAGTTTCGTTCGCAACGTTCAAAAATCATATCCAATGATGGATTAACATTTTTTCTGTCTCAACTGTGTCGGCAGTTGCAGTAAATCGTCCAGTTGAGAACCACAAAGTGTCAAACGATAGTTCACAAACAAATTCCAAGTGCCAATCCGCCAACGTATTTGTTGGCCGACAGCCAATATTTAAATCAAACCTGAAGACATTTGGCTATGAGTTGCTTTTTTGCAATGGTAGCACGAATCAGGCTCCTGCAATAAACGGAGAATTTGCAACTGCTGAGTTGATTCGTGACACGTTTACTGAGATTGGACTTGAAAAAGTCGTAGGTGATCTGCCGGCATTTATCAACATAACGGAAGAATTTCTCATCAATGGCTATTGCCTCGCATTGCCACGTGACCGAGTCGTTCTCGAAATTCTTGAAGATGTGAACCCAACGCAACATGTACTGGATGCGTTAAGTTCCCTGCGAGATGAAGGCTTTACAATCGCACTCGACGGGTTTGTCATGTCTCGAAAACAGCAACCGCTAATTGAGTATGCGGATATTATCAAAGTAGAGTATCCGTCGATTCCAAGAAATCAATTAATCAAATGTGTTGAGCGTTTGAAAAAGGTCAATGTCAAACTCCTGGCTGAAAAAATTGAATTGGAAGAGGAGTTTCTTTTTTGCAAAAATCTGGGATTTGATTACTTTCAAGGGTACTTTTTGTGCAAACCAGTTGTTATTCAACAAGAACGTGTCGCTGTGCATCAAATGAACACGTTTTCGTTGATTGCCAAGCTTCAACAGCCGGAAATCTGTCTGGAGGAACTGACTTCGCTGATTGAGCCTACTCCGAATCTGGCTTACAAGTTGTTGCGTTACGTCAATTCCGTTTGCTTCGGGATTCAGCGGAAAGTTCAGTCGATTCGAGAGGCGATCATTCTACTTGGAACTAGGCAGATCAAGACATTTTTGTATCTTATTGTTCTCGTCGATTCAGCGAAAGGACAACCAGAAGAACTTGTCAAAATGGCACTTATCCGCGCCAAAATGTCTGAGTTGCTGGGACTCAAAATAAAAAACGATAAGCAAGAATCTTTTTTCCTGATGGGGCTGCTTTCCGCGATGGATGTGTTGCTTAAACTTCCCAAAGACGATGTCGTGAAAAATATTCCGCTATGTGAGAATATCCGCAAAGCACTTGTGCATCAAACAGGCGTGTTTGGAGAGGTGCTCGGTTGTGTCCTGGAATATGAACAGGGGAATTGGAAGAAAGTTTCGTGTGGCAGCTTGGGTAAACCTGTGATTCTCGATGCTTACTTGCAGGCGGTCAAATGGGCAAGCGACAGTTATTCGGTACACAAAGATTGATTTTGGTTAGTTGAAAATGGCGGACTAGATTTTCGCCTTCTTAAAATGCAAAAAACCATGCGCCACCTTTGAGATCGCTGAGATTTGAGGACGCTTTGGATTTGCTCATCGTGGATTATTTGCAACTCATGAGCACCGGTAACGCAAGCTTTGCGGGCAACCGCGTGCAAGAGATCTCAGAGATTTCACGCTCCCTAAAGCAACTTGGCCGGGAGTTTGATTGCCAGTGCCAGATAGATCGTATGTTTAATGATCTTGCTTTCGCAGCGAGTGGAAACCACCAAACCATCCCTGAATAGAATCGGATAAACTTCGTCCAGTGGCCGATTCTGCCAGGCAATCACTTCATCCTGGATGGATTCTGTGACCTGAGAGATGAGCAGCGCCGTGCAATCAAAAATGTTCTTTTTTTGAGATTCTGTGGAAGATTTGCCTTTCAATGTTGTTTCTACATATTGGACCGCGTGCACAAAGCAACAATGTGAAACCGTCTAGTCATTTTGTTGAGGAAGTTTAATAAACAATTCACATGAATTCTTCCTGTCTTATTTGTTTCCAATTGAGGTACAGCTTGTGAAAAAACTTGTTCTCTCGGCGGCGTGCTTGTGCATGGCACTCCTCGTCGCCCCCGTAAACGGCCAGTTCGTGATCAACGAAGCGGGTCCGATCAATTCTGCCGGGGCAATTGGTTCGCCGGCTAACACGACCTTTACTGGTACTTATGGTGGTGCCAATGCAATCTTCAACACTTTTAACTTCGTCGGGGATTTGACGGAGGTCAATACTGCCACGTTTGCCAGCGAAGCAGACTTCAACATCACCAATGGACTTGGTGATGTTGATTTCGATCCGACTACAACTGGCGGATTTACAGGCACAATCAACGTGACATCCACACTCAATGGTCTGTACTGGGTCAACACTGGAGACACGTTTTCGATCGAATCGTTTGAAAGCTTCGATGATGACAATGGTTCATCTATTGACTCGATCTGGAATAACGTGTCCTTCACCTGGAGCGGTTCTGCGACTTTCACAAGCCTCGGTTCGTTTTTCGAAGGAGAGCTGACCTTTGATTCTGAAGGTTCAGCATATGACACGGAGATTGGTTTGTATCGATCAGACGGAACTTTGGTCGCCAATGACGACGATGGTGGAACAGGCTCTTTGAGTAGCCTGACTGAAACCCTCGTTGCCGGTGACTACATTGTGGTTTTAGGTGGTTTTAACTCGACATTTTTTGACGGTGCGGCCAACGCGGGTGCTGGAAATGGCGCTTTCAACTTCAACATCAACGGAAACTCGGTCGATAGTGGTACTTCAACTGCAAGCCAGTTTGAAGCTTACTCTTTCACCGTGAATGCGATTCCAGAACCAAGCAGCATGTTAGTGTTGGTCGGTTTGGGCGCTGTTGCTGGTTTTGTCCGTCGACGACGCAAATAAGCTCAAGTTCAATTTGATAAACACGAACTCGTAACATATCTTGGAAAAGGTAGAGTAGTGACATGAATCCGTTTAGGCATTTTTCGACTTTAAACGGATTCGTCCTTCTGATCTCTTCTTCTGTTGCCTTTGCGATAGTCTCTTATTCGTTTCCCCCGCTTCTGTGGATTAAGTTCGTCGGTGGATTTTGCCTGTCGATCATAATATTCGTTCCGCTAAACTACAGGATATTCCTTTGGCGAACGCGAAACAGTAAAAGAGAGGAATATGACATCCGAGACGTAGTTTTTATTTGGACGTTTGCAATCGCACTTTATTTGTTGCTCACTATCCGAGTTTCCTTCTCATAAGCGCAGAGTATTTGGTCGTCTTGAGATCTGGCGAACGAATATATGTTGCCGGCTATCGTGACAAAAAGAGACTGCGCGAGGATGCCGCCAAACTGTCTGCCTTTCTACAGAAGACGATTTGGGACGCGTCATGATCGCCGCTGGTTACTGAAGAAAGGAAATCCTATTGTGCCCGAGTCATGGTGGCTTTCCAAATCTGAATCCTTCCGCCTTTTCCATGTTTGGTCGAACCATCGATCGCGGCGATGAATTTACCGTCCCATGAGACGGAGATGCCGTCGGGTTTGCCTGAAAATGGAATCTGGATTGGCTTAATGCTCTCTTTAACTTTAACTGTGTCTTTTGGCAAAGGGTAATAACCTTCGCCGCGTGAATCGACGGAAACGAAACAATTGCGTCCAAAAGAACATTTTTCCGATTTGTAGATGATCGGAAGTTTATTCCATTTTTCGCGCTTCCCCGATTCAATATCGATCAAGTCGAACTCCAAAGGTGGAACTCCAAACCTACTCTTCCCAAGAATGCAGGCAATTTTCTTACCTTCTTGGACAAAGCCGATCCGACCTAATCGCGCTTTCAAGGAATGTTTTTTAACGTCAATCGTCTTCAACAACTTTCCTTTCAACGGATCGTAGATTTCGATCACTTTCGCGTGAGTGTAAAGCGCCAATCGTCCGTCGTTGCTAAAGGCTGCACTCCCCAGAGCGCAGTAACCGCGTTTCTTTTTGACGTGTTTGAGCGAAATCCGCCGGACCAGTTTCCAGGATTGCGTGTCGTACAAACAGACCGACTCGGTGGAATTATCGAGGATCCCCGCGTCGACCAAAAAGCGCCCATCGGGTGAAGCTAACAAGTGACCATGACTGCCCATGAAATTGGGCGTTTTATCGCCCATCCTCGCGATCATTTTGCCGGATTTGACATCCCAGATTTTTAGTATTCCGTGTCCGCCAGCTGCGACCCAACGTCCGTCCGGCGCCACAACGATATGACTGAAGTAAGTTCGAAACTTGATCTGTTTTTCTGGTTTGACTTTTTCAAACTTCAGTTTTCGCGTTTGTTGCTGTTGAGCATGAGAACTGACACCACTAGCAAGCAAAACGAGAAAAGCGAATGGAAACAAAATGCGGTTCATGTTGAAATGTCTCCCGTTTGGTTATTGAACATTAGACAGTTTCAACAGCCACAAATTCCCAATTGTCGCAATCCAGTCACAAATGTCGCAAAAAAGACATTTTACCTTGCAAGAAACAACAGATTTGCAACTAATTGGCAATACAGTTTTTGTACATAACAACTACCGGCAGCAAACTGACATGACAAACATAGAACTTATCCGAGAATGGATAGCGCGATTTAACCGAGCAGACGTTGATGGAATCATGGAAATGTACGCAGAGAACGCTACCAACCATCAAGTCGTTACCGACCCTTTGGTGGGCAAGGACGCAATTCGAAGGTTGTTTGAAGTCGAGTTCGGGCGTGCAAAGATGACATGCATTGAAGAATGTCTTCTCGAAACAGCCAATGGGGCCGTGCTTGAATGGATAGACCCAACAGGGCTTCGAGGGTGCGGTATCTTCCAAATTGCAGATGGCAAAATCGTCCATCAGCGTGGGTACTTTGACCAGCTATCGTTCTTTCGACTGCAAGGGATTGATGTCCCCGATTCGTATCTCTAATACCGGTGGCGCCGAACCGTCTTCTGCCAACCTACCTCGGCGTGAAACTTCGAGGTAGTTTCAGAAACTCGGCGTTTTCGCATTGATCTGCCAACCTTCACGGCGTAGCAAGATGTGAAGGCGGCGATAGCCATAACGAACTCGCACCGCGGCCAGTTCTTTCAAAAATCTGGTTACGGACTGATCTTGAGTGAATCGAAGAAGTCTTTTGCGATCGGCAGGTCCAGCGACTCCAAGTCTTTTGCTTCGACCTTCACGAATACAAATGTCTTTTTTGAATCTACGTAAATATTCAATTCACGAAAATATTCCTCGTTCCGGCTGCCATCTCGGGGACCCGCGACCAGCTCAAAGGCCGGGTGGCCCTCGAATTCAAAATGACGCGTCTTGATCGGTTTCTTGTGCGAGTATCCAGTGGTCACGGATTGTTCCATCAACGCATTCAATCCCTGGTTTTCGATCATTTTCTTCATGGTGTCGTTCAACCCGACATACTCCCACGCACGAAAACGAATTCCCGTTCCAATCCGCGATGGATCAGGATCACCACAGAAATAGGTAGTGCGGCCTCTTGATTTGTTCGATCTCATCTTGTCGGGGAACGTGACTTCGAACGTGCCGCTGGGAGAAACCATGGTCGTTGGCTCTGAGTCATACGTGGCCTTGCCCGAGCAACCGATGGCAAGAGCCAAGATTGGAAATACGCAAGCAAACGCGGTGATGAGTTTTGGGGATTCAGACGATTGGGCCATCATAGTTCCTCGTTCCGTTACAACATTCAAGCCATACGTGTTTAAAACTATGGAATGTCGACATATTTTTCAAATAGATAAAACACGTCTCTAGTATTCAAAAAAACTAGATTCTGGAATCGCGGGGAACGGTATTAATCACAGTCGACTCAGAGAACAAGAACCACGCAAAACTCTGTGTAAGTTGTTTGCTTGCGATCCCTCTGATCAAAAATAAGTGGCATTAATCGGGACTGCTGGGGTTGCATTCTTTCGAAAGAACAAGTCGCAAGTTAGAATAATTGCAACGCCTGTTGCAGCTTCCACGCAAAAAAGAGACTTCTCAATGTTCATTTCGAAATGTCGTAGTTGTTTCTTGCTTTTTTGTGCCGCCATAACAACCGTCATGTCCATCATGCCAGCAAATGGACAAGTAAACTACGAATTGGCGTATACATTCTCCGGTGGCCCGAATGACGAGTTTGGCTGGTCAGTCAGTGGAGCCGGTGACGTCAATAACGATGGGTTTGATGATGTGATCATTGGCGCTCGTCTGGCCGATGGCAACGAAACCAGAAACGGATCTGCGACAGTCATATCTGGTGTGGATGGCTCAACATTGTTTACATTTTTTGGAGATTCAGCGCATTCCCGATTTGGAACATCGGTAAGTGGAGCAGGTGACGTGAACAACGACGGTTTCGATGATGTTATCGTCGGAGCGTATCGCGGTGACATCAGTGCAAACAATGGAAGCGCACGAGTATTTTCCGGCTTTGATGGTAGCGTCATTTACGAGCGAAATGGTGCCAGCGATGGAGATTTTTTCAGCATCGTCAGCGGCGCAGGCGACATCAACAATGATGGCTTTGCTGATTTCATGGTTGGGGCATTCGGAGATGACAACAACGGCACAAACAGCGGTAGTTCCACGATTTTCTCAGGGATCGATGGCTCCGTAATGTATAGCTTTGACGGGGACATCACTAGTCAGTTTGGGGTTAGACTTGGTAGCGCTGGCGACGTAAACAACGATGGTCATCTTGATATCATCGTGGGTGGAGTTACGGCCGACAACAATGGCGAAAACAGTGGTAACGCCAAAGTTTTCTCAGGAGCAGATGGCGGGCTATTATACGACTTGAATGGAGACAGCGCTGGTGATCAATTTGGCGTTGTCAATGGAGCAGGAGACGTCAATAACGATGGATTCGACGACGTTATTGTCGGAGCTTTTCTCGACGACAATAACGGTACAGATAGCGGCAGTGCCACAGTATTTTCGGGCATTGATGGTTCGATATTGTTGACGGTTCATGGCGACAGCGCGTTCGACTACTTTGGTGCAGCGGTAAGTGGACTTGGAGACGTCAATGGAGATGGCTTTGACGATTTTCTTGTCGGAGCTTATCGAGACGATAACACCTCAAACAACAGTGGGAGTGCAACGATTTTTTCTGGCATGGACGGAAGCAAGCTGTTTACATTCAATGGCGATGGTGTAAACAATTTGCACGGGATTTCGGTAAGCGCTGCGGGCGATGTAAACGGAGATGGTTTGCCTGATTTCATTGTCGGAGCGTCGGGAGGCAGTTTCGCACGTGTCTATGTAAGCTCCAGTATTCCAGAACCGGGTTCCGGAGTTTTGCTTTGCATTTGCTCAATTCTCATATTCTGTCGCAGAAATCCAATGAAATGACATCGGACAGATACCGCATAACAATGATCCCTCGCACGTGAGAAGACCAGATAACAAACGGGGGTGGGGCTTACCATTTTCGTTGACCGAATTAAGGCAGGTAACAAAATCTGGCACACCTGCTTTTCAAATACTTCGTGAGCTCAGCGAGTCACCCAGTCAAATCAAACTCGCAATTTTTCCAAGTATGAACACAAAACATTATTTCGCACGTTCTGATTCGTCTCGAATTTCTCTCGCGATCAATTCGCTGACTTTCTGGCGAATGGCAAAAATGGATTGGCGATGTTGGTTGGTGAGTACAACTAAGACATGGCCAGTTTCGGGGTAAATGGCAAAACAGGCAGCGACTCCGGGACCACCGCCCATGTGCCCAATGGCGTTGACCAAAAGTGTTTGCCGAAATTGTTGAACACCAAAGCCGTATCGGGGTGAGCCAAGTTTTGGTTTTGGCGAGATCATCTGGCGCAATGTTTTGTCTTTGACAATTTTTCCACCCATCAAATGTTGTGAAAATCGAAACATGTCGCCAACTGTCGAATAACTACTTCCTGCAGGACATCCGCGAACGCGTTGAGACAAAAAATTGTTTACCCATTTTCTGCTGGTGCGGTCCAGATAGTATCCCTGGGCAATTTTTTTAGTCGGGTCATTGGTAAAAAAGCAACCGGTGTTTTTCATTTCCGCCGGGTCATAGATGTTGGCCCGCATGTATTCGTGATAATCCTTGCCAGTAACCTCTTCGATGATCTTGCCCAGCAAAATAAATCCGCTATTGCTGTAAACATGCTTCTTACCTGGTTGGAACGAAACCGCTTTGACGTCAATGAATTTTGCAAACGCATTCACGTTCGTAAACATTGCCCGATTTGAGTTTGCGTATTCTGGATGCCGAAAGAAATCTCCAACGCCGCCACTATGCGTCAGCAGATGCTGAACTTGAACCTGTTTGCCAACCTCCTTGCTGATCCACTGTTCTCCCAGATATTTGCCGATCGGATCATCGAGTTTTAAACGTCCTTTCTCAACCAATTGCATGATGGCTGCTGCGGTAAACAACTTGGTTATGGAACCCATACAAAATGCGGTGTCCAAAGTATTGGGAACGTCATAGCGTAACGATGCTTTTCCAGCTGCGCGTTGATGCAGAATTTTGCCGTGTTGTCCCCACAATACAGTTCCCGACAGCAGTCCTTTTTTTTCCAATCGATTCAGAAATCGTTGGAATTCTTTCGATGTTTGTTGACGTGTTAGCTTGCTGTCGAGCAACTTGCGCGGAGGTCCCGTCATCGTCACATCAAAATCTTTGATGGTTTCCGGGGAGTCGGAATCAAATTCAACCAGGTATTCAAGCCAAAATTCGTAAGGATCATTTTTTCGTTTTCCGATGAGCGAAACTCGTTTGGCGTTGCAAGTTCCAACGTACTGAAAATTCATTTGATCCCACAAGGTTTTCATCTGCTTCCACTGATCGAGCCAGTCTTTTTTACGAAGTCGCTGACGCAGTTTTGCAGACATTCGCTTTTCCACGAATTCCATCCATTTGCCTTCGTTATTTTGTCGTACCACATCGACGAACTGCTTGAATCGTTTTGCGTTGTCGTTGTCAGGTAACAATTTTAGTCCCGCGTCGCGTTGCCCGACTGCGGGCGCGGTGAACACAATATTGATGGCTACGATGCTGGCAACGACACATGGGAAAATTTTTTGAAGATGTTTGCTGTGGAACATTGGATACCTATGGTTTGTCAGTTTTTCAGGTTGGAACGATTTCCGCTTTGACTTCGCAATGTCTTTTTGTTAATTGTAAACCTGGTTGACAAATTCTTGCGTTCTTTTTCTCAAAATTTAAAATTGGTTTTTCGATTCACAATTGATGCGATCTGCTATGTCCGATGAACAATATGCCCCTGGTACCATGCGACTGACTCATGTTGCTTTCGAAGTTTTGAGAAAACGCAACAAGGAATTTTTGATTGCTGCAGGCTATCCCGATTTAGGGATCACGTGTTTGAGAGTGCTGCAGCATATTGTCTATTCCGGGACTAATTTATCCGAAATCGCGCGCAAATCCGGTATCAGCCGCCAAGCTGTTTCAAAAGCAGCGATCGAATTGGAAAATGACGGTTATATTGTGCTACAAAAATCCGTCGAGGACGCGCGCGTACTCCAAGCCAATCTCACGTCCAGTGGTAAAAAACTTTTCAAAGTGTTGCGGCAGGTGATTCAACAATCAGAAGAACACCTCGCTCGAAAGTTGGGAGTCAAAAAGTTGGAAACTCTTCGAAAGCTTCTCAAGGAAGTTGCCACCTCCTGATCATTGCCGCCACAAGTGATTGCTCGATTTTCAATAATATCAGCACAATCGTTGATTGTCAACTAGGTTGACAAAAATAAAAGGAGCAACTTTTCTATCGTGGATTGTTTGTTCGCAAAAAATATGAGTTGATCTGGTTTTTCTTGTAACCAAAGTCAGGCTTTCTTTCTTTATCGACTGTAAGTCAATAGTTCAAGCGGTTGGTGCAATCGATGAAGCAAAACAAGATATTTAAGCTCGCGGTTGTTTGTATTCCGGTGTCATTTTTAGTTTCAGGCATCGGCATGCTCTGGCTGCTGAGGTTCGATTCAGTCGAAGGCAGATTTTTTGAGCGACTGCAAACTCATGAATTAGATTGGATTGGCGCTCACATTTTGTTATTTGCCGGGGCCGTGGCGTTTGGACCAGCTGTGTTGGCAATCGTTGCTGCAATTGATGGGAGAAAGGGCGCTTGGCTTGCTCAGTCCGGCGCAATTGTGGTGTTTACGACGGCACCTTTATTGATAGGTCAATACGCGATCGATTTCATCATGCCCAAAATTGCGGCGATTGGCGGCGACGCGTTGGACGTTCATCGGTTGTTATTTTCAGACCCGATCCTCAAGATAGCGTTTTATGATGTTCCAGATTTATTGGTGATTGGTTTATTCATGACGCACCTGGGGCTTTTCAGATCCGGCATGGTTTCCAAATGGAACATTGGCATGTTGGTTTTCTGTTGGGCAATCACGATCGTCGCCAGTGTTTCGGATTTGAGTTTCATAGCCCGTCCCGGCATTCTCGGCATCGGGATTTGTCTTGTCCCGACAAGTCGTCGGTTAATGCATGGTGTGGTAAAAAGCGACGCAATAAGAGCAGAGCAACGAACTGTTTTTTCTCGCTGGCTCTTTCTTTGATTCTTGAGAAAGAAGAACTCTTTGGTGAAACAATTCTCATTGCAGAAATTTGTGACTTTTTCTTCATTTTTGTAAATAACAATCACTTGCTGCGCATTCTTGTATTAACTCGTCTCACTTTCGAATAACTGTGTGTGAATTCCCACAACTCGGAACTACGAATTCATGTTTATTTAACTTGCAACGGCAAACATAGTTGTTAACTTACGGATGCACGACGAAATCCTCGAGTCGTGGTGCTACCCGTCATTTTCAAATCGCCTTTTTCAATTGTTATTCAACACAGCTTGAAACGCCCCAGTTTCAAGGGAGAACAGAGATGACCCGATTGTGCTTCATGAGTTTTTGCATCATTGCTATATCAATTGGCATACAAGGAAATGCATCGGCCGATATTTTGTTGAACTCAGGTTCGGCCAGTTTCAATTTCGATACCGATGCGAGTGGAGATTTTTCGCTGACAAGATCGGGTTTTCCCGATGTACTGGAAAATTTTGATGTTCACATTCGAACCAGGTATGGAACGCCTGGTTCTGAAGTTGAATCCGTATTCTCGTTTGGGACTGGATTGACAATTCAGTCAGCTGCAGCAACTTCGCCAAGTTCAGCGCAGATCGTTTTTAATGCTTTGCTCGTTCCTGGTTCGGGCATTCCATCACCTGGTTCAGATTTGCTGATTCCCATTTTGAACTTTGGACTGACCGAGACAACCGAAGGTCACGCTGAATTGCAGTTCACCGTCACAACGATCGGCGTTAACTTTAACGATCTTGGCGGCTTGGGAACTTCAACTCTTGCTATCGATACCTTCTTTTTGTTTGAGTACGAATCAGATTCACCCGCTTTTACCGTCGCATCCGGTATCCCAGCTTATTCTGGAGCCACAACGCTCGTTGGCGATTCAGCAGGAGGTGGGATGTTGGTACTGCCAGGTGATGCAACAGCTGTCGAGATCAGTAGTTCATCTGACCTGACCGGTGACATCAATACTGGCTCTGATTTTACAACGGGCGGTGGTAGCGGTGCCAATTTGACAGCAGGATATCAGTTTACTGATTCGCTTTCGACCGTTTCGTTTGCCACGATTAATTCGGCAACCGTGGTCGCAATTCCCGAACCATCGACGAGTTTGTTTTTCTATTCTGTGCTGGCTGTCGCGTTCGGGTATTTGACAATCGATTCACGCAGATCACGTCGAAAAGCATAAAGACATAACCAAATTATGCAGTGGAATTGTTCTTCTCCCCGTTGGTGTTGCCTTTGGGGAGATTTTTTTTTTGTTTCTCCAAGTTTGAAACGATACGATCAGTTCGAATGGCCTCAGGTTTCGTTGTCATACAGCCGTTTTTAGACGGCTGTTCGTAAAATAATTTTTTCGGCTGTGGAACCGGCAGTACGTTGGATGCGTCCCAGCTATTGTCAATTGCATCTCGTGTCACCCGTTGTCCTTTGCGGAGGTTTCTTATGAAAACTAGCCGGTTATTTCAGTTCACGCTAACAACTTCGATGGCATTGGCCCTGCTGATAGGTGTAAGTGCTGCATGGGGGACACCTGACGGAGCGGCTCCGAAGGATCGTGGTGACGACAAAGAGAATTCAATCACGGGCATCTGGTTGGGGAAGTTCGTTACTGAAAAAGAAGTCGTCAGTGCCGGTTACCTGAACATCACTCAGCACGCCGATGGTTCGTTGTCTGGGAAATGGGGCAATAGTCCAAGGAGCGTCTTGACCATCGAACGCGGTGAGTGCGTCAAGAACGATGTCTTTCAGTGGGAGGCTGCATCGAAAGCGAACAAAAATGGCCGTTACCGTGTCCGTGCGACCTTGAGGGGAAAAACTTTGTTCCTCGATGTCACCTACACTTGGCGGGAAAATGGCAAGATCAAAGGCTTGACGGCTGCCAGTTCGCTGACCAAGAAGTAGGCGATTAACTAGGTATGTCGTAGTGGCTCGGCGGGAGCTTCGCCCCAGCGCTGTAAACATCTTGCGATAAGATTTTTGTGAGCGGCAAGGCGCTAGCCGCCGGTACAAAGCGCTGACGAACCGGCGGCTAGCGCCTTGCCGCTCACGGGTGGCTTTGTCATGGATGAAAATTCAGCCCAATGCGGCTCTGCAAGGGAAATTTGACCAACGCGATTAATTTTTCGATTAACCACCACCTCGGAAACGGCGCATCATCGATTCCGTCATCTTCTTTAGTTCCTTGGCCGATATTTTTTTGTCACCATTCTGGTCCGCGTTCTTCACAAACGCCTGGAATCGTTGCGGCAATTTTTTTTGTTCGTCTTGGTCAACGAAACCGTCTGAATTAACGTCGTATCGTTCCATCATTCGCTTGGCGACCGAATCGACAGAGAATGCATCTGAGTCGGATCCGCGTTTGGGTTTTGCTCGGCTTTTATCGGAACGTTTCTTGGAGTTATTTGCTGGGCGCTCGCGAGCCGGACGGTCGACATGAATTTCGACAGTCGCGGTCATCTGCATGCGTAGCGATTTAGGCGGATCCAACAGTCGAATCGTAACCGGATAACGTCGAGTTTTGTCTTGCCAACCGGCGGGCGCGGGAAACCGCGATATCTTGGCAACGACTCCTTTGATGCGTTTGTTTGGTAGAGCAGCGACGGTTACTGTCGATTGATGCCCGAGTCGAATTTTGGTGATCACCGATTCGTTGACCAGCGTGCGGACTTGAAGATTTGCCATGTCGGGGATTTGCACCAGGGTTTGACGTTCGCGAACGTTTACTCCCGGTTCCAGTACAAAATCCGTGCCACGTCGTGCCAGCGGGCGGGCGTAAACAACCGTGCCATCAACCGGTGCAACCATCCGGCAGTTGGTTATATCCGTTTTGATGCGTTGTAGTTCTCTTTGGGCCAAGTCCAAGTCCTGTTGGAATTTTTGGAGTGTTGTTTGATAACCGGATTTGAGTGTCGCAAGTTTTCTTGCGTCATTGTTCAACTGGCGACGGATCATTGCTTGTTCGAAATCAAGTTTTTTCTTGAGGCTGTTTGTATGTTGGTTTTTCAAGTAGCTGATCTTGGCTTTGGCTAATTTAATATCCAAACGACATTCCAGGATTTCCGTTTCCAAGGCGCTGGCAGGTTTGTCGCCATTTTCGGCTCGCCAATTTGCCTTGGCCTGAGCCAGTTGTTTGAGCTTGGTTTCGAGCACGGCTATTCGATTCGTAACTTCTTGGATTTCGAGCGAAACAGTTCCACCGTTTCCAAACAACGCGTCACGCTGCGCCGTTTCAGCTTCGTTTTGTTTTTTCACCAGCACAGAAAGATTCGCCATATCCTTTTGAACTTGAGCCAGCTGGGATTTCGTCTTGATCATTTCGCTTTCAGCGACCATCACGTGGATCTTGGCCTGTTGAAGTTTGTCTTCGAATTTTGATTTATCGAGTTCGACTAACAGATCGCCTTTCTTGACGCGAGTGCCCTCAGCGACCACCCACAAAACCGTGTTGGTTCCGGGTACCAGGCTGCGGACATCAACGCTTCTGGCGCTTTCGATTTCGCCTGCCACTCGAATTGTCTCACTGGCACGTTTGGCCTTTGCTCGATCCGACCGATCAATCCCTGGATCTTGGCCAACGATGTCGGAGGTTGGGAAAAACGGTAGCAGAAAAAACAGGACTGCCCCAATGTACTGGCATGCGTAACGTTGACGGACCATGTCGGCTCCCGATATGCAAGAGTTTGTTGAACGCGTTGCTCCACATTGGTATTCAGAACGGCATCAACTTCGGTCTCGAAGGAATGTGGAACAGATTGTGATTTCGACAACCATTTTAGTGTAAGTGATGTCCCCAACCCAGTTGTTCCCAAAGAATTCGTTCAATTCAATTGGATTGCTTTGATCCTGAGATGCTGCGGAACCGCCACCCAACAAACAGAGGCATCGCCCGAAACTGCTTCGGCATCGACCGAAGCAGCTTGCGACAACTCCCCTGCCCTGTTGGCAGAACTATTTTTTTGCCCGCGTGTAAACGATTTCCATCACCTTGATCATGGTGTCTGTGCCGGGTGCCGCGGCGTACATCGTCATGACTTTTTTGTTGTCACTGTAGACGATGACATTTTTCCCTTTGATCGGTTTCCCATCCATGCCCACACCGGTTGTTGCATACGTCATGGTTTTGCCGTCTGCGTCGTAGGTGCCAACCATTTTAGTGGGATAGGAGTTGAACGAATCGATCCAAGTTCCTACATACTTCTTTTTCGCAGCGTCGTAGCCAAATTGCCCTTGCCCTGTGAATTTCATCCCTTCGAACTCGCCGCTGAAATCGCTGACGACCCAGAATTCGCCAATCATGCGGTTTGATTCTTTGCCTTTCGACTTCCGTGGCGGTGTGTACTTTCCGGCGGGGCCCATGAACATCGTGACGGCGGCGTCCCATTTGCCGTTTTCCAATTTGAGGATTTTGTGTTCTTTTGAGGCGGTCGGGAATTGTGCCGTAGCTGCCGTTGCAGTTCCGAAAACGAATGCCAAACTCGTTGCCGCTGTCCAAATTTTCATTGAATTACCTTTCTCTCGTTTAGTGTTGTTTATTGCCGCGGATGCGGCGGTTAGTAAGTTGAGTTTTTTCGTTGGCGAATGTTCTGCGAATTTCATTCAGTTTGGTCAGCACGCTGAAGCCGATCTATTTTTTGTTTCGTTTTTTTCGTTTCTTTTTTCCACGTTCCACTTCTTTGGCCAGGGCCTCAAATTTTGGCTCCCAAAATCGGCGAAACGGTGCCAACCATTGATCGATGTCCTCCAAGCCCCTGGTATCGAGTGAATAAATCCGCCGTGCACCATCGACGCGCACGCTTGCCAGCCGGTTCTCGCGTAACACTTTTAGATGTTGCGAAACCGCCGACTGGGTGATGCCAAATTCCTCACCGACCTGTTCAACTACCTCACCAGAGGACAAAGCTCTTTTACACAAGTGTTCGAGGATTCGCCGACGAACCGGATCGCTGAGAATGGTAAAAGCACTCATTGATTAACAACCTTGTTTTTGAGTTCGCTTGGGTCGCAATTATTCACCACAATAGCCTCGAGCCGTTTCTTCGGCCATCGCCCGAGCAATGTTAGCATCTTCGCCGGATTCGATATGCATTTCGCCCCACGCCTGGGCGCTTTGACGGATGAAAGATTTACCGTCTTCAGATGTCATCCAGGTGTTACTTTCCTCGCGGTCAAACTCGTCACCGTTGACCAGATACTGACCCAGGCCCAAGAAACCGAGCTCCCATCCGACACCAGTTGCACCCGGACCATATTTTTTCCAACGGGCTTCACTGGCTTCATCCTTCAACATGATTTGTTCCAGTGTCAAACGCGTTCCTCCATCCGCAGGTTCGAGTCGTACCGTCACCCAGCTGACGTTGTCAGCACACTCCCACGACACTTCCAAGGTATTTGGCCGATCGCAGCGTAAAATTTCACCCCCGGCGTTTCCTTTGAGTTGATACCGGCCGCCGATATTCAATTCGCCAGTGATCGGAAGGAACCAATGAGAAATGCGATCGGCATTGGTCAATGCATCCCACAGTTCCTCAGCCTCGGCCGAATAGATTCGAGTTCCACTTACAATCCGCGCCGGTTGGCCATCGCGCTCGGTTTCATCGACAACTCGATATTCAATTCCCAGCGGGTTGTTGTCGTTCATCAACAGGTCACTTTCATGAAAAATCCGCGATGTGATGTTTTAGGGTTTGCTTATATTAGCAAAAACTAATATGTTGTCAACGGGCACCCGTGAGCGGCAAGGCGCTAGCCGCCAGTTCGTTGGTGCTTCGTACCGGCGGCTAGCGCCTTGCCGCTCACCAGATCAGGAGTGGGTTAGTTCCCGCCCCCTTTTTGCTGCTCTTCAAGATCTGTTTGACAGCCCGTTCACGATCTGTCTAATTAAGGATCGATGACGGGGAATCGAGAATTAATTACTTGTCTCTTTTCCTGACAAACTTCAAATCTGAGTTGTTTATGTTGGCACGTTTTGTAATGTTCGTTGTATTGGCGATCGCTGTTTTAACAGAGTTTGATCATCGTTATTGCGTTTACTCCCAGCGGCCGACTCAAAAATTTAACGAAGACACCAAAAAAGGTGTTAGATTTAGAGCAACGGTTAAACCAAGTGGCACCTTGGAATTTTTTCACTCTCCCCAAAAGACTCACAAGCTTGAATCCAAACTGCCGAAAATTCTGTTGAACAAATCTGTTCAATCTCTGCTGAAGCTCAGTGACCGGCAAAAAGTAAGCTCTGAAAAATGGGCTCTTGAATACCAACAAAATCTCAACAATTTGTTGCGGTCCAGAAACGCTAAAGACTACGAATCGGCATCGGAGGAATTGGAACAAACGGTAAAAAAACTAAACGAGTATGTAGAAAAGAAACTACACCGAAAACAACGGACGATGCTTCGACGGATCCGAACGCGCGCTGAATTTTGGAATCTGGGTCCAGCAAACTTTCTTGCCCAAGAAAATCCGAAACAAAAAGAAAAGACTTTATCTGCTCTACGCAAAAACTATGAAGCGACGATGCCAAAAATTGTCAAACGTAGCTGGCAGTTGCAGTCTGAATTGATCGACGAACTTTTACAGGGACAAACTCCAACAGCCAAAAAATATGTCCGTGATCAACTGCTGTCTGAATCGGATAAATTCCCGAGTTGTATTTCGATCTTGCTCCTGGCAGAATTGGTCGAGCCTAAGACAAAAAAATACGATGCCATTGAAATCGTTTGGCTTCCCAAATGGCCGCTGTTTCAAATTGATTCACTAGGAAATTTTGCCAGAGATCAACGCACTATTTTGCGCAATGAATCATGGCCAAGTAGCGTCATGCTGATAGACAAGCAATTGAGATCGCATTTGTCTTTTGAGCTGACGAACGTGCAACTCATTGAAATTGGACGATTCTATTCGGAATTCCAGCAAACTCGCTCAGAGACCATTAAATTGTTACCCCGTGTTCGTGGCAAAGAAAATAAAGAGGCATTGCAGCAAGAACTCAAACAAGCAGGTGAACGATTCAATCGGTTGACCAAAAGCGAAATGCTTCCCGAGCAATGGCAGGAACTCCAAAAAACGGGCCGCCAGTATTTGATGTATTCGTATGGTGTTCGATTCGTATTGGCCAAGTTGTTGGACAAGCATGCAGAAATGAGTGGAAAGCCCAACAAGCCGATCGCAACAAAAAAAGAGTTCACGGAAATCGTCAAGGCGTTTCGCCAAAAGATTGAGGATGCGGAAGCAACAATTTTAAAATCGATTCTGGCAGACATTCCAAAACGGGAGGAGTTGCTCAAAAAGGTTGGCTGTAAAGATGTCGAAGAGTTTTTTCCTAACTTCGAAAGAATTTTCTTGGACGGCAAGTCGGTGTTGAAGGATTAGATTCGATCTTTTTTCGGTTGAGGTATCAGGCGACGTGAACACTCGACTCATGTTGTGATTGCGTATCAATGTGTACGAAGCGTACGACGAAAAAGTGGGTGACATTCGATGCATCGCATCTGGCTCCATTTTCGGCACTCTAGATCATTCGCCATGACCAAGTGAGCGGACGTGTCAGGTGTCGGGTGTCGCAATATTGGTTATTCTATGTTGATCGCTCCGACCGATGGATTCATGATGGATGAGAAACGAAAACCTCTTTTGAAAATCAGCGAGTGTTCGAAACTGTTGGGCACGACGATTCGTACGCTGCGGTATTACGATTCAATCGGATTGGCCCGCCCATCACAGCATACAAATTCGGGGCACCGGTTGTACTGTGAAGCTGATGTGGTTCATCTGCAAAATATTCAATCACTGCAGTACTTGGGATTTACGTTGGAACAAATACGTTGTTTGCTGGGTGGATCAATTCACAGCATTCGAGATGCGATTGATCAACAATTGGAATCAGATCGGACTCAAATCGCGTCGCTTAACGAACGAGCTTGCATTCTCGAGAACATTCGCAATTCATTTGATCCGCAGGAAACGTTGCCCGAAGTGGCCCAACGGATCGACAAGCTGCGCATTTTCAAACAGTATTTTTCGGAAAGCCAACAGCAGTTTCTGGCCGAAAAATCAAACCAATGGGGGCCTATTCGACTAGAACAATGGCGAAGTGAAGGCTTTCAACTCCTATCCGCAATCCGTCGAGAGTTTGTTTCACAAACCGCGCCCGAATCGCCGGCGATTGGCAAGTTGTTGAAGTTACAACAGCAACATTTCAAGGAACTGGTCGGTGATGATGCAGAATTGGCGGCGGCGTTTCGTCAAATTTATGAAAACGAACCTCGCTTTCGGCAAAGCCGCGGCATTGATGACGATTTATACGTCTACCTCAAGCACGCAGAATCGTATCACGGTATTTAATGCGCGGCTTAAGGATCGACCCGATATTCTCCGCGGTCCGCGTTTAGATAGACTTGTTGGCCTTGATTGATTTCGGACAAACCACCATTGACCGAGATAATTGGTACGTTGCATTCTCGAGCAACTTGGGCCAAATGGTGAGACGGTTTTCCATTGGACAGAACCCCCGCCACCATCGTCAACAATGAATGCCAATCGGCATAATGAAAAGCGTACTCATGCGGCAAAATCAAAATATCGGCCGAAGTCAAATTGTCGAGTAGTTCCGGATCGTTAATGTCGACGACCGGACGCGCTGTTCCAAACACTTCGCCTCGGCCAATCGCTTCGCCCGTGCCCGTAAACTGAGGATCTTGCCCGGCATTGGATTCGTCGAGTTGAACGGATTCTGTTCCAGGCCGTTGGTCATTCGATACTGAACCAATATTGATCGGCGGCGTTAGACGTAAATGAGCTTTCATCTCGCGACGCCGGATTTTTACGATATCTTTCAATGCCTGGCGATTGTCGTTTTGATCGTAAAGCTCGAGGTCGGATTTGTGCAACAAAAGCACTTCCTCTGGACACTTTAAAATTCCGTCGTTCGTTAATTGGGTGCCCAAACGCCAAATCAACTCTCGCTCCCACAGCAGTCCGATTGTCAAACTGTGCCGATCGTTTAACGCCTTGCCCCAAAACCGTGCCCACTCGATGATTCGCTCAAGTCTTGGAATCATTTGGGGTGCAACGGTTTGGAATTCTTTGAGTAAATTCGACTCATCTCGATCTCGCAATTCGCGACTCGATAATTTTGCATCAACAACATCTTTCGCGGTTGCCAACATGGCGGTTTTGATCGCCTGAATCATCGTCAAATGACTTGACCCCAATTCCCAAAATCCAGGTCTGTTTGCCCAGCTCAGAGGTGTTTTGCCAAACGTCCAGCAAAACGCTTCATATTCTTCGATAAATTTACAATTCGGAAACTCGGTTTGAATCACTTCGAGCACTTTGTCGAGTTGCGTGTTAACAAAGATGTCTCGGATGTGACGTTCAGTAATTGATTTTCCAAGTTGTTGTAATGCGTGTGTTACTTTGAAACTAAACGACTCGGCCCCACTAAGAATAACATTCGAAATGTCGAAGCTCGGTAAATAACGGCCAACGAAAGTGGTAAACAGGCTATCGCACATCCAACCCAAAGACTGCGGGCCACTCCAGCCAAATGAGTTTAGATCCCAAAGATCATTACTAATTTGAATCGTCTGCGAAATAAACTCCGCGGTTGATGCTGGATCAGCGATTGCTGATTTTGAGCGTTCGACAATTGAATTCAATTCGACGTCCAGATTTTCCCAACGATCACGGTAGACGGTTTCATTTTTTGACAACCAGGATTCGTACTCGAGCGGGTTGTCGAAGTGGTCAATGAAAGTGGGAAGTTGTTCTTGGAGAAAAAATCGATACCCGTTAACGTCCTTGATTCTCCGGCAAAAAACCGTCAACGTGATGTCGTCGGGTTGGTAACGCATCCAAAGTTCGGCGTCAGACAAATCAGAGTAAAACGGCGTGATCAATCCGGCAGGTGCGTCGCTTCGAAGAGGCACGAGGAATTGCAACGGTTGCCAAGTTAGTTGACTGTCGTCCGCTGACAATTCGTCTGGAAAATAACTAGGCAGTGCCGTTAAAGGCCGCAGCTGAACTAGCCAAAGTTCTTGGCCGATGACTACGAATTCAATGTTCAACCGAAACCCAAAAGCGTCATCGAGTTTTGCCGCACACTCCACGAGTTTTAGAATTTGTTGGCGGTTAAACTCGTTTGGCACTTTGTCGCAACTTGGGTCTTGTCGAATGATGCCTTCTTCGGTCGCCGTGATAATAGTGGTTTGTGGCGCGGAGTCCTTTGTCACGAGTTGATCTTTGGCAACATCATATTCGAGCCTTGTGCCATTTTCGATTCCGTCCATCAAATCGGCAGACAGACCTGATACGATTTCGATCAAAAACTGATTCGGGTTTCCATTGTCCGGATTGGCTGTGTTAATGACGCCTGAAAAATCTGCGGCAAGCAAAGGCTGTAAGATGACAGCCATCGGGGCCACGTCCATCTCGATTCCAAATTTTTTTGAATATCGCACAGCATCAGGCGACCATGAACTGCACCAACATTGGAGAATTGCCTCTTGGAGATGGTTTGCCGACGCAACACCGAGGCAGCTTTCAAACACGCCGGAGAAACTTGCTTCGAAAGAGTCTTCATTGATTGCCGACGAGCGGACAGCTAATCCAAAATTGGCTTGAACGAACAGACGCTCGGCGATTTCCTGGATCTTGTACCAGATTGGTTGTGGAATGCCAGCTTGAGTAAAACGTTCACAAAGACCGCGCCATTGCGTTTTGTTTTCGGAATGCGATCGGAGTTCGAAATCATCCAGGTAGTTTGAGACCGCCGATTCTAAATTGTGGTGAAGGACGCTTTCCCGCATAGCATCGCGGTGGACAACATATGTGTCAGGAACGTTTTCTACACCACGCTTTTGCATCTCCAACAGAAAAAAAGCTTTTCCACCTATTTGTTGGCGGGAGCTTGAATCGGAAAGTGCAGCCACGTACATCCTGGTTCCTCCTCGTTGTCCGTTACCCGCCTGTTGTTTTCATCAGCAATTCTGTGTAGCCAATGAATAAAACGTTTTGGATCAATTCTAACCCTTACGCAACGTCAGGTTTCAACAAGTGCAACTCAAATAGACGGCGTTAACTTGGTAGTGCGTGCATAGTTGTTGGCGAAGAAAAATCGTAGCCCGAAGCGTTAGCGAGGGACCACAAACACACTGAATCGTAGCAAAACATGGTCCCTCACTTACGTTTCGGGTTGAGATAAGAGTTGCAACACTTATTCACACACTACTGTTAACTTCAATTGATTAATTTGAACTGGCAATACGTTACGTAGCGTCAGGTTGACTCAATCGGTAATGCGCCAAATATTGAGAATGATAACGTTGAATTACCGTTTTATCCGGGGCTGCTTGGAACATTTGTCAGCGACATGAATTGGAGTGATGGGTAACGAATTACCAACCAGGTTGTTTCCTCACGTGTTTGCCCTGAATTGTGGTCGAGGAAAACCTTTGGGGTGCCGATTGTTGCGTGTCATGCCGAGCGAAATGATTTGCCGATGTTTGCTAGTCGAGCAAGACAACCATATCGTGCTCGTAGATTCCGGATTTGGGCAAGCCGATGTTCGAGCACGTTGGCGTCGACTCGGTTGTATCGGCACAGCGATGAGTTTGCGTCTTTGTATCGAGGAAACGGCGTATTCGCAGATTCAATCGTTGGGTTTCGATCCCAACAACGTGAAACATATCGTGTTGACGCATCTCGATTTCGATCACGCCGGCGGAATATCTGACTTTCCCGACGCGCGTGTTCATGTACTGGCCGCTGAATTGCAAGCCGCGCGACAAAGAAAAACGATCAGTGAACGGTTACGCTACCGCACCAAACAATTTGCGGAGTGTCTAAATTGGGTGCCTTACGATCAATTGCAACCAAACTCGTGGTTTGGTTTTGATTCGATTAAGCTTGAAGTCGGTTGCGATCCTCCAATGCGCCTCATTTATTTACCGGGCCACACGCGAGGACATTGTGGGGTAGCGATCAAATTCGACGATTCATGGCTATTGCATGTTGGCGATTGTTACTACAGTCGTGGTGAGCTGTGTAATGCAAACGACTCGCTGGCTCTTCGAACATTCCAAAAATTTATCCACGTCGACTACCGACGTGCCAGGCAAACGATGAGGCAATTGCAGATGATCGTAGAGCGGCACGCACATCAAGTACAATTGCTGTGTTCACACGATCCCAACGAAAAAATTGGTAGTTTCGATTTGAAAGAACAGCGCACGACAGAATAAGGATTTACCAATATTGAAACGTTTTCACTTGTTCGAGATTGAAGATCAGCCTTGGCTGCCGCAGGCTATCCGTCAATTTGCAACCGATTATTTGCGATTTGTGCAAAAGCAATTAAAAATCCACGAATTGATTGCCAAACCGCTGCGAGAGTTTCTTGAATTGACCGAGACTCGCCGCGTCGTCGATCTGTGTTCTGGAAGCGGGGGCATGATCCCAGATTTAGCGCAACAATTGAAAGCCGACGATTTTGAAGTCGAGTTTTTACTGACCGATCTTTTTCCTCACGATTCTATTGATCGTTTGACCGATGGCGTGACAATTCATGCACAACCAGTTGACGCGCGAGCGGTACCTGACGATCTCCCGGGCTGCAGGACAATATTTAATGGGTTCCATCATTTTGACTCGTCGGATGCCGTCGATGTTTTGAAAAATGTAGTTAACTCGTCGCAACCGATTTTCATTGTTGAGGTGGCCGAACGCCGTTTTGTAAATATTTTGGGTTCGTTTTTGATTCCGTTTTTTGTTCTAGCAACCACACCCATGGTTCGGCCGCGGACGTTTGCTCGGTTCGTTTTTACTTATTTGTTGCCAGTCGTACCATTTGTCTGTTGGTGGGATGGGCTCATATCCCAATTGCGAGCGTATAATTCTGATGAACTGCTCGAATTAGGGTTAGCTGCATCCCCCGACTATTTGTGGAAAGTGGGCACCATCAATCCGAGTGGTAGTCCGATTCGCATCACATTTTTGACGGGCAGACCGAGTGTAGAAAATCGTGAGATTTCGTCAGCTGAGAAATTCAATGCATGATGAATCAGATCTCGATCGCTACGACGAAAAAGCGGTACAGCGATTTGTTCGACCGTTGTATCCACTGTTTCGCAGATACTTTCGTGCGGATATTCAGATTTCAACTCCGTTGTCGCAACAATCAATTTTTGTGGCGAACCACAGCGGTGGCATGACGCCCGTTGATTGGCTGATCTATTTGGCGCTCACTCAACATCTAAACGGATCACGAATGTATGTTTTGATTCATCCGATGTTTACTCGTTTTCCTCCATTGCGTCGAGCGCTGGCGCGGCGCGGGATCGTCAGAGCGAGTGCCAACAATTTCTACGGAGCGATTGATCGAGGTGCATCGGTGTTAGTGTTTCCGGGCGGTGACGATGACGCTTTTCGCCCGTTTCGCGATCGGTCTCAAGTGAATTTAGGCGAGCGGTATGGTTTCGCTCGTGTTGCGATAAAAACCGGTGTCCCCATTGTACCCGTCGTATCGGCCGGCAGTCACCACACCATTTTTGTCATGGCGCAAGGGTCGAGGGTTGCCCGTACGTTGCGATTGGACAAGTTAGGCATACGCACATTTCCGTTGATCTTGTGTTTCCCATGGGTACTCGCCATCGGACCGATGAGTCTGTTACCGACAGTGCCATTACCTGCGCGAGTTACCATTTTGTCCGATGAAGCTCCAATCCAGCCACCGCAGATTGGAAACGAAAAAATAAAGGAGGTAGCAAAACGTTTCTATCGACAGACTAGCGATGCGATGAATGAATTGCTTGGGAAAGCTTATCGACGACGAAACTTCCGTGAGCGGCAAGGCGCAAGCCGCCGGTAAGAAGCGCTAACGAACCGGCGGCTAGCGCCTTGCCGCTCACGATGGCTTTGCCCGCGGCTCGGCAGAAGCCTCGCCCTTCAAATCAAAATGGACGTTGATTATTGATTCCTATATCAGTCCAACATGAAAGTTATTTTGAGAGACTAATCCGGTACATATTTTGAAAAATACGCGTGCTGGGTTTGAGTGTCAAATAGCACTGAAACGTAGTTATCCTTGCGGTGCATGATAAAATTCGGACCAAGCTGAATTTGTTCGAAGTCACCAGCTGGGGTGATCCAATCAAAAAAATTTTCATCGATCTCGATCAAATCACAATCGAGCATTCTAGCCCAGTCTTTAAAAAGCAGTTTTGTGCAATCAAATTCGATAAAAATCCGTCCGTTGTAAGGTTGAATAAAATAAGAAACATCCGTCGAATCGAGAGGTAATTCTGGAATATCCGAATGTAATTGCGCAATTTCCTGGTTAAAACGCTGTGCGTCATCGAGTGAGCCGGAAATGGTGTACACACGTAGTCGAACGGCAACTATCGCGACAACAATGACGGCACACAAAACGATGAATAGCAAAATCGTTATCCATTGGTGTTTTATGAAATTCGCTGGCATCTGATAACTCGGAACGCGGGACACGAAAGATAATGGGCATTCTACTTGATGGCTAATCAAATACGCTACGAAATCTGTCGATGGCGAGCGCGCTTTTCCGTGCGCTGTGAGCAGATACGCACGATCAATTCGGCGGATGCCTTGGTTTCAGGTGTTTGAGAATGTGCAGTTTGCGTTGAACCAATTGGCCCAACGTTTGCAACAAGATTCATAGCAGATTCCAGCTAACAAATTCGCCGCTGGATCGTTCGTGTCGTCATTTCAAAGAACCTGAAGAAAGAGCGAAAATATGAACGAAGAACATCCCAATATTGCACTGATGCGAACCGTTGATCCAAGAAATATTGGCGAAAGCGATGTATTTGCAGAAGATGTGGTCTTTCATTTCTTCAATCCAAAGCTGCCGGATATTCAAGGCGACTATGTTGGCCGGGCTGGAATCGAAGGCTTCTTTGAGAAAATGTCAAACGAAACCGACGGCACCTTTACGGTCACCCCTGTTTCCGTCACCGCGGCAGGAGATGAATTGGTTGTGATGCAAACTGTGAACACCATGACCTTGAAAGACGAGCAAGTAAAAACCGATGTGGTTTTGGTGTGGCGCATCGTTGACGGACGCATCACTGAGATATGGGACATCCCATCCGTTTATTGTCCACATCGTTCGCAAGTGCCTGCATGAAAAAACGCGATTGCGACAATCGACTTTCCGAATGCCTCGAAGCGATGTGTTCGCACCGTTGAGCTACGCGCTGGACACCAGAAATTTGAACATTTCGTCGCCCACAACATTCAACATTGACAGATGCCCCTGATTGCACCATACCGAATATTCACTGTTTTTGATTGTCGCGTGCAAATATTTTCCCATGGATCGAGCCGGTGTCGTGATGTCACTGTCGCCATACCAGATGCCAACCGGTACATTGATTTCTTTGAGATCGAAACCCCATGGCTTGGAAAGTAACGACATGTCGTAGGCAACTCCTGTTGGTCCACACGCCACACATTGCAAATATGAATCAACGAGGATTTTGGCAGAGGCAGGTTGAAAAAAAACTTTGGAGTCGCACGGGCTGAAAAAACGCGAAATGCGGCGCAAAACGAGTTTTGGATTTCGGCGGATTTGCCGCGTGTGCAGATTCAGCAGTGAATTGGCCAAACGCGGCCTTTTGTTGGCCAGTTGGAAAATTGTTTGTGAGACCCCGCCATGACCGCTGATTTTTTCCAACGGAGCGATCCCGTCCACGACGGCAACGGATGCAATTTGTCGGCGGGGCATTTTAGCAGCGCAAAGCAAAGCGTACGCTGCTCCTGAAGAAAAACATGAAATCGAAAACCGGCGGAGATCAACACCGGTCTTTGCCGGCGACGCATGAACAAATTCTTTGATATCGTCGAGCCAATCGACGACACGGCGCTTGGCCAAAAAGCTGGACAAGCCGAATCCTGGACGATCGATGGCGATTAAACAACAGTTGGCTCGCCGTGCCGCGGCCGTAAAAAACCTGGCTTCGATCCGCGAAGTTGGAATTCCATGAAAGTACAGAACAGGCCAACCTTGCGGATCACCATAGATTGCGTAGCTCAGTTGTCGGTTGTTTTTCAACCGAATTTTTAGATGTTCAGAAAGTGTTGCCTTTTTTTGCTGCTCAGCAAAGATCGATTGGGGAAAAAGCGAGATGGAAGTAACCGCAGCGGCCTCAGCTAAAAATTTCCTTCGATCAATCATGTTGGAATCCCGAAAGTTGTTTTTGTTTGCACGAGCTTCAATTCGTTGCACTTCATGTGCCAATTTGTTATGTCGTTTCGGAAACCAAATTTATGTTTGGCATCTGTGATCGATTCAAGCAAAACGAGAATTGGTTGTCTGGTGGGTGTGCCAATTAGCTCACCGTAGCGAACAGGTTGTGTACCTGAGAAAGGCTCCGGGAGGGCAAGGCTGGGAGGGCAAGGCTGGGAGGGCGAGGCTGGGAGGGCGAGGCTGGGAGGGCGAGGCTCCCGCCGAGCCACGGTTTGGAGTTTTGGATCAGCAAGAGTATTTGGTTCGGCGGGAGCCAGTGAGCGCCTTGCCGCTCACATCAAATTCACAGCTTTCCGATTTAATCAATGCTGCCTAGCGCCTTGCCGCTCACAAAGGCTTTACCGGCGGCTCGGCGGGAGCCTCGCCCTCCCGGCTTCGCACCTACAGCGCAAGTTCAAGCGATAATGTCGTGAATGACATGTCCAAAGTCTTTGTCCAATCGTTTGTAACCTGGGACTTCGAGGCGGCGTGGGTCGATGCCAAGCAAATGATTGATCGTTGCGTGAACGTCGGTTACATAGTGAGGATTTTCAACGGCGTGAAAGCCTAACTCGTCGGTTGAACCATGGACAACACCGCCTTTCAAACCACCGCCAGCCATCCATATACTAAAACCAAACGGATGATGATCTCTGCCATCGGCTCCTTGAGAGCCGGGAGTTCTTCCGAATTCCGTCGCGAACACCACAATCGTGTCGTCGAGCAAGCCCCGTTGTTTCAAATCCGTCAACAACCCTGCGGTTGGCAAGTCCACTTGTTTTGAAAGCCTGGCATGCCCCTTGCGAAGACCAGAGTGGTTGTCCCAGGCGCCAGCGGCACCGTCGCCGTGCATGATTTGAATAAAGCGGACACCACGTTCGGAAAATCGACGAGCTGCTAACAACTGTTGACCGAAAACCCTGGTTTCAGCTCGATCGAGTCCGTAGAGTTTTCGCGTTTGTTCGGATTCGTTTTTGAAATCGAGAACTTCTGGAACTGCCGTCTGCATTCGGAAAGCCAGTTCGTACGATTTAATTCGGGCTTCGAGAACTGGATCGGCAGGAAATTGCTCCGACGTCAGGCGGTTGAGTTGATTGGTAAAGTTCAGAATTTCGCGTTGCTCCGCCTTATTCATACTGCCATGAGGAACGGCGTAGTCCAATGAATTTTTAGAACCAACTTTCAGGTTCACCGCGTCGTAAGCTGGCCCCAGGTAATGGCCATCGCGTTTGTCAAAAAATCGCGGACCGATGTTTATAAATTGAGGCAAATTGTCACTCAGCGACCCCAGGCCGTAATTGATCCACGCGCCAATGGTGGGAACGCGCGGATCCAGCATGTGACGACCGGAATGGAATTGAACTTGAGCCCCGTGGTTGTTGTCCGTTGTCCACATCGAACGGATCACGGCAATGTCATCCGCACAAGAACCGATATGCGGGAACCAATCGCTGATCTCCATGCCTGATTGTCCGTATTTTTTATAACCCGTTTGCAGCGGATAGATCGTCTTGCGATCCTTGCCATTGGCGTCGTCGACGACCACAACACGCAAGTCTTTGAAGTGTTTCGGGTTGAACACATCAGCGTGCGGCGTTTCCGAAATGGACTTGCCAGCGAACTTGTTCAGTGCCGGTTTTGGATCAAAGCTTTCCAGATGGCTGACTCCACCGCGCATGAATAACCAAATGACGCGCTTGGCCTTGGGTCGAAAATGCGGCTGACCATCTGGCTTGGCGCGTTCCTCGCCGGCCAAGATTCCGCCGAGAGCCAGTGAACCGAAGCCCATGGCCGAGTGCAATAAATACTGACGACGTGAGATAAAACTATTGCTCGTCATCGGATCACCTGAAAGTCGTTGTGGTTGAGCAATGCATGAATGAACAGAACGCGATTAGGATTTGCTTTTAGAAACGAAAGGCAAGCCTTCATTTCGGATCCGGATGGAGTTCTGGCCAGCAGTTGCAGGAAAGCGGATTGAGCAAACGCAAAATCAGATTGGTCCTTACCGAGCCGGGCACTAATCTGGCGAGCCGCTTCGACAGCTTCACGGCTATTCATCATCGCCAATGCTTGCTGAGGGACAATGCTTTCACGACGGCGGTAACAATTGAATACATCGGCATCATCAAACGCGGACACGAATTTGTCACGGCCATCTCGTGAATGAAACAGGTAGATGCTACGGCGGCGTACGTTGGGCCCTGGTTTGATCGGCGGACCACCGCGAGTCTGATCAAGTCGGCCTGACAAGTACAACAGGCTATCTCGGAGAACTTGCGATTGCATTCGGCGATTGTTCATCCGCCAGTAGTAGTGGTTTTCCGGATCACTTGTGAGCGTTTGCTGGTCGGCTGCTAGATTCGATGAGCTGCGTTGCCACGCCTTGGATGTCAGAATCAGACGATGCAAGTGTTTCATGCTCCAACCCGATTCGATTAATTCAATGGCCAAATAATCAAGCAACTCTCGATGCAGCGGCTCGGGAGCCCGCCGACCAAAATCAAAGACCGTGTCAACAAGCGGAGTTCCAAAGTGGCGCGTCCAAATGTGATTGACGGCAACGCGGGCAGTCAACGGGTTGTCGCGATGGGTGATCCAACGCGCCAGTGCAGTGCGTCGCCCGGTACTGGTTTTCGGATACACTGGCGCATATTGAGACGCTTTGTGTGTCCCTTGATCCAATGCCCGCTGGCTGCCTCGCAATTGGGAATAGGTTGGAAGTTTACCTCGTTTTAACGCGTTCAGCGCTTTTGCTTGACGCTTTTCTGTAGCAGCTTTTTGGCTGGCGTCCGCTTTCAAAAGATCCATTTCTGCTTGAGCCAACGCCATTTGCAATTGCAGGCGCCCAGCTGTTTTTGGCGATCCATTTCCGACGCCTCTCAGTGTGGCATTGTCTGCTGCGATGCGTGCTTTTAATACTGCGAGTTCGGCCTCGGCCAGTTTCAATTGAGCCTTTGCCAAATCCACAATCTTGCCTGAATCAATTGTGGCAGCGCGTCGGTCCGTGTTTTTCAAGACGACCTCTGCGGCAAGCGGCTTGACCTGGATCGAGTAAAAATCGGCCGTTGAATCAAATGCGAACAATTCGATCGAACCATTTCTGCGTTGCGGTAATCGGTAGGCCAGCAGAAATTTGCCGTCCAACGAAATGTTAATCAAATCGCCACGGACTTTGACGTTCAGTGTATATTCCTGGTTCAATTTGATTTGCTGATTCGATTTGGCGTCGGTCGGATAAATCGTCTTGCCCGCGATGGTGTGCGCGAGTTGTACTTTTGGGCCACTGGCATAAGCACTGGCATAGACGGTGTGAGCATTTTCTCCGCTTTTGTCGGCATCAAAACGAATGCCCGTTGATTTCCATGTTTTGCCGCCGGTCGTTTGAAATTTCAGGGTGAGATCAAAATCTCTTGGATGATGAGCTTCGGTTCGCAGGCAACTACGTTCGGTAGTGGGTTGAGTTTGAGCCAGCAAACCACCTTGGTATCGCCAACCGCGCCCGATGGTTTGCCAAATTTTCGGACGTGATTTTTTGAAGTCATCTGCCAAAGCCTGTCCGACCGATTTTGTTTTTTCTGAGTTGGTAGCCTGCGCTAATTTTCTTTTGGCGAGTTTGAGATTTTGACGCGCCGCTGTAACTTTGGCCTCAGCTTTGGCGAGCCGATCTGTCTGGACATATTTTCTCACACCGGGCGCCCAGGCTTCGACAGGCAATTTAATGGGCGTGGGCTTGTGTGCGAAACTCGCTAAAAATTTGGGAACGCCGGGGTGGATGCGTTTGTCTTTGATGGGTTGTGCAGGATTGCCGCGCCGATGAATATAAGTCGGTGCGTTCGGCCGGTCGTCGTAAGCTCGCGGCAATGCGTTTTGGTTGTAATCGGTTTGGCCTGGCAACGCGTCGAGACGAACATGATGCGGCTCAAAAATAGCTCGCAGGCGATAGTAGTCCTCCTGGTCAATGGGATCATATTTATGGTCATGACACTTGGCGCAATTCGTCGTCAGACCGAGAAACGCTTTGCTCGTGTGTTCAATCGTGTCGTCGATCCAGGTTGTCCGGTTGAACAGATAATAATTTCTGGCCAGAAACCCCGTCGCGGCCACAGTCTTTAAATTCTGCGGAGCAATTTCATCGCCGGCTAACATTTCCATGATCATCCGATCGTAGCCCTTGTCGTTGTTCAACGAATGGATGATCCAGTCGCGCCAGTGCCAAAGATGTTTTTGACTGTTGCGCAGCTGATCTCCTAAACCGTACCAGTCGCTGTAACGCCAGATGTCCATCCAGTGTCTTGCCCAGCGTTCACCATGCTGCGGGCTGTCTATCAAAGAATCAATAATATCTTTGATCGGTTTTTTAGAACGCAGCTCATCGGTAGTTGGCGGCAGACCGACGAGGTCCAGATAAATTCGCCGGATCAACAAACTGCGGCGCGCTGATTTCTGTGGTTTCAATCCGCGTTCTTTTTGTTTGTGCGCCAGAAATGCGTCGATGGGGTTGGCATGGCCCAATTTCGGAACCGCCGGACGTTTGATTTTTTTAAAAGCCCAATGCTCCATCGGGTCCGCTTCGGCTTGTTCGTTTTTCGGCCCAGGTGCACCGGCAGCCAACCATTTTTTGATGGAATCGATTTCCGCCTGAGTTAATGGCTCGCCTTCGGGCGGCATCCGGTGGCTGTTGTCGTCGGAGGTCAAGCGTTCCAGCAGTTCGTCGTCGATGATCTCATGGTCATTCATCGACTCGACGGTATCAACGCGCAAACCCGATTCTTGTTTCAAAGCTCCGTGACAAGCAAAGCACCGTTTTTTGAACAACGGTTTGATTTCTTTGACATACAAATCGACCGTTGGGTTCTGGCAGTAGGCGTATCCCGAACAGATCAGAAGGCAGGAAACCGAGACGACCTTGGCAAGAGTATTCATTTAATTCACGCCATCCTGTCCAACAGCGGCGATTGAAACGGAGATAATGCGACAAATCTGGTTTTCGTTGGTTTACGAAATCATGTTTGTCGACACCTCGGATATTTTTGCTGCCGGTCAACCGAGTGTCAAGAAAACTGCAATGTCGTGTAATTGCATATCACGGTCGGAACTCGCGTCGAATTGAGCGGAATCGCGTGACATGCGATTAAAAATGATCTTTATGCGGTCGCGCAAGGAACATGTTTCGTCGGCCAGTCCAGGAATGTTCGCTCCGCGGCAATCGAGACCGCTGCGTAAGACAGCCAAAATATCCATGGCAACATCGATTCGGATTCTGTGGAAAGAAAAATGAAGCAGATCATATTGGATATCACGACCAACGATAGAATACCGGTGTGTTGGAAGCCGCGGTTTTGCATGAAATAACGCAGCATTTTTCCCGCAACAAGTGTGGAAATCAAAACGGCGTTGATAAACAAAACATACTGAATCGATGTAAACCACGAGACATTTCGAATCAACTACGATGCAACAAAGACGTTCAACAAAACGCTCCAAAAAACGTCACCCAAGCTGTCATCACGCCTCCAATATTGATTCGCGAAACCGCATAAAAATCATTGGAACAACCGATCGAATAACTTGCCACCGAAACTATTTCTTGGATCGGACCGCGCCATATTTGGGAAGGATGTAGGAGTCATATTTTTCGAGCAAATCGCCGATAATCGCGTCGGCGGAAATGGCGGCTGTGCCGATGTAAGTACGGCAAAGGGTAGTGGGCGATATAAAACGAATCCAACCTTGCCATCAACATGACGCGAGGAAAACGGCTATTTTGTAACGGCATCAAATAGAAATTCACATCGCGATCGAAGCTGCTCGCGAATCGGTTCGGGATCGTTGGTGGTCAAGAACTCGTTCGATGTCGCACTCAATACGTTAAACAGGATCGAGATGAACATGGCGACGTCCAGATCCTGCCGCAGTTTTCCAGATTCGACGTCGCGCGAGATTTTGTCAAACATCCAATTGTAGAGTCGTTCGGACATTCGCTGATCCGACTCGGTCAGTAGATTACTGGCAAACACCGCTTTCAATAACGCCCGACCCAAAATGGGATCTTTGGTGACAATTTCACTCCAAAAAAGAAACGCTCCCAAAATGGCTTCGCGCGCCGAATCAAAACGAGTCGATTGCAAATGGTTCAGCATCGACTCTTTGAATTGGTCGTGGCATTTCAAAAGCAGGTGCTCTTTGGTGGGGTAGTAATTAAAGAAGGTACCTTTGGCGACGTCGGCATGATCGCATATCTGCTGCACCGAGGTGTTATCAATTCCGTGTTTGCGAAACAGACCCATGGCCACGTCAAACAAGCGTTGCTCGGTGGCAGCCTTTTTTCGGGCCATTCTGGATTTCTGTTGACTTGAGTCATTTGTGACCATTGGTCAATTGTTAGCGGTTTCTCTGGAATTTGCAACAATCAAAATATTTGTAAATAATTTCCGTGATTATTTCAAATAATCGATCATTTCAACGAATGGAACCGAAAATGTTGAGTCGACTATGGTCAAAATTGACTGTGGTCATTTATGTGAAGTGACAATTTGATGTTCAAAAACAAACGAGGTTTGTGGAAAGGCGCGACCATGAGTTCCATTTTAATGTTTTCCGTTGCACTAATGATTGCCATTCAAGAAAGCCCGTCTCAGCCTCAACAAGAAATCTCCGGGGTTGAGTATTTCTACCAACTCCGTCAAGCTGACCAACGGTTCGCCAATCGAAAATATGCCGACGCGCTTGAGATCTATCAACGTTTGGCGAAATCAGATCCACAAAACGGCAAGCTGTTCGAAAAAATTTTTCAGTGCCACACCAATTTGGGTAACCGTGATGCGGCGGCGCAGGCTACGTTGCAAATGGTACGTCTGGGACACGGGAGTCGAGTGCGATCCTACTATCGCATTGCCCGGAATCACGCTTTGAAGGGAGAATTCGAGCAAGCCTATCAATGGGTCGACAAGTCGCTGACCGCTCGAATGTCAAAGCGTTCCGCAATCCAACGAGATTTTGCATTCAAATCGGTGCGCGACAATCCGCGTTATATCAAACTGGCCGGCCTGTTACCCAAAAAGAAACTAACGCGCGATCAAGGATGGCGGTATGACATTGAATTTTTTGCAAGTGAAGTTGCCAGGCTCAGTGGCGATCCTGACCGATACGGTGTTTCTGAAGAGTTTCTAAAACAGATCAAGGCTTTGGGCCACCGAGTGCCAAATCTTTCCAACGAACACATTGCGTTGGAAATTCAAAAACTTGCAACTTCATTAGGAAACGGCCATACAAACGTCTACCCCTTACCAACCAAACACGTCCGATTCACGATGCTGCCCATTCAACTCTACCTGTTTTCGGATGGAATGTTTGTCGTTGGCGGAAAGGGACCGGCTGCGGATCTGGTCGGCCACAAGGTTTTGTCGATTGGTTCAAAGGCCCCGTCGACGCTGATGAAAGAGGTAAAGTCGATCGTTCACCGTGACAATGAATTTGGCGTTTTGTGGTTGGGGCCGCAATTTTTGAGCATTCCCGAAGTATTGGAATATTTGGGCGCGATTAAATCAACTGATCAAGTTTCTTTGAAACTTCAGGATCGCCAAGGGAAAACCAAAACGATCGTCTTAAAAAGTGGTCCGATGAGACGGCCAGAAAAACTTGACCGGGCAAGTTCCAAGGACAAGGCTCCGTTGTATCTACAAGACGTATCGAACAATTATTGGCTTCGTAAACTTCCCGCATCCAATACCATTTATGTGCAATTCAATCAAGTCCGCGACAAACAGAGCGGCAAATCAATCAAAGCGTTTGCTGAAACGCTAAGGCAAACCATTGTCGATTCAAAGCCGCAGAATTTGATTGTCGATTTGCGTCACAACAATGGTGGATTAATTCGTAAGTATCAACCTTTGGTGCGACCGTTGGTTTTGTTCGAAATGTTGGATAAGAAAAATCGGTTGTATATCATTACTGGACGCGGCACATTTTCAGCGGCTCAAAACTACTTGAATGCCGTTGAGTCGGTCACCGACCCGATCATTGTCGGCGAGCCATCGAGCAGTCGACCCAATTCCGTCGGCATGGAATCAGAAGTGATATTGCCTTGGTCGGGATTGCGAATGTGCATCGCCTATCGGTTTATTCAGGATTCGATGCCCGATGACTGGCGACCTTGGATTTCTCCTCATGTTCCCATCAAATTGTCGTCGACTGATTATTTTTCGAATCGCGATCCGGCAATGGATGCGATCAAAAAAATCATTCGCAAGAGTGGCGAATAGCCCGTTGCTTTTTTTATCGTGCGACTCTACATGAAAATTGATGATCGGCACTGAAAACTTGATGTATGTCAATCGAACGAGAATGGAGTTAAAATGGAATCGCTTGTTAATCGAGCGTTCCCAATTTCTCAGCATCTGGCATTGTGAAGAATCGGAATGGGACATCTGTCATTTGAAACGCGGTTTCGATTTCCGACCGGACATTTTCTTCGGTTGCTTTTAATTGCGTTATTGACGCATCTGTTAATCGGTGTCCATTTATCGCCGTGTTTGGCACAGACGACAGCCAAGATCGATTTTGCAAAACAGATCCAGCCGATTTTCGAAAAACACTGTATTGAATGTCATGGCGACTCCGAGCCCGAAGGCGGTTTGCGATTGACGCAACGAGACGGCGCGTTTGTCGATGGTGATTCGGGATCGGCGGTCATCGTCGCGCGGCATCCCGATCGAAGTGGCCTGTTTGTTCGAATTTCGTCCAAGGATAAAGCTGAGCGCATGCCGCCCGACGGTGGATTGACGGACAAAGAGATAAAACTGATTCAGCGCTGGATTAGCGAAGGTGCGGATTGGCCCAAAGAAAATTCAACTCGGCAACATTGGGCCTACAAGCCGGTCAGAGATGTTGTGCCGCCTAAAAATGTCAACCTTTCCAAATCGGCAAACCACATTGACGCGTTTGTTATTGCCCGACTCAAAGAACGAGGACTTGCACCGTCGCACCGAGCAACGCCAGCAAAATTAATTCGCCGTGTTTATCTGGCTCTCACAGGAATTCCGCCGACGCCTGCCGAAGTAGCGAAATTCGTCGCGGACCCAAGTCCAAAAGCTTACGAAAAAATGGTTGACCAGCTTTTGGCTTCGCCGCGATTTGGCGAACATTGGGCGCGGCCGTGGCTCGATCTCGCGCGTTACGCTGATTCCAACGGATTCCAAGCCGATCAATTACGCGAAAGTTGGGCTTACCGGGATTGGGTGATTCGTGCCATGAATCGAGATTTGCCTTTCGATCAATTTGCGATCGAACAATTGGCAGGTGATTTGATTCCGAACGCGACGGTTGACCAAAAAATCGCCACAGGTTTTCATCGGGCGGCCGCATGCAACGTCGAAGCTGGCGTGCATCCGGAACAAAATCGCATCAATCAAATTTTTGATCGAGTCAATACAACCGGTACGGCGTTCTTGGGTATGACGATCGAGTGCGCTCAATGCCACAATCATAAATACGATCCGATTACCCAAGACGAATATTACCAGATGTTTTCGTTTTTCAACAATACGCCGCTCGAAGTCAAATTGGTTTCGGGAGTTCGCTACGATTTCTATGGCCCGTCGATGGAATTGCCGCTGTCGGCAGAAAAGGTTGCTGCCAGAAACAAACTCAATTCTGAAATCGAAGCGGTCAAAAATCGCATGAAAGTGATCCAGGTTCGCGACGCAGCGTTGCAAGCGGATTGGGAAAAAAAATTGAGGCAGCAATTAAAAATCGAACCAAACTGGAAGCCGCTGGAAATCACCAGCATTGAGACCAGCGGCGGTGAACAAAACAAAAAACTCGACGACGGATCGGTATTGATATCTGGTTCATTGCCTGGCACGTCGGTCTACACGGTGACTGGAAAATCGTCGGTCAAGAAATTGACGGGGATCAAAATCGAAACGTTAACTGATGAGTCGCTGCCAGGTACTGGCCCCGGTCGCGGAGATGTCAAGCGGCCGAATTTCATTCTCAGCGAGTTCTCGTTGGAAACGCGATCGAAAAATCGTTGGCTCAAGCAGTCGTTTGAAGCTGCGTTTGCTGATTTTTCACAAAACCGGTGGCCGGTTAATGCGGCCATTGATGGAAAGCGAAATACTGGTTGGGCGATCGCGCCGCAGTTTTTCAAACCGCATTGGGCCGTTTTTGAGTTGAAAAAACCGATCGATCCGAATGCTACCTTGCGTTTCAAACTCGATCAAAATTACGGCCGCGGGCGGACCATCGGTCGATTTCGAATCTTGGTGTCGTCAGACGATCTCGCCGTCTATCGAGTTCCTGCCGACATCCGTCGAATCGTGAACCTGAAAAAACGCAACAAGAAACAAAGCAAACGACTGTCCGACTACTACAACGCGACAAACGTAGAATTTGTCAAACTGAATCGCCAGCTCAAAAAATTGCAGCGTTCACTCAACGCGATCAAACCTGAATCGACATTAGTGATGGTTGAGATGAATAAACCTCGTGAGACGCGAAAGTTGATTCGAGGCGAATACTTGAATCCTGGCAAGAAAGTTGAACCGGGTGTACCGGCGGTGTTGAATTCGTTTGCCAAGGATTTGCCACGCAACCGGTTGGGATTTGCCAAATGGTTGGCCGCGGCGGAAAACCCTTTGTTCGCGCGTGTCGCGGTGAATCGTTGGTGGGCACAATTGTTTGGAAACGGATTGGTCGAATCGCTCGAAGATTTCGGAGTCCAAAGCCAAACGCCCAGTCACCCGGAATTGTTGGATTGGCTTGCTCGACAATTGGTCGAGAATAAATTCTCGCGGAAGAAAATAATTCGCACAGTTGTCTTGTCAAAAATGTTTCAACAATCGGCCGTTTTTCGACCGTCTTCACGAACCAACGATCCTAAAAATCGGTGGCTCAGTCGTGGACCGCGCATGCGAATGTCGGCAGAGATGATCCGCGACAATGCACTGGTCGTCAGTGGGTTGCTGGAAAACAAGATTGGTGGAAAACCGGTGATGCCTTACCAGCCGAATCGAATCTGGCGCGCCGTGGGCCGCAACGCTCCGCAATGGGTGGAAACGACTGGTCGCGATCGTTTTCGACGTGGGATTTACGTGGTTTGGCGGCGAGCAGCTCCGTATCCCAGCTTCGTCAATTTCGACGCTCCTGATCGGGCGGCTTGTGTTGTCAGTCGATCCCGAACTAACACGCCGTTGCAAGCTTTAACGTTGTTGAACGATCAAGCGTTTTTTGAAATGGCGTTAGGACTTGCCAGCCGAACAATCACAGAAAATAAATCCAGCACATTGCGTGAAAAAATAAAGAGCATGATGGCGCGGAGCGTATCGAGAACGCCTGAGGCTGATGAAGTTGAGATCCTGGTTCGATTGTTTGAAAAACAAAAATCACATTTCGGCGCGAACCCAAAACTGGCGACACAGCTCATCGACGCGATCAGACATGTTGACGCACCTGCAAAAATCTCCAAACCTGAACTGGCGGCCTGGGTGATGGTTGCCAATGCCATTTTGAATCTTGACGAAACAATAAACTACTAAATCCGAAGATAACCTTTTAAACCCGACTGAAAAATCGAGTTCCCACAATGCCAATCAGCCAATCCGATCTGCGAAAACTGACGCGACGCCATTTGTTTCGACAATTGGGTTCCGGGATTGGTGCAATTGCACTGGGCAACATGTTGCTCGAAGACGGCTGGGGTGCAAGTCCATTGACGTTGAATTCATCGACGGCATCTGGCGCCTTGGCGGCTCCACACTTTCCTGCCACGGCGAAAAACGTCATTTACATCCATCTGGTCGGCGCCCCATCTCAAATCGATTTGTTTGACGAGAAACCGGAATTGCAAAAGCGGAACGGACAGCTTTGTCCCGACGAATTTTTTAAGGGAAAACAGCTGGCGTTTATTCGAAAACAGCCGTCATTGTTGGGGACTCCAAAAAAGAAAGCGTTTGAATTTCGTTCTTGCGGCGAGTCGGGAATCCGCATTTCAAATTTGTTGCCACATCTTCAACAGATCGCCGATGAGTTGACATTAATTCGTTCGATGCACACCGAACAGTTTAATCATGCGCCGGCACAGTTGTTGATGTTGAGTGGTTTCGAACGTTTTGGTCGCCCCAGCGTTGGTTCCTGGATCAGTTATGGCCTTGGCAGCGAGAACCGCAATCTGCCCGCGTTTGTTGTTTTGATCACGGGACAGGTTTTGGGAGCTGGAAACAGTGCTTGGGGCAGCGGATTTTTACCGACGGTCCATCAGGGGATCGAGTTTCGCAGTAAGGGTGATCCAGTTCTTTTTCTGTCGAATCCCGCAGGCGTTCAACCATCGAGCCGCCGTGATGTAATTGATGCGGTCAACCAGTTGAATCGCCGGCAATTGCAGCGCGAACAAGATCCTGAGATCGAAACACGCATACAACAATACGAGTTGGCTTACCGGATGCAAACTTCGGTTCCCGAGCTGATGGACATTCGTTCCGAGCCGCAACATGTTCATCAGTTGTATGGAACCAAGCCGGGCGAAAGTTCATTTGCCAACAATTGCTTGCTCGCTCGACGGCTTGTCGAACGCGGCGTCCGTTTCGTGCAGCTGTTTGATCAAGGTTGGGACATGCATGGCAGTATTGCGACACGCCTGCCGCAAAAATGCAAACAAGTTGATCGTCCGATTGCTGCGCTGATCGCGGATTTGAAACAACGCGGAATGCTCGATGACACGCTGGTTGTCTGGTCATCGGAATTTGGCAGAACGCCGATGGGTCAAGGAAACGATGGTGCGGGCAACCAGACCAAAATTGGTCGAGATCACCACAAAGAGTCTTTCGCAACCTGGATGGCAGGCGGCGGTGTGAAACGCGGATTTTGTTACGGGAAAACTGATGAACTCGGCTACAACATTGTCGCGGACCCAATGCATATCCACGATTTTAATGCAACGTTGCTGCACCTGTTGGGCATCGATCACAAGAAACTGACGTTCAAATACCAAGGCCGGAATTTTCGCTTGACCGATGTGAAAGGGATTGTTGCCAAAAAAATTCTGGCCTGATTTTTTGCGACGGGGCCGATCCAAAGACGATCGACGCTAATCTGACAACCCGCCCGTTTTCATATAAAATGTCACTGGACGTGATCACTCGAATTGGGACAACGATTCATGAAACGGCGCAAGTTCATGCAAACGATGGCGGCAGGAGTTGTCGCCCACAGCCCGTTTCAACGTCAGACCGAAAAAGTGGAACAGCAGTTTCGTCGACTGCGCCGGCGTCTCGATGACGCCACTGACGAAGAAGAGTTCTGGGCGCGCGTGCAAAAGTGTTTTTTGCTCGACCCACAAATCATCCATCTCAATTGTGGTAGCATTGGCGCGACGCCCGAAGTGGTTGTGTCATCGCTAAACGAGTTTACGCGCGAGATCGAAAAAAATCCTCATGAAAATTTCTGGGGTGATGGACTGGGGCAACAACTCGAATCGGTTCGAACGGCCGCTGCGAAATTCATTCATGCCAGTCTGGAGGAAATATCGCTCACTCGAAACACGACCGAGGGGATGAACAGGATTGCCGGCGGTTTGGATTTGGCTGCGGGCGATGAAATTTTGACTTCGAATCATGAACATCCTGGCGGCATCGTCGGATGGCAGCACTTGGAAAAACACAAAGGCGTCAAAATTGTTCGAGTGAAATTTCCCACCGCGACCGATTCACATCAAGAGATGTTAAAACGGATTCGACAAAACATTACGCGACGAACCAAGGTGTTCAGTTTTTGTCATATCGACACGATCACAGGTACGGTCATGCCGATCCAATCGCTGGTAAAAATGGCTCGCGAGCATCGCGCTTTTTTCGTTTGCGACGGCGCTCAAGCTCCTGGAATGATTCCGGTCGACGTCAAAAAACTCGGAGTCGACGCTTATGTTTCGTCGAGTCACAAATGGATGTTGGCGCCCAAGGGCAGCGGCTTGCTTTACATCCGGGAGAAATCCAAACCTCAAGTTCACGCGATGGCGATGTCATGGGGATTTAAATCCTACAACGCTTCGGTGGGAACTCGCGATATCGCGCACCTTCTGGCCCACGGAATCGCAATGCGATTTCATCAAACGATCGGCCCGGAAAAAATCGCCAAGCGAGTTCGCGAATTGAATGCGTATTTGGCTGACAAACTTTCGTCGCTTCCGGGTTTGAAACGAATGACGCACACACAAGATTTTGCCGGCATTGTCACATTTGCTGTCGATCGAAAAATTGCGTCCAGCCATGAGATTGTTGAGCAGTTGAAAGACAAACACCGTGTTTATGTCAAAGCGACTCAACATTCATCGACCATGGAACGTGACAAACGCGAAAATCGAACAGATTACAACGCCCTGCGTTTTTCGACTCACATTTTCAATCGCAAAGATCAAATTGACCGTGCTGTCAAATGGCTGGCAGCGATGCTGGCCGATGTAAAACAATGACCCTTTTATAAACGGGAGCACATCGATGAACGGACGAACGAGTTTGACACTGTCTTGGTTCCTATGTCTTTTGACAACCATCTCAACCGCCGGGGCAGCTCCGTTCATTCAAGACACGTCAGTTAAACAGAAACCGGCAGACAAAGCACCTTTTAAATATGTTCCGGCCAAGGCGTTTTATATTTTGCCGGAAACGCATAACAACCAATCTGGATATTTTTCTTTGAGCGAAGGCCTCGATGGCAACATGCATATCGGAACCGCCGCTTATGGAGACAATGCGTACCTCGTCGAATTTGATCCAGCGACTGAAATGCAACGCATCGCCATCGATACGAACAAAGTGTGTGGGTTGAGTGCAAAGGGGTATGCGGCGCAAGCGAAAATTCACACACGAAATTTTGTTGGTCCATCCGGTGTCGTCTATGTCGGCAGCAAACAAGGTTATCGGTTGGACAAAAATGACAAATCAGAATATCCGGGCGGATACGTCATGTCATATGATCCACGCAACGGACGAACAAAAAATCTTGGGATGCCGTTCAAAGGACAGGGGATCGCCGATGTCATGGTCGACGAAAAACGCGGATTGACCTACATCGTCACGTGTGAAGACCAACATTGGATGTTGGGCAGCACCGAGGGCGGCCGGTATCGCGAACTTGGCCCGCGTTTAACGCCTTATGCGATGACCTTGATTGCAGCCGACGGCAAAGCCTACGCCATCACCAAAGATTTCCAGCTGGCTAGCTACGATCCCGATTCTGATCAAATCAAGACAAGGCCGATTTTGCTCGATGGTAAACCTTGGACCCGCGAAAACAATCATTCGATTCCGACCTGGGTGCTGACTCTGGATCGAAAAAATGTTTACTTGTTGCTGTTAAACGATTCGCGGTTGATAGAGTTCGAATTAGTTGGAGATAAACCGAAGGTGGTTGCCAAGTCTCATGGAAAAATGCTCGATGGCAAGAGACCCGATTCGCGTTGCGGTTTGGATTTGGGAGCCGATGGCAACGTCTATGCCGTGATTCGAATTAACAACGACACTGGATTCGGCAAAGGGTTTTTACATCATCTCGTTCGCTTCGTCCCCAAGACCCGTAAGATGGAAGATCTTGGCGTATTAAAAGTTTCGAACCCTGACTTTTTTGATTTCGACAAAAAAGACAAACATGGAAAGCCACAAAAATGGATTCATGGTTTTCACACGCTGCCCGACAAAACGCTGACACCGTTGCATGCTCATATGTCGCTCAAAGTTTGCTCGGACAATACTATCTACGTAACGATTATTTACCCATTTACGCTGTTGAAAATCGATGCATTCAAACTCAAGTCAACAGCACCAAGCCCCGCTGAAAATTATCTGAACTGGGCTGAAAAAGCCACGATCGACGCGGAGAAAAACATCGCTCAATTTACGACGGTTGCAGAGTTGATTGCAGTGCGACACATCAAAGGCGGGTTGATCGGTTTTCCATTTGTCCAACAGGCGGTGGCTCAAGATCTGTGGGGCCGTAGCGGTGGATTAGTGCATATTGGATTCGGTCGCAGTTGGAAAGAAAAACGATCAGATGCAGAACAAGCAAACGACGTTGCGATTGTCGGTTACGATCAGGCACCGGCACCGAACGATCTGAAAAAACTCCAAGCGTTAAAAAAACGTGGCGTCTATATCGTGGGGTTCGGTCCGAAAAAAGACAAACGTCTGGCAAAGATTATCGGTGTGTGCGATGCCTGGTTTGATTCCGGACTCAGCAAAACGGGACACGTCGTCAAAACATCCAAAGGAAAAATGGCAGGCCGTGGCAACGTTGCCGTCAATGCGATTCACGGTGGCACATTGATTGCCGAAATCGTTGGCGCTTTAACGCGAAAGGGCAAGATGCCAACAATTTGGAAAGGTTATGCGTACGACGATGGCCGCCAATGGGGAGAAAAATATTTCCGCAAAAAACAATTTCATGATGATTACAAAATTGAACCTTTGAAACCGGGCGAACTCGGCAAACGATTTTTGACCCAGATACGATACCCGATTCGGCGAATTCGTCGGCAAAGTTTGTCGTTGAAAAACGCGGCACAACACATCAAAGCAGAAATTTCGAAACAAAAACAATCTATGTCGCTTGGCAAGGCCACATGCCGCCAGCCTATATTGGTAAAGGAAACGATCATCGTTGGGCCAAAGCGATTGAGTTTCATCCGTTTCTCAAATCACAAGTCGAAGCAAATCGCAAAAATGTTCCCGATCGTTCGCTTGTGTTGAGTCTCGGCTATCACGGGCTGGACCCTGTGCAGCTGGCGGTTTGGCGAGAAAAAAAGCAACGGGTAATTCACCTGTCCGGCGATCACCCGGATATCGAATGGCGACCGGGGCCCGGTTTGTTGCAACATATCGACCTCGGATTCGCGTTTGGTGATTCCTGTGTTTCGATTGATCGCTATCCCATTTGCCTGTTTGCTCCCAGCGGCATCGCTCAGGTGTTGGCCTACGAAGCCATACAGTCGGAACTCGCCGAGTTGGATCGGTAGGTTATTCAATCGAAACCCGAAGCGTGAGCGAGGGACCAGAACCGACATCGAAGTGTTGTGCAATATTGTCCCTCACTAACGTTTCGCGCTTGCGATTACCAGCGACTGGAAACCATGCAGATCAAGTAGGGCCGGTTCCCACCGGCCAATTCAACAAACGGCCGGTGGGAACCGGCCCTACTTGCCGCACAAAACATGCACGAAAGTGATAGCAGTTTTGGTGCGAGGAAGTTGCGATCGTTGAAACATTTGACTAATCTCGTCGCCAAATTACTCCCGTCGATTTACCCGATGCAGTTCAAGGACGATTCATGCACTGGTTTTCCAATCTTTTTCTACTGTTCGCGTTTTTAATTCCCACGGCACTCGCTGCTCAAGAAAACGATGTCGACCCATCACGCGTTGCCCCAAAATCAAAACCGATTCCAACTTTTTTCGACCGCAACGTCCAGCCAGCGTCGCATTTCGAATTGCAAGAAGACGACAGCGCAGTCGTTCAGGAAAAACCGACGCTGAAACAGGAAAAATCGAAGGCCAAAGAAAAACGGAAAGACGTCGCCGAGCAAATCCGCATCGCAGAACGTCAGGTTCAGCAGGAACAGGGCAAACAAGAACAGAACGCTGCAAAATCGACGAACGAACAAAAAACAGAAGACCAAAAACGATTGCGAATCCTCAAGCAACTCGACGTAATCCTCGCACAGCGCGAACAACAAACCGCAACCTTGGACGACGTGACCAAAGAGTTGAAAGTTCGCAACCAGGAATTGCGAAACGTTCAAAATGGAAAACTCGGTACCGAAAAACCGTATTCATTCCTGCTGCTCGATCAGCTTCATGATGAATTGGCGGCCTTGCAGTCGAATTTGTCGTCTCACCAATCGAGCCAATTAATCACCAACGAGGACATTATCCAGGCAAAGCAGTCGTTGGAACAAAAGGAACAAGCCTATCGATTTGCCAAGGAACAGAGAAAAGTTGCCGCAACATTGTCGGTCGATAATTCCTGCGAGGCGCTCGAAGTCAAATTAGCGTCGGAAAATCTAGAGTATCGCAAGCGACGATTGGAAATCCTCAAGATTCGAATCGAAATCACGTCCGCAAGAATTGCCACTGTCGAAAAAAAAATTGGCGCGATCCGACGGGAAACCGTTTTTTCGGAAGAAGATCTGAAAACCAAGCTCGCTGAATTCGAAAAACTCGAAGCGGAATTGCGCCGCGAACTTCCTTTCGTCGAATTCGAAATGGAGCAGTCGAATGTGGAATGGCTCAATGACCATCAGATGCTCAAAACGAACAACACTCCGACGCCGAAACAGGCCGAAGAACTTGAATTGCGGCGACGGCAACGTCAAGCGCTGCAAGCCATCGTTTCGTCGTTGAATTTTCGCCTGGAGTTGATCAATCAATCGCGACAAACCTGGGAAAATCGTTACCAGTTTGCGAATTCGATCTCGACCCGGCAGCAAGACATCGAGATGGAAGAATCGGCGATTGCCAACAAACAGCAACGTGATCGTGATCTGGCCAATCGAATGTTGCAACTCGATGAATTGCGAAAGTCGATCTCGGCGCTTGATTCCAAGCTCAAAACGTTTCCTGATGATGGCGACGGGCTCGAGTTGCGAAAACTTGTCGAACGCCAAAAAGAAGCCATTCGCGGCAAAATGCTGACGTTAGAAGAAGATGTTGCCGCGATTCAGTCCAATCGGCGCGACATCGAAAAATTGTTGGCTGATTTTCAGGGGGATGCCAATCGATACTCGTTAGGCAAAATGTGGGAAACGACTTGTTATTATGGGAAAAAAATCTGGAAAACCGAATTGACGACCATCGACGATCGTCCCATCACGATCGGAAAAGTCATTTTGGCATTTGCAATATTTGTCGGAGGATTTTGGTTGGCGCGTTTTATCAGCCGCCGACTTCGCGGATTTTTGACCCGGCGATTGCGAATCGAGGAAAGTGCAGCTGCCGCGTTTCAATCGCTGGCGTTCTATTGCCTGGTGGTGTCGTTTCTGCTTGGGGCACTCAATTTTGTCAGCATTCCATTGACCGTGTTTACATTTCTCGGCGGTGCGCTTGCGATTGGTGTCGGTTTTGGAAGCCAAAACATTTTGAGCAATTTTATCAGCGGTTTGATCTTGCTCGCCGAACGGCCTGTCAAAGTTGGCGATCTGATCCAGATGGATGACCTGTATGGAAATGTCGAAGCCATCGGCGCGCGAAGTACCATTGTACGAACGGGAACCAATTTGCGGCTGATCGTGCCCAACAGCAAAATCCTGGAAAACAACGTCATCAATCTGACTCATGGCAGTCACGATATGATTCGAACCAAGGTTGCCGTCGGTGTCGCTTATGGTTCCGACGCGCAAAAGGTTCGGGAGTTGTTGCTCCAAGCGGCCAAGGAACATCGGTCTGTTTTAAAAGACCCCGAACCATTTGTCTTGTTTCGCGACTTTGCCGACAGTTCACTCAATTTTGAGCTGCATTTCTGGTTGACAGTCCGACAACCGATGGATCAACTGATCTTGGAAAGTGAATTGCGATATCGCGTCGACAAATTGTTCAACGACGCCGGTGTTGTAATTGCATTTCCTCAAAGCGATTTACATATTGATGCATCGAACCCGATCGACATTCGATTGGTCGCTGGCGATCAGGAATCGGGTTCGCAAACCAACGCAGCCTGAATCGCGATTGATGGTGCTTAAGTTGCGACGGTAATACCGCTTCAACGCCAATGCTACGACGGGTCGTAAAAATACGCGGGTTCCTCGACGTCCGTGCGACTTTTTTTGGTGATGCGAAACGGGATAGACAGTTTTTCGATCAGGCCTTCGCGTTCGAGCCATTCGCAAGTCGCTTCGATGTGCCAGGGATAGATTTGCGAGTGAGCAAAATGATCACAAATATGCGACAAAGGCACGGTGCGTTTTTCTTTCTTGAGGAATTTCAAAACGGGTTGTAAATTTTCTTCGGCGTGTTCGGCGATGTATTGATCGATGCGATCGAGTACCGCCAACAGCCGTTTTTTCGTTCGCTTTTGTGTCAAAATATCGGTATAAATTTCCTGGAATAATTCGGGTTGGAGTTTGATCGCTTTGTAGATTGCCGCGTGTTCGTAAACCTCGCCGGCATTGATCACTTCGACACAGGCGATACTGTGCGCCGCCCAAATTACCGCTTCATAACCAAGTTCCAGGTCGTTTTTCCGTTCGATTCGTTTTCGCGCGTAGCGTGCCGAACCGATAATCCAGGTCGTTGCGACCATCCGTTCTTTTTCCTGGTCTTTGGTCGCGACCGTGTTTGCCGAATCAAACCATTTTTCGATTGACGGATCATTGCAGTAAACCAGTTTTCGCGCGGCAAAAAAATTGCAGGAAAAAGCGGTTCGCGAAGAACCTTCGACCATCTGTTTAAAACGAGATCGCGGGATCACTTCGGCATGGATATTGATTCCATCTTCGACAAACGTTCGAAAGATCCGTTCATCGTTTCCATCACTTTTCAAACGTTTGGAAACGCCATCGGTTTCGATTACCCACAGCCCGATCGTTTCCTTGCCCCAAATCAGTTCTTCATTGATGCTGCCCACCAGAACTGCGGCCAGAATATTTCGATCTTCTTCGATGCGTTCGAGAAACGCCGATAGCGCTTCGTTGAATTGTTGCGTTGATTCAATCGGGTCAAACGGAGGGAGTGCTGGTGACATGATGTATTGCAGTTGAATGTTTGTTGAAAACAGACATTTTAGAGACGAAAACAGCCCAGCGAAATCGACGCTGGGCAATTTTGTTGTGTGGATGTTTGTTGTGGAATGCAGTGCCGGGGGGCGAGGCGCCCGGCGAGCCTGATTCTGTGAGCGGCAAGGCGCTAGTGCAGCAAACGTTAATTGTTGTTCCATGGGGTCTGGAGTTTGCCAGAGCTTCGCAGTCTACCTGTTGTGTCGTGACAAAA
>JANQLU010000043.1 GCA_028280445.1 Pirellulaceae bacterium | reverse complement strand
CCGCTCACATTTAATCAACACTACCTAACACTGGCAGAGGCCAGTGGCACTCAAGACGTTTGGCATCAAGAAGCTCTATTTAATTGGTTTGCCGCTTCGATTTTTTTGAAATTTTTTTTGGGTTCCCAAACGGCGTTGTTGCCGACGTGCAAAGCATTGCCAGGTCATCGTTGGCGAGCATTTGGGGTTGATATCGATCGTTTGTCAGAATTTTCATTTCGATTACAGACGAATCCAAAATTTTTTGGCGATCAAGCAATTGAAATGTGACGCCCAAGTTTAGATTGGGACAAAACGATATTTACGATTTCCGTTGACCCCGTTTGTCGAACGAGGTAGCCTTAAACCAACTAGAAAAAACGAGCGCCATCAATGCCGATGGCGCGGCCTTGTCCGAATCAATCGCGAGGGTGGTAAGATGAGAATTTTGAAAACTTGTTTGGCTATCTGCATAGTGTCGTCGGTTTTGAGTAGTTATTCCAGTGCACAGACAACACCTGGAGTTCCTGGAATCCGACTAGCGCCGACGACTCTCCAACGACTTCAGTCTGTCCAACGACTTCAACTGGCGACCGCCGACGGTAAGCTGTCAACGATCATGTACGCCGGAGATGGAACAGGACATTTTATCAGGTCCAGTGGTTGGATGTCGTCCAATCCATCTCAGCTGATCCACAATCCAAATGTTCGTAAAGATTTGGAACTGGATGACAATCAAGTCAAGAAACTCGAACAAATTAACAAAGATTTCCAGCAGCAAGTGCTCAATGGTATGAAGGAAATGCGAAGTGGTGGAAAAAATCTCGACCACAAAAAATGGAACAAAATGTATCAAGAGTTCATTACAGAACGGAAAACAGCTGTTGGTGCCGTGCTGTTGCCGCATCAATCAAAACGTCTCAAGCAAATCGCTGCTCAAATGGAAATGCGCAATCGAGGCGACGCGAATGCGTTGGTCAGCAAAAAAATGGCTGACGAATTGGGAATTGATGACGAGCAAAAAAAACATCTGAAAAAACGATCGGCCGAACTCCAATCCGAATTAGCCGAGGAGATCGCCAAACTCAAAGAGAAATACCGTGATAAATTGATTCGGGAATTGCGTCCTGATCAACGCGAAAAACTGAAAGACATGGTGGGCGAGAAATTTAGCCCCAAAAAATCAAAACGTTTGTACAAGCGTTAGTGATTGATATTTTCCTCGTGAGCAGCGAGTGACCAATCCAAGTAGGGTCGGTTCCTACCGACCGTTTTGGCGGATTGGTCGGTGAGAACCGGCCCTACAATCCATGATATTTTCGCACGAACATCAAATTAAACTGGGATGCTCAAACACAGCTTGAGCATCCCAGTTTTTTTGTATACGGATCACGGCGGTTGTGCTCTACCACCTGCGCGTAAATAACTTCCAACCGCCGATATAAGTCGCGATAGCAATGATCAGATAGACCAAAGCAAGAGCTTTTCCAAAATACTCTTGGACAATGGAATCACTCAAGCCGATCCATTGTGGAATTCGAGAGGCGATGGTGACAACAGCAATGACAATGGCGAGCCCCAGAACGGTTGGAATCGCAATATTTTCGAAAACTGCAGATCCCATCCAGGCAATTCCAAACATTGCCAGACCAAAGGGGCATGAAAACTGATAGGTATATCGAACTACACGACTGAATTGTTCGGCTTGATTTTCGGGAACACAAAACGGCAGAATGATTTCGGCCATGACCAGCAAACATAACCAAATCACAGCCATTACTGCCAAACAGAAAAGTGTTTTTGCAATCAGCAGGTGCGAACGTGTTGGAGGAAGAAGCAATTGAAACTCCAACGATCGATTTTGTCGTTCCGTTGCAATAATGCTGCCGCCGAGAACGAGCAATGTAATTTGTGACAGGACAATACTGGCAACCATCGCAATGACGTATGAGCCGCTAGACATGGAGTCGGCAAATCCGGAAGACGTTCCGCCGAAATAGACCAGAAATGGTCCGACTAAAAACGTGATCCCAAGAATCAAGACGGCTTTTTGAGTCCGATATTCTTTCCACAGCAATTGGGCGATCATCAAGTTTGCTCCCGCACGTAGTCTTTAAAAATGTCTTCCAGGCTCAAATCACGCACTTCGATATTGTTCACTGGATTGCGCTGGTTGATTTGCTGCAACACTTCTTCAGAAAAATCGTCAACGGTCATCTCCCATTCGCGCTGATTGACGCGTTGCCAAACCACGGAATTGGGATACCAATGAGGCTCGGAATTGTCTTTTAACACTGCGCGAACACGTTTGGTTTTTGCCAGGATTTTTGAAATCGTCTGGTTGACTACCAGTTTTCCGTTTTTCAATAACCCGACTACATCCGCCATCCGCTCGACATCATTGATGGAGTGGCTGGAAAAAATGACCGTCGACTCTTTGCGGCTCAACGTACGCAGGATTCCGTGCAAAAATTCTTCTCGAACCAGCGGATCGAGGCCCGACGTTGGTTCATCCAGGACCAGTAAATCCGGTTCATGGCTGACGGCCAGCATTAAGGAAAGCTTGGCGTGCATGCCTTTTGAAAGTTCTTTGATTTTTTTGTTAGGTTCGAGCTTGAAAAAATCGAGCAACTCGTCGGCAAGTTTTTCATTCCAATTTCGATAGAACGAACGTACAAATCGAACAATTTCGCTGATCTTCATCCAGCGATACATGTTGTGAATTTCTGGAACGTATCCAATCCCCTGCCGCAAGTTATACGACTCGGAACTCGCGTAGACCTTCTGAACGTCGTGGCCAAAAACCCGAATACTCCCTTCGTCAAACCGCGTCAGCCCCATCAGTGATTTGAGAGTCGTACTTTTTCCCGCACCGTTGGGTCCGATCAAGCCATAGGTTGTGCCAGTGGGTACGGACAACGACAATTCGTCGACAGCGCGCCGATCTCCAAACCGTTTGGTTAATTTTTCGATTTCGACAGCTTGATCAAAATCTTGATTTTTTATCATTTCGATTTCTCCAGCGATTTTGCTTTGGAGGATTTTTTGATGATGTCTGTGAAAATTTTCTGTATTTCCGCATGTGAAATGCCCGCGTCGACCGCTTTTTGAATGGCATCAACAAATGCAAGTCGGACCGCTTTGAGCGATTGTCGTGTGGCTTGCTGCGGTCCGCGGTGGCAAACGAATTTGCCCAGTCCCCGCCGTGTTTCAATGACACCTAATGCATCGAGTTCATCGAACGCGCGCTGAATCGTATTGGGATTGACGTTGAGCGTCAGCGACAAATCGCGTGCCGAAGGGATCGCTTCGCCCGGTTGATAGATTCCTGAAGCGATCGCGGCCTGGATCTCGGCGACCACCTGTTTGTAAATCGGCACATTGCTGTTGGAGTCGATTTTCATCGTCTTACGGCCACAAGGTTCACTAGTTGACTAATACACTAAGCGAGTTGGGCGGGAGTGTCAAGCATTTGGGAAAATTTTTTTGATGTCATGAATTTTCGCGGTTGTTTCGAAGCTTCGTGCTTGTAAGACTCAATCTATGAAGTTTCCTCTCACGCTTCGCACTTTCGATTTAAGTAGGGTCGATTCCCACCGGCCATTTTTGTGGATTGGCCGGTGGGAACCGGCCCTGTGAAAAATTACTGATTCGGGTGCCACTGGCCCTAGCCAGTGATTGCACATTGACTGACGGTTTTTCGTTCAATTGAATTAATTAACAAGCACTATCCAACCACATCACTGGCAAAGCCAGTGGCACCCGATCTGGTGCGTAAACCAGTTTTCCAGTCCCTCGCTTACGCTTCGCACTTACGATTTAAGAAGATTCAGTTCCCACCGGCAATCCACAAAAAACAGCCTGTGGGAACCGGCCCTACGACGAGAAATGCCGCAGCACGTGCGCTTGTCCAATTTGGATTTGCTGACTCATCAGTTGGCGGGCCAACTCACTGTCTCCGTCACGCAACGCCTGAACCAGCTCACGTTTGCCCCGGCAAGTGTTTGCTGCGACTTCGGCGGTCAGAATTGCGGCGTGATGTCGCTGGGCTCCAAAAACCCGTTCGATGGCACGATGGTCCCGGATCACTTTGGCTAACAAACTGTTGCGCGACGCTTCGATCAACAATTCATGAAACTGCTCTTCGAGATCCAGCCATTGTTCAAACTGTTTTGGAGTCGCGGTTTGCTTCTTGGATTGAGAAATCGTCTGCGATAGTGCTTCCCATTGCTCGATCAGTGTTTCAAACTGTTGCAGCGTGTAATCTGAAGCGTGTTTGGCGACCAAGCCGGCAGCACAACTTTCAGTCGCGTCGCGCAACACATACAGCTCCTCCAGTTCCTGGCGGGTTGGTTTTCGAACGACAGCTCCCGCTCCCGGCGTATGTTTAACCAACCCTTCGGAAGCCAGTCGTTGGATCGCTTCTCGAATTGGGCCTAAACTGACTCCCAATGATTCCGCCAAGTTGCGGGTAATCAATTTGTCGCCTGGCTGAAGTGCTCCAGAAGTCAACATTTCGCGAAGTTGTTCGTAGGTCGTTTCGCTGGTTTGCATTGGGTTTGGATTTCGGTTAAGCTGACAAGGGTACTGTGATCGATCATGATCAATCATAGTCAATCAAACCGATGTTGTCGCCCGGTTGGCCGAGAAAATTGGCTCAGTGGTGTCAATTCACTTGATTGTGCGCGATGGCCTGCCCGTGTACCGTTACTTTTAATCCCAGTTGCTATGTCGTTCGGCTGAAGCCAATTTCGAACGATCGGCATACTGGAAAAATGCAAGGATCTATTCGAGAAAGCGAACATGTTTCAAAAATCTTTTTTCGTCATTGTCACTTTGTTGATTGGGTCCAACTTAAATGCACAAAAAACTGATCAGGCGCCTCAGGAAATCGATTTGGATTCGCAGCGATTTCGGCAAGTTGTCGTCGATCGTGAGAAAGGCCAATACCTTGGTCACCCAACCACCTGTTTGTTAGAAGACGGCAAAACAATTTTGTGTGTCTACCCGAAAGGGCATGGGCGCGGTGCGATTGTTTACAAGCGCAGTACCGATGGTGGATTGACTTGGAGCAAACGACTCGAAACTCCAAAAAGCTGGAAGACTTCGAAAGAAGTACCGACGTTGCATCGAGTGATCGATGCCAAAGGCAAAAAGCGAATTATCATGTGGTCGGGGTTGTATCCGGCTCGACTAGCCGTCAGCGAAGACGATGGTAAAACTTGGAGTGAGTTGAAAAAAGTTGGTGATTGGGGCGGAATCGTCGTGATGGGGTTTGTGGAAAAACTCAAAACAGGCGACGGCCATTACATGGCAATGTTTCACGACGACGGACGGTTTTTTTCAAAAACGAAATCAAAAGACAAAGTCCGCACATTTAACTTATATCAAACGTTGTCGACCGACGGCGGGTTAACCTGGTCGTTTCCACGATCGGTTTTTCGGTCGTCCGAAATTCATCTTTGTGAACCGGGTTGTATCCGATCACCCGACGGAAAAAAACTGGCCGTGCTGTTGAGAGAAAACTCTCGACGCAAAAACTCTCATATCATTTTCTCGGAAGACGAAGGAAAAACGTGGAGCAAACCGCGTGAGCTTCCTCTTTCGTTAACCGGCGATCGACATACCGGAAAATATGGACCCGATGGTCGGCTGTTTATCAGTTTCCGTTGTCGGGCTCCTCGGCATCGTGCCAAAGAACGTGCGTTTGAAGGCGATTGGGTGGGTTGGGTTGGAACCTGGAACGATTTGGAAAACGGGAAACCAGGACAATACTCCGTCCGACTCAAAGACAACAAGAAAGGTTACGACACAACCTACCCTGGCGTCGAAGTGCTACCCGATGGAACTTTCGTGACCACGACATACGGGCATTGGGTAAAAAACGAGCAACCGTACATTTTGGTTGTGCGATTCAAATTGAGCGAACTGGATGCAATCGCCAAAAAACGTCGATAAATTTTTGCTGCGGGTGGCACGGTCGTGGAAAAACGAAACTGGCAGTAGTCTGTGGTCCGACGGTCTTGCCAACGGAAACGTTGGATGTCTCTACGAACGCTTGGACGATCATGCTGTCGTGTTTGTAGAAATTCCGTTGAAGTTAATTTTGAAAGATTAAAACGAATGCACGTCGACAATAGCAGCCAGTGACAACGTCATCAATGTGCTATTGTTGAAATTGCGCATTGTTGCAATCCGCAGTGTATTCAATCTTTCACTCGACGAGTTGAATATAGCCGACCTCCGAAAATAACAGCGCAAAAAAACACCCGCCCGAATACATCGGAGCGGGTGCTGCGCAAAAAACGCATGAGGTAAGTGTTTTATTGAATCGTCAGTTTGTCTTTCAATGATTAGCCTGGTGTTCAAAAGCAAAAACAAATGGAACATCTTTTCATCGTTCCCTAGCAAACCTGCTAGGGAATTTTTTAAAGGAATAATGATGTCTGATATCAGCTTGGTACCATTGCGCAAATGTGCTTTTAAGAGTCCATCGGTTCTGGCCACCATTGTTGATGGGATTCAGCGTGGTCTGCAAATCCGACTGTAGTTGTAGGGCCGGTTCCCACCGGCCAATCTAACAAACGGCCGGTGGGAACCGCCCTACTTAAAGTCACTCATTGATTTGAATCAAATCCCAAAGATTGCCATACAAATCTTCGAACACGGCAACTGTTCCGTAGGATTCAACTTTGGGTTGACGAATGAACTTGATGTCTTGAGCAACCATGTCGTGATAGTCGCGCCAAAAATCGTCAGTTGCTAAAAACAGGAAAACCCGTCCGCCGGTTTGATTGCCGACAAACGGCGCTTGCTCGGGCTTCGAGGCGCGAGCCAACAACAACGTGCAGCCCGACGAGCCAGGCGGTGCGACGACAACCCAGCGTTTGTCTTGTTCCGGCTGGTAAGTGTCTTCGACAAGTTGAAAGTGGAGTTTTTGAGTATAAAACTCGATTGCCTCGTCATAATCACGCACCACCAGCGCCACGTGAGCGATCGATTGTTTCATTGTCGTTTTCCAAATTAGAGTTTTGCGTCAAATCAGAAATTGCTAGCCAATGATTCCGTGGATTCGTTTTTCTCGAGGAATACCATAGCTCTAGAACGCACGGTTTGTTAAAGATCATAACGAATCTCGGAAGTTCGGGGGTTTCAATGCGAATATTAATTTTGTGCTTAGCGTTTGTGTTGGCAATTCAATCCGGTTGCTCATTGATCAATCGATCGAATTGGGCAAAGGATGCCGTAGAACATATTCCAAATACAAACCCTCAGATTGAGGAATTGGAACTGGATGTTCGTGAAACGATTATTCGAGAAAATATCAATGACTTTTCAGATAACGAAATCATCTACATCACATTTGGCAGAAGAGATGACAGTTGGATCAAACCACCCGCTGATTTTTTAAGACGTTTCGACGATTTGTGTTGGGAAATAAAATCAATTGGCGAAGCGAGCATCGCGCCAGATGGTTGGCGATTGAAATCAAGTGAAAAAGGAAGTGTTCTGGAAGTAAAAATTGAACGTTGGATTGGCAACGATTCAGTCAATGTTCACGTTAGCCGAGACCCTAGCGCGATTGTTACAGGACCGAGTTCGCCAACCTACATCTACAAAATCGTAGACGGAAAATGGAAATTCGATCGCGAAGATGACAAATAAACGAACACTGAGTAACGGCCCCTTCAAAATTCAGGATGTCCGCGCCTCTGAATTCAGTAACCGTCACAATCGACCGCCAGCAATCATTTCATTGATTTCATTGATGGGAACGAGTCATGAATCAAAAGCTTTGGGATACCGTTGACGACTACTATCGGGATTTGTTTGTGCTGTCAGATTCGCGGTTCGAAAATATTCTTCGGCGGTCGGAACTTGCGGAGTTGCCGGCGATTCAAGTTTCTCCAGCTCAAGGCCGATTGTTGGAATTGTTGGTGCGGATTCAAGGTGCGAAACGGATTCTCGAAGTTGGTACGCTGGGAGGATACAGCACCGCTTGGCTGGCAAGCGGCATGCCGCCTGGAGGAGAGCTTGTCTCGCTGGAAATCGAACCCGCTTACGCTGCGCTCGCTCGGGAAAATTTGTCGGCGTTTGAATTTCATGACGTCATCGATATTCGTGTTGGGGATGCGGTGGAAAGTATCCGAGTATTGGTCGATTCCCAAGCGAAGCCGTTTGATTTGATTTTTTTGGACGCGGACAAGACTCAGTATTGTGATTATCTCGATGGAGTACTCCAACTGACTCGCCAGGGATCGGTGATCATCGCCGACAATATTGTTCGCGATGGGCAAATTATCGAACCCGATTGCGACGATCCTCGGGTGCAAGGCGTGAGGTCGTTCAATATGAAAATTGCTGAAAACGATGCGCTCCGATGCACGGCAATTCAGACGGTCGGGTCCAAAGGATATGATGGGTTTGCCATGATCTATGTTGCTGATTAGGTGTTTGGGAGGGCGAGGCTCCCGCCGAGCCGGTATTGGGACGAACTCTCATCCATGCCAAAGCCACCCGTGAGCGGCGAGGTGCCGCAGGTTTGTTAGCGATTCGAACCGGCGGCTAGTGCCTTGCCGCTCACAGGATCTGACTCGCGATTCCAGGCAATGCCCGCTTCTAAGGCTCGGCGGGAGCCTCGCCCTCCCGAAAGCCATAAAGCAGCACAAAAACTCAGCTGGCATCGCCAATAAAAATTTTTTGGCTGAATCGAAATGTTGTGTGACCAAAGGTGGCAAGGCAGTGTCATAAAATGCTTGTATGAGCAAGACGCATCTTAACTACAAAATACCGGCTGGGACTCGGGTTCAAGTTGAGGATTCACGCAAACTTCGCGAATCCAAAAAACTGAGTAGTCAATTCGTGCCTTATGTGACCAAAAAAGATCTATACTTTAATGCTCCGTGTGGCATGGGGTGGGGCTACAGCGTTTACTATTTCCGTTACGACAATTGGCTGATCGCAGTAAGTTGTTGTTTCGTGGAACGCGAAAATAAATCGTAGTTTCGGGCCATGTTTGTGTTGCCATCGTGAGCGGGAAGGCGCTAGCCGCCGGTTTGTTAGCGCTCCGTACCGGCGGCTAGCGCCTTGCCGCTCACAGGATCATTTTGTGCGCCGATGAACAACACGAAAAAGATCAGGATGCCGATCGCAAAAAATCACCAAAAATTGTACTGTCATTGAGTCCATGGCGAGTCCTGCTTTATGTATTGAGTAGTCGCTTGAAAACGCCGTTTATTGGCTTTTTTTGACGCCTCAAGCTTTCAGTGATCGCGATTTTGACCGCAAATAAAGATGCATTTGACGGGCTTTCGTAATACGGCCAATTGTTCGACAAGCTGTCATTTTTTGCCAACAGCAAACTTCCTTTTCTGGTTCGATTCAGACGATTTCAAAGATTTTCAAAAAATAAATTTTTTTTGAGGGCCGCACCGCGTTCGAAATATCAGGTCATAATGTGTAGCAAATAGCTTCGTTATAGCATTTGCAGTTTTTTGAATTCCAATTGGCGTCATGTCAGATCCGAACCCTGTTGCGCCGACCGACAGTGAGCTCATCGTCACTTATTTGAAAGGGGATGATGAAGCGTTTGAGCAATTGGTGAATCGTCATGCGTCCCTGGTCGCTTCGGTTTGTCGTTCGATTTTATGGCAAACCCAAGATACCGAGGATGCCTTTCAAGCCACTTTTTTGTTGCTTGCAATGAAGGCCAAGAAATTGACGAACCGTTGCAGTGTTGGCGGCTGGCTGTATCACGCGGCTTATCGCGTGTCATTGCAAACACGCAGGACTCGGAAACGACAAATCGAGGAAGAGATGACTGTGGAGCCTGAATACGATGCAAGTGAACCTTGGTTGACGATTGCACAAACGCAGGAAATCGAAGTTCTTCATCGTGAGTTGGCAAAACTTCCAGAAAAATATCGCAATCCGATTTTGCTGTGCCACATTCAAGGGCACACACGATCCGAGGCGGCAAAATTGCTCGACGAAACCGAAGCGGCGGTGAAAGCCTCGTTGGCCAGGGGCAGAAAATTATTGCGTCGCCGTTTGTTAGGTCGAGGAATCGCTTTGTCCGTCGTGTTGGGAGTGATTGCTGCTCAAAGTGCAAAAGCTTCGGCTGCGGTCAATCAATCGTTGATTCAATCAACGTTGGCAGCGTGCAAGTTTCTCAGTTCCGGTGGCGTGCCAGTCGATGGTGCGACACCCGCCAATTTGAATCTGCCGTCATTTGAAATTGCGAAATCACTCGCCCAACAAGGAGCTTTTAATATGGTGATTCATTCCATCAGCAAACCAGTCGTCGTCTTGTGTATTGCGGCGATGATATTGATTACCGTGCCAATCGCATTGGCAAGCAACTCGAACTCAAAAAATACAACCGAAAATTATGTCGAATCCCCCAGCGCTTCGGCGAAATCCACGCCAGGGGCTGAGATCAAAATGGCCGCGGCAAAGAAACAGGAAAAAGACCCTTGGGGAAACAGGGTCATACCGAACAAATCGCGTAGCGATATCGAATTTGCGTTACAGAAAGGAAAATTTGAAGCGGAAATCGAACGGCATAGGCTGTTGTTGGCGGCTATTAAATCAAGAATCAGAGCGCAAGAAATTCTGGTTAAACAACACGAGGGCATCGAATTCGAACAGGCCAAAGCAAAAGCGGAATTACTCGAAATCATGGCCGAGCGAGTTGAGCTGGAAGCAGCGTTAAGGGAATTTACGCTGCGAAAAAAATTGCTCGATACCGGCGGGGCAAATATCCCACCATCGTCCAAAACTGCCGTCGTGCCCGGTGAAGCGTTGAATATCGAAGTGATGGACGTTGATTCCATGAGCCGCCGCGTCGTCGTCATGGCAGATTCCACCATTGTATTGCCATTCCTCGGCGTGATCTCTGTCAAAGGCGAATCACCAGCATCGCTCCAAAAGAAAATCAACAAAATGTACATCGACAAAGAAATTCTCGACAAGAACGTCGTCCAAGTCACGCGAGCGTCGACATCGAGACCTTTGTACAGTAAGTAGAGGGAAGAGGGGCGAGGTTCGAGATGAGAGGATTGGTGGTAGAGGTGAAACCAAATTAGGTTGATGAATCGGTAACTTCCAAAAGACCTCTTCCCTCTCACCTCGCTACTCTCATCTCTTCCGTTGCTTGCTCTTCAAATAGGCGAGGAGTTCGAGGATTTCGTCGCGTTGAAAATTGTCTAATAGCGCTTTGGGCATGATCGATGTTGATGTTTTGACCATTTCATCGATGTCTTCTTTTTTGATCGTGATCAATTCTTTGGAATCCGGGTTGTCCAACAGTTTGATTTCGTCGTCGGTTTCGGATTTGATGATTCCAGTAATCGACTCTCCTTCGGCGATCAGAATTCGGTGCATCGAATATTTTTCGTCAATGTGATATGACGGTTGGAGAATTTCGCGAACAATTTTTTGCATGTCGCCTTTGTGTTTTTTCAAAACAGTGTCCAGTTCCGGGCCGACCGTCGCGCCTTGTCCACCCAATTTGTGGCACTGAGCGCAATTGGCTTGCTTGTAAATCTTTGCTCCGATTTCCAAAGACCGCGATTTCAAGTCGTTGTCGAGGTTTTTTGCGAAATCGTCGACGGTCCATTTTTTGACAAACTGGCGTGTATTGCCGATCGGGTCGGTTGGTTTTGTCGGATTTTTAAGCCAGGCATCGAGATCGTCGACGACAATCATAACGCCATACATCCGTGACCAATGTTGAGGGAAAGTGCAAACGTAAGGATATTCGCCAGGTTGTTTGGGCGCGTCAAAAGTCAACCGCGTGGTTTGTTCGGATTGGATCATTTTGGTTGCAAACAAAATATCCGCTCGGTCCTGTGGCAAATAATCTTTGCTCGGTCCAGCACGCCCGCCGACCTCAGCAACTTGCTTCATCTTGCCAGCTTTAGTGACAACCAGGTTGTGGGCCGCCATATCATTGTTTTCCAAAATGATTTGAATCGGACGACCCGCTTGGACGGCAAAATACGGAATGTCGTAGCGCATTTCGTCGACGACCGTGCGAATCTTGACAACGCGAACGGTTACTTTTGACAGACGCTCTCGATATTTTTTGCGAGCAGCAATGGGAATTTTTACTAACAACTGGTCGGTCAATTGCATCGCGTTGAGGAACGGGTCGGTCGTGCGTTTTTCTGCCGAGGTCTGTTCAGCAAGTGCCACAAAAAATTCAACCAACTGGGCCGCGGTTTTGTCGTCGCGGTGTTTGGCCGGAATGGCCAACAAAGTGTTAACGGCTGGATCGCGAAGTTTGGCGTCAGGAACCAGTTCAGAAATTTTGGTGAACGTTTTTGCTTGATTGACAGGAATATAAGCCAGTGCACGGATAGCTGCTTTACGAACATTCAGATCGTGTTTCTTTGCGACCAACGGAAACACATTGTCGAACTGCGAAGCTCGAATTTTTTGATTTTTGACTAAACGAAATGAATCCAGCCAATTGATTTTAAACTCGTCGGTACTGACCTGAGAAAATGCGAATTCCGTTTCGCCGCAATTGATCAAGGCTGCGAAACCAACGGTTCGTAAAAAATGACTTTCCGAAAGCGCGGCGGTCAAAAGCGTCTCTTTCTGGTCCGTCAGCTGTTTGGCAGGTTGGCCGATGAGCATTTTCGCCAGTTCATTGGCTGTCTGTTGGCTTTGCCGCGTTCGGACCTTTGCCGCTTTTTTAATTGAATCGATGAGGATGGTAACCGCATCGGATTTTTTTAATTGCACGAGCGCGGCGAGGGCTTCATCGCGATATTGTTGAGACATTCCTCCACGTTCCAGGATCGCTTGATAAACCGGCGCGTATTTCGGATGGTCAGTTGAACGTTCGACCAGCAGCAGTTTTTCATTGTTTAATCGTCCCAGCTGATAAGCAACAATCCGCGGGCTTTTGTCGAGAAAAATTTTGGGGCGTTTTATTTTTTCCTGTTCCGTTTCCTGTCGAACCGCTAACGCCGTTTTTAAAACCTCCCGGCAATCCATAAACGGATGCTGTCCAATATTTTGCCAACGAATTCGACCGGCCGAATCGACGACAATCGTAGCATGCAACGGCTGGCGATTAAAATTGTCGAAAGCGCGAAACGATTTGAACGACGAATGGCTTGCATCGGCCAGCGTCAGGTATGGGAGTTTTTGCCCGTAGGCAGCGATCGTTTCGTTCAGCGATTTTGGTGACTGGGCGCTGATGGCAATGATAGGAATTTTGTTTTTGCGAAACTGATCTGCGACCGCGGCAAATTTTTTGAGTTGTTTAGCACAGTGCAAACAATCTACGCCAAGATGGAAGATGAGAACGTGAGTTTGATTGCGATAGGCATCGCTTTTTACTTGGCTACCGATGGTATTGACCAGTTTCCATGTTGGTGCCGGGCGGACAAGATGCGAAGCATGCGAATGATGATGGTCGGTCGACACAAACTGTGTGGATTGCGCAGAGGCATACACTGGTAAAACAGCAATGGTGATTGCGATCGTCAACGATTTCAAATTCATATTATTATTTTGTAGGCAAGCAATCGAACGGGTGGGCAAGCGGAGCGCCCGCAACAACCCACGAACTGACGATTTAAAAAATTGTCTTGAATCTATTTTTCCAGCGCTCGCATTGTTTCGTCGAGCGTATATTGCAGGTAATAATCCATTTTACCGTTTTCGAGGACTTCCAAAGCGATTTCGATCGCTCGATCGCCCGAGGAAAAACTGAGAGCGCGAACCGCTTCGAGGCGGACTCGTGGGTGTTTGTCGGCAACCAGTTTTTTCAGCAGATCCAACGGTTTGTCGAGTTGGTCAATCCAAAACGACAACACACGTGTTGCGGCAGCGCGAGCACGGTGATCTTTTGCTGTCAGTAACTCTTGGAGCAATTTTTGGTTCACAACATTGAACGTCTGGTAAACCCACAGCGCTTCAAGTTTTTGATGAGTATAATTTTTGTCCTTTGGATCGAGACCGGCGATCCATTTTTCGAGCGCCGGAATCACTTCTTTGACGTCGCGTTCAGCTAATTCACGTTTGGCGCGATAACGCGTGCGGTCTTCGTAGATTTTCAAACACTCGAGCAATTCGGGAATCGTCGCTCCGTGAATTTTTGGCGGCTTGACCAGTGGTCGGCCTTTGTAGGTTACGCGCCAGATGCGTCCGTGACGGTGATCGCGATTGGGATCTCGCAAATTGTGTTGCAAATGTCCAATCAAGGCGTTGTGCCAATCGATGATGTACAACGATCCGTCGGGAGCCATCTCGCAGTCGACCGGCCGGAAATTACCGTCCGAACATGAAACGATGGCGGGGACTTCGGTGCCCCAGAACCCGGAATCTTTCTCCACGATTTTGTGATTCAAAACGGTGCGCTCACCAATACAATTCGTGACGAGCCAATTGCCTTGGACTTCGTCTGGAAAATGGCGACTGGAAACAATTTCGCAACCAGCCAGCGGTCGAATTCGTTTTTTGTAAAGCGTTTTGAATTTGAAACCTTTGGGTTTGCCGACTTCTTTTTGAACGCGGCGATCATGCGAACCGCCAGGATGTTTCATGGGATATTCGATATGTCCTGAAATCGGGGCCGCCCAATAGCTGAGTCCTCCCGATGCGTCGCCGATGAAATCTTGCCCCCAGCGATCGAAAATATGTCCCCAGGGATTTGAAAAGGTGAACGAAACATGGACACCAAATTTTTCCGTTCGCGGATTGTATTTCCAAATTCCGGCTTCAGCCAAACGATGCAAACCGTATGGCGATTCGACTTGCGAAAATTTAAAAGTTCCCTCTTGAAAATACAACGTTCCTCCCGGTCCCCAGTGGAACGCGGCGATGCCATGATGTGAATCCGCGGAGTCAAAACCAACCAATTTGCGCACTCGAACATCCGCTCGATCGTCGCCATCGGTGTCGCGCAGGAACATAATGTCGGGTTGAACAGCGACATAAGCGCCGCCGTTACCCAGCTCGAATCCGGTCGGTTGATGCAATCCGCCCGCAAAGACTTTGCAGCGATCCGCTTTGCCATCGTTGTTGTCGTCTTCGAAAATCAATATTTTGTCGTCGAGTTTGGATTTCGGTTTCCAGTGAGGGTAGGAAGCCATGGTTGAAACCCACAATCGACCTTGACTATCAAAATTCATGGAAACTGGGTTGGCGAGTTCCGGAAATTGCTCTTCGGACGCGACCAGGTTGATTTCGTAACCCGGCGCGAGTTTGAACAATTTGAGTTGTTCGGCGGCAGACAGATATTTGAGCGTTCCCAATTTTCCTTTGCCTTTATTGGGATCATTTGCCGCGCCGACATTGGTGGTTGGGTTCAAAAACGACAACGTTTTATTGTCGTCGGGTTTGGCGGCGATTTTTTTTCCTTGCGCGATTTTCCAGATTCTTTGGTCACGAATCTGACACATTTGATCGAGGATCGAACGTTCACGTTCCATCACGTCGCGGTTGTTGTAATTGCCCGACCCGTCACGTCCGGCTTTACCTCGATCACCATAAATTGAAAAACCATTGACGGCTCGGTAACGATGCCACCAATGAAAATTTTTGTCGTCAATTTCCGCTTTGAGTTTTACGTTGAGTTTCTCCGCCGTTTTGCCAAACAATTTTTTCATCAAAACATTGGCAAATGCCTGGTAGCCTTGTTCATTGAGATGCGAACCATTGAGGGTCAATGCCTGGTCGGTTCCGGCAAACAGCAACTTGGTCGGTTCAAAGACGTCGACAAACGAAACTTTGGAGCGTCCGCAAATTTCTTTGAGCGTTTTGGTGTACAGCTCGAGATTGCGGTTTTGCGTTTCACCGGTCGGCAAATTGGGGTTTTTCAGGTTTTGAAAAGCGATTGGTGAAATGAAAACGATGCGTACCGGTTTCCCGTCGCCGTTGTAATCCTGTTTTTGGGTGTCGCGGATTAATTTTTCGATATCCGATTTGAATTTTGGCAGTCCTTTGGGACCGGCAAACGACTCGTTGAATCCAAAAAAGAAAAACACGACAGACGCTTTGCTGTGCTTCAAATGGGAATCAGGTGAACCAAAATTTTTCGAGCGGATGCGTTTTTGGGGTTCGTCACCGGGAAAACACAAGTTTCGAACGGAGAGGTCGTGATTGGGAAACGCTGCATACAGCGCCGCTTCGAAATAATTGTGATGCTGCATCCGCTCGCCAAGTTCGTTCCCGACGAAACAGATCACGTCACCTTTGGCAAGTTCGATAGCGGGTTTTGTTTCCGATTCAGCGAGATGATTGACGGTTCGATTCGAGACATCCGTTGCCTCAGAGTTGGTTTCTCGATGTTTTGTGCGGTCAATATCTGTTAACCCAAGGATGCAGGATCCCGTCAAAAAGGCGATTGGAATTAAGAGTTTCGAAGTCCAGGTTTTCATTTGATTGCCGTTGGGGTTTTTTCCAAGTTTGAATGTTTTTTTTGTGAGAGAATTGTGTTCGTTGACCACGTTTTACTTCACGTTTGTGTCGTTGTGGTCCCTCGCTTACGCGTCGGGTTGTGATTGCAGGAAATCGCAACTCGAATGGAGTTACAGCGTCGATAACCGTCACGCTTCGCCGTTGTGGTTCGTTTCAGACACTAGTTATTTTAATTAATGATCAGCGCGACGTTTAGTTGCCATTTTTTTGGTGGCGAAAGATGATTTTAATTCGATTGGTAATTTTGTCGGCGAGCTTCAAAACATCTTTTGTCGTTTGTTTGAGCAGTGGTTGATTGCGGTACGAGCGATGTTTTTGAACTGGGCGATTATTCTGAACGCTTTGGGGCTTCAAGGGCTCGATAAATTTCTTTAATGTCGAGTTGATGATTGCTGATGTTGGCAACCGGCACAGCTTCGCAGTTAAAATCACAATCCGAAGCGTGAGCGAGGGACCAGGTTCAGCAGCACATCAGCGTGGTTGTTGTCCCTCGCTCACGTTTCGCACTTATGATTGCAGGAAGTCATTGATTCAGCCGGAGCGCTAGCGGCTCGGCAGGAGCCTCGCCCTCCCTTGCCGCTCACGATACCCATCACAAAAGCGCTATCTATCGATTCAAAAAAAATGGGTCGCTGAACATTCAGCGACCCATGATGGTTTCAACCAAGGAATCAGAAATTACTTGTCTTTATCCTTGCCTTTTTTCTCATCTTTTTTGTCGTCGTCCTCTTTATCGTCATCATCTTCGTCCTCGTCTTCGTCTCCATGTTTGATTTCGACGTCGACATCGGCTTCGGACAGACATTTTTCGATCACGGGATCGATTCCCTGTCCGTGTCCTTTGTAACGAATGACACCTTTGGTATCGATGATGTAAACGGTTGGCCAACCTGAGACATTCCATTTCGTAGAAATCGGGCCACTAGTGCTACCGCCATTCCAGAAACTGCGCCAATTCAGTTTTTTGTCTTTGATGATTTCCTTGATTTCATCACGATCACTATCGCTATTGACTCCGATTAGTGCGAATGGTTTGCCTGCCAGTTGTTTTACGAGCGACCGCTCATGTGGGTACATAGCCCGGCAGGGACCTCACCAATCGCCCCAGAAATCGATCATGACAACTTTGCCTTTATAGTCACTGAGTTTGAACTCCGTGCCATCGATGTCTTCGCCTTCGATATCGGGAACTCGCATTCCGATTTGGAGACGATCTCGTTCAAAGACGATGCCTTCGATTTTTTTCCCGATTGTCAACTCTCCTCGGAGGACGACGTCGGCATAATTTTTTTGAGCGATTCCAATGTACTTGTTGATCTTGGCGTCGAGCGATTTGTTGTCCGCCGCTTCGAGATATTCGATCAACTCGTCGTTGCCAGCTTTTTTGTAGAATTCGATGGCTCGTTCATTGGACTTCATTTCTTTGACGCTGGTAAAGTACGTGATCAGTGCGTACGCCGCTTTACCTTTGACGCCATCGTGTTGGTTGTTTTCAAAAATCTTGACCAACCGTTCTTCTGACTTTTTCGCAGGTCGGCTGCGAGCCATCCCCAACACAAACTGACCCATGCCTTCTCGGTCGATGTGGTGGGTCAAAACCAAATCCATAATTTCATCACGTTTTTTTGGCTGGCGAACGCGCGATGCGATCCACAGCAATCCTTCGAACGCTTCGTCCGATTTTGGATCTTTTTTGACAATGCCCATGACCGGTTTGATATAGTCATTCATTTGAGGCAGCATTTCGCGAACGATTTTCGTTTTTTTCTTGCGGTCAGGTTCCGCGCGATATGCTTTGAGGAATGCTGCATAAGCTTTGTTGTATTTCGCTTTGAGCCCTGCAACGGTTACTTCCTCGTCTTCGTCGGTTTTGTCTTCCGACTTGGCGTCTTCTTGTTTTTTTAAATCCGTTTCCTGTTTGGATTTTTTCCCATCGGTGGCAGTATTTTCCTGCCCGATGAGAGCTTGAGTGCCAAAGCAACATAGCGCGATCAAGGTCGCAACTTTGGCGAAATTCCGGGTGAGCATAGAATTCTCCATTCTCGGTAATGCGAATGAACCTTATTGGCGGTAGGCTTCTACCGTTATTTTGCATGAATTAACATGTTTTTGCATAGCATTAGATCCTTCCAATTGCCAGATTTTTTGTGGAAAACAGGAAAATACGCTTGCTGATCCTGCCGCAACGGTTTTCGAAAACGTACTATTTTTTACGGTTCTGCAGCTTTTGATTTTCTGACAGCGTCCCGTCTCGATAACCACACATTGAATAAAAAGCTCGCCAGTCAACGGCGTGTGAAATGAACTCAGTATTACCACCGGCATACAAGAAAAACACGCCTCCGGGATGTTTTGAGCCAAATCCCGTGTTGGACGCATATTGAATATTCCCAAGAATATATTGCGATGGCCGCTGAGCGGTTGCTGGATCTGACATCCAGTCAAAAGCGCCACGACCACGCGCCAATCCTCCAAACGCCCAACTGCTGGCGCGAGTTCGCTGCCCCTCGTAAAAACTTCCGATCGTTTCGCCTGCCATCACGCTATGGCTCAAACCGTCCGCCGTGGCAACGTCGTTTCTCGTAACTCGTTGTCGGCTCGACATCATGCCGACGTACTTTCGCCGCTCCGGATCGGGATGGATTCCGCCCGAAAAAGCGCCGGCACAGGCCAAGTAATTGGTTCTCCCGATTTTTTCCGCTTGATCAACAGACCAAACCAGCGTTGAGAAATAGTCAGTCGTCGGTGAGCCAGAAATCACCGGCTGCGAAGCTCCTGTCAATTCAACAATGGCGTCCATCAAATCATCTTCGGGACATAAAAAATGGGGAACATGCGTTTTGGCAAATCCATTGGCCCCGGGGATTTCACCAAACCAGTCGTATTGGTTGTCGGCATTCGGAATGTTGACGAATTGCCCAGGGTTCAGCAGCAGCGAATTGACAGGCTCCGTCGGTTGGATGAATTCCGTATAAGGCACGATTTGCATCAGAAACGAGCTTTGTTGTGCGCGACGCCATTGTTGTTCACCATTAGGTTTGTTCCATTGGTCAACTTCGATGGCGTTAGAGAATCCAAGGGTTCCAGCGGGGTAGCGATTCTGGTCAATTTCGTATTTGAGAACCGCTTTTCCGATATTTACCAGGCGTTCTTCGCAAGCTGATCGCCGCGAAACTTTGGTGCGCAGAAACAGGATAAACGGAATGATAACGGACAACAGGATGATGATCGCGATGCTCGAGACGAGCACGTCAATTACGCGAACTCCTGCACGGGTTCCTTTGCCAACGAGTCGATTATTCAATCAAATCCCAACTAGAATAACGCCTGTGAAAACGTCGATTATACCGTTTTATTAATCGGATTCCTGTTTATTCTTACGTGGGTTTGAGGCAGAATGTTTGTGGAATCGCAACACGACGAACGACCCATAGGACATTGCTTTGAAAGCACTAGTTACCGGAGCCAACGGATTTCTCGGCTCCAACATCGTCAAACAATTACTCGAAGCGGGACATTCGGTTCGCGCGCTGGCTCACCGCAAAACAGACGCGATTTCGGGATTTGACGTCGAGCTGCATCAAGCCGATGTTCGCGATCTCGAATCAGTTGAACAGGCCTGCCGTGATATCGATGTTGTTTTTCATACCGCAGCCATAGCCGGGATTTGGGGTGATTGGAAAGAGTTCCATGGGATCAACACGGTGGGAACTCGAAACGTCGTTGACGCTTGCGAGTCGCGCGGCGTCGGCAAATTGGTTTATACCAGTTCCCCGAGTGTCGTTTTCAACGGCGACCATCAAATCAATATCAATGAAGACGTTCCCTACCCGACGCGGTGGCTGGCACACTATCCACATAGCAAAGCGTTAGCCGAAAAACATGTTCTGGAATCCAATGACAATTCGAAATTGCTGACATGCGCTTTGCGGCCGCATTTGATTTGGGGGCCCGGTGATCGGCATCTCATTCCACGGTTGTTAACGCGCGCCAGGACAAAACAATTGCGGAAAGTTGGAGATGGTGGCAATATTGTCGACAACATCTACATCGACAATGCCGCTTCGGCACATTTGCAGGCGGCCGAAGCTTTAGAGCCAGGTTCGGCGGTATGCGGGAAAGCTTATTTTATTAGCCAAGACGACCCGGTGAACTGTTGGGATTGGATCAACGAGATTTTGTCGCTGGCAGGAATTTCTCCAGTGCGGCGTTCGATCTCTTATTATTGGGCTTATCGCATTGGATGGATGTTAGAGACCTATCACGACACCTTTAACATCAAACGCGAACCACGCATGACCCGTTTTCTCGCTTCACAACTTGCCAAATCCCACTGCTACGACATCTCCCGCGCCAAAGCGGATTTCGGATACGAAATAAAAGTATCCATCGACGAAGGAATGCGCCGACTGGAGGAGGAGATGAGAGAGGAGAGGGGAGAGAGGAGAGATTAGAGGGAAGAGTTAAAGGTATTAAATATTCGTGGTGCAGTGCGCCCCAAAAACCTACGACATTACCTCTCCTCTCGAACCTCGCCCCTCTCCCCTCCCCAAAAATTGCCCTTTGGAATCACATCCAGATTCATTATTCTGCAGCGGAGATACTAAGTTCCGTTTGTTGTATTGGGAGACAGATCGTCGTGTCGGAATCGTCAAATAATGAAATGAAACTCAGTCCTGAGCAGGCTAAATTGTTGATTAAGACGATCGAAGAAGTTGAGAAAGAAGAAGTGGAGCAACAGATCCAGGCTCGCGAAGAAGCCAAAAAGAAAGCATCTTGAATTCGGTGATGCTTTCTAAATCGCGATCAAGCCGTTCGGATTCGCCTTCAGAAGCCTTGAATAATAGGGCGAAATGGGGTTCTCTTGGATTTTAGCCGGTTGCGAATCTGTTCTTAAATCGGTACTGTTTAGGTTGGCAAAATTTGCTTTACCGTCGCAGCGGCCGCTCCTCACACAGGATTGCGACGATCTTTCAGCCTTTTGGTACAAACACCGTCGCCCATCGGCTTTTTGATGATCAGTACAAACCACAATTTGAAACCCGACGATCAACGTATTGTGATTACGGGGATCGGGCTGACCGCTCCCAATGGCAATTCGATGGCTGAGTACCGTGAGAGCTTGCTATCGGGAAAAAGCGGCGTTTCGAATTACGAAATACGATATTTTGGCGAGACATTGGCCGGGGTTTGCGATTTTGATGTTCGTCGCCATCAAACTCGAAAAGACGCTCGTCGGGGAACGCGAGCTGGCAGTATCGGTATTTATTGTGCTAGCGAAGCGATCGAGCATTCTGGGATCGATTGGGAAAACGCCGACAAAAGCCGAGTCGGCATATACATTGGCGTTACCGAACATGGAAACGTCGAAACGGAAACCGAAGTCCACGAACTCCGTGGATTCGACTATGACACTTCGTTTTGGTCGCATCATCACAACCCTCGAACGGTCGCCAACAATCCTGCCGGCGAAATCGCGTTAAACAAAGGTGTCATTGGACCTCATTACACGATCGGTGCCGCTTGTGCCGCTGGAAACGCCGGTTTGATTCAAGGGACGCAGATGCTCCGCCTGAATGAGTGCGATGTTGCGATTTGTGGAGGAGTTTCCGAAAGCATTCATACGTTTGGAATTTTTGCCGGGTTCGCCAGCCAAGGTGCATTGGCAACGCACGACGATCCAACTCAAGCCTCTCGCCCATTTGACATGAATCGCAACGGAATTGTTGTTGCCGAGGGCGGTTGTATCTATATCCTGGAACGATTGAGCGATGCCTTGGCTCGCGACGCCAACATCATCGGAGAAATTGTTGGTTACGCCATGAATACTGATGCCACTGATTTTGTGTTGCCCAATTCGGAGCGGCAGGCGCAGTGTGTTGAGATGGCTTTGGGCCGAGCCGGTTTAGCCACCGAACAAATCGATATTGTCAGCACCCATGCGACCGGAACTGCCCAAGGCGACGCTTTGGAATGCGAAGCGCTGCGACGTGTATTTAACGGACATGGCAACACGCGATTTAATAATACAAAAAGTTTCATTGGCCATTCCATGGGTGCCGCAGGTGCTTTGGAATTGGCCGGGAATCTGGCCGCATTTGACGACGGTGTTTGCCACGCAACCATCAACGTTGATCAGCTGGATCCCGATTGTGCTTTGGACGGACTGGTAACCGACCAACCTCACGAATTAGGAAACGTGGAGTATGTCCTGAACAACTCGTTTGGGATGTTGGGAATTAATTCTGTTTTGATTGTCAAAAAAAGTATTGATCGAGAATAATGGTTCCTCCGCGAATCATTTTGGGAGAATAAAACGACAATGGCGCCCGAAGAAATTCGAACCGCAATTTTGGAAATCCTCGAAGACATCGCACCCGATGAAGATTTAACAGCGCTCAAGGACGATGTTTCGTTTCGTGATCAAATGGAATTGGACAGTATGGATTTCCTGGACATCGTCATGGAATTGCGTAAACGCTATAAAGTTCAAATTCCCGAAGAAGAGTACGGTGAACTGGCGTCGATGGACAGCACGGTCAACTATTTGACGCCCAAGATGGCCGACATTAGTGCTTAAATTTTTCCACGGAAATCCCGCCCGATTATGTACGATACGATCATTATTGGTGCGGGAATGTCCGGCTTGGCCGCCGGTATTCGACTGGCGCATTACGACCAAAAAGTCTGTATCGTCGAACGGCATTACACGATTGGCGGCTTGAACTCTTTTTACCGCCTCAACGGCAGAGACTACGATGTCGGACTGCACGCGGTGACTAATTTCACAGCCAAAGGTGCTAAAAAAGGGCCATTGGCGCGGATCCTGCGCCAGTTGCGATTTAAATGGGAAGATTTTGCGCTCGCCGAACAGTGCGGTTCCCGGATTGCTTTTCCCGAAGTCAATTTGCGGTTTACCAACGATCTGGAATTATTGCGGAGCGAAGTTGCCGCCGCGTTTCCCGATCAAGTGGACGCGTTTGATCGCTTGATTTCTCGAATCGACGACTACGATGATCTGGATCAGGACAATTTTGCGTTGTCGTCACGTGAAATTGTCAGCTCGGTGATTTCTGATCCATTGTTGGTCGAAATGATTTTTTGTCCGCTGATGTGGTACGGCAATGCGCGCGAACACGATATGGATTGGGGCCAATTCTGCATCATGTTTCGTAGCGTTTATATGGAAGGGTTTGCCCGCCCGTTCAAAGGGGTGCGATTGATTTTGAAAAACCTGGTTAAGCGGTTTCGCAGTCTCGGCGGCGAATTAAAACTGCGACACGGCGTCAAGAAAATTTGTGTTGATGGCCAACGTGCTGTTGCCGTACTGACCGACAGCGGAGAAGAAATCGTTGGCAAGCGGATTTTGTCATCGGCCGGACATATCGAAACATTGCGATTGTGCGAAGACGTCAGCGAAATTGATAAACGCCAAATTGGGCAAATGAGTTTTATCGAATCAATTTCGATTTTGAACAAACAGCCGGCCGAAATTGGATGCGACGAAACCATTGTGTTTTACAACGATCATGAAAAATTTGACTGGCAACGGCCTGTTGAGGGACTTTGTGATCCTCGAACGGGCGTGATTTGCTCGCCAAACAACTATCGATACTCCGACGCCGACGGTGTTTTGCCAGACGGCGTTTTGCGAATTACAACGATTGCCGATTTCGAACGTTGGTCGAACTTGGATGAGCAGGAATATGCGCGTCAAAAAATGGTTTGGTTCGACCGGGCAATCGAATCCGCCGTACGCTTTGTCCCCGATTTTCGTAGGTATATCATCGATACCGATATGTTTACGCCAACGACCATTCGGAGATTCACTTGGCATGACAATGGCGCCGTTTACGGTGCACCGGATAAAAAAATAGATGGAACGACTCACCTGGAAAATCTGTTTTTATGCGGTACGGATCAAGGGTTTGTCGGAATCATTGGTTCGATCATGAGCGGCATTTCGATGGCAAACATGCATTGTCTGCGCGATTGAAAATCGTTGACGGTTGAGGAATCCAGTGGCTTTCCTTATTCTAGGTCGGGAGGGCGAGGCTCAGGGAGGGCGAGGCTCTCAGGGAGGGCGAGGCTCCCGCCGAGCCTAATCCAGTGAGCGGCAAGGCGCTAGCCGCCGGTTCGTCGGCGTTTCGTACCGGCGGCTAGCGCCTTGCCGCTCACGGTGGCCTTTCCTGGTGCAAAACAACATGCCTACGGCTCGGCAGGAGCCTCGCCCTCCCGGAAAATCACCCTCCCAAAACACGTTTAATTTTTTCCAATCAAAAATTTACTGATTCGCCAATGCCCAAAGATTACTTGAAAAATGCGAATGACCGCTACGATGTTGTCGTGATTGGCAGCGGTCTCGGCGGACTTACTACGGCCAACGTCTTGGCGCGCGAAGGACGCAGCGTTCTGCTGCTCGAACAGCACTATAAATTGGGCGGAATGGCAACCTGGTTTAAACGACCCGGTGGGAAAATTTTTGATATCTCCCTTCACGGCTTTCCCTACGGCATGGTCAAAAGCTGCCGGCGGTACTGGTCCAAAGAAATTGCCGATTCGATTATTCAGCTGGAACACATTCGGTTTGATAATCCGATGTTTTCTCTGACGACGACTTTTAATCGTGTCGATTTTACAAAACTGTTGACCAGCGAATTCCAGATTCCAGAATCGACGGTCAATGAGTTTTTTGACACGGCCCGTGGCATGAATTTTTATGACGACCAATCGTTAAATACCGGTCAATTGTTTGAAAAATTCTTCCCGGGTCGGCAGGATGTTGTGCGATTGTTGATGGAGCCGATTACGTACGCCAATGGCTCGACGCTGGAGGATCCGGCGATCACTTACGGAATTGTGTTTTCCAATTTTATGTCCAAAGGTGTTTTCACGTTCAAAGGCGGCACCGATCAATTGATTAAATCGATGGAAAATGAAATGAAATCCAACGGAGTGGATATTTGCATTCGGGCGAACGTCGAAAAAATAAACTGTCAGGGTGGCCGCATTCGCTCGGTGACCGTCAATGGGCGTGAAATCCAGGCAGATGTGGTTGTATCGAACGCCAATCTGCGGGCCACGATTTTTCACATGATCGGTGAAGAGTATTTTGATTCGTCATTTGTCGATCAAGCCAAAGACGTCCGACTGAACAACAGCAGTACGCAAGTTTACATGTCGATGAAACCTGGCGAGACGGTTGACCCATCGACAGGCGATTTGTTGTTCAGTTCGACCGCCAACGAATTTAAAACCGAATTGTTGCTCAGCCGTGACATCACCAGCCGGACTTTCTCTTTTTATTATCCAGACTTGCGACCCAATCGGGAAAATCGACAGCTGATTGTTTCCAGCACAAACGCCAATTACGAAGATTGGAGCGGTTTGAGCGAAGACGAATACTTGGCTAGCAAACAAGATTTGATTGAAACAACATTCGACGCACTTGAAAAATACGTTCCCAATTGCCGCGAGCGAACGGACCATGCTGAAGTCGCGACCCCGCTGACATTCGAGCATTACACCAAACATATTGATGGTTCGAGTTTCGGCACCAAGTTTGAGGGACTTGCTGTCAGTCGTGCGTTGCCGCAACAGATTTCAGGCCTGTATCACGCAGGCAGTTGTGGGATTATCATGTCTGGTTGGCTCGGAACGATCAACTATGGTGTGATCGTTGCAAATGACGTAGATAACTATTTGATTTCCCGGTCCACGGACAAACCCACTTCTACGACGGTCTAATTTATGACAATTGAACAAGTAAAAGCAGCGATACCGCACCGTGGCAATATGTTGCTCGTTGATGAGGTCGTTGAGCAAACCGAAAATACGATTCATTGCCGAAAAACATTTCGGGAAGATGAGTATTTTTATGATGGCCATTATCCGGGCAATCCAATTACGCCAGGCGTCATTTTGACCGAAGCCGCGGTGCAGGCTGGAGCGATTTTGGGACAAAGTTTTGCCGGCAATGTAACTCCCGTGTTGGCCCGAATCTCAGAAGTTCGATTTAAAGAACCTGTGTTTCCTGGAGATACGGTCGATCTGTATGCAAAATTTGAGGAAAGTTCATCAGGTTTTTATTTCTTTTCCGGCAAAGTGACTTGCAACGGAAAACTCAACGTTCGTTTGAAATATGTCAGCACTTTCCTGGAACGTGACTCCGGCGGCAAAAACGACAGTTGATCGCACCCGAAACGTGAGGCAGGTAGGTTGAGTGATTTTTTAGGGCTGGCCGGCAAAACGATCGTCGTTTTCGGAATGGCAAATCGTAAAAGTGTCGCTTTTCACGTTGGCAAAACACTTTCCGAATTCGGTGCCGATGTTGTTTATGTTGTTCGCTCCGAAGAGCGGCGTGAAAGCACGAAAAAGCTTGCGGGTGATCACCCGGTTTTTGTCTGCGACGTTGAGTTCGACGACCAAATTCAACAACTGGTCAGCGACATCACCAAAGATCGACCGACCATCGATGGATTGGTACACTCGATCGCCTTTGCCGCCTATGACGAATCGGGAATGAAACCATTTCATGAGACCACAAAAGACCAGTTTTTGCGGACTTTCGATATTTCCTGCTTTTCATTCATATCGATCTGCAATGCATTCAAAGAGCATTTTGCCGAAGACGCTTCGGTGACCACGATTTCAATCTCGACCACTCGCATGGCCAGCGAAAATTATGGATTCATGGCGCCTGTCAAAGCTGCGTTAGATTCTTCACTAGCATTTCTGGCGAAAAGTTTCAGCAGTTTTTCGAAAGTCAGATTCAATGCTGTTTCGCCGGGATTGCTCAAAACGTCTGCTTCAGCCGGGATTCCCGGCTACGTGGACTCGTATTTGTACGCTGAAAAAGTCATTCCGCGGGGGGTAGCCGTCACGACTCAAGAGGCAGCCAACGCCGTTTGTTTTCTGCTCAGTCCGAGATCCAGCGGAATTAACGCCCAGTCGCTGATTATTGATGCCGGAATGTCAATTAATTATTTTGACAATGAAATCGTGAGCAAAGTGATGTCGAGCAGTTAGTCCGACATGAATCGTCAATTCGCGAACTTTCCAATCAAAAATCGTGCAGTTATAATTGGGAAAGCAGAGAAACTAAACCGTTGGAAGTTCGACATCAATGGGCATCAAATTTAATTGTCCGGATTGCAATGAGGCGTTGAACATCAAGGCGAAGCTCGCCGGTCGACGCGGATTTTGCCCCAAATGTCGAGCCAAGATTCAAATTCCCGGAACGCCTGAGCCAGCTGTCGTTGAAAACGTCCAGATTGCCGAAGATTCTCCGGCACCTGATGTATTTGAACCGTCGACAGCTTCGATGTCGAACCCGATCGGAAACTCTCCCGCCGTCCCTGCTGCCGAACCCGTCGCAGCGATTCCGGTTGCTTCGGAATTACCACCGGTTGCAGCCGCACCCGTTTCACAAGATCCGTTTGACGAGGCGCCCAACGCCGTCTGGTACATTCGGCCACCTGGAGGCGGGCAGTTCGGTCCCGCCAGTACTGAGTTGATGAAACAATGGTTTGCCGAAGGGCGTGTCGGTGCCAATTCATTGGTTTGGCGGGATGGCTGGGCAGATTGGCTGGTGGCAAGTCACGTGTTTCGCGAAACGACCACGGCTGACGATAGTCATACGTCGGCTGCTGGAAATTCCGGCGTCGGTATCACTACCAATAGCCAAGTTAACCCCGGTACTGCTGACCAACGAAAAATTAGTTACTATCGGAGCAAAAAACGAAAAGCGACAATGGCCATAACGATCATCACCATTGGGGTCGTGATTATCCTGGCATTGATCGTTTTGCTCATCATTATCCTTAGCCAACAATAAAATTTTGAAGGAATGCAACATGCGTCTACTTTCCATTTGTACGGTTTGTCTGAGTCTGCTGATTCCTGCATCCGTTTTCGCTCAAGCGGCGACGGAAAAAAAGCAGGAAACGAAAACCGATGATAAAGACAAAAAGATTGAGTTTTCGTTAGCGGAAGGAAAACTCAAAATGAAAGCCACTTCGGCTTGGAAAAAAGTCAAACCGAAATTCAGAATGATCGCTCACGAATTCTCGATCAAAAGCGAAGTTAAAAATTTGCCTGCAGCACGACTGACCATGATGGGTGCTGGCGGAGGAGTCGATCGCAACATTGAACGTTGGGCCGGGCAATTTAAGCAACCCGACGGCAAAGAAACCAAGCCCAAAGTCGTTGAAAAAACGATTGCCAAACAAGATGTCACGATTGTCGATATCTCGGGAACCTATCTCGATAAACCAGTCCCCGTTCGTCCCGAATTTACCGAGCGGAAAAACTATCGGATGTTGGCGGCCATTATTGAAACTGACGGACTGGGAAACTACTTTGTCAAACTCTATGGCAACAAAAAAACGATCGACAAGCACGAAAAAGCTTTTCATGCGATGATCGAAAGTTTGTCTGTTGGAAAATAAAAGGGGTTTGTTTGTTCACCGCCGGTGATTACATCAGAAAACGACACCAGGGCACTTCGAAGTGCCCTTTTTTCATGGAATTTGTGTTCGGCCAGTGACATGGTTCACCAGTGCCGGCGGTTACATGACAGTCGATGGAATAGGCATTGGTTTTGTCGATGGCGATTTGGAGATAACATGGAAACGTTAACCAGTCAAAACATCCAAAATAATTATCTTTTGAAAAGACGAGAACCATGAAGCCGTTTGCAACGTTCGGTGTGGCTGTTTTTCTGTTGGCAGTATCCTTTTCGGCGGCTTCACGGGCTGATGAAACTCGTCCTAATGTTTTGCTGATTTTTGTGGATGATCTGAACGATTGGACGGGCTGTTTAAAAGGGCACCCGCAATCGCTCACTCCGAATATCGACAAACTGGCAAAAACTGGAACGCTGTTTTCAAATGCCCACTGCCAGGCGCCTGTTTGCCAACCGTCGCGTTCCAGCATGCTCACTTCGCGCTATCCTTCGTCGACCGGTTTGTATTTCCTGAATCCTGGCATCCGACAATCAACGGTGACGAAAAACGTACTCACGTTGCCTGAACGATTTCACCGTGAGGGTTACCAGGTGTTGGGCGCGGGCAAAATTTTTCACCACCAATTGAACAAAGTCATTTTTTCAAAACTTGGCGAGTATGGCGGGAATTTCGGAGGTTTTGGGCCGTTACCGAAACAGAAAATAAACTATCGGCAAGGCGTTCGGCTTTGGGATTGGGGGCCGCTCGATATCTCTGACGACAAAATGCCGGATCACAAAATCGCCAGCTGGGCCGTTTCTAAACTCCAGCAAAAACATGAAAAACCGTTTTTTATGGCAATCGGATTTTATCGACCCCACGTTCCACTGTACGTGCCGCGCAAATGGCTCGATAAATTTCCGCTCGACAAAATTCAGCTCCCGGCGACGACCGAACGCGATTTGGGTGATGTTTCAAAATATGCGCGCGACCTGGTCACCCTGAAACACATCGCGCCATTGCACGATTGGATGAAAAAAAATGACCAATGGCAAACGGCGGTTGGGGCCTATCTGGCTTCGATTGCTTTTGCAGATGACTGTGCCGGACGTGTTTTGAACACACTTGCCAAAAGTTCTTATCGTGACAACACGATTGTTGTACTCTGCTCGGATCACGGATTTCACTTGGGAGAAAAACAACGTTGGGCAAAACGCAGTCTTTGGGAAGACTCAACTCGTGTGCCGCTGATTATTTCGGGGCCCGGCATCAAATCTCATACGTGCAGTCGCCCGGTGGGATTGATTGACATCTATCCGACTTTGCTGGACCTTTGCGGATTGAAAGCAGACAAAACACACGAAGGCCAATCGTTGAAGCCATTGTTGGATTCGCCGAATATGCATTGGAAACGACCCGTCCGAACGACGTTTGGCAAAGGCAATCATTCCATCCGATCCACAAATTGGCGTTACATTCGATACGTTGATGGATCCGAGGAACTGTATCACACGAATCGCGACCCTCACGAATGGAAAAACCTCGCCGCCGATTCGCGATACTCTGAAATCATTCGAGAGCACCGTAAATGGCTGCCAAAAAGGGAAAAAGGTATTTTGGGAAAAAATTCGACTGGGCACAAAGCTTACGAGGCGTCGTCAAAGAATTTGAAATGATTCAAAATTGCTTGCACGGTAATTATTTGCGATTCGAGTAGGGCCGGTTCCCACCGGCCAATTGAATCAAAACGGCCGGTGGGAACCGGCCCTACTCGGTGCTAGCTTCTGCCTCGACTTACCCAACAAAATGGGATGGACGAAATCAGCAAAATCCCTCAATATCTGGCGAGTTGTTTTTATTCAAAAGCCCAACACCCATGGAAGGGGACTGAAACGGTGAAACGTTGCTGCATATTTTCACTCATTTTGATGCTGACAGTTTCGACAGGCTGCAAAAAGGACGACCCCAAAGATTCGGATAACAAATCCAAAGCCCAAAATCAGACGGAACAAAAACAACAAGTCACGGTGGTGCCTCAATCAGGAACCGGCGTTCGCTCGCCCGCGGTCGACTCCGCCTCGCAAAAGCTGACCGTTGACACCAATCCGAAAATTATTTGTGAAAAATTTATCGCGGCCGTGAAATCGGGTGACTACCGGGGCTGGGAGAAATTGCTGACGCAGTCGGCAGAACGACACATTCGCGCGGCCCAAGTCGATTTGCAGATTCCAGGCGGCGAGAAATCCGAATGTAGCGTTAACAAAGTAAGTTACAATTCCGCCAGACAGAACGTTGCAATCGTTTCCTGCATTATCGAAAATATCAACAATGGGACTCAAAATTCGTTTGAGATCTCTTATTTGTTGAAAAAGAAAGATGTGGGCTGGAGGATCTCAGGGATTATTGTTCCCACCGAGAAAGGTTCGACTGATTTTCTGAGTTTTGAAAATACGGACGACGTCGCGCAAATTAAATCGCAGAGCGAAGAAGATACCGAAGTCGCTTCGAATCCAATTGGCAAACAATATCGATAGTTTCTGAATTCCGGCTCAATCAACCATCGAATCAATGTGCTCACTCAGTGATCACACGGATACAAGCCAGTGAAAATATTGGTAACAGGCGCAACAGGCCTGGTTGGTAACAATCTGGTTCGCATGTTGCTTGAGCAGGGCCATCAATGCCAAGTCCTGATACGTCCGCCAGAAAATCGCCGCGAGTTGGCTGGTTTGGACGTCGAAGTGTTTGCGGGCGATTTACACGATGTCGACCTGCTGAATTCTGCCGCTGCCGGAGTTGACGTGATTGTTCATACCGCGGCAATGATCCATCTCGGCTGGACGAAACTCGACGAATCTCGGCAAATCAATGTGCAAGCCACCGCGAAAATCGCGGAAATCGCAGCCCGCAACAAAATCCGTATGATCCACTTGTCGTCGGTGGATGCTTTGGCACCCGGCACCAAAAACAAACCGGCTACCGAATTAGATATCTTTCCGGCAAAACCAGAATGCGCTTACGTGGTTTCGAAACGTGAAGCGGACAAAGTTCTGTTGGCAGAGTTTGAACAGGGATTGGATGTCATCATTGTCCATCCTGGATTGATGTTTGGCGCATGGGATTGGAAACCCAGTTCCGGCGAGATGATTACCTCGATCGCCAGGCAATTTGTGCCGTTTAGTCCACGCGGAGGAATCAGCACGTTGGATGTGCTGGATAGTTGCCGTGGAATCATCAGTGCCATCGAATCCGGTAAAGCCGGCCAGCGGTATATCTTGGCCGGGCATAACATCACATATCACGAACTTTGGTGCCAGATCGCGACTTTGTTAAACCGCCGCAAACCGCTTTGTCGATTGGGTCCGGCGATTGGTTGGGGAGTGGGCGCTTGCTCCGATTTGTTCAACAAAATCCGCGGCCAAGAAGGTCCGATTAATTCGGCATCGATCAAACTTGGGTCGCTCTACAATTACTACGATTCAACAAAAGCGCAATCGGAACTCAACTATGTCATCAGTCCGCTCGAACCCGCATTAAAACGCGCCATCGCATTTTTTGTCGAACAAAAAATGTTGGACGACAAATTCGCTGACATGTAGGGCCGGTTCCCACCGGCCGTTTTGTCGAATTGGTAATCGGGAGGCGATGTTCGGGAAAGTATGTTTAGGGAGGGCGAGGCTCCCGCCGAGCCACAGGTTTGGGCAAGCTATTGTGAGCGGCAAGGCGCTAGCCGCCGGTATCAAGCGATAACGAACCGGCGGCTAGCGCCTTGCCGCTCACGGGTGGCTTTGCATGGATGCGAGTTCGTCCAGTACGTTGGGCCGGTTTCCACCGGCCAATTCAACCAAAACGGCCGGTAGGAACCGGCCCTACTCGATTAAAATACCGGGAATTCCATATCGCGAGGGTCGCGCAACCCTTCGCCTAATTTCTTGAGCGCTTCGGTTTCAATCTGACGCACGCGTTCTCGCGTTAATCCGAGTTGTTCACCGATTTCTTTCAAAGTATGCGGCTCGGTTTCGTGCAATCCAAATCGCATTTTTAACACCGTTGACTCGCGGGGATCGAGTTCGTGCATCATTTCCATCACTCGTGTGAGGATATCGTGCTCGACCAGTTCGTCATCCGGTGTTCGAGCCCGTTCATCCATCACCATTTCACCAAGTGACCAACCCGCTTCGGATTGATCTGTTTGGGGAGTCAAGTTGTAGATCTGAATGGCTTTTTTGACAATTGGAAGTTTTCTACGAGGCAGGCCCAAGAGTCTTGCAACTTCTTCGGCAGTGGGTGTTCGAGCCAGTTCGTCGTTCAAGCGTGCCGAAGCTCGCCGCCATTTCGATAACAACTCAACCATGTAAGCTGGAATCCGAATTGTTTTCGCCGAGTTGATCAATGCGCGTTTGATGGATTGTTTGATCCAATAGCTCGCGTAGGTGCTAAATCGTGTTCCCACATCTGGATCAAACCCTTCGACGGCTCGCAACAAACCGAGATTTCCTTCTTCGATCAAATCTTGCAAACTGAGGCCTTTGCCGGTGTAGCCACGAGCAATGTTAACCACCAGTCGCAAGTTTGCCCGAACCATTCGATCTCGTGCGCGTACATCGCCTTGGGCGATTGCATTGGCCAGATTTCTTTCGTCGTCCGCCGTCAGAAGTTTCGTTTCATTGATTTCTCGCAGGTACGTTTCCAAGGGGGTTTGTAACGAATCTCGGGATCTGCCGACTTTTTTCGCTCGTCGAAGTTCGGCAATTTCCTGATCTTTTATTTCCTGACAATCGTGATCTTCAATCATGAATTTGCGTCCACCAATGCGTTTAGTTGATAGATACGATATCGTCGAAAAGATTTGTGATCTGAAACCTTGTTAAAGCTTAACGATTTGGCGCAATTGCGCTCAACATTCCGATCGCTCGGGTTTTAACGGGGAGCGAATTTGCGGAAACATCTGTACCTTTACCGGACGTGCGAGCCGGACGAAATCGGAATGGCTGCAGTCAAATCATAACCCGAAGCGTAAGCGAGGGACCGGAAATGACACGGAACTGAAGTAATAATGTTTCGAGCTTTTGGAGCCAAAGCCACTGATGGGCTCACGCAAAGCCGCAGAGAAATGTTGTTTCATTGCTCTGCAAATAGAACTATTTTTTGCAAAATTACCTTTGTTAAAAACTCGCAGCACGGACTGGAAATAAAAACTCCGCGTCTCTGCGTCTCCGCGTGAGCTTTTTAGGAAATCGCAATTGGTTTTGCCAGATTATTCGCTCGCGTACGGATTGTGATTGTGTTTTCACTTCAGCGACTGAGTTATCAGATCAATCGTTGCCTGCATGGCATCAGGATGAGTTTGATGAAAACCGGCAAACTCAATGAAATTCACTTGATGCTGATGGTGCTGTAGGAAATCGCGAAGCACTTCGGCGGCGGCAAAGGGCAGAACGGGATCATGTTGTCCATGCGATTGAACAATTTTCATTGGTTGGCAATTGGCGGCAAACTCCGTCCAACGAGGTTCCGCCAAGAAAGTGCCTGACCATAAAATCAGTCCTCCCAGCTCGCCTCCCGTCCGCAAAGCCACGTCGCAGGCCAACATCGCTCCTTGGCTGAATCCGCCAAGAAATATTTCGTTTTTTTCAAGGGAGTGTTCGTTCGCGATGTGATCGATGACGCGACCAATACGATCCGACTCATCTGGCAATTCATTTGGGATGGCTGCAGCGAGTTGCGAGAAATCTTGAGCTTCGACCATATCCATCAACTGCGCCATATTGATCGGCCACCAAGCCCGTCCGCCAGGAATGCCGTGTTGTTCCATGTCGATGGGAGCCGCTGGAAAAATGAACACAACATTGTCCAATTTTCCTTCACTGCTCAGGATGAGTTCAGCGGAGCAGGGGACTAGATCTTCGCCGGGGGCTCCAAACCCGTGGCATAGCACAACGGCGGCCTTGACCGGTTGCTCGCGGTTCATAGGGCCGACGACAACCGCCGACAAATCTTCGATCGTTTGACGCTGAACATGAAACTGAGGCCGCGACATAGATACTCCGTATTTATTCTTGAGGGTCCCGGTGGTACCGAAATCCACCGTTGACGTTAAGGATTTGACCTGAAATAAAATTCGCTTCTTTGGATGCCAGAAAAAAAACGGCGGACGCGACATCATCAGGTGTTCCCCACCGCTGCATCAATGATTCACCGACTGCGCGGGCTTGCCAATAGGGGCTTGCCGTTTCGCCCCAGGAAGTTTTGATCCAGCCGGGTGCAACGCAATTGACGCGGACTTCCGGCGCAAACGTTTGCGCCAGGCTTTTGGTCATCGACATAATCGCGCCCTTGGACGACGAAAACAAAATGCCGCTTTCACCCGCCATTCCCTGGTAAGCTTGATCCCAACCAATATTGATGATTGAGAAATGGCCGTTGTCGTAAGACTGCTCACTCGCCAGCGCCTGCATTTTTTCGCCCAGGCAGCGACTGATTTCCATGGTTGCCAAAACATCAACCTGCCACAGCAGCTGCGATTTTTTTTCGGCTGAAATGGACGCTTGCTCGGTTAACAGATCGACACCGGCATTGTTGACCAAAACATCGATTCGATTTTGCTGTTGCCAGACCTGATTGATCAAATCCAACGCACCGTCGATGTCACAAAAGTCTGCGAGAAACCCGTAGCATTTGCAATCGAGAGATTGAATTTCACTGACCACCGATTCCAGTTTTTCAGCATCCGTTCCACCATGAACGATCAGATCGTATCCGTTGGCAGCAAATTTTTTGGCAACCGACAAACCAATCCCCGAAGTCGAACCGGTAATCAAAGCAATCGGACGGTCTGGCATCGGTAACAACAAATATGCGGGTTAATAAGCGGACGGTTTCTGTTTCGAAATCATAACCCGAAGCGTGAGCGAGGGACAGGAAACCAGTTAGACTTACGGCTAGTAGGGCCGGTTCCCACCGGCCGTTTTGTCCAATTGGCCGGTGGGAACCGGCCCTACTTCTAATCGTTACTCGGGTCTGGATTATCCGATACCACAGGCAACTTGATACAAGCCGCTTGATCCTCGGACCGAACCAACAAATAACCGTTTTGAACACACATCGTATTCCAGCAGCGTCCACGCAAAACTCGTTTAAGGCGCCCGCGTTCTTCGAGCCATTCCGGTTTTGCATCGACTAGCACAATGTCTCCTCGCTCGGTCTGGACAATCAGATGTTGTCCAACGAGCAGCATTTGACCGTGGCCGACTCGCAAATTACGCCAGATTCGTTTTCCAGTTCCAATGTCGACACATTCGAGCACTCGGTCAGAGATTGCATACACATATTTTCCGTTTTTGATGGCGTTGGTAAATTTCGTCTGCAAAACTCGCCGGTTTTTCCACAAAGACTGAGTTGTCCATTGATTGTCTGTTTTTTCGAGTTTGATCAACTCGCCACCCAGTCCATAACCTTTCGTCAACAACAGCGTTTGCGAATCGATGACGACGGGCTGTGACGATTGGGCATCACCATTGCTATGTCCGCCGCGTTCAACCGACCAGAGCAGTTTTCCGTTGGCCGGATCGAAACTGGCAACTTGAGCTTCGGTCGTGAGTAACACTTGTTCGGTATCGCAAAGTTTGACCAAAGACGGCGAACCATACCCGATCGAAAGATCACCGCCGCGCCATTTTTCTGTCCCATCGGTCACCGCAAAGGCGATCAGAGTGACTTGTTTTCCGTTTTGCGGCCCGCCAGCTGGAACAATTACCGTATCTTTGTAAATTAGTGGTGAACATGATCGGCCCCACATCAAAGTACTGTTTTCGATTTGATAGGTTACTCCTTGGATGTTGGTTTTTTCGGTCATTTCGATCCCAACCAATTTTGGAACATCCTGTTGCCAGATCAGTTTTCCGGTTTCTGCATCGATGCACATCAACATGCCGGTTCCGCCATTGGCGAACACTTTCCCGGCATAAACCGTGGGAGTCGATCGCGGTCCAACACCGCCCATCGGTGCTTCGTGACGTTGTTCGTGTTCGTGCGCCCAGATAATGTCACCTGACGATATTTTTCGACACGTGACAATTTCTCGTTCGTTTCGTTGTTCGAGCGTAAAAGCGTGATCGCCGACAGCCGCAAAACCAGACCACCCTTTCCCAATTCGTTTTTTCCAAACGACTTCAGGAGGATTGTCTGACCAGTTTGATCGAAGTGTTACGTTTTCAACGACACCATCACGATTAGCGCCTAGAAACTGCCAAAAGTCCGTGCTCTTTGATTGTTCGACCGCGATCGCTTCTCCGGTGATCTCCATTGGGTCGTATTTTACTTTTGCAAAAATGCACTTGAATCTTGAGATTCCAAGAGCACCATCGTTGACCGGTCGATAGCAATAAAGTGTTGCGCAAGTGAGCACCACCAGCCCAATTGGCAACGCTTTCGATTTCCAAAATCCCATCCCACTGAACAAAAACAGCCAACTCGTCCACGCAACGCTCAAAAGAATCACGCCAGCATAGGTGATGACATTGGCGATTCCATACTCATACGACGGTATCACTGATCGAATTTGATCGACCGCCAATTGGGCAAACAGCATGAGTGCGACAAGCCCAGCGGTGAAAATCAACAGGGGCGTGAGAAAGCGTCTTTTGGCGGGATTTTTCCCGGTTTCTGATTTTTTCATGATTGTTTGCTCGATGAGAAATGACTGCCAATCTGAATTATTCCTAAAACTGGCCGTTCGTAAACGCGAGATCAATCGACGGGCCTGCCCATCGCCTTTTCAATTCGGACCAATTCCGCAAAAATGAAATTCAATTAACCCTGGATTTCTGCGACGAAACGGCCAATGTACAGATCTTCGTACATTCTGCGCTGACATCGCGATAAAAATAGTACACAAAGATGTTTCGGACATTATTACGATCAAAAATACACCGCGCGACGGTAACGCAGGCCGATTTGGATTATGAAGGCAGCGTGACGATCGACCCCGATTTGTTGGATGCCGCCGGCATTGTGCCGCTAGAAAAGGTCGAAATTTACGATATTACCAATGGAAACCGCATCGCAACTTATGCGATTGAGGGCGAACGTGGGCAACGTGAAATTTGCATCAATGGGGCCGCGGCTAAACTGGTGAACGCGGGAGACAAGGTGATTATTTGTTGCTACGGGCAATTTCATCCCGATGAAATCGAGCAACACCAAAGCGTCGTGATTCATGTGAATGACGAAAACCGTATCACCGAAGTTGTCGAAAAATAGGCTTTTCGAGTTGCCAAATGGACTTTAACTATTTCTTGCAGCGACGACAGCGACTCCAACGGCTGCTGAAAAAACAAAAATTGCCTGCGGCGATTCTTGTGACCAACCCGACCAACGTCACCTACTTGACCGGTTTCACTGGCGATTCGACTTCATTGCTGCTTACAGCCGAATCGGAAACACTGATCAGTGACTCGCGTTACACGATTCAATTGGGCGAAGAGTGCCAGGGAATCGATATCGCGATTTGCCCGCCCAAAGTAGCTCGGCCACAATTCCTGTGCGATGTCGTCAATCGCCACAAGCTATCCGATCTGACGGTCGAAGCTGACCATTTGACCAAAAGCCGCTTTGACTGGATCGATTCGCAATGCAAAACCGGTCTCGTCGGCACCGTCGGTTTGACCGCGCAATTGCGAGCGATCAAAGACAAAACCGAGATTCAAAAAATCGAACGGGCCATCGCCGTTTGCGAAAAAGCGTTCGGAGTCATCCGGGCTCAATTGACGGGATCGCAAACCGAATCGCAAGTGGCACACAATCTCGAACACGAAATTCGTCGGTTTGGTGGAACCGAATGTTCATTTGATCCGATTGTAGGAGTGGGCCCAAGATCGGCGTTGCCTCACGCGGTCGTAACGGATCGGCAAATTGGCGAAAATCCATTCGTTTTGATCGATTGGGGTGCACGTGTTGACGGGTACGTTAGCGACTTGACCCGAGTTTTGATCACCGGTAAAATCTCGCCGAAAATGCAGCGAATTTACCAAGTTGTGCTGAAAGCCCAACTCGCTGCGATAGCGAAAATTCGACCTGGTGCCAACATTACCGACGTCGATTCCGCCGCCCGAAAAACGATTGGTGATGCCGGATTTGGAAAGTATTTTGGGCATGGCTTGGGGCACGGAATCGGTCTTGAGGTTCACGAACAACCTTTTATGTCACAGGTAGGTGATGGCCAATTGAAATCAGGGATGGTTGTCACCGTAGAACCCGGCATCTATTTGCCTAAAATCGGTGGCGTACGATTAGAAGACGATGTTCTGGTCACCCGTGACGGACATCGAGTTTTGAGTTCCGTTGACAAATCGTTCGATAACGCGTTTGTAATAATCGAATGATCCAATAAATATGATTGGTTTTGACTATGAGTGATAAATCCAGCGACGTGTTCAATGTCGACAAGATCCGAGAGCTTGTCGAACTCATGAAAGAACACGAGTTGAGCGAAGTTGATTTACATGACTCGCCGCAACGGATCCGTTTGCGCCGTGGCCCCAAAGAAGGCGCGGCGATGGTTCCAATGCAACCGGTAGCGGCACCAGCAGCTCAGCCAGCACCGATGGCAGCGGCAGCCGATTCGACTCCAGCAGCACCAGCCGAAGACGGAAATTTTGTCACCATCGATTCGCCGACGGTGGGTACGTTTTTCTCAAAACCCAAACCCGAAGACCCGGTGTTCGTCAAAGTTGGCGATATGGTATCGCCGGATACCATCGTCTGCCTGGTCGAAGCGATGAAGATGTTCAACGAAATTCCCGCTGGCGTTACCGGAAAAATCGTTGAAGTCCTGGTCAAAAACGAAGAGCCGGTTGACGTCAACAAACCGTTGTTCAAAGTTGCACTGAGCTAGCCGGCTCTCAGAACGTTTTATTCTCAGCATTAAGGCTGTCGGGCAATATGTACAATCGTATCTTGATCGCGAATCGTGGTGAAATCGCGCTGCGAATCATCCGGACCTGTAAAGAACTCGGGATCGAAACTGTCGCGATTTTCAGCGAAGCCGATCGAGGGGCCGAATACCTGCGGCAAGCGGACGAAGCCTATTGCGTCGGCGGTGTCAAATCCGCCGATAGCTATTTGCGAATCGAGCAAATCATCAGCGCTGCAGAGATTGGTAATGTCGAAGCGATTCACCCCGGATTCGGATTCCTTTCAGAAAACGCTCATTTCAACGAAGTCTGCCGCGACTGTAATATCGATTTTATCGGCCCGTCTCCCGAAGCGATGTTGAACCTCGGAGACAAAAACACGGCTCGTGAAATGGCGCGGGCTGCCAAGGTACCGGTCGTTCCTGGCAGTGACGGATTGATCGAAACCGATGCCGACGCGATTCGGGAAGCCAAAGAAATTGGTTATCCGGTATTGATCAAGGCGACGGCGGGCGGTGGCGGTAAAGGGATGCGCGTGGCGGCCAATGAATTGGCACTCAAAGGCGCTTTTCAACAAGCGACCACCGAAGCGCAAGCGGCGTTTGGAAACGCCGGTGTCTATTTGGAAAAATACGTCGAAAATCCGCGACATGTCGAGGTTCAAATCATCGCTGACAAACACGGAAATGTTTGCCACCTCTGGGAGCGTGATTGCAGCACGCAACGTCGGCATCAAAAATTGATCGAAGAAAGTCCGGCGCCCAACCTGCCCAAAAAAGTTCGACAGGCCATCTGCGATGCCGCAGTTCGAATGGTCAAAAACGCAAATTACTACAACGCGGGAACGGTCGAGTTCATCGTTGATAAAGATTTCAATTTCTACTTCATTGAGGTCAACGCACGGATTCAGGTCGAACATCCCGTTTCTGAAATGGTCACTGGCATCGATTTGATCAAAGAGCAGATCAGCGTATCGTGCGGCGAAAAACTGCCGTTTAAGCAAAAAGACATCGTTTCCACCGGATCGGCCATTGAATGTCGTATCAATGCCGAAGATCCTGAATTCGATTTCCGTCCTTGTCCCGGAAAAATCGAACATATGTTTGTGCCCGGTGGAATCGGTGTTCGATTCGATTCTCATGTTCACACGGGTTACACGGTTTCGCCGTACTACGATTCGATGATCGGGAAACTGATTGTCCATCGTGCCACGCGCGAGGACGCCATTGATACTGCGATTCGCGGATTAGAAGAGTTCAATTTCAAAGGTATCAAGACGACCATTCCGTTTTTGCTCCAAGTGTTGCGGCACAAGGATTTTGCCGAGGGCGCGATCGATACAAAATGGGTTGAGCGCAATCCGTTGCTATGATTTTGTGACGCCCGCCGGTTTGTCGTGTTTTTAGTAGCACGCCGTAGCTCGCAGATATTTTTTTACATTTATTTTTCGTGACCAGCATTAGCACGAATTCGACCACGAGTTGACAATGTAATTTTGACGCCCTTTCCAATAATTACGGGTCGCATTTTTTTCCTTGCATCCTGGCCGTCGGACCGAAGGCAAAACGCGCTGGTCAGGCACATCAAATGTTAATTTTGACGCCATAGACACCGCTGGCGACATGCTCAAAAATCGACTTGTTATGTCATCATCAATTCAAATTATTTAACACCTATGTCGAATACGCTTTCCCCACCATCAACATCCAATACCCGATTTAAAAAAATCGCCATCCTGTTTGCGGGCGGTCCTGCCCCGGCCGCCAACGCCGTTATTTCAGCCGCCGCAGCCGCTTTCCTGAAAAATGGTGTCGAAGTCGTCGGTATTAAAAACGGTTATTCCAATCTGATTGATTTCAAGAATGGAAACCAACTGGTCGAAGGGCAAGACTACGTCAACATGACCCACCAGTTTTTGACACGCTCTCGGAACTCCCAGGGAATTATCATCGGTACCGCGCGAGCCAATCCCGGCAAGCAAATCAAAAGTCCCGCTGATCTGGACGACCCACAAAAAACAGCGCCGTTGAATTCTGCTTACGAAGCACTTCAGTCGTTGGGCGTTGAGGCGCTCGTTTCGATTGGTGGCGACGACACGTTAAAAACAGCCAACAAATTTCAGCTCTTTCAAAAAAAACAAGATGGTCCAGATATCCCCGTTGTCCATTTGCCCAAAACGATTGATAACGACTACCACGGAATTGATTTTACGTTTGGATACTTTACCGCGGTGGAATTCTTGGGCACCGAAGTTCGAAATTTGATCTATGATGCGCAGTCGACCAATTCGTACTTTATCGCTGAAACAATGGGGCGCAGTGCTGGTTGGTTGGCCTACGGTGCCGCCATTGCCGGCGAAGCGAGCTTGGTCATCAGCGTTGAAGACATCATTGGCGATTTCGTCGACCAAGAGACATTTACAGACCCAGCGACCGGCCAATCCAAATCTCGCAAAATCATGAATATGCGAGCCGTTTGCGAACGGGTCGTCAAAACCATGCTGGCGAGAGAGCAAGACAACAAAGGGTTTGGCGTGGTAGTCCTGGCTGAAGGGTTGGCGGAATTTCTGCCGAGTCAGTACCTCGAAGGGATCACACGCGACGATCATGGCCATATTTCCATTTCGGAAATTGATCTGTGTGGAATTTTTGAAAAGCAAATCATCAAAACTTATGCCGATGTCACTGGTGGACGGACGCGGCGGGTCAAAGGAGTCAAGCTGGGATACGAATCGCGTTGTGCCAAACCACACGCGTTCGATGTTATGCTCGGCAGCCAATTGGGAGTCGGCGCCTATTGTGCACTCGTTGAAAATCAACGCGAGGGTGTGATGGTGAGCATCAAAGGCCAATTGGAGTTACATTACGAACCGTTTGAAAACCTGGTCGATCCCGAGACATTGGTCACCAAGGTTCGTTACATCGAAACCGGCAGCGATTTTCATCGACTGGCCAGGTTTTTGGAAACATATATCAACGAATAACGATCGTTGTTTTGTGACGCGGGTTAGACCGCGCGGGTGGCACTGGCCCCAGCCAGTGATTGGCACATTGACTCAGAGTTTTTTAATTCAATTGAAGTACTTTAACGACCACTGTCCAACTATATCACTGGCGGAGCCAGCGGAGCCAGTGCTGGGGTATCAAACCACCGACAAAAACGTCATGAATTGAATTTGATCTCGGTGCTTGAAGCCAAGGAAACCGCAACCACTGGCTGGGGCCAGTGCCACCCAATCGACCACCCAAACTTAAGAAACCAACGACGCAACAACGAAAATTGCTCAAAAACCGGGAAG
>JANQLU010000024.1 GCA_028280445.1 Pirellulaceae bacterium | reverse complement strand
TCAAGTACCACGAAGCTCTAGCGGGAGTGATGGTAAGGAAAGAAGCCGAATAAGTGGGGTAAGCAGCTGCCATCGATGCAAAGATCCAAGCGTACCTCAGCATGCCAAATCAATAGTCATATGTGGATCCACTGGTGTTCTGGGCAGAGCAGAAGTTGAATCTGCCCTAGCTACATGCCGCAGCCCTGCGCCTGCTTTGTGTACCGGCAACCAGCGTTCGAAGTGAGCAGGCGTGGTCTCATGCTGGTCGCATCCAGCGGAAGGACAGGGAGTCAATGAGCATGAAGACCTTGAACAAGTTGCTGTTTTTAAACTAGAATGCAGAGCTAGAGCACCTTTAGCGCAGCCTGGGTGCAGAGTAGTACTAGGTGGCAAAGCAGGCCTATGTTGATATGCTGGGAGCTTTGAAACTAAACCAGCAACAACAGCAGGCATTGAATGCTTTGAATAACAGTAGTGGAGCAAACTAGACTATCTAACAGAGCATAGGAGGGACTGAAGTGCCCGCTTAGCGGGATCCAGCTTTGACACTTATTCAAGAGGGACCATCGACTGCTGGGAGCATGGGAGAGGTCGACAATATAGATCATGAGGAGCTACAAAAAGTGGGGTAGCGGTACGTGGAGATAGATCCTGACTAGCAGGATATCTGGTGTGGTGGGGAGCCTGATGGTAGTACTGAGTTTGCTGATATGCAAGCTGATGATCCTGTTGTATATGCAGCTGCCCAAGAGGCTATTGACAGGTGGAATGAGGGAATATGATTGGTGTGCTGTCAGACAAGATTAGTGGTCGAATACTTAGTCGTAAGTTCCAGATCATTAAAATGCGAGAGTTTCATTAATGAATTATGAGTATATACTAAACGTATGACTCAATGAATGAAACAGGGGATACAATTCTCTCTTCTTTCTTTCTTTCTTTGACCACAAACTTGTTTGAGAGTGAGCTCCCAAATCGTGTGGGAGAAGCAACTGGTTACAACCACCGGGTTGGGGAATGGCAAACACAAGCAAACAACAACAACAATGGGATGATAGGGGCTAAGGCCCATAAACATCAGGGCTACTCAGTGTCTGACGCAGACCCCGTGGGGGTATCAGGTGCCTCCCATTCTAGAAAACAATGAACATAAGTACTCTAGATACACATTCCAGTTAGCTGCATATGGCTGCAAATCTGGGGCGATGGTCAATTGCAATCCTTCTAGGCGAGCTTGGCGGGCAAGGGCGTCGCAAACAGTATTCACGTCTCGGGGGACCCAGGCCGTGGCGATGAGGCGGTTGGGCAGTAGATCGCGGCACATCTCCGTGCAGTGGTGCAAAAATATGTCGGGGGGTCTGGAACGGCCGGAGATGCAGTCGATGACGTGGCTGCTGCTATTGGTTTCCCAACATCCTGCCGTACCACCTGTGCTACCCTGCAGGTCCCACCCCACAATGGCAGCGCATGTTGCTGCCCTGCATTGCACAAGGCAAGTGTGCTGCAGGAGCACCTCGCATATCTCAGAGCTGCACCCA
>JANQLU010000013.1 GCA_028280445.1 Pirellulaceae bacterium | reverse complement strand
CCGCTTACCGGTCTGGCTCGGCAGGAGCCTCGCCCTCCCCGAAGCCTCGCCCTCCCAAGAGCCTTGCGCCCAGCCAAAAACGACCTTGTTTGCGTTCGTTTTCACGCGACCGAACACTGGGTCATTTGACACAGATTCCCACCAAGGGACAATCGATAGTTCACCAAACTACAACGAAGTGAATCACATGAGCAAGTCACTGCTACGACTGACAACGTTTGTTGCCATTTTGTTCGGCGCATTTCACCATGCCGCGGCGCAAAAGCCATCGATCATTTCAATCGAGGCAATGCCGGGTGAACCGTTTGGATTGGGCAAGATCGTTTTTCGCATGCCCAAATCTGACACGATGATTGCCCAAACGGGCGCCATTCGATTGACCGAAGAAGACAATCGTGTTTTCTACCCCGTATCGTCGGGTGGGTTTTTAGGGCGAATTCTCGGCGGCGGGCAACCGAATCCCGACATGCGAAACCAGATTTGGTTTTTGTTCAAAGGGGAACGTGAACTCAAATTAACATTGCATTGCGGTCAGTCCGTGGAAACAGCCGTGATTCCCGCCAAACCGCGACGCCCGTTGCTGGCCAATCAAAAATGGCGCGTGTGGTGGCGGGAGTACACCAAAGCGTTTGCTGACAGTCACGACTACCCGCCTGCGTTTGAGTCTTATTTGACGTCCATGTTGGCCAAGCGGTTGGGAATGCGGCCGACGGCGCAAATAAGGCGCGCGCAAAACCCAAATCAACTGCAGCAAACTTTGGAACTCATTTTCAGTGTCGAAAGTATTCGATCGAGAATTATTCGCGACATGATGTTAGACGGCGTCCAGCGGCAAAAAGCGACTTTGCCTTTGCCGACCGATTGCCGCTGGTCGGATTCGTACCTGACGCCGCCATTGGAAACTCCAGAAATCGAAAGTTTGGCCAAACATGTTCCGCGCGAGTGTTTTTACTTGCGGTTTGGGACTTGGGCGAATCAAGTCTGGCTCAAAAATTTGATGGAAGAGTACGGTGGTGATATCAGTCGGATGGTCAACCTGCGAGGCTACGAATTCCCCGGTAGCGGCAATTTGCTCGACCAGCTGGGATTGGAATCGTCGGCGACCGACGATCTGCTGGGCGGAAATTTTGTTAAAGACGTCGCTTTTATCGGAACTGACTTTTACATCAACGATGGCGGCTCGGTTGGAATTCTGTTCGAGTCGAAGGGCGAATTTTTTGTCAACAATTTAAAATCGCGCCGCAAAGCGATGGCTCGCCGCGGCAAAAAAGATGGAATAACGTTGACCGAATTCAAAATTGGCGATGTCGATGCAACGATTCTCGAGGCGCCTGGTAACGTCGTGCGATCCATTCTGGTGAGCCACAAAAATGTTCATCTGGTGACGACTTGCAAACAGGTGGCCGTACGTTTTTTGGATGCCGCCAAAGGCAATAGCCGCTTGTCTGATTCGCCCGAGTTTCAGCATGCTCGCAAAATATTGCCAATCAGCCGCGATGACACGATTTTCTTTTACCTGTCAGCGGAGTTTTTTCAAAACTTACTCAGCCCTCAATATCAAATCGAACTTCGACGCCGAAGCTCACTGATGGCCGAGGTCCAGATGTTTCAAATGGCCGCTTTGGTTGCCGAAAACGAAGGTCTCGATGACGCGGATGTTGAGAAGTGGTTCAAGCTGGGTTTCTTGCCGGAAAACTATGGTTCGCGAGCCGACGGTGCATTGGTGACTTACAAAGATGGTTCTTATTTTGATTCGATTCGCGGGAAACGTGGATTTTTTATTCCCATTCCCGACATCAAGATCGACAAAGTGAGTCAGAGCGAAGCGGATTGGTACGCCGAGCGGTCAAAATATTACGAAGGCAAATTGAAACGGATCGATCCGATTTTCGGAGGCATCAAACGCTATGAAATGAAAGGCAACGTCGAGCGGTTGGTTTTCGACGCCAGGATCGCGCCGTTTGGAGAAAAAAAATATGGGTTCCTGGCCCGGATGCTCGGCCCCCCGACCAAGAAAGAAATCAAAACTTCGCCCAAAGACATTGTCACAATTCAGGGTAGTTTGCAAGGCGGAATGTTGTTTCCGAATGTCGAGCCTCATTTGGTGTTTGCCGCGATCCAAGATGATTCGCTGCCGGAAACTGATTTGCGGCCGAAAAATATGCTGGATCTGTTTAACACGTTGAAAACAACGCCAGGTTATCTGGGAGCATGGCCGAAACCTGGCTATCTCGATATTCTGCCGGCGCTGGGAGGCCAACCAGACGAATTGGGTTACACCTACAGTCGGCTTTTGAGTTTGTGGCGTCTGCAGTTTGACGACTATTCCATGTTGTCATTTGATCGAAAACGGCTGGAGGATGCGCACAAATTTATTAAGCCTGTCGAATCTCGCAACGATGCTCAATTTCGTTTGAACGTGGGCGATATTCGCCAGTCTAAGTTGGTGGATTGGATCAACAGTTTGAATTTTCAGCGCAGTTGGCAAACGTCGATTACCAATGTTCGATTGATGAATATGTTAGTCAACCAGTTTGGAGTCAAACCGGCTCAGGCGCGGGATTTGGCCGAAGAGATTTTGGGCGTCAAACTGGTTTGTAACCTGGGCGGGCCGTATTCGTTGGTCAAAACAGATTCAGGGCGACAGGTTTGGCAATCCGAGGCTTGGCCCAAGTTCGAAAATCCGGGAATTCCAAAAGACTATATGTCGTCGATTCTGAAATGGTTCCGTGGTGTCAAGCTGGATGTCAAACAACAAAAGGGCCAGTTTGTCGTCAACGGATGGGTCGACGTGGAACGCAAGAAAAAACAAAAGGTGGGATTCAAGCTGCCGAGCTTCAGCGGATTCAAAGGATTTGGCAAAATCGAAGAGCTGCCCAAAACCGAAACCAAAGAAAAACTGCCGAAGGGAAAATCTAAAAACAGCGAAAGTTCTCGCAAGAAAAAACGACAATAAACGAATGACATCTCTTAAGCGTATCTCTCGCGGCCGAGCCCGATCCTGTGAGCGGCAAGGCGCTAGCCGCCGGTACGAAGCACTAACGAACCGGCAGCAGCGAACGAACCGGCAGCAGTGAACGTACCGGCGGCTAGCGCCTTGCCGCTCACATTAGCCTCGCCATGGCTCGGCGGAAGTTCGGACATCGATAAATCTTCAAACGGCATGTTATTCGTTGATCCAGTGCGGATCATTGTGCTTTGGTTTCGTTGGCGATTCGCACCGATGCGGTAACCGACTCGTTGAGAATGGAAAACGTCTTCGGTCCTCGGTAATTGGCAGTTTTTTGAGACTGCGATAGATTAGACAACTGCTCGATCATTCAAATCTGGATATTACCTGATGGATATTTCTGTAGCGATTTTCGCTTTACTTGCCCTGACACTGATGGAAATCGTACTAGGCATCGACAACATCGTGTTTATTACGATTGTCAGTAGCAAATTGCCAAAAGAACAACAGCCACTGGCGCGGCGACTCGGATTGTTGTTGGCACTCGGCAGTCGCCTGGCGCTGTTGTTCACGCTCAGCTACATCGTCAAGGAAATGGTGGATCCAATTTTCAACATGACCAGCTTGGCCATCCCCGAATTTTTGATTAGCAAGTTGTCGGGTGCCGAAATTGGAACGGAAGCGTTTGAGCACGCCAACGGAGTTTCCTGGAAAGATATTATTTTGGGCGGTGGCGGACTGTTTTTGATTGGAAAAAGTGTCTACGAGATCCACGACCAGTTCAATCATTCGGATCAGGATGTGAACCCATCGGCCAAGGGATTTTTGGGAGTACTGGTTCAAATCGCTATCCTGGACATCGTGTTTTCGCTGGATTCGATCATTACCGCCGTTGGAATGGTCGACGAGGTTTGGATCATGGTGACGGCGATTATTTTGGCGGTCATCGTGATGATGATATTCGCCGAGCCAGTTAGCCGGTTCGTTTCCGTCAATCCAACGTTAAAAATGTTGGCGCTCAGTTTCTTGATTCTGATTGGCGTGATGCTGGTAGCTGAAAGTGTCGGGGCGCACCTCGACAAGGGGTATATTTATTTCGCAATGGCCTTTGCGCTGATCGTGGAATTCCTGAATTTGCGATTACGAAAAAAAGTTGGGAATAAAAAAGACGCCAAGTCGTAGTGTAGTTGTTGGTCAAATATCTGGCGTTGAAAATCACAACGTAGGGCCGGTTCCCACCGGCCAATCCAAATAAAACGGCCGGTGGGAACCGGCCCTGCAATCGCTTCGATTACGACCCAAATTTGCACAACATTCGGCCTTTTAAACCAATTTTCACCAGATCATGCCAGCGAGGAATGCGATGTTTCGGCGCTTTACGATTTTGACCCTCTGTATTTTGAATGCCTTGGTCTTTGCGACAACCGTTGATGCACAAGACGATAAAAAATCCAAACCCAAAAACGTCTGGCTGGGGACATTGGATGTGGGAGTCGCAAAACTGCGGCTGAAAATTGATGTAACGGAAACCAACGGAACAAAATCGGCGGTGATGTATAGCTTGGATCAGGGCAATGCGAAAATGCCGCTGGATTATTTCACGGAGAAAGACGGTACGGTCAAATTCGCGTTGAAAAAAGCGACCATTGTGTTCGAGGGAAAGCTGAACAAGAAAAAAAATGCGATTGAAGGCACGTTCACGCAAGGCGGACAGCCTTTCAAAATCTCGTTTCACAATGCCAACGATTTCAAAGCTGACAAACACGTCGAAACCTGGCAAGGAACGATGGATGCCGGCACCCGGAAATTCGAATTTCAAATTCGCGTTTTTAAAACTCAAAACGGGAGAACGGCCAAGCTGGACAGTTTTTCCGAAAACCTGTTGGGATTGCCTCTCGAATTGTCGGAAAAAGACAATCAGTTCAGTTTTGAGTTTCGAGCTTCTGGCGCCAAGTTCGAAGGAAAATATTCTGATGACAAACAACAGATCGTTGGAAAATGGACACAGCGCGGCAACGAACTGGATTTGACGTTCAAAAAAATTGCACTTTCCCAGACACGTGATCCCAAAGCAAAACGTCCACAAACACCCAAAGGTCCGTTTCCCTATAAATCGGAACTTGTCAAATTTGAAAACAAAAAAGATTCAGTCACGCTGGCGGGCACGTTGACGATTCCCAAAGGAACAGGTCCGTTTCCTGCAGTGATTCTGATTTCAGGTTCAGGTCCGCAAGATCGCGACGAAACCATTTTTGACCACCGAGCGTTTTGGGTCATCGCGGATCGAATGACACGTGCCGGTATTGCCGTGTTGCGTTATGACGAACGTGGAATTGGCAAATCGACAGGAAATTATTCAAAGGCGAATTCTCTGGACTTGTCTCGAGATGCTGAAGCTGGGATTGAATTTCTCAAATCGCGCGGAGATATCGATAAAAACAAAATCGGGATCATCGGACATAGCGAAGGTGGTTACATCGGCCCAATGATCGCCGCACGCAACAAGTCCGTCGCATTTTTAGTCTGTATGGCCGGACCCGGTGTCCCCGGCAAAGAGATTATCAAAAGCCAGTCGCGGTTAATTGCCGAAGCGATGGGTGAATCCAAAAAAGAGGTCGATTATGCCATCGATTTGTCCATGAAATTAATCGAAGTAGTCGAAGCCAACAAATCGGCCAACCAAAAAACTCTGATTAAAAAAATGGAACAGCGAATGGATCAATACGTCGCTGAAAACAAACCTTCGAAAAAGTTTGAGGAGTCGATCGGTACACAAAAAGCGGGAATTGCGCGATTAGCTTCGCCCTGGTTCCGATTCTTTTTGACGCACGATCCACGGGTCGATTTGCGAAAAGTCACCGTTCCGGTATTCGTTTTTTGCGGCTCGAAAGATCTCCAAGTCGATGCAGATTTGAATTTGCCGGAAATCGAGAAAGCGCTCAAGGAGGCTGGTAATCGGAACATCACGATTATGAAAGTCGATGGATTAAATCATCTGTTCCAGAAAACCAAAACGGGCCGAGTCGACGAATACGCGAGTTTGGAAGAAACGTTTAATGAAGATATGCTAAAAAAGATGGTGGAGTGGGTCGTAAAGACGACGAAATAGCACACCGCTGGTCCTTCGCTCATGTCGGGTGCCACTGGCTTTGCCAGTGACTTGCACATTGACTCATGTTTTTCGTTCAATTAATGCACTAAATAACTACTATCCAACCACATCACTGGCAAAGCCAGTGGCACCCGTGTAGGGCCGGTTCCCATCGGCCGTTTTTGTTGGATTGGCCGGTTGGGAACCGGCCCTACTAAATATGCCAGTTAAACGGTTGGTAGTAGCTAATAATGCGAAATTTGATTGACGATTTGACGGATGTAAATTATAGTCACGCTGGATATCGATACTAAAAAGTGGCCTCGAAACTCTTCTTTCATAGGTTTCAGGAACACTCTTTGGCGGGGAATTTGATTTATGATTCAGCGATCAAAACATGGATTTACGTTAATCGAGTTGTTAGTCGTTATCGCGATCATTGGTATTCTCATCGCCCTGCTGATTCCTGCCGTTCAAAGTGTGCGCGAAGCGGCGCGCAAGTCGGAATGTTTGAATCGAATGAGGCAGATTGGTTTGGCGTCAACGATGTTCTACGACGTCCATCGAGCGTTTCCGCCCGCAAGACTTTATCCCAAACGAACTCCGTTTCCTCCTTATGACAAAGGTTTGGATCAACCTTCATGGTTGGTTCGGATTTTGCCGTATATCGAACAAGCCAATTTTTACGCGGATTGGAATCTGTCAAAATCCTACAATGATCACCCCGATGATCTTGTTGCGACTCCTGTTCAAGCTTACTTGTGCCCAACGCGACGTTCGATCAAGGATGCTCAAGCGCCTCCGGGATTAAAAGACGTTTTGGTGGTCGCACCTTGTGGTTGTGGCGGTTGGATTCAAGTAGAAGTCGTCGGCGGAGCAACGGGCGACTACGCAGGCAATCATGGAGATCTTTCACCCGGTTCATCCGGTTGGGCGACCGACTACTATTACGGCGGCAATGGAACGGGAGTGATTATTTCCTCTCGGGCCGTTGAAAAAGCGGGCGGCCAATTGAAATGGGTCGATCGCATCAAGTATTCGAGTATCACCGACGGATCAAGTAACACGGTGTTGGCGGGCGAGCTGCACGTCACTTTCGACAAACTCAATACGATTCCCTACAACGGACCGATCTACAACGGTGAGGACTTGGCCGCGTTTACTCGTGTCGGTGGTCCGGGCGTGCCGATTTTATCAGGCAACAAACAGCCAATCTCATCGGTGCTTGGCTTTGGAAGTTGGCATAGCGGCGTCTGCAATTTCGTGTTTGCCGATGTCAGCACGAAATCGATTTCCAACAACATCGATACGGTGACGTTGGGACAGCTTTGTCATCGCTCGGATGGTTCAACCGTCGAGGGCGACGATTAATCGGTTGTTTCATTCAAATCAGAATTTCATCAATCGTTTCGTACGCGTGAGTTGCTCGGTGAAGCATTTTCAAATTGACCGATACAAAATGTTCGTTTGCGTCGCGGTTCTGTTGGTGTTTTCGGGATGCCGTGGTCAACACAAAACGCATCCGGTCGAAGGTCAAGTTCGATTTACCGATGGATCGACTCCGATGTTTGGTGATATCGAATTTTACAACGCCGAGCATCAGATTAACGCGCGAGGCAAAATCAATCGCGATGGCACGTTTACGGTTGGAACGTACAAAGACAACGATGGCGCTGTCGAAGGCGAACATAAAATAGTCATCATTCAAAACACCGGAAGTGTGCTTGAGGACCAGTTCAAAGTCAAAATCAACCACAATCACGGCGGTTTGGTTGACCGCGCCTATATCGACTACCGCACGTCGGGATTGAGTTGTACTGTCAAACCGGGAATCAACCAGTTTGAACTCGTTGTTAAAAGAAGCTCAGATCAATCGGGCGATTGACGTAGGGCCGGTTCCCACCGGCCGTTTTTTTGGGATAAGAGTACGAGTTTCTAAGTCGTTTGATCAATCGTGAGCGGCAAGGCGCTAGCCGCCGGTTCGTTAGCGCTTCAAACCGGCGGCTAGCGCCTTGCCGCTCAGTTCAAATTCACAGCTTTCCGACGTAATCAACACTCGCTAGCGCTTCGTGCTTGTAAATCGAATTGGCCGGTGGGAACCGGCCCTACTTGCTGCCAACCGATTCTGCGTCGATGTTCACATCGTCTGTCGGTTCAAATGTGAACTCATTAATCTTGAAATCGACGACCACTGCAGCGTACTCGGAAAAATTGCCTTTCAACAAAGCCGTGGCTAACGGGTTTTCGATTTTCTGTTGAATAATTCGCTTGAGCGGACGAGCACCGTAGACCGGATCGAAACCGACTTTGGCAATTTCATCTTTGGCAACATCCGTCACGATCAACTGCAAACCCTGGTTTGCAACACGCCGGGCAAGATTCGCGACTTGCAGATCCACGATTTGGCGAATTTCTTCTTGAACGAGCGGTTTGAAGACGATTTTTTCATCGATCCGGTTCAACAGCTCCGGCGCAAATCGATTGCGTAGGCTTTGATCGACAGCTTCGACCAACTCGTCTTCACTGCCATGTTCCTGCGTGATTTTTTGAATCAACTGGCTGCCGACGTTACTGGTCATCACAATGATTGTGTTGGTGAAATCGACGGTATTGCCATGATTGTCGGTCAAGCGACCGTCATCGAGAATCTGCAACAAGATGTTAAATACATCGTCGTGCGCTTTTTCGATTTCGTCCAACAAGATCACACTATACGGACGTCGGCGAACAGCTTCGGTCAGTTTCCCACCCTGCTCGTAACCAACGTATCCCGGAGGTGCGCCGATCAAGCGGCTGACACTGTGCCGCTCCATAAATTCGCTCATGTCGATCCGAACCATGGCCGTTTCGTCGTCAAACATGACTTCGGCGAGTGCTTTGCATAGCTCTGTTTTACCGACGCCTGTCGGACCCAGGAACATGAATGAGCCGATGGGTCGTTGCTCATCTTGCAAACCGCTACGACTGCGACGAACGGCGTTCGACACGGCGAAGACCGCTTCGTCCTGACCGATGACACGCAAATGCAAACGTTCTTCCATGACCAGCAATTTTGCCCGTTCGGTTTCCATCATGCGACTGACGGGGACGCCGGTCCAAGCCGCGACCACTTCGGCAATCTCGTCTTCGGTGACCTGCTCGCTCAACAAGCGTTTTTGGTCTTCGGCAGTCTCCGATTGATTTTCCGACTGTTCCGCTTTTTCAATTTGTTGAGACAGTTGTTTTTTCTGCAAATCCAATTCGTACAATCGGCTAAAATCATCTTCGCCAGGTGTTTGACCGCTGGCCTGTTTCGATTTGATTTCCGTTTGCAATGCTTCGAATTGGTGCGTCACGTCGTTGAGCGCCTGACGCACATTTTGGATATCGGTCATGCCAACTTTTTCGGCTTCCCACTGTTCGCGCAAACTGGCCAACTCACGGCGTTTTTCTTCCATTTCCGCTTGTACTGATTCGAGACGCTGTTGAACGCTCGGATCGGATTCGCCGGAAAGTTGCCGCGCGGCAAGTTCCAATTGCGTTAACCGACGTTGAACGGTATCGATTTCTTGTGGCACGCTGTCTAGTTCCATGGCCAATTTACTGGCGGCTTCATCCACCAAATCGATTGCTTTGTCGGGCAAAAACCGATCGGTGATGTAACGATTGGACAACTGGGCTGCGGCCACCAGCGCCGAGTCTGTGATTTGCACGCCGTGATGCGTTTCATAGCGTTGTTTGAGCCCTCGCAGGATTGAAACCGTATCATCCACCGAAGGTTCGCCAACGTAGACGGGTTGGAAACGACGTTCCAGCGCTGCATCTTTTTCGATGTACTGGCGGTATTCGTCCAATGTGGTTGCACCGATGCAGTGCAATTCACCACGGGCCAGCGCTGGTTTCAACAAATTGGCCGCGTCATTGGCACCTTCGGCTGCCCCGGCACCAACCACGGTGTGTAATTCGTCGATGAACAAAATGATTTGACCTTGCGCGTCGGTCACTTCTTTGAGAACGGCTTTCAAACGATCTTCGAATTCGCCTCGGAATTTTGCACCGGCAATCAGCGCACCCATATCCAGTGCCACCACGCGTTTGTTTTGCAGGCTGTTGGGAACATCGCGTTGAACAATCCGCAGCGCCAAACCTTCGGCAATGGCTGTTTTGCCGACGCCGGGTTGGCCGATCAAAACCGGGTTGTTTTTGGTTCGCCGTGAAAGAACCTGGATGACGCGACGGATTTCTTCATCGCGTCCAATCACCGGATCCAGTTTTCCGTTGGACGCCTGTTCGACGAGATCGATACTGTATTTTTCGAGCGCCATGTATTTCGCTTCGGGATTCTGATCGGTGACTCGCTGAGAACCTCGAACGGATTGCAGCACCTGGACAATGTCTGATTGTTGAACGCCGTTGAGTTCGAGAACTCGTTTGGCCGATGAATCGACATCCGAAATCGCCAGCAGCAAATGTTCGGTCGAGATGAATTCGTCGTCCATCTCGCTCGCTTTTTTGGCGGCGGTTGTAAAAATGTTTTGCAGCTCGACCGCGATTCTCGGAGGAGACGAGCTATTGGACGATGGCAATCGCTGTAACTCGGAATCCATCATGCCGGCGAGTTGTGAAAGATTGACCGACATTTTTTCAAACAGCGGGCGGACGATCCCATCTGTTTCTTCGACCAGCGCATTGAGCAAATGCAACGCCAGGATTTCCGGGTTGCCTGCATTTGTCGCAATCGCTTGTGCTTCCGCGACAGCGTTTTGTGCTTTTTCAGTCAGTTTGTTGAAATTGAATGTCATGATTGGTACCGCCGTTGGCGAAGTGTTCGCGCAATGGTAGCGCAGAAACGTAATATGTATTTAACACGCGTCCCGCGCGGCACGCGGGACGTTTGGTTGAATGAAACGAATTGCTATCGCAATGGTTCGTTAGTCTTGTTTTACTTCGAACTCAGCGTCGATGGCATCGTCTTCGGCATTGTCGCTGGATTCCGACGCCGCCTCGGCCGCAGCTCCATCGGTTTGTTCGCCGGCAGCTTGCGCTTCGTACATCACTTTACTCAATGCATGCGAAGCCGCTTCGAGTTCTTTGACTGCTGAGTTGATGGCCTCGACATCGTCACCAGCGGACGCGTCACGAACCTTTTGGATCGCTGCTTCCAATGGTGCTTTGTCGTCCTCTTTCAGTTTGTCGGAGTGTTCGGCAATCGTTTTTTCGATTTCGTACACCATGCCATCCGCGGTGTTGCGAGCGCTGGCCAATTCGAATTTTCGTTTGTCTTCCTCGGCATTGGAGTCAGCTTCGGACTTCATTTTTTCGATTTCTTCGTCCGACAATCCAGCCGACTGTTTGATCTCGACATTTGCTTCTTTACCGGTGCCGAGATCTTTTGCCGCTACATTGAGGATCCCGTTTTGGTCAATTTCGAAAATGACCTTGATTTGGGGCACACCGCGTGGAGCGGGTGGAATTCCTGTCAAATCAAATTTGTCCAGCAACCGGTTGTCATCGGCCATTTTGCGTTCACCCTGGAATACTTCGATGGTGACCGCAGTTTGGTTGTCGGCAGCGGTGCTAAAGGTTTGGTCTTTTTCTGTTGGGATGGTTGTGTTTCGTTCGACCAGTGGCGTCATGATGCCGTGCTCGGTTTTGATACCCAATGTCAATGGTGTAACATCCAGCAGCAGAACGTCTTTACGATCGCCAGCCAGGACAGATCCCTGAATCGCTGCGCCGATTGCAACGACTTCGTCGGGATTCACACCGCGATGAGGATCTTTGCCAAAGATCGATTTCACCATTTCTTGAACTTTGGGAACGCGGGTCGATCCGCCGACCAAGACGACTTCGTCAATGTCACTGGCGGACAGTTTGGCGTCCTTGAGTGCTTGCTCAACGGGGCGACGGCAACGTTCGACGAGCGGATCGATTAATCGTTCGAAATCGGCTCGACTGATGTTCAATTGCAAGTGTTTTGCATTGCCATCTGGATCTTGTGCAATAAACGGCAAATTGATGTCGGTTTGCGGACGGCTACTCAACTCTTTTTTGGCTTTTTCACAAGCTTCCTGCAGCCGTTGCAGCGCCATCGTATCTTTGCGCAGATCGACCGAGTTAGATTTTTGAAATTCGTCAGCCACGTGGTTGATCAGAACTTCGTCAAAATCGTCACCGCCGAGATGCGTATCGCCACTGGTGCTGATGACTTCAAAAACTTTCGTGCCATCGTCGTCGTTGAGTTCCAGGACAGATACGTCAAACGTACCGCCTCCCAAGTCGAATACGACGACGGTTTGATTGGAGTTTTTGTCCAATCCATAAGCCATTGCGGCTGCGGTCGGTTCGTTGATGATACGAGCGACTTCGAGCCCGGCGATTTGGCCAGCGTCCTTGGTCGCTTGTCGTTGCGCGTCGTTGAAATACGCCGGAACGGTGATGACCGCTTTGTTGACTTTGTGGCCCAAGTAGGATTCGGCAGCTTCCTTGAGTTTTCGCAATGTTTTTGCGGAGATTTCTTGTGGTGTATATTCGTTTTCACCGACGCCAATTTTGACGTATTCACCCGGGTCGCCGAGGACTTTGTACGGTACCATTTTTTCTTCGGATTCGACTTCGTGATGTCGTCGACCCATAAATCGTTTTACTGAGTAAACAGTTTTCTCAGGGTTGGTGACGCGCTGGTTTCGCGCGGGAGCACCGACCAATGTTTCGCCGCTGTCGGTGAAAGCGACAACGCTGGGGGTGGTTCGATCCCCTTCCTGGTTTGCGATAACGGTTGGCTCGTTACCGTCCATTACGGCGACGACCGAATTGGTCGTACCCAAGTCGATTCCGATGATTTTTTCGCCAGAAGCCATGTGCAGTTCCTTTTCTCAATCCGATTATATTTTTGCGTTTATTTTTGGGTTCATGCGCGCATCGATACCTGACGATCCGGCATCTGATTTCGTCGCAATGGCTATCTTTGCAAAGGCCGTGCCAGCAAAAGATTTGTAAATGAAACTACCGATTTTTAGCGGTGTTTAACGGGAAGAATTTTTTAACTCGCCAGATATCGAAAAATGACGGTCAGCGGATACCGATTTTTTGATGACAATTTGACAGACAAATTCGAAATAGCCATGATTTGACTATTCGTCATCGTCGTCATTTTGCCGATTATCCCGTCGATTCAACCCTGCACGGTCGAGCAACGATTGAGCGAAGAAATTGTCCATTTGCTCATCCTGCGGAGGAGTTCCGTAGGCGCCCAATTCGGTAGGTTCGTATTCCAACTCAAATTGGTGTTTGGCAATCGAGACAACGATTCCGGGGTCAATGCGTTTGCGAAGTCCCTGTAAAATTCGCTTGCCTTCGACTTTGACACCATTTCGGCTACGAAGATCCTTGATGAACCAGTATCCTTCGTAGATTTCCAGCAAACAGTGATGCCCCGAGATGTTGGCATAATTCAAGATAATATCACAACCATCTCGGCGACCAATTCGAAGCTTTTTTTTCAGTAGTGGGATCGGATCTCCGCCACCGACAGGAACCAGTTGTCCGTACATTGAAAATTTCCCACGAACCTGAATGATAAGGAAGGATAAAATGGGAGCGTTTTGGGCACAATCAACTTTATTCCGATTATATAGTGACGTCAACAGAACAAAAAACGGTCGACCCCACCATTCGCCATAATTGGCGGGAGGCTGGATTGCGTTATTACAGCTATAACTATTTTTTAAGGCAAATTTATGGGCATCGTGTCCAAAAAGTGAGCATTGACGCCGGTTTTACGTGCCCTAACGTCGATGGGACGGTCGCGATCGGCGGGTGTACTTTTTGTGACAATCGAAGTTTCAGCCCCAGTCGCCGATTGCCGCGGCAAACGATTTTGGAGCAGATCGACGAAGGAATCAGACGATTGAAATTGCGTTACAAATGTGACCATTTCACCGCGTACTTTCAGCCCGCTACCAATACTTATGGTGACATCGAGCGGTTGCGACAAATTTATTTCGAAGCAATTTCTCATCCCAAAGTTGTCGCTTTGGCAATTGGAACGCGAGCCGATTGCGTTCCCGACGAAGTTCTGGATTTGTTGCAGGAAGTTGCAGCGCAAACCTATTTGTCGGTCGAATATGGAATGCAGACGATGCACGACCGTTCCCTGGATTGGATGAATCGTGGACACCACCACGATGCAATGGTCGATGCGATGCAGCGCAGCCGTGGGCGCGGATTCGAGATTTGTGCTCACATCATGCTTGGACTGCCGGGTGAATCGACGGACGACATGCTGGAGACAGCTCGGGAAGTCGCGAAACTGGGTTTGGATACCATCAAAGTCCATAATCTCTACGCCGTCAAAAATACGCCGTTGGGTGAGCAAGTGGAGCGGGGAGCAGTTACGTTGATGGAGCGCGATGATTACATCACGACTTTGGTTTCATTTTTGGAATTGATCCCGGAGTCCATGGTCGTCGAGCGAATCAGTGGTGATGCACCGGGCAGTTATTTTATTGGCCCAAGCTGGTGTCTGGACAAACCTGGAGTCCTCAAAGCACTGGAAGATGAATTCGAGTCACGCGATACGTGGCAAGGTCGGTTGTGTCAGAATTCGTAGCCGGCAGGCGGCCCGCGATGGCGTGACCGTTATTCGGCAAAATCCAAGGTTGATCGATCGGCTACTTGGCTGCGACGAACGCGGTGCGACGGCGTGAGTTCGGATGCGAGCTCGGCACTTTCCATCGACTCAATGATCAACGTCAGTGTTTTTTGGATTTGCTCCCAATCCGAGCGATTTTGAATTTTTTCATCACCCATGACCGTCTGCATGATGTCGTCAATTTTTTCGCTAATCCGGCAGTTTTGCTGGGTGATCTCGCGATTCGCTTTTTCGATGAGGTTGGAAGTTTGATCGTTCATCATGCATCTTTCGTGGAATTCACTACCCTATGCCGGCAAAGAGCCATTAGGCATATTTGCGGCGTGTCGCTACAGAAAGATAGCTTATGTGTTTGGGTAAGCTGTCAAACTAAAGTCGAAAGGTGATGCTGCCGAACCTATAATTGTGACGGTTGTCTTGGTTTTTACGATTTGGTGAACAAATACGTAGATTACCTCTTTTGGTTGATCTACTTGACCCGTACATTTAATAACGATAACGTCGATAACACTGGTCATTGACCAGCACATGATAATTTCAGCCATTGGCGTCGTGGCCGAGTGGCTAGGCAGCGGATTGCAAATCCGTCTACAGCGGTTCGACTCCGCTCGACGCCTCTAAAGAGCCCCATTTTCGGGGCTCTTTTTTTTGTGATCGCAAATGCGGGTGGGCGAGGCCATCGTGAGCGGCAAGGCGCTAACCGCCGGTTCGCTAGTGACTCGTACCGGCGGCTAGCGCCTTGCCGCTCACAATCTTCCGTCTTTGCACGCATACGACAACCCCTATCAAGCCCAACAATAATCCGGCTCCCGGTTCGGGAATCGCTGAGACGAGGCTGACGTTGTCGAGTCGGTACGACACATCGCTGTTGGAACTCGATCCTTTCGCTGGATCGCTCAACTCGCCAATAAAAAAGAAAGTGTGAGAGGTCGAGGTTGCAGTAAAAAGTTCACTTTCTGAAATCCAGTTTCCGCTGACGTCGCCGCCTACAAAAATGTGGTTCGCTGCCAATGTTGGATCATCTACGAAAACTCCAAAGGAATCAGGAACGGAGCCAGAAGCAAGAAAGTGAACTTTGTAATCCCAAGACAACAAGTATGTCTGACCAGCCGTCAATCCGCTAACGGTTTGCTTGATGGTTGGTTCGGGCAGCGGAGCGGCTCCCGAGTTCAAAACAAAATGCCCATCAGGATTGCCACCCGTCGAAAACCAACCGCCGGCGGCGTCGATCGTTGAGGATTCCCATCCACCGCCTACGCTATTTCTAGGAACCGAAATGCTGAAATCGCCATTGGTAATGAAATCGGCATTTGCCAAGGTCGTAAATCCAGTCCCAATTATTAAGGCTGCGCAGGCAAACAACGGTCGAATTATGAACATTGAAAATTCTCCTTGTTGATGAAATTCAAAAGGAGATACGAAGGCAACATTCGGATCTGACACAGAAAAAAACCTAATTAAAAAATTTTTAGAGAGAAAGAATCCAACCATATTTTCACGTATTTACATTCTCACATCGCGACTTTCGCCGCTTTGATTCCTGCACTGTCAAATCGGAACAAACACAGAATCGCGACAGTGTTGTTGGCCACATTTCGGGTGGAGTTTTGCCGAGCAAGTTGAAGCGTCGCTCAACAAATCGGGGAGTTGAAGGGGTCGGGAGTCTTTTCAAGCAGCCGCATCATCTCTTTCCAATCACCTTAACGGCTTGATCCGCTGGCTATCATCGACTGGTTCATGAAAAGACTCCCGACCCCGTGCTGCTAGACATCGTTAGTGCCTTGCCGTTAACAACGACTCGGCAAAGCCTCGCACTCCTGAACGAAAATATCACGACGGTGACGTTGGCCACATCTAGCGTCAAACTTGCCGAGCAAGTTGAAGCGTCGCTCAACAAATCAGAAAATTAACTACGATATTTTGTTCGTATTGCCAGGCGGGCAACTGTATAGTGGTTGATGAGATCGGTTGACTGCCGAACTGTTTGAAGCCGGATTGTTGAAGGACAAATTTGTGTTTGCCAAAAATAAATTCGAGCTGATTGCCTATCGAGGTGGTGCAGGAGAACGCCCAGAAAACACAATGGCGGCTTTCAAGCACGCTGTGGAAACGTTCCCCGATGTCATTCTCGATGTCGATTTACAACCGACGCGTGACGGCAAAGTGATCGTGTTTCACGATTCTACATTGGAACGAACGACCAACGGAACAGGCTCCATTCGTCAACACGACTTGCGTGATTTACAAGAGCTCGATGCGAGCTACGGGCTTAAAAATGGCAACGGTGAACCGGCGTTTCGCAATCATCCCGATGCCAAAATTATTGAGCTGAGCACGTTGTTGGACCAATTTGCCAATCGGGTCTTATTGGATATCCGTTGGCACGATCGAGGTTTCATCGATCAAGTCATTCAAACGGTCGAGCAGGCTAACGCGCGGCAGCGCTGCGTCATTATGAGCGAATCTCAAAAGACAATTCGCTACGTTCGCAAAAAATATCGATCGTTCGATACAGCGGCAGCGGCCAAAGAAGTTCGTTGGCTGTTGCTCGGTACAAAATTGCGAATGTCAGGCTTGATTTCCAGCGAATCGGAATACTTTATGATTCCCGAAGTCCACAATGATATGCAGGTTTTGTCAGATCGGTTTTGGGACGAGTTGCGACGTCGGGAAAAACGTGTTTATATCTGGACCGTCGATAACCTGGCAGATGTTTCCAGGCTGCGCAGCATGGGCATTCACGGCATATTTACCAACTATCCTGGTGAACTGTGCAGCCAGTCGACCGCGTGATGTTTCTCTACTAATATAGATTTCTACGCCCAACCATTGCACAGCACACCGGAGATTCGAAATGCGATTTGTCGTTTCGTTGAGTGTTTTTTGTTTGTTGTCTTTGAACGCTTCTGGAATTTACGGCAATGACCGGCCTAACATTGTTTTGATTATGGCCGACGATATGGGTTACGAGTGTCTCGGTTGCAATGGCGGGACAAGTTATCGAACTCCGAATCTCGACCAGTTAGCAAAAACTGGAATGCGATTTCGACATTGCTATTCGCAACCCCTTTGCACTCCGTCGCGCGTCAAAATCATGACCGGCATTTATAACGTGCGAAATTACGAAGTGTTTGGTGTTTTGCCAAAATCACAAACGACGTTTGCCCAGCTGATGAAAAAATCGGGTTACAAAACTTGCGTGGTTGGCAAATGGCAACTCCGGGGAGATCCTCGCAAGTTTGGTTTTGACGAGTATTGTTTGTGGCAAATGAATCGCCGACCGGAACGGTACCCCAACCCGGGTTTGGAAATCAACGGAAAACAAGTTGACTTTACTCGCGGTGAATATGGACCCGATGTCGTCTGCAATTACGCTTGTGATTTCATCGAGAAAAACAAACAGAAACCGTTCCTGGTTTACTATCCGATGATTCTGACACACTGTCCGTTTTGTCCGACGCCCGATTCGAAAGATTGGGATCCTAAAAACAAAGGTTCAAAGACCTATAAAGGAAACGCCAAGTATTTTGGAGACATGATGTTGTACGCCGACAAACTGGTCGGGAGGATTGTCAAAAAAATTGACCAACTCGGTTTGCGCGACAATACGTTAATTATCTTTACAGGGGACAATGGTACTGACAAACCGGTCGTCTCCGAAATGGACGGTCGAAAAGTGCCTGGTCACAAAGGTAAAATGACCGATGGCGGGACACGCGTTCCGATGATTGCCAGCTGGTCGAAAACAATCAAAGCTGGAACGGTCACTGATACGTTGGTTGATTTCAGCGATTTTCTGCCAACGATTTGCCAGGCAACGAAAACTGAAATTCCGGCATCGCTCAAGATCGATGGCCAAAGTTTTCTGCCACAACTTCAGGGGAAAACCGGCAAACCCCGCAAATGGATTTATGTTTGGTATTCCAGAAACGGCGGTGTCCGGGGCAAGCAATGGGTGCGCAATCAACGATACAAACTTTATGCCACCGGAAAATTCTATGATGTCAAAAATGACGTGATGGAGAAAACTCCTTTGAAATTAGATTCGCTCAGCGCCGATCAACGACAAACTCATACGATGCTGAAAAAAGCCATCGACCAATTTAAAAACGCGCGGCCGGACGCGGTCGCAGCCGTCGGACAAAAAATTATCGACCGCAAGAAAAAGAAAAACAAAAACAAAAAAAGCGGTCGTTAGCCGAACTGCTGTTCAATCACATCCAGTCCGACGCCAAAAACTTTGTTGGCAACGTCGTTGATTTTGTTGCGATTTCCCTGCATGCGAATTGTACGATGAATGTGGCAATAGTTTTCTTGGGGCGCGAGTTTCAAAGCCGGTGAGATCGTTTCCAATTCAAAAAATGGACCTAGCATCCCGCCCGACTCGTTGGGGCCATCGTTGTAACTATTGATCACATCGCCGTCGTAGGGAGCGTCTTGAATTTCCCATAAATTGTTGGTGTATCCGTGCTCGACGGATTCGGGCAAATTAAATTGACAAACGGTCAATGTTTCCAGTGCAGGGTCCCAACTTCCCAGGAACGATCGCACACGCGAAAAAGTGAGACCCAGTTTACTTCTCAATTGCCCATCGCCGAGAAAATAGATCAGCGAACGATCCTGATCAATTTTCAAACGAGATTCGTCGAGTTTCCCAAAATAATCAGCGTTAACGATGGGCCCCAATTCCGCAGCGTCTCCCGCTCGAAACGGAACGATGACGGTCGCTTTGGGCGACGGTTTGTTCATGCACAGCATCCAAATTCCTAGCAGACCCGTTTTTTCATTCCACGTTTCATCTCCGGTATTGGTCAGTGTGTTTTGACTTTCGTGTCCGACAACCGACAGGCCATCGAGGGACGCATCCAAATGTTTTTCACAATCTTGTGTATTCAACAAATCGACGGTTCGATCAAACTGGATTTGAAATTCGTAATTGCTGTGGTTTGCGACAGACGCCTGTCGTTGAAAACTTGCGGAATGTTCCGTTTTGTTAGTCAATTCGAACGGTTGCGTATCGAGAATGTCGGGAACTCGCCAAACCGCAAAATCCATTGGAGCACCGGGATCAAAAAAAACTGAAAATTGACCACCCTCGGGACTCAACCAAAAACGATCTTCGCCCCCGTACAGGTTGATTTGTGGTACTTTTTTGCCCGATTCAATCAACTCGTAATTGATCCAAGCGTAGCTGGTATCGCGTGGACCTCCAGCGGTTGAGGTCATCGTACGACCTTGATACTGCGGAACGACAGCGATTTGAGGCCCGCCTGGTTCACCCAACACAATCGTGTCAACGTGCTGCTGTAAAAATTCGACATCTTGTGAAAACGTTTTATCGGCCACCGCAATTTCCTACTGATTTCAAAAGGTCCGGGCTCTTATCGTAACAACTTGACTTGGTTACAACAGGGTTTTAGCAACTTGGCAGAACATTTTAAAAATGAAGACCAGCTTAACAATCAGTCTATTACCATCGAGTCCCAAGATGCCATTTGTTCTCGGACCTGACTTGGCGGACGGGGTCAAGATTGCCGCCGAGCTTGGCTACGATGCATTTGAATTGTTTCCACCTCGGATGGATTTGATTGAGCCGGATAAAATTAGCCAGCTTTGCCAAGATCACGAGATTGCAATTTCGACGATTGGGACGGGAGGCGGCGCCGTCTCACAGGGGCTCACGTTGACCGATCCGGATGCGGCGATTCGGGAAAAAGGAAAACAGTACATTCGTGACATTATTGAAACGGCAGGTGATTTGGGAGCCGCCGCCATCGTCGGTTCGATGCAAGGTCGTGCTGGTGAGCGAAGCAAAGATGAAGTGATGCGGATTTTGTGCGATGCACTCGCCGAGCTCGGTGATTACGCACAAAAATGGGATCAACCGTTGCTGTACGAACCGCTCAATCGATACGAAACTGATTTGGCAAATACTTTGGTCGATGCCGCCTCGGCACTCGACGTTGCCGGAGCCAAGCACGCTTTGCTGTTGGCCGATCTGTTCCACATGAATATCGAAGAAGTTTGTCTATCGTCGGCGCTCCGGGCAAATCAACATCAGATCGGACACATCCACTTTGTCGATTCAAATCGATGGGCGATGGGTTGCGGTCATACTGATGGTGCAACAGTCATCGAAACGTTGAACGAGCTCAGTTATGACGGCTATTTGGCTGTCGAAGCTTTCCCATTGCCCGATCAGCTGGCTGCTGCACAGGCGGCGATGTCCAATTTTAAATCGTTGGGAGTCGTAAATTAGATGGAAAAACGAGCACTAGGAAAAACAGGTTTAGAAACCACTGTTCTGGGATTCGGCGCGTCGTCCATGGGCGCTGAATTCAGGAACATCGACCTGAATGAGGCGCTGCAAAGTTGTCGCGTTGCACTTGATCGCGGAATGAATCTAATCGACACTTCGCCGTATTACGGACGGGGGCTTTCAGAATCGTTGCTCAGTTTCGCTTTGCAGGACATTCCTCGTGACAGCTATCTGTTGTCAACGAAACTGGGGCGTTACGCTCCGGCGCATTTTGATTTTTCCGCTCGACGCGTTCGCGAAAGTATCGATATCAGTCTCGAAAGAATGAAAATCGAACATATCGATATCATCTTGTGCCACGACATCGAGTTTGTCGAACTCGACCAAATTGTTAACGAGACCATTCCCGAGTTGCGTCGAATTCAACAACAGGGCAAAGTGCGTTTTATCGGCATTTCCGGTTACCCAATGAACATCTTTACCACGATTTCATCACAGATCGATTTGGATGTTATTTTGTCGTACAACCATTACACGTTGCAGAACACGATGTTGGCAGACATTGTCGACGAACTTAACGCCCGGGAGATTGGCATCATGAATGCGGCGCCGTTTAGCGCTCGGTTGCTGACCAATGCACCACTGCCCGAATGGCATAAAGCGACAAACGAGGTTCGCGCCGTTTGTCGACAAGCCGCCGAACATTGTGCTCAAGCGGGATCTGACATCGCCAAGCTCGCACTCCAGTATTCGATTGCCAATAAAGACATGTCCACTTGTATCACCGGCTCGGCGAACCCCGACCGTGTTTCTCAATGGTGTGACTGGGCCGAGGATCCGATCGACGAATCGTTGCTGGCCGAAGTGCTCGAAATTCTCAAGCCGATTCACAACTGGTTTTACGTCGAAGGACGACCGGAAAACAACGACCCTCAACCCACCGAGGCAACGTCGTGAGTGTTGTCGTAGATTCACATCATCATTTCTGGGATCGAACGATGTCCCAGTTCGATCACTCTTGGCAAGAGACCGAAGGGTTTGAAAACATTTGCCATTCGTTTTTGCCTCAGGATTTGAAGCCGCTGTTGGAGCAGACCGGGGTCCAAAAAACGGTGTTGGTGCAGACACAACACGATGTGGCAGAAACCGAATGGTTTTTGCAGTTGGCCGACGAAAACGATTTTGTTGCGGGCGTTGTTGGCTGGGTCGATTTGCAAACCGATCGATGCGAACAACAATTGTTGGCGCATCGGGAGCATCCAAAATTTGTCGGTGTTCGGCATGTTGTTCAAGATGAGCCGGATGACGATTTTATTATTCGTCCGGCAGTTCTCGACGGACTTCGCGTTCTGGAAAAACACGCTGTTCCGTATGACCTGCTGTTTTATTCCAAACACCTCAAAAATGCTGCTGCTGTCGCAGATCACGTTCCCAATTTGAAACTTGTCATCGATCATCTGTCAAAGCCGCAGATCAAATCGGGTGAAATCCGGCAGTGGCAAATGGAGATGCATGAAGCGGCCAAACGGGAAAATCTGTTTTGTAAGATCTCTGGGATGATTACCGAAGCGGATTGGCAAAACTGGAAAATCGAAGACCTGAAACCGTACGTGGAAACTGTCCTGGAATGTTTCGGACCATCACGGCTGATGTTCGGTACGGACTGGCCCGTATGTTTGTTGGCAGGATCGTATCAACAGGCGTTTGACTCGGTCCAGCAGTGCGTCGGCTCGCTCAGCGACGATGAAGCTCGCCAGCTGTTTGGTGAAACGGCGAGCAATTTTTATTCCTTGAATCTTTAAGCAATTACAACTCGGATCAATCCCATGCGCGCAATCCAATTTGACGCACCCCGCTCGATCAAACATGTCGACGTTGCTGAACCTACGACGCTCCAGCCACACGAGGCGCTTGTAAAAACTCATTGCATGGGAATCTGTGGCACGGATTTCAGTTGCTACCTCGGCAAATTTCCGTTTTTTGATTTTCCTCGAATTCCCGGCCATGAATTGGGTGTCGAAGTGCTGGAGGTTGGCAGCGCTGTCGACAACGTGGCCGCGGGCGATCGTTGCAGCGTCGAGCCCTACATGAATTGTGGCGATTGCTATGCTTGCCGACGTGGAAATGGAAACTGTTGCGAAAATTTGCAAGTGATCGGTGTGATGACTGATGGAGGCTTGTGCGAGCGATTCAAAATCCGCGCCGACAAGCTCCATGTTTCTACTTCGTTGAATTTCGATCAATTGTCGCTCGTTGAAACACTGGCGATCGGCTATCACGCTTGTCAGCGCGGAGCACCGCAAGAGAACGAACATGTCTTGATTATTGGCGGCGGACCGATTGGTTTGGCAACGTTGGAATTTGTGCGGCTAACGGGAGCCAACATCAGTGTGATGGATATGAATCCAACTCGATTGGAATTTTGTAACCAAAATTATGGAATCGAAAACTTGATCCAATTTCGTGGTGATGGCAGCGAGTTGGACGAGGCGAAATCAATAACGGCAGGAGATCGGTATCAACTGGTGGTCGATGCTACCGGTAACAATCGATCAATGTCTCAAGCGTTTCAGTTTGTGGCGCACACAGGCACGCTGGTTTATGTCGGGATTACTTCAGATGAGTTAACGTTTCCACATCCCGTCATGCATCGTCCTGAAATCACGATTAAAGCTTCGCGAAACGCATTGCCCGAGGATTTTGAAGCAATCATTCAATTGATCGAAGCGGGGACGATTAACACGGACCCCTGGATTACACATCGAACTTCGTTTCAAAGTGTTGGCAATGACTTCGATTCCTTTCTCGATCCCAAGAATAATGTGTTGAAAGCGGTCATCGAACTTTAGGGGGATCTCGAAAGGGCGTTTCGGGAGGGATTTCTCGAAGGGGTGTTTCGGGAGGGCGTTTCGGGAGGGCGAGGCTCCTGCCGAGCCGCGGGCGTGTTGATTTGGGGGTTCTTGTTGAGCTACAAGCATGTTTTGGCTCGGCGGGAGCCTCGCCTTCCTGGAACTTGATGTCTCACGCAGAGACGCAGAGAATTGAAATCAGATTTGATCAAACACAAACGATAAATTTCTGTTTCCTTTTTTCATTTGGCTCGTCGGTCTTGCCCAAAAACTCTGCGTCTCCGCGCCTCTGCGTGAGGCATTTTTTCAGCGCAAGCCATTACCATCCGCACAACGCTCAAGTTTTCCACACGAACTTACGGTTTCCCAAATAATTAGCCGTAATGCCATTTTTGACGTTGCGTCATCCTGAAAACCAACGGTTTTGGCCCAGAATTGAGATTTTTCAGCTTTTTTTGAACGTTTTTCACCTTTGTTTTAGCTTTTCTTGTTGCAGTGAAATAAAATTGACGGATAGTCAGAAAATAAAATGGTAGATCTTACACCCAAGAAACTCGAAATTCAGCAGCGTGGGGACAGAATTCTGTCGATCGCCCGTTCGATGATTGTCGACGACGGCTACCACGGGCTAAACATGGACCGGATCGCTGAGCAACTGGAAATTTCCAAAGGTACGATCTACAACCATTTTTCATGTAAAGAAGAAATCATTATTGCGTTGGCAATTGAAACGGCCGAAAAACGCAGATCTCTGTTTCAAGCCGCCGCACAATTTCGCGGCCGTTCACGATTTCGCATGTTGGCCATCGGCGAAGCCGACCTGCGGTTCTTTCAAGAGCATACCAGTCATTTTGAATTCGAGCGTATGCTGCGGATTCCGTCGATCCTCGAAAAGACTTCTGAAAAACGACAGTCGGTGATGCAAATGTGCGAAGCGGCCTGCATGCAAGTCGTGGGAGGTATCGTTCGAGACGCGATTGCCAACGGCGATTTAGAGCTGACTAACTCGATGACTGCCGAGGAAGTTGTGTTTGGGTTGTGGTCATTGCACTACGGCGCTCAAAGCATCATTGCCTCAAGTGAAAACCTGGACCAGATCGGTCTGCACCGACCGGTTGAAACGATGACGACACACACAGCGATGTTACTGGACGGTTTAGGTTGGTTGCCGCTGTCAACCGAATTTGATGAAAACGAAGTGATTGAACAAATCAACAACGAGGTGTTCAAAAATGTCTGACTCCGCAACTGGAAAAAAACAAAAATGGGTCCGCCCGACGTTGATTGCAATAGGCATCATCGGTGTCCTGGGATTGGTTGCCGCCATCACGACGCTCCGCGGCAACCAGGTGAATGCGCAAACGACGATTGACGTCAAAGTCATGCCGGTTGCCACTTTCACGGTCGAAAAAGTTTCGTCACTCGAACGGGTTCGGCGTTTTACTGGCGTCGTCAAAACAGAACGGGCGACCGATATTTCATTTGAAAATATGGGGACGTTGAAAAAAGTACACGTCAAGGAAGGCCAGTACGTCAAGGAAAACGATCTGCTGGCGGAACTCGACGACCGGGTTTTGGTAGCGCGGCAAAAACAACTCAAAGCGTTACTTGAAATTGAAACGCAGCGATGGAACGAGCTAAAAAACGGACCTCGGAAACAAACGATCGATGCCGCCAAAGCCCGCGTGGATAGTCTCCAAGCCCAGTATGCCCAGGCTCAAAAGGACGTCCAGCGACGACAACCGCTACGTGACTCCGGCGCCATTTCGGCCGAAGAATGGGATCGAACGTTGGCAAATCGAAACACGCTCAAGGCGAATCTCGACAGTGCTCAAAAACAACTCGATGAACTCAACGCGGGAACGCGCGAAGAACAAAAGGCGGCGCAAAAAGCTGCCGTTGAGCAGGTCCAGGCGAACCTCGAAGACATCGGCATTCGCATTGAGAAAAGCAAGATCCGCGCCAAATTCAATGGCAGAATCGCACAACAATATTTAGACGAAGGGTCGATTATCAATGCGGGCGTTCTTGTATTGCGTCTCGTTGAAAGTGACAAGCTCGAAGCTTGGGTTGGCATTCCACCGGCCGTTTTCGCCGACATGGAAAAATCCGGTGAGCATTCATTGCTGATTGCCGGCAAAAATTATAAGGGTACTTTCAAGTATGCATTGCCCGAGATCGATCGTGCGACACGAACTCGGCAAATCGTTTTGGCGATCCAAGCGGATTGGTCTCAAGTCGCACCGGGGCAAATTGTCCGGTTTACCTCGCGAACATCAGAATCCATCGATGGGATCTGGATACCGACCGAATCTATGACTCCTGCCGCCCGAGGGTTGTGGACCGTTTACGTCGTCGAGCAACAAGGCAGCAATTGGGTGGTTGGCAAACGTGAAGTCGACGTGGTTTCAACCGATGGCGATTTCGTGTTGGTTCGCGGAACATTGCAAGCTGGTGATCGAATTGTTGCCAAAGGTGCCCATCGCGTTACGACCGGGCAACTTGTCGAACCAAGTGAAACTGAAATCGCAGTCCCAACGGGTCGCTAACGTTAACCTTCAAAAAAGATGGATACCCAATAGCCATGTCCGATCTGTTTTATCGAAATCGAAGGTTGCTTGTACTCGGCCTGAGTTTGATCATCGTCGGTGGACTTTCATCGTTTCTGGTGATGCCGCGGATGGAAGACCCGATGCTCACGCCACGAGCCGCCAATATCTCGACATTGTATCCTGGCAAAGATGCGGAGACCGTCGAGTCGTTAGTGACCGAGTTAATCGAAGATGAAATCTACGAAATCGAAGAGATCAAAGAGGTTCGCAGCGTCAGTCGCCAAGGCGCTTCGCTGATTTCGGTCGAGTTGCGCGATGATGTTTATGAAGCCGAAGAAGTTTGGTCGCGCATTCGTGACAAGGTCAGCAATGTCGCACCGAATCCCGGAGCCGCTGTTGCATCGCCCGATCGGTTGCCACCGGGCGCGACCGAACCAGAGTTTATCGAATTGGACTTTAAAGCGTTCGCCATGATCATTGCGATCAAATGGGAACGTCCTGGACCAGTCAATTATGCATTGTTGCGGCGTCACGCCGAGGAGATCAAAGAGAGCTTAAAACTGGTTGCGGGAACCGAAAAAGTAAAACTGTTTGGCGACCCAGCCGAAGAAGTGATCGTCGAACTGGACTACGACAAAGTCATCTCGTTGGGCCTGACGCCGAATCAAGTTGCCCAACAAATCGAAGTTCGATTTGGACAAGATGCGGCGGGGTTAATTCGTTCCAGTCAAACCAATTTGTTGCTGGAAATGGGAACTCAGCAAGACACACTCGACGAAATCGCCAAGTCCCCGATTCAAACGGGACAAGATGCCCAGGTTGTCCAACTCGCTGACATTGCAACGATCAAAAAACATATTGGAGATCCGCCGAGCAGTTTGGCAATTGTCGATGGAAAACCTGCCATTGCACTTGGGATTTTCAATCGCGACACGTCACGAATCGACGTTTGGGCGCGCGACGTCGATCAACGAATTAAAGATATTCGTGCTCAATTGCCCGATGGCCTGGTCCTGAAATCGGTCTACGAACAAAACCGATATGTTTCCGGTCGGCTGAGCCAGTTGATTAACAATTTGTTGCTCGGTGGCATCGCAATCACCGCCGTTATTTTTTTGATGATGGGCTGGCGCAATGCTTTGATCGTTGTTTCGGCGCTGCCTTTGGCCGCCTGTATGGTCCTGACCGGGATGAAAATGATGGACATTCCAATCCATCAAATGTCGGTGACCGGATTGATCATTGCACTCGGGTTGCTGATCGATAATGCGATCGTGATGGTCGATGAAGTGACCTACAAAATGCGCATTGGGAAATCACCTGGCGAAGCGATTCGCAGCTGTGTCAGCCATTTGTTTGTCCCGCTGTTGGGATCGACTTTGACCACCTGTTTGGCGTTTGGCCCTATCGCATTGATGCCCGGCCCAGCCGGTGAGTTTGTCGGGTCGATTGCGATCAGTGTGATCATGGCCATCATCAGCTCATTCGTGTTGGCCATGACGATCATTCCCGCGTTGACCGCCATTTTTAGCCCATTCAAAAACAACCAGCCGACGCGTTTGCTCGCCGGTAGAAATAATGAAAATCAAAACGACAATGGCGAAGCACCTCGAGCGGCGTGGTGGTTGTCCGGGATTTCATCCAGACCACTGAAAAAGGTCTACAACAAATCATTGGAAATCGTGTTTGCTCGTCCGTGGATCGGATTGTTGGTCGGTGCGGCTCTGCCGGTGTTCGGTTTTATCCAGGCACGACATTTACCCGAACAGTTTTTCCCTCCGGCAGATCGTGATCAAATTCAAATCGAACTCGAATTGTCCGCATCCGCTTCGATTGATGAAACGTTGGACGTGACCGCAGCGATTCGTTCGGAATTGATGAAACACCAACGCGTGCAGTCAGTCGATTGGTTTTTGGGCGAAAGCGCACCGACGTTTTACTACAACGTTATTCCCCGCCGTGAGAACAGTGCTCAATATGCTCAGGCAGTCATCGGGTTGGACAGTGCAGAAAATCTGCCAACACTGATTCACGACTTGCAAAAAATTGTCGACAAGAAATTTCCTGCGGCTCGTACCATCGTTCGACAATTGGAACAAGGTCCTCCGTTTGATGCACCTGTCGAGGTTCGATTGTTTGGACCCGATTTGAATGAACTACGTCGCTTGAGCGCCGAAGTCCGCAAGGTTTTGGTCAATACGCCCGGAGTGGAACATACGCGTTGTGATCTCAACGAAGCTTCGCCGACGATCAAAATCGATGTCGATGAAGAAGAAAGCCAATTGACGGGTCTCGATTCGAGGCAGATTGGCGGACAATTGAATGCCGCGACTGAGGGAGTCCTCGGCGGAAGCATTATCGAAGTCACCGAAGAATTGCAAATCCGAGTTCGGCTTGCAAAACAGGAGCGATCTCGACTCGACCAGTTGATGTCGCTGAGTATTCTGCCGCCCGCTGGGATGAACGCCAATCAAAAACCACAGGACAATTATCCAGGAGTTCCACTGGATGCGATTGCAGAACCAAAAATGGTTCCTGAAACGGCGACGATTACGCATTTGAGCGGCCGGCGAATGAGCGAAATCCAAGCTTTCATCCCCGCCGGAGTTTTGCCTTCGGAAGTCCTGGTGCCGTTTAAAAAACGATTGGCCGAAGCGAATATCCAACTGCCGCCGGGTTACAAAATTTTGTTTGGTGGCGAAAGTGCCAAACGCGATGAGGCGATCGGCAATTTAATGTCGTCGGTCAGTATTTTGATGGTACTGATGGTGGCGACATTGGTTCTGTCATTTGGTTCGTTTCGCATGGCAACCATTGTCGGCGTGGTCGCTGCACTGTCAGTGGGTTTGGGAATGGGAGCTCTTTGGTTGTACGGTTTTCCATTCGGATTCATGGCGATTGTTGGAACCATGGGTTTGATTGGTGTCGCGATCAACGACACCATCGTTGTATTAGCGGCGATTCGCGAAGACGAAGTGGCTCGAACAGGAGATCGTGAAGCGATTCGAGTGGTCGTCAATCGCGCAACGCGACATATATTGTCAACTTCGTTAACGACGATGGTTGGGTTTTTACCATTGATTTTGAGTGGCGGAGGATTTTGGCCACCTCTGGCCATCACGATTGCGGGCGGTGTCAGTGGTGCAACGATTATTGCACTCTACTTCGGACCGTCTGCTTATATCATGTTGATGTGCAACAAATGGAAAAAACTGGTGGGACAAAAAGTCGGCGAAGATGAAGTTGTTGATCAACAAATCCGAGTTGCTTCTGAATCGCGACAACAAATCGCTTCTGCTTAGTTTGTTGTTGTGGGGTTTGGACAGGATTTACAGGATAGACAGGATGTATGCAGATATCCTGTGAGCGGCAAGGGGCTAGCCGCCGGTTTGTTAGCGCTTCGTACCGGCGGCTAGCGCCTTGCCGCTCACATTCATTGATTGGATTACGACGACGGTGTGTCGAGATAGGGATCTTGTCCCATTTCGCGCTGAACTTCTTGTCGCTTTTTTTCGAAATACAACAGCGTTTTGCGGCCGTGGAAATGTTTGCGTTCAATGCGTGCTTGAGCGCGACGTAGTAATGCGGCAAAGCGTTTAAGTTGTCGGTGGTTTTGCCCTGCATGCCGACGAATGCGTTCGGCAAATCCTTCGCCGAAACCCGTTTCCAAAATATCATCTTCCAGCGACATGAATTGTCGGTAAGTACCGGGATCTCCCTGTCGGCCACTGCGGCCGATCAATTGGCGGTCAATCCGCGCCGATTCGTGAAGCTCGGTGCAGATCACGTGTAAACCACCGGCACTCAATGCTCCGGCGTCCAGTTGAATGTCGGTTCCACGGCCTGCCATGTTGGTTGCGACTGTTACTTTACCGGCTTGACCTGCTGCGGCCACAATTTCCGCTTCACGCGCCACCTGGCTTGCATTGAGCACATCGTGTTGAATATTTTTTTCGCGAAGCAGTCGCGAAATGATTTCCGATTTGTCGATCGAGCGGGTGCCGATCAAAACCGGTCGACCAGACTGATGGACCTGGATGACTTCATCGACAACCGCTTGCCATTTGGCGGCTTCGGTCCCAAATACCAGGTCCGGCCATTGTTTGCGGTTTGGCGGTCGGTTGGTGGGAACATGAACCGTGCGAACTTGATAGATCTTTTGCAACTCACGAGCTGATGAGGCAATCGTTCCTGTCATGCCGGCGATTCGGTCGTACCGCAAAAACAGATCCTGGATTGTGATCCGGGCGGCTTCGCCCGTTTCAAAACTAACTTCCAACTGTTCGCGTGCTTCGATTGCCTGATGCAAACCTGCGCGCCATTTGCGACCTTCGGCCAACCGGCCGGTAAACTCGTCGACGATCACAACTTCGTTGTCTCGAATGACGTAGTGCCGATCGATAAAGTACAGATGGGATACCAGGATTGCTTGTTCAACGAACTCGTAAATATCGAGCAATGGCATTTCCGAGATCGAATCGGGATGCGCCAGTTTTCGAACTTTTTGTCGGCCTCGAGTTGTTAATTCAACTTGATTGGCGGCCGTGTCCAATTCAAAATCTTCGTGGATGATAAATTCCGAAGCGATTTCTGCCGACCAGCGGTAGAGTGCCGCTCGGGCAACGGCAATCGCGTCGGGGGCGGCGCTGACGATCAGCGGCGTTCGCGCTTCGTCAATCAGAATGCTGTCCGCTTCGTCAACGAGAATAAAATTCAATTCGCGCTGGACCTGTTGTTCGGCTTGTTGTGAAAAACTTCCTCCGCCGTGTTCGAGTTCTTGATGGCGCAGTAACAGTCGGTCACGCAGAAAATCAAAACCGATTTCTTTGGCAGTCGAATACGTAATGTCGCTCAAATACGCTTGACCGCGATCACACTGCGGTGTTTCGCTGGTGACGACACCGACAGTCGTGCCCAGCATTTGATAGATCGGTTTCATCAGCTCGGCATCGCGAGCGGCCAGATAATCGTTGGCAGTTGCCAGATGTGCCCCCTGCCCTGTCAACGCTGCGAGATACATCGGCAACGTTGCCGTCAAAGTCTTGCCTTCGCCAGTTTGCATGACTGCGACCGAGCCATAATGAATTGCGATTCCACCCAAAATTTGGACTTCGTAATGTTCCATCCCGACGCTTCGGCGAGCCGCTTCGCGAACCAATGCAAATGCCGGAATTAACAATGACTCGAGCGATTCACCCGATTGTGCCCGATACTTCAGCGACAAACTTTGTTTTCGCAATTGTTCATCGGATAGATCATGTAGCGAAGATTGCTGACGAACGATTTTTTTGGCAACCGCTCGCCAACTCAATCTTGTGTTGCGACGAGTTACAGGCAAAGTGGGCAACCGAAACATGATGCCGCCTAACGGTTGATTTGACCGGTGGGTTGCCAGCCGTTGGCCTGGCCATTGTTGTAGTAATAGCCAGTGTTGGCGTAGTTCGGTTGATAACTGGGATTCACCGCTGTCGACGCGTTAGCGAGAACTCCATTGGGGACTGAATACAAACGCGGTTGTGCTTGATATTGATATTGGCCTTGAATGTAGATTGGTTGATTTTGAGCGAGTTGGCTGGGGTGAAATCGTCTCGGTTGTACCGTGGCATCCGTGACGGGCATTCGCGTCGGGTCATTTCGCTCGTCGACTGTTGTGGTTCGGAAATCGGTCGAACGAACATTTGTTGTGTTGTTGGCCAATGTCGCAATGTTAGTCGGATATCCTGCTGGCGGCGAATAGGCATACGGGTTAGTCGCCGTTGACGTTGCCGATGATTTGTTGGTCGGTTGCCAGTTTGGGTTGGCATTGGGGTTGGTGTTGGCGGGCAAGCCGTTGGGCAACGTTGCCGTCGAATTCGGGTTGTAATACGGATTGTTTTGTCCGTTGGGCGGTTGGTAACTGTAGGTTGCCGGCGGTGCAATTCGCTGGGAACCAAATCCGGACAGTGGATTAAACCAGTTGTTGCTGCGGCATTTGGAGCATTGACAACCCGTTGCAGCGAGCGTCAGCGTCACCACAATCAGCGCCGAAAAAATACGACGGGACAGTGGCGTTTTATGAGAAAGGCTGATTTTTCTTGACTTCATCATGGCAAATCACTTGCAAGGGAGGTGTCAATTCGAACGGAAAAGTGATCATGATCGAGTGTACGGAGCGAGCGCCGCGACCATGACCGGCGGAGACTTTAGAGAAAATGTTCTGAATTGCAAGATCGATTCAAAGATTGATGCGAATTGATAGCATTTTGGAGGTGATGGGTGGCGGGATCTTGTCCCAATACGGCTTGGCGGGAGCCTCGCTCTCCCATGTTGCTATCGAAATTACTGGTTTGGTTTTTGCAGGCCGGTGATTTTTAACAGTTGGCCTTTTTTTGGTTTGAGGCCGTTAGTCACCGTGACGTACAAATCACCGTTTTTGGCAAATGCCATCGATGTTGGGCCATTGAGATCGGCGATTTTTTTTGCCGTGCATTGAGAGCCGGTACCGGCCACAATTTTGTAGAGGCCGCCTTTTGCCGGATCGGACCAACTCATGTCGAGGGCGTAGAGGTCTCCAGAAGGTGAATACTGGAGACTGACGATATCGCGAAGACTACTAACTGTAAAATTTTGCAGATGTTCAGCTTCGCTCGCTTTCACTTTGAAAAAACTGATGATACAGTCAGCATCGTCATTCGGTTTTCCGGAACTCGCTACAACGATTTCGCCGCGCGGGCTAAAGGTGATGGCAGACGGAGTCGTCGATTTTGAGACTTCGTTGATTTCCGTGTAGCGTCGGACGGTCGAGAATTTATCGTTTTTGATTGACCCTCGACACAGCCAGCCAATTTCTTCGTTGCCGCGGCTAATGGCGTAAACGTAATCGCCCGACATCGCCAAACTGAAAAATTGGCCTTCGGCAGGTTCCTTGCGCCGGGCCGGAATCGACTCGGAGGAAACGGCTTTGGAAGCATCTTGATATTTTTCAGGAGTGGGCATGATTTTGAAAATTTGAAGTTTGTCTTTTCCAAAATCCTGATTGCCCGCTGTTCCGACCACCAGTATTTTGTCTGAAACAAAACTAAGCGACACGGGTCCAATTTTAAATTTTTTGTCGCCTGACGAAGATTTGCGAACAACCTCTCCCGTTGCGAAATCGATAATGTCATCCTGCGGGATGTTGTTGACAATTCGAATGATTTTTCCGGCACCACTTTCAGCGACGAACAATTCGTTGTTTTTCGGGTGGACAACGACAGAAAACGGCAGATCCAGATTGTCGACAATGGGCTCGATTTTGACTTGTGGAGACGTTTTTTTGTTTTCCTGTTGTGATTCGACCGGCGCCGCGCACAATACGACGATCGACAAGCAGAGGCCACACCAAACGACGCGGGCAATCGATCTACCAAATATTTTTTGTGTCATTGGAATCCTAGCTCACCGGTTGATAGCCCCGGGTCGACTCAAATTCTGCGATCGCAGATTCGTGTTCCAGCGTCATTGCAATATCATCCAGGCCGTTGAGCAATCGGTGTTTTCGGTAGGGGTCAACATCAAAGGAGATTTCCAATCCATTTTGATCAGAGATTTTCTGCGAATCCAGATCGATTGTCAGTTGATATCCAGCGTTTGCGTTAACTTTGGCAAACAATTGATCGATCGTTTCTTTCGGCAACGCGATCGGCAGGACGCCGTTTTTGAAACAGTTGTTAAAAAAGATATCGGCAAACGACTCGGCAATCACAGCGCGAAAGCCGTAATCGTCGACCGCCCAGACTGCGTGCTCGCGACTTGAGCCACAGCCGAAATTCCAACGCGTGAGCAATATCGAAGCGCTCGCAAACCGATCTTCGTTGAGTTCGAAGTCACTTCGAGGATTACCTTGATCGTCAAAGCGCCAATCGAAGAACAGGTATTGGCCGAATCCCGTTCGCTCGATCCGCTTTAAAAACTGTTTTGGAATAATCTGGTCGGTATCGACGTTTGACCGATCGAGTGTTGCCACCAAACCGGTGTGGTTCATAAATGATTTCATGTTTTTCAAAGACCGTTTTTGTAGTCCCACTCTCGAATATCGACAAAATGACCTTGAACCGCGGCCGCCGCTGCCATGGCTGGCGAAACCAAGTGTGTTCGTCCCCCACGCCCTTGGCGGCCTTCGAAATTGCGATTGCTGGTCGAAGCGCATCGTTGTCCTGGTGCTAAAATATCGGGGTTCATGCCGAGACACATGCTGCAACCTGCTTCGCGCCACTCGAATCCGGCCTCGGTAAATATTTTGTCGAGACCTTCGTTTTCGGCCTGTTGTTTTACTAATCCACTGCCCGGCACCACCATCGCTTCGACTTCGTCGTTGACATGATAGCCTTTGACAACCGAAGCAGCCTCGCGCAAATCTTCGATGCGGCTATTAGTACACGAACCGACGAACACGCGATCGATATTGATATCAGAAAATCTTTGGCCCGCTTGCAAATCCATATACTTCAGCGCTGCCTCGGCGGATTGGCGGGTGACTTCGTCGTCGAAATCTGAGGGATTCGGAATCGGTTGGTTGACCGGTGCAACTTGTCCGGGGTTCGTTCCCCAAGTGATTTGAGGTGCGATATCGGAGGCATCGAATTTTTCTACGCGATCATAGGATGCACCTTCGTCAGACGGCAGCTGTTTCCAGCGCGACACCATCTCGTCCATATTTGTCGGTGCAAACTGTTTGCCACGGATATATTCAAACGTCGTTTCATCCGGTGCGATCATGCCGGCACGGGCGCCTGCTTCGATCGACATATTGCAGACGGTCATCCGTTGTTCCATCGTCAAATTGCGGATTGCTTCGCCGGTGTATTCCAAGACATAACCGGTTCCGCCTGCTGCGGTAATCTGACCGATCAAGTACAAGATGATGTCTTTGGAGGTGATGCCCTGCCCTGTTTGGCCATCGACACGCAACTCAAAAGTTTTCGGTTTGGTCTGTGGCAAGGTTTGCGTTGCGAGCACATGCTCAACCTCGCTGGTACCAATGCCAAATGCCAATGCGCCAAAGGCTCCATGTGTTGCAGTATGCGAATCCCCACAAACAATCGTCATGCCTGGTTGGGTCAAGCCTAGCTCCGGACCGATGACGTGAACGATGCCCTGGTTGATGCTGTCGAGATCATAAAGTTTGACTCCGAATTCTCGACAATTTTCGCGCAGCGTATCGACTTGTTTTCGAGAAACAGGATCGACAATCGGCAAACTGCGATCGGTCGTCGGTACATTGTGATCGGGTGTCGCGACCGTCAATTCGGGGCGGCGGACTTTTCGGCCCGCCAGTCGCAGCCCCTCGAAAGCTTGCGGGCTGGTGACCTCGTGAACCAGATGTAAATCGATGTAAAGCAGCGCCTGTGTGTCCGATTCACGATGAACAATGTGTTGTTCCCAGATTTTTTCGAACATCGTTTTTGGCGATGATCGAGCTGTTTCGTTTGCAATCATTTTTTATCATTTAACCAGAAATACAGCGCCATGTGGTGCGGCAGCTTGCCATAAGTGTGGCAGTCAAAAATCGCAACCCGAAGCGTGAGCGAGGGACCAAGATAGCCTGGAATCTCAGACATTCTGGTCCCTCGTTCACGCTTCGGGTTGCGAACCATATTGCGAACACTTGTGGCACCTTGCCCGGCAACCTTCGCCGAAGCGAATTGCTGCGCCTTTCAACGAACTTAACAGATTTTACATAAATTTGTACCAGTATTGATTGTCTCCGATGCAGTAATCAAACTTCGGTAATGGCGACAGAGTGTGTATACTCTCGTTCCTCTTGACCCGCTGACGACAGGCACGTTCAATTTTATGCATATCTTTCTCGCCGAGGCTGAATCATTTGGCCCGATCGCAACTTTGATACTGGCGATCCTGCAAGGAATTGCCGAGTTTTTACCGATTAGTTCGTCTGGTCACTTGGTGGTTGGCGCTCATCTGTTTGGCGCAAATTTTGACATTACGGAATTAAGTATTGTTTTACATGCCGGCACGTTGTTGTCGATTTTGGTTTTTTATCGACGAGAAATCCTGGCTCTCGTGACAACCCACTGGCAACTCATTCCGTTGTTGGCGTTGGGAACGGTTCCAACGGCGATTGTTGGAATCGTCATCAAAAAGAACTTCTCCAGTTTGACTAACGATGCGATGCTAGCCGGGTTTATGTTTGTGGTCACCGGTTTTTTGTTATTGGTGTTGGCAAAATTGACCGAGGCCGAAGTCGAGAATACACAAAACGCCAAAAAAACCGATGCAGAAAATGGTGGAAAAAAAGAGCCAATCGATTACAGCGAAATGACTTGGAAGCAGGCGTTGATCATTGGTTTGTTTCAGGCCGTTGCGATTTTGCCCGGCATTTCACGAAGCGGTTCGACCATTGTTGCCGGGTGTCTCGTCGGTTTGCGGCGCCAAAGTGCTGCCACGTTTTCGTTTCTATTGGCCATTCCAGCGATCATCGGTGCTTCGATACTGGAAGTGTTAGATATTGTTGACAAAGGAGCGTCGACTCCGATCTGGTTGCTGGCCATCGGGTTTGTCGTTGCGTTTGGCGTCGGATTTTTGTCTTTAGCATTGTTGGTACGCTGGCTTGAAAAAGGGAAACTTTATTTGTTCGCGTATTATGTGATTCCGCTGGGTTTTGCTGTCGTCATCTGGCGACTGATGGTCGAAACCAAAATGCTCAATTGATGAAGCATTAAATCGCACCGACGCGTCTACGCGAGGGTGCCACTGGCCCCAGCCAGCGATTTACACATTGACTCACGTTTCTTTGCTCAATTGAAGTACTTAACAACCACTAACCAACCATCACTTGCGGAGCCAGTGGCACCCGAAATGGCGTGAGCGAGGGGTCACAAACCATGCTGACGTGTTGCGGAATGTGGTCCCTCACTCACGTTTCGGGTTTTGATAAAAAATTTCTGCCGACAACGAAATGCTTGCATCTGTAATTATTTGCTGTCGGGACGTGTTATTTCTCCGTTGACGCCGCGACAACAGATCAGTACGTTCCGCGGATGAAAATCTATCAAAAATATTTCCTGATCTTGGCGGTTATCGGTGCGCCATTATGTGGGGCGCCGATTTTGCACGCCCAAACAAAACCATCTGAAAAATTTCTGCTGCTGACCAATGGCAGTGTTGTGCGTGGGCAAATCGAGAAAACAACCACGGGATTCCAGGTAAAAACGATTCGTGGAAGTGTGTTCCTCGTTCCGCCAAACCAAGCTGCCCATCTACTGAATTCGATCGAACAGGTGTTCGCTGTCAAATTTTCCAACGCGAAACGTCGCAATCGCATCGAACCGTTGCGCCAATTAGTCTATTGGGCGGTTAACGAAAAACTGTTTGAGTCAGCGCAAAAAGTGGTCGCTCTGATGGCGGCCGATCCGGCAAAAAAACGAATTGCCGCGCAGCTCGAATCCTATATTGCCAGCAGCCGACAGCGGAAACTGAGGTCAGGAACCAGCGGCGCGATCGCCTGGCAATCGAAACCAGTCAATCAAAAACCTGTTGTTCATGTTCCAAAAACAATTCGATCAGCTCAAAATGCCACGGGGCAAAACAAGAAACCGACGATCAAAGAGCTCGATAAATTGACCAAGAGTCTACCACCGGGTTCATTGAAAGTGTTCCGACAATTGCAGGTCAAAGTTGCAAAAAATTGTTACACCGCCGGTTGTCACTCAAGTTCAACCGACAGTTTCCAGGTCTTGAGAATGCCGCCCGGTGAACGAATTCCCTGGCGTCTGACACAACAAAACGTTTATCAGGTTTTTAAATTCACCGACAAATCAGATCCAGATCGCAGCAAAATTTTGCATTACATGGCGACCCCGCATGGTAAACAAGCAGCCGCAGGATTCCCAAAAGATTCGCCCCATTACAAATTGATGCGTAATTGGTTGTTTCATGTAACCGAAAACGGCAACCTGTGGCGGCAAAAAGAAATCAAGCGGATTACCGAAGCGGCAAACAAGCAAAAAAAACAGAACAATCAAGACAACGCCAAAGTTGATCCCAACGTCGTGCCTGCCAGTTTTACTCCACCGTCACCCGAAGAATTAATTCGAGGCGAAAAAAAGCAAATCACGAGCGATCCGTTCGATCCAGATATTTTCAATCAAAAATATCATGGCATGACACGAGCACAAAAAGGTCAGTCACGCAAGTAAGATCGCCGTAGGGCCGGTTCCCACCGGCCGTTTTGTCGGATTGGCCGGTGGGAACCGGCCCTACTTTTATTCCACCATCAAACCGTCGATCAACACTTCGCGACGTTTGATTGCATCCAGGAAAACAATATTGCTGGCCAGTAGATCAGGGTGCTGGCGAAGTTCGTGATACGTCATCCATTGCACCTGTGCCACTTCGTCGGGATTGGCGACGGGAATTTGTTGTTCTAACAATTCAGCAGTCCACCAATTGAGTTGCACGCCCCACGGTGACCGGTTTGAAAAAATCTTTTGTCGAGGTTGGACTTGAACGCCCAACTCTTCGACCAATTCACGCTGTACGGCGACCGTCTCAGTTTCGTCATTTTCGACACTGCCTCCCGGAAAGCAAATTTTTCCAGGCGCGCGCACGGTTTGGGAACGTTTGATCGTCAGAAATTTCCCATCATCAATAATGACAGCGACGACGGCTATTCTGCGGCGTATTTCGGCGGAGGAATCCAATCCGTTGACTCGTTTGGTTACAAAATTTCGACACTGTAAATCGGCGGCAAATGCTCAGCCAGAGCATGCCACGATTGGCCACGATCGCGTGACAGGTACAACGCGCCACAGGCAGTCCCAAACACCAGTTCATCGTTTCGAAACTGTAGCGCGTGACGGAAAGCAAAATCGTAACAGTTTTCCTGTGGTAAACCAGCACGGAAAGCTGTCCAGGTTTCGCCACGATCATCGGTTCGACAGACGCACAATTTTTTGTCAATCGCCACGCGATTCATATCCGCGACAGCTGGTACTACCCAGGCCACATTTTCGTCTTGCGAATCTACTGCGATCGCAAATCCAAAATGCTCGGGACCTTCGCCACGCGAGACGCATTTCCAGGTTTGACAGGCATCGGAGCTGACAAATACGCCGCAGTGATTTTGTTGCCAGAAAACGTCCGGATTACTCGGCGCTTGTACCATCATGTGCGGGTCGTGTCCAACTTCGACATCGGGCTCTGGCAAATAGTCGGCCTTCAACCCTTTGTTAACCGGCGCCCAAGAATTCATTCCGTCCAGACTTTCGAACACCCCGGCAACACTGATCGCGACGCGAACATGGTCATGATTTCGCGGGTCGATGCAAATCGCATCAATGGCCGCTTCGTCACGACCTCCTCCCATCCACGGAATGTCCCCGGTTCGCGTAGGATGATCCCACAACTGGTGACAAAACGAAAAATTATCGCCGTGATCGTCCGTGACAAACAATCCGCCAGGTTCCGTTCCAAAATACAATCGTCCAGGTTGATCGTCGGATCCGGTTGCGATCGCCCATTGATATTTCAAAACGGCATCGTCACCTTTGGGCAATTTTGCGCCCTCGGGATATTGAGGTGTTGCCAATTCGTTCCAGACCGTTTTGGGATCGGCGTTTGACAGATCGTTGACCGTCGCAAAACCGTCCCAACGGAACAGCTTGTTTCCAAAATGGCCATCATCGAGACAGGCAAACAAATGGCCGCTTCGTGGATCAACAAAAACATACGAAACATGGCTACCGACAAATGCCTCGTAAACAACTTTGCAACGATTGTCTGAAACATCACAAATCAACAAACCTTTGCGCGTTGCTAAGGCAACATTATTCAAACCCATGATTTCTCCTGTGAAAATTATCCACCCGACAATGCCTGCATGACGACCAGCTCTCGGACGTTTTCAACATCGATCTCCGACAGATTTTCATCGACGACCAATTTACCGTCGACGAATAAATTGACGTGTTGCCGCACGGTTCCATTTTCATGAATGATGTATTGAATCACACCAGGAAACTGGGATTCCAAATCATCGAGTAATTCACGCAGCGTATTACCTTGGGCAGCGCCAACCGCGGGCAATTCAATGAACCGTCGCAAATGCGGCGGAAATCGTACTTCGACCTGGGCCATAGATGTCCTCATGAAAGAATACTGGCCCTAACAATTTCTCAGCTATCAATCGCGATTTCAATACTTTTTCGAATATCTTTCACATCATATTCTTTGCGCAGCCGAATGCGCAAAAGCGGAAATTCTGCGGAACTGAATATAGCATTGACCAAAGCGTCGCGGTCCTGCCGTTCCGGGCGATCGTGGGACCGGTCATCCAGTTCGATGGCACAGACGGGTTGCAAAGTGGCAGGATCACACAAAACGAAATCGATGTGTTTCGCCAAAATCTTGTTGAGCCAGCTACGATATTTTCGTGTTCCTTGTTTCACACGAACCAGATCGGCGATGCGAACCATGGCGAATATCTCCCAATCGCCGGCAACCGATTGTTTCAAAACTCGATAAAATTTCAGCTCCGCTTTCGTGATCAGCGACTCACGCTTGATGTAGGGCAGGCGTCTTGGAGCACTCAATTGGCGAAAAACGAGAAACGCCACTATCACGATGATAATCAAAATCGCATAAGGCCAATACGAATTGGCCAGCAGCACGAAATCCATGGCAATTCTGCCTCACTTTTTCAAAGTGACAAAACGAAACGATTTAGCTAACTTAATGGATTGGCAATAGTGTCCCAACCTCATTTGGATCGAGATGACTTCTTCTCCAGCAACCAGGCTGAAACCGTTACGCCTGGACAATGTCGAAATTGATTTTCCGATCGTGCAAGCGGCTTTGTCGGGCTACAGCGATTGGCCGATGCGCGTCATCGCTCGGCGATTGGGCGCGCCGTACACGATTTGTGAAGTCATGTTGGACAAATTCCTGGTCGAGTTGAAAGAGCGCAAGCGAACGAGCCATTTTTTGCATATCAGCGACGAAGAGCATCCGGTGGGCGGGCAATTGATGGGAGCCGAACCGGAACAATTTGCCGCCGGTGCTGCCAAATTGGTCCAGGCCGGTTTTGATGTGATCGATATCAATTTTGGCTGCCCAGTCAAAAAAGTGCTCGGTCGATGTCGTGGCGGTTTTCATTTGGGGCAACCGGATGTGGCGCTTCAGATCGTTCGCTTGACCCGAGATATCGTTCCGGATGAAATTCCCGTCACTGTCAAAATGCGGCGTGGCATCGATGATACGGATGAAAGCCGTGACAATTTTTTCAAGATCCTCGATGGCGCGTTCGATTTGGGAGTTGCCAGTGTCACCATTCACGGTCGAACCGTAAAACAACGATACATTGGGCCAAGCCGTTGGGAATTTTTGCGCGAAGTCAAACGGCATGTTGGCGACAAAACAATTTTGGGTAGCGGCGATTTGTTCACACCGCAAGATTGTCTCGACATGATCCAACAAACGGGAGTTGACGGAGTGACGGTCGCCCGCGGAGCAATCGGAAATCCTTGGATTTTTGCACAAGCTCGCGCTTTGGCCGATGGAGAACCGATGCCCGACCCGCCTTCGCTGCACGAACAGCGAGACATCATCAAAACTCATTACAATTTGGCGGCAGAAATTTACGGCGAAAATCGGGTCAGTCCGATCATGCGAAAATTTGGGATCAAGTATTCGATGCTCCATCCCGACAGCAAAATCGTCCGCGATGAGTTTGCCAAATCCAAAACGCGCGAACAGTGGTGGCAAGTTTTGCAGGAACGCTATGCCGACGACTTGCCCGGCGTGCATCCCGACGGCAATTGGCACAAAGCCCAAGGAAGTGAGAATTGCGGGAATGGCTAAAAGGAGTCGGGAGTCTTTTCTTGGTGTAGGATACTTCGCCCTCATTCATGGCAAAGCCACCCGTGAGCGGCAAGGCGCTAGCCGCCGGTTGGTAGCGCCGCGAACCGGCGGCTAGCGCCTTGCCGCTCACGAGATCAGGCTCCTATCTTCAATAAACGAAGTTTTCTACGGAGCACTCCCGACCCCTTTTAGCCTACCTCGACCCCATATCATGTCCACCATAAATTTGGTTTCGAACCAACTACGATTCGTCTTCTGCAAATGCTCCGAGAATATCCATCGTGGAAACGATTCCCAAGAGTTTTTGGTCTTGATCGACGACGGGCAGATGGTGAATATGATTGCGCAACATTTCTTGTGCGGCTTTGACAATTGGTGTTTCGGGAGTCACGGTGACGACTGAATCACTCATGTAGGCCTGAACCGGTTCGGTTCCCAAACTTTGAGCCAATTTGTCGATCAAGAATCGTTTGGTTGACAAATTCACCAAATCCAAATCTCTCAAGTTCTCTTCCGTATCGCGAGTCAAGTCAACCAAATCCGCCGCCGACAAAATTCCAACGCAACGGTTGTGACTGTCCACGACTGGTAAAGCAGAAACGCGATTTTCAGCCATCAGCGCAAGCGCCTCATGAACGGTATCGATAACATCCAGCACGACAGTGTCTTTGGTAATGATTTCTTTGATTCTTCGTTTATCAGTATCATTCATCGATTTTCTCCGAAACGGTATTTCGTGTGAATTTTCGGGATTATAGAAGCTCGAATAGTTGTGGATGGACTTTCGTCGTATCTGCATTGCCGAAACTCAACAGATTCTCATCCAGGTGTGTCGCAATTGTAGATGTTGAGATCTACAATCGTGTTATGTTATAGCAGCAAACTCAATCAACTAGAATCCTGTTGCCATTTAAAATTTTTGAAACGGTGATCGCATTTATGTGGGAATCGCTATGAGCAAAAAAACCGATATTCGATGTTACGATTACGTGAATCATCCGTACGAAAAAGTTTGTGATGCGTTGGTTCACCATAGCAATCAAGTTTTTCACAATGCAACCAAATCCGCCGAGACGCGAGCCGAAAATGTAGCGGCGGGACTGCACGTCAAAGTTGCCGGAATAGAATTTGGAAAAGAGATCGTCATCGATATCCAAAGTTATACCGATGTGTTAAGCGCACGAAAAAAAGAATTGGCAATTCGGTTGAGCTGGAAGGCGGCCTCGGCGCCTCAATTGTTTCCAACGATGGATGCCGAATTGTTCGTTTATCCAATCACGGCGACTGAAACACAGCTGGATTTTCGCGGGCAATATGAGCCGCCGCTGAGCATTATTGGCCGAGCCATCGACGCCGTTGTCGGGCATCGAATTGCTGAAGCGACCGTTCACCATTTTGTCAGTGAAGTTGCTGATTATTTGCGTAACAATCTGTAATAGGTCGCTTGAGAAATGCAAAAAAATGTGGTTGAGAACGGAAACCAAAATCAACTTTCCCGCCGACTATGAACCTCCAGTCCGAACCAAGTAAGGCCAATGGGCGATCAAAAAATTAGTCCACTTTCGGGTGAATCTAAAACGCGGTTTTTACAGCACTTGTTGGGAGACATTGATGCACTGGAACAGATGATCGCCGATGGAATCATCGAATCCGGAGTGACCCGCATCGGTGCCGAACAAGAATTTTGCCTGGTCGGAAATGACACCCATCCTGCGATGAGCGGTCCGGCGATATTGGAAACTATCGATGACCCCCATTTCACGACGGAACTGGCCCGTTGGAATCTTGAAATAAATCTTGATCCGCAAGACACCGGTCCCGGTTGTCTTCAACGCATGGACGCTCAACTGCGACAATTGCTTTCAATCGCCAGTCAAAAAGCCCAGGCGTTCGATTGCGATGTTGTGTTGACGGGAATCCTGCCGACGATTCGAAAAAGCGATCTGGAGTTTGAAAACATCACTCCCCAGCCACGGTACCGAATCTTGGCCGACATTCTCAAAGAAATTCGGGGAGAAGATTTTACGTTACACATCGAAGGTGTTGACGAAGTTGATTTGAAACACGATTCCATTTTGTTCGAAGCGTGTAACACAAGTTTTCAAATCCATCTGCAAGTTGACCCGGATGAATTTGCTGATCGATACAATTGGGCTCAAGTGCTGGCCGGTCCGATTCTCGCTGCGGCGGTCAATTCGCCAACGCTGCTCGGCAAAGAACTTTGGCGCGAAACGCGCATCGGGCTGTTTCGGCAAAGTATCGAAACTCGTCACGCCGGAAATTACATTCGCGAGCAACAACCTCGGGTCAGTTTTGGGCAAGACTGGTTGAGGTCGTCGGCTGCCGAGATTTTCAAAAACGACGTATCGCTTTACCGCCTGATTGTGGGCGCAGAACTCGACGCCGACAACTCGATGGATGTCCTGGCGCGTGGCGAAATTCCCAAACTCCGCGCCATGAATTTACATAACGGAACATTGTACAAATGGAACCGGGCTTGCTACGGAGTTGGCAACGGCAAACCTCATCTCCGCATCGAAAATCGATACATTCCCGCCGGTCCAACGCCACACGATGAAATGGCCAACGCGGCGTTTTGGATCGGGTTGATGCAATCCATGCCGGAACATTGCCGAGGCAAATGGAACGAGCATTTTTACTTCCAAGAAGTGCGAGCGAATTTTCTCAAGGCCGCGCGAAGCGGTTTGGCCAACGAATTTCGCTGGTTTGGCAAATCACTTGATGCCGTTGCGTTGATATTGGATTCTTTGTTACCAATGGCCGAGCAAGGCTTGGAGTCACTCGGTATTCCCCAAACTGAATACCAAACATACCTGAACACGATCGAGCAACGTGTCCGAAAACGACAAACCGGGGCGCAGTGGATGATCGATGCACTGCGGTCGTTGCGTTCAAAATTTTCCGTCCACGAATCAATAGTCATCATTACCGAACATATTCGAGAACATTGCCTGGGAGATTGTCCGGTCCACGATTGGGAATCTCCCAAGGCGTCTGTTCTCGCGCAAATTCCCAATTGTTATGATCGGGTTGAAAGCGTGATGGTTACCAATCTGATTACCGTTCGCGAAGACGACCTTGTCGAATTTGCCGACCGATTGATGAAGTGGAATGCATTTCACCATTTACCTGTGGAATGCGCAAACGATGAACTGAGCGGTATCATTTCAGCGACAGACATTGAGCGTTTGAAAAATTCCGGTAGCGCGACACCCGATTCGTTAGTCACTCAGTGCATGACAACTGATTTGATTACGGTGACTCCAAATTCGTCACTCGACGAGGCACAACAATTGATGCAGCAAAACAATATCCGCAGCTTGCCCGTCGTGCAAAACAAACAGGTTGTCGGCATCATCACCGCCAACGACATTCTGCGGCTGCAAGAAAAACTGAAATGCGAATGACTGGCAACCGGTGAACGTGCGATCAAAAATCCAACTGTGCTCTCAGTGCAAATGTGTCGGTCATGCTGTCGCCCAATACCACATCGTTTAATCGCGAATGAATCCAGTTGAACTGAATTTTTGTATAACGATTCCAATACCAATTACAGCCAACGGTGATATCGGTTAGTCGCCGTCCGTTAATTCCGGCGTCGTTCAAATCGATATGGGAAATACGCCCAAGGATTTCCCAAGCTCCTAGTCCGCCGCGACTTGTCCAATCACATTGCGGAACAACTCGGCCAAATACGCCGTTTTGTTTCGAGTAGGGGATCGTCTCGCCTGTCAGCATGAATCGGACTTGTGCGTACGCTCCGGGAAATCTCGCCGTGTTGGCACCGGGCCGCTCAACGCGAACCCAACGAGCTTCGGATTGAATCGCCATTCTTCCCAAAGCGAGTGCAGATTCAACATTAAAGAATTGTACGTTTTCTGCTGAAATGACACCGGTATTAACAAACGGCGTCACACCGACGATTGGTAAAACGCTTAAACCGGCGGGCCCTAAATTAGGATTTTGCGCGATGAACACTTCATTGGTACTGACCAATTGAATTAATCCCCGACCTGGATCGTTGTAACTGTAATCAACTCCTATATGAAACAGGCGATTCTGTCCCCATTCTATTGCGATCTGTGTCAAACGAGCCGCCAATCCGTAACCAGAATCCGCAAAGACATTTCCAAAGTTGTCGCTCAAGAATCGATAACCCGAAACAGCCCAAGTCCCGGATTCGTTTGGACGAGTGTCAAACAACATCACGCCCGTTTGGCGAAACGGTCCCAACGCAAATGTCACCGGTCGTTCCAAAAAAGGTAGCTCGCGAACACTGGTGAGTTCGGACATACCAAACGGTTGTCGATACCGACCGATTCGAATATTGCCGAATCGAGTTTTGTTTTTTGCTTGCACCCAAACATCGACAAATCTCGCCTGACTTTGCGCAATATCGAACTCAAGAATATAGGAAATGTCTTCAGCAACGTTTCCTTTGGCGGCTAATCGAGCCCGACGAAATCCAAGTCCGTCATTGATATCTCCCAACGTCAATTGGTTTAAAGCGTCCTGAGAGAAATAGGCGGCGTCGAGATGGAAAAAACCGGTGATCGTTGCCGTCGGGTATTTTTTGGGTTCGCCAGAGACTATTTTTGAATCGCCCACCACCTGATCCATGAATGGAAACTCGTTCCGCGTTGTATCGACCGATGGAAAGGTGGTTGGCAAGATATTCGGTGACGCCGTTGTGTTTGAATCTGAACGAACAACCGACGACGAAGTGTTATTTTGGTTTTGAACCTGATTGCTTGACTGTGGTGATCGCTGGGGTTGATTTTGGGCAAGTATTGAGTGTCCTGACATCAAGAAACAAACCAGGAACACAACACAACTGAGCTTCAAATTCATATCAAATTTACTTGGACAGGCGTTTTTACGTTGATAACAACGTGGTCCATTAGCAAATATTGCAAACGACGTAAACCTCGATTTCATGATCGTAGTTTGTCGTTGGATAGAGAGTAAAAAAGGGGATATTGGGCGATCACAATTTAGTTCCTTAAAAACGTTGCCAAGGCTATTTGGGGGGAATTCTTGATTGGATAAATCTGACCATTATCGTCGTAAGCCGCGAGCGAGTCGATTTGCGATTTCTCTAAATTTTTGCCAGCCGCGAGTTCATTAATCGATAACTCGCTTTTGATGCCGACATCAACAAAATCTTCATTTGCAATCTATTTTACAACAGCTCTAATTTGCATTTTGAAGGTTCTCTCTAGAATCGTTGCCGTGTAGGACCAGTTTTCACCGGCCGGTTTGTGGATTGGCCGTTCGGAACAGGCCCTACGATTCTGTTTGGCCCTGCAGGAGCCTAGTTCTGTGAGCGGCAAGGCGCTAGCCGCCGGTTCGTTAGCGATAGGAGAAAGCAGGCTTAGCAGCTAATTCGAATCGACTTAACTCGAATCTCGCCCTCTGCGTCTCCGCGGCTCTGCGTGAGCAAAAATTCCTACCAACTATTTTTCATCTGCTGGCGTTCGGCGAATGTGACGTGTTTGAAATTCATGACAGGTTTTAGATATGAGAAAATAGGCTCACGCAGAGTCGCGGAGACGCAGAGGTTTGGCTGGGCGACTTAAAAAGAAGACGTTCAGTTTTCTTTTGCTTGCGAGGCCTGATTTGAGAGTAGGGCCGGTTTCCACCGGCCGTTTTGTCGGAATAGCCGGAGGAAAATGGCCTGCCTTGAGCGCGAAGAGTTAGTTCTCAGATGGCGCAACCTCGGCGCAATTGTAAACGCTTGTCGGTTTAAACTTGATGTTGTGTACGTGGATCGCACATAGTCGCCCGAGCTTGTTTAATCGTTCGCTTGATTGTCGCGGACAATTTTTGCGTTGCGTAACAATCCGGCTTGCTTGGTGCGCCAAAGGGGTGTTTTGCGGAAACGTTCGCGGAATCCTTGTTCGTCCAATGAAAATAGTTCGTCCAATTTGAGCGGATTGTTTCTGGGGTCCGGTAAAAACTCTTCGACAGACGTCAATGCTGCTTTTTTATTCCACGGACAAACGTCTTGGCAAATGTCACAACCGAACAGCCAATCCCCGATGCCTGAATGAAATTGCGGATCAATCTCGCTGCGATGTTCGATCGTCAAATAGCTGATGCAACGCCGCGCGTCCATCCTGCCTGGTTCTACAAAAGCGTCGGTTGGGCAAGCGTCGAGACATGCGGTACACGTTCCACAGTGATCTTGTGTAAATGGTTGATCGTATTCCAAATCAACGTTGACCAGGATCGCCGCCAGAAAAAACCAGCTGCCATATTCCCGGTTAATCAGCATCGTGTTTTTGGCTTGCCAGCCCAATCCTGCTAGTCGTGCAAAATCTCTTTCCAGCAGCGGAGCCGTATCGACGACGCCGCGGGCACGGATTTCTGAATCCTGATTGCGCACGAACGTTAGCAATTTCTTGAGTCGATCATGAATCAGGTCGTGATAATCAACTTTCCCCCAAGCGTATTTGGCAACGCGCCCGCCGCCTGGCTGAGAAACCTGCTCGACGCCACTGTGATAACTCATTCCCAGCATCACGACGCTGCGGCAACCATCGAGCACATGTTTAGGATGTTCGTAAGCATCCTGGCGATCGCGAAGGTATTGCATTTCGCCTTCGAAACCGGCATCCAGCCACTGTTTGAGTTCGGTGAACCCGGTCGGCGTGACAGCGGGGCAGCATCCGCAAAGGTCGAATCCGAGCCGTTTTGCTTCAATTTTTAACGATTGTGTCAATTCTGCTGTCATGAAATTCAATAGTTTTCGTTCTCCGCCGTTTGACAATCAGGAAAAGTCTTGAAATGCCATGGCGTCTATTTAGGCTGGAAAAAGGTTCACAAAGTGATCCTATCGTCGTTGGTGAACGGTTTGCAAAACGCTCGCCGCACCCCCAACAATTTGCAAACACTTTTCAAACGAGGCAATCTCATGAAACGTCTTTTCGGTATCGCAATCGCGTTTTTCGCGATCACTATGGTTGCAGGCGAAATTCAAGCCCAGCAATTTCAAAACGGTTTTAATTTTGCTGTCGGCGTCGGCGCCGGTCGCGGATTGAATTTTCAAGCTCGAAGATTCAGCCCATTTTTCCTTGGTCCTCGAGTTTTCGTCCACCAACGTATCGAAGAACCTCCTTATTTTGCGAAATTTCCACCAGTGTACTACAACGACATCGTTGCACGAAATTATGGAACCAGCCCATTTGCCGTTCCAGCCGGAATTATGCCCGTCGAGGGAATCGTCTACGAAGGTTCGTCAAAAACGATCAAAAACGGATTTTACAACGCTCCGAAGAATGTTCCCAATCAGCCGTCTCCGGGCGACAAAAAGGATGATGCGAAAAAGAAAAAAGCTCCCTGGGACAAATCTGCCAAGATTATTGTTAACCCGTACGCTGTGCCCAGCGTTGTCAAAAACAAATAGTTGTTGAAACCACTTCTCACAACATGTCGGTCTCAGCGTTGGGGCAGATGACCGACGCCAGACACTACCCGCAACGGTAGTGTCTTTTTTTATGCTTGCATTTTTGTTTGGCAAGATACTCTCGTCGTTCCGGTTTTGCCATCGGTTTGGTGACAATACCGCTTGTTGTTCACGATTCACCGATAAAAAATAAAGGAGTTTTTCGCCCTGCCCTTTCCACAGTTTTGAGAAACAGATGTTCAAAAAAATCTCAAAATTGTTCTTGTCAACTCGGCGAAGGCGCTTTTTTTTGTGGTTGGCAATTCCCTGCCTCATCGTTCTCGTCGCTGGCTATTTTTTTATCTGCCGGTTTGCAAAATCGGCCGTGATTGCTCAACTGAAATCGATCAACCACGGACCCGTTTCTGTTTCGACCGTCACCATCGGGTTTAACCAGATCCGTGTTAAAAATATCGAGTTGTATTCTGGTGACGATGCGGAACCTTGGCTGACAACTCCGCGAGCGTCCATCGATATTTCACTTTGGCAAGCCATCACTGGCGGCACGGTTGCGCCCGATCGCATTTCGCTAAAGCGACCGAAACTGAAACTTGATTTCGATGCAGATTCAAAGCTACTAACTAAGCTGCCTCAAACGGCCGTCGATTCCGAGGCAGCCATTCGCATCAACATGAACGATGCCGAAATCGAAATTCGCCAAGCAGGTCGTCAAACGCTAATCGCAACCGGCATCGATTTAGAATTTGAGAAACAAGCGAAGCAAATATCGGTCGAAGTCGACAAACTGCGATTTCTCAACGGCATGTTGACGGCAACGCTGCAACAAAATGGATCGCAGTCGAATGTCCAGTTAACGGCGGAGTCGATTGAATTGAACGCGACCAAGCTTCGGCAAATGGCACTGGTTCCAAAATCATATCTCGAAGGTGTGACGGTCGACGGTGCCGTCGACGCTCAGATTGGTTTCGAATTCAATGGCGACCAAATTAAAAATTACTCGGTTTCGATCCAGCCGCAGCTCAAGCGTTTTCAAATTCCGCAATTCGAAAACGAAATTACTGATTTTCGGGGCGGGTCGATCGACGTTAAACCTGATCGAATCACGATCACCAAAGTGAATTTGAATGTTCTCGGCGGCCATTTGCTCGTCGACGGACGCCTTGATTCGACGGACGCGAAAACTTCCGGTCGGATCACCGCCGTTGCGACCGATGCTGAAATGGTCGAAGTTTGCAAGATTCTGGATCTGCCCGTGGATATGAAAGGGCCGGTCAGTTTTACCACGCAATTGGATCTAGAAATCGATTCGGAAAAATTTATCATCAATGGCGATGCATCTGGTGCAGCGACCGCTTTTACGATCGAAACACTTCCCGCCAAACGTGTCGACACGAAAGTTCGTCTGGTCGACATCGTCAAATACTATGACTCGAAACGAACGCCGCGAATGACAGGCGAAGTGCTCGTCGATTGTGTCGCGAAAAATCACGATGTCGGAAAATTGATCGCAGCACTCGGTACGCGATTCGATGTACCAGTTCCCACCGTTTCCGGTGTAGGTCAAACGGATGTGCACGTCGTTGTCCCGCTGGACAGAACATTGGGCAAACCAATGTATTGGGCTGACATTGCCGTCAATTCTGGCCGGAAAATTAAATTGGCGGACATCGAATTTCGAGACGTCAAAACGGATATGACGCTTTATCCAAATCGCTACAAAATCAAATCAGCCAAAGCGATTTCCAGCAAAGATGAGGTTGTCGAGTTTTCAGGATTGCTCGATTTTGCAAAAGACGATGAATTGATTTTTACGTTGGGAAAATCAAAGCTCGCGGCGTCCCTGTTGTCGCATTACATCGATCAAAAAAATCTCAACCTTGACGGCGAGTTATCGATCGAGGGGCAATTGAACGCAAAACGAACTGAATCCGGCAATATCCGCGCGACGGGAACTGGAAAAGTCGCTTCGGAAGATATCGAAATCGATCGGTTTCATTTAACCGAGGCGTCCAGTGATCTGCGAGTCGATGGAGATCAGCTGTACTTTGACAATTTGAAATCGAAATTTTTGGACGGTGCCCTGTCAGCGGATGCCGAGCTTTCGATTTCAAAAAAAATCTTTTCAACCAAAGTCGATCTCAAAAATGCAAAAATACAAAATGCTGTCAAGCAGTTTGACCTCAAACAACCGTTAGCAGCACGCGGTCTTTTTCACTCACAAGCGCGCCTTCATTTAGAATTAGATCCTTTCAAATTTTCCGCGACAGGCGATGTCAACGCCACCGACGTCGCGCTCAACGAATTGTCCGTTCAGAACATTCAAACCGCTTTCGACGCGACCGATTATTCACTCAAACTTTCAAAATTCGAATCCAAGATGCTCGGAGGCGTCCTCAAAGGTTCGGTCGAATTGGACAAGCGGAAAAACTTATTGCAAATCGATTACGATGCGACCAATCTCGATATCAACGATATTGTCAAATTGGCGGTCGACCGAGAGCCTGAACAAGATCTCGGTCACATTGAATTTTTTGGCCGAACCAAAGGAACGATCAACCCGTTGGAATTTAAAAACATCGGCTTCGGCAAAGTTAAAAGCGCCTTGGTTAAAAACGAAAAATCTGAAGTCGATGTGCAAATTCTCGGCGATCACGAACACTTGATCCTCAAAGTGACGAAAGCATCGGTAGCCGACGGTGAGTTGAATGTGACCACAAAAATAGCAATTGATTCGAACGCATCGACGTCACTCAATGCACGCTTACAAAAAATCGCGATCAACAAAATTTTGCCAAAATCGGTACTCAAATCGATTGGGATTCGTGGACAGGTCAGTGGCGAAGTGAATTTGGAAAATCTTCAAGACGCGTCCAGCATGTCGGGCAAATTTCATCTTGCCGGACTATCATCGAACCTGGATGCCATTCGTATCAGCGACATCAGGCTCGATGGCGGAATTGAAAACGAACAAATCAAGTTGACCGCAACGGGTAAATCGCTCCAAGGTCAGCTGAACGCCACCAGTGTTTTCGAAATCAGTCAATGGAATTCACTTGAAAAAATCGTTGCTGATGTGGAATTCAAATCAGGGCAACTTCGGACACTGGCCGACGTGCTGCAGATAAAACTCCCGTCCAAACCATCGGGAACATTTGATATTGCCGCGAAATTCACGATCCCGACCGATCGGATCGAGGAAACGACGGCAACCGGACAAATAGGCATCAACAATGCCAGACTTGGCAGTACCGAGATCAGCCCAACGGGACAAACCAAATTTCAAATCGAATCCGGTTTGATGAAATTTAGCGGGATCGATGCCCGGATTGGAAACGGGTTTGTCCGCGGTCAGATTTCGTGGCCGATTTCGTCTCAACGGACGGGTCGCGTTCAGCTCGACGGTCAACGAATCGACGTTGGGAAACTGATGGCGTTTATTCCCAATGCTTCGCTCGACGTCGATGGAAAAGCTTCATTTCGAGTTCGCGGTGCAATTCAGGGCGCAAAAGGTGATGTGCAACTGAAAGGGGCCGGCGAGTTTACGGTCAAAGACGGAACATTGAACCGCGTCAAATGGAATATTCGACGGGCGCCATTTACCTGGTCGTTGAATCCGCGGCGTTTAAATGCAGTTGTCCAGGCGCGTGGAACCGTCGTTTCGATATTGGAGGGGCAGTTTAAAGCGGACAGCAGAATTTCCGTCGGCCAGCGGATCAATTTCGAATGTACGGGACAAGTCAAAAATTTGGACTCCAGTCAGTTTAAAAAACTGACCGTTGGGCAAAACGTTTTTGGCAACCAAGGCCGACTCAACGGAAAATTGAAAATTCACGCAAAAAATTTGCGGACGGTCAAAGATTTGAGAGGATCATTTAATGGAACATTGGATCGCGCCCAGGCGTTTCAATTGCCTGTCATCGACAGCGTTTCGCCGTACGTCAATCGATCGCAAATTAAAAACCGTCGTTTTGAGCAAGGGCGTGTCGATTTGGTTTTGCAGAATTCGAAAATACAAGTTCGCCAGATTTCGTTTGCCGACCCTCAAGTCCAAGTGTTGATTGATGGTGGATTCTGGTTAAACGGGCGGATCGATTTGCAAACCATCGTCCACATCGGTCCCAACAAAGACGATCCTCTACGCCAGCTCGTTCGTTCTCCGTTGCTAGCGTCAAGCTCACCGTCGGTTGCCTTGATTGCCCGGATTGATCAAATTCTCGCCGACCGTTTGTTGTTTTTCAAACTGACGGGAACCTACAAGCGTCCGCGCGTTCAAATTCAGACGACGAAAATCCTGCAACAGGAAGCACTCAAGTTTATTCTGGATAAAACATATAACTTGAGTGGCCAATCCAATTCACTTTTAAACCGATCGACGATCCGCTTACGATAATAACAGAAGACCCATTCGTTTTCGTGAACCGATCGATGCATGCACTCAAAATTCCCGTTCGAATCAACACAGGCGCTTGCTCGCGCACGCTTGGTTCCATTTTTTTGCTGTTCATCCTTTGCCTGTCGACGGGTTGTTCGTCGCTGCAGACCCTAGGTCTTCCGTTTACACCTGGACGCTATCGGTTGTTAAAGACAACTCGCGAATTTGTCAGGCAAAAAAACCATCGCGCTCCATTGCCGCGAGAATTGAACAAAGGTGTATTGGCAACGTACCGGGTCGAGCCTGGTGACGTGATCGCAATTGAGCCGACGGACCTGGAATCGGCAGTTCGACTGCCGGGCGATCAAACGGTTCAACCTGACGGCCATGTATCGCTGGGAAAATACGGTCGGATCATGGTTGCTGGACAAACCATCAACGAGATTCAGACCAACATTCAATCCGCTATCAGTGCCGTTGAAAAAGATGCTGGCCCGATTTCCGTTCGCTGGATCAGTTGGGAAAGCAAGGTTTTTTACGTGCTTGGTGAAGTTAACTCGCCGGGCGCCTATCCGCTCAAGGGAAATGAAACGGTTCTCGACGCGATCATTGCCGCGGGTAATCTCACCAGTTCCGCGAATCGAAACAGGATTATTCTGTCACGGCCGACCGGTCCGGACGATTGCCGAGTCGTGCTGCCCATTTGTTATCGACATATTGTGCAACTCGGTGATACATCGACCAATTACCAACTTCAACCTGGCGATCGAATTTATGTGCCAAGTCTTGGGTTTTTTGACGACATCGCCCAAACGGTTTTCCCAAATCGAAACGAGCGTTGTCCCAAATGTTCCAGCTGCCAATCGTTGTGTCCAGACGGCATTGAGAATTCCAACTTGACAACGAACCCGACCATGATGCATATGCCGTTGGTGGCGCCGCCAAAGAAATCGGAGCAACGCATCCCGATGCCAAAACCGTCCGAAGATCCTCCCAAACCGGATGATACCTCTGGCAAGTTGCTGCGAATGAACCGACTGTTTCGCAATTCTCGGGTAGTGCGTTAACAACGACGAAAAATCGAACCCGTTAAAACTCGCTCATGCGATTCGCTATGTGGTATCCTGTGGCCACGCATTGTCGCGGTCAATCGTCGAGCGATGAATCCTGCTGAACTTGCTGCCACTGCTGGACAAAATTTTCAATGTCGATGTTCATGATGTTCGACGGCGGTCCCCAAAGAATCTGGCGGTTGTTGGATTGAATATAGGTGTTGAGTTTTTCAAGTTCCGCTCGAACTTCCTGTTCATCGTTCAATGACAAGATTTTCTGCATTCGAATCGAAACTTGTTTTTTGAGTTCCAGCGCAGGCGGCAATACAGAAAGTTTCTCGAGCTTACATTTGTTTTTAATCCACCAATTTGGATCATAAGCAGTGTCAAATTGAAGTGGTTTGCCAAAACCGTCAACGTTTTCGAATTTTCCGTCGTCAATCGCCGATTTGATTTTTTGTTCGGCAATTTTCTGTAATGCGTTGACAAGATTGGGTTTTGACATGTCGCTGTCTAGCCTGTTTGCGTGTTCTGAATTTCGTCGTTGGACAAATTATACAACTTGAGTTGATATTTTCCTTGCCCCATCGCTTGGGCCACAATCGCTTTGGTATTTTTATGCCGCTCACAAAACTTGGAAATTTCGTTTTCGTTCATCACAAAAAATGCGGTCGACAAAGCATCCGCTTCAGCAGATATCGATGTGATCACGGTCGTTGAAAAATTGCAACTGGCAGGCTGCCCCGTTCTTGGATCGACGATATGGCCGTGCCATTTCCCTTGGGCAAAATGCCCTTGTCGCCGAGTTCCCGAAGTACCCAGGGATTGGTTTTTCAGTTGAAACACGCCGATACGTTTTTCGGGTACCAGTGGATCGGCAATGCCAACCGACCAACCCGACTCGCCGAAACGATCGCCCCGGGCCACGACGCTGCTAAACCCTCCGTGGATCAAGTAGTCGTGAATTCCCAATTGTCTCAGTCGAATAGTACATTGGTCCAAAGCATACCCTTTTCCAATCGCGCCGAGGTCAAGATTGACGCCTGAATTGCTGCGAATGAATTGCTCATCTGCCGATATTTCCCATTGATCGGTGCCAACATGCTGGAGTTCCGAATTGATTTCATCCGGTGTCGGCACGCTGGTCCGTTTCCGATGATCTTGCCACAATGTTGTCAGTCCGCCAGCGGTCACGTCAAACGCGCCGCGGGTCTGTTCAGATATTTTTCGACTGGTGCGTAACACCGCAAGTGTCATTTCAGACAGAGGAAACCCATCCGGATTAGCATCTCGATTCAATCTCGAAATCTCGCTGTCCGATTGGTAAATGGTCAGCACCGATTCGATTTCGTCGATCAATTCGAAACATTCGGCGGCGCCGTCGCCACATTGGGGGTACTGTCCCTGGTTGAAAAAAATGGAAAACTGGCAAGCCATTGCCGAATGTGAAAAATACTGAAGCGGGTGGGCATGTGCTTCGATATTCTCTGGAGTTTCAGATGAATCGTGATGATTGTCTGTTTCCATGCCATTTTGCAGACGGGCTGGATAAAATCGTTGTTTACATTCGACAATAAAAGCATAATATGGAATGACCGCATGTTGTCCAAGGGAACATCGATATCATGAACAAAACGCCCTTTGTAATTGTTGTTGGACTGGCTGTTGTCCTCATTGCCAGTTACATCACGGGGCAGATTAGCCAGAAACGCAAATTGCCAACCGTCAAACGGGCAAAACGTCCGGAGTTCAAAAAACGGGATTGGGATCAAGTCTTTTTTGAAAATATTTTCAAAGAAGGGTTTGTCGGTGAGCGGCCTGCCAATTTGAGCGAATCGGCTGCTCCGAAAGTTGCGACAAAATCAAACCCCAACGGCGGTGGAACCAGCACGACCAGTTCGTCAAAAAAATGGTCGACGATCATTGATCGTAGCGTGATCGAAGACGAAATCAAAAGGCTGCAGATCAAACTCGAAACTGAAGTCACCACGCCAACAAAATATAAAAGTGAACATCATAAAGCCCGGCTAACGTTTTCCATGTTGGCGATGTTGTTTGCCATTATCGAAGAATACGATAGCGACATTCGGTGGAAAAAGGATGCGCCTTACGCCCGTGTCGCTTTTGCCCGCGCGGCTGCCAACGCCAGAACCGGCAGCGAGCAGGCTTATCAAAATGCCAAAAAGCGAAAAGAGAATTTGAAGGAATTGGTGCGAGGAACCAGTTTCCCGCAGGATGAAAAACCGACGACGGAATGGGATTGGGTCGATGTTATTGATCGCGGCCCGATCATGGAAAAACTGGAAATTGTCTACCAAGAACATTTGAAACCCGATACGGCGAATGAAGCCGGTTTCCGTAGCAAAATCGAAGAGGTCCTGCACAACGCCAGTTTGGTGGCGGCGATGAGCGAGGTGATGAGTAAGCCTAGTTCGGAGGATTCCGACGACGAAGATTACATGGAACACGTGAATTCGATGAAAGCAGGCGCTATTCAGGTGATTTCCGGTGCAAAAACCAATGGCTATGCTTTGGTCGAAAAAGGAGTAAATACAGTCGGACAGTCTTGCACGAATTGCCACGAGGATTTCCGCTGATCATAATAGCTGCATGGTGAATCCTGCAGCACATTCTCCGTGGTCCCATCGCAAAGCGAGAGCTTGCCTAGGCGCCCTGGCTGACCAGTCAGGTCTGATGCGTTCGGTTGATGAAGTATTGGGCATGCAAGGAACGTCGATGCACGTTGAGTACCGGGCGCTGGCTGCTGTTTTAATCATGATTGGCCGCCGTGGAATCTGGCCGATTGATCCAAGCCCAACTTTAGCCAATGCGGCACAGTGTCTGGAAATCTCATCGCCGGAAAGTCCCACGAGATCTGATCGCAAATTGACTTTGCAGGAACACGCCGCGTATGCCAAAGCTCAGGAATCGATTCAACAAGAGCTTGAGATTCTGCGACGCCGCGGTGGTGTTTTGCCGTTGACCAAGCCGTTAAAAACGCCAACCACCTGGAAACCGTTTTGGTCTGGCGATTCAATACGAGCTCCTTGGCACCATCCCGATGTTCATGAATGGTTGGTGGCGTTTCGACCCTGGCAAAACTACACGCACCATGTCCGTCAGATCCTGGAACGAAAGCCTCAACAATTTGCCCATGAAGTGCGAGGTGCTGCTGCGCTGGTGATCATGTTGGGCCGCGAAAAACTTTGGCCAACCAACGATTTGGAAGATGTTGTCTATCTGGCCAGTGCAAAACTGGGAACAGTTCGGAATCTAATTTTTTCGATGAGCAATAAAAACAAAGAACTGTTGAATGACGAACGATACCGTTTGCTGATCCAGTCAATTGATGAAGAGTTGAGAATTCTGGCAACCCGTCGATCGCGCGCCAAACGTACTGCTGCCGAAGAAGCCCCCGCGAGTTGGGTTGGGTTCTGGAATTAAGCATCCTTTGGTTTTTCATTGAGCCAATGCGAAATGACACACGGATGTGCAACGTGCAATGTGCTAATAAAGAGCATACGGCCAAGTTCAATTTTTCCCCAGTTGAGAATTTCAAATGAACCTGTTGAAAGTATCTTTCAAAATCATTCTGTTGGGCTGCATGGTTTGTTTCACTTGTTCGAATGTGGGCGGACAAATCAAATCGCAAGGCGAAACGAACGTCGAACCGAAAAAACCAAAACCGTCGAATGAGAAAGCTTATGCGATTGGCAAGACGATCGAAATCAAATCCGAGATTCTATCTGAAACTCGGTCGATCATCGTTTCATTGCCACGCGGTTACGCGACAGGTCAACAACGATACCCCGTTTTGTATGTCCTCGATGGGCGAAACAATTTCCTGCACACCACGGCGACCGCTCGATTTCTGGCCGGCAATCGGCGGATTCCGGATTTGATTGTCGTGGCCGTCAAAAACACCCGCCGAACTCGAGACCTCACTCCGAAATCAGAGTTTGAAAAAGATATTGAAAGATTCCCGACTCATGGCGGCGCAGACAATTTTAACAAGTTCCTGCAGAAAGAACTGGTTCCTTTCATCAATCAGAAATATCGAACGACCAAATACCGATCTTTGATTGGACATTCGTTCGGCGGGCTATTTATTTTTCATTTGCTGCAAAACGATCCAGACGCATTTGACAGCTATCTGGCGATCAGTCCCAGCCTGTGGTGGAATGACCAAGGACTGGTTAAATCCATGACAGACAAACTGGAATCATTTCCCAAACAGTCATGCCGCGTGTTTATGACGCTCGGCAATGAGAAAGGAAAGATGATCGAAAGCATTGAAAAAATGCAAAAGATCCTGAAGGATAATGCGCCGGAGAATCTCAAATGGAAATTTCAACTGCTGGATGACGAAACGCATGGTTCCGTGCCACTGCGCAGTACTTATCGAGGACTGCCGTTTTTGCTCAAAGACGTCAAAGTTGAAACGGGACAGGATGCAAAAAATCGCTAATTCTGTTGTGGTTTGAAATTTTGACAGGATGAACAGGATAAGTTCCAAAAATCCTGTTAATCCTGTCCGCAATTCGATACGAGACAATTCGGGATTAGCGCATGGTACTGCACTCCGTCATTGCCTGGGCGAGCGGCCTAAAACGAAATCGGGTGGGTCGCCAAAATATTTCTTGAGCATCTTGCGTGTATTGGCACCGACTGTTTTCAAAATATTGTCATAACCTTCCTTGGTCAATTTGCGGGCGAACTCTCGATCCTCCTTTTTAAATTTCTTGAGGATTTTCTTTTTCATCGCTTGAGCTGCGGCAGGTGACAAGCCAATTTGATCGGCAATGAAACTGTCAGCAAATACAACGGCAACCGGACCATGATAGCCGAGTTCTCGACGGAGATAGTTTTTTTCGATCACAGCCAGTTGCCGCGGGCTATACAACTGGCGAATTTTTTCTTTCATCTCTGCGAATACACGAAGTTCTGCTTTTGCGTGTTCAAGTGCCGTAACCCGGCCTTTTGTCGCCTGACTCAGTTTTTCTGAGTACTCACTGCTCAATTTTTCCATTTTGCGTATTTGTTCTCCAGACATTCCAACGTTCCGTTCGACAAGAAAGTCACAGTTTTCGAGAAGTGAAAACGGGGGAAAATTGACATTTTTATTTTTTCCGAAGTCTCTGTTGGGATCAAATAATCGTTGATACTTCACTCGTTGTTGTTGAGTAAGTGAAGCCAGAAATGCCGTTCGCTGATTGGCTTCGAATTTTTTAAATCGAGACTGAAACTCTTTTTCGGCTTTGCCAACCACTTCGAACAATTCCCTGATCTCATCTGGATTCAAACCAAACAGAACAATGACGTCGGCGTTGGTCCATTGTGAAAAACGTCTACCCCGTTCGCAATAACTGCCCCACGTCAAAATCTGTTCCAATCGGCGGCGCTGTGAAGGAGTCAGGGTTTTGCGTGTTTTTTGATAGTAATCGTATTTTGATTTCCAGATGAGTGCACGTTTACACTGCTCGCTCGCGCGAATAAATTTTCCCTTAGCATCCATGTGAGGAATCAATTTTAGTTTATCGCGTTTGAATTTTGTCAAATAATGCTTGGCGACTAGCTTTTTCAGTTCTCTGTCAAATTTTTTGAGTTTTTGCAACTGCTCTTCCGACAGTTTTAACTCTTCCTGATAATCGAGAACGGTAGAAACATCAAACTCGTCGAACGTAACGCCATTGGAAAACTTATATGCCCGATTGAGTTGTTCTCTACTTGGCGGGTCGACACGCTTTTCCAGTTCTCGTAACGTTTTTTCATCGAGATGCTTTTCCATACCGAATTGGGCTGCGGCGGAGTTCCAAACCAACAACGAAAACAGGAGCACAAAAACCAAGCATTGCACCAATGGTTTGTTATTTAACATTTTCACCTCCGTCGCGATTGTCTTCATTATTTCTGTGTTCTTTGCCAACTGATTTGTCAAGTTTTTTCAAAAATGCTTGGGAACCTGGCATTTTTTTCCAGTCATTCCACAAACCAGGCGCACCAGGATTTCCTGCCGGAACACGAGCCCATCTTGCAACTTCGATGACTCCTCGCATTGTGTACTTTCCATTGACTGCGTATTCATGAGGAATATGAAAATTGTAAATGCTTACAGTGACGCTCTGTGTTTGGCAATCTTCGACCATTGGTTTACTCCACGTTCCATCTCTCTTTCTAAAATAAAACGCAAGTCGATATTTGTGATTGATGTCTACGGGTTCAGAACGTGTTGTTTTGTTGGGCCCGTCGTGACGAATTTGCAATTTGTATGCTGTATGCCCTGCTTTTGTTTTTGGAGTAATGATCTTCGTAAAATTCCTTTTTAATTTGATTTGAGCATTGGCTTTACTGATCGTCATATTGAAAAAATCAGTCGGTACCGGGTGAACGGGTGGTTCGGATTCTTCAGGGAATTGAACTGACTCTTCGAAAAAAAACATCGCACTCCCAACGCGAGATTTTGCAATGATCTTAATCGGGTGCTTGCGACTAAATCCGAATTCGGAATTGCGCTGCAGCCTCTTTGGAAATTTTTCAAACGCAAATTCAGGATGCTGAAACGCTTCGGCCCATGAAAGATATTCGGTCCATGTCGAATTGGCGCGAATGAAATAACATGGACCGATTGACACCTTGCTAGGATCAGCGGCGATTCCCAAGATTGGAGCGACGGCTGCTTGTTCGCTGATTTCCAGGTGAGGAATCCACTGACCAAAATCTGGGTCTTGTGAATGAACGGCAGAATTCGTGAACCAAAAAATACAAATGCTCAAAACGAAAGATGAGTGTCGAAATGACATTGTTAGCTCCTATCGATACCAACAATTTGAAGAAGGGAGTAAAGGACTGGTCGAGGAGTATTCGCAAAATACCGATTTCGACTGTTAGTTCATAAATCGTTTTTGCTCCTCACCGACAATATTGCAGTGAAATGTCGTTTTGAAAAGAACAATTATTCGTTTTTTGAGTCAATTTTTATGTCAAATAATGATTGAGACGATTCCACATTGTGGCCGACGTTTGAGTGCGCCAATGCGATTTGAAATTTTGACAGGATGAACAGGATAGTCTTCAAAATCCTGTTGATCCTGTCCGCAATTCGTTACGTGACAAGTAGGGCCGGTTCCCACCGGCCGTTTGTTGGATTGGCCGGTGGGAACCGGCCCTACTCTACGTCAGGAGTCTCAGTTCCATCGGTTTCGATGTATGGCCTGGTAATAACGGGGACCAAGAAAATTGCATAAAACAAACCCCAGATGACGTGCATCCATCCATCGATCACACCCAAGTACCCAAACCAAATAAACGTAGCGCCAGCGCCGAATATGATGGCATAAGCAAATATCCAACGCATCGACCGCGCGCCCATGGGAAGCGGTTTTACGGGCTTCAAACAAAATCGCCCCCAAAGCAGCCCCCAAGCTATGAGCAGAAGAAAAGTGACAAAGTATGGAAACGGCCACGGTTCTGATTTATAGATTCGCTTTTGAGCCGCGGTGTCCAAAACGATCACTTGCCGCCAAAAACCTCGTTTCGATTCATAGCCAATGGCCAGCCGTTGACCGTCATTGCTAACCGCCACTTTGTCGATCTGTTCCAATTTTGAAATGCGGATAGCACGTTCAAAAATCGTTTCGCCATCAGAGACGCGAATGATTCGAAAAAGATCGTCACTGTGTGAGTAGGCCGCGAGATATTGACCGTTTTGAGAAAATTGAAAAATGGTACCAAAATCTTTGGCCAGCAAATTTAATTGCTTGTCGTACAATCTGATATCGACAATCGAATCACTTTTGCCCCGTTTGTGTGAGATCACAAAATGTTGGCAATTGGCTGACGGAAATACGATTTCCTGTTTGGCTAAAAACCGAACGTTGCCAAACACATTAACAGTTGTGGTGACTCCCAAATCGATTTCTCGAATGACCCCTCCATTTTGATCGATCTTGGCGACCAGAACTGAACCATCGGGCGCGATTCGTTTCCACAATTGAAATATTTTGTCATCCGGTGTTCGCCAACTGAACCAGAATTCATCGCCGGGGCGAATTTGCGAAATAGGATTCATATTCAATCTGATTTGATTGGGGATTCCCGATTTCAAATCGCGAAGACTCCAGCGGTGGCGATTACTCGCATTTGCGATCGCTTGCCGCCGTTCCTCTTGTGTCGCGTTTCTTGGCGGTTGTTGTTCACGGCCGCTTGAGCCGGCGAGCTCCAGAGCGTACATCGTTCGGGCGACAAAATAATCGTCGAAATGGGCCTCCAGAATGATCTTTTGTTGATTATCAAAATGCGCAACCGACGCCCGGTACAATTTTTGTGATGGAGGATGTGTGACGACGAATCGGGGAGTATCCGATTGGTCGAGAGAAACACGAACATAATTTCGCGCCAAGTTTTTCATGCTGAGTGCATCGAGCAGGATATTTTTGCCATCCGGCGAAAATCGAATGTCGTCGATTCGCAACAGTTTCTCATGTGGCTGACTCAACTGATACGAGATGGGACTCAACAGGATGGCCACCAACACTGCCACCAAGATCAAAAGCATAATATTGAACTTGATCTGAAACAAATTTCGATAGAACACGTTGTCCGGCATAGATTCGAAAAATGTTGATTGATTGAAACGCTGAGGAAGCTAACAAAAACTGCACTTTACCATAAACATCGCTTGGTAAGTTGTCATTGACCAAGATCCGCATTTTGCCAAAGTGTATTTGCCCGAAAAAGAAGCTCTGTTCGAAGTCCTCCAAGATGGCAACGCCGAATTGGTTGCGCGTGTGCGGCAAATCATTGACATCGAAAAATCAAAACTGCAGTCCAAATCCGCTGCGGATGGATAATTCAACCGCTAATCACCGGTTACTGCCGAGATGCGTTTTGCCAGCGCTGTGCGCGCGCAAGACGTGATTGCAGTGCCATGGATTTAGCCTCATCGCGTTTTGGTGAGTGAGCTCGACCATCGACCGCCACAATTCGCTTTGCCACTTTGGCCGACTTGCTAGAACCTTTGATGTTGTTACAAACTTCGATCACATTTGCCGGCGCGGCCAGGTCAAGTTCCAGCAAACCATTTAGATACAACTCCATTACGTCTGCTGCACCGGTTGGCAAATTTTTGAAACTCGCAATTAATGGCTCAACGGTTAAAGTGGCAAACCAGGTATGGAGCGACGAGACTCGGCAAATTTCGGTGAGCGAATCGGCGAGGCGTTTGGGAACGCCAAGACCGCGATTAAAAACCGCTGCAACGATTTGCCCCAATACGTTGGCGTCTGCCCGCCCATCTTCGATCGAAATAATGAGTGCGTCGATCGCTTGCCCTTTGGCGTCACTGCTTTTCCCAATGAGACCGAGAGTCGCAACTAAATGTGCCATACTGTTCCAGACTCGGTCCTCTTCAAACAGCTCCTCGAAAAAAGCGTGCATCGGCTCTGACACCAAACTGTTGTCATTGATTCTGCCCCGCAACTCGGCGGCCGCGTATGCCAAGTAATGGTCATTCGACCTTTTCGAATTCCAAGCGTTCATTTGAGTTCGCCAAACAGAATATCCCCATTCGTTGTACTTTCCGCCAGTGAAATAGAGCTTGTTGAGAATCTTGTGGGACGTGATGGTTTTAAACCGATTGACTTTTTTTTGATTTTTTACAAACGCTGCAGCATCGATTTGAACTGGCGGACCACCGTGTTGGATTTTGGGATCCAAACCAAGCCGCTGAAGTTCCGAATCGTCAACGGATTTTGTTCGAGCATGGGCAGCGATATGTAGATGTACAATGTCGCAATTTTCTAAACCGTCGATTTGCTGCGCGGGGCGATTACAAGCGAACAGTGCCAATTGAATCCAGGATGAGTCGTCGTCAGGAAGTTCTTGAATCGCATCGTCACGATTTTCTGGTGCAAGCCGCAAAAGCGCCAGAAGAAAATCGATCTTACCAATTTCGCTGCCGGATCTGATTCTCTCAGCAACGCGCTTGGCAAACACGAGTGGGTCGATCCACCCTCGTTGATGCGTTGGCGCAGACAATAACGGGCCAGGCGGATTCGTTTGCAGTTGGCTGGTGAGTTCGACAATGCGTGCCGCGTAGAATTGGGCGTGAGGGAGATCCAATTCACTCGGTGCAAAAATAAACTCCAAATCTTCTTTGTTGCGTTTGGGTTCAGGCACTTTCAAAACGAATCGTAGCAACTGTTCTGTTTGGGCGCTGTCTTTTGCCGAAGCGATTCCCTGGGGGTCCCCCATAGCGAAGTATTTGTTGAGTCGTTTGCCAACCGGTGTTGCAATTTTTCCCATGTCGGTGGAAACGGCCCCCAGTCGACTGATTCCGTCCAGAATTAGCTCTGCTTCCATGGCATCGTCCACCGATTCAATCGCGTGAGCAACCCGATCAATGAGTTCGACATGATCGCGGATCGGCGTGACAGGTTTCAATGCCGACAACACTGGCACTTGATGAATTTCAAATTTCAATGACGGAGGAAACACTGGCTGTTTCAATGTTTTTTCGAATTTCTCCAGGCAAATGTACGTTCGCCACGGCTCGTTGATTGCGTCCAGTTCCGAGGGCCAGGATAGAGGTTGCATTGATGGGCTATCAGAACTATCGGATGTGTTTTGCGTTGGAGAAGTTCCACCGTCGATCGAATCGGCAATTTGACTGGCCTGGGAAACAAAAACTTTTGGCAGATGTTCGTAGCGCTCACGGATGGCCGCGGCATGATCAGGGTGCGCGCGATCGGACCATTGCTCCAACAATTGCAAAGCTTTTTCCTGGACATCAGAATCAGAGTGGTCCAGCGCCTGAACAACCGCTCCGATTGCCAATGGGATCAAGGCGTCATGTTTTTTCGCAACCTGTTGGATTAGCGTTAGCGCCGTTTTGGGTTGGCCTTTCGTTGGACATTGAAATACGGCGGGCAATGATTGCAATAAATTTTCTGGATCGATGGCGCCAGATTTGTAAAGTTCTTTAAGTTTCTTGATGGCAAACGTCACAACGCTCGATGTTTGGTTGTGCAGAAAAGCGAACAATTCATCTAAATTGGCCTGCCACTCTGCAGGTGTGATCGACAGCGAATCCAGGAATTTGAGGAGGCCTGTCAGCGTGTTTTGACGAAAACGATTAGATGAAGCCCGGACAGCACAGCGAATGATCTGTTCACGTTCGACCATGCCTCGATCAACAAGTTGTTTCAAAAACTTAGCCCACCCGGTCCAATCGTAAGCAAAGGCATCCGTATCGTATTCGAAAATCCGGTAGACATCTGATTCCAGAAATCCGTCTGATTCGACTAACTCCTGCTGAGCCAATTTTTGCAGTTTGGAATTGTGGTCGATGGCCGCATGGGTGACCATCACATGGTAGTAGTCTTGTCCCGCAGGTTTTTGGCAGATTCCTTTTTGAATCATTTGGTTGAGGAACCACCATTTGAGTTTTCGAAAGGAATCCGAGTTTGGAGTCAGCCAGGATTCAACCAGTTCATCCATCCATTCTGGACGGCGGTCGTCCAGGATTTTCAAAGCTGCCTGAGGAAATTGTGGTTCGTCGTTGGTGCTGAAATTAAACGAGAAATCCACTTTTTTGAGTGCCGACAAAGGGCAACAACCCAAGACCGCAAGGATTGCGGTGTCTCTCGCATCGCGCAATGTTGATTGCATTTTTTTAGGATCGAATCCCATTTCCAGCAATTCCGCTTTGATTTTTTTGGCGCGGGCACTTTCCTGGCGACGATACCAGGCATGATCGTCAACCGCGCCAAAAACGTCGGCGGCTGTTTTCGACAATTTACTTCGAGCCGAGGAATCCAGGTTAGCAAGTGCTTCGGCGATTTTGTCGACATCACCTTGATAGATCAGTTGCTTCAATTCGTTAGGTGTCACAGAGACCTCGATGGTTTTGCTTCGAAATTATTTTGCGTGTTGGGCGCGTTCACGATTGTGTCTCGTCTACGACTAATCGCGCTGCAAGGATATGTTTACAGGGTCCGCGCTGGCCCTGAAATCGACTGAACCAAGGGCATGAACAGCGGTCCATATCGTTTCTCAATCTCACAAAATGTTGCACTCCGGTTCCGGGAACAGACACGTCATACTCCGGTGCCGATTCCCGATGATCGTAAGTTTGGGAAATCTGAACACTGCCAGCTTCGACCAGTTTGCGAGCGTCCTTGAGACGTGGTTGCAATTTTTCAACATCCTCAAGGTTAAACGGAAGTTCGCGGTAAAAATAGGATTCGCTATTCAAATCAAACCCAGCGAGCCCGCGTGAGCCCAAAACTGACAGCGCAGCTGAAACGCTTTGGCGGTCACAATTCAATTGGTCGGAAACACGATCGATGTCGACCGAATGTTCCGTCGTCAGTTGTTTTTGAACTTCGTCCAGAATATCTTTCCAGTCGTTGCGTGAAAGCTGTTGGAGCAGTTGTCCCTCGCCTGAAAAACCTCGAAACACTTCAGGGCTCAGCAACAAAATCATCCGAGCAACGGGAGACCGATATTCCCAGGCGTTGACCCCGGTTTCGGGATCATCGTAAACACGCAAGGAACCGGCTTGGTGGAACAGCGGTTCCAAAATGCGAGTCCGATGTGTCCCCATGAAGGCAACGCCGTCACGGCTGGGTCGCTGAGAAAGTCGCAGTGATTTTCCCATCGGTACCACCCAGGTTCGCTGTTTAGGAGCGCCCGATTTTGGCAGACTTCGAAAAAAACGCAGTGCCTCGCCACCGCTGACTTCGATTCGTGGCTGCAAACGCGGCAGATAAGCTTGAACTTCGCTGAAACTTTTGATCCAGCGAATGGGCATTTTGACTTTCTTTTCGACAATCTTTTGATCGAAAGCTTCCAATTCCAGTTGATCACGGCCGACGTTGAGTTGAATCTCATGACTTTCCTGAATCCGATTCAACGCCCCACAAATCGGATCATTGAAATCGACGTTGGTGGTTCCGTGCGCAATTATCTCGCCGTCAAATGCGTTGGCCTCGAGATCCACCCGCACGTAAACACCACAGCAGCCGCTAAAACCCTCAAGACGCAGCATTTGGGGCGAACTGGTGACGAAGGGGTCCATGACCGTTGGACGCGGCAAAAAAAAATGGGTTCTGACGACTTTGCTGAGTACGAGCAACAATTGAGCAAACTGCCGCGGTCGTAATACTTTACCGCGAAAAAAATGTGGGTGCGCGAGCCGTCGGTCACAAGTTGCAAGACTGACACCCAATCGACCGTCGGCGTCCGTTGTAAGATCCGAAGAAAATGGATAGCGATAGGTGTAGTCGATTACGGCTGCCATGAAATTCTATTTGTGACGAATTAAGCTCAGTCGATGATTTTCTTTATAGGATACGCTGCCCCAGGATACGCTGCCCCATTTTTTTGTACTTGATTGAATTTTGCAATCACGCAGCCTGATGTTTGAGCCATCGCGGTGCGATATAATGGGGCAATCTTGTCAAATGTTGGCATGTCGAACGTTCTACTGCGCGAGTAATTTAATGCAAATGAGACCAGAGTTTTTGCGTTGTCAGTTGTTACGAATGTTCCTGGCTTTATTTTTGTTTGCCTGCCTGTTTTCGGAAGCCAGCACCGCGCGCGAGAACGATCCTCCCAATGTCATTTTGTTTTTTATCGATGATTTGGGGTACAAAGACCTGGGATGTTATGGCTCGACATTTTATCAGACACCACGGCTCGACGATCTCGCCAAAAATGGAATTCGATTTCTGAATTTTTATTCCGCGAATCCGGTGTGCTCTCCAACGCGCGCCGCATTGATGACCGGAAAAGCTCCCCAGCGCCTCGGGATTACACAGTGGATCAATCAAAAAAGCACAAAACATCTGTCGGTCAACGAGTGCACCATGGGGCAAGCGTTTGCAGACGCAGGTTATCACACGGGCTACATTGGCAAATGGCATCTTGGACATCAACCAGATCACATGCCAAACCGAAAAGGGTTTCATGAGACGATTGGGGTCAATCGCGCGGGACAACCAGGTTCTTATTTTTTTCCTTATCGGAGACGACGTCGACAGAATCAATCGTCTGAATCGAGTCCCTGGGATGTGCCGGATTTCAAAGACGGTTCTCAAGGTGACTATTTGACAGACAAGCTGACCGACAAGGCGATTGCGTTTATCTCAAAAAATAAAAAACGGCCGTTCTTTTTGTGTTTTGGTCATTACGCTGTCCACACTCCAATTCAAGCACCCGAGAAACTCGTCAAAAAGTATCAGGAAAAAGCAAAACGCCTGACCAAAAAAGATTCGCCGTTGACTCGTAAAGAGCGAAACGGCGCCAGTAGTCGGTTAATCCAAAATCATCCAACCTATGCTGCCATGATTGAAAATCTGGACAACAATATCGGCCGCGTACTCGACCATTTGGCGAAACTCCAACTCACCGACAATACGATTGTCGTATTTACGTCGGACAATGGCGGATTGTCAACGCTCAATGGAAAACGCGTCGGCCCAACTTCGTGTGTTCCGCTACGTGCCGGGAAAGGTTGGACGTACGAAGGCGGCATCAGGATTCCAACCATTGTTTCCTGGCCCAAAAAGTTTCGACCGGCGACGAGCGAGACGTTGGGAATCACGATGGATCTTTATCCAACGCTGTTGGAGCTTGCCGGAATTCCGCTCAAACCGAAGCAACATCTCGATGGACGATCGCTAGTGACAGCACTCAAAAACAAACCTAACAAGGAATTGCAGCAGAGATTTTTGGCGTGGACTTATCCGCACCGACATGGCTCAGGGCATTCTCCATCCAACGCCATTCGGCGAGGTGATTGGAAGCTGGTTCAACTGACGGATTCCAAGACCGCCGATGACAAGCGGATCGAGCTGTACAATTTGAAATCCGATATTGGTGAATCAAAAAACGTGGCGCAAAAACATCCCAAAAAAACATCCGAGTTAAAAAAATTGCTGACTCAATGGCTGGCCGAGACCAAGGAAGCAAAAAACGAATAGTTGTTATTTAGTGTTCAGTCTTTTTAGCTGATACGTTCCCAAGACGGCGGGATGATCACTTGGCCAAGTTCCTTGATGAACATTCATCATTGTGGCATCCGTGACGTCAATGCCAGACCCCTTCGAGTACAGGTAGTCGATTCGGTAAGTGAGTTCTTTTGCGTCGGACTTCCACAATTTGTGAGCCTGGTGTTTTGTTGCGTCAGTGTGAACGGATCGAAAGGCATCAACAAACCCTTGGTCCAACATTTGTTCACTGACCGGCCAGCGAATGACCAATCCGCGATGCCAATCCGCCGTGTCTTTGCCCCAGTCCAGGAGCGACGGACTATTGAAATCTCCGCCCACAATCAGCGGAGTTTGATCAGCCGATTTGATAAACGGTCGAAGCTCTTTAAGAATATCTTTCAACTCTTTCGCGCGTGTTTTCCACTCGCCATCGATTATCGCTTTTGCTGTCGCACCGTCGGCTGCAACATCTCGTCGCCAGGCAGGCAAGTAGTGAATCCACAAACAGAATACATTGATCTGTTGTTTTTCGGACAGTTGGATCGTCGCGCCGCCAAACCGAAACGCCTGATACAACGGATGTGTTTTGCCGATTGGATATTTGCTCATAATCGAGAGATTACTACTGCGTTGATAAAAATAGTAACCGAGCCGGTCAGCGATGATTGGTCCCGAGCCGTAAGTTTCCTGCATCGTAATTATGTCCGCTTTTGAATGGCGGATAAAATCAACAGCCTGTTTGATTCCTTTTTCGATACCTGGATGCCGCGCACCGTGCCAAATGTTCCAACTCAGTACTTTCAATTTCTGAACGGGTTTTTTTAAAGACACCGGCTGGGATTTGGGAAACCGTTTTTGATACAGTGCAAAGATTTGTTGATCTGACAATTGACTCGTGTAGGCCTTTGCTTGTTCGATTCGCCCGCTGATTTTGCAGGGTGGGATTTTTTCTGTTCGATCAGCACCAGCCGTTAAATTTTTATCAAAGACACCTGGCCCAAACCAATTGATGGAATAGATGGCAACGTTTTTACCATCAAAATACAGGCGCGCCGTTTTTCGGGATCGATTGACCGTAAACGCAATTAAATGCCAACGGTTGTCGGTGATACTCTGGCGCTCTGCCGTTGGAATATAGTCGAGACGTTGTGTCCGCCCATCACCAATATTCCATGTCCAAGCGCCATTGGGTTGAATGGCGATGGTCCAGCCTAATCCTTTTCCGGTTTCGAGCGTTTTGCCCATATTGTGTGAACTCAACAGGTCGATGATTTTTCCCTGCTCCCAGGTTTTTGTCGATGCGATGCAAGGATAGTTCGAATCCTGTCCAGACAATTTCACCCAAACTGAAAACGAGTAGCCAGTTTCACGGGATTTCTTGAGATCCAGCCGGTCAACAGAAACGGTTCGCTGGCGACCGTCCCAAACGGCGGTTTGCGAGATCGATTCAGAGACGCAAATGGCAAAGAAAAAAATCAAAAGATAAAAAGCGGATTTGTTGTTCATGATTGTTTTCTGTGTTTCAGTGGCCTGACAATTGTGATTTCAACCGTCGATACGTGATTTGAGGATTGGCTGTCGCACACAACGACGTGCATTCCAATTTATTTGCCGCCAGTCCACTCGAGTATGGTCAGAATGGGATCATGATCCGAGACGATCGGTTCGTCGACGATGATTGTTTTGACCACTTTCCAGGGATCTTTTTTTCGCAACAGGATATAGTCGATTCGCGATTTTGGTGCGACTGTGTCGAGCCAATTTTCGGCCAACAAAACTTGCATCGGACGGCTTTTCGGGCGAGCGTTAAAATCGCCGGCCAAAATGATGGGCAATTTGTTATTGTTGCTGAACAGTTTGTTTATTTCTTTGGTTTGTTCCAGTCGAGTTTCGCCGCTTTGATGACACAGATGGGTGCCAACAAAAATAAATTCTGGAATGCCATTGTCGGGGATGACACGGACGGCCAGTGCCGTACGAGGTTCGTTTCCGTATCGATACGGTAGGTGATGTGCCTGGGCATTTTTGATTGGAAACCGCGACAAGATCGCTTCGCCGTATTGCCCACCTGAATAATACAGCGCGTTTCCAAATGCATGATGCATCTTCAATCGTTTTCCTAACTCGGCAGCTTGATCAATGCCGTTTGCCCGCTTCGTTTTGTTATCGACTTCCTGTAGCGCAATGACGTCGGGCTTCAATTTGGCAATGGTTTTGGTGAGCCGCTGATAGTCAAATTTTCCGTCCATTCCGCGGCCGTGATGGATGTTATAGGTCAACACACGGAGAGTCGGTTTTTGAGTTTTCGCATTTTTGTCCGATTTCGATTGGGGGAAAGATTTCGGCAAATGCGTGATGACGGTATCACCGCGACCTTGCTCATCGGCAATGCTCTGAATTGTCCACAGGTCGAGCAGATTATCGCCATCGATAACACTGCCACTGTAATCGCCCCATGCGCCGCCAGCCGTTGCCGCTTTTCCCTCGCCAAGACTGATGGTCGCTCGGAGCGTGCCAAGTTTATCACCAGCGCGGCGATATGCTAAACGCGGACTGACAAACATGTCCGGACCCGTTTCCTGGAAACCTACCAAGACATCGAGTTGTTTGTTCACGGCGATGGTCGTTTGAATAAAGCTGTTTTTCTCGTCGCTGATCAAACCGCTTTGAACAAACGTTCCGTCCTTGAGTTTGACTTGATGCCACTGGACGGCAGCGCGGCCGCGGCAATTGACAGTTTGTGAAAACCACAGAAACCCACTTTGAATCACCAAGTTTTTCGGGTTCCGATCTCCAGAAGCTGTTTTCTTGGTTGTGCCTTTTTGAGGCGACGCGGGCGGCCAGCCAAAATGTTTGAAGCCATGTGGTTTCGAAAGCGTTTTGGTGGAAACCGGAGTCCCATCGCCGGAATCGGCAACGCGCGTGATTTCAATGTTTCGACGAGTTAGTTTGACAAAATACAAATCATCTTCGGCGTCTTGCGTGGCAACGGGGTGTCCCAGATTTCCTGCAAAATGATAAACCGTTGCGGGTTTACCAGCTTTGGATTCCGCCGTTTTCAAAACAAACGTCTGAGATTTTCCGCCGGGAAACGAATAGCCAATCCATTTTTTGCTAAAGCCAATTCCGCCACCGTCGCGCCCGTCAGGAGCCGGTATTGGATAAGTATTCCAGGCGCCCGTCGGATCACTTGTTTCGGATACCGAGATATTGACCGGTTTTTGTTTGGCTCGGTCCCAAGGGTTCCACAGATCGAACCCAAAAACTTTGTTGTGCGGATCGTAAAACAGTTTTGGATCAATCCCACCATTGAAACAACGTTGAGATACACCTTGAATGAATTTTCCCTGTTTCGAATAAATGATCAAACCGTGATTGGTGGCGTGCAAAATATGATTGCCGCCGACGGCAATTTGCGGGTCAACCTGTTGGTTGCCATCGGTTGCGCCATCAAATACGAGCAATCCTGAAACCTGGCGAGGGTTTCCGCCCAGTTTGCGAACTCGACATTTGCCGTTCTTGTTAAACGACTCGTTGCGAATGGGTTTGATGGTTTCCGTGCGAATTGGACGAACGGCTTGTGCTGCAACCGGGGCACTGCCGTAACCCGCCAATGTTGTAACGGCAAACAGGAGTATTGTATTGATGAAGTATCTCATAATTTATTCCAGATCAGTTAGTTAGCTTGCGAGATGGCGGGCCGAGGGAATCCGTCATTTGTTGTCTCGCGTTTTGTAGTTTAGTTCAAATTCCGTTTTGATCAGATAGTGGTCGGACGGGAACTTGGACGGCCAAGTTGAGAGTACACTTGTTGACTTGTGTTTCAATCCAGAGCCTTTGTAATAAAGTTGGTCGATTCGATGACCACCTCGGTGTGTCGGGCCCGGATGTTTTTTTGAATCGGGATATTGCTGACGAAATGCATCGGCAAAACCGGCGCCCAACAATGCGCGTGATGCCGGACTATTTCCACCGTCGGTGTGTGGCACGGCGTTAAAATCACCAGCAAACAAAATGGGGATTTTGTCTGAGCCACCAAATCTCGATTGGTGAAACTCAAATACTTTTGGAAAATTCCGCATGCCATACCAGTTGGACATCGCGTAGATATCTTGTGTTTTGCTTAATTTGATTTTTGCCGTGACATTCATGAACGGTGAACTCGGTGGAACGACAACATCCTGAATCGGGTACCGACTGATCACCGAAATGTTGGAGCCCTGATTCAGGTAATCCCAATCGACCGTTGTCGCAAAATAGTATCCAAGTTCAGCAGCGATGAAATCACCGGACGAATAGGTTTCTTGCATCATCACGATGTCGATATTTTCGCGTTTGATCAATTGGACAATTGCCTGGCGTGAATCCCAGCCATCTTCTTCGACCGTTTCATGCTTGCCGCCATGATGAATATTGAACGCCGCTGCGCAAAGTCGTTTTTGGTTATCCACAAAACTGGCGACCGTTGGTTTGAAGTGTCGTCGGTAATGTTGCAATACATCGTCGGACGAGATCGCTCGTTGCCAAACCGACAGTTCGTCAATTTCGAATTCTGGTTGATCCAGACGTTCCAGTTGCGTGTATCGGTGAGCTGATTGCGAGTGGATTGTGATTTTGCCGTTTTTTAATCGGTAGATTTTCAACAACGGTGCCACTTTCATGAAATCGGCACTTTGGTGGACGGTGTACGGGTTTTTCATCAAACGTCTGGCCAAATTTGCAACTGGCGTCAGTTTTTCACGCGAGAAACTTTGTGGTATTTCCTTGTCGGAATTTTTTAGTTCCTGAAGCTTTTTCGTAGCCAGTCGACGTGGATCGATGACGACCGACATCAGTTCGTCGTCTGCTAATTCAGGAAGGCCGAGTAGATTAAATTCATCGACCAGTTGTTGCAGTTCTCGGCGCCCCTGGACAATGGCCGGTAAAAAATCCTGCGACTTGTTTTGAGTTCCATTCCATCCGATCACGAGGGGATGTTTGTTAGAAAAATCAAACCCGGTCGTGTCACGAACGTTGTAAGTGACCCAATTGATCCCGTCATAGTAGAGTCTAACGAGCGATTTTTTTTGATCGTAAGACATGGCCAATTGATGCCATCGGCCGTCGTTAATCGGCATGTGTTTTCCGTTGTCGCGCTGATAGGTCAAACGTCGTCGTCCTGAACCGAGATTCCAAGCCCACGTTCCGTTGGAAACACCAAATGCCCATCCTGTTTGCTTTTGCGATGCGAGACTATTGTCGGGGAATTTCTTTTGCGAAAGAACGACAAATTTTTTGTCAGACCCTGCCGTAGTTCTGATCCAAAATTGGAATGAAAAATCTTTCTTGAAATCCAGATTGAGTTTTGCGTCATCGATCGCGACAAACTTGGGCGCATCTGTCGCATCGATTTGCAGCGCCTGTTGATCGAGCCCTTGAGTAAAGCGTATTTTTCCGGTGGTCTTTGTGACGTCGGATTTTCCGATCGATGAATCTAGGTTTCCATTGAATCGATAGTAAGCAATTTGGGACGCTGTTGATTTTTGATTCGCTTTTGAAATGTCGGCATCACTGTTTAGAGCGTGACACCAACTGGCCGTTTCGATTTGAATCGATGTGAATACGGATACCACTATCCATCGAAGCCAACCATTTGCGAACGCCATGAATATTCTTCCCTAAATTTATTGATGATTTGAGTTGCCGGGTAACATGTCATTCAACCGAATCGCGTGCCAAGGCGCTCCGATTTCTTGAAATGTCGTGAATGGATTCCGTTGATCCAAGCGAAACTATTTAGGGCTGGGATGGATGTGTTCGATCGAAATCAAGCAATGAACGTCGCAGCAATCCGTGTTGCAGTAAAAATGGTGCCTGCGACATCAGTGACACATTTTTTCACGAATAAAAAGATTCGCAATGACATTTTGCGCAATGTATCTGATATTTCTCGCGTTCTCAAAAACGCGTCATCTCAAGACCCGTCAAATACGATTCGAATTCGGGAGTCACAATGAAACAGCACCATCGATGGACGCATCAATACTCGACCTGGTCTTCCATCATTCTCCTGGCAGCATTGGCGGCCGATTGCCAACGGCCTGCCCGAGCTTTGCGAATGATGCGATCCAACCAAACACGTTCCTGCGGTGTTACTTGGTCTTCAGAGCTTTGCTCTGTTTCGTGCAGAATCGCTTCGACGATGTCCAATCGTTGTTCGTTTTTCGAAAGGCATGTACTGTAAAGCGCTTTTGCCAACTGATAAGCCTTGGGGCTGACTTTGCCGTACCCGCGATTCATCAACAGGATAACGACAATGGCCGCGACGATGATGACGGTGGCCAAGCCGCTGAGGAGAACATACTTGCGAGAATTCATTCCCATTCACCTTCGACTTCGCCTTCGTTCATACTGCTTAATTCGGCGAAGGTGATTAAATCAATTGTTTGAGAGAAAAACTGAACGGAACCGTCTCCCATGCAAACGTTTCCGCCGCCAGGATGTTCGGAGTACATTTGGCCGACGTGGAAAGTCGGGAAATTCACGGGATGAATGATCGGAAATCCAGTGATGTCTAACTCGCCACCAGATGGACCTGAATGGACCAGCACCAGGGTCGCAGCTCCGTCGGGCCCGTTTTCAGGAGATGTAAACCGGGGATGAACCGTCGCGCCAGGAATGACGCCGACCCAAGTTTTGTCGCTGAGTTCCGACGAGTGCTCGCCGAGAAAAATCGTGTTGGTCAAGCCATCGGAAATTTTAGCCGAACGCGTTTTCGAGTTTCGAAAAAACGGCCCGTCGGCAACTCGTGACACATCACCATAAATGTCAATGGTTCGTGTCGCGCCAGTGTAGATGTTGGTGAATACGATCCCCGTCAATGCGGCTCCACATTCACCCCAACAAGATTCCTGTCCGTGACTGGCAACGTAGTGCGAACGTCCCAACATCAACGGTGTAATGCCATCGGGTGAATACGGAACATTAGAATCGTCGACGACTGCAAACGGCCCCGAGTCACCGGAGACCGACGGACACAAAAACACTTGGATTCGCGATTGAATTAAATCGCGATGAATCGGGTCCCAAATCGGTCGGTTGTAATCGATTCCTTCGGCGATGCTGTTTCCTTCGATAAACGGCAGCAGATGAGCTCCCCAGCCCCAACCAGGAGCGGCGTCCCAAGTGTTCGGATCGATGAACACGCCTGCGGGAACCGTTCCATCGCGCGTCGGTGTCGATGAATAGCCGGGTGGAAAATGACGATACGTTCCTTCGTAATTCAACATGGCGACTCCCAGCTGTCGCAAGTTGTTCGAGCATTTAGTGCGGCTGGCCGCTTCGCGAACCGCTTGAACCGCAGGAACCAACATGCTGAGCAAAATGCCGATCACGGCAATCACGACTAGTAATTCGACCAAAGTAAACGCAGATCTTTTCAGGCTCATGGCAACCGATTCTCACTTTCAAACATCACGTCAATCTCAATGTAGCATTGGCTACGGATAGAATGTAGCGATGGCTACGGATGTGTCAAGTGCTAGAATGAAATTTGACGGTAGATGCTTGCTGGACAGCATGAAATGGAACATAACAAAAACGAACGGTCAGAGCCTTATCATCGAACGCGCGACCACCATGCCAACGAAACGGCGGAGGACTACGTCGAGGCGATTTTTGACCTGATCGAGGAGCGAGGCGAGTGTCGTGTGCTGGATCTCGCCCGCCATTTTGATGTGAGCCATGTTACCGTTTCGCGCATTGCGACCAGGCTCAAGGCTGAGAATTTGCTCGATACGGCTCCCTATCGACCCATTACCCTGACACGAGAGGGGACCAAGCTCGCCAAGCGTGTCAAAAAACGGCACGAAATCGTTTTGAAATTCCTGCTCGCTTTGGGGGTGGATAAAAAAACGGCCCAAATTGACAGCGAGGGAATCGAACACCACGTGAGTGAAAAAACCCTGGCCGCAATGAAACGTCATTTGGATAAAAATAATCGGTAGGCAAAAATCTTTTTGCAATCTCCGAGCGTGCTTTGACGAACTTTGCCAGCGGTGGCGCGAGTATTGCAGCGATCGATTTCCAGTTCCACCGATACCATCGTGAGCGGCAAAGCGCTAGCCGCCGGTACGAGCGCTGATGTACCGGCGGCTAGCGCCTTGCCGCTCACAGGATCAGGCTCGGCCGGAGCCTCGCCCTCCCGGAAAACGCATTAACGAATGCGAACGCGGTCGCTTTTTTTGTCGTCGAATTTGTCGCCAGTGATTTTTTTGAGTTTTTTGCGCTGTTGATCTGTCAGCACTTTCAGCAACTCTTGCGTTGCCTCTTCACGCCATTTTTCAATTTTTTTTGCAAGCTCACGTTCGAGCTCTTTTGCTTGTTTGACAAGTTGTTGTTTTTGTTTTTCGCTAAGCTCAAGCTCTCCGGCGAGTTGACCGGCAACTAACGCGTTGACGACGCCCCGCCTTTTCAATTCTCGTTGAATGGCAATCTGTTTCAGTCGTTTGATCTGGTGTGGCAGCAGGATTTTTTTGACGGACGCGTGCCACTGATCCTCGATTTGTTTAATCGAAGCCTTCCACTGCTCTAAATTGGAGCCGGTTGCTTGCTTGGCCAATTGTTGGTTGATTCGTTTTTGGAATTTGGCTTGCAGTTCTGTCAGTTGTTGAACTTGGCGATCAAGCAAATCAAGTTCTTTTTGAACAATCTTGTCGCGAATCAGGCGCCCTTGGTGGATAGGGGTAGAAATGAGTTTGTTAACTAAATCTGCTACTTGTTTGGAAGTTTGTTTTTTATCGCCTGATTTGCTTTCTTGCGAAACGGCTGTCGTCCAGCAAAACAACACGAGCAGACACGCCGTCAAAGGATTGCGCATGGTAATCTCCCAAATCATATAGGGCTGTTTTTTCCTACCGATCGTTTTTTAGTATTGGCCGGTGGGAACCGGCCCTACATGAGTTTGAACAACTAGTCTTTTTTGGAAAACAGATACAGACTCTTTTCCGTTCGAATCAAAATTTTGCTGCCAACCACTGCTGGGGTCGCCATCACTCGGCTATCCAGTTGGTTGGTTGCCATGACTTGATATTTGTCGCCCGGTTTGACAACAAACACTTTGCCATCCCGATTACAAAAATACAGTTTACCATCGGCAAATATTGGTGACGATGAAAAACTGCCGCCTAAACGACGTTGCCAGATTTCTTTACCGTTAGCTGCATTGACACAGGTAACGATGCCCCGATCGCTGACGAAGTACATTCTGTTTTTGACAACGATAGGTGTTGGCATGCAGGGCACTTGTTTCGCATACTCCCAGACAATGTTGCGCTGCACATCTGCGTTTGCCGATTTTGATTTGGGGTCAATTGCCAAGACTCGCGATTTGGGAAATCCGGTGCAGACCATGATCTTGCCGCCGAACAACACGGGTTGCGGTGCGTTCGAAAAACCAAGTTTGCCGAATTTGACGCGCCATATTTCTTTGCCCGATTCAGGTTGATAGGCGTATACCCAGTCTGCACCTACGGAAATCAATTGTTTCTGGCCGTCAACGTCGATCACGATCGGTGTCGTAAAAGCTTTTTGTAAATCGGGACGTGGATTGAGCTTGCCGGACCGTCGCGTTCTCCAAACTTCTTTGCCCGTCTTTTTTTCAAGTGCGACGACAAACTGGTCGTCGATGCCGTCAAAGTTCAAGATTAAAAGGTCTCGATAAATAAATGGCGACGAACCAGGGCCGGTTTGGTGATCAATTTTGTAATCGTTGTTTTTCCAAATTGTCTTGCGGGTTTTGCGATTAAGACAAAACGTGCCAAAGGAGCCAAAATTAAAAATGATCGAATCACCGTCGATGATGGGCGTTGGTGATGCAAAACTGTTGAGGGTGTTAATCAGCGGAGGATCTTTGACTTCGGTCAAATCAATTTGGGCTGTTATTTTGCCAGTTTTTTGGTCAATCAGAATCGCTTGAAGCTTGACGCTGGCATAAGCTGACATTCCTCCCAGATGGGATTTTTTGAGTTTTTCTTTTTTCTGTTCGCCGGTCGCTTCGATTTCAATGGCGTTGGTTAGCCAGATTTGGCCGTCTGCGACCACCGGTGACGACCAAGCGCGACCGGGAATCTTGGTTTTCCAATCCAGGTTTTTTTGTTCTCCAAACTGAACCGGTAGATTTTTGGCGGTTGCACTGCCATCAGCCGCAGGTCCACGAAATTGATGCCACGACTGTGCGTTGGCGGTTTCAGAAACACAAAAGCAGATCGTCAGAGTTGCAATAGCGTATTTGAGCATTGTTGTTCCAGGCGTTGATACCGATCAAAATTGATTGAGCAAAGGTTACTGTCGCAAATTTTACACGCAATTGGAGCAAAATCACATATAATGCTGATTGGGAATTTTCATTAGAGTGTTGTTCCGTAATTGAGTTAGTAGATTCGCACAATTGTAATTGCGGTGCGTCAGTGGAAATCTCATGGATAAAAATCAAAACCCGAAGCGTGAGCGAGGGACCGGAAACTACGCCGACGTAGGTTGAAACGTGGTCCCTCGCTCACGCTTCGGGTTGCGATTTACGCGGCTGCTGTTGTGAGATCAGTTGGATCTGCGGTTTGTCCATGCGTGAATCAGCCGAAAAGTTTTGTATTGAAAGTAAAAAATGAAATATGCATTCAATCTGGTAATCTTGTTGGCAATCACCGGTTTTTTAGGCTGCCTCGAAAACGTTGGGACTCAGGATTCGCCTGCGTCACAAAATTCCGATAAAACCCCGCAGAAAAAAACGCGGCCATTCGCAAAACAGCAAGAAAAAAAATCGAAGTTACAATCCAAGTCTGGCAAAAGTGAAAAGAAAATGGACGACAGCAAACTCGAAACCGCGACTTTTGGGGCCGGATGTTATTGGTGTGTCGAAGCCGTTTTTCAACGCCTCGATGGTGTCGAATCGGTCGTCTCAGGATTCATGGGCGGGCATGTCGAAAATCCAAGCTACGAAGCGGTCTGTTCAGGCAAAACGGGACATGCCGAAGTTTGCCAAATCAAATATGATCCCAGCAAAATCACTTTCACCGAACTGCTGGAAGTGTTTTGGAAGACTCACGATCCAACAACTTTGAATCGGCAAGGGGCCGACGAAGGAACCCAGTATCGCAGCGCGGTTTTTTATCACAACGACAAACAAAAAGAGCTGGCGGAAAAATATAAAAAGAAATTGGATGCGTCCGGTGCTTTTCGCGCAAAAATTGTGACCGAGATTTCTAAAGCCGATACGTTTTATTCGGCCAAGAAGTACCATCAGAATTTTTTCAATGACAATCCAAACCACGGCTACTGCAAACGCATTATCCAACCCAAGATTGACAAGTTCAAAAAGGTCTTTGCTGACAGGCTGAAAAAAGAAGACAAATAGAATAGGCTCGTTCGGCGATCAAAAGAACAGAATGCTAGCGTTTAGTGCCTGTCGCCGGAAAAATCTCGTTAATCGTTAAAGTTTAACATTCGACCTGCCCGATGCTGATGTTGATACCGAAAAATCACATCATCACGAAGGTAGATCGTAATGAGTTCGTTCAAGACAGCTCTCACAGCAACACTTGTTTGCTTGATGACCGCTTCATCTGCATTGGGGCAAACCAATCAATATCGTCCCAACCCCCAGTACCAGCCACCGGTTTCTGTGCGACCAAAACAGCAAAATAACACACCGCTGCCGGCCAATTCGCCGCGCCGCATGACAGCTGCACAAATACGTCAATTGCAAATGCAGCGTCAGCAAATGCAACATCAACAACAAAATCAACAACCGCAGAATCGGCAACAAATGCAAAACCGCAGGTCGGCTCCTCCGATCGTTCATCGATTGAGCGATTCGACGCTGCCCAATTTGGGATTTGAAAAACGTCCTCAACGCGGCACGAATCGACAGTCCATTCAGAAAACGTCTTTCAGCATCCAAGAGGAAGGTGAACCGGTCGTACCGGAGATTTTGAAAGGTAAAAAAACACCAGCCCATAAACCGGAAATCGGACAGCAACAACAAAAGCCTCGACGATTGGAATTACCCGGAGAAACACCGGTCAATCAGATCGATGCAAAATCATCTGGCGGGGCGAAAGTTGCCAGTCATCCAAATTTGCCACTTCCCAATACGCAGCCAAACAAGCTACCAAATACACTTCCAGCAAACCCCAACGCCTTTGTTCCTCCAACCACCCAACCCAAATCAAATTCCACATTTCCGGCAACGCAGGAGCAATCATTGCCGCCTGTGGTACAACAGCGTTCACCGCTGAACAACCAATCGAATATCGGCGGCTCACTGACTGGGCAAAAACAACCTCAATTGCCGATGAGCAATTCCAACTCGATTCAACCAAAATCGATCAACACGCTTTCCGTGCAACCATCACAAAACGACAACCGGTTTTTGCGGCCTTCACATACGCAAACCGCAGGGCGTATCAACGAAACACGGACGCCATCGATTCAAGTCGAAACGATTGGCCCTAAAACGATTTCAAAAGGAAAACAGACAACTTACAAAATCAAAGTTCATAATCGCTCTCAATTTGACTCTGGTAGCATCTCGGTGCAACTCGATCTACCGACTTGGGTTACGATCTCCAATGTCGTTACCACCATCGGGCACCGCCAGATTAATCAAGGGCAAATGGGACGCCAAATTGCCTGGTCGATCTCTAACGTATCTGCAGGCCAGACTCAATTAATGACCGTTGTTGTTGTGCCAACCCGGGCAGCAGCATTTGACGTTCGCGTTAATTGGGCGATGGAGAAAAAATCAGCTTTAGCAAAAATCAAAGTGACCGAGCCTCGCCTGGTCATGAGTATCTCGGGACCGGATGAAGTCAAATACGGCCAAAAAGCCATGTACACCGTGACCGTCAAAAACACGGGAACGGGTACTGCCGAAGACATCAAAGTCAAGTTGTCCGAAGCCTTGGGTGGAGCGAAATCCCCACTGGGCCACATTGCACCGGGAACAGACAAAAAATTCCAAGTTGAGTTAACCGCTCGCAGCCCCGGAGCTTTGGAACTCGTGGCGATGGCATCGGGTAACGCCAACCTCAGAACTTCGGCCAACAAACAAGTCTTTGTCCGACGTGCACGTTTGGAAACCGAAATCAAAGGGCCAGGGATGAAGTACTACGGCGGCGTGGCCAGTTACGAAGTGGTCGTCACCAACCGCGGTGACGCAGTTGCCGAAAAAGTCATTGCGAATCTGAATTTGCCACAAGGTGTCAAGTATTTGTCAGGTGTCAACGGTTCGCTCAAACGAAACATGTTGAGTTGGAATGTCGGCAACATGCCAGCTGGCGATCAACGAAAATTCAAAATCAATTGCCAGATGAACGCGGCAGGTCAAGTCAAAGTTGACATTGGAGTATCTGGTGCCAACAACTTGGCGGCTGCCAGTTCCGCTACGACGAATGTCGAAACCATCGCTGACCTCGTGTTAACTGTCGAGGATCCCAAAGGTCCATTGCCAACGGGTGACGAAATCAGCTACACAATTCGCATTCGAAACCGCGGAAGTCGCACGGCGAGCAACGTCAATTTAGTCATGCATTTTTCCGAAGGTGTTGAGCCCACCGGCGCGACAGGATTGCAACATAAAATTGCACCAGGCGAAGTGACTTTCCAATCGATCGGAGCCATCGAGCCCGGCAAAGAGTTTTCGGTCAAGGTTAAGGCCAAAGCAATAAAAGCTGGAACTCACACGTTCCGCGCTCAATTGAATTGTGAAGAGTCGGATTCACGCGAAGTCGCGCAGGGTACGACGAAGTTTTATGGTGAAACCATTCAGCAGAAAGCTCCAACGCGACCGGCAAGCTCGAAGCGTTTTGAACAAAAGCAATTCAACGGTGGCCGCCAACCTCAAACCAATAATGGCGGACAGTTCAATCAATCCCGACTGCCAACGCAGTTCAACAAGTAATCGATCAGGACGATTCTACCTTCGTCAGCAGGCCGCAAACGTTCGTAGCGTTTGCGGTCTGTTTTTTTTGGTCGACGAATGAAAATCGTAACCCGACGCGTGAGCGAGGGACCAGAGAACACACAGAATTGTTGTCGAACGCGGTCCCTCGCTCACGCTTCGCACTTGCGATTTTTGGAACCGGCCATACCCTGCCGACGTCGACAGGATTTACAGGATGTCGTGGGCGCTGATCTTGTCAATCATGTCCATCCTGTCAAAAACGGATCCGTAGAGCAGGCGAATCCGAGCAATCGAGAATACGTCCAATCCGAGCAAATGGCCGGTGGGAACTGGCCCTACTTTTGCTTGTTCGTACTTTCCTGCTTGGCGGGCATCTTGCTGACGCGAGCTTGAATCACTTTAAAGATTTCACCAGTAATCGCCAAATCTTCTCGATGGCGGCTCAGAGATTTTTCCATTTGTTCGATTTGGCGAGTCAGATCGGCCAGAATCACATCGCGAGATTCCATGTCGATTCTGTTGACATTTTCCATTTGTCTTTTCGACAAATCTTGCTGGCTTTTCAAAAGAATAATTCTGTTGCGGACGCGGGTTTTATGATGCAAGATCATGCTGGCGAGATCATCGATGGGACGTGTGCTCGTTCCATCAGCAACAAAATGAGAAAACTGCCACTGGCCGATCACGCCTCGGAAAGTTCGACCGACTGTCGGCAATCGCATTTCGAAATTGCCCATGGCTTGTAGGCGTGGATTGATGTTGATTCTGGTAGTCGGTTTGTCTTTGCTGGCTGCAATCGCAAATGTTGTGTAGTCGTCGATGGAAACTCCATACGCTTGATTGTCGATTTTTTGTTGATAGGTGATGGTCGGATTTGCTTCCAACAGAAACGACTCTGAGGGCACCAGATCTTTTGCGGTACCGAGCTGAATTCCAGGTCGAATGATATAAACACTGGGCAAATCCATTGACGCGGTTTCGGACGTCGTCAGCATTTTGAGCGATGCCAGTTGTTTTTGATCAACCTGTTTATCCGCGTTGACGGTAATAAAAATTGGTTTTCGGTGAACTTCGGCAGGACGCAATTTCGCGCGCAAAACCTGTGTGATGGGTTTGTTTTTGCGGAGCAGTTTTACCGTAATATCTTTCGTCCCTGATGCCTGGATTTGTGCCACCAGGTCGTCAACCGATTTCAAGCTGACCTCGTTCAGCGACAGAATGATGTCGTGGCGTTTTAATTTACCGTCAGCCGGACCACCGGACAGAACCGATTCGACAGCTACGCCGCTATCGATCGAAAGCTGTTCACCGACCAGTCCAGAAATCGGCAGACAATTGACGCCGAGCCAATATCGAGTTGGTTTGGCAACAGAAAAACGAAGTTTGCCGTCACGCTGTTTGACTTGGAATTCTTGTTTCGATTCCTGGACGATTTTGCCACTCTGCGTGACCGACGATTGGCTTTGGATCACGACTTTGCCCCGCCTGCCATCTTGAGATGACCATAATCCGACGGTTTGGGTCATGGCTGACGCCTGGGATTTCGTTGGTGTTTTGTGTGACTGCTGAGCGGTTGCGGGTGCAACGATGATGCTCACCAATGTCACGATCCATACTGTTTTCAATTTCAGGTTATTCATCAGTCTGCTTAATGAAAAACAAAGTGTTTGCCGGAACATTTATTGATATCCGCGGTAACTGTTTCTATTAAATTGAACGCGATCGACGGGAACATAAAAAACATTCCCCTTTTTATCCGTCAGCGGAACCATTTTCCGTTGAACCTGGTAGGGAGTCTTGGCTTGCTGAATCAACCGATCCACCGTTTGTGGTAATTCCTGGCTCAGGTCTGCCGAGCCGACCCCCGCATTCACAATCGGAATTTCAAACGTGTTTTTTTGTCCGCTGCTTTCAACCACCAGCGGCATCGTCGGATTGGAAACCAACGTGTTTTCGTTACCGTTATCGGTGATGACTTGTTTGGATTGCCACAAATGATTGGCGGCCAAGCCCAAACCAAATGCGAGCAAGAAGCTGCAGGCGACCGCAATGGACAAATGTTTCCAAAGACTTGCCTGGTGTCCGTCCGTCATGATGTTTCGCGTTGCGGTAGGTTGCTCGCTGTTTTTGGTGGCCGACTGATGAGCCGCCGTTTCCGCGGTTGGATTCAAATGCGCGGGAGCATCGGCGACAAATTCATTCGCAGGATCGAGCATCGCGCCCAACTCTTGCGCCAGCGCCTGTTGTTCCAGGAAAGTCAATGCGCATTGTTTCCACGCACCCGGAGTCGCATCCAGACGTTGAATCATTTTTCGGTATTGGTCACCGTGGAGTGAACCATCGACCAGTAAATCAATGTCGGATTGTTTGATTTGATCCAAACTCATTTCTTGCTCTTTTTGTTTTCTTCGATAATTTCCATCGAAACTAATAATTGACGCAGTCGAGCGCGAGCGCGATGCAGTCTCGCCTCGACTGCGCTGTGGCTTACCCCCAGATGATCGGCGATCTGGTGGTAATTCCAATTTTCGTAATATTTCAACATCAGGATCTGGGCATCGCCGGGACGAAGTTTTTCGATCGCCTTGCGCACCATCGCCTGTCGTTCATCTGCCAACAACCATTGCAGCGGATTGAACTCCGGAGCTCTAGCAACTTCCGTTGGTCGATTTCGTTCGGCATAACGTTGCGTCAACTTTCGTTTCCGCCCCATTTTGCGTCGATACAAAAGCGTTTGTCGAATCGCCAGCCGGTACAGCCAAGGCGCAACTTTGGATACATCCTGAATCGGCGCAGATTGTTTCACCGCGGCCAATGCAATCTCCTGCATCACGTCGTCGACAGCACCCGGCTCTCCAAGTCGCGCATACACGATCGACTTCAACCAACGGTGATGTTGGTCAAGCTCCGCTTGCCAATCAATTTTCGGGTTTTGCATCGCTTGGCCGGTACTGGGTACGGTGGCCGGTAAAATGGTCATGACGTCTCGATAGTTTCTGCGACGGTACGATTCTTGCAGACTACTTGGAGTAAATTTTAGGCAAAAATGCTATTTTTTCACGTTCATTTACGCGGCAATTCTGGGTGAACTTCCGATTTTAAGGCTGTTTGGAGCGATTTTGCATCGAGGTGAGAGGGGCGAGTAGATGATGGTCCGAGCTCACGAGGATTTTTTGGATACCGTGAGTCGTACGAGCACGAAGCGCGAGCGAGTGGTTTTTGTCCGCGTGCCACTGGCTCTGCCAGTGATTTGCACATTGACTTACCGTTTTTTCGTTCAAGTAAAGTACTTAACAACCACTTTCCAGCCACATCACTGGCGGAGCCAGTGGCACACGCCCGTTGCGATTACATAAACGTCGCATTTTTACCATTGTTGTAAGTCACCTCGACGCGGATTAAGATTTTTCTGACACGAATTATTATGTTTCTTCAACCGAACCGGGTACTCTGCTATGCGTATCGCAACGACCTGTTTTCTGCTGTTTAGCTTGGCTTTGACGATCTCAGGACCAATCGAGGCCCAAAACCAAGATACTCAGCCCAATATGTCCATTTACTCCCGCGAATTTGGCAAAACTGCCGACGGAAAATCGGTAACACGTTTCCGCTGTAAAAACCGAAACGGTCTATCCATGACCTTGATCGATTACGGGGCAACGATGATTGCCATGGAAACTCCCGATCGAAATGGCAAATACGCCAATATCATTTTGAAATGTGACTCGGTCAGCGGCTATGAGAAATGTCAGTCTTATTTTGGTTGCGTTGCGGGACGTTATTGCAATCGAATCGCCAAAGGCAAATTTAAACTCGATGGCAAAGAGTATTCGTTGAAAACCAACAATGGCCCGAATCATTTGCACGGTGGTGAAAAAGGGTTCAATCGCGCGATTTGGAAAGCGGAAAAAATATTCAAACCCCAGGAAGGTATTGTCGGCGTCCGATTCGTTCACTTCAGTGCCGATGGCGACGAAGGATACCCTGGAAAACTCACGGCGCGCGTCGATTACCTGCTGAACGGCAAAAACGAGTTGATTGTGGATTTCCAGGCCACGTCAGACAAAAACACGATTTGTAATCTGACCAATCACAATTACTGGAATCTGGCAGGCGAAGGATCAGGAACGATTTTGAGCCACGAACTCAAAGTCAACGCCGATAAATTCTTGCCGGTTGATGAAACCATGATTCCTACCGGAGAATTGAAAAACGTCAAAGGGACAGAACTGGATTTCAGTGATTTTAAAGCGATCGGGAAAGACATTGCGGCTTTGAAAAAAACTCACATCAAAGGCTACGACCATTGTTTCGCGATCAAGGGTTACGATGGCAAAAGTATGAAAATGGCTTGCGTGTTAAAGGATCCAAAATCGGGCAGAATTATGGAGATTCATACCGATCAGCCGGGGCTGCAATTTTATACCGGCAATTTTCTGGATAAATCCGAAGGCAGCGGAGGCTATGGCGAAAATGGCGCGCTGTGTCTGGAAACGCAAAAGTATCCAGATTCTCCGAATCGTTCTGAGTTTCCGACGGCAACTTTGAAGGTCGGAGAAACCTACAAACACAAAACCGTTCACAAGTTTAGTGTGGATAAAAAGTAATCGATGCTTCTCGATCGGTTTTTCGAAGGACATTCTCACAAGGCGGCACATAGCCGCCTTTTTTAACAACCGCAAGTTGGACCGCAGTTGCCCTGCAACAGTTTTTTGGCGATCTGTTCGCGAAAGATTTTTGAATTGTGGCGAATGTCGGTGGGTAGTTTTTCGAAAATATAAAACTGTTCGATTTGTTTTGTTTTCTCGTTCGCCTGAGCGATTTCGTGCAATTCGCGCAACAGCTGCTCTTGCTTCTGTGGCGTAAAATCAAAATCGGGCCATGGCTCGACGACAATCGCCGGTTGAGTTGTCGCTCCGTCGCCGAGTCCAACCAAAGCACTCCGATAAACCCAGGAGTGATTGTTGAAAATAGCCTCGCACTTGATCGTGAACAGCGTTTCGGTGGCAGTAATAACCCGATGATTTTTTCGTCCGCAAAACCAAAACCTGTCCTGATCGTCGAGGTAGCCAACATCACCAATGCGATGCCAGATGCGATCTCCATCGGTGATTTTGTGAAATGCGTTTTGATCGGTTCGCGTAACGTATTGGCGAGTGACCACAGGGCCAGACACTATCAATTCACCGATCTCGCCGCACGGCAGTTCGGTAACGTCGTTGATGTTTTCAATCGGATCGTCAGAAATCTCAATGACTTTCCAGTCGATCAACGGAAATTTTTGGCCAACACAGGTGCCGGCTCCTTGCTCAGACAACGCCGCGGTTTCGTTCAAGATCATTAACGACTCGGCGCAAGCGACCGGCAGTGACTCGGTGGCGCCGTACGGTGTAAAAAATCTGGCGTCGTCGGCAACCATTTTACGAACACGGCGGAGTACATGATTCGGCACCGGAGCACCCGCCGACAAAATGGTTTTGATATTGCCAAGTTGAATGTTGTGCTCGTCGCAATAGCAGCTGACAGTGTTCCAAAGTGCCGGAGAGCCGAACGATTGGTTCGCATTCCAGTCGTTAGCTGCGTCGATCAGGTTTTTCGGATTCACGTCCGCCGGAGCGGTAAAATCCATTTCGGGAAAAATCGTCGTGCAACCTGTCGAAATGTTGAACAAGGCGAACAGTGGAAAAGCCGAAATATCGACGCCGCCAGGCTGAATCCCAAAATATTGAACGATCTCTTGAGCCTGGTAGATAAAATTTTTGTGCTGATACAAAACACCTTTGGGTGGACCGGTGCTACCCGTTGTGAAAATGATGGCGGCGTCTTGATCGACAGAATATTTCGTGGAGTCGATACCGGTCGGGTCGGTTTTTTTTAAAGCTGCCAACGATTTGCAAAACGGGAAAAAGCCTCCGACCACCACGTTTTGTTTTGCCCGGGGAAATTTTTTGCGATACAAAACGCGGGCGACATGCCCTTTGGGAATGGTCACAAAGCCATCCAAATCACAGTCCGACAGGCATTGAATCAAATTCCGCTTGCCCATTCCCGGATCGATCAGGACCGCTGTCAGCTGCGCCTTGAACAATGCAAAAACGTTGGCAATAAACTCGATTCCGGGCGGAACCATGAGACAAATGCGGTGACCCGGCTGCATTCCCATTTTTCGGAAACCTGCGGCGATGGCATTGGACTGAGTTTCCAACTCAGCAAACGTGATTGACCGATACTGGTATTTTCCGCTGGCGTCGCGGCCGTTCGTTTCGGCTACAGCGATCTGTTCGGGATATTTCGAAGCTGAAACCGACAGCAATTGTCCAACGTTGTGAATATCGGCCAGTGAAAGTGTATCACTCATTGATATTGCTTTTTAACTATTGGCTGCAACCAAGTTATTGTCCGGACCCACGACCAAGGTGTAATTTTCGGTCATCGGATATTGTTGAGCAAATTCGTTGATTTGCTCCAACGTGACATCTTCATAGTGTTTGGCCACTTGAGCGACGGTTTCATAGGGCTGCTGGTTTAACCATTTCGAACCGATAGAAAACAATCGATTTCCCGGTCGTTCGCTACCGAGAATAATTTGCGCAGCGATTTTTCGTTTTGCCAAATCCAGTTCGCGTTGGTTAAATCCCGATTCAAATACTTTTTGTTGCAGTTCGTGTAAGCGATGGAGATTCTCTTGCGTTTGCTCCGGCGTGCAACACAGGTAGTTCATCATCAGACCGGCACCTTGGTACTCAAATCCCCCTGCCCCGGCGGACTCTGCCCGCCCCGTATCAATAAACTCCCAGAACATTCGACTGCCGCTTTCTCCGCCATAGACAACCGACGCAACGCGACTGGCATAGCGCTGCGGGCTTTCGGTCGGCGGCGCTTTGCTCAACTGCAAAATATAAGCCTGAGTCGATTGGGGTTTATGGAGAACGGAAAATCCGTAGTTGGGAGTTGCCGTCGGTTTGTTGCGCGGCGCTTCAAATGATTCCCAGTGTTCGGAATGTTGCTGGATGTCGGCGACGAATTTTTCAAAATCGACATTGCCCGCTGCAACCAGCGCCATGTTGCTGGGGCTATAGCGCGACTGAAAATAATTTTTCATTTGCGACGCAGTCAAACCGCCAACGGTACCAGCCGTTCCTAAAACGCTTTTGCTCAACGGATGTGCACCAAAAAACAGTTCCATGATTTTTTCATGGCCGCCATAGGGTGGTTGGTCGTCGTACATCATGATTTCTTCGATGATGACTTTTTTTTCTGTTTCGAAATCGTCATCACGGAGGCTCGGCCGCATGATGTCGCACAATAGTTCGACGACATTGGTTTGGAATTCTGGCAAAACGGTTGAATAGTAGACCGTACTTTCGACGCCGGTTTGGGCATTGGAAAATGACCCCATGTCATCCAACTCGCGATTGACCGACTCGGCGTCGCGCTTGTCCGTTCCTTTGAAAACCATGTGTTCGAGAAAATGGCTGACTCCATTAATTTCATCATGCTCGTCTCGGGCGCCTGCGCGAACAAACACACCGATCGAGGTCGAATGAGCATTGGGATTGCATTCGGCCAGAATCGTCAATCCATTAGCCAGCGTGTGTTCACGAAACTCCATGGGCAATCTCCAAAGGCTCGGGGCCGAGTGTGACCAAATCCGGGTTAACCAGCGGGTTGTCGGCAACGTAGTTATTAATTTGGTCAACGGTTTGATTCATAATGATTTCGTTGATTTCGTCTCGCGATCGAACGCGTTTGAGATGCAGCCAGTCGCCGACATTGGACCCCGCTCTGGCGCGGCTGGATTCCTGTTGCATGACCATGGCACTGCGGACTTGAACTTTGACACGAGCAAGTTCATCGTCGGTGATCCCTTTCTCAAGCCGTTGGATTTCCTGCATCATGACGTCCAGCGTTTCCTGAGCCCGCTCGGCAGTTGTCCCTGAACTACCGACCACACATCCTTCAACCAGTGAACTGTGCATCGACGCGCCCACGGCGTAACAAAGACCGCGCTTTTCGCGCACTTCGCTGAACAGTCGTGAGCTCATCCCGCCAGACAATGCGCCAACGGCCGTGCGTGCGAGAAAGTAATCCGGATGCGAATAAGGTATCGAGTTGTATGCCAATGCGATTTGAGTTTGTTGGCTTTCAAATTCGATATGATGCGAACCATGAGACGGAGCGACTTCGGGCGACGGTGTCAACGTTTTGGGTTGCCAATCTGAAAATAATCGATCAACGGTTTCGCATAATTCGTTCCAATTGATTTTGCCAGCGACACTGATGATGGCATCATTGGGTCGATATGCGTTTTCGAAAAATGTTCGAACATCATCAGAATTGATTGAGGCGATCGATTCCATAGTCCCGGTCGACGAGCGTCCAATGGGGTCGCCGTAAAATCTCTGGCGAAGCTCAATCATGACACGATGTGCCAAATCGTCTTCGAGCGAATGCACTTCCTGAAAGCAAACCATCCGACCGTCTTCGAATTGGTCAGCGGGCAACAACGGACGCCGCAGCATATCGGCGTAAATTGCAAGGGATTCGTGAAGTGAACTGGCCGGCATGGTGCCGGCGAATTGTGATGAATAAACACCCACAGAACTCGAATCATCGACGCCCAACCATTCCAGGTCTTCGACAAATTGACGGCTGTCCCGAGTTCCGCAGCCTCGTTGGACCATCTCGCAAGTAAAATTCGCCAGCCCGATTTTGTCACCGGGATCGTAGCGACAGCCAGCAGGAATCGATACCGCCAATGCGGCTGATTCCAACCAGGGCATTTCTTCGCCGATTAATGTCAAGCCGTTTTCAAGTTGTTTAACGTGGATCGACGGTGTGGTCATCAAGGATAGTGCTCGATCGATAAAGGTTTTGGCCGCGGTGATAACAGATTGAGTTAGCCTTCTGTTTTAGCTTGAAATTCCGTGCAAGATAAGGTGCCAGCCACCAAGAGAATTCACGACTGTGGTCCACCAGACACGCCCAAAACCGTTACAATACCTGATCCGAGGAGAACCTGATGACCAAGAATTCATTTGGCGGATTTCCGCTGGACCTACTCAAGTTTCTGGACCAACTCGAACGAAACAACAATCGCAAATGGTTCGAAAAAAACAAAGAAAATTATGAGTCTGATTTGCGCACGCCAGCGCTCGATTTCATCACCGCCATGCAAGAGCCCATGAAAAAGGTTTCGGCACATTTTCGTGTCGAACCCAAAAAAGTGGGTGGATCGCTGATGAGAATTTATCGTGACACGCGTTTTTCCGGTGACAAAACTCCTTACAAAACCAATGTTGGTATCCATTTCCGGCATGTCAAAGGAAAAGACGTTCACGCACCGGGTTACTATTTTCATATCGATCCGAATCAAGTGTTTGTCGGTGCTGGAATATGGCATCCCGATTCTGATGCCCTGACCAAAATTAGAAAGCATCTCGACAAAAACCAGGAGCGTTGGCAAAAAATCATCGGTGCGAAAAAGTTTACCAAGTATTTTGTGCAAGACGGTGATAGCTTGAAACGTCCGCCCCGAGGATACAAGGCAGACCATCCCATGTTGACCGAGTTGTTGCGAAAGGATCATTTCGGGCTCTGCCGCGTGGACCATGATTTCATCACCAAGCGAACGGTTGTCAACGAAACGATCAAACGCTTTACCGCGGCAAACGACTATATGGAATTCTTGTGTGAAGCGCTCAAGCTGAAATTTTGAGTAGGGCCGGTTCCCACCGGCCAATCAGCCAAACCGGCCGGTGGGAACCGGCCCTACTGACAGCACCTCGAAAAAAAGTCACTTCGCCATCAGCTTTCCATACCTTTACCATCTGATCGAGGTTTACGTTTTGCCCAAATTCCGCTAAATGCTGGCAATCCAATTGCTTCTAAAAGCGGCACGAAAAGACGGAATCACGATGCAATACATCCAAAATCGAAACCGACTGTGCTGGGTCTGTCTGTTCACATTGTGTTTGGCGTTTGTTAACGGCTGTCGGACGGATCAACCACAAGTTGAAAATCAAACGGGCCAATCGCAAGCGGACAACGGCGTCGCCGGCAATGAAATACTCCGCAAATCGATCGCTCGATACCGCGATGCCCAAACCTACAGCGACCAAGCGATTTTGAAATTGCATTATCGATTGTCAGGCAAATGGGTCGAAGAATATCATCCGCAGAGCGTGATGTTCCAACGCGATGATCGCGGCAATGATCGTTTTTCTTGCAAGATCTTTAATGCTCGAATTCGCGCCAACGAAAAATGTATGACCTGTTTTGTGTTTGATTTGCCGACCGGAAACCTGGACGACCAGGTTTGGTACAACGCTGTTAAAAAATCCAACGTGGAATGTTGGAGTCAACTGTTGGCTGATCCTATCGCTCGACATTTTATTTCGGGTGAATCAGAGATTCCGATTTGCCAGCAGTCAGACTCGCCGCTGCCCGTAATTTTTCCGATTACTTTGGGGATGCTCCACAGCGAACTTTCCGCAGCCTGGTTGTCGAAGCCTGACCAGGTTTCCGTGGTTACCCAAAACGATCCGGACGTCTATCAATTGGCGATTAAACATGGGCAGCGAACACACTATGTTTGGATTGATAAAAACACTTATCTCATCCAACGCTTGCAATTGGACAATCAAGTCCTCGCCGAAGCTTTGCAGAAATCTTCCGAAGTTACCGATTTAAAACTGGTGGTCGATTTCAAAAACGCAAAAATCGACGAGCCTATTGCCCAGGAGCAATTTGCAACCCAGCTGGCCAAACGAGCGCGGCCGGTCAAGCAGTTTGTGAAAATTCCTGAGTCGTTTCCATCCAAATTAATTGGCTATCGGCTTCCTGAATTTGCATTGCAATCTGACAGTACGGCGCAGATCGACAGTTCGATGTTACGTAGACAAACCACGGCATTGATGTTTGTCGATGCGATGGTTTTTCAATCTGATGATGTGGCTCGATTTTTAAAAGTGGCCGCCGCAGCGTGGACACCGACAACGCGATTGACGGTTGTTTTGTGTGGCGAAAAACAAATTGCGGTTTCAACATCCAAAAAGCTTGAAAAAAAATCGAAACGCGTCAACTTTCTGTTCGACCCGAATTACACCAGTTGCAAAAAGCTAAAACTTCGACAGTTGCCAGCGGTGGTGGTTTGCGACAAAAAATTGCAGGTTCATTATTTCAAACAAATTTCCAACGATCCGTGGCAAGACGCAATGGTCACAGCCATCAAGCGAATTGACCAGGGCGACGACGTGGCATCCGAGATGCGGCGCGATTACGAAAATTTTCTCGAAGAGTATCATCGACAATTGACTTTAAAGAACCCGCTTCGCAAGTCGGAAACTTCGGCCAGTCTGGTGAGTCAGACAACGCCAAGCAAAAATTTTAAACAAGTCGAATTGTGGTCGACGGCTCTCAACAGCCCTGGAAAAATCTGCATTGACGATCGGGGCCAATTGGATATTTTTGTTCTCGAAGGTTTTCGAACTGTGGCCAAATTGTCGAGCCGCGGAAAAATTATTCAACGAAAACAACTGGAGATTCCTGCAAATGTGGGTGTCGACCAAATCCAAATGTACAGAAACAACAACGGGAATCGTTGGTTTGCCGTCTATTCCAAAGGAGGCCAACAAGTATTTGTTTTTGACGATCAATGGAAGAAACTGTTTACGTTTCCCGCAACAGGTCAAGCAAAGCAAAATTTGCAAATTCGCGATGTCATCCTGGCTGATTTGGATCGAGACAATCGTGGCGAAATGTATATCAATATCGGCGGAACTCGGCAGCACCGAGGCGTTTTTCGAATTGAATTGGACAGCGGCAATCAGCACGCGTCTTACACTTTGCAAGCCGTTGATACGATAGGACAAACTACGATTTTAGCTCGCAATGGCCAAACCAACATTTTCTGCGCAACGTCGGGCGGACAAGCGGTCGTTTTGAATGCAGAACTCATCCCCCAAAAAACTTTTTCATTGGATGGTTTTGGAGTTCGTTCAACTCAAATTGACGCTGGTAAAATCAATAGCTGCTTGCTGACGATGAAAAATGACGGTGGGTCGCTCATTGGATTTGCTGCGAATCCGAAACCCGCTTGGAAATTTGATTTTCCATCGTCTCAAAAAATCGACTCCATCATTTCCATCATTCCAACAAAAATGAACGGTTCAGCGATGTGGATGACTGCGTCATCCAACGGAGTCGTGATGTTGATTCACGAAAATCGGCTGGTTGATCGCTTTCAAATCAATCGCACGCAGAATTCTGAAGTGCGTGACATGAAACTATCCGAGCAGGCTGTAGACGAGGCAGAAGTGCGAAAAGAGGTCCCAGCCATTGTGAGCGGCAAGGCGCTAGCCGCCGTTTCGTCAGAGCAACCATACCGGCGGCTAGCGCCTCGCCGCTCACAGGAACAGCCTGACGGGCTCGTTATTTTCCTGACGACCCCGCGGGGGCTGTCGGCTATTCGACTCGAACGGTTGAGTTCTGATCAAAACGGACAGTAACGCGGGAGCTTCTTGATGCCGAACGTCGTGGGTGCCACTGGCCTCTGCCAGTGCTGGGGGTATCAAACCACCGACAACAACGTCATGAATTGAATTTGATCTCAGTGCTTGTTGCCAAAGAAACCGCAACCACTGGCTGGGGCCAGTGCCACCCAATCGACCACCCAAACTTAAGAAACCAACGACGCAACAACGAAAATCGCTCAAAAACCGGGAAGCTATTT
>JANQLU010000059.1 GCA_028280445.1 Pirellulaceae bacterium | reverse complement strand
GATCTCACCAATGTACTCACCCATCATAATGGTGTTCGAAGTTCCGTCTCGGTTGGAAACTGTTTCCAGACGTTGGCGAGCACGACAGGTCATCATGCCTTCGTATGGGATACGCTCTAAGCTTTGAGTACGAGCACCCGAGTAGGCACCCATGCAAGCGGCGTAGTTAGTACGACCGAAGTTTGACGAGTAGTCATAGCTTGACCAGTACAACAGACCAACAACGTCAGTGTCAACACCACCGTAAATACAACCTTGAGTTGCACCAGCGACTTGGATGTAAGCATCCTGTTTGTCGTCTGATGGGCAAACCGTGTGAGATGTTTTGGTAAATGCAACAGTTGTGGCACCAGGAATGGCGCCGAACCACGGGTACATGGACGGCATCTGATCCAAAAATTTGTCCAAGTTGTAACCTTCTGGACCGAATTGATCGTACAAGTTGTTCATCTCGTTGAAAGGCATAACCAATCCGATGAACGAAGTTTGTTGTGCACGAGCATAGAAGACTGGAGATGAAGAGTCTATCCAATCCAGATAGTCAACAGCGTTGGTGTACCCAAGCGTTGCCGGTGGCAGACGCTTGTACGAATCATGAAATGTGTGTGACGCGATAGCGAACTGTCGCAGACGATTTGCACAGTCTGTACGACGTGCTGCTTCACGAACTTGTTGAACCGCAGGAAGCAAAAGTGCGATCAAGATACCGATAATTGCGATAACTACGAGCAATTCAACCAGTGTGAAACCCTTACGAGATTTCGACATAACGATCTCCTTGAAATAAGGAAAAGAAAGGAAAGTAAAAAGGATCCTCCAGCTACAAAGTGAGTTGCCAGAGAAAAAGGAAGTAAGTTGTCAGAAAGGAGGGTAAAGCAGTGTGAAAGGTAAATGAGGAGGTATGTATTGATGGGTAGCAACCCATCTTACTTGATTCGCTTGAAATTGCAAGCAGAAATTGCACGTGAGCGTGTAGAATACGGAGAATAAACTGCCAATTGGAGATTTTGACATTCAATGCCGGAAGGGCGAGGCTCCTGCCGAGCCAAGAAGGCGTGATGTTTTGGCTCGGCAGGAGCCTCGCCCTCCCGAAAAATTGCAAGCGTGTTCTTTTCAATCTCTGGCCAAGCACATGACCCTGGGCGCCTGTTCCAGTCGTCTCTTTTGTAACTCGACAACCGTCAAATTTCCGTAAGCCATCTTTGAAATCTTGAGTTTGACGGGCACAACGCGAACTATACTTGGGAGTAAAATCCATGTCCATCAACACGAGGTAGCTATGCATCCGAATTCGACGTGCCGCATTGTCATTGTCTTGTCAACCGTTTTGTTTGTGGGCTGGACCCTGTTGAATACGGTGCTTTGGCCGTTGGAAGACTACGCAGATATCACTCATGCGTATGCTGAAAGTACTAATCAAATTGTTCGGGGAATGAGCATTGGGATTGCCGGTTATCTCGCAGTTTTGGCAACCACAATTGGTTGGGTATTGACGGCAAATAATCCGAAAGAAAATCGCAGCAAATTGCCAAGTTGATTTACGCGACAATTCGATCGCTTGATTTCAGCCATTAACTTTGCTGCACTGGCTAAACGTAACGGTTGACTGCCACAACGCTCCCCAGGTCGTGTTGATAAATATGAGCGGCGAGGCCAATGATGCGAGGCCGTCACAAAAAAACTAGCCATCCAAAATTTCGAGTGCCCGGTTTAACTGATGGTCTGCTCCACCTTTCTTGATGTCACGTTTCACTTTGAAGTCAGGCGCGACCCCTGTGCCCTCAAGGCGTTGGCCGTCGATCTTCATACTCAAAACGGCGAGATACAAAACATCTCCATTGGATAACAAGAAGATCCGGCCTCCCAAGACGGCGCCAGCGGTTGTTTCACCAACGACCTTGCCGAGCTTCAACTTTTTGAATCCATAGGTAAACGCCTCTTTACCGCTGGTGCTTCTCTCGTTGGTGAGCAACACGACAGGTTTTCCCCAGACTCCGGAAAAACTTCGCACGTCTCCGCTTCGCGTTTCAGCACGCATGCTGGCGATGGGTTCACGAAACAAATTGAGGTAGCTGAGGTCGGCTCCGCCCCAACCATCACGAAGGTCCAGAATCAAAGAATCACATTTTGACAACTTGCCCCACAACAATTCAGAACGAATCTTGTTGTGATATTTCCAGCCAGCATATGACCAGGCATGGATGTAACCAATCTGCTTGCCTTTGCTCTCGATTACCCTGGCACTGGCATCCAAGGCCTTTTCGAACATCTTGCGGCCATCGAGTTTCTCAACCTTGACCTTCAAATTTTTTCGATCACGACCTCTGATGATTTCCAGATTTACAGTCGTGTCGGCGCGCCCCACGAAAGATTTGATGGGATGAAAGGGTTTACTATCGACTGAAACGATCTGATCGCCAAACTGCAACCCAGCTTTGGCAGCGGGATGTCCATCGTAAACGGAGACCACGCGAACTTTGCCCTCAATCGTTCGTGTATCAACTCCAATACCGTCGTAAACAAACAAATCAGTTCGTCCTTGATCAAACAGCGGATGAAATACCCCCAAGAGCTGATACCGTTTTGGATTATTTACCGAATAGTAGTATGTGTGAGACGCACTCAAAGTTGCCAGTAAAGCATTAACCTGTTTCGCGAATCCGTCGTGTGTTTTAGCTGCCAACGCGAGTTTGCGATATTTCCGAACTGTTTGATCCCACGCCTTTTGATCAAATTTTTTGTTGTAAAAGTGTTTGGAAACATTCGTCGAAACTTCGTCAAACACCTTTCCACGATCAAAATTCAATTGAGCCGGCAAATTGGTGATACCGGTTGACACAATAAGCGTTGCAAAAATTATGATTCGCAAAAACATATTAGCTGCTTCCGTTTCTAAAAATTCAATCTCCAGCACTTTGGGCCTTGTTTCACCCAAAGGAAATGAAACAGGTTGATTTTACCCGTTTTGTGCCGCCCGTTCGAGCCAAACAAAGTGTTGCAAGTGAAATCACACTTAGCGTTTTGGACGGGCTCCCCAGGACACGCTGGATCGTTGCTGAGGTTCTAAACTTGCTTTGAGTCGTTTTAGCTGAAGTTCAGATAGTTCCTTGGCAAACATCTCAGGCTTGGAACCAACATTTTTGATGATCAAATCGCTGGCTTGCGAAAATTTCTCAGGGTGGCGGTCGGTGACCAGTTTCTCACCCTGCTTTCGCAACATTTTTTGAATGTTCGCTTGCTGTTGGGTTGACATAAAAATCTCGGTATCCAGTTTTGCCAACCATACGTCGATCGCCGAATAAAATAACCGCAGATTCGCAACGCGTCTGAATTCCTTGTATTTTTTCATTTGTTCAGCGGTCAGCGTGCGTTCCAAAGTTTTGGTCCACAACGGATGTGAGGAAAGCGGTTTTTTGAAATAGGTACTGAGCCCGACAACTCCGTTGCCTAGTGGGCTTGCGCCGTAAATCTGCAATTCGTCTTGCTCTGGTACGTCGACATCATCTGGAACATCCGCTTCGGGAGTTAATCCACTTTTTTTGGAAAACACTTCGATCTGACGTTGTCCGGCCGAAATACGTCGACCCACAATACCTTTGGCGGCAATTTTGAGTTTTTTGGCTTCCGATTCATCCAGGCCACAAACGTCAACAACTTGGGCGACCCTCAAATCCATTTTCGAGCCGATCTCAAACCGTTGAGCCTTGGCCCAACGTTCCACCGTTTTGTCAATGTCGACATTACCAAAGCCGGTGAGTGTAACGCCGCCCTGCCCTGCCGCAACTCCGATCCCTTGGGCAACTGCGAACTGATTGTGAAGAACAAAAACAAACAAGACCGTAAGTAAAGCGCGAAAAAAATTATTGGACATCGAATTCAACCTTGTAAATGCTGCTCAAAATTAACCGGCACTGTTTTCGGCCGAGTCGTCGTTTATAAAATAAAACACAAGAAATGACTAAACGCTTCAAAGTGAGGCACCGTAAGCCAATTGATGATGCCATTATATTGCCTTTGCCACAACACACTCATTTTCTGCGACAGAAATGAACCAGTATCGAACAGTTATTTCGTTGTCGCCGCGCAAAAGTGCGTTGACATACAAGAAATAACCAGCATTCTCGGCATCACGTGACAGAGTTGCCGATAGCTGCGTATTCTTGCAAGCAGCAAACCACAATCGGTCGTGTTTTACTGCAGATAATCCATGACCACCAACCACGGGGTCACATCAAGCCGACGATCGCACCCGTCGCGACAAGTTGTTTTTCATTCCCGGTCGCAAGCTGCAATGATTTGCTAGATGTCAATTTCGATGTGGCTGCTGTCGTTCAAGGAAATTGAGTTAATGACATCAGCAATCGAATCAACACCGCCGAACTTTACCGGTCCCCATGCCGATTGGTTCAAATGTGTCGCTCCGTTTTGTAAATCAATAAAGTGCACAGCTTGGACGATGACAGAATGCAGCCCCGTTTTGTCGGCCCGCATCTTGGAAACATACGGTTGCCATTCAGATTGCGATCCGCAAACAATCAGGTAGAGACCGACCTCACGAAGTATCCACAAAGCACGGAGTTGACGAGCGACCGCGCGTCGTTTGGATTTCAGAAATTGAGAGTCGTCTGGCAAAAGTTCCCACGGACAAATGGCCAGCGCGTATCGCGCGAACATCGAATACTTGAAGGTCAACAACAGATGGATGTCATCAGAGAGGTCAACAATACGCTCCACATAGGGTCGCCGATGGAGCCGTTCTGCGACAAGTGCCGTGTAAGTCGAGATGTCCATTTAGCCTTTGATTCCCTCGCTATTAAATTCCACAACCATCGAGTTGCAAAGTCGGTTGGTCATTTCAAAACACTCGGCTCGACAACCCAAATCACTGAATCCTTGATGCTGCTGGTCATTCCACACCGATTCGATTTAGTCGGCGTCGTCGGTCGCCATTTTACGGCCCGGCGCATCACGTTGTTGATTACGCCGACGATCACATTGACATTGAGTGAAAGTTCGTTTGAAATCAAGTTTTGTTGTGTCAAAAATTCTGAGTCTGTTTTAAAATGGTCCTTTCTCCACTTTCTCAATCAAAATCACGATGAGCACTCGCGCTACCTTTCAAAAAAAGTACCTCCGAAAATACACATTGATTGCCGTCGCCAGCCTGTTGTGGGCTGCCTACTGTGCTTACGATGCGTTTTATGCTTATCCCAAGAAGCTGAAATATGCCGAAGCTTTCGCAAAAATTACCGGCGACGATGACGAAGATCGCCGGAAACAATGGAAAGCGATAACGGACGAAAAAGGTTGGCCTTACAACGCTAACCACTTTCCTAAAAAACCGGAAAAAATCAGGCATAACATCCATTTTTCGTATCTGGTCGGCGCGGCAGGATTGCTCGTCGGAATTCCGGCTTTGTTTCTATTGATCACCAATCGAAATGCGTGGATCGAAGGGTCTGACACCAGCCTCACGACCAGTTGGGGGCAATCGTTCGACTACAAAGACGTCACGGAAATCAACAAACGGCGGTGGGATAAAAAAGGAATTGCCATCCTCAAATATGACGACAACGGAACAAGTCGAATTTTTGTCTTGGACGATTTCAAATTTGAGCGAATGCCTGTGGATACGATTTTGCGTAATATCGAGGCCTGCTTGAAGCCCGAGCAAATCGTTGGCGGCATTTCCGAAGCGGAACGCGACAAACAGAAATCCGCCTCAAAAACATCGGACACCGATTCACCCTCGGACTCCGATTCAGCATCATCAGAATCGTGACGCTAGCGGTCGAACTGCTGCAATCGCATGTTAGCCCAGTAAGTACCGGCCGATGATCCACTGGATCGCGATCATCAAGCAAAATCCCCAAATGACCATACGGTTTTCTCTAAACCAGTTTTTCTTTCGCGGCCAAGGCGTGGTGCTATTCATTGTCTTGCCTCATGGTAACGATTTTGCGGGTAGGAATTATTTTCATAGTTCGGCAGTCAAATGTTCCGTACTCAACTGTAATTCCGATTTGTAAAACCTTTACGATTGGCCCGACCTTGTGCGTTTGAGAAATTTTGCCGGGAGGGAAGCCACCTGTGAGCGGCAAGTAGGGCCGGTTCCCACCGGCCGGTTTTTTGGATTGGCAGGTAGGAACCGGCCCTACAATCACAATTGTGCCAGCGTTTTGGCAGCAATAAACACTTACTTGCTCAATACCGTTTCCAGTCGCAATTGCGACTGAAACAATTCAAAACGCCCTTGCAGCAATCGGCGTCTGATTTGCTGAGCTGAATCCAGGGAAGATTTCACCTGTAAAAAAGAGGCCTCTCCAGCGCGAAAGGCAACCATGACTTTTTCCTCGGTTTCGTTTGCCAGCGTCAACAGATTTTTTTCGATCCGTTGGATTTGATTTCGAAGAACATTTTGCCTACCGACTTCGGCAACGACTTTTTGAGACAGCAGGCGTTGGACGAGCGCTCGGCCCTCGTGGGCTTGTTGGAGTTGGGCTTTTGCCGCCTGGATCATTCCGCGCTTTCGATCGTTAATCTGCAGCGGAACTCCGACTTGAAATCCGGCAAAAAAATCGTCGGTGGCGGCATCGTAATTGGCACTTACCTGCAATTGATAATCGGGGCATCGTTCGCTTTGGGCACGTTGAACACGCCACTTTCCCTGTTCAATATCGGCATATGCGCGCTCCAACTCCGGATGTTCTGCCAGGACGCTTTTTAGCAAATCATCTTTTTGAGGTTTTATGAGACTCTTCGCCTGGGCCTCCCATTGAAATTCAATCACGATATCTCGCTGGCGGTCTAGACCGAGCAACACTGCCAACACTCGTTTGCCAGTTTCCAATTCCTGGTTTTTGGTCGAAACAAACTGTCGTTGGCTTTCGACCGCCAACTCAACATTGGCGACAACGACTTTGGATATCTCCCCTGCCCGCTCCAGTGCTTTGGCGTTTTGCAAAATTCTCTGCAATGCCGCCAGATATCGGTTTTCCAGCCCAATTTCCTGTCGGGTCCTGGCTAAGCGAAAAAATTGTTCCGAAGCACGTCGTGCAATTTCGAGATGGCGAACCTCTCGCGCTGCTCTCAATTTCGCTTCCTGCCAGCGAAATATTTGGCGATTTTGATGCAGACGATTGTTTCGAATCATCTTCCGCGAAATGTAGGCTCCATATTGCCCCCCATCTCCGTCATTGCCGATTTCGTTAGCCACCACACCAATGACAGGGTTCGGAAATCGCGATTGTTGAATTCCGTTTCCGCGCGCTTCCTCGATTTGCCAATTGATTTGGCGAACTCGGGGATCCGCCGTAATCGCCATCTCAACCGCTGAGTCGAGTGATACTGCCAGCGGAGCTTGTGGCAGATTGCCGATTTGAATTCCCCGACTCTGGCCGGACACCGATACACATGCTGTTGCAGCTATGAGAAGGGCGAAAACCCCACTCGCCAAAATCCTGTTAAACAATGGGGTTGTTTCGGTCGTAACAAAAATGACAGTCATACTGTCAGAATTCGGTCAAAACTCGCGAAATCTCAACGGTATTTCGAATTTGGGAAACTCTTTCGATTTTTCCAATTATTTGTATTATTTTATGAGGTACGCGTACAATTGGTCTTCGTAGGCAATTGCACATACCACGAACATCTCGACGGAGCATTCCGTCAAAACAGATGCTAGAATTTGCCGGTTATAAAAGCTGGACAACAAGATGAAACATTGGCAGTTACTAATTTGTTTAGGCGCATTTGCGTACCAACTCGGTGCGTGCCCTTGTGGTTGCCTGGACGAAAATTACTGGTATCAATGTTTGGTCCAATTTCAGCCGCAATCGACCCAGGCCGCTCGCCACGATCACGGCCATCCGCACTCCCATCCTCATACCCATTCCCACTCACATGCCTACACCCACTCGCATGCCTACGCCCACTCGCATGATGACGGAAATGATCGGCCTACCCCGCAACCTCATCCCACCATGCATGACGAACATTCACAATGCATCGATTTGACCTTTGTCAGACCGACGAGAAATCGACAGCAAGAAGTACACAAAATCTCATACCCGGAATTCAAATTGCAACCGGTTGAGGTTGTTGATATCGCTAAAAAACAGCATCCATTCTCTCGTTCGCACCTGGATGCTCCGATGTCTGCGCTACCGATGCGCGCTGTCACTTCTGTCATGCTGCTCTAAAGACGTTTTGCAAGCCAACGCATCGCTTGTGAAATTTCGTCAATCTCTTCATCCACGTATCGCGTGTGAAATAACATGTCAAAAATCAATTGGAAAATCGTTGTCCCTTTGCTTCTGATCGGCCTGGTCGCCGGTGGAGCGGTTGGTGCCGCCCTGCCCTTTGACGCCGTCCGTAAAAAAGTCGCGTCGTGGATCACGACCGACAAAAACAAATCCGACCAAACTGAAAATGCTGCGCAAACCCATGAGGAAATTGTCGAAGTGTCGTACGCTTCGATGGACAACCTCGGCATCAAATTCGGTCGTGTCAAAACGGGCAATTACCAAACATCCTATGAAATTGCCGCCCGAGTAACCGAACTCCCAGGTGTCAGCGAATTGCATATCACCAGCCGCTTTGACGGCATTGTCAAACAAATGTTTGTCACCCAAGGCCAAACGGTGGTTGCCGGCCAGAAAATCTGTGAACTCGAATTGACCAGCGAATCACTGGCGACGGCCCAATCCGAATTTCTCGACCATTGGCAGCAGCTCAGCATTATCGAATCCGAAATCGATCGGCTGACACCGTTGCTCGAACAAGGGGGTGTCGCCAGCAAACGGCTGATTCAACTCAAATACGAGAAAAAACGCACTCAAGCCAAATCGGACTCGAAAATCCAGGAACTGTTGGTCCGTGGATTGTCAAAACAACAGATTGATGAAATCAAATCCAGCAAAAAATTGATTCGCAGCATCTTTGTTCGTGTCGGCAAAAATTTGCTCCCTCCTCAACGCGACAACCATTCGTTGCCAACCACTGAAACCTTGTTCGTTGTTGGCAACATCCTTGGCCAACCGGGATCGATGGTCAAAAAAGGTGAACATCTATGCGAAATCGCTTACCACCAGCAATTGGTGGTTGTCGGTTATGCGTTTGAACTGGATCTGCCACAGATTGAAAAACTGATCCGCGAGAACACTCCCGTCGAGATCACGATCGGCGGTAAAGAAAAACATATCGAACTGAAAAATCAGCGTATCGCCTACGTTTCCAACCACGCCGATGCCGAAACGAATACATTTCCGTTTTATGTCTACATTAAAAACGAAATGATCAATGAAAAAATTACCAGTTCCGTACCTCAATTCATCAGTTGGCGTTGGAAACCTGGCCAGCGTGCGCACATTGATCTGCCTAGCAAAACATTCAAAGACAAAATCATTTTGCCGCGCAGCGCCGTAGCAACCGAAGGCGTCGTCTATTTCGCGTTTCGCGAACACGAACATGATCACGCACCGGGCGAGTCACACGAACACGCGGGAGTTGAACTCGAGCCGTTTGAACTCAACGTCTTGCACATCGACCGAAATTTTGCCGTGGTCGAACCGTCAGACGAAATCAAATCGGGCGACATCATCATTGTGACACAAGCCGAACAAGTTCTGTTTGCTCTGCGCAACAGTGGCGGCGGTGGCGGCCATTCGCATCCTCACTGAGTGGCATCAACGAACTCCATTTGAAACTTCACTAAAAGATTAAATAAACATGCTGAATGCTGTTATCAAATTCGCACTTCATCAAAGACTGCTGGTTATCTTTGCAGCGTTGTTTTTGATTGTGTATGGCATTCGCTCGGCCCGAGAACTTTCGATCGATGTCTTGCCGGATATCACGAGGCCGCGGGTAGCGATTATTACCGAATGCCCCGGCCTCTCGCCCGAAGAAGTCGAATCCAGAGTGACATTTCCCCTGGAATCGGCCCTCAACGGCGGTGAGGGCGTGGAGACGATTCGCAGCTCGTCTGACATCGGGCTTTCGGTCATTCAGGTGGAATTCGGATGGAACCAGGATATTTATCGCGCGCGACAGATCGTCCAGGAACGTTTGGCCAGCGCACAATCGGACGTGGCACCCTACGAGCCGTTACTGGCGCCTAACTCGACACTGCTTGGGCAAATCATGATGATCGGCCTTTGGAGCGAAAACGGAAAAACCAACCCGATCAAACTGCGCGAAATCGCTGATTGGACTATCCGCAAACGTTTGATGCAGGTCCCCGGAGTGGCGCAAGTCATCACGATGGGCGGCGGCAAAAAACAGTTTCAAGTATTGGTCGATCCGCATCTCCTCCACCAATTTGAAACGAGTCTCGCTGATGTCGAACAAGCGATCACCAAAAGCAATCTGAACGTTGCCGGCGGCTATCAGGAAAATGATTCCAAAGAATTCTTGGTGCGAGGAATTGGTCGCATTCAAGATAAAAGCGAAATTGAAAACATTGTTGTCAAACGGCAACCCAATCGATCGGTCCTCATCAAAAACGTCGCTCGTGTCGTAATCGGACATCAAGTGAAACGCGGCGATAGTTCGGTCAATGGCAAAGAAGCCGTCGTTTTGACCATTCAAAAACAGCCTTCGGCCGATACGCGGATGTTGACCGAAGAGATCAATACCGCGCTGGAACAACTTCGCAAGTCCTTGCCGGCTGATGTCCAGATGAAAACAACCTACGAGCAACGCGAATTTATCGACTACAGCGTCGGCAACGTTATCGAAGCGATTCGTGATGGCACGATTTTGGTCGTCATTATTCTGTCGCTGTTTCTGCTGAATTTTCGCACGACGACCATCACATTGACAGCGATTCCACTGTCGCTGATTACGACGATGGTGGTTTTCAAATTGTTTGGATTTACCATCAACGTGATGACGCTCGGCGGCATTGCCGTTGCCCTGGGAGAACTGGTGGATGATGCGATTGTTGATGTCGAAAATATTTTCAAACGACTGAAACAAAACGCAGCCAGCGACGTTCCCAAATCTGTCATTCAAGTCATCTACGAGGCGAGTAGCGAAGTCCGCGGTGCCATTGTCATCAGCACGATTATCGTCATCCTTTCGTTTACACCACTGTTTGCACTTTCCGGGATCGAAGGGCGTTTGTTTGCACCGCTAGGCGTCGCCTATATGGTTGCCATTTTGGCATCGACCGTCGTATCGCTGACGGTAACACCGGTTTTGTCTTTTTACCTGTTGCCGCAAAGCTGGTCGGTTCGAAAATCAAAAGACGGATTCGTACTGGTCTTGTTCAAAAAACTGTTCCAGCCGCTGGTTCGATTCAGTATGACCAAGGCTGGTTTTGGCATCGCCATCACGACGACCATTGTTTGTTTGACCCTGGCCGGTATACAGGCGCTGCGAATGGGAAAAGATTTTTTGCCGCCGTTCGACGAAGGCGCCAGCCAAGCAAACCTGTTTCTCAAACCTGGTGCTTCGTTGGAAAACTCGCGGCGGATGAGTCAATTGGCGCATTTGCGATTGCAGAAATTACTTAAAACTCCTGAGAATCCCGATGGTTTGATTGTTTGGTACACCGCCAAAAGTGGCCGCGCTGAAAACGATGAACACGTGATGAGCGTGAACGTCACCGAAATCACGTTGTCGTTGAACCCGGAGAACAAAAAATCTCAAGATGAAATGGTCGAGTTGTTGACTCACGAACTGGAAGACATTCCGGGAGTTGAAATCGAAATCGAACAACCGATCGCGCATCTGATCAGCCACATGCTGTCTGGAGTCGCGGCAGAAATCGGGGTCAAGATTTATGGCGAAGATCTCGTGAAACTTCAAATGCTGGCCAATCAGGTCAAAGAAAAACTATCGGAAATCGATGGTTTGACCGAACCAATTGCCGAACAGCAACAAATGGTCGAACAATTGCAAATCAAACGCAATTCGGATCGACTCGCCCATTACGGCATCGTTGTGGCGGATGTACACAAAATGGTCGAAACCGCGATGCAAGGGACGGTGGCGACCGAAGTGTTGGCGAACCAGAAAGTGTTTGATGTACTCATTCGTTTCGATGACGAGTTTCGCGAAGATCTCGATTTCATTAAACGGATGCCCATCGAGTTGCCCGAAGGAACTCGGTTGCCGCTTTCAGAAGTAGCAGACATTCAGCGCGGGCACGGCCCGGTCAAAATCCAACGAGACAACTCACAACGTCGCATCGTCGTCCGCGTCAACACGCTCAATCGAGACCTCGCTTCGGCGGTTCGAGAAATCAAAGAAAAACTGGCCGAAATCAAAATGCCCGAAGGTTACTACGCGGAAATTGGAGGCCAATACCAGGCTCAGCAAAGTGCCATGCGCACGATTTTGCTGTTAGGAGTTTTGGCGTTGGCCGGCATTTTTGTTGTGCTTTACGCGAATTTCCGTTCGGTTAGCCACGTCTTGCAGACATTGATTGCCGTGCCGGTCGGTTTCGTTGGCGGCATCGCCGGTTTAGTGATCACCCAACAAACGCTGTCGATTGCCGCCGCCGTTGGCTTTATTTCGCTGGCTGGCATTTCCATCCGCAACGGAATTTTGTTGATCGAGTCGTATCGAAACTATCACGATGGTGACAACATCAAACAGACGATTATCCGGGGTAGCATGTCGCGTTTGGCGCCGGTTCTGATGACGACACTCACCACCGGTTTTGGCTTGTTGCCACTGGTCATCGGCGGAACATTGCCCGGCAAAGAGATTTTATTTCCCGTAGCAACAGTCATTCTCGGCGGTTTGATCACGTCGGCAATCGCCGAATATTTCCTGCGTCCAGGGCTGTACTATTACCTCGGCCACTACGCCTCGCAAGTCGATGAAGACAAAAATGAAATCAGAGATGATTGATGTAGAACAGAAAGTGTGGCACTGGCTTTGCCTGTGAAAGCCTCCAGTTTGAACCCAATTTGCTTTTTAAATGTTCTACGTCACGGTAGCGATCAAGTCGTACGTTAGAATGGACTATGAGTTGGATCGCAATACACTGGCAAAGCCAGTGGCACTCGGGCGCTGGTAACGAAATAGCTTCCCGGTTTTTGAGCGATTTTCGTTGTTGCGTCGTTGGTTTCTTAAGTTTGGGTGGTCGATTGGGTGGCACTGGCCCCAGCCAG
>JANQLU010000144.1 GCA_028280445.1 Pirellulaceae bacterium | reverse complement strand
AGTTACACTCAAAACACCAAATAATCCACATTAATATATGTGGGGGGGGGGAGATCTGGGGCCTCACACGAAAACTGGATTGATTCATGACCTAGCTAGGTAGATCCGCAGACCATGCAAAGATATGAAGAAATCCAAACACTATCTCGATCAGTACCAAGTCTTTTGCCAATCGTTGCACCGATCGCCGTTTATTTTGTCATCACACTTGTTGCCGGACAGGCGGCGGGCTTTGCAGCTCTTGGCGCATTGCTGGTTGGTGTTATCGTTGGCGGTCTGTTTGTCGCTATCTCCATGACTGCCGGTGGTGGTGCATGGGACAATGCGAAAAAATATATTGAGGACGGCAATCATGGCGGCAAAGGGTCAGAGGCGCACAAGGCAGCCGTAACCGGCGACACCGTTGGTGACCCCTACAAGGACACTGCTGGTCCGGCTGTGAACCCGATGATCAAAATCACAAACATCGTGGCACTCCTGCTGCTGGCAATGCTGGCCCATTAAGTGCAGGTACCTGAGCCTGATACTGGTTAGATCAAAAACAAAAGCCCCGGTATGCCGGGGCTTTTTTCTTGCTTATCATTGCTGACAGGAAATCTGCTAGCCGTTTGGTCCCCGTGTCGGGCCCTGGCCGCCTTGTTGTTGACCTGGGGCACCGCCACCAAAGCGACCGATGCTGCCAAAAATCTGTTCGAACAGACTGACCTTGCGTCCTCTTGTAGGTGTTTTGTCACCAACGCTGTCAACTTCGCGCATATCATCAAGCCCGAGATTATTCACAGACGAAACAACACCCCGGTCATTAAAGGCAACAACCAGAACCCTGTGCTTTTTTGCATCAGGCCAGAACACAGGGCGAACACGAACGGTTGTTGATACATAATACCAGGTCGCCTCGTCGAAAGAGGCGCGCATGGTGGGGGTGCCCAGCGTGGTTTCAACTGATGTCCTGTTATCAACACCCGGCTGAATGGCGTCTGCCAGTTCAGTGTCGAATACATAGCCGCGCACAGCGCTACCATTGCCGCAAGCGGTTGTTGTCAGGGCAGTTGCGCTAACAAGGCCAATTTTGACCAATGAAACAAAGGAACGGCGCTTCATGTTGCTGTCTCTCAAAACTGTTTCCCAAAAAAGGGACGTTGGCTCTTTTACCCGCCAATAATGACTGTCAGTAATAACCGCCAGTGTTGATAAGTGCAAGGCTGCGTGTTAGAGCGTGCAAATCTCAGGCGTGCGATCACTGGCCTTTTGGCCATCCGGACACCCGTATCACTCCAATATGGCAGCAAAAGGGCCCAT
>JANQLU010000109.1 GCA_028280445.1 Pirellulaceae bacterium | reverse complement strand
GTCATGATCGTACCTCCATCATCAGTAACGCATATCTCTGGTTCGACCGGTAGCGGAGCATCTGAACCTGAACAAGGTTGTACTGAAGGACTTCCTTCGCTAACTGGTGGTGAGCGATTTGACGGCTGTGGAAGTGGCGGCGGAGGTGGAGGAGATGATTGCGGACCAGCTGGAGAGTATCTTGTCTCTCCAGCCGGCGCAGCTCGCATCCCAAATTCTGGCGCCAATCCAAATTCGAGTTCCGACGATTGCGATTGTGTTGACGAAGTATGCACAACGGCCCCTGGCGCAATGTCGCCACCAATTGGCAACCAGACATTTGAGATTTCGCTTCCGCCAGGAAACTGCCTATGGAATACGCCTCATTTGACGTACAACGCGTTGTCAACCGAGTCGAGTGCATTTGGTTTTGGTTGGAACGATCGCAATGTTCGTTGGATCGAAGAGATCAATTCAACAACAGCCGAAGTTCATCGTGGTGATGGTCGCGTATACAGGTATACCAACAAGGATCTCGGTGGAAACTACACGCCACCAGCTGGTGCATCAAACAGTCTGCAGAAATCCGGAAGCACCTGGATTGAAACGCGACCGAATGGGTTCAAAATCCACTACAACGCAAGTGGTGATATTACCAAAACGGAAAACGTTGCTGGAGCTCTGTGGACTTATTCCTACAGTGGCCTTCCACCTCTGCTAACCACCATTCAAGATCCAACTGGTGGTACCACAACTTATACCTATTTCAATGGCGACATTTTAAAGATCACCGACCCTGCTGGTCGCGAATCTCAGTTCGAAGTAGATGGAAACAGCAATCTTGTCAAACATACCACACCGGAACTCTGTGTCACCAGTTTCACCTACGACGGGCAACATCGCGTTACTTCGGTAACCGACCCCGAAGGCAATACCTACTCATACGGCTACGATTCCGCGTCGCGAGTAACTTCTTACGAAGATCCATTAGGCAACAGAACGACTTATTCCTATTCCCATCCGCCGAGAAAAACAGCTCTTCAAAATGCGCGTGGATACACCACAACCTTTCAGTATGATTCCGACTTCAAACTAACCGAACGCGAAGACGCATTAGGCAATCGCTGGACTTACACCTGGTCCAATGGATTCATCCAAAGCGAAATGAATCCTTTGGGCAATGTGACAACCTATTTGCATCATAGCACTAGCAATGCAGGACAACGTCTCAAAGCCGTCGTAACGCCATTGGGATTTAGGACCACCTATCACTACAACAGCGACAATTTAGGCGAGGCCATTGAAAACCCGCTTGGCAATCGAACTACTAATGTTTGGAACGCCAGCAAACAACAAACGGCAACGGTCGATGCTTTGGGGGATCGGACGTCATTCAGCTACACTGCTCGCAATCAGCTTGAGTCAACCACCAACCCGTTGGGAGCAATTACTACTAACGTTTACGATGTACAAGGGAATAACACGGCAATTGTTGATCCGTTGGGCAACCGGACAAGTTATTACTTCAACGCTGCTGGAGAAACTATCGCCGAAGAAAATGCGCTCGGTAACCGAACTACTTACACACTCGATGATATGAATCGAGTGACAGCCACGACCGATGCACTGGGGCACATTACAACACAAGCATACAACAACAATGGTCACCCAATTTCTGTCACAAATCCATTGGGTAACAAGTCGACGACGGTTTACGATACCGTGAGCCGAATTCATGCTGTCGTCAATCCGCTCAATGAAAGAATCACTTTTGGCTATGACAGAATTGGCAACAATGTTGCAATGACGAATCCACTTGGAAACGTAACAACCAACGTTTTCGATGCATTGAATCGAAATACGGCTGTAGAAAATCCGCTAGGAAACAGAGCAACAACAATCTTTGATACATCGAGCCTAGTGGTTGCTAATGAAAACGCATTGGGCTATCGATCTACTATTGTGTACGATGCGAACGGACGATCGATTGCCAGCTTGGATGCCTTGGGAAATCGCAGCTCCGCTGTGTATGACAACATTGGAAACGAAATTGCCAGTATCAATCCATTGGGAAATCGATTTACGACCAATTACGATGTTATCGATCGAGTTGAATCAGAAGTTACTCCGCTAGGCAATCGCACAACTTCTATTTACGACCAGGCATCCCAGTTGATTGCCGAAGAAAATGCTCTTGGCAATAGAACAACGATCATTTTTGATTTGGCTGGCCAGGAAATAGCGTCGATGAATCCATTAGGTTACCGTTCTACAAACGTCTACAACAGAGCAGGAGAAAATGTTGCGACGGAAAACGCGTTAGGAGCAAGGTCGACAAACGTTTTTGACAAAGCAGGTAGAACAATCGCCTTCGTTGATCCATTAGGAAACAGGACGACAACGATATTTGACGCTGCCGGACAGGTGATGGCGGAGGTTAACGCTTTAGGATACCGATCGACGAGTATTTATGATAGCGCAGGCCAAATAGTCGCCGATGAAGATGCGTTGGGAAATCGAACGAGCTTCATCTTTGATGCAAACGGATCGCAGATTCAAATGACAGATTCATTAGGGCGCATTTCCACTAAAGTTTATGATTCAGCGAATCAAATCATCGCCAATATCGATGCACAAAACTACCGAACGACAATTGGCTACGATACCGCGGGCCGTCAAGTTTCCTCGATGAACGCAATTGGGCATACTAACACTTTGATTTATGACGAGATCGATAATCTTATCGCGACGGAAAACCCATTAGGATTCAAATCGACGAATGTTTATGATGAGGCCCGCCAGAATATCTCAACAGTTGACGCTCTCGGCAACAGGACTACAAATATTTACAACGCATCTGGATTTGTGATCGCGACTATCAATCCACTCGGTTTCCGATCATCGGTGACTTATGACGCAGCAGGCCAGCAGATTAGTTCGACGGATGCCAATGGCAACGCTTCTACAAGCGTTTATGACTCGGCTGGCCAAATGGTCGCTGACGAAAATGCCTTGGGCTATCGGACCACTCACGCATTTGACGGTGCGGCGCAAGAAATCGCACTTGTTAACGCGCGTGGATATAAGACGACATTCGTATATGATCTTCGCGGTCAACAAGTGGAACTGATTGATCCTTTAGGACGAATCTCAACTAGTGCATTTGATGCAGCAGGCCAACAGATTCTGCGTTTGGATGCACGAGGTGACAGAACTACCTATTCGTTTGATCCAATTAGTCGAGTTACTGGCCGAGCCTATCCAAATGGAACACTAGTTACAATCGAGTTTGATGCGGTAGCGAATCGAACATCGATGAAAGACGGAACAGGAGTTTATTCCTACGAATATTCTTCTCTCAACAAAATGACTGTGGCAAGTGTGCCAGCCGGGCTTTCGACAACATATTCTTACGATTCTTTAGGTAATCTAATGACAATGACCGACGCAAATGGCGGCATTGTTACTTATCATTACGACTCAGCCAATCGCTTAGATCATATGATTTGTTTGGAGGGAAGTCGGACGACATTTACGTATGATGCGGCCGATCGTCTCGTGAAAGAAGAACTCATTAATGGAACGCGATCTTCAGTCACATTTGACGCTATGTCTAATTTGCTTGAAATAGCGAACTTGAAATCCGACTCAACCGTGATCTCTGATTATCGATTCACATATGATGCAGCAGGTAACCAATTAACGCAAGTTGAGAATTCTGGGGACCGCATTACCTGGTCTTACGATTCGACCTATCAATTGACCGAGGAAAAACGGTCTGGTGCAAATTCTTACCAAAAGATATTTACATACGACTCGGTAGGCAATCGATTGGTCCAAAATATTGATGGTGCATTAACTACGTCGACCTTTGACAGTGCCGATCAATTAATAAACAGCAATGATTCGTCCGGCGAAACGACTTTTTCGTTTGATTCCAACGGCAACCAATCACTGGTTATATCACCATCAGGTGAACGCACAACAAGTACGTGGGGATACGAAAATCAAGTTGAATTGATTGAGTTGCCGAGCGGACAGGTCGTAACGACGACGTACAACGCTGACAACCGAAGAGTGCAAAATGAGACCTGATCTTTAATAACTGAATAGGAAAAACCGCGTGACAATCACAAAATTCATCTGGAACGAAATGTCCGACAATGTGCTGTTGGAAACGGACGAAAACGATGCGACAATTGCCGCGTATACTCACAAACCGGGTTTGTTTGGCAAGCTCCTTTTCCAAATCCGTGGTGGCGCAGCTAGTTCATACCATTACGACGGAAAAAATTCGACTCGTCAATTGACGGATGAAACTCAAGACGTTACCGACACTGCCACATACTCTGCATTTGGCGAAGTCGTCGCGAAAACGGGATCGACCACGAATCCATTCGGTTACAAAGGTGCAGTTGGATATTACACGAATTCGACGACTGAAGATTTGTACGTACGCGCCAGAACGTATGAACCAGTGAGAGGGAGGTGGCTATCGAAGGACCCAATAGGATTCGTAGACGGCCCAAATCTCTATCGAGCGTATTTTGTTCCAAACGGAAATGATCCAACCGGATTGGTTGAAGTAAAACATTTAAAACGAGGAAACGACCCTAGATGCCGCACAAAATTGGTGAAGAGAGGTCGAGGAATGGAACGAGTAAATCTTCCAGTCTTTGGACGAAAAACTTACATTTTTGGTGTTACTGGTAAGTGGCCATGCCGCGGGAGGGAAGGTGTATTTGTCCAGAAAGTCAGCGTAAACTGCAATTTGCAAAGGTTAAGAGACTGTGCTAACAATCTTACCCACATGGAGAACTTCCATTATTGGGAAGCATTTTTTGTGAACAAAAATTCTCCGAAAGACGATGATACTGCTGCTTTTGGATCTTCTTTCCGATCCGGTAGCTACAGACAAAATGGTATAATCAAGTTCTATTGTTTGAAGCCTTTAAAAGAGAAGAGTGCAGCTGCCAATGAAATTGACGGCGAAAAAGAGTTTTCGTCTTGGAGACAGAAGCTCAAACCTCCATTTATTCAAATTCCTAATAACAAATCGCCGTGTAGAACTAGCCCCGGAAATCTTAAATTTACGAGAAAACAACCTAGTTTTTGGAATCGAGATTCTGTGGACGGAAAAACTGCCGGTAGGCGAGCGATTTTAAAGTGGGATTGCTGTTGTGGCAGGAAAAGCTATGCAAGAATGTCGGTACTTCCAAAGCCAAAATAGATAAAGAATGAAGAAGTATAGTATTCGATCAATTTGCGTTTTGACGATCCTAATTGCAATAGTATTGGGTGTCGTTGTTCATTTACAGAAACTGAGGAAGCAAAAACAAGAGAAGCAACTCAAGGCAATTGAGATGTTGGAAAACTGCCCAAACATTTATTTGCCTGCAGAGTTTGACGCAATTCAGGTTGTTGCAACAGTGAACTATTTGCGGTCTCTCGGTCACAATGACTCAGTTGAGGCATTAGAAGCGTTTTTAGAGAAGTATCCTTATGACAAGGATTATTTTTCTCCTCATCAGATTTTGCAGCTAATTATTCCCCTACTATACACGCCTGCAAATCCAGAAGCACCAATTATCAAATATGATGAATTTTCTAAAAGCAACGTACGACTTCGAGGTGACTGGGGGTATAAAGAGTGGGTAATCGTTGAACAGGATATTCCATTTAGGATTGGACCATCTAGTTTCGGCTTTAGCGGAACTCCATTTGATCACAGTTATTTGGTCGAGTGGGCTAAAAACCATACCTATTTGCGTAAATCAGATTTAGTACCTGCAGACAATCCGTTTGACGCCGCAGCTTCATTATTTGTGTATCTAGAATCTCTTGGACATGTTGATCTGGACTTGGAAAGTCGATTGTATCTTCAATCATACAATATGATAGAAGAATTGTTTGCAGCTAAACAAAGCGAAGTTGAAAGCGAATCTGGAAATTCCATATCGATGTCGGAAGAACGTACGATGTGGGAAGAGCTGAGGAAGGAATGCAAGGCAAATGGAATTTATTGGAACAAAAGCAAGCAGAGATACGAATTCACTAAGTAAAAGAGAAGCCGCTTGAACGACAGCAACCGTCCATGATCGAGTCAAGGATCGAGGAAGAGGCGTTTAGAGGGCAAGCCTATTTATTGGGGACAAAATGGGGACAACGTTGGCAATTCAAATCCAATGTAAATCCTATATAATCTCAGTGTGTTTTATAGAAATTCGCAGAATGTGCGGGAACCGAAGTACTAATCCAACATTAAGCCAACACAACCTCAATATCCCTATTTAGATTGAGGGCCTAGTGGGATAATATCCCGTGGAGGTTCGAATCCTCTCGATCGCACTATACATACAGGGTTTGTGGCTGTTTTGCCATGAGCCCTTTTTTCATAGCGAACGGCAAAATTTAATTTGTCCACAAATTGGCCACACCATTGCATTTGTACTGCGTTTGTATCGCTGGTTCTTTCCAGCCTCATCGGGAGATTTTCGCAGAGCTTGTTATGAATCATTAATTTGCGATTCTGACATTGCTTGACCTGTGCCAAAATTATGGACTCAAAAGACTCAAAACAAATTATGTCAGGTTCAATTCGCAGACACTTCTGCAGACAACGGTCGGGGCCAAACTAACTGGTGAAATTAGCAAGTCGTTTTACGATATCAAAATCTGAATCGTTAAAGCCAATTTCCAAAACCAGCACTTTGTCCGGATGGTGTGGTCGCGTTTATTGTTTTGCAACAATGCGCAATTTTGTGAGAGTGCAATTCTATTTGTTAAATGTTGTACTCAAGTAAATCTCGGAACGCTCACTAATGAACGCAAAAACGGTGACTTGATTTAGCGACGACATCACTTTTTAAGAAGAATTCCGCACTACACATTTTGTTCCCCAACATTAATTCTGACGTACAACAGAAACGCAAAAATCTAACGGCGCAATTCACTCAATTGCTAAACGACATGAAGAAAACGTCACTAAACGTTTTGTTGAATTAGCTAATTTTTGTTTGGAAGAATCACATCCTTTGTTGAACAATGAAACTTTGATGAAAACGATTTCTCAAATTTATTAGTGCAATCAAATTATCGCATTCATTGCAATTGCCTTTTTGATTTTCATTCCCTATTTGATTTCTTCAGGTCAAAACTTATTTTCAAAACAATTTTTTTTTGGCCTTAAAAAAGTTTGACTCTCAAATTTTTGATCGATAGAACTGAGGCAGTCGACTCGATTTACTGTTTTCCTTTTCTGAGTTACGAGTCGACGCAGGGCAGTATCTCAAAAATTCAATTCTTATCTTGTCATTTGTCATTACAGCATGTTGGTCATGATCGTACCTCCGTCATTACAATCACACATTTCTGGGTCGACCAGTAGCGTAGCATCAGAATTTGAACAGGGATGTACGAATGGACTTCCTTCGGTAACTGGCAAGCGATGCTTTTGTTCGTTGACATTTATTGGCAAAAGCAAAAATACTCAACGACCTGTTGCTAGATTAAATACGCCATAATTTTCGGAGTGTAATATTTGGATTGCGCAGTTGTGAAATGAAGTACGCCTTTATATTTATGCGAATACGTCGATATCAGCTGGCGAACTGACATGCTGATAGTTGTGGTCACCATCGGATACAACCTTCCCGGTTTCACTCAGAGGGTAGTCGACTCAGCGATGCGCGGCTGTACTCACGACGTTAAGTTTATTGTGTTTTCTCACAGCCAAATGCCTGACAAACTCTGTGAGTTGGAATCGCTCGCGAAAAGAGACGAAGTAA
>JANQLU010000029.1 GCA_028280445.1 Pirellulaceae bacterium | reverse complement strand
GACCGGATCGGTGACGGTGGCCACTTTGCCCCACGAGTTGTAGGTCAATGTTGTTTTAGGACGGGTGCCGCCTGTCGAATCGGCCCCCTGGATGATTTCCTTGAGTTGGCCCGAGGTGTAGTAGGTGTAATCGGTGCGGTAGACGTCGGTTTCGTTGGTCCAGTTCGGTGCGTAAGCGGTGGTTAACCGACCGTTGGTGTCATAATCAAATTTGTACTCGGCGTATTCCGATTGATTGACATCGTTGGGACTGGTTTTGCTGCCGATGTCTTTGATCCCAACTTTGACTGTCGTCAAATTCCCATTGGAGTCATAGACGTACAACGTGACATTGGCATCGCGATCGCGGGAACGGGTGACATTGCCATAAGCGTCGTAGCTCCAGGATTCATAGGTATCGTCAGAGTAGGTTCGCTCGGTCTGGTAGCGATCGTCGTTGTACTTGCAATCGATCGACGTGTAATAGCCGGTACCGATCGTGGCGGCGGCGCCATGAGCAACATCGGATTCCGTTCCCCCATTGGCCGGATAGACCATTTTCTGGTATTCGGTTTCCAAAGTCAGATTGGAAAACGCATTCCAGCCTTGGGAGATGTCGCCCAACGTCCAGGTTTCGTAGTAGCGAATGTAGCGTTCGTTGATGTTCGATTTGTAAAGGGCCAGTCGATCGCCGGTGGTCCAGATCCGTGCTTCGCTGTTATCGCTGGGATTAAAGTAAATCCCTTTGATCAGATCATCATTGGCATCAGAAACACTGCGGAATACACGAGCCGCCTGGTTGTAGATCACATTATCGTTGGCATCACGACCGAGGAAAAAATCTTCGGTCAGCCGCCAGATCAATGTTCCCTGAAACGGGCTATCGATGGTGAGATTGTGGGTCTGGCTGCCTGAATCGTGCGCCAACGTGCAGGTCCATTTCGCACCGTTGGGATAGGTAATTTCATTCAGAAAATCGTTGGCATAAGAAAGATTCGTCGTTTGGCCGTTGAAGGTCACGGCAGTCAAAGCGGGTTCACCGGCAACGGTGGCCCCATATGTAAAACTGGCCGAGTGTCCGTATTGATCGGTAACTGTG
>JANQLU010000047.1 GCA_028280445.1 Pirellulaceae bacterium | reverse complement strand
CCGCTCACAGGATTTGGTTCGGCAGGAACCTCACCTTCCCGAAACCAACGGCACCCACTCAGGATGACTGGTTTAGCCGTGCGTAGTTAAGTAGGGCCGGTTCCTACCGGCCGTTTTGTTGGATTGGCCGGTAGGAACCGGCCCTACTTTGCTAGGATTTTACATAAAACAAAAACCACTTCGGGTGCCCTTGGCTCTTTCTGGCAAAGCCAGCGGAGCCGGCTCTACCAGTGTTCCGGGTTTCGACGATTACTTTTCCAGTTCACTCCGCTATCGTATTTGCTTTTTGTGTTTGAACTCTGTCGATAGTGATGTTGAGAGCTTGAAACGAACGAAAATCTTTCGTGGGTTGATGAGTAAATCACTGGCTGGGGCCAGTGGCACCCGATCTTTGTTCTCCCAGGTTTGACCACAAACTGGAAATAAAAAAAGGGGCGAGGCAAACTTGCTGCAAAACTCCAAGATGACGCCTCGCCCCGTACGGCTGGTGATTTTTGGCCAACCTCTGAAATAAGGTCGACGAACGATCATCGCAATTTGTCATGGGAAACGGTAGTGAAACCCTCCGGGCGCAAACCTGAAGACAAATCCACGATTTGAAGTCATCGTGTGCATGCTAAAAAATGATGTCGTAGCAGATTCATACGAACAAAAAAGTGATTGTGGATTTCGTCATGCCAGTTTGTTAACCAAATTAGTTCCCAAGTAAAAAGGCCCGCCACAAATTTGCGACGAACCTGGAGAGAGTTTTTTATCTTGAGGATTTTTTGCAACGCAGCTATTTGCGTTTGCTGTTTTGTTGGCGAATTTGTTCCATGCGTTCCATGGCTCGTTGTGAACCTGGATCGGTCACCGGTACTTCGGTTAGCCAGTTCACTCCGTTTCTGGCACCTTCGTGTACATGTCTTCCATGGTTTTTGGTCGTGACGACAAATTTGTCCGCCAAGTCCACCATTTTTTTCTTGATCGTCTCGCTGTCTTGATCCGCATCGAATTGCGCGATGACTTTTCCGCGAAGTCCATAAGCGCCGGGTTCAATGACAAAAATCCCATGCGAAGTTTTCATTCCCGAAATGGTTCGCAGCTCGTTTTTATCGATCGATGTGCAAAATACAAATCGTCCCATGACTTGAGGGTCCCAGGCAATTTTGCTCATCGTATCCGACATCGCCCGAACTTCTGTTTTGTTTTTTCCAACAATGGCGACACAGGGGAGCAGATCACACGAAGCGACATTCAATCCCAAACGGAAATTTTTCATCACGGGCAGCGATGGGTTTGAGTTTTTCAATTGTTTTTTTGACTTGCCCATGTAGCTCATCGCGACCATTTCCATTTGTTTTGCCATATCGTTGGAATCTCGAAAGTCGAATGGGCCGCGGTTGGCACGCGTCAGTCGAGTTTTTCCATCAGGTGCGAGAAAACAGAAAACGGTGTTTTCCAATTTGCCACTTCGCCCACGAAAGAGGTTTTCGCAAAATTTGGCTTCGGCCTTGTCTTCATAGGTTGCCAAGCGGATGCAAACAAAATCTCGCGAAGCCTTGATGACCTCTTCTTTGGTCAGGAAACTCCTGTCCATATTTTGCTTGCCGGGTCACCACATGCCCGAAATGCTGGCACATTGGGGTGCAGCCGTCAAAAACATGATCGGTTTTCCAGTGCGTTTTGCTTCGGCCAGTCCGTCTTTGAGAACTCCGTACCAGGCGATCCGTTCCGGCACGCCATTGATAGTTTTACCGCCGCTAGAAAATCCCTGTCGTGGTGGCTGGGCCCAACACAACGTTGTCACAAATAGCAAAGCGATCGTGCTGATCGCTATCCGGTTTTTCATTTGAGTTTCCTGTTGTCTAATGATGAACGAAACGAGTCATACAACACTGAATACCCCGTATTTGTTAACAACGCACCGCGAGCCAATTGTCTACATGAATCCAACGGAAATACTGAGAAAATACTTTGGATATGAGAATTTCCGCGGCAAACAGCTCGAAATCATTGAACATGTCATTGCCGGCGGACACGCTTTGGTGATCATGCCAACGGGTATGGGAAAAAGTCTTTGTTACCAAATTCCAGCCATTGCACATCAACACCGTGCGGCAGCGGATCAGCAACGCGGAAAGAATCTGTCTTTGGTGATTTCACCATTAATTGCTTTGATGAAAGACCAGGTCGATTCGTTGATGGCGCGCGGCATCGACGCTACGTTTATTAATTCGTCGCTGGATCGCCGAGAAAGAGAATTTCGGTATGGCGGAGTCGGGCAGGGGAATTACGATTTGCTCTACGTGACGCCGGAGAGGTTTCGCAAGCCGGAATTTCTCGAAGTTATTTCGCGGCGTGAGATTAATTTGTTGGCTGTCGACGAAGCGCATTGCATCAGCCAGTGGGGCCACGACTTTCGCCCGGACTATACGCGGCTGGCGGAGATTCGCGAGCAGATTGGCAATCCTCCTACCATCGCCTTAACCGCAACGGCAACCCCCGAAGTTCAACGGGACATCGTTACGCAACTGGGTCTGCGGAGCGACGAAATCAAAAATTTTCATGAAGGCATCAACCGACCCAATCTTGAATTGCGGGTCGAGCATGTGTGGGGCGATGAAGAGAAATTGAAACAGATAATAACGACTTGCGACGAGATTCGCGGTTGTGGCATCGTCTATTTCACATTGATCCGAACGCTGTTGGAATTCAGTGAACGACTCGACAAGGCAAGTATTCCACATTTGATTTATCACGGTGAACTGGAACGGCAATATCGCCGCAAAGTTCAAGATTGGTTTATGACCGAACCTGATCACCTGGTGTTGGCAACGAACGCTTTTGGAATGGGAGTCGACAAGGAAGATATTCGCTACGTGATTCACGCAGATATTCCCGGCTCGATGGAATCCTACTATCAAGAGATTGGTCGTGCCGGTCGTGACGGAAAACCGTCCAAGTGTGTTTTGTTGTATGACGAGAACGATCTCAACACGCAAATCGAGTTTATGCGTTGGAGCAATCCAGACGGCGAATTTTATCAACGAGTTTTTGACTACCTGCAACGGGAAACTGAAAACATCAATGCGTTTGGCATCGAATGGTTGCGCGAAAAATTGCATCATAAACAACGCCACGATCGTCGTCTCGAATCGGCACTATTGATGTTGGATCGTTACGAAGCATTTGACGGTTCGTTGAATCCACTGCAAATCAACGAGGTTTTTGAGTTGCCGGAAAAATTGGCCGACCCTGCAGCAGCGGACGAAAAACTGCGTCGCGACCAGATGAAGCTGCTGGCCCTGGTGCAATATGTTAAACACGAAGGAAACCGCAAAGCTTACATTCACGAGTATTTTGGATTGCCTTACGAGGAATAAGGTTGAACGTGGTCGGTCGTTTTTTGGCAACTGATACGAGCACGAAGCGCCAGCGAGTGGTTTTGCGCGGTCGAACAACACGCTTGTCGAACCACTCGCCCTGCGCGTCGTGCTTGTAAGACTCACGCTTTGGGTTGAGAAAGTAGGGCCGGTTCCCACCGGCCGTTTTGTTGGATTGCCGTTGGGAACCGGCCCTACATGAGTTGAGATTTTTTTGTCTTGACGCAGATAATCGGCAAACTCCACGCAAAACACGGTGAATCACGTGACCGAAATTCAGAAGTCCACTATCCGAGAAAACAACTTGTGAGATAATTAAAACAGACAAAATTTTTACATATCCGGCATCGATTCCAATCCATCGAGCCACATTATAGTGAGGGTCCAATCGTGAGCACCATCAGTCCTCAACCTACACCATCCGGAGCAACATCCAACGATCCATTGCGTCTCATCGATGTTGATCATGTGCGTTTTTATGTTGGCAACGCGAAACAGGCTGCCTATTTCTATGCACAAAATTTTGGTTTTGAAATCGAACAAATCTGCGACCTAACAACTGGCAACCGCGAAGAGGCTTCGTATTTGTTGACCCAAGGGAATATTCGTTTCCTGCTGACTTCCGGTTTACACAAAGACCATCCGGCAAACGAAGAAGTCGTTTTGTATGGTGATGGAGTCAAAGACATCGCTTTTACTGTTGATGATGCAACCAATGCTTACGAGCAAGCGTTAAAAAACGGCGCCGAATCCGCCTACGAACCTCGTGATATCAATGATGACAAAGGCGGCGCGACAGTCGCTGGAATTAAAGCCATGGGACGCGTTGTCCACACCTTTATCTCGCGTCGCGGCGATTACGCACTGGAAAAAGTCAAAGATGGCGGAATTTTTCTACCGCAGTTTGCCAAGACGGAATTGTTGAACGTCAACAAATACAATCGCGAAAATCCTTGCGGTTTGTTTTACGTCGATCACTGCGTCGCCAACGTTGAGTTGGGCAAAATGAATTACTGGTGCCAGTGGTACGAAGACATTTTGGGATTCAAGCTGTTCAAACATTTTGATGACAAAGATATTTCGACCGAGTACTCGGCGTTGATGTCCAAGGTCATGGATTCCGGACGCGAATTGATCAAAATTCCGATCAACGAGCCAGCCGAAGGGAAACGGAAAAGTCAGATCGAAGAATACCTGGATTGGCATAACAACACACCGGGAATTCAACACATCGCTTTATTGACCAACGACGAAATCAATAGCGTTGGTGAACTGCACCGCCGCGGCGTCGATTTCCTGAGAATTCCAGATGCCTATTACGATATCGTTTGGGATCGCGTCGGTGAAATTCGCGAAGACATCGAGGCGGTCAAAGAACTGAAAATCCTGGTCGATCGTGACGATAAAGGTTATTTGCTGCAGATTTTCACTAAACCGCTGCAAGATCGTCCGACATTGTTCTTTGAAATTATCTGCCGCCGCGGCAGTGAATCGTTTGGCAAAGGCAATTTCAAAGCACTATTTGAATCGTTGGAAATTGAGCAAGCAAAACGTGGAAATCTGTAATTCCAAAAACGGCCACGCCAACTACAATATTTTCAACAATTTTCAATTCCTTTCCCCAACACCTCAAAAAAAAGGCTTCGATGAATAGAAATCGAAAAACTCAATTTGCGATCATCGCGATTGCGATTTTGGTGGGCCTGACAGGATCGACTTTGTCGGCCCAGAAAGATGATTCGAAAGGGCAGAGCTATCTGGCAAAAGCCAGGGCGTTTTCAAAAATGACGGGTCGGCCAATTTTCGTTGTGGCCGGCTCCAAAACGTGAGCGCCTTGCATGGCTTTGATGAAGACCCTCACGACTGAGGCGAAACTCAAGCCATTGGTTGCACAGTTTGTGCCACTGAAACTCGATGTTAAATCAGACGACTACCGCGTTTGGCGACAACGTCACAAGCCGCCCAAGAACGCGATTCCCCAAGTTTTCATCGTTCGTGCTGATGGAGAAGAGCTGTATAACAACGTCGGCGGCATGAAAGCTGATAAACTCCATCCGTTGTTGACAAATGTGTTGGGCAAATCTGGCGTGATTCTGAGCGAATCGCAAGCCACAAAAGTTCAACAGGCTGTCGAAAAATCAAACGGCGAAATTCAAGCGGGCAAATTCTCCGAAGCCATCAAAACCGTGGCGGCGATTCCCGCCAGTATGGATTCGTCCATCATGTGCTATGCCGAACCAGTTGTTCAATTGAGAAAAAACATCGATCAACTTGTCCAGCATGCCAAAAAATCAATCGACGGGTTGAACGAGCGGTTGGACAACATTTCACAAGCGAACTTGGATCAAAAAATTGATCTGGCACGTAGCGTGAGAGACGTTCAAATGTCGTTCAAACGATTTAAACCGGTTGCCAAAGAGCTTCGAATTCTGAACGTCTCCGTGAATCGGGAATCGGAAATCAAAGCGATCATGGGTGATTTGAAAACGCTGGTTTCCGCGACGAAATCCAAGGCGCCTAGCGCCGAACCGTTGCAAGTCCTGGCCAAAAAATACTCCGGTTCGATCCTGAATCGCGAAATTGAAACGGCGTTGAAAAAAGCGAAATCGGCTCAATCCAAATGGACGACGATTGATGATGGAACCTTGCGAACCTGGACGAGCAAAGGTGGCAGTTACTCGTTCGAAGGAACACCGGTCGCTTTAGCCGCTGCAGAAATCAAGCTCCGCGGAAAATCGGGAAAAGTGATTTCTGTGAAACTTGCGAGTTTGTCCAGCCAGGATATTAAGTGGATCAATTCGAATTTGCGCCAGTAAACGGTGATTGAATTCCGTTTGCTTGTGTTTTTGACCAAAGCGACTCAGAGTTAGCCGCGTCGGCAACGATCGCTGATATGGCTTGAGTTTTTTGCAACGCTTCATTGATCCAGCGCGCCCATGGTCCCGACTTGGCCCGTGCAAACGCCAATTTTGCTAATTCAACTGCCGGGTCCGTGTCATCATCGGTCAATGGATCTGTCGGCAGTTCATCATAATATTTGCGATAATCCGTCGTGGCTGCGAGGAACTCGCGCAAATGAAATTCGGTGGCCAAGGCCGCTTGCAGACGCAGACAGGCATGTTCGTGAACTTCGTGATCGGGCTGGCCAAATTCGAGCCCCCAATCTGGTTGATCAAATGCTGTTGGGCCGGCGACCAAGGCGTGACACATTTCATGAAAGATCATTTGTGCCAGGCTATCATCGGGGTCCAAAGTTTCCGGACGCCCAATCCGCAACGTATCGACCCCGTCCCAAGCCGCAAATACTTCAGCATCACGAACGACTCGCATGCCGCAACGGGATGCCGCATGAATCCAAATCAAATCGAGAGGGTCTTCGTATTTTGCTTTGATTTCTCTTGTCCGCATGGTGAGATTTCGTAAATATTTGCTGCTAACAGGATTCAGGTCGAGCTGTTACTATTAAATGCGACATTCTGACTCTTCAAAAGGGCTAATCATCCCATGCGACAAACAAATCGTGCGTGCCTTGCGTCCGCGATTGCCATCGGCTGTTTTTTTGCAGCGATCGTTTCCGAATCCCATGCCCAGCGTCGGCGATTTCCAAACCAGCCCCATCGGCGGGCCGCGGCCGACACATTTTCGGATCAGGAGGTCAATGAGATTGCCGCAATTGGCGATCGAAAGCTGTTCTCAATCAAAACTTATCCGGCCATTCGAAAAATTTTTGCAAATCGTTTCCAACGATTGCACGGGCGGCAAATTGATGCGGCTTGGGATCAATCCATGCAAACCTGGATGAACGAACATCCCGAGCAGAAAGAAATATTGTTCACGGCGATCGATCAGCAATTCGACGACCCACAAAACGCGCTGCGAGTAATCGCCGAGTTGCAAAAGAAATTTCCCAAACAGATTCTCGAATACTGGAATCTAGCGGTGGCGATCGCCGTAACCTGGGATCAGCCAGCGTACATCTACGATATCAAGTACCATCTTCGACAAACCAAAAGTAACGATCCCGGAGAACATACCAACGCGGTCGGCAATTTTGAGTATTTCATCAACCACGAAAAAATCCTCAAAAACTACGGCAAATATCTGCCGTGGGAATACCTGGTCCATGTGGTCAACCATAAAACGCCAACGGACCAGCGAAACTGGGCTTTGAATTCCTACGCTCCCAAACGGGTCATGTTTGGCAAATGTTACAAAGACGTGCCGTACGACTACACGCTGCTGAACAGCAAAGGAAAGCAGTCAAAAATGTCGGGGTTGTCGTACACGCTTCAAAACCTGAATACCGTGGGCGGCGTTTGTGCCCAGCAAGCGGATTTTGCTGCACGGGTCGGTAAATCGATTGGCGTCCCATCCGAATATGTGACTGGTGAAAACGCATTCGGTGGACATCACGCTTGGGTGATGTGGGTCGAGGTGAAATCCGCAACGAAAAACCGAATTGCGTTTTCGCTGGAATCCCATGGGCGTTACCGTGGTGACAAATACTACGTTGGCAATCTACGCGATCCTCAAACGGGGCATCGGATTACCGACCGTCAAATGGAATTGCGATTGTATACCGTTGGGGACAACACGACGGCCAAACGACAAGCGGAATTGTTGATGGACAGTTTCGAAGTTTTGGCGCGGAAAAAGTCAATGACGGCAGACGACAAGTTCAAATTTCTGCAGCAGGTTGTTGACCTTTGCCCCGGCAATGAACTTGCCTGGCAGGGGATTGCCGAAATGGTTTCCGAGCCGGAAATCAAATCGAAGGGTCGCAGCAAAATGTCACGCGTGTTGAATAAATTTTTTCGGACGTTTGCAAAAATGCCCGATTTTACGTGGACGATTTTTGACCAACTGGTGGCTTACGAAAATGATCCGAAACGAAAAATGAAACTGTATTCCCAGCTGGTCAAAGTCTATCAAACCTCGAAACGCCCCGATTTGGCTTGCAAGGCACAGATTGTTTTATCAAAAATTCAAGTTGCCAATGGAAAAAATCATGACGCCATCGAAGGATTGGCGAAATCGATTTTGTTGTTCACCGACGATGGTCGATCGATGCCCCTGATGTTGGATGAGGTCGAGGCGATTTGTGACAAAGATGAAAAACTCGGTTCGCAGTTGATCACATTTTACAAAAAATTCTTGCCGCGCATTCCTACCAAACGTGGCAGCCGACCGAGCAAGCATTGCATCAAAATGTATCAGCGTGGGATCGCCGTCTTTAAACGACTGGGTGACACCGCCGCCGCCAGTTTTTATCAAGCGAAATTGAGTGATTTGGAATCAAAAAAATGATTGGTTAGGGATTCGGGAATGGGTGCCACCGCAGGTGCCAGTGGCTCTGCCAGTGCAAATGCAACATGCCAAATCAATAGACCAACCAACATCCCTAATTAACATGCCCGCGGCTCGGCAGGAGCCTCGCCCTCCCAAAGAGCCTCGCCCTCCCGAAGAGCCCTCATGCCGCACAACAATCCGAAAACGTTCTAGCAGTTTGAACTTTCCAATGTTGCTGCCGTTGCTGCAGGCGCAATTACTGCTGGGTTGATCTCCGCCCCCTGGTTTTCGGCGGTTTGGTCGTCTTGAGACAAACCAACTCCTAATCGATTGAGTCCGTCAAACGCAGCGATTTTGTAACCTTCGGCGATGGTCGGATGGTTGAAAACGGTGTTGCAGAAGTAATCAATCGTGCCACCCAGCGAAATCACCGCTTGTCCCAAATGGATGATTTCCGTCGCACATTCGCCAATACAGTGGACTCCCAGTAATTCCTTGGATTCACGATGGAACAAGATTTTCAGCAATCCGTTTTCACAGCCAACAATTTGACTTTTGGCATTTTCATCGAATCGCGCAATGCCAATTTCAAATGGAATTTTCTCATCAGTCAGCTGTTGTTCTGTTTTGCCGACCATGGAAATTTCGGGAATCGTGAACAGCCCGTAAGGGATCAATTTTGAGGGTTCGTAGTCGCAGCCAAAAATATGATGCACAGCGCAACGGCCTTGTTCGATCGACGTGCTGGCCAATGATGGAAAACCAATCACGTCGCCGACCGCAAAGATATTTTCAACCGAAGTTTCAAATTTTTCGTTGCACGGAATTTTGCCGCGTTTATCCGGCTCCAATCCGGCTGCCGTAACGTTCAATTGGTCGATATCGCCGACTCGACCGACGCTGAAAAATGTTGTCTCTGCAACGAGTTGTTTGCAACTTTCCAGTTCGACGGCAACTTGTTGAGGTCCGATTTTCCGGACGGCGCGAACACTTTCTCCGAGTCGGAAAGTAATCCCCATGGAACGACAGCAATACATCAACGTATCAATGATTTCGCGATCGCAGAAATCCAGCAAGTTAGAACGGCCATCGACGACTGTGATTTTTACTCCGAGCGCGGCAAACATGATGGCGTACTCCAGTCCAATAACGCCACCGCCAACAACAATCATAGACCTGGGAATGTTTTCTAATTGCAAAATTTCATCGCTGTCGAAAACCGTTTCGCTATCAAAAGGGATTTCGGGAGGACGGGACGGTCGAGTTCCCGTCGCAATCAAAACTTTGTCGCTCGATACTAGATCGACACCCGACGAATTTCGAATTTCGATCGTATGATTGTCGACAAAACTGGCCACACCTTCATAGACGTCAACCAGGTTTCGCTCGAGCTGATCACGAATGATACGACGCTCGACATTGATCACTTGATTGAGTTTTTCTTTGAGATTTGCCATCGTGATATGACGTTTTCGTTGATAACGTTCGGCAAACACGTTGCGTTGGCGAAAACCGGTCAGATACAAGATCGCTTCGCGAAGTGTTTTCGAGGGAATCGTCCCCGTGTGCAGACAAACGCCGCCAACTTTTTCGCCCGAGCGTTCGACAATGGCGACGTTTTTTCCCAGTTTGGCAGCAGCAATCGCGGCCTTTTGTCCGGCCGGGCCGCTGCCGATAACGGTGATATCATATTTCATGAATTTGCTCCAATTCTTAGTTCGTAATTTGTTCTGCTTTGACCGACGGTTTGTCGTTTTCGGGAATCGAATCCGAGTAATTTGATTCCATCGTGTATTTGTAGAGAGTGACCAACACACATTGGAGAATCATCATCAAATCTGACGCCGTTAATACACCGACCAGTTTGTCCTGTTCGACGATGGGAATGCAGGTCAGTTTTTGTTGCAACATGATCGTGATGGCATTAGACAAGCCATAATTTGGATCAACTGTTTTGAGATTGGTCGACATGAGTTCTCGAGCATATTGGCCCGTTCGTTTGCTGAGATCTTTGTGGCTGACGATGCCCAAAAGTTTGCCTTGTGGATTGACCACGATAACCCTTCGACAGCCAAACGTTTCGAGGATGTCGTAGATTTTTTCAACGCCGTCATCCGGTTGAACCGTTTGAAGTTCTGTGGTCATAAAATCCTTGACCGGAACGTCTCCGACAAAGATCTTGAACAAATCGTCGCGCAAGTATTTTTGAATCGAATCGCGTTTTGCCAGTATGTGAGAAAGTGTTGGAGAACGCCCGACGAGTTGTGGCACTTCGCGTAAGTTCGATTCCGGGTTCGCGGATTTTCGGGTTTGCCTCAGATATAAAAACGAGATAAGACAGAGACTGATCGCCGCGGCGCCCACAAAAACAACGGATCGCCAGAGTTGTGATGTTCGCCCGCCAGGTTTCCATTGCTGGTTTGTCCGTGAGACCTGTGAGAAATCTTTTGGGGCACTTGAATTGGTTTGAGTTTTCGCCGAGCGTCTCAAGCCGAAATCAACGTTGTCTTGAAGGAAAAAAAATGTCGATGCGGTAAAAGCAATGATTGCCGCAGCAACGATGAGATACTCGATCGCCACGGCTCCGCGTTGCCGCCGACTGGTTTTGTTCCGATTATCAGTCGATCGACGTTGCCGACCCGTTACTTCGAAGTTGTTGCTGGAATTCAAACAACCAAGTTGCTTGTACATCTGAACCTGCCCGTGTTTTTCTGCCCAAAAACTCGCAACGCCACGTGGGCTCGGAAACCCTGGTCGTTGCGGCAAAAAAACATAGGTCAATTTCACCGCGGTTCGACCAAAGTAAGCAAAAACGTCGGGAATATTCATCAAAAACCACTTTTTTGGAGATTTGCAGAAAAATCTTGCAAGTCCGAAAGGTGTCTGTTCGATAACAGGCGATTTTCCGGGGCGAGGGACAAAATGCTGGCAAAAACGGCCCGATTTACCTGGAAATGGCGTTGTAACACTTCTGATTGGAAATCGCTTCTTGAAATATCAGTGAAGCAAATTCAGGCATAACAAAATCAGGCAGTGGCAATGGTTACTCTCACCCAACCAACGGAAACAAAACAAAAACAAACTCAAAAAACCACCGGCGGCCTGCCAAAACAGCCACACCAACATGACGAAAACAATCGCATTGAAATTCGCGCTATGTTCATTAGCGATCTGCACCTTGGGTTCACCGACGGCCATGCCGACCAGTTTTTGGAAACTTTGAAACAATACAAACCTAAATATTTGTACTTGGTGGGCGACATCATTGACCAATGGCGTCTGAAAAAATCGTGGTTTTGGAAATCCGTCTACTCCGAGTTGGCTCGCATCATCTGGAAACTTCAAAAAGAGGGAACGAAAGTCTTCTACACGCCAGGCAACCACGATCATTATCTCCGACACAAGAAATTCAAAGTTCGTACGGTCGAGGTTTCTGATGAATTTGTCCATATCGCAGCCGACGGTCGAAAATTCCTTGTGATTCACGGCGACCAGTTTGACAGCGTCGAGGCAAAAGCTCAGTGGGTTTCAACTCTGGCGTGTCGCTTGTACGACATGGCGTTGGCGGTCAACATGAAACTCAATCACTGGCAACGAAAACTCGGTTTCCGCGAATGGAAAATCTGTCAGTCGCTGAAATGGGCTTCGAAAACTTTTTTCAAAATCGTCAATGGTTACATCCGCAACACCGCTAAACATGCTCGTAACCAAGGATGTGATGGAGTGATTTGCGGCCACGTTCATGCTCCTCAAATCAAACGCAGCCGCGGAACAATCTATATGAATACTGGTGATTGGGTTGAAAACCGTTCGTTGTTAGTCGAGCACAAAGACGGAACGTGGCAGCTGATTGATCGCGACGAAACGATCGCAACCGAAGCGGCCAAACCTTCCTATTCGCCTGAACAATCGATCGAAGAAGAAAGCTTGTTGACCGCATCGTTCGTTGCTCGAACTGATGATTGGGGCAAAGCATTGCAGGTCGTCGAAATTTTTAACCGACGTGCCGAAGCGGTATTAAATTAAAAGCTGGTCTGATTTGAATGCCAGTTGAGTTTTCACTGAGCTCAACTGGCGAACGTCGCTGACTGTCCTGACGGTATTTTGAAGAAATACGCTTTTGTCAGAATCACGCTTTAAAAACTTGCAACAACGTGGAGACAGAACGGTGACTTTCACTGGCAAAGCCAGTGCCACGCAAGCTTGGCGGATTAGCCATCGCGGTACGGATTGTAATCGCGATCATTCCACGACGGGTTGCTCTGATTGGTTTGATGATTGTTATCGTCGTTGTTTGAGCGACCATTTCTGGAGAGTGCGAAGTAACCAGCGGCACCTCCACCTCCCAATAGGATGACCAGTCCGATAATCAATCGAATGGCGACGCCGATGAGCCGACCATAACGCGGGTATCGTGATGCCCCATTTTGCTCCGAGGATTCAGTATTGTTGCGTTCATGTCGCAACGACGAAGGTGTCCGGTAAGAGTGCGATGAAGATTTGGGAAACGAATTCGATGGAGAGCTGGGAAATGATGGCCTTGAAGAGCTAGGAATCGAAGGCTTTGACGAACTGGGAAAACGCGAAGTTCGATTCGGTGTATGGCTAAAATTTGGAGAACTACCGAACTTTGGCCGCATATTTTTCGAAGAAGGTAGAGACGAGCGGTGCCTCGACGAAGGAAAATTTTGGGAGCTTGGAAATCGACTCGATGGAGATTTTCCCGGTCGATGAAACTGCGCATTCAGCAGCTGGGGAGATAACGCCGAGCAAGCCACAATCGTGACAATGACCAACAGACTGGAGCTCAAGGGGTGGGTGGTGATTTTCATGATTTTCTCTTCGATCGGGAGTGTACATTTTAACTGAAAAACGCACATTCGACAAAATAAAAGCCAATGCCTCAATATTGTTGGGGTGCGATCGCCTGATTGAATGAGAACGCAAACAATCGCCGGCAATCCGAGATGCGATGGGACCAGAATGTATTGTGGCATTTCCTGTCCACAGCCGAAAATTCGGGTTATGATTTGAGAATCATTTTTTTGTCATTTCGCTATCTGCATAGCGAGAATCTGCCGCCCTCAAAAATGCATAAGATAATTCTGTTTCCAGCGTTTTATGAGAATCAAGACATGAAGAAAGTATCGTTACTGATTTTGGTGTTGTTGCTGTTTGGTACGACCTCCAAAGTTTCCTCACAAAACTACAAAAAACCAGTCTTCGATGCAAAAACGCGACTGGCCTGGCACCAACAACATTTGGAGATGCAAAAAAATACTCCTCATGGAAAATTGAAATGGCGGCACATTGGACCATTGTTGATGAGCGGACGTGTCACTGATTTGGCTGTGCCTCACGATAAACCGCATACGTTTTACGTTGCCAGTGCGTCGGGCGGTGTCTGGAAGACGGAAAACGAAGGCACCACTTGGCAGCCGATTTTTGACGACGCTCCATCGGGGTCGGTCGGAGCAATTTCCGTTGATCCGTCGAATACCGATACCGTTTGGGTCGGGTTTGGAGAAGCCAATATCTTTCGCAGCAGCATGTCTGGCACGGGCGTTTACCGATCCGATGATGGCGGAAAAACCTGGTCGCATAAAGGACTGGCGGACTCGCAACACATTGCGCGAATCGTCGTTCACCCCCAAAATTCAAAGATCGTTTATGTGGCTGCATCTGGTCATGAATACACTCCTAACAAACAGCGCGGCGTATTCAAGACAACCGATGGCGGAAACACTTGGAAAAAAGTTCTCTACGAAGACGAAATGACTGGCGCGATTGATTTGATTATCAATCCCAAAGATCCCAACGTGTTGTATGCATCGATGTGGCACCGGATTCGTCGCCCTTGGAGTGATCCATTGCCAGGACCCGGCGGAGGAATTTACAAATCGACCGATGGTGGCGATACATGGAAATTAATCACCAATGGGTTGCCCAAACGTGGGAAAGCTGGACGCATGGGAATCGCTTTGGCCGCCAGCAAACCCAATGTCGTTTATGTGCTGGTCGACAACCACGAGATTGCTCGCAAAGCTCGGCCTGGCGAACTGGATTCTTATGGCCGACCTCGCAAAGACGTATTGAAAGGGGCACAGGTTTTTCGATCCAACGACGCTGGAAAAACCTGGACCAAAACCAGTACTGACGGTCGAACCATGACTCGGCTGTTTTCGACTTACGGCTGGGTATTTGGGCAAATTCGCGTCGATCCCAATGACGAGAACACGACCTACATCATGGGCGTTCCGCTTTTGCGATCAACCGACGGCGGCAAAAAATACGAGCAATTGTATTACCGTGGATTGCACGGCGACCATCACGCCATGTGGATCAATCCCAAAAACTCCAAACACATCATCAATGGCAACGATGGCGGTGTAAATATTTCTTACGACGGCGGTAAAACCTGGAAAGACATAGACAATTTGCCGTTGGTGCAGTTTTATAATGTCGCGGTTGATAATGCGCGGCCGTTCAACGTGTACGGCTCGATCCAGGACAACAACAGTTGGGTCGGACCATCGAACCATCGGCCCGGTGTTCATCCCAAAACTGCTTGGAAACGAACAGCCGGTGGCGAAGCGAGCTACCATGCTGTCGATCCGGACAATCCTAATATTTTGTATTCGGAAAGTTTTTACGGACGGATTCAACGCACCGACCTCAGCAAAGGGCGGCGGGGAACCAAAAGTATTGTGCCGCGCGCTCGGCGAGGAGCGCCTCCGCTGCGCGGTCAATGGTTGGCACCATTTATTATCTCACCGCACGATTCGAAAACGATTTATCATGGAATGCAATATGTTTTCAAATCAACCAATCGCGGTGATTCATGGACGCGGATTAGTGACGATTTGAGCTATAACGATCCGAAAAAACGAGGCAACATCAGTTTTCAAACGATTTCTTCGTTGAGTGAATCGCCAATCAAAGCCGGTTTGTTGTATGCTGGAACCGATGACGGACGAGTTCACGTGACCAAAGATGATGGCAAATCATGGAAAGAAATCCTCAATGGTTTGCCTCCTAAAACTTGGGTATCGCGAGTCGTTGCATCGAAGTACGACGAAGGCACGGTTTATCTGACAAAAAATGGCAAGCGTGACAACGATTTTCAAGTCTATGTCTACCGCTCGCGCGATTACGGCGAGACCTGGACGGATATCAGCAAAGGGATTCCTGGTGGTCCGGTCAACGTGATCAAAGAAGATCCAAAAAATAAAAACGTGTTGTACGTCGGGACGGATTTAGGAGTTTATGTTTCCACTGATGGAGCGAAAACCTGGAACGTCCTTGGCACAGGATTACCGATTACGTTTGTTCACGACCTGGTCATTCACACACGCGATGGAGTCGCGGTGATTGCGACACACGGTCGAGGAATGTTTACGCTCAATGTGCGTTCATTTCAAAAATGATCGAGGTCCATTGGAGCTGGGTACAAATCGTTTAAACGGAGTCGGTCGAGGTTTCGGGAGGGCGAGGCTCCTGCCGAGCCGTGGGCATATTGATTTAACAGGATGTCAAGGCTCCGCGATTTTTTTTAACTAGAAAATGGCGTGAGCCTTGATCGATGTCGAACATACAATTGAATTGAACAAATACAGTGGCTATGCGGGAATAGACGGCCGCGGTTAGGGATCAACAGTGATGACGATTTCCAGCGGCTGTTGAATGAAAGCTTTACGAATAGAAACGACGGCTAATAATAAAACAAATAAATCGAGAATTTGAGAGTTTGATCTGAAATGAAATCTTACGTAACTGCGATTGTTGCATCTATCGTTCTGGGGCTCATCGGTTGTGCCGAGCCGTCGGTAACATCAAAAAATCCCGATGGCGACGGCCCCGATTTAAAAGACGTTCCGTTGAGGAAGCCAGAATCGGCCAGTCCGGCGCAAGCTAAAAAAATTGCCGATAAAAAAATGGAAGAGCTGAAAGCCAAAAAAGGCAAATCGGATGCCAAGTCCGGGTCGAAAAGCAAGTCGGACAAAACGAAAGATGGCGACAAAGCGGCAAAGCAACCCGCGAATGATTCGAAATCTGACGCCGACAAAAAATCGAAATCGCAGCCCAAAGGTTCAGACGACAAAACTGGAGACGACAAAAAACGACCTCGACAAAAAGTAGATTCTGACAAATAAGTTGTTGGCTCGTTGAGTTTCGACATGCCGCACGTCGCCCTGGTTACATTTTCTGAATTACGCGTTGGGACCAAAGCGGCTTATGAATTTGGAATGTCCTTGCCGGGACTGCAGAAACGTGCCGAAGCGATTGGGCAACTGCCATCGTTGGGTCTTTTAACGCTTTCCGGAATGCTTCTGCCAGACTGGACGTGTTCCTACCACGAATCCAGTTCCACCGATGATCTCGTTGCCGATGTTTTAGTTCATCAACCGGACCTCGTCGCGGTTTCGTGTTTGACCGCATCGGCCCTGAGTGCCTATGAGTTTTGTGGCCAAATGCGACAGTACAATGTTCCCACGGTGATCGGGGGATTGCATGCCAGCGCGATGCCTGATGAAGCCATGATGCATGCAACCGCGGTTTGTGTGGGAGACGGTGAAGCGAGCTTTCGACGGATACTGCTGGACGTTGAGCACGATCAGCTACGACCGCTTTATCAACCATCGACCCCGTTTGATTTGTCCGATAGTCCAATGCCGCGTTTCGATTTGGCAAAAAGTGGTGGCAACCGACCGCAACGGTGGACGATCCAAACGCAACGTGGTTGTCCGTTGGCTTGTGAATTTTGTGGAGCCAGTCGTTTGCTGGGTCCAGCACGATTCAAACCAGCCTCGCGCATTGCCCGCGAGCTGGACGTGTTGAAAACCATTGACGATTCACCATGGATTGAATTGGCCGACGATAATACTTTTGCTGGTCGAAACAACAACGAAGCAATGCTGGAGGTCTTGCAGGACGCCAACATCAAGTATTTTACGGAAAGCGATTGGCGGATTGCCGAGCATCCCAAGTTGCTCAAGAAAATTGCCGATTCGGGCTGCGTGCAAATCTTGGCAGGCTTTGAATCGATTCCATTTCGGTACCCTGGGATGGGCCGAAAGCACGCCGAATTGACGCGGATTCAAGACGCCATTGCCCAAATCCAGGACTTTGGCATCGCGGTCAATGGATGTTTTATCTTAGGTGCCGACGGAGAAACAAACGATTCGATTGATCGCTTGGTTGAATTCGTTGCCTCGAGTCAATTGTCCGAAGTTCAAATCACGTTGCAAACGCCGTTTCCAGGCACTGCTTTGTACAACCGCCTGCAAAAGACAGGGCGATTGTTGAAAAACGAAAACTGGGACGCCTACACTTTATTTGATGTGGTTTATCAGCCCGATCAAATGACCGTCGCGGATTTAGAAGCAGGGTTCCAGCGGGCGCTGCATTCCATTTTTGATGCAGCGGGTCATCGGCAACGACAAAAAATGAGGCGCCAGACATGGGCGAAAAATCCACGCCTGAACAAACGCCTGGCGGTGGAGTAGCGGAAAACAGATCGGCACGACAAACGATAGAAAGGGTAGCAACATGCTGGGCATGAAAACCATCTGCGAGTTTCTGTTTTTTCGCAACCCGAATGCCGTCATCGAAATCGCGTCAAACCGTCGCGCACTGCTGGTTGGATTTGTTCTCGTGTTGTCTGCCGGTTTCGCCCGAGAATACGATGGCGAATATCTCGTCGCCGAGCCATGGCATCTGGTGTTGCCACATTTGGCATCGATGTTTTCCTGTTTTTGCATGACCACTTTGCTGTTTGTCGTCCAGCGATCGATTCGCCGGCGCGTGGTTCGTGAGCAAAAAAAGAGCCCAGACGACCAGTGGCAAGAGCCGAGTAAAGTTGGATTCTGGAATACTTATTTGTCGTTTCTGAGTTTGTTCTGGATGACTGCACCGCTGGCCTGGATTTACGCGATTCCTTTTGAAAGATTTTTGTCACCAGCCAACGCAACCTCGGCCAATTTGATGGCGCTGGGCCTCGTAGCAACCTGGCGTGTTGCCTTGATGATTTATGCTGCCAAGCACGTTTACGGCACCAATTATCTATCAGTGTTTCTGCCTGTCATGTTGTTTGCCGACGTCGTCGCGTTGACTGTATTGATTGTCGCGCCGAGTCCCGTCGTGATGATCATGGGTGGCATTCGATTGACGGAAAGTGAAATGATCATCGTCAACGTTAGGTCCAATATCTGTTTGTTTGGATTCGGGACGCTATTGATCTGGTTGTCTGGAACGTTCACGATCGCTTGCGGAAAAGACCGCTGGGGATGGCGCCCCTCGGTGCTCAAGAACCCGAGTATTTCCAAAGCTCTGAAATGGGGATGTGCAATTTGTCTGTTGATTTGGATTCCGATTCTGCCGTTTACTCAAATCGAACAACGGCTTCGATATCGGGCCGAGAAATTCTTGAACAACGGCGAACTCGAATCGTTTGCTTCATTTGTGAAAAACTACAAACAGAATGACTTTCCGCCACACTGGGACCCGCCGCCTCGCGTGGGATATGGACATCGTAATCCTCCGCCGTTGGAGGTTGCCCAAGCGGTTGTCATGGATTGCAGCGAGGATTCGTATTGGCTCGTGGGAGCGTACATTGAAAAATGGAAAATACGAAGTGAATTCCGGAGCTATCGATACAGCGACTCATTATCAAGTTCCGAAGAGAAAGCTTTGAACAAAATTCGAGACCAGGTGCCGAAATCTAAGGAGCAGGCAGAGCAATTTGCAGCAACGTTAAACGGCTTCAGACAAATGGGCAACCGAAACGATATGCCACTCGACGCGGAAGCAAGGCAGCAGTGAATTGTTGACACGCAAGAAACCAAAATTGCTTCTATTGTTATGTTCAGCGGTTTGTTAAGATCGTTCTGCGTCATTATTCCCCTTGAGCCGTAGAAATCGTTTATGAGCGAAGAGAAAAAAAGTTCCGTCAATTTATCTTTGATCGTGGCTATCATTTCGTTCGCAGCTTTTGCCATTTTGTGGTGGCTCAATTCGATGGAAATGGGCAAAGCGATTCATCTCTGTTTTTTGATGTCTCAGACAATTGTGATTTCGATTGTGATTTGGCAAGTTTGTGATCCGTTTGCTGACGCGGCCCAGTGGATTGGACAGCGATGGAAGATTCCCGGTTCGGTGCGCGGGGCAACGCTGGATGCCGTTGCCAGTTCGATGCCAGAGCTGTTTAGCGGGATTTTTTTTGTGGTCGTTGCGGTAACAGCCACGGACAAAGATTTGGTGACTGCCAATGGAGAAGGGTTTGGGGCGACGGTCGCAACCTGTGCCGGCAGTGCGGTCTACAACATGATCTTGATTCCCGCGATGTGCGCACTGTTTATTTCTTATGTCAGAACTTCTCGACCAACCATTGATATCGAAGAACGGGTCATTTCTCGAGACGGCATGTGGTTTCTCGGCACGGAAGTCCTGTTGATTGTTTTCCTGTTCAGTAACGAAATGCATTGGTGGATGGCGCTGGTTTTGTTGGCGACCTACGTCATTTACGTGTTGGTGTTAGTTGGAGATGCGAAAAAGTTTCGGCAACAGCTTGGTGAGCTCAACGCAAAAATTGCCGAAGGTGCAACAGCGCAAGAGGCAATCGATCAGATGCGAGCCGATGGCCAAAAAATTTCCCGCGATATGGCCGATCGTATTCACGATTTGGATGACGACGAAGACGACGATGATGAATCGGCCGGCGTCCTGTTTGGGTTGTTGAAGATCCCTCTCAATTCCATTGTCGCCTGGTCGATTATTTTCATATGCACGGTGTTGGCAGCCGGTGCGTGTTATTGGCTGGTCAAAGTAACTTATGGTATGGCCGAGAGTTTAAATGTGCCGCTGTTTTTTGTCGCCGTAATCATTGCAGCGGCGGCCTCAAGTGTTCCCGATACGTTTCTGTCCATTGCCTCGGCGCGTCGTGGAGATGATGACGGAGCGGTGTCGAACGCTTTTGGCTCGAATATTTTTGACATTACTATTTGTTTGTCCGTTCCATTGCTGGTTGGCTGTTATCTGAACGGTTGGCAGCCAGTGGCCTTGGTGGATGAACATGGGGAAACGATCGAAGGGCTGGTTTGGTTGCGGGTGATTCTGTGCGTACTGTCCGTGGTAACGCTGTTGATCATGTGGCACAATCGCCAGTTGACGCGGTTTAAAGCAATTATTCTCTGTTTGTTGTACGCGGCTTTTGTCGGCTACGCCGTGTTCGGTTCGCTCGGGATGCTGTGACCTGCGAGTGTTAAAATTTGAGATTGCACCGTTGTGTTTGATTGACGGTGGTTTGTAACTCAACTATCGTTTCGACTAACAGTTAGTGACATTCTGTTGGGTACGGGCAAGCGGGTTGTCGGGATTAGATTGTCATCGCTGTTGATGCCCCATCTCTAAAGGATCGACAAGATGTCGCAATTTACGTGGAAGCAAAAGCTTCGATATCGGTTCGATAATTTCATGTCCCGCGGCGGCAGTTCAATCTTCATTGGTTTGGTTCTGTTGTTCCTCAGCGCGTTGCTGATCATCGGTGTGGTTCGCGGAGTCGTTGCCATTTTTGATCCCGGTGGTGCCGAACGGTACGTCAAGGCGGAGGACGGCACTGACTCGCCGAAAAAAAGCATGCCTCAGCAGGTAGGACACCAGTTTTACCAGGTGTTCAACCACTTGAGCGATCCAGGAACGATGGCTTACGACATTGATTCGTCACCTTTTTTCAAAACGACCGCTGTACTGGCGGGGATGGTTGGCGTTGTGATTTTTTCTGCGCTCATCGCGTTTATCACCACGGCTATGGATCAGAAAATCGCCGAACTAAAAAAAGGACATTCCAAAGTTGTCGAGGAAGGGCACACACTGATTCTCGGTTGGAATGAACGTGTAATCGAGATTTTGCGCGAACTGGTGATTGCCAATGAAAGCGAAGATGATCCTTGCGTCGTCATTTTGTCCAAGGAAGACAAAGAGGCGATGGACGACTATATCAAAACGCATCTGCCCGACCGCCAAAATCTGCGGATCGTAACGCGCAGCGGCGCAGAGTCGTCGTTGGTGAATCTCAATATCGCGTCGGTCGAGCAAAGCAAGTCGATTATTTGTCTGGCAAGCTGCAGTCCTTCGGCGTCGGATCATGATAAATCGGGAAGTGATTCGATTGTTATTAAAACGATTTTGGCTGCCGTCGCATCGTTGGATGATGATTCGGACGTTCCGATTGTGGCTGAAATTTACCTGGATCGAAATCGAGCGATTGTCGAAGACGTTTCATCGGTGGCCGTCACCGTCGACACCGACGAAATTCTGGCCAAGATCCTAGTGCAAACATCACGCAGTGTTGGATTGAGCGTCGTTTATGGCGAAATTCTGTCGTTCGACGGGTGCGAAATGTATTTTCACGAAGCGGAGTGGGGCGACATTGCGTTTGGAAAACTGGCTTATCGTTTTCCCGACGGGATCCCAATGGGAGTGCGTCATAGCGACGGCGAAATTGTGATCAATCCTCCAATCGATTTGCAGATGCAATCTGGCGATGCCATTTTGATTTTGGCCGAAGACGATTCGACGATCGATTATCAAAGTACCAATGTTGCTGAACCGCGAAGCGATCTGGTTCTGGCTGGGGGCGAGAAACCCGTGGAGGTTGAAAGAAATCTCATTATCGGCTGGACGCCAAAAGTCAGGATCATTTTGTCAGAGTATGCCGACTATGTAAAAGAAGGCAGCCAGATCGACATCATGTTGCGGGCGCCCAATGATTCCGTCGTCGGCGAAATCGAAAAAATCAATCAGGAGCTGGAAGAAATTACGATCAATTTGATCGAGGAAAATCCATTGACTCAACAGGGTTTGCTGGCCGCCAAACCGTTTGAATATGACAACATTATTATTTTGAGTCAGGGCGGCGAGGAAAAAGGGAACGAGGAGCGAACGGATTCCGAAACGATTGTCATTTTGTTGTTGCTTCGCCAGATCTTTGATGCCAATCGCGAACAAGTCGGCAATATCAAACTGATTACTGAAATCCTCGATTCGGAAAACCAAGCACTGGTGGCGCGAACCGGCGTGAATGACTTCATTATCTCAAACCGGTTTGTCAGTATGCTGTTGGCCCAGATCAGTGAAGATGTCGATATCAAAGGCGTCTATGATGATTTGTTCAGTGAAGAAGGTTCGGAGATCTATCTGAAACCGGCAAGTCTGTATTTCAAAGAGTTTCCAGTGACGGTCAATTATGCCGACATGATCGAAATCGCACAGCAGCGAGAGGAAATCTGTCTCGGCGTGAAAGTTAAAAAGTACGAAGAATTCTTGGACAAAAATTTCGGCGTAAAACTGATCCCAGAAAAAAATGTCGAGTACACGCTGGGCCCCGATGACGCACTAGTCGTGTTGGCCGAAGATGAAACGTAGGGGAGGTGCGAGGGGAGAGGTTTGAGGGAAGAGTTGGTGGGTAGGGCCGGTTCCCACCGGCCGTCCTCTTGAATTGGCCGGTGGGAACGGGCCCTACAAAATCTCTTCCCTCGAACCTCGCTGCTCTTACCTCTTTCACGCTCCCCGGATTTCGAGAAACTCGGCGGAACCGTTTGGTGTTAATGTTTGTGCGGAACATACTGCGGGGAGCAGCATCGTTTGGCCCAGTGCGAGTTCTTCACCGGACGGATCGTCTTGGACAGCGATAGCGCCGTTAACAGTGGTGATGACACGAAACTGTTTGTCACCGCCGATGGTGATTGGGCGATCGATTTTCCATCGATTCATGACGAATTTATCGCACGTCACCAGATTTTCAATTTCTGCAAATTGACTTTCGACAGGGCAGGGGACTTGCGGATCGACTGGGCCGCGGTCGAAATCGATGACGTCGAATGATTGATCGATATGGAGCGGTCTGGCAAGCCCGTTTTTGTCAACGCGATTCCAATCGAACAGACGAAACGTTGTGTCACTTGCCTGTTGAATTTCTGCAATGACTAATCCGGCGCCAATGGCATGGATCGTACCTGCCGGAATAAAAATACAATCACCGGCGTTCGGTGTGATAACATGCAGACAAGATTCGGTTTCACCGCTGGCAACAGCGTCGCGCAACTCCCGCTTGGTGACCCCTGGTTTTAGGCCGGCAAAAATTTTGCTATTTGGTTCAGCGTGAATAACATACCACGCTTCGGTCTTGCCCAGATCGGGTGTTTCCATCGTGGTGGCATAGTCATCATCCGGATGAACTTGCACACTGAGTACTCGATTTGCATCGAGGTATTTCATCAATAGAGGGAAACGATTGTGAAGTTGTTGAGGGCGATCCGCCGAGCTGATTTGCGCCATGCACTTGGAACCAAGTAAATCGGCGGCGAATTGTTTAACAAGTTCGGACAGCGTTTTGCCTTGCAGCGGACCGTTGGCGACAACACTTTGGTCGTTGGCATGATCGACCAATTCCCAACTTTCCGCATAGTCATCGTCATCACCAATCGGTTTGTTGAGAAACGTTCCCAGTCGACGCCCGCCCCAAATATATTGGCGGAAAATCGGTTCAAATCTGAGCGGATACAGGTTCATTTGAGTGGCGAAATGCGTAAGGGAAATGACAAAATTCGGTTTTTGGCACCAATGTTCGGGCAGCGTATTTATAGCGAAAACGCTTGTTGATCGGTGAGGTTCATGATACCATCCAATGAGGTAGTTTTTCCTTGAAATGGTCTTGCCGGTTATCGTCAGGATTGTTGGTCGAAGCCATCAGAGTCGGGTTTGGATCACACTCTTCCGGTTGATTTCAAGTTTAACGAACTCTGCCTTTCTGTCGAAATCCTGTTTGTTTCGATGTCCATTCCCTTTGCAGCAACGTAACCGAAATGACGGTGTTACAAAATGCCAATTCGTAAACCTGACGAAGACCTGTTCGAAGAAAGCAGGATGTCGTTTGGCGAGCACTTGGAAGAATTACGCCAGGTTCTCGTTCGAGCGCTGTACGGAGTTGCTATTGCCTGCATCTTAGGATTTTATCTGGCCAATTCCGTAGTCCAATTTCTGCAACGTCCGCTCACCGATGCGATTGCCGATTTCAAAATCAAGCAAGCCGAAAACAAGATCGTCGAACAGGACGGATATCTTTCGCCGGAAATCAAGGAGCGGATGGTCAACAATCGAATGGTTCCAACCGTTGTGCAAATCGACTTTGGCGAGGTTATCAAAGCGCTCAAGGAAGCTGGCGGACCGGGATTCGAAAAAGCGGATATCACGCCCTATCGCTATGGCATGCATGAAATCAAGCTGGACCAGATTGGCGTCCTGTCTAAATACTTGGTCGGTGACGAAATTCTGGAGGAAGACGATGAAAAACGCGCGCTGTTCGAATCGTTGTTGACCGAAGACGACAAAGCGGTATTGAAAAAATTGGCGGCGCGCAATTCGTTTGGTGAACAACAGGCTACGGAATTGATGTCCGTATTGAATCATTTAATCGATCAACCTGAGGTCCACCAATCAGATGTTTTTGCCGAGCAGTTGGCAGAACCCAAGAAAACGATCTGGAGTTATTTCCAAAAGAAAAAAGACAACACGTTGCATTTGATGAAATCCAAATTGGATGAGGAAGACGATGCTGATTTGTCACGACGATTGAATCATCTGTTGTTGTCCGGCGTGTTTAACGAGCAACTCAATCCTGCCACGATTCGCATGTCGAAAATTCAATTGTGGGAAAAAGCGGAAGTCAATCCGCAGTCATTGACGGCCCCCGAAGTGTTTATGATTTGGGTCAAAGCGGGGATTATTACGGGGTTGTTTATTGCCAGTCCTTGGGTGTTTTATCAGATCTGGTCGTTTGTGGCTGTGGGCTTGTATAAACACGAACAACGTTATGTGTATATCTACATGCCGTTCAGTTTGATATTGTTTTTCTCGGGCGCCGCTTTGTCGTTTTTCTTTGTGTTCAAACCGGTTTTGAGTTTCCTGTTTGAGTTTAACGCGGGGATGGGAATTGATCCTCAACCGAGAATTGGCGACTGGCTATCGTTTGTCATGTTTTTGCCATTGGGTTTCGGTATCGCGTTTCAATTGCCGTTGGTGATGTTGATGTTGAATCGAATCGGCCTGTTCGAAGTCAGTGTTTACACCGCCAAATGGCGTGGCGCAGTGCTTGTGATTTTCGTGTTGTCGATGTTTTTGACGCCAGCCGACCCGATCAGTTTGATCATGTTGGCCATTCCACTGACGTTCTTGTACTTTATTGGCATCGGTCTTTGTTTGTGGATGCCGCGCGGCCGCAATCCATTCGGTGAGGTTTACGAACCATAAGTAGGGTCGGTTCCTACCGGCCAAATCTAACAAAGCGGCCGGCGGGAACCGGCCCTACACTACTTTCCTTTTTCCAACGCGTCCAATTTTTTCACCAGTTTGGCTTGATACGAAACCAATTTGGCATCGTTTTCCGGCATCACAAATTCACCAAGTGCCTTTGGATCTTTTAGCAACACCTTGGTAATTCTTTTGGCCATTTTCAATTGGCGAGGGCTGATGCAATCCGGAATCCCCGTTTGGCGGCTACCGAGATGTGCATTGACCTTGGTGGATTGGAGTTTTGTCAGTGGCAATTTGCTGAGAACCCGATGATTGCGAAGATAGTATTTCTGGTCAGACAGTTTTGCGACACGCGTTTTTTCTTTCGGTTTGACACGAATTGACGGAGTGTCGATTTTGGCGGCAATTTTTTGTTGTGCATCAGTCGTAGTAAAAATTGTCGAGGCGCATTTCATTTCGAGCGCGCTGGCGGCGAGTTTTTTGTAATTCAAAACCCCTGGATCAAATTGGACTTCGACCACCTCTTTGCCTTGCAACCACGACGACTTCGTATCGTAGACACCCGTCAACTTGCCCAACTTGGCCTCTCCCTCCCAGTAACAGTGCATGGCAAATATGGCTGTTTCGGTTTTTGCGGGTTGCCCGGCCGTCAAAGCGAGATATTCAGGAACCCGGAGCTTTGCGGTTTTCAGTGTTTGAACCATGCGTGCTGCGGTGTCGAGCGTGGACCAGACCCGGTCACGTCGTTTGATGATGTCTTTCCCTTTGGCGTCCAAATATCGAACAACTGGGTTGTTCCAGGAAGGCTCTTCAAATTTTTTCAGGATGTCGGCGTCTTCCTTCTTGTTGTTATAGATCAAAACCGGGATGAAACTGGTTTCGATAGCTTCGACCAATAGCGGGTGCGACAACGGACCGTTGCCAAAATCTTTGCAGGTTTGTCAGCCTGGAACTTCTTGAAACTGCACAAAAATCGGTTTTCCGGTGGCAGCCGATTTTTTCTTGGCGGCGTCGAGATCGCGGCCCCAGTGCACTTTGCCCAGTTCAACCGGCGTTTGTGCGTAAATTTCCAGGTGGCAAAACAACACGATGGCCAGCATTACCGATGGCAGGGTGAATAAAAGTCGCATGAAAAACCTAAAAATAAAGGGGTGTTTGATTCAACTGAAGCGACGTCCAGTTTATCATTTAAGAGTTGTTTACCAAAATGATCCACAACTCTATTTGATTTTGTTTTTCCCATGAAACTTACAAGAATTTGTACTTGCTTGAGTGTTTTGTTTCTGTTTTGTGTTTCGTCAAACACTTTTGCACAAGAAAAAAAGGAGCCTGCCAAAGATGCTGCGGCAGTCAAAGCGGTGTCTGATGCCGGCGGACGCGTTTCGCGCATTTCGGCTGCTGGTCCGGAGAAAGAGATTAACTTCAGCCTGTCCAGCAAAAAAGTTGGCGACGCCGTGTTGGCACATGTCGCGAAAGTCGAAAAAGTGATTTGGCTGAATCTGCGCGGCACAGAAATCACCGACAATGGCTTGGCCACGATTGCCGGAATGACCAATTTGGAGCGACTGCATCTGGAGAAAACAAAAATTGGTGACGCCGGTTTAAAGCATTTGGCAAAAATGCAAAAGCTGAGCTATTTGAATTTGTATGGCTCACAAGTGACAGATGCCGGGCTGGAACATCTCAAGGCACTGAAGGGATTAAAGAAAGTATATGTTTGGCAGTCAAAAGTCACCGAGGATGGAATCAAAAAATTCAAGGCTGCGGCACCTAAAGTTCAAATTGTCGGTGCACTCAAGTTGAATGTTCCCAAAGTGATCAAGGACGGCAAAAAGAAAGACGGCAAAAAGAAAGCAGATGCCAAAAAGAAGAAGAAATAGGGGCGTCCAACAAACGGTTTTTCAAAGCCACCTGATCACAGGTGGCTTTTTTTTCTCTATCCCGTTTGAACCAGCGGGTCAGCCGCAGGTTTTTGTGATCGTTTCGTCGCGTTTTGTCTGGCGCGTGCTGCCAACCAAGGCGAGACGTTGATCAACAAGATCAGCGACAACATCTGTTCAACAAAAATGACCTTGAACATCAAAATGGCACCCAGATGAAAAAGCGGCATGGTGATCAGTACGACGTAGCGGACGCGTTTTGAAATCAGTGCAAACGGTGCTGCGATTTCAACCAGTGTTACCAGTAGCGTTCCAATTTTCAGTTGCCAGGCAATCGCGGGGTAGTCGCGAACCCAGTTGGAAAAATTCTGAGGCAGGACCCAATCCGAGTAAGACCCGCGAGTCACATGTCGCTGAATTGTATCGCCCAGAAACAATTCGACACCTCCGTTGGTCAAACGAGCAATACCGACAAATGCATAAACCAGTGCCAAGACCATTGTTGCCGTTATCAAGGCGACTGAAGCAGTTGGATGTTCTTGCGTGGTCGGAACGGAAATTTTATCTTGTGGCAAACGAAAACAAAATAATGTCAAAACCCAGGTGACCAGCAGCGGCCCGATTTCCGCATGATTGATTTGGCCACCGAATCCGCGAATGACACAGGCAATCATCGTCAGCACAACACAACCGATCATAGCCGAAATCATTCGTGTACGGCCAAACCAAACGCCGACGGCACAAACGACAATCCCGGCACGTAACATCATCAGTCCGGTAAACGAATGGATCGCTTCGTACCAGGCCACCGGCATCCATTGCAGCGGACCAACCGGCCCGGCGTATTCCAGTGGAAGATTGCTGAGAGTCTGGAGGGGATCAAACAAGTAGCGAATCAGCCACATCGTAAAGAAAAATTTGAGGTAGAAAACGAGGGCAGCGCTACTGGCATCACCATGCAACAATTGGAACTCAGGTAGCTGTCGTTGGTCGTTCGTGTTCATTTTCAGTGGTTTCCGTGAGTCGCGCTACGGGAGACAACAGAGTTTTTCGATGCTGGGCGTGCGTCATGAACAGAAACCAGTTTTCGTTCGATGGTCGCGCCTGAAAGCGAGTCGATTTTCACAAGTTCGACCCTGGTTGTTTTGAGCGACATGCCATGTCGGGCGGCATATTGGGTACTCATCGACTGAATGAGTCGATCGTAAATGCGAGTATCATTTTCAGTTAATTTCCCCTCGTCCGCCGCTTTGACCAACGCTGTAAATCGGGCTGGAAAACAATGGCAGAGCGACGGATATAGCTCGATTGGATTGAGCGATTTTTGTTGGCCGTCGTCGGAATGGCAGATCACGTTGACGACTTGAAAATCGTCTTCGGCGTTGACTTCGGTGTACATGCTCCAGTTCACCAAGGGAAAAGTGGCACGACTGAAATCCAGCGCATGCCCCAATACCAGGGCGCCGAGAATCGCTGCCCCGAACAACAAGTCTTTGCGCTCACAACTGCAAATCCACGAACGAATTGGTCGAGTCCACAAAAGCCAGCCTAACAAGGCAGCAAGGATGATGAGTTGAATCAGAATCACGTTGTTCCACCTGGCAAAGTGATGATTTCAAGAGTATCGGCAAATGAGAGATACCATTGAAACATGGCTTGCAAGATGTTGGATTTGATGTCTTGCCAGATTGATAGCGCCACTTTCGCTGCGGGTGTTGCAGCTTGTACCAATTGGAATGATCGCAAGGGCGCTGTTGGCGAAATGCGGACCGTGGTCGTGAGTTCCATCTCCACGACCCGTGTCCGGAGCAGCAACGGCTATTTCTTTTCTGCCGACCCGAGTCGTTTCAAACGAATATCCTTGAATTGAATTTTCATCGGCGGTCCGACGTGGCATTGGAGGGCCAGGATTCCTTTCGAAGCCGCTTTTTTAGTTTCGTTGTCCGTGAAATCAACAGTTGTGATTCCGTTAATTTTTTGAACGATGTGATTGCCTCGAGCGATAATCGTAAACTCACACCATTTTTTGGGGTCTACTTTTTCCTTGAATTTTTTTTCATCCATTGTTGTACCGACGACCTTGGATTTGCCTTCGGCCGAGCGTTCGACTTTTTTGCCGCGTTGGGCCAGGATACCGCGACCACGCTCTTCGTATAAAATTCCGATAAAGCGACCAGTGATGTCGATGTCTGCCTGGTAGCCGCCAACGACATGGTTGCCTTTGTCCACACTGCGAAATTGAATTCCCGAATTTGCTCGGTTTCCTGAGATTCGAAATTTCAATTTCAATTCGAAATCTTCCAGCGGTTTTCCTTGCCAGATCAAAAACGTATTTGCCTTGATTCGGTTGTCTTTGGTTGTCTCACCCGTGATGGCACCGTCTTGGACGGACCAGATTTTTTTGTTGCCCGACCAACCTTCGAGAGATTTTCCATCAAACAACTGTTGGTAACCATCATTTTTGGTGTCAGTTTTTTCTTGTCCGGATAGCGGCACTGCGAAAAATGACAAAGCTATCGTCAAGGTCAAGATTGAACGAAGTTTGACATTCCATTTTCGATTGAAATATTGCATTTTTGGCTCACACAAGAATGAATTGGCGTATTCCACGATAACTTTGACGTTTATTAAAACGCTTGAATTTTTTATTCTGTTCAAATTACCAGATCGTTGCCAGAGTTTCAGCTATCCCTTTGAGTACTTTTCGCCAACATTTTGCGGCCATTTGTTCATCGATATCGACGACGACGGTGTTACAAGTTTCGAGCTTGGTTGCCGTGGGGTTGTTGTTGACGATCTGCGTACGGTCTGCGATTGGTGGCGGAGTCGAGCAATTACCCGCAATATTGGCGTTGTTGCTGATTTCGATCGCTTTAATTGCCAAACGATTGGTCGAACAGCCGAATGAAGGCGGACGAACGAATTTCCCGATTTCAAACGCATGGATGGTCGTGCTGGTCTGGTCCGTCGTATTGTCGATTTCAACCTTCTGGCTGGTTGGACCATTTTTTTTGCTCGGTGTTTGCATTGCTGAGGCGTTGGTGAAGAAGTCAAGCTTTCAATCGAATTTGTCCGAAACCAGCGATGACGAACGACCGGACAACGAAACGCCAGAATTGAGCGAATCCAACCAGACGGTTGCAGACGAAATTGTCGACGACGATCACGATTGCTCGAACGACGCGCTTTTACTTTCATTGTGTCAACAAGACGGGCCGGGCGCGGCACCAATGGACGAGAATGACGAGTCAGACGAATCAACAGACGATGTAATCAGAAAAATTGTTTATACATCGCGCGACAACGAAATCACGGTGGTAGCCAGCATCAGACAATCGTTTGCCGCCGATGAAAATTCAGGTGTCGTCCATATCCCATTTTATCCAAGCCTAGCTGAAACACCGGCGATTGAATTTCAACAACTGGCGGGACCGCCTATCAATGTCAAAATCACCGATGCAACCCGATTTGGTATTCGAGCGGAAATCAAGCTGATCGATACCAACCCTGTTGGGACTGAAATTCTCATCAAGTTCTTGATTTCACATGTGAATCAGCAAAAACTTTCTGCAGCGGGATAGCGAAACGAAGATGAATAATCTGCAGCTAGAAATCGAATCGATCCTTGCCGATGTTGGTCAACAACATTTGTTGGCGTTTATGGAACAGCTCGACGACGAACAACGAGTTCAGCTCCTGGATCAGATTGGGCAGATTGACTTCGAAGAGATCCGGTCACTGTTTGCCAACGAATCGTCTGATTGCGATTGGAGCGAATTGGCCAGTCGGGCGGAACCTCCAGCTGCGATCGCGCTCGGGCAGGGGCACGAGAAATTCAGCCGCGATGAGGCAATCGATTGTGGTGAACAATTGTTGCGAGACGGTAAAGTCGGAATGATTCTTGTCGCAGGCGGCCAAGGTTCCAGGCTCGGGTTTGACAAACCCAAAGGGATGTATCCTATCGGGCCCATTTCGAACAACAGCTTGTTTCAAGTGATTTTTGAGAAAGTTCTGGGCTACTCTCGGTATTACGGCAAGACCATTCCGTTGTTTGTCATGTCCAGTCCCGCGACCGATCAGGACACGGTCGATTTTTTGACGTTGCATCACAATTTTGGAATACCGGCTGATGATTGCCAGGTTTTTTGTCAGGGGACGATGCCTGCGGTGGATCGACAGACGGGAAATCTGCTACTCGCGGCCAAGGATCGGTTGTTTACCAGTCCAGATGGTCACGGTGGCATGGTTGCTGCATTACAAAAACACGGGTGTTTGCAAACCATGCAGGATCGTGGCATCGAAACGATTTTCTATGGACAAATTGACAACCCGTTGATGCAAGTTTGTGATCCGCTAACGATCGGTTATCACAAATTGTTAGCGTCCGAGATGACATCCCAAGTCGTGCGAAAATCCGAACCGTTGCAACGCGTGGGGAATTTGGTCAGCATCGACGGGCGAGTTCAGATTATTGAGTACAGTGATTTGCCACCCCAATACGCCGAACAAACGGATGAGGCAGGCAATCTCAAATTATGGGCGGGCAGTATTGCCGTCCATGCCTTTGAAACATCGTTTTTAAAACGAGTTGTGGAAAACGATGGCAGCTTACCATTTCACAGGGCCTACAAAAAAGTGCCGTTCGTCGATGAAGCTGGAAATCTGGTTGACCCAAGCGAACCGAACGCTGTTAAGTTTGAAAAATTTATTTTTGACCTACTTCCGTTTGCCGCCAACGCCTTGGCCATCGAAGTTGATCCGGCAGATGGATTTGCCGCTGTAAAAAATGCACCGCCGGCAACAACGGAAACGGCAGAAACGACAAAAGCGGCCATGGTCGATCAACACAAACGGTGGCTGAACGAAATCGGTGTCACGGTGGATTCGGGAGTTCCCGTGGAGATCAGTCCGTTGTTTGCGATTCACGAAAAGCAACTGGCCGAAAAAATGGAACGTGGTGGTATCATTAGCGAGCCAACCTATTTGGTTTGAGTTGGTGACCAAATATTGACTTGAAAAATTACGACTAGTAGGGCCGGTTCCCACCGGCCGAATCCAACAAAACGGCCGGTGGGAACCGGCCCTACTTGATCAGAGAATTTGAGAAAGCAAATATGATCCACGCAATAATTATGGCCGGTGGTGCAGGCACTCGATTTTGGCCTGCCAGCCGGCAAGATCATCCGAAACAGCTGTTAGCGATCACCGGCGCCGAAACGATGATTCAAGCAACGGTTCGTCGGATGGCAGGCCTTTGTCCCGTTGAAAACGTTCGCATTGTTACCAATACACGCCTAACCGACAAAATCAGACAGCAGCTGCCAGACATTCCAGCAGAATGTGTTTTGGGAGAGCCATGTAAACGTGACACCGCACCATGTGTGGGACTTGCCGCCGCGCTGGTCGCCGCGGCCGACGAAGACGGAACCATGGTGGTCATGCCGTCGGATCATGTCATTTCCGATACCGAAGCTTTTCAATCGGCGATCAAACACGCCACGCAATTGGTTGACGAGAATCCCAACCGCATTTTGACATTCGGGATCAAACCAAGTTATCCAGCGACGGTGTTTGGTTATATCGAGCGCGGAGATACGATTCCGACCGACGGTCCCGAGACGTTTAACGTTGAACGGTTTCGTGAAAAGCCCGATTTGCAAACCGCAGAACAATTTCTCGAACAAGGCTCGTTTTATTGGAATTCAGGAATTTTCGTCTGGAAAGCAAAAACGATTTTGAACGCGTTGAGAAAATTCGAACCGCAAATGGCGGCTCACATCGATACGATTGGACTGGCCATCGGCAGTCCGTCGTTCGACGAAGTTTTGAATCGCGAATTTCATGCGATCCAGGGTGTCTCAATTGACTTTGCGGTGATGGAAAAATATCAACCGGTTTGCGTTGTTCAAGCGCCGTTTGATTGGGACGATGTTGGAAATTGGACAGCACTCGAGCGGTTGGTTGGACAAGATCAGGATGCCAATACATTAATTGGAAACCAACTGACCGTTGATACCAAAAATTGCATTGTTCGCAACGACAATGATGATGGCCATCTCGTGGCAACGGTTGGAATGGAGGACTGCATCGTCATCCGCACGGCCGATGCAACGTTGGTCGTTCACAAATCACGCGAAGCGGATGTGAAAAAAATTGTTGCTGCACTGGAATCGCGAGAAATGAACGAGTATCTGTGAGCCGTTTCGACGATATGTAGAACGTCGTGGGTTTGCGAAGCAGTATTAGTGCCATAGACAATGGTGATTGGAATCATAACCCGAAACGTTAGTGAGGGACCGCGTTTCGCTACACATCGGTGTGGCTGAGTTCCCTCGCTCACGCTTCGGGTTATGATTTTTGACACTTGTGTCGAAACCGAAACAAAAAACACTGGCAGAGCCAGTGGCACTCGAAATGAAAGTTTTCAGGCCTAAAACGTCAATGACACTTTAACAAACGAAGTAGAAACGTATTTCGAGTACCAATACTCAAGAACCGTTTGATGGATAGCAATTCAAAACCGACGGGACGCAAAACTTTGGGCGGCCTCCAATTTTGGACAGATTGGCGGTGGTGCCACGGTTGGCGGTTGCAGCGGCATTGGCGGATGCAGCGGGCGCGAATTCTCGATCCAGAGAACCGTTTGGTTGAAAGTGGCAGCTACGAACAATGTGTGGCAAGGTTTGATGAAATTGCACCGAACGATTTGCCAACCGATGGGCCGATTGTTCTGTTGCTGCACGGAATGAATCGTACACGAAACACGCTTCGCAAAATGGAACGCGCGATTCAAGAAGCTGGATTTGAAACCGCCAGGCTCAGCTACGCGAGCACGCGCCAGCGCATTCAAGACAATGCTCGAGGTTTGAGTAGCGTCGTTGAACATCTGCCTTTCGGGCAAGTCAGTTTCGTTGGACACAGCATGGGGAATCTGGTGGTGCGTCGATTTTTGTACGATCTCCAGCAGCAACCCGAATCGTCGCAACAAAAATCATTGCATCGCATGGTGATGATTGCTCCGCCAAATCAAGGTTCCAAATTGGCGCGGTGGTTGAAATTCAGTTTGTTGTTTAACGTCATTTCCGGAGTCGGAGGGCGTGAGTTTTCCTGGCGCTGGGATGAAGTTAAATCCGAACTCGCCGTTCCTGACTTGGAATTTGGGGTGATCGCGGGTGCCCAGCAAAAATTGCATTTTTTGAGCAATCCTTTTTTGCCAGGGCCGGACGATTGGACCGTGAGTTTGGCGGAAACTCAACTGGAAAATGAAACTGACCGCTACGAAGATTTCTTGATGCACGGTACGATCATGAAAGACAAAAAAGTCATCGCAGCAACCGTGCGGTTTTTAAAAACAGGTCATTTTTCTGAATAAAAAATTGAATACTGGAGATGACAAATCGAAATCGGAGAGTGTGCCGCGGACAGGGCGTTTGGCGGGTATCGACTATGGAACTGTGCGAATTGGCATCGCGATTTGCAATGCCGAGCAGTCATTAGCCAGCCCGCTGGAAAATTACACTCGTCGGGGGCTCAAGCACGACGCAGATTTTTTCGCCCGATTGGCTGAGGAAGAACAATTGGTTGGATTTGTCGTCGGATTGCCGGTTCATCTGAGTGGCGACGAAAGCCAGAAATCGATTGAATCGCGCGAGTTTGGCAAATGGCTTCAGGAATTGACGGGTCTGCCAGTGACTTTTTACGACGAACGATTTACGTCAGTCATTGCCGAACAGTACTTGCTGGACGCCGAGCTGACCAAGAAGAAACGAAAAGCCCGATTGGATAAACTGGCCGCACAAATTCTGTTGTCTGCTTTTCTCGAATCCAATCGTGACACAAAAAAACCTCAAGCACTGGATGATGCTTGAGGTTGTTGTTTTTTTTAGAAACGAAAATTAACCCATACCGGTTTTTAAACGTTCGAGTTGCTTTTTCAGTTCTTTGCGATTTTTCTCAAACAAATCACGTTCGGTTTTCAATTTTTTCAGTTTTGCCTGTGCCGCTTTTTTCTCTTTTTCAGCAGCGTCGATTTGCTTTTGAATATTCTCAATCGTTTTTTTCAACTGATCGGCAATTGCTTCTTGCGTCTCGTATTCTTGACGCAGTTCCAATTTTTTGTCATCCAACTTCGTGTTTTTTTCCATCGCGGTAAGTTGTTTTTCAATCAGCTCGATTTTCCCTTTATTGACAATCGACGGTTTGAAGTTGCCGGTTTTCAATTTTTCGATGACGCCGAAAACAATGCTATTGGGCAGCGCCAAGCTTTCGACGCGACCACCACGAGCGATATTGATACCGACGACTTTGCCATCGAGATCAACGACTGGGCCGCCAACCTCGGTACGAACGAGATAGCCGTCGTGACGAAATGCCAGCGGGAAATCTTTGCGTCGGTCGCTTCGAGAACCGCTCATCGTATTTTGCTGATTGGATCGAGCTTGTTCCCGGGCGTTTAGTTTTTCTCGATCACCCAAAACGATTTGAACTTTTTTGTTTTTTCCATCACGAACTACGGTAACGTCGATTTTTGAGCCGGGACGTTTTTTGCTGACGACCTCAATCAATTTGACTCGGTTGGGTGTTTTGACACCGTTGACCTCGATGATGATATCGTTGACCTTGACACCAGCATTGTCGGCCGGCAACCCAGGCATAACCAAATCGACTTTGACACCGTTTTTCGACGGTGCTTGCGCCAATTGAACTCCCATAAATCCGCTAGCGGGCGGAATTTTGCGGTCACCGACACTGACGACTCCAATGGAAATTGGAGATCCGGTAGTGTCAGGAACGGCAACCCAACTGCCAACCGCAGGCGATTTATATTGAGGATCAAATCGCTGAAACGGCAACATGGTTTCGTTGACTTTGAGCAGAGCCAGATCGGTTTCGGGGTCGATTCCAAAAATCGTTGCATCAACCGGCTCTTTTCGTCCGGGTAAACGACACTTCAGAGGGCTGCGAAGCTCGCTGCTTTTCGTCAAAATCAAACCCGTTGAATCGACAATGACTCCGTAAGCGACACGTCTCGTACCGCGCAAAACCGAAACCGTGTGTTGCTTGGCTTCGGCGACAACCGGTTCAAATAACTTTCGAAGTTGAGAATTTTCTTTGTAAAACGAACTGGCGCGCGAACGGGTACTTATTGGCTCTTGTTTCTTGGCTTCGGGCTTCTTTGTTTCCTGCTTTTTTTCAGGAGATTTTTTGTCTTCCTGTTTTTTTTCAGCCGGTTTTTCTGTTTTGGGAGTCGCCGATTTTTCCTGCTTTGGCGAGTCCTTGGGGGGTGCTGACTGTGCTGCCAAAGGACTTGCGACCAAGGCGATCAACAGTGCCGAAAACAAAGTGAGAGAAGAAAGTTTTTTCGAATATTTCATGATGAACTCAACTGATATGATTTTTTGTTGCCATAAACAAAGACCGGGACGCTATTTAAGAACCTTTAGTTTGACTTTCATCTCCTTGCCGTCGCGGTCAATTGTCAGTTCGTATTCGTCGTCTTTTTTCATTTTATAAAATCCAGCTGGCCGTAGCTGCAGTCGACTATCGACTTTTGTGTTGTTGAATTTTTTAATCGTGTCGCCGTTTTTCAAACCAGCTTTTTCGATTTCTGACGTGACTTCGTCGACTTTCAGCCGGTAACTTAGCTTGTAACCAAAACGATCTTTGAAACTGGTGGACGGCGTCATGGAGCGTCGCCGACCAATCTCTTCACCTTTTTCGAGTTTGATCCACTCTTTACCAAAAATGTCGACGGGCACATGCATGTTTTGTCGGATGTTCATTCCGATGCGACTGTGAATGCCGATCACGTTTCCATCCATATCGAACAACGGTCCGCCTGAATCGCCACCCACCAAAGTGCAGTCGGTGTTGAGAACGTTGGTATTGTTGAAGATGACTCGACCGAGACGAACAACGCCGCCGCGAATTTTGTCGAATCCGCCAGGGTGTCCAATGGAAACGACCCACTGGCCACGTTTGAGCGGTTTGGACTCACCCATATCGACATAGGGCCAATTGCCTTCGTCGGTGATTTTGACCAGACCAGAATCATAGTTGTGGTTCAGCCCAAGAGATTTTGCTTTTGCGGTGCGGCCATCATCAAAAATAACGGTCACGGGTTGATTCGGTTTTCCAATCACGTGAGCGGCGGTCAAAATATATCCATCTCGACTAATGATTACGCCACTGCCTTGGGCGCCGTTGACGCGAAGCGATACGGTGACAGGTTTGAGTCGCTCGGACAGTTCGCGAACATGTTGCTGCATCGCCCGCAGGTCGTCGATCGATTTCGGGTTTTTACCTGCAAAAATTTCGTCCAGCGTCAGATTTTCATCGTCCTGCTTTTTAGTGGCTTTTTCACTTTGAGCAGTTGCGATGGCAGGAGACAGGGCAAGGCAGCAGATACTGGCCAACAAACTCCAATGTAAATGACGAAGATACTTGCTGAACGTCGAGTTGTTCAGGTAAAACCGATTATTCATAGAGTCGTTCCTTTCAGGTCGTCATTCAAATTGGTGTCGGTCGCAAGAAAATATCGCCGATGTTTATTGGGATGGCAATCATCTGTTACCGGAACCAATGTCTTCTCACCATTATTTTACCATTTGGCTTTTAGGTCACGGGCAGAAACTGAGCCTTTCAACCGCGTTTTAAGTCGATATCTAACAATTTTGGCAACTGGAGGACCCGTTTTGATTGCAGAAAATCGCAAAAAAACAGTGAAATCCTTCCCAAACGGAAACTTCTATACGATTCCAGACACTTCGCGAGCTGCCAAATGTTAGACGCAATTCTTTATGGAAACCTTTCGGTTGAAAGCAAAAATTGAACCGCGTAGACTGGTCGGATATCATTTCATTGGCGCATTTTCTCACATTATCAACTCATTAAATGATCCAGCGCAAACCCATTTTTCCGAACGTGATCGAACTGAATTATCAACTTGGCCATGTTTTGGGATGCAATGTTTATATCGTTTATGACGGGGACCAGTGGGTGATGATCGACATCGGCTACGAAGAAGTGGTCGATGAAGTTGTCGATCTGGTCCGCCAGTTGGATTTTCCGTTTGCCAATTGCCAGATGTTGATCGCCACTCACGCCGACGTGGATCATGTTCAAGGGTTGGCCAAAATCAAACAGATTTTGCGTGCGCCCGTGGCCGCGCATCCCAAAGCGGCTGAACCGCTCAAAAAAGGTGATCGACTGCATACGTTTGCCGAAATTCCTGCACAAGGCATCGATTTGGAGATGCCCAGCGTCGAGACCGAACATCTGATCGACGAAGGCGACGTGATTAAGGTTGGGAATTTGGAACTCGATGTTTGGCTCACGCCGGGACATACCGACAGTCAATTGTCGTTTCGATTAGGCAATATCTTGTTTAGCGGCGACAACATTTACCGAGATGGTTGTGTTGGAGCGATTGATGCTCATCACGGAAGTGATTTGACTCAATTCATCGCATCGTTGGAGCGAATACGCGAAAGCGACGTCGAGTGGCTTTGTCCCAGCCACGGCCCTGTTTTCCGAAAAGATGACCAGTTGATTGATCGCACGATTGGTCGTTTGCAGGGTTACTTGAATATGGCAGATTTTGGAACATGCGCCGTTAACTGGCCGCTGATGGATGAGTTTGAAAAAGAAGTCGCCAACGGCGTTTTTCCAGAAAACCCTGTAAGCCAATAGGCGATTTTCCGTCTTGGACTCACGAATGCTTGTAAATTGGCGTGCAACGTGAGATGACCAACAGAAAAAGCGGCGCCAGGTCCAACGGGCCGTTTTTTTGACGGATTGACTGGTGGGAATCGGCCCTACTTCGCGCCAAAATTACAACGATAATGTTGATAAGTTTCGCAGCGAAAAATATTGCCCTCAACTCACCGTAGGTACCTGCCGTGGCACAGAAACCAATATTGTTGAAATCGGTTGTCGTAATTGTGTTCGCCGGAGTCGTCGGTTTTGGATTGTTCAAACTGATTCAGTCGAGGCAACCCAAAACTCGTGTCGCCCAGAAAAATGATGCAACGGCTAACGACGACCATTCGCAAAATTCAAAAAAGGCGCTAAAGACCGGCCACACCAAGAAAGTCGCGGAGCAAAGCATCAAAGCAAGGATGGCTTATGCGGACCAGATTTTTGATCCGACGCATGAGCAAACCGGTTTGCTAACACCCAAACTCGGTGACAAACCGATTGTTTTGCAAACGTTTTGTCTAGCACCCGACGGTAATATTTGGGCGTGCGTCGGCGGCTCCTACCTGTATATGACTCCTGACGAACAGTTTATCAAACTCAAGCAAGAAGCGCCGCCGATGATTCAGGTTTATTCGCCGAACCAGGAACTTGTCAAACAAATTGATCTACCGTTTACGGCGACGGCGATCAATTTCGATTCCGCTGAACAAGTTTTTTATATTGGCGGTGAAGGCTATTTGGCCAAAATCAGTTTGGCAGGAAAAATAATCAAACGAAGCCCCGCTCCCAAAGTCAAAAACCTGGCCAGGTTGAAACAGCAAATTGGCAAACAGCTCAAAGACGATCGTCAACAGATGATCGATTTGAATCAAAAACAACAAAAACGACTGAACGATCGCGTTGCTGCACTGCGAACAAAACAGAAAACGGCACCACTGAGTAAAATCGACCAGAAACGACTGCAGTCGTATTCCAAACGTCTTGTTGAAATTAAGTCACAATTCAATGCACTTCAGCAAAACACTGTGACCCAAGCGAAGATCGAAGAAACGTTCCGAGATCGATTGATCGTCAAAGCGATTGCAATTGCCGAAAACTATCTATTCGTTGCATTGCTGGCAGACGACAACTACAACTACGAAGTGTTTCGCGTGAACAAGGAATTTGGCCAGGCACAAAAGATACTGTCTGATATGCGCGGTTGCTGCGGACGATTTGATGTCAAAGCTGACGGGGACGATCTGTGGGTAGCTGACAACATTTTTTTCCGGGTGGTCCGGTATGACAAAAATGGAAAACGTCTCGATGCGTTTGGTCACAAAAGCACGACGGATCAACACGGTTTCGGGGGCTGTTGTAACCCAATGAATCTACAAGTGCTGGGAAATGGAGATCTATTGACCGCCGAATCAAGCATTGGGCACATCAAACGTTTTTCACCCTCCGGGCAACTGTTGTCTTATATTGGACAAGCGAAAATCGCCGGTGGATGTAAAAATGTGGCGATCGGATTCGATCAGCAACGGAACTTGTATTACATGCTGTCACAAGACGAACATTCCATTTGCATATTGCGACCCAAACAGTAAGCGAAGGGCCGGTTCCCACCGGCCGTTTTTGGGATTGGCCGATAGGAACCGGCCCTACGTCCGCAAAGTTTACTCAGCTTGCCTGATCCAAACGAACATTGAGAGTTATTGCGGTTTGTACGTAAAGTTCCCCGCTTACCGAATATTCCGTTAATCATTGTTCTGCCGAATTCCGATCAATCCTTTGTTGACTGGGCTAGACCCATATTTACGCCCATCGAACAAAAGTCAAACCGGGAGGGAGTTCTCCATGATCCGTCGAATGTTATTGTGTTTTGCTTGCGCCGCACTGTTTTTGGTTTGCTTGCAAGCAAGTGAAGCACAAGCTCAGCAACGCGCCTTCGGCCGTACCTGGGGTGGGCAATATTCTAATCGCGACTACGAGCGTTTTTACCACTATCCGTACGTCTACTACCCACATAGCTACTGGGGCAGTGAGTATTACCGAAGCGCTGAAAGTTTGTACTACCGATATCCAGCTGAAATGCGGATTCCGGTTTACAATCGCCAATGGCAAAATTACTACCCACGTGGTCGACGCTACCACTGGGGGCATCAGTTTATCACTGATATTTTCTGATCTTGCTAGATCTCGAAACCATCCAAAACCCAACGTCAATGCGTTGGGTTTTTTTTATGGTGTTGAGCGAGCTGTCGAATGTGTTCGAGCAACCCAGCCAGATGCAGCGGTGTCGTCAACGAATTGCCAATGGTGACGCGTAGCCAGGATTTGCCATTGAGTCGCGTTTGAACAATGTAGTAGGTCCCATCCTCAACGATCATGCGGCGCAGCGTTTCATTCCATTGGCACAGATTGGTGTCTGGATCGGCGTCGGTATAGCGAAAGCAGATGATGTTGGATTGCGGGCGCATGGCTAATTCGAAGTCACTTGCTTCATTGACCAGGTCGCTGAAATGCTGGGAAAGTTGAAACAGGTGATCAATGTTGGCCGCCAATGTCGACTCGCCCAGGCATTGCCAGACGGCATAGAACTTCAACGCGAACATCTGTTTTGTACATTCAAACGTTCGTTTGGCTAAATCGTAATGCGTAGCGTCATCGGTTTCGTCAGATTCATCTGCCCAAATGTACTCGGCTTTCTGGGCAAACGTTTGAAATGAATCGTTGTTTCGCCGAAACACCAGGGCACTGGCCAGTGCTGGTGTCATCAACATTTTGTGGAAATCGAGTGTGATGCTATCGGCCATTTCGATGCCGCGTAACAATCCGCGATGTGTTGGCGAAAAAGCGACGGCGGCTCCATGGGCGCCATCAACATGAAACCACAAATCATGTCTGCGACAAAAATGCCCGATCGCGGACAGATCGTCGTAGCTACCAGTCGCGGTGCAACAAGCGCTGCCCACAACGGCCAGGACTTCGATATTTCGTTGTCGAGCTTGTTCGAGTTGCGATTCCAACAAATCCGTGCGCATTTGAAATTGGTCGTTGACCGGAATTTGAATGACACCGGATTGACCCCAACCCATGATCCGCGCGGCACGATCCATACAGTAGTGTGCAGCAGACGATACGAGCACGGCGTACTGTTTCTGGTTTCCCCGATTCCAAACATCGTCATCAGATACGATGCTGCGGGCGGCCAGCATCGCGGTTAAATTCGCCAGACTTCCCCCGGAAGTCATAAAGCCACCTGCGGTCTCAGCGGGAAGACCAAATTTGTCGACCAGCATCTCGATGACGATTTGTTCGATGGCCGTCCCAGCCATTCCCATTTCAAAGATGCCCATTCCATTATTGAGCAAGTCAACCAAAAAGCTGAAGGTCGCTGCGATCGGAGCCGGTGGAGAGATCTGATGGCCAACGAAATTGGGGTGATGCAATCGAATGCTATTTGCCATTACCTTTTGAGCCAACTCGGCGAACCCAGCAGGAGGATCCGTTTTCCACTGTTTGATCATGTCTTGGGGCCGGTCCCAATCGAGCGTTTTTGACACTGGCGGGTCGATTGCGTCCGAATTGTTGGGGACGAGACTCTGCAGATGATCAGTCAGCATATCGACCATTTGGTGTGCTGTTTGCCGAAAAATATCGGGATCGAAAGCATCACGAACGAGCGGCGGTATGGTTTCTACTGACACTGGTTCTTTCAATTTACGAACTCCCAATAAATGATGTGAGTGAGCAGTTTACCAAAACGAATCTGGTACAAAACACGGCGATCCACCGTTTTTTTTCGTAAAATATTTTTTTGCGTTTTTCTGTCACAACATTGCTCGGGAATTGTATTGGCAGGTAATGGTGCAATAAGTGTTGCAGTCAAATCGTAAGTGCGAAGCGTGATAGGATACAAAAATCGCAAGTGCGAAACGTAAGTGAGGGACCAAGTTTCACTGTGCGTTTGTGTGGTTTCAGTCCCTCGCTGACTAGAATTTTGCATTAAACAAAAATCACAACCCGAAACGTAAGTGAGGGACCACGTTTCGCCGTAAATCAGCGTGGTTTTGGTTCCTCGCTCACGCTTCGCACTTATGATTTTCTGTCACAACATCGCTGGTGGGCGGTATTGACAGAAAATGCGCTATGAAAATGTGAGTTTCAAAACATGTCAGAAAACGAAAAATCGCGATCCCGCATCAACCATTTGTTATTACCACCCGCTTTGGACGAAGCTGGAGAACATGCAACTGAGGCCAGTGGCGATTCACCCTCGATTCCCACCGGAGATGCGCGAAATGTCGAAACATTGTACACTCAACCATCGAATGATGTCGCAAGTAGTTCATTGCCAGAGATCGAAGGATATCGGATCGAACGCAAATTGGGGCAGGGGGGAATGGGCGCGGTTTATCTGGCCGTTGATGAAAAATTGGATCGGCAAGTCGCCGTCAAAGTCGTAACCCAACATGTCAGCCGCTCGCCCAAGTTAACGGAACGATTTGTTTCTGAAATCAAATCGGTTGCCGCCTTGAATCATCCCAACATTGCGCAGCTCTACGAAGCGCAAATGTTTGCCGAGCCACCGTTTTTCGTCATGGAGTATGTCGACGGACCAACTCTCGAAGAGTTTTTACAGAATCAGCCACAAACACCAGTTGCTGCCGCTCAAATAATCCTGGCGATTGCCAACGCCATCGAATTTTGTCACGCCAAAAATATCATTCATCGAGACCTCAAGCCTTCGAATATTTTGCTCGACGCGAGCATGACCCCCAAAGTGGCCGATTTCGGTTTGGCCAAAAGTTTGCAAGACGATTCGGATTCGACCAAAACCGGTGAGATTGTTGGAACTCCAGGTTACATGGCACCGGAACAAGCCAGCGGTGTCGTCAAATCAATTGGACCCGCTTGTGACGTTTACGGGCTGGGAGCAGTGCTCTACCGCATGTTGACCGGCCGCCCACCCTTTTATTCTTCGGAACCTGTTCAAACGGTGATGATGGTTCTGTCTGACGATCCGATTGCACCGCGAAAGCTCCAAAAGAACATTCCGCGTGATCTGGAAACCATTTGTTTGAAATGCTTGGCAAAAAAACCGGAGCGGCGTTACGCGTCCATGCAACATTTGGCCGCCGATTTGCAACACTTCATTGATGGCAAACCGATCGAAGCACGCCCGATTTCGACAACCGAACGCACGTTGAAATGGATGCGTCGTCGACCGGCTATTGCCAGTATCTTGATTCTGTTGGCCCTGGCGATTCCGGCGATCATCGCGGGGCTTTGGTACCACACGACTCAACTCGATTTGGCTTTGCAAGAAAAAGGCGAAGCGCTCGATAAATCAGACCGTGCGTTGAAAAAAGCCGATGCCGAGTTGCGACGTTCTACAAAACTGGCGTCCGAGGGCAGCGCTTTTACCGAATGGATCTACCTCGAACATATAGGAGAGTTGCAAAGACTCAATGGAAGTATCAAAGCACAAATGCGGCTGGCCGAACGGATTCAGAAATACCTGGACGCTGCGACGCCTCACATGCCCCAGGATATTGTTTACCTACGACGACATGCGCGAGCTTATATCGCGATTGCGGATATTCAAGGGAATCCGGATCAGGCCAACATGGGGAAATTGAAAACGGCGCTCAAAAATTATGACCTCGGTCTGAAGCTGTACGAGGACGCGCTCAAAATGGAACCGGATGACCGGGTTACGCGAAAGATCTTGGCCAATGCAGTCGCCAAAAAAATGGAGTTGGTCATCGTCCTCAGCGGTCCAAAAGCCGCCAAGGAATTAATGAAAAAATACGACGAGCTTCTCAAATCGATTGAAAATGAAAACGAAGCCGAATTTCGCCTGGTGCGAATTCGATTTTTACAACATCAATTTGCGTTTGCTATGTTGGATGACAATTTCAAAGCTGCAATGCAGTTTCTCGACAACATTGATTCTGAATATCGCCCAATCAAAGACCCCTCTCAACGTGTGACTCTCGAAACGGAGCACTTGAAAATTTGGACTCATCTGAAACGAGGTGAAGTTTACGAACGGATGAGCCAGTTTAAAAAATCTGAACAACATACAAAACTGGCCATCGCCGAGGCTCGCCGAACTCACGAAGTCAATCGTGATGATCCCAAATTCGCCGAACGCTACGCATCGACATTGATGGTTTTGGCGGATCTGCAATTCCAGCAACGACGCGCTGAGGATGCTCTGAACAACTTTAAAGTCATCGAGTCACTGCGTCGCACTATCTGGCAGCGCAACGCCGACAACGCCAATGCAGCTGGTAATCTGGCAACTGTATTGACCAGGATTTCAACGGTCTATGGTTTTATGAATCGTCCCGACGATTCGATTGATTTTGCAAAAAAAGGAATCGCACTGCGACGAGAACTGTACCAGAAGCAACCGGAAAGCGAAGAATACGCCAGGAATCTGTGGCTCGCAATCACTTCGTTGGCTTCGGCTCAGGCGGGCAAAGGAGATTTGAAACAGGCCGAAAAAGGATTCCGAGAGCAGGAATCGCTGATGAAAAAACATATCGACCTGGAAAAACCATCGCGAGTCGATTTAGCAACCTACGCTCAATGCAAATTCAATTTGGGACTTGTTGAATTTTCGCGATTTGGCGAAGTCACGCTGTCCGAAGAATCCTGGAAAGGAATTTCGTCGTGTACCGAGCTGGATGAATATAAATCGGCAATCAAGTATTTTGACGCCGGGTTGGAGTTGTACCAACGACTGGAAAAACTTGGTCCACTGAACCGAAATGACAAAAACTACCAAAAAATCATTGAAAACACCAAAGCTGCATTGATTGAAAACTCGAAGAAGCTGGATAAACTGATGAAAAAATCGAAACAGCAAAACGATATCATCTAACACCAGCGGGACCCCTTCGAATGATTAGCGGCGTCACAGGAAATACCAGGGAACAAGCTCTCGAATCTTTGTCAAACATGACATCGGATGTTCAGCCCATCGGTAAACCGGAATTTGAATCTCGATTGCAACGGTTGCAGTCGAAAATGCGCGACGAGAACATCGATGCAATTTATCTGCACGCGGGAACCAATCTTTATTATTTCACCGGGTTTCGCTGGAACCCAAGCGAACGAATGGTGGCTGCGATCGTCTTGGCCGACGGCGATTTCATTTACGTGGCCCCGCATTTTGAACTCGATACATTGCGAGATTTCTGGCTGATCGAATCTGAAATTCACGCTTGGCATGAACACCAAAGCCCGTATCAATTGGTGGCCGATTATCTTTCGCAGCACGGAATCGATGCAGGACGCATTTTGATTGATGAAGTGACACCGTTTTTTATTTTTAACGGTTTGCAAAACGCTTGCCCCAATGTGCGGTTTGAACACGCACAACCGGTGACACAGTTTTTCCGTGCTCGCAAAAGTGCGTCGGAGTTGGCGTTGATTCAGCGAGCACACGAAGCGACAGTGTCCGTAATCGCTGCAGCCGCATCCATTTTGGAACCTGGCATGCAGACAACCGAAGTGGTTGAGTTTATCGATCAGGCCCATCGGAAAATCGGAGCTGCTGCTGGTTCATCGTTTTGCATTGTTTTGTTTGGCGTGGCAACTTCGTTTCCGCACGGCGTCAAGCAGCCGCAGACGTTACAACAAAACGACTGGGTTTTAATCGACACCGGATTTTTGCTGGACGGCTACAATTCGGATATCACTCGGAGTTTTTGTTTTGGCGAGCCTACCGATCGCCAGCGGGAAATTTGGGATGTTGAAAAAAGCGCACAATTGGCCGCGTTTGCCGCCGCAAAATTAGGTGAGCCTTGTGAAGTCGCCGATGCCGCGGCGCGAGCAGTGTTGCAATCAGCCGGATTAGGTCCCGATTACGCCTTGCCAGGATTGCCGCATCGAACCGGCCACGGTTGCGGACTCGACATTCACGAAGGTCCCTACTTGGTTCGCGGCGAATCCACACCGCTGGAGCCCGGAATGGTGTTCAGCAACGAACCGATGATTGTCTTACCCGGCGAATTCGGAATACGCCTCGAGGACCATTTTTATATGTCCGACGATGGTCCAGTCTGGTTCACAGAACCTGCAAAATGTTTTGATGATCCTTTCGGATAACACGTTGGGTCGGTTCCCACCGGCCATTTTCTTCTAAACGACCAGTTGGAACCGGCCCGGGAGGGCGAGGCTCCTGCCGAGCCGATCCGGTTTCCAGTGCCATCGCATGTTGGCTCCATGGCAGCGGCAAGGCAGTTGTCAATCAACGTCAGATTTGTTCAATACTTCTTTGGCAATCACCTTTAGACTGCAAAACATCGACGTTTAAATCCGTCGCAGATGCGTTTATTTTTCTCTTCCGGTCAATTCAATGATTAACTCAGCCCTCGCACGACAGAAATCCCTGAAATACTCCTTGCTAATCACCATATTCATGTTGATTTTTCAGGGTTGCAGTTCAAAAAAAATTGAATCTGAAACCACTGAATCCAATTCTGGTTCAAAAGTTGAGACACAGGAAAAAGACTTGTGGGGTGGATTGGATGGGGTCAAGTTCGGTACGAAACTTTCCGAAGCATCCCATGCCTTTGTGTTTTTACACGGCCTCGGTGGTAATGCCGACAACATGAAAAACATTTGTAACAACATCCAAACCTCACCGAAAACTGCATTTGTTTTTCTCAACGGACCGTTTCAAGCACGCAACCCCGGGGGTCGTGCCTGGATGTTGAAACGCGGCGATTTTGAAAAGTCTCGAAGCAAAGTGCTAACTGTTTTGAAATCTGTCCGGGCAGCATATCCCAAGTTGGAAATTATTCTTGGTGGTTACTCTCAAGGCGCGATTCTGTCGAGTAATCTCATTTCAGAGGCACCCGGATTGGTGTCCGCTGTTATTTTGATTTCGCCTTCTGGCAATGTTCGCTACGAACCACGCGAAGATGTAATTGATAAACCATTGGTGTTTCTTACACATGGGAGAGATGACCGGGTTTTGCCTTTCCAGGGAAGTGAAACACTTCACCAAAAACTTACGGAAAAAGGCTACGAGGTTGATTGGTTTCCGTATGAAGGCGGACATGCACCCGTTCTTGAAATCTTTCCCAGGCTCAATAAGTTTTTGGCACGCGTCCAGTCCGCTGAAGAAGGAGATTCGACGAACTCCGAGAATTCAGAGAAATCATTCGAAGCCAACAGATAAATGAACGACGAATCCAACGTTTCGCCAAACAAATCGTTGTGAATTCAAACCGAGATCGCATTCCAGCCAGCGATGCTTGAACAAATCTGACATTTTGCAAATAAATTGCAAATCGATGTGTCAACAATCTGCAAATATTCTTTCGCATGAGGTCGGAACACCGAACGGACCTGCCTGCGCGGATCGTATAATGTTAGCAGTGACTGTGATTCATCACCGATTTGGGCGAAAGTGATTTCATGCGACCGTTCGTTGAAATCAGAAACGAGTGGAAAAACGTTTGTTCAGCAGACGGCATTCAGCTGGTATTGACCAGTTATGTGCCGGGCGCAACAGTACACGCTCATTCGCACCGTTTTAGCCTCGTTGGCATGCCGTTTTTCGGTGGTATGACAGAAGCAATTCCAGATTCAAATCATTGGAATTGCAATGCGTTTGATATCGGATTGCAACCGTTTGGAAAAACTCATTCCAATTTGATTGGCAGCACCGGTTTGCGATCCTTCATGGTCTTGTTCGACAAGCAATTTCCTGCACGATTTGGGATCGAACCAAGTCGCCTCGATGATTATCGTTTTTTTAGAAATAGCCAGGCGGTCAAAATCGGCGTGAGGCTTGTTGCGCTGGCCCTTTCTCGTCGGATTTCTCAAGAGGATTTATTTGAGATTTCCAGATCGATTTTTGAAGCAGTTATGGCTGAGCGAAAATTGGAAGTTCAGAAGAAACCCAACTGGTTAATCAAAATCGTTCAGCATATTGAACAAAACTTACATGCGGGAGACGCACCCCACGATGTTGGGCTGCTGGCAGAACTGGCTGGCCGACACCCAGACTACGTCTCAAGAAGATTCAAAGAGTTTTTTGGAGAAACATTGAGTCAATTTCGGTTGCGCCGCCGAGTGTGCAAAGCGGCCAGGCTGTTTGTTAATACGGAAAAGTCATCGGTTGAAATTTCTGCTGAGTGTGGCTTTAGCGATCAGCCGCACATGATTCGCATGTTCAACAATTTCTTTGGCATGACTCCAGTCACTTTACGCGAAATCTCTACCAGCAGATTCTAGCCTGGCACCGAATAGGAGTAGGGCCGGTTCCCACCGGCCAATCGAATAAAGCGGCCTGCGGTGGCACTCAACGCTGGTAACGAAAATTTCATGGATTAAATAAAGCTTCTTGATGCCAACGTCGTGGGTGCCACTGGCCTCTGCCAGTGCTGGGGTATCAAACCACCGACAACAACGTCAGGAATTTGAATTTGATCTCAGTGCTTGAAACCAAGGAAGCCGCAATCACTGGCTGGGGCCAGTGCCACCCAATCGACCACCCAAACTTAAGAAACCAACGACGCAACAACGAAAATCGCTCAAAAACCGGGAAGCTATTTTGTTACCAGCGCCCGGGTGCCACTGGCCCCAGCCAGTGATTTACCCATCAACTCATCGTTCAATTGAAATACTCAATAACCACTATTCAGAGAGTTTCAATCAATAGTGGCAGAGTGAACTGCTGAAAAGAATTGTTGAAAACTATTCAACCAGAACACTGGAAAAGCCGGCTCTGCCAGTGGCACGCAAAATTTCGGGTTGCGATTAGAGCCGAAACACTCAATTGATTTTGAATGCGCGGCCGGCACGTGTGCGTTTGCGTTTTTTGTCTTTGCCGTCATCGATCGCAATCATTTTGGCCGGCTTGCCTTTGCCTTTGGCGACGTCTTTCTTGCCAGCTTTTCCTTTGCCCTTACCCTTGCCCGCTTTGTCGCCTTTCTGAGCAACCGCTTTGGGGTCACTATCTTTTGTTTTTTTATCCGGGTTGGTGCGCACGATATTGATTGTGTGTGCCATCAATATCGGTTTGCGAATGACGTGGCCGGTTGCCGTAATTTCATCACCCGGTTTGGCAAACAGAAAATTGGATCCGTTCAATTCGACTTCGGCATTTTCGTTGACAGGTATTTCAACTCGTCTCAGATTACGGGTATTGCCATAACGAGCGATGATTTTGTCTTTTTTGACTGATGAGACCGATGCGATCAGAGAAACTGGTCGAATATCGCCTTCGGCCTCTAACGGTTCATCTTGAAAACCAAAAACCGTTGTTCGGTTAGGAGTAAACACGACAATGCGTTCGGCCGGCTCGGTAATTTTGTTTCGCTTGTTGACTTTGCAAGTCACGTGGATTGCCATGCCGCGTTTGAGAAAACTCAAATCAGTTTTTCCTGTCACACTAATTTGTGTTTCGAAACCAAGATTGTGACCCGGAGGTGGCAGTTCGATCGTCTTGCGACCTTTGGGGGTTGTGATATTGATCATTCGATTGCGGTGGTTGATCGAGTGAATTTTCCCGGTTTCAGTGACCTCAGTCAGCATTTCCTGATTCAAACCCAAACCGCCACCAAAGAGATTTTGCCCGCAAGTCCAAGCAGGGAAAAGCAATACAAATATGAATCCGACCGCGAATAATTGGATGCGATGCAACATGTCAAAACCCCACTGACTTTCCCTGTTTTCCTAATCTAAGTTTATCGCAAGAAACAAAAACCAGCAAATTTATTGAATGGCTTTGCGATATGGAAACGTCAGGATTTCCCGGAATCTACGGAAATCGCAGGCTATCAGTCAAAAAACGATTTCGAAAAAATGACGCAATGGTATCGGGAAATTGGCATCTCACATAAAATGATTTTCAAATTGTCAACGCCAGTTTTCGTTGATTGTGGGTCACACTTTCATCACGCCAAATTGATGTTGTCGGAAATTCACGGACTGGAATAGAATCAGCCTCCGTGCAATGGAAGGCACTTAAACAATTTGGCGAAATGGATTTCGCCTCTTTGAAAGACACTAAAACCTGCTGCAGCAAACGATAGAACGCGATGCTGCCTGTGTTTTGGCAAAGTGACCTTCGAGCGATTAATTGTCACGGAGCCAACAGGTGTCAGATCACGCCGACTTTGATGTCAAGGAACGCGTCAGGAACGCAAACGATATTGTGGATGTCGTTGGCAGCTATCTCGAATTGCGCCGCGCTGGCAGCAATTATGTGGCTTTGTGCCCGTGGCACGACGACAATAAACCCAGTTTGCAAGTCAATCCGGCTCGTCAAACATGGAAATGCTGGCCGTGCGATATTGGCGGCGACGTTTTTAGCTTTATCCAGCAGTATGACAGCGTCAATTTCGGCGAATCGCTCAAAATTCTGGCTGATCGAGCGGGTATTCAACTTCGCCAATTCCAACGAAAACCGCTACCAGCTGGCAGTCCCGGCGACAAACAAACGCTGTATGCTGCCATGCAGTGGATTCAAAAACAATATTTCGAGTGTTTAGCAAAAGATCCTGTGTCGGCTGATGCCCGACGGTATTTGGCGGCGCGTGGGATCAATGAAAACAGCATTCAGCAATTTGGCATCGGATACGCACCCGACGCATGGCATTGGCTGCGTGAACAATCTCATAACACGCCATACAACAACGCGATTTTTGACAAATGCGGAATGTTGTCAAAATCGGACTCAGGAAAGTCTTTTGATTTTTTCCGTGGGCGAATCATGTTTCCGATTCATGACACTCAGGATCGCGTTGTCGCATTTGGTGGCCGAGTCCTGCCAGCAATTGTCGAGCAAGCCGAAAAAGAGGAACGCCGACCGCCAGCAAAATATTTTAATTCGCCCGAGACTCGTCTGTTCAGCAAAAGCGACACGCTATACGGCCTGAATTATTTCCGCCAGGCGATCCAGAAACAGAAACATCTGATTATTGTCGAAGGCTACACCGATGTGATTGGGGCTTGGCAAGCCGGATTTGACAATGTTGTCGCTGTTTTGGGAACATCGCTCAACAATCGCCATCTGCGATTAATTCGTCGCTACGCGGACAAAGTGACGCTGGTACTCGATGGCGACCAGGCGGGAATCAAACGCGCAAATGAAATGTTGGGATTATTTGTTTCGGCGGATTTAGACCTGAGAATTTTGACACTGCCAGAAAAACTGGACCCATGCGACTATCTCGAACAACATGGTGCGACCCAGTTTCGCCAACTTGTCGATTCATCCCCGGATGCCCTGGATCACAAGATTGCTATCGAAACAACGGGAATTGATTTGGTCAATGATACGCATCGATCAAACCGGGCGTTGGAAAATATCTTGGCGGTACTCGCCCAAGCTCCCAATAAAACATCAGCTTTACAAGTTCGCCTGGAACAACTACTCAACCGGATGAGTCATCTGTTTGGCCTGGAACAATCACACATTCGAAATCGACTCCAATCGATTCGAAAATTGTCCAAACGGCGACAAGGCAGGGAAACTGCCCAGACTCCACAAAACAAACCGTTGACGTTGGATTGGAAAGAGAAAGAAATCCTTCAAATCCTGATCGGAAATCCAGAATTTTTAGATCAAATTATTGAGAACATTTCACCCGACCAATTCGTATCAGGTCCTACTCGAGAAATCTATGAACTGTATTGCGAATGTTTCAACGCGGGACGTAATGCAGAATTCCAAATCATATTGACGATGGCTGACGACCAACAAATCAAAAATTTGTTAGTCGAGCTCGATGACGAAGAACAAAACAAACAACAAAGCACGGATTTTGACGCTCGAAAACGACTCGATGACGTTGTCCGTGCATTCGAGGCGATCGACCTCCAGGCCAGTAGTCGCGAAGCAAAATCGCGACTTTCCCAGCGTGACATGGATGACCGGGAGGAAACAAGCACCCTCGAGGAACTATTGGAACAAAGTCGTCGGCGTCAAGGACTTTAGTGCGCTCAAGGAAGAGTTGCCGCTTGGAGCCGAACTTATATTTTGAATCAAGGATCGATTTGCTGGCATTTGTTCAACCCGAATAGATGGGCGGCGGCAGTACCCCCCACTGCTGTCGCTGATTGACGACAATCAACCGTAAAACTTCCCCCCGCACGCGTTCACGTGTCGCATCCAGACGGTTTGTTTGATCTGAAACGATGTAAAACGATTGCTTTGATTCAGTGTCGATAGCGCGAAATGGAATTCGCAGGAGGATTGACACATGCAACATCTCGAAGCTGACCTTCAAGTGCTGGTAGACAAAGGAAAATCACAAGGCTACTTGACCTACGACGAAGTCTCAAAATATCTGCCCGACGAGGCACAATCCGCCGAAGAGTTGAACAATCTGGTCGTCGCTTTGGAAAGCTGTGGCATTGAATTGCGCGACAAAGCACCGGCCAAAAAAAGCAACGAAGGACCATCGGCTGACGAATTGAAACAGGCCGAAGCCGAGTTGCAATCGCTCGATTTGACTGAAAAAATTCGCCGACCGGGCGATGATCCCGTACGGATGTATCTGAGCCAAATGGCGGAAATCCCATTGTTGGATCGCGACGAAGAAATCCGATTGGCCAAACGCATTGAAATTACGCGCAAGCGATTTCGGCGTGCTTTGCTGTTTAATGATTATGCGATTCGCGCGACGGTCGAGACGCTTCGGCGCGTTTACTACGGCGAACTGCCATTCGATCGGACGATCAAAGTTTCCTTGACCGATCGGCTGACCAAGGAGCAAGTCCTCAAACGCATGCCGAACCATTTTGCCACCATCGATTATTTGCTGGCCAGCAATAAACTCGATTTCAGAATTTTGGTGTCGCGAACAGCTACCGCCGCAGAAAAACGAGCGGCGCGGAAACGTTTTTTGAGTCGCCGAAATAAACTGGTGCTGTTGGTCGAAGAACTCAGTCTTCGCTCGCGACGTGTTGTTCCGCTGATCGAGCAACTGCAGAAAATCGCCAGCCGTATTGAGATGCTGCAAACCCAGCTGGATGTCATCGCCGACGATCCTGCGCTGGCGTTTGAGAAAAAACGCATGCAAGCGGAAATTCGACGCTTGATCTTGCAGGTTCAGGAAAGCCCCAGGGGGTTGAACCAACGTTGGCAAACCGCCAAAAAATTACATCGTGAATTTGAAAACGCAAAACGCGAACTTTCCAGCAGTAACCTGCGACTGGTCGTGTCGATCGCCAAAAAATATCGAAACCGTGGAATGAGTTTTCTGGATCTGATTCAGGAAGGCAACACGGGATTGATGCGGGCGGTCGACAAATACGAATATCGCCGCGGTTTCAAATTCTCGACTTATGCGACTTGGTGGATTCGACAGGCCATCACGCGAGCGATCGCCGATCAAGCCAGGACCATTCGCATCCCTGTTCACATGATCGATGTGTTAACGCGATTGCGAAACATCGAAAAAGCATTGCTACAAAAATTTCGGCGACCTCCAACGACCAGCGAAATCGCCGACTACGCACAAATGGATATCGACGAAGTGCGGCGGGTGATGGACATCGGCCGACACCCGGTCAGTCTGGATCGACCCGTCGGCGAAGGAGAAGATTGTAGTTTTGGTGAATTTATCGAGGATTCCACCAGTGACAATCCCGTCCGCAAAGCCAACAACGAAATCCTTCGCGATCGAATCGAGCGGCTGCTCAAAACGCTGACCTATCGCGAACGTGAGATCATCAAACTTCGTTATGGATTGGGTGACGGATACACTTACACGCTCGAAGAAGTGGGACGCATTTTCAAAGTCACCCGAGAACGCGTTCGTCAAATCGAAGCCAAAGCGGTCCGGAAATTACAAAATCCCGTTCGCAGTACGTTACTCGAAGGTTTCTTGAAATCGTCGGCTGCTTGAACAATCAATCCAAATTGATAACCAAAACGCTCGCGACACCGCGGGCGTTTTTTTTGTGCTGAAGTATTATTGGGAAATAGTGAATTACGAAAAAATCTTAACCGTAGGGCCGGTTCCCACCGGCCGTGTTGTTGCAAATCTGGTAGCTGTTGTGAGCGGCAAGGCGCTAGCCGCCGGTCCGACGCGCTGACGAACCGGCGGCTGGCGCCTTCCCGCTCACGGGTGGCAGTCCGTGGCTCCAAGGGAGGGCGAGGCTCCCGCCGAGCCATACGTGTATCGTTACAATTCGACCGTCCAATAAATCGGCCGTTGGGAACCGGCCCTACTCAATTTTGTTTCCTGTAAAATCCTCGCGACCCAGAGCCCATGTTTTTATGGAGCGAATCCCTACTCCAACGCAAATAAATTGCGTAAGATAACGAAAACGGAACTTATCAAACCAATGGCGTCTATGGCTACTAAAATTGAACCGGCACTCCTGCAAACGCTTCGCCGAATTCTGATTCAAAAAGAAGACGTTTCGAGTCAGATCGAAAATGGCCCCCGACAAATCAAGGTTGCAGAAAACGCACAAAACTTAGCCAATCAGGCAGTCGACGACGCAAAAGACAAATTGAGGCAGCTGAAAATGGCTGCTGATGAGAAACAACTCCAGCTGGATAGTCGGGACGCTAAAATTGTCGATTTCGAAAACAAACGGGCTGCCGCCGGATCGAACAAAGAGTATCAACTGCTCAACGATCAGATTGCCGCTGAGAAAGCTGCGAATTCTGTGTTGTCGGACGAAATTCTCGAAATCCTTGAAAAAATTGATGTTCAAGAATCCGACGTTGCCAAATGCAATGAGACTTGGGAAGCGACCAAGCGAGAGTCTGAAAAAATCGCGGCACAGGTTGATGCCCGATTGGCGACGTTGAAAAACGACTTGGAATTGATCAACCAGGAATTGAAAACCAACGAGGAAAAACTGCCGTCGGATATCATGACTGACTATCGCCGGATTGTCGAAGCCAACAATGAAAATGCGATCGCACCGATCGATGATAACTGTTGTGGCAATTGTTATACGATGCTACGCCCCAACGTCATCGACCAACTCCGCATCAAGAAGGCGACTTTCTGCCCCAGCTGTGGTTGTATTTTATACATGCCAATGAGCGATTCGGTGGCCAATTAGGTGTTTTGAGTCTGCAACCTCCAAATTCACGCCACATCTCGAGTTTTTGCAATTCGGCCTTTACACCAAAGCGTCTAATGAAAAAAATAAGTTAACAAACCTTCAATATCTCAAACCTGTCCATGGATTGTCGTGACAGGTTTGTTTTTTTCAACGCAAATTCGTACCCACACAAACGGGAATCGAGCAACCACCTATTGGTTTGACCTCCAATCGAAAAACTGACTACACTCGTTCACTTACAAAAAAGGGAAAATCATGAGCGATCGAATTCCCATGACCCAAGAAGGGTATAACCGCATCAAAGCTGAAATTGAACAAATGGAAAAAGTTGAGATGCCAGCCATTGTTGAAAAAATCGCGGCGGCTCGAGACGAAGGGGATCTGAAAGAAAACGCTGAATATCACGGGCAGCGCGAACGCCAGGGCATGCTGCAAGCGAGAATTAACGAAGCGAAAAGTAAACTGTCGCGAGCCGAAATCGTCGATACTTCGAAATTGCCCAAAGACGAAATTCGATTTGGCGCCCAAGTCAAAGTTCTCGACATCGACATTGATGATGAAGAAACTATCACACTGGTCGGTGCCGGCGACGAAGATTACGAAAACGGGAAATACTTGATCACCAGCCCCCTTGGCCAAGGGCTGCTCGGCAAAAAAATTGGTGATGAAGTCGAGATTCCAGTTCCCAAAGGGACGATCAATTTTAAAGTGCTGGAGATCTCATTTCCCGACGAAGATTGAGATGGCGGTAGGTAATGTTGATCAAATCGGAAAGCTGTGATTTGATGTGAGCGGCAAGACGCTAGCCGCCGGTATTTGAGGGTTCACCGGCGGCTAGCGCCTCGCCGCTCACATTTAATCAACACTACTTAGCGCAAAGTTGCACAAAGTTTTCCCGATCTGGCCAGACCGGGCGGTTTTCCAACCAGCGATCCAATTAAAATAAGCAACATCTTGAACCTGGAAACGACACAACTGTCTTTCCAACCATCCAAAACCCCTGGCGAAAAATCGCCAAGTCAATGAAACCATCAAAAATTCGTCGCCAAATCGCTTGGCTTGCTGCGCAACTCATGTACGAGCGCAGCGAGTCGGAATATTACCGTGCGAAAATGAAAGCGGCTCGACGTGTCTGTCAGGGCTGGGTCAAACCGAAAGACCTGCCTAGCAATGCCGAAATCCGCGACGAAATTCAAAAGATGTCTCGAATTATCGAAGGCGAATCTCGAACCGACAATTTGCGTGAAATGCGGTTTCGAGCACTGGCGGTTATGCGGCTGTTGGCGCGGTTTCGGCCCCGGTTGATTGGAAGTGTACTGACCGGGCATATTCGTGACGGATCGGATATCGATCTGCATGTGTTTTCCAACAGTCTCGAAGCGGTCACCGGTGAACTGGACTATCATGGATTCACCTATGGGATCGAACGCAAAAAAGTTCGCAAAGATGGTGAGGAACACGTTTACCGACACATCCATATCAGCGATGAATTCCCGCTGGAGCTGACGGTCTACGCCGAAGACAAAATCAGTTTCAATTTCAAAAGTTCCGTTACGGGCAAAGCGATCGAGCGGGCGGGAATCAAGCAATTAGAAGAATTACTCGACGCCGAATATCCAAAATCAAGTTCTGATGCGGTCGACGATGAACCGGGAGCCGAACGCTTTCAAGTTTACTATTCGCTGCTATTGCCGCTGGAAGAAGTAAAACAGAATTTGAAATATCACCCCGAAGGCGACGCGCTCTATCACAGCTTGCAAGTGTTTGATCTGGCTTGCGACTATTTTCCGTACGACGAAGAATTTCTGTTGGCTGCTCTGCTCCACGACGTCGGCAAAGGTGTTGATCGGCTCGACCATGTCAATGCGGGTCTGGAAGCGCTCGACGGCTACATTACTCCGCGCATTCACTGGTTAATCGAAAACCACATGAAGGCCCATCAAATTTTCGACGGCAGCATCGGCCATCGACAACATCGACGGTTAAAGGAAAACGAAAGCTACGATGATTTGGTCGTTCTCGGTCAATGCGATCGCGAGGGCCGCCAACGCGGAATCGAAACAACGTCGCTCGAAGATGCATTGGATTACATCCGTGATTTAGCAACTTCTAACTAGATCTGTTTTTAGACAGGATGAACAGGATCAACAAGATTTGAAAACTCATCCTGTCAATCCTGTTCATCCTGTCAAAATCCCACGACACACGAATTGCTTTCCCTTTAACTTTCTGTTCGTGAATCAAAATTCCAGTGGCAAATTAATTCCAATTGGTTACCTTCGGGGTCTTTGAAAAACATGGCCTTGGCATTCATGTCCGGAAATTCGGAAGCGATAGGATCCAACCCCAATTGCTCCAAGCGTTCCCAATGCTGCGCATAGCTGTCAGTGGGAATTTCAAAGGCCAGGTGATTGAGCGTCGATTGGCGAACGTTATGCCCGTCAAAACGTTTGATCGCGTGAACATGTCGCTGGTAGTCGATCAGCGCCAACAGTTGAGGATGTCCGTTTTGTCCCAACAGAGAATCCAGTGGGCGGATTGTTAAAAAACAAATCGTTGGTTCGTCGTCAGGTTCACCGTCAGGTGGATGGCTGGATTGGCTATGGAATTCAAATCCCAACACACGGGAATAAAACTCGCGCATTTTCGCAATGTCACGGACACTCAATACAATTTCTGCAACGCCATGAATCGGCGGAGTTTTTTCTGTCATGACAATCTCTCCGTTGGTTTAACAGAGAAGACGTGCGAATGGAGGTTTCCTGACGGAATATTTTGTATTTGTGTATTGTTGTTTTGGAAAGTGGTTTTCGTGAGGCGCTTTCGGGAGGGCGAGGCTCCCGCCGAGCCTAATCCTGTGAGCGGCAAGGCGTTAACGGCCGTTTGTTAGTGTTTCGAGCCGTAGCGTTTCTTACCGGCGGCTAGCGCCGGCTAGCGCCTTGCCGCTCACAATGGTTCGGCAGGAGCCTCACCCTCCCGAAATCACGAACTCCAACTCAAAACCCTACGACGAGGCAACAATCAACCGATATCCAAAATCTTTTTCGGTCAACTCCATCAAACCCCGATTACGCGAATGCCACTGCCCCGATTTCAAATCCGCTGCCAGTTGCTTCACCGCTCGTTCGACGATATCAGCAGGTAGTTGTGCTAATGTCGAAATGGAAAGCCTGATTTCTGGTTTGAGGTACTCCCCGGGACGACGCCAATAAGCGGCTTGAAATCCATCGGTACAATCCCAGGGAATTAAAACGGGTTCTACCTTTGCTGTTCCCAAAGTTTCGACAATCGAGTCGATCGACGGCGCGCGACCGCTATCAAATTCGATGACTTCCGGCAAATAATCACGTATGAGCCACAATGAATCGGTCTCCGTCGGATCAAACGTAAATATGATTTGTCGTGATGAAACACGTTTCATTTCCCGTAGCCCTTGTTGATAGTCTTGCCAGTGATGAATCGAAAGCACGGTCATGGCAACATCAAACTGTTGATCGGCAAACGGCAAAGATTCAGCACAAGCTTGGACGACGTTGGTTGCATCGCTGCGCTGCGCAATCATCAAATCAGACGGCTCGACGGCAGTCACTTGCCGGTCCTGCGGTTCGTAGGAACCCGTCCCAGCGCCGACATTGCAAACCGTTTTCGCATCTCCCATCGCGTTCCAAATGTGTGCCGCAACTCGCGGATCGGGAACCCGGTTGTTGGCGTATTGATTTCCGATCGAGTTATAAATGGGAGACGTATTCATTGAGTCATTTCGTGGGTTGATGGGATCCTCGGGCGATAGAATCGGCCAATTTCAATAGTTTGGGCATGCGAAACTCACCGGCCATTTGCTGAACGCACGCGCCGGCCTCACGATTGGGAATACCAGCGGCCGTCACGAACAATGGCTTTTGAGATTCCCCACGGTAGATTTCTTCGGCGTACTGCGAGTCGTGAAATCGAGACTTGGCGACGCCGATGACCACCATGTTGCCATCGAGTTCGTCATGAAGATGTCGTCCTAGACCCGGTTGGTCGATCTCAAAATCGACATAGCCATCGACGATGATCGTTTGAATCACTTGCTGGGTTAAAGCTAAAGCTTCGAGGATCACAGGCATTTCACGTCGATAGAAATTTCCCGGCTCGTATGGCGCGCAGTTTGGTACTAAATGTTGATGTGTTTCTAAGGGGTTTTCGTCAATCCAATTTTGGAATGCGACCATTCCGGCAGTTGCGCAATCGTTGGTATCGTATTGAACATCAATGGCGGCAAGCATGAGTGACGTCGGTCAGGCTCCAGTAAAAATGAGCTGGATATCAAGTGGATTGAAACGAAACAATTCATAGCCTATCAAGTTTTAAGTTAGACTCGCAAATGGTATTAAGGTTCGTCGAACTGGTTTTTCGCAGGGCCGGTTTCTACCGGCGGTTTTACGATTTGGCCGTTCGACGATTTTCCAATCAAATCGGTCCTCTGCAAACGAACCGGAATCCGACCGGTGGGGGAACCGGCCCTACAAAAAAAAGGACCGCCGTTTTGGCGATCCCTTTGGGAATTTTTCATATTGCGATGTTAACAACGCTTATTCACCATCGTCGGCTTTCATATCCTCAACCGATTTGAACAACGGACCGGAGTCGCCGACACCGCCTTTGAGTTCCGATGGATCTGTTTTCTGAACTTGGTTTTCCTCTTCGGCTTTTGCCTCGGCGGCTTCCTGTTCAGCAGTCCATTCAACACGACGTTTCGAAAGACCGATTTTTCGCTCTTCCGTATCGACTCTCAGAATCTTGACTTCCAACTCGTCGCCGACTTTGACGAAATCTTCGGGGTTCTCGACTTTATCATCTGACAATTCAGAAATATGCAGCAGACCTTCGAGCCCGTCTTCCAAACCAACAAATACGCCAAAGTTGGTGATTTTGGTGATTTGTCCTTTGATCAATTGGCCAGGTTGGTATTTGCCGGGGATGTCTTGTTCCCAAGGATCAGAATTCATTTGTTTCATCCCCAATGCGATCCGACGTCGTTCGGTGTCAATCGCCAGGACCTTGCATTCGACCTCTTGGCCTTTTTCGAGCATCTCATTCGGATGCGCGATTTTGCGTGTCCAGGACATATCAGACACGTGCAGCAAGCCGTCGATACCGTCTTCGAGTTCGATAAAGGCACCGTAGTTCGTGAGATTGCGGACTTTACCTTTGACCAACGAATCGATCGGGTATTGTTCCATGACCTTGTCCCAAGGATTGTCCTGGGTTTGTTTCATGCCGAGCGACATTTGCTCGCCTTTTTTATCAATACCCAGAACGGCGACATCAATCTCATCGCCAATTTGCACGATTTCGTTGGGATGATTAATCCGTTTGACCCAGGACATTTCGCTGATATGAACGAGGCCTTCGATACCCGGTTCGAGTTTCACGAATGCACCGTAGCTCATAACATTGACAACCTCGCCTTTGTGGACGGAGTTGACCGGATATTTCTCTTCGACATTCTCCCACGGGTTCGGCAACATTTGTTTCATGCCGAGAGCGATTTTGATTTTCTCATGGTCAATATTCAGGACCATGACTTCGACTTCCTGGTCGATGGAGACCATTTCCGAAGGATGAGAAATACGCGTGTGCGACATATCGGTGATGTGCAGCAACCCGTCGATGCCTCCGAGGTCGACGAACGCTCCGAAATCCGCGATGTTTTTGACGACACCTTTGCGAACATTTCCGATTTCCAATTCGTCCAACAATTTCTTTTGAGCGTATTGGCGTTCTTTTTCAATCAATGATCGGCGGCTCACCACGATGTTGCGGCGTTGTTCGTCGATTTTCAAAATTTCACATTGAACGACGCGGCCGATGTAATCAGCAATGTCACCCGGACGTCGAATATCCACTTGGCTGGCAGGCAAGAATACCTGGACGCCAATATCAACCAACAAACCGCCTTTGATTTTTCGTGTGACTGTACCGGTAACAATGTCGCCTTCTTTGATCGTTTCGATCAACTCAATCCACTTGATGATGTGGTCGGCTTTTTTCTTGCTCAATGTCAACAGGCCACCGGCAGCGCCTGCATCCATATCACCTTCGAGATCCTCGATCAAAACACGGATGGTCTCTCCAGCTTGCGGTTGTTCTTCGTGACTTTCCCATTCCGACAGCGGAATGGTTCCTTCGCTCTTGAAGCCGATGTCGACCAATACCATTTCATCGTCGATGCGAATAATCGTGCCGTCGACGATTTTGTTAACATCAAAATCCTGGGTCTCTTGGCCAATCCAATCGTCCATAATGTCGACTTCAGTGTCGAACAGCTCGTTGAACTCTTGGCTAAATGAATCGTCTTCTAAAGTGCGAACTAGGTTACGGTTTACCATGAAATACTCTCAAACAATCTTTTCATCCACTGACAACGCATCAATGAATCATTTTTTGTATACGACCACAGTACCAATCGTCGTTGCCAATTCCGACTGTACGGTGAGCGCAGGGGCAAGCTTGGAAATCAATAGAATCTGCTGGCAACGAATCCCAAAATGTATCAAATCACTCTGTACGGGGCAACGGTAAGCTTTTGAGAAACCGCATTCAAATTGCCCGCGGAGGCCGGTTCCCATCGGCCACTTGTTGGGTCGTACGGGAGGGTGAGGCTCCTGCCGAACCGAAACAACGTTTGAGAATCCGTGCGAACCTTGACCTTCCCAAACACTATACCTTGGCTCGGCGGGAGCCTCGCCCTCCCTTTTTTCAACAAATAGTAGGGCCAGTTCCTACCGGGGCCGTTGTCTGGTTTGCAAGATCGGCCGGTGGGAACCGGCCCTACACAATAAAAACAGGGCTTTGGAATCCCAAAGCCCTGCGCTGTTTGGTCGGATCAAAATAGGTGATTCCGACGTTCGGTGGCAGCACGACTGGCAATTTCGCCAGCATTGCCACTCGCTATGAACTGCCACCTCGTTGGCTAGTACAGCAATATTCCACAGAACCACCTCCTTTCTCTAATAAATCATTCCTGGCCGACAAAATGCCAAAGAAGCTGACGGTCCAGGACTTTTGGTCAATCGCACGGCGAATGTGCGAACGATATATTTATCTTCTCAGAAACGTGAAACTTGACAAGTGAAATGTTGTCAAAAACCATCGGTTGGATAGCACATTTCGTCGCGAAGATTAACAAACGGTCAAATCGGTAGGCAAAAAGGTTCGCGCAAATGAAAAGAAAGCGTGTTGGAATTCATAAAAAGTTCATGGTGTTCGTTTCATGCGGTCTGCTAACCGTGTCATTGGCAGGACAGGAATCGAGCAAAAATGTCGACTGGATAAGTGTTGGAAACGATCGTGGCTGCATGCGATATTCGACACTCCGACAGATCAACAAATCGAATGTCAAGAAACTTCGAGTGGCCTGGACATTCAAAACGGGCGAAGCGGTAAAGACTTGTGAATGCACACCGTTGATTATCAATGGAGTCATGTACATCACCACCAACAAGCTTCGTGTTGTTGCATTGAACGCCGTAACCGGCAAACAGATTTGGGCGTTTGATCCGTTTGACGACGATCAAGTTCCCGCCAGCGGTCGATCGAAATGGAGGCTTGCGTCGGGCGGAGTCAATCGTGGATTGGCCTATTGGTCTGACAAAAAATCGAATGGCCAGCAAAGAATTTTGCACGGCACTTCAGATGGCCGATTATTTTCACTCGATGCCGAGACTGGAAAACTCGATCCGAAATTCGGGACCGAGGGTGTGAAAAATCTTCGCGAAGATATCAAACGCGACCTTTCAAAAATGCCCTACGGTCCGACTTCAGCTCCTGCCATCTGTGGCGATATTGTGATTGTCGGATTTTCTTGCGGCGAAGGACCCGGACCGGCAGCCCCCGGCGACATCCGCGCTTTCGATGTGAGAACCGGCAAACCGGTTTGGCGATTTCATACGGTTCCGCGAAAAGGAGAATTTGGCAACGAAACTTGGAAAGGGGATTCGTGGAAAAACCGCGGCGGCGCCAACGCTTGGGGTGGGTTCAGTGTCGATGAAAAACGCGGGTTGGTTTTCGCTGGACTCGGCAGCGCATCGTTTGATTTTTATGGAGGAGATCGGCACGGCAAAAACTTGTTCGCCAACTGCACGATCTGTTTGAACGCAAAAACCGGGAAACGCGTTTGGCACTTTCAAACCTTGCACCACGATTTGTGGGATCATGATCTGCCGATTTATCCCAATCTGGTTACCGTAACTCACGGCGGTAAAAAAATTGATGCCGCTGCCCAAATCACGAAAACAGGATACGTGTTTTTGTTTAATCGTGAAACCGGCAAACCGCTTTTCGAAATTCGAGAAACACCAGCGCCGAAATCGGATGTCGACGGCGAGCAGTCGTGGCCGACCCAGCCGGTTCCCGTCAAACCACCGCCGTTTGCCAAACTGCGTTTTACGAAAGAGGACGCCACCGACATTTCTCCAGAAGCTAACAAGTTTGTGTTGGAGAAATTGAAAACCGTTCGTGGCAGCGGGCCGTTTAACCCGCCAAGTCTGCAGGGCACCATCGCCATTCCCGGATTTCACGGCGGTGCCACATGGTCCGGCGCGTCATTCGATCCGCAAAGTGGAAATTTGTACGTCAGTTCAAACAACGTGCCCAACATCGTCACATTGAAACGAGTCAAAGACAAACCGTTTCCGTTTCGCGTTACGGGGTACAACCGATTTTTGGATGCTGAAGGGTTTCCGGGAATCAAACCACCTTGGGGCGTGCTGTCGGCGATCAATTTGAACGAAGGAAAAATCGCCTGGCAAGTGACGCTGGGTTACCATCCAAAACTGAAAGCCCGCGGTGTTCCCGACACGGGTACCGAGAATTTCGGTGGAACGATTGTGACGGCGGGCGGGCTCGTGTTCATCGGAGCGACCAAAGACGAGATGTTTCGCGCGTTCGACAAAGACACCGGAAAAATTCTTTGGGAAACCAAACTTCCAGCCGGAGGTTACGCGACACCGTCGACTTACATGGTCAATGGGCGACAGTACGTTGTCATTGCCGCTTGCGGCGCCGGCAAACCGGGCACCAAAGCGGGAGATTCGTTTGTCTGTTTTACCTTGGACAAGTAGGGCCGGTTCCCACCGGCCTCGACCTTGTGTGGAACGCACAATACAAGCACGACGCACGAGCGAGTGGTTTTGCGCGGTCAAACCACTCGCTCGCGCTTCGTGCTTGTATGGTTTAGGCCGGTAGGAACCGGCCCTACATCGCGCTTATATGGTTAAGACCGCAGGGAACCAGCCCTACGCAGCGCGTTTGGTGAGTTTGTCGTCTGTCGTTTGACGTGGCTCGAATCGCAATGTTTGCGAATCGTATTGCATTTCAACTTTGGGTCGGAACAACTGCCTGACTCGTGACAACCAATAACGTGGCCACGCCGAAATTCCGTCAGAGATCTTTGACAGCCAAGGGACAAAGTAAAATCGCTGTAAAGCGTTTGACGAATGTTCAAGATTCGAAACCGCTTTGACCCGAGAGTAAATCGAGCCCAGGACCACAAACTGCAATGCTTTGTTGCGTCCGATCGCCATCCCCAGATTTTTTAGCAACGCGTACCGAATTTTTTTGGAATCGGCTTCGTCGTTTTGAATCTGTAAATCGGAAGCCACACGTTTAAATGAACCGGCCGTCCAGTCGGCCCAAAAATGAAAACCTTGCGAAGTCAGTTGCCAAGGCTCACCGGTAATCATGTCGTCCAGGAATTCATGAAACGGCAAGAAAGCCGCCATTTTGTTTTGATAGTAGATTCCCCAACGGGAGACATCGTCGATCAACTGCGGGGCGATTCGCGCCGCCAGCGTACTTGTCGATACACCTGACGACGTCGGAAACCAAACCTGTTGATAGGTCCCACCCGCCAAAAACCAATTGGCACCAAACGCCCGTTGTCGTTTGAAATAACGATGCGTTATGTCGGCTCCCCGGTGGTCTTGGGCCTCGAAAATCTTGGAAATGTTCATGCCCCGTCGTTCATAAGCCCAGATCAAACGCGCGACAAGGTCATCGGTACTGAGTCGCGATGAAGGATATTTTTTCGCATCGACACTCAATCCAATCGACAATCGTTTTCCCATCGGAATGGCCCACGCCATGCCGTCGATCAAATCCGCTTGTCGGTCAAGTCGAACGAGATTGGTACCGTTGAGCCACCAGATTTGTTGCGGGTCAGGTTTCGTCGCCGTCGACAGGTGAGTCCAAACGACGCGTTGATGGTCGGTCAGGTAATCAGTTTTGACGTTTGCCGCCTCGGCGACAATGCCGCGAGGGCCTGTGGCATCAAACACAAATCGCGGACTATCAATTCCTTGCGTTTCGTATTTGATTTTCGTAACCCGGTCGGTCTCCGCATCGACCGTCACCGAGACTTGAGAATTCTTGATCAACTCGCAGTAACGACTGGCAATCGTATCGTCGTAAAATTCTGGATCGAATTCGCTGCGATCCAGGTGCGACAAACTGTTGAGGACGCGGTTTAATCCAGATTTTTTTTGCCGATCCGATAGTTTGATCGAAAGTTTCTCAAAACAACGATGTGGCGAGCCTGTTTTCAGCATCGTTGCAAACGGACCGTTGCAAAGACTGATGTGGCTTTTGGGGTAAAAATGTTTTTGATATTGGAGCCCGAGGGATTGCCACAGCGCAACACTCGCGCCCTCGTTCATCGACTCGCCAAGTCGAGGTTGGATTTTGGGTCGGTCGCCACCGATCAAAACGTGCGCAATGCCTTGTTGAGAAAGCGCGTTGCTGATTAACAATCCAGTTAATGATGAACCGATAATGACGGGACGAGATTCCATCTTACGAGTCCTTTCGTTTCGCATTCAAGTCATCATTTTTTGCAAATCGCTTAGACGCGGGCAACAGCTATCCGACATTCTCGGTTTGCGATTGCTGTCACTTCAGTCGATGCATGCCTCGCTCTGCACGACCTGTATTAACCAGTTTCATACCTCGATTATCCAGTTTCAAAAACTTGACAAGTTGCGATGTGGAAAGACCGAGTTTTTCCGAAGCCTGTTTCAGGTCGAATTCAAAAAAAGCGATCCAGTCGAGCGCTTCGGCCAACAAAGCTGGAAAGTCGTCATGATCAACGGCGACTGAAATTTTTCCGCCGCCAACGCGCTGATTCCACTGCTGGGATCGGTCGGCATCAACGGTTTTTTCAGTTCGAACGGCCAACGCCAAATTGACGCGCAATCGAAAAACAGCTTCCGTGCGATTTTCTCGCTGACTGCGTCGTTCATTGGCTTCGGCAATGACGTTACTCGGCAAATGTTGAACAACCACCGCCGATTCGACCTTGTTGCGATGTTGTCCCCCCGGTCCACCGCGGCGGGTCGTCGAAAAATGACACTGTTTGGACAATTCGTCGCTCGACAATGTCGCGGGATGTTCGGTGTTATGGTCCAAAAAAATACCTTGTTGAATTCAAATCGGATTCGGATCGTTTGCAATTTCGCTAACGATCATTTTTTCACAACGCAGTTCGAGTTAAACTAATGTGACGACCCACCAGTACAAACCACCTCGTTACCTCTGATCATAGCGAACTGGAACAACCATGGCATTACAACGACTCGGCCCCTACGAATTACTCGAAGTCATCGGTCGTGGCGGAATGGGAACGGTCTACAAAGGGCAACACGAAGATACCGGCGAATCGGTGGCCGTGAAGTGTCTGTCAGCCAATTTTACCTTGGATGATCACTTTCGAGCGCGATTTGAATCCGAAATCCAGGCGTTGATGCAATTGGACCACCCCAACATTGTCAAACTCATCAGTTTCGGCCAGGAAGAGGGGATGATGTACTTTGCGATGGAATTGGTCGAAGGGCTCAGTTTGTATGTTGAGCAAAAAAAACGAAAGACGTTTGACTGGCGCGAAATCATTCACATCGCCCATGATATTTGTGCGGGTCTGCATCACGCGCACATCCGCGGCATCATCCACCGCGATTTGAAACCTGGTAATTTATTGCGGACGGAAAACGGTACGGTCAAAATCACCGATTTTGGAATCGCGAAATCGTTTGGCGGATCCGAATTGACCAGCGAAGGAAACATTCTCGGCACCATGGATTATATGGCGCCCGAGCAAGCCGCTGGAAAAGCGGTGACGGCCAGGTCCGATCTATATAGCCTGGGTACGGTGATGTACACGTTGTTGGCAGGCAAGCCGCCGTTTCATGCCAAAACCCTGGCGGATCTGGCAACCAAGTTCACGTCTCACAAATTGGAACGCATTTCCAAAGTAGTTCCGAGCGTTCCCAAAGAGCTGGATCGCGTCATTGATAATTTGCTGCAAAAAAATCCACAACGGCGAATCGCCACGGCTCACGCGTTGACACTGCGGCTTGAAGAGCTCCAAGAACATTTGAAAGACGATGCGTCGGCCAGAACAGCGGTCGTGCAAAACGACAAATCGCCTGGGGACACCGTTTCTGGACACACCGATGCGTTGGGATCCGATGGCAATCGCGCGACAGCCGCCGGTGCCGCTGCACGAACATTTGGAAATCGTACTTTTCCCGAAGACGAGTTGCGATTGCAAGCTGAAGAGAATCTGGCAACGCATGCCGGCGATTCATCCGATACTCTCGCGGGCGCCAAGACGGACTATTTCAAACAGGTGACGCCGCAGGTTCGAAAACAGGTTGCCGAACCGAAAACGACAAAAAGTAAAGAGAACAATCTAGGAACAGTGTTGCTGGCCCTGGCGCTAGGCGTGCTGCTGATCGGTGGAGGCGTTGGTGTTTATTTTGCCGCTTTCAAAAAACCGTCGGCGGAAAAATTATTGACCGCCATTGATGGTGCCGAGGGCAGTTACCCACGTGTGATGGAGGAAATTGAGCAATTCAACAAGTATTACCCGAATCACAAACGTTCCGAAGAGATTCAGAAACTCGAATTGGTCGGCCAATCGATGCGTTATCGGAATGTGTTGACCAAAGTTGCCAATGGGCCGCGTGCTGACACTTTGACCCAGACGCAAAAACAATTTCTCGAAGCGATTGATGCAGCTGGCGACAATTTACCGTTGGGTTACGCCAAACTCAGTGAGCTAGTCCGCAATCGACGCAATAAACCCGAAGAGCTCGACAAAACGGACGCCAACGCACTGAAACATGCGGAGCATTTTTTGGTCAAGTTTGAGTTGGACGCGAGCAAGCAAAAAAGTGCATATTTGCCAACGATTCGAGAAGCGTTTTCCGAGGCTTCGATGTTGCAAAACGCCGATCGGCCAAAATCACGTGCGATTTGCAAGGCCATCGTAAAACTTTATGCCGATCAAGAGTGGGCCAGTACCGAAGTTCAACGTGCTCGGACGTTATTGAAAAAGCTTTAGACGTGTACCGGGAGGGCGAGGCTCCTGCCGAGCCACGGCGCGTTGTTTTGCATCGATTTGGGTGTCACTGGCCCCAGCCAGTGATTTCGCTTGACATCTTGCAAAACGATTTAATACCAAGCTTTGGCTAAGCTCATAAACATGGCTCATTGCTTTTGCACTGGCAAAGCCAGTGGCACTCTCTGTGCTTCGTACCGGCGGCTAGGGTCTTGCCCGCTCACGGGTGGCTTTGCCCGTGGCTCGGCAGGAGCCTCGCCCTCCCGAACAACTAATCGCAACCACATCTAACTATGAATTCAGCACACGTTTTGCCTTGGCAACAACGGCTTCGGCCGTGATGCCAAAATGCTGATAGAGTTCTTCAAACGGTGCTGACTCACCAAAGGATTCCATGCCAACAAAACCGCCGGTGTGGCCGATGTATTTGTCCCATCCCTGACGAATACCCGCTTCGACGGCAACTCGCGCTGTGATTTGTGGCGGCAACACGCTGTCGCGATACGCTGCGTCTTGCTCGTCAAAAATTTCGCAACAAGGCATGCTGACTACGCGGGTTGCAATGCCTTGTGATTCGAGTTGTTCGGCAGCTGCCAATGCAATTTCAATTTCGCTACCCGTTCCGATGATTACCACTTGTGCATTGTCGGCGTCTTTCAAGACGTAGCCGCCGCGAAGTGCCCCAGAGGCCGGTGCGTAAATGGAACGGTCGAGTGTAGGGACGTTTTGACGAGTCAGCACTAACGCAGTCGGTCGATCGGTCGACGCCAATGCCGAGCGGTAAGCCATTGCCACTTCGTTAGCATCGGCGGGACGAATGACGGCCAATCCGGGGATCGCGCGACAGGCGGCCAAGTGTTCGATTGGTTGATGGGTTGGCCCGTCTTCTCCCAAACCGATGGAGTCATGGGTCAAAATGTAAAACACGTTTTGTTTCATCAGCGCCGCCAATCGGATCGCAGGCCGCATGTAGTCGGTGAAGACAAAAAATGTGGCTCCATAAGCTCGCAGGCCAGCCAACGACATCCCGTTGCAAATCGCCGTCATCGAATGTTCGCGGACGCCAAAGTGCATGTTTCGCCCCGAATATTGTCCGGGCAAAAAGCTTTCCTCGGCGGTCAAATTCGATTTGTTCGAACCGGCTAAATCTGCCGAGCCGCCGATCATCCAGGGAATCTGAGGCCCAATGGCATTGAGAACTTTGCCAGACGAACCGCGCGTCGCCATCCCTTTTGCGTCAGCTGGAAATTCTGGAATATCGGCATCCCAATTTTCCGGGAGTGTTTTAGATTGCAGCTGATCGATGAGACGCGTTTGTTCGGCCGTCACCTGAGAGCTCCATTGGTCAAACGACTCGGCACCGCTTTTGCCAAACGTCTCTTCGAAATGTTCGAGTACCTCGGTTGGAACGAGAAAATCTTCGGCAGGCCATCCATAGTACTGTTTCGTGGCGGCAATTTCGTCCGCTCCCAGCGGCGCGCCGTGGGCGTCGTGCGTGTCTTGCTTGTTGGGAGCCCCGTAACCGATGATGCTTTTCAAAATAATCAACGTCGGCGCGTTTTGAGTTAATTTGAATTCGGTCAACGCGGCGTCGATGGCTTCGATATCGTTAGCGTCGTCGATCGTCAAACAATTCCAACCTAACGCTTCGAATTTGGCAGCGACATCCTCGGTGTAAGCCAGATCCGTATGCCCCTCGATCGTGATATGATTGTCATCATAAATCCAGCACAGGTTGTCCAATTTCAGATGTCCCGCGACCGACGCCGCTTCGCAACCGATGCCTTCCATCAAATCTCCGTCGCTGCACAACGCGTAAACGTTGTAGTCAAATGTGCCAATGGAATCCGCGTCGAATCGTGAAGACAAGAACTTCGATGCGATTGCCATTCCCACACTGTTGGCAACTCCCTGTCCCAACGGTCCAGTCGTCGTTTCAATACCCGCAGCAAAACCAAATTCCGGATGTCCGGCACAGGGCGAATGGAATTGACGAAAATTTTTGATGTCGTCCAAAGAAATGGCAGGATCGAAGGTCGGTTTGCCATCGTCGCCGATTTTTTTGATGCCACCCAGGTGAATCATGCTGTACTGCAACATCGATGCGTGTCCGCAAGACAAAACAAACCGATCGCGCCCGATCCAGTTGGGGTGATTGGGGTCGTATTTTAGATGCCGGGTCATCAAGGTGTAGGCCGTGGGAGCCAAAGCCATCGGAGTTCCAGGATGACCACTGTTGGCTTTTTGGACGGCGTCCATGGCCAAGGTGCGTATGGTGTTAATCGAAGTAAGTTCAATCGATGTGGTCGAAGTCGACATGTAATCAATCCGTTTCTACTGGGCTGACGCGTGATCGTTGAGAATTGACTTTATTCTTGCAAAGTCAAAGCGTTTCGCTAGGCGGTAGTCGGCTTTTTTTGAGTCGCAGCTGCTGGGCCGGTTGCGATTGATACGAGCACGAAGCGCCAGCGAGTGGTTTGACCGCACAAAACCACTCGCTGGCGCTTCGTGCTCGTAAGATTCAACCTAACAATTTTTGTTGGATTCCCCCGGCAGAAAATGGCCGGTGGGAACCGGCCCTACTTGGCATTCGTTTTAGCACCAAAACAAAACTTTGCCGTTCAATCCAGCGAGGCGCGGAATTTGAACCGGGCCTCGACCAATTGTTTTCAGTGGCCTTAGTGCACGCCGATGCTAGATAGTGTTGATTAAATATGAGCGCCTTGCCGCTCAGCTCAAACTCACAGCTTCCCGATTTGATCAATGCTACCTTGGTCAACTCAAGCGACAAATCAACGTTTGCCAGATTTCTTTTTCTTGAAGAAATAGGATTCGTACTGAAGGATTGAAAACGAAGCGGGATTGTTGCGATATTCATATTCTTTGAGAATTTCTCGCGCTCGCCGTCGTTGAGCCGGATCGAGTTCGTCAACCAATTCTTCTTTGATTTCATCCATCAATTTGGCGATGGATTCTCTCATTTTGGTATCCAGCTCTTTCTTGAGTTTTTTGAGTTGTTTTTTTTGGGCGGGCGAGATATCCAGGTGTGAATCGAGCGCGCCAGATGTCAGTTGTTTGATGAAGCCCGGTGCGATGACTTGTGAAAATCGAATTTGTTTCTGTGTTTCGCGCTGATGAGGCAGCAGGATTTTATCGGCTTTGGCGACGAATTCATTGGTGACTTCTTTCATCTGGGCGTTAATTTGAGTGATTTGATCCTGCACCTCTTTATTGAGCGTATAGCCACCGTTCTCTTTACGCGTATAGCGCTTTGCTGACAACTTTTTGGCTTCCTGTTGCAAGTCTTCGATAGCGTCTTCGTAGTCAATTTTGATTTCCGACAAATCGCGACGCTGGGTACGAGTCAGGTCCAGTTTTTTTTGCAGATTGCGGTCGTTCCACACCAATCGCTGATTGTTGTAATTGTAGGACGAACCATATGAATAATTGAGGTTGTTGTAGTAGGGCGTATAGAACGGCGATTGCCCCGAAACCTGAGTACCGATGCCGATCAGAATCAAACACAGGGACACGTTTTGGAGTACCAACAATTTTGTCCAACGAAATCCAGTCATTTTTCCCCTCGCCATAATGGTTGCAGTTTCTTTGTCTAACAGGATGCCGAACAACCGCATTTCTTGCGATCGAGCGGACCCAACAACATATCTTCAGAAACTTTCGCTCTGATAAAAATGCGTTTTATTCAGTGGTTTTGAGCCAGGTGTTTCGCAGCAAGTTCCCAGAAGGTGTCAAAAAGACAGAAAACAGCCGTTTCGGGCTTAAAATATCGACCCAAAAGCGGATAATTGTCGCTGTCCCGGAATTTCTCCAACTTAGATAACTGTCGAGTTCCATGATGATGAATAGCAACCGATCCGTTCGTAGAAGTATTGGCCTTGTTTTACCAGCTCTCTTAGCCTGTCTATTTTGTGTCTCCGAAGTCCATGGACAAGGAAAAACCAAAGCCTCCGGCTCGAAATCCAAAGTGCAAACGAAGAAAGGTTCGCAGGACAAAGATTCCAAAAAACAAAAAGAGCCCAATTACATTACGGTTCAGCATATTTTGATCGGGTTCCAAGGCTCGGTGCCAGGTAAACGAATTACTCGTACGAAAAAGGAAGCGGAAGCGTTGGCCAAAAAACTGCTTGAAGAAGCAAAAAAGAAAGGTGCTGATTTCGACAAATTGGTCAAAGAAAACACTGACGATTCTCACCCCGGAATTTATCAAATGGCTAATTTTGGTGTGAAAGGTAATCGGGCGAAACGAATCTATGAACGAGCAGGCATGGTACCCGCATTTGGCGATGTCGGTTTTCCACTCAAAGTTGGACAGGTCGGCTTGGCCGTCTACGATGCCAAAAAAAGTAAGTACGGCTGGCACATTATCAAACGTATTAAGTGAGGGACGAGGGACGAGGTTCGGGAGGGCGAGGCTCCTGCCGAACCGCGGGCTACCGCAACCCGTAAGCGGCAAAGCGCTAGCCGCCGGTACGAAGCACGGAGGGTGCCACTGGCTTTGCCAGTGAAAAATGCAATGAGCCATGTTTATGAGCTTAGCCAAAGTTTGGTACTAAATTGTTTTGCAAGATGTCAAGTGAAATCACTGGCTGGGGCCAGTGGCACCCAAATCGATGCAAAACAATGCGCCGTGGCTCGGCAGGAGCCTCGCCCTCCTGAAAACAATTAAAACTTAAACACCGCTTTCAAATCCAAATCATCCTCTAACATTTTTTGTTGCTCCAACAATTTGGCAAACAGTTTTTTGATGACAGGTTTTGACTCTGGTTTTGCGGCCAGATCGTTCATTTCATGCGGATCGTTTTGCACATCATACAGCCGTGCCACACCAGCTTGTGGATACAAAATGAGTTTGTGTTTGTCAGTTCGGATGCTGCGCTGCAGTTTGAGGTAGGCGCCGTAGATTGACGAATACGGACTCTTCTTTCCTGCCAACATTGGCAAAATGCTATTGAACTCGACATGTTTGGGCTTCTTCACTTTGGCGATTTCCAAAGTTGTTGGCATCACGTCTTGCAAATAGATCGAGCCATTGATTTTTTTGTTTTTGGCAACACCTGGTCCAGCCACCATAAACGGCACGCGAACACTGTGGTCATATAAATTTTGTTTGCCCATCAACCCGTGTTGTCCACATGCCAAACCGTGGTCGGCGGTAAAAAATATCCAAGTGTTTTCACGTTGTCCGGTCTGCTCAAGTTTTTTAAGAATCCGGCCAATTTGCGTATCCATGTGGCTGATGATCGCGAAATATTCTTGACGATTTACTTTGACCGCATGCTCGGTCCGCGGAAAGATGGCAAGTTTTTCGTCGCGCAGATTTTTTCCGCAACCAATTTTGTCTTTGTACGGATACAGGGTAAGAAAATTTTTGGGCATTTCTATTTTGTCGACGGGGTATTTGTCGACGTATTCTTTTGGACTTTGCCGCGGATCGTGTGGTGCATTGAAAGCGATGTACATGAAAAACGGCTTGTCCTCGGATTTGGAATTATCCAAAAATTCCAAGGCATCGTCGGCGACGACTTCGCTCCAATGCTTGCCGCCTTTCCAAAAGCCTCCGAATTTGGGGTCGTACGGTGACCAGGGATCTGACTTATCCGCCTTGGGGCGACTGTATCCTTCGGGGGTTTGATTCGGCATTCCACCGCGCACGTTTTTCGCCACATCAAATGACAATGCGGCCTTTGCGCGACAATGCCATTTGCCAGTGAAATAAGTTTTGTAGCCCCCCGCTTTCATATGTTCGCTCCACCATCGCCCAGCTTGTCGTTCGGCTTCGCTGGTTTTGTAAACGCGTTGGGCGCGCCAGACAAATCGGCCTGAGTTCAACATCATTCGACTGGCCACACACACAGCACCGCTCCAGGATCCCATATTAAAACAGTGGGTGAATGTCGTTCCGTTTCGGGCAAGTTGGTCGAGCGACGGCGTTTCAATTTTTTCGTGTCCAAACGCTCTGACCGTTTCATAGCATTGATCGTCAGCGAAAATGAACAGGATGTTTGGTTTTTTTGTTTCCTGACCAACAATGGCCGAGGTCCACTGGAATGCAACAAACAGAAGAATCAAAAATCGAAAATAGTGGCTGATTTGCATGTCGAATCTTTGGTTTTAAAGGTGAATGAGCGGTTGAATTTCATTTGATTCTGAATTGAGCATAAATTCAAGCAATCTGTCAAAAAACGAAATAATTCGCGAATTTGGAACGAATTTCACTGACAAGCGTCCAAATTGCGTCAAAAACATCTGGAATTGTTTGCTAAGATAAAATAAAAGCAGTTTGCAGAGCGTAATAGTTAGAAACAAGGTAGATGGATAATTAACATGGATCGTCGCAATTTTTTTGGAACGGTTGCTGGTGGATCGTTGGCTTTGGGGCTTTCGGCGGCAACGCCCTCAGTGCTATTGGGCGATCGAAAAACGTCTGCGAATGAAAAATCTCCTGCCGAATTGATTACCCCCAAAGCTCAAAAAGCGATCGATCGTGGATTAGCATTTCTGGCGCGTCGGCAAATCAAGACTGGACGCAATAAAGGCGCGTTTGGCTTGAGTGGATACAGTTGTGGTGTTGCCACTTGTTCACTTTCCGGATTGGCATTTATGTGTGGCGGCAACGCACCGAACGAAGGTCGGTACGGGAAATACGTCAATCGTTGTATCGACTATATTTTGGCGAACGTACGCGACTCGGGATATATCGCTTTGAAAGACAATCGTGTTCACGAAAACATGTATGGACACGGATTTGCCATGTTGTTTTTGGCCGAAGTATACGGGATGACGATGAAATCCCAGGTCGGCAAAAAACTTCGTGCCGCGGTTAAATTGACTTGCAAGTGCCAGAATGCGGCAGGTGGTTGGCGGTATCAGCCGGTTAAAAGCGACGCCGATTTGTCGATCACCGTCTGTCAAATCATGGGACTGCGGGCAGCACGGGACGCCGGGATCAAAGTACCGGACGAAGTTCGAAAAAAATGTATCGACTACGTCAAGAAAAGCCAAAATTCAAACGGCAGTTTTCGATATACACAACGGAGTGGCCATTCGACATTTGCCATGACAGCAGCTGGAGTAACATCTCTGTACAGTGCCGGAATCTACGACACGGACCAAGTCAAAAAAGCGCTCAAGTATTTGATGAAAACACCTCCCAACAGCTCACGAGGAATGTCGGGGCACTATTTTTACTCCAATTATTATGCGGTTCAGGCCATGTGGCATGCAGGCGGCGAGTACTGGAACAAATGGTATCCTGCCATTCGTGACGAATTGGTCAAAAATCAGGCCAGCGACGGTTCGTGGTCTGGCGAAGGGGGAGCCGAATTTGGGGCTGCCATGGCCTGTATTATCCTGCAAATGCCCAACAATTATCTTCCCGTTTTCTCACCGTAAATTTGTAACGCAAAAATTGTTGATAGCGAGGCTCAATTGACTAGAATCTCTGTATTCTGGTTCGGTACTTTTGATATCCTTTATTGACGCGTTACTGAATTGTCCAACGCATCCAACACCAAAAAAACTGGACTGCAAAAAGAGCTGGGGTTTTTTAGCGTTTATGCGCTAGCGACCGGCTCAACTTTAAGTGCCGGATTTTTTCTATTGCCCGGTATCGCTGCTACAAAAGCGGGCTCTGCCGTCGTTTTGGCCTATGTCGTTGCCGCGCTGCCATTGATTCCCGCCACGTTGAGCATTATCGAGTTGGCAACGGCGATGCCTAAAGCTGGCGGGTCATACTATTTTCTCGATCGCAGCCTCGGACCGTTGGCGGGTACGATTGGTGGCATTGGGACCTGGATTTCATTGGTGCTCAAGACAGCGTTCGCCTTGATTGGCATGGGAGCCTATCTGTCATTGTTTTTTCCCAACATCCAGATTATTCCGTTGGCCGTCGGGCTGGCGTTTGCTTTTGGGATGCTGAACCTGGCTGGTTCAAAAGGGGCAGGCAAATTTCAACTGCTGCTCGTTTCCGGTCTGCTGATGTTGTTGTTGGTCTTTTTGACGGGAATCGTCAAAGTTGAATGGTCGAATTTCCAAAATTTCTCTAGCGATGTTACGTCGGATTGGGCCACGTTGATTGCAACGTCGGGACTGGTTTATATCAGCTATGTTGGCGTCACCAATGTTGCCAGTGTTTCTGAGGAAATCAAGAATCCCGAAAAAACGCTGCCCTATGCAGTTTTGCTTTCGATGATTACCGCAATTGTCATCTATGCCTTGGGCACGATGATGATGGTCGGCGTGCTCGGCGATAAACTGACAGATCAATCCGCTGGCAAAATTTACTATGCACCTGCGGCACACACTGCGGAATTGGCCTTTGGCCATGTTGGTAAAATCGTCATTACGATTGCTGCGATCCTGGCGTTTTTCTCGGTTGGCAACGCCGGAATTTTAAGTTCATCGCGATATCCGTTGGCGATGAGCCGTGACAATTTGATGCCGAAGGTTTTTGGCAGGATCAGCAATCGGGGCATCCCATTTGTTGGCGTAACGTTGACAACGGGAATCATTGTATTGCTGCTGCTGTTTGTCCCCGTGAAAGAAATCGCGAAACTGGCGAGCGCATTTCAGTTGATGATGTTTGCAATGCTTTGTTTCGCCGTGGTCGCGATGCGCGAAAGCAGGATTGATTCTTATGATCCCAGTTTTCGCTCACCGTTTTATCCATGGACGCAGATTATCGGGATGATCCTGCCGCTGGTTTTTATTTCCCAAATGGGTTGGTCACCCATTTTGTTCAGCAGTTCGATGATCGCGTTGGCAGCGGTGTGGTATTTCCGTTATGGCTCAAAACGGGTTACTCGCGAAGGAGCGATTTTCCACGTATTCAAGCGGCTTGGCGAACGGTACCACGCCCCGCTCGATGAAGAATTGCGCATAATCATGATTGAAAAAGGTCTCCGCCCCAGTGATCCCTTTGACGACATCGTCGCGCGAGCCCCGGTCGTCGAATTGAACAATGGGGATGCATTTAACGTGGCCATTCGATCCGCGGCATCCGAATTTGCCAAAAATATTTCTGATTCTGCCGAGCACATTAGCGAAGGATTTCAACGGTGTTCTCAGTTGGGGATGACCGCCATGGCACACGGCAGTGCCGTGATTCATTTGAGAACCGACAACGTCGAACAACCTGAAATGGTTTTAGTGCGTAGTCAAGACGGAGTTTCGATTGAGCATCTGGATGATTTTGGCGACCGGCACGCTCCCGAAGAATCAGTACGGGCAGTCTTTTTTTTGATTAGCCCGGAGAAAAATCCTGGGCAGCATTTGCGGCTGCTCGCTCACATTGCTGCGCATGTGGAAAATCCCGATTTCATGTCATCCTGGCTCGATGCATCGAATGATCAAAAACTCAAGGAATCGTTGCTGCGCAATGAACGATATGTTTCGGTTTCTGTTAAACGCGACGACGCCAGCCATGTATTCATTGATCAGGAAATTTTGGATGTCGAATTGCCTGGCGGAACTCTCGTCGCAATTGTCCGCCGCGGTGCGGAGACTTTTGTGCCGCGCGGAAACACGCGATTATTAGAGGGTGATCAATTGACGATCATCGGAGAGCCGGAAAAAATCAATCGTCTTTACGAAATGTACCACCATAATCATGCCAATACGCTCAACGCAGTCGGCACTCGTCGATCGCTTGGCGGATCATGATCAAAATCGCGTTGGGGTCAAACGGTTTGCTTAAAAAATAACGGCAACCAGCTGACCGCGCCTGACGAACGACTGATTTTTCGATCGAGCCGCTGAGAATGATGACTGGAATCATGGCGGTGGTCGGATGGTCCATCAACTCTTGACAGATTTCCAATCCGTTGGCGTCGGGCAAATAGATGTCGAGAATGACCGTGTCAGGTTTGTAAGCGATGATTTTGTCGAGCAAGTCTTTGCCGCAAGTCTGAGTGACAACTTCAAAGCCCTGAAATTCAAGTCCGTGACGTAAAATTTCCAAGTGAGTTTCGTCGTCGTCGACCAGGAAGATTTTTTCGCGAGATTGAACAAAGACCGGTTGAATCTGGGGATCACCCTCGGGTAATGTGTCTGCGAACATGTTGCGGTCAGTCCTTTTTTATTGCAATCGAAAGGAGAAAAGGGATTACAAATCTGAAAGACGCGGGCACACGAAATTCAACGGCATACGATCATTCATCGAGTTTGTGGATCAGTCAAATTGGTATGGCGTCAATAACAAAATAAACGACGAACTCGGAATTCGACCGTGTCGATCGTATCGATTGTGGCAGCGATTAGCCGCCGATTAGCGATTTCGCTGTCGAGTCGGTGATTGGATATTTCGCGGGACCGACTGAAATACTCCGTGATCATTGATCGTGATGCCGGGCTGACGTGCCGAAGTGTTGCGCGCTGGCATCGTTGTCGATCGTGTTGGAACAACGGACTGGCCGTTGTCGTTGAGCTGATATCGTTTGCCGGTGATATCGTCAAACCGTGGATTGATTTCAAACGGAATTCCAGATTTGTTGCCCGATTGTTGCCGTTGTCTTTGTTGGGCTTTCAAACGCTCGATCGTCGCCTGGTCAATGTTGTAGCCAAGTGTCCACCATCCCTCGGAAACATCGAATTCAGCCAATTGCAATCCATTGACCAGCGATGGATCTTTCATTTTGGCAACTAATTCGCTGGGGATCAGGTTGGGCGGTAAATCAATTTGCGGCGTCTCTTGGCCTGATTTTTCGATCGCTTCATGAATCCGCGTTTCCAACAGGCGGCGAAAACCGGTTTCAGCTGCGTCTTTTCGACCTGGTTCACGGAATTTGACACTTGGCAAACCGTCACCGATGAACGAAACGCGATTGCTCGTTCGTTCGATATTGAATTTTTGCACGATCAAAATGGGCGTGTTGTAGCGTTGACCGTTGTTGATAAAGCGGCTCGCTGCCACGACGATCTCGAACTTGCCTTCGTTGTAGCGGAATTGAATCGGGCGGCTTTGATCGAATGTGATGCTGAAACGATCTTTTTCATTCAATTCGACCGGATCAGCGTTTGGAGCCAACGTTTTGACAAGCTGAGGAATTTCAACGCTTTGGTAAGTGTCACCTTTGAAAACATACGATGCGACATTCGAGAAAAATGATTCATGGAGTTGCAATGTAATCGCCGCTTTGGATTTCACGGCAGGTGGTTTTGAAAAAGCCGTCAATTGATCGTGGTCGGCAGCAAACGCGACGACTTGCAAATGAGTGTTCGTTGTGCGAACGTGGAATCGAGGTTCCAGCAATCGATAGCGTCCCGCATGCGATTGAAGTTTGGCATCCATCAAATCTTGCTGGATTTTCGATTGTTCATCGGCCAGGCGTTTGGCAAATTTTTGACGAGCTTTTGCCAGTTGCGGTTGCGCGTCTCGGAGCACATCATCCGTCTGTTTATCAAACTCTCGTTTGAGTCTTTCCTCGGATTTGTACGCTCCGACTTTTTCAAAAGCGTCTTTATCCTTCAAAAATTGCCTTTCAGCGATTCGATCGACCAATCGGATACAGTCGGTACCACAAAATCGAGAATTCAGCGATGCGGCGACGTAGGAGTCAAAAACTTGGATACCGCCCAGATCTGCTAAAACACTGCGTCGTGCTTCGACTTCGGCATTTGATTTCGAAAACGCGGTAATTGGACCTTCCCGCGTGTAACTATCCGTATCGATCATTCCGCGAAGCCGGAGGCTGACGTGGGCTTGGGTTGGATGATCGACAAAATCGACGGTGACATTGCCGTAAGTGGTGGCAACGCCTTTGATCAATCGGCCCAAAATGGTTTCACTGACCATTTGGCTTTGATTGACAGGTAACGAAGCGAACTGGTTGGCGAGCTCTTCTGAGACGGCAACGTAAGCGTTGGGTTGGCCGAATTTGGATTTGACCAACGTGATTAATTCCGGAATTTGTCCTGCGCCTTCGAAAGCTCGAAGTTGTTGACCGACAACCATTGCCAGTGTTCGGTCTTTTGGCAATTTTTCAACATTGGATTTCAAACTTTCCAAGTCTTTTGAAAAATTGGTTTTGAGGCGACTCGAACGGCCAAACGCTTGGACGATCAATCGGTAACGTTCGACGGCCTCGCTTGCTGGCGGAAAATAGGCGTCGTTGCGACCCACGCTTCCCGTACCGCGAAATTTTCGAACAGCCGTGCTAACTCTTCGAAAATACGCGACAAGTTCACGTTGAGCAAGTTTATCGAATTTCGTGGCAATTAGCTGTTGCAAATTCTCGGCACCCAACGCCTTCAGCGCGGCATCAGCTTGTTCGGCGGTCATGGTTGCACGATAGTAACGTGCCATCAAACCGAGCTCATTGAGCGCATGTTGGCGAATGGGACCAACGACATTTTCATCGATCGTTCGAAATTTGGCGTTGGCAAACGCTGTACTGAGTTCGAGGCCCTGGATTTTTTCCAGGTTGCTGATGTGCAGGTTTAGCGCTTTGGCGACCGCCGCAAATATCGGATGATCGAGTCCCGGTGCACCGCTGTTGAACTGTTTGGCGACGGTTTTCAAATGGTTGATATCGGCCGAATTTCCCAACACCAATTGAGATTCCAGCAACGGCATTTTCAAATAATTCCGCCAGGCCTGCGCCTGTGGGGTCATGCCCATCCAGAGATGGAGACGATGTGTCTGCTGTTGCAAGTTGACAGCCGAGTCGGCACTGAGAGAATGACATAATAGAGCAACGGCCAGAAAGCCTACTGTGAGTATCAGGTGGTTTGTTCGTCGTGGCATTCGCAATACTTTCTGATTTCAGATGAACTCAAAAAATTGGTTGGGACCTGTGATTTAGTATCGCACAATGGGGTGCGGTTTTCAGGGTCCCCCTTCTCAAGTAGTGGTCGCTTTCATAGCATGAAACTACGGCGAAAATCCATGTTTTGAGTAATCAACTTTACACCTACAACCGCAAAAGGATTCGATTTAATGACCGATGCACTACACGATCGAGGCGAGGCTCTGGAAAACCTGTTTTTCAAGCAACGTGACAAGGAATTGTTAGCTGCGATGCGTGAAAAAATCTCGGCTGACCAAGAACGCACAGAGTTAAAATCGTCGAGTGGTATCGAAGACGACAGCGTGATTGATGCTTTGCTGGCTTCCGGTGTCAATGCCGAAACAATCGCAGCAGTCGGGCTGATTCCTCTGGTTGTTGTGGCCTGGGCAGATAGGAAAATGGAAGCGGCTGAATCGGCTGCGGTATTAAAAGCGGCAATCGAAGGAGGAATTTCTAGTGATTCGGAAAGCTATGCGGTTATTAAGGGTTGGCTAGAAGAGCAACCTTCTGACGATTTGTTTGCGACTTGGAAGCAGTATGTGGCTGCACTTAAGTCGACTCTGGATGCGGAAGCTTTGGGGCAACTCAAAAATTCCGTCGTCAAACGTGCCACCGATGTTGCCGAAGCAGCCGGTGGGTTTCTCGGATTCGGCAACAAAGTTTCGGATGTTGAACGGAAAGTGATCGATGAGCTCAACGAGGCGTTTGGATAGGATTGGCTACGTCGGCGCCAATCCGTTGATTGAAAACGGCGCGGCGGAAACCGGCAAGTGATCGAACGAGTATTTGGAACTGCTCTTATGATGATTGAAAAATTAAATATTGGGGCACAATGTAAAATACTCCCAAATCAATCTGCGATGACATTGCCTGACGTAAGCCAACAATTGCTTGCCGCATTGGATTCGCCATCGGATTTTCCTCGACTATGCGAAGCGGTGGTGCCGGGCGATCATATTGCCATTGCTGTTTCACGACAGATTCCCCAGATTTCGGAAATCTTGTGCTGCCTGGTCGATTATTTGACGGCCAACCAAATCGAACTCGACGACATCTCCATTGTGTTGCCCAGTCGTGATTACATCGAAATCTCCGGCGGTGATGACGAGCCGACTTGGCAGCGGTTGCTCGACAGTGTGCGAATTACTTATCAGCGAAACGACGACCCAAACAACCTGGCGTTTCTAGCACCCGATCGCGAAGGAAACCCGGTTTACGTCAGTCGTGATTTGTTTGATGCAGACATGGTGATTCCGGTTTTGCGAAACGACCAATGGTCGCCAAGCAGTGAACAAGGTGATGGGTTAGTCAAAGATTATTGTTTCCGCGAGCGATTTGCGGAATCGAATGCAAAATCAGATAATGCTCGGTTTGACGCGGACGAAGTCCACGATCAGTTGGGGATTTTCTTTATCTGCGAAGTTATTGTGGGGCCGGGTCGGCAAATCAATAACATTCTGGCTGGAAATCGAAAAGCGGTTGGAATGGAGCGGCAGAAACAGTTGCAAAAGATCTGGAAAATTCACAAAGGTGCGGAGCCCGATCTCGTGATCGCAACTATCGAAGGGGATCGCGACGAACAAAACTGGTTCTCAATTACCCGTGCGGTTGATTCGGCAGTTCAAATTTCTGAGTCGTGCCCGATTGTCGTATTAACGGAATCTCGCGAAAAACCAAATCGAAAATTACGCAACGCTCTTTCACCACAGCAAGAAAGCATCATTTCATCGGACTACCAACCTTTGGTCGATACCGTCGGACGCCGCCCATTGCATTTGTTGAGTCGATTGAACGCTGAAACAGTCGAAGATCTCGGGTTAGGGTACGTCAGCGACGAATCCGATGTGCAACGCTTGATCGACAACGCAGAAAATTGTGTTGTGTTGCGCGACGCACATCGATGTCGAATCGAGTGACGCGGTAGGGCCGGTTCCCACCGGCCAATGATAAACCGGGTGGCACTGGCTTTGCCAGTGAAGGGCGTCCCAATCGTTGCAAGACAATGTCATTGATTGAAATAAACGTTGCATTTGCAATGCACTGGCGAAGCCAGTGGTACCCGGGCGCTGGTAACGAAATAGCTTCCCGGTTTTTGAGCAATTTTCGTTGTTGCGTCGTTGGTTTCTTAAGTTTGGGTGGTCGATTGGGTGGCACTGGCCCCAGCCAGTGGTTGCGGTTTC